>JAIXQF010000007.1 GCA_027484085.1 Actinomycetales bacterium | reverse complement strand
CCCACACCCAGTTGGTCTAAGGCCGCATACGCAGCCGTTTCGGCTACCGCGCGGGCCGCTTTGACGGTCTTCTCCAGCGCGCTGCGCAGGTCTTTTTCGAGTGCTTGCATCATTGTGAATCAGGTCTCAGTGAAGGATGACAGGGCCGCGTATCAAAGCCTGTGCGATGGATTGTTTTGCGTCCAGTAGCCAGGCATCGATATCTTCTTCGGTCTTGATCGTGCGGCTTGGCAGCTTAACGAACTGTGCCTTAGGCTCCATCAACTCAGCTGAGGCGACTAGTACTGCGTCAAAACGTGAATCGATGGCTGCCACACGATCAGAAAACGACGAAAGCGACAGTCGATCAACCGTGGCAAGCACTTCGTCGGTGTTGGCTACTTGCACTTGAGGTGAGTCGGCGAGCGTGAGTTTTTGAGCGGCGAGAAGGGTGTTGCGCTGCTCAGGTTCCAGCTGCTTCCAATTAGTGTCTCCGTCTAGTCGCTCCATGCCATTTTTGTGATGGGTCTGATAGTTGATTTGCAGACGGTTGAGCTCATCACGCAGCAACTGCGTGAGGTTGGCGACCAGAGGCGTGATGGGATCGGGCTCCTCAAGCAAAAGTCGCTGCTGCTCAAGGTGCGTAATTTGCGCCAGCAATACTTCGGCACCAGATAAGCCACTGACCTGAGCCAGAAGACGCTTCAAGATGTTCCAGGTTGGCATACGGTTTTCAATACGCTCGGCGACTTCTGTCCAGGTATCGATTGCTTGACTTAGCTCGTCACGCTGGTTGTACAAAGCCAAGAGCTGCTCGTTACCTACTGTGAGACGTATTTCTTCCAGACCGGCAGTGGCAGGTCGTGCTGGCCGAGGAGCTTCACCACCTGCGCGATTAGCCAATTCTTGTGCGCTAACCAAGAACTGCGGCACGTAGGCTAGCTCTTCGCCTTGCTTGGCAATGAGGCCGACCTTCTGAAGCACTTTGCGGATCTGAATACGCTGCGCTGCAGAAACCGTGGCCGACTCAACCTTAAACATAGTCTTGCCGATAACTTTGCGCTCCAGCTCCTTCGGATCGATGGTCTGGCCCCTCTCGTCCTGGGCGCGGATCAGCCCTGCAACCAGAAGCACTTGCAAGCCACCATCTACGGCATCACCAGGCCAACCGTATGTGGCTCCTTCAAAGTTTTTCCGTATGTCTATTCCCTTCTTACCGCCCGCGATATAGGCCAGAATCGCCTTACAGACTGAGTTCATCGCAGGCTCACCGTCATCGCCCACGCTCTTCAATGCATCAGGTGCGCCCTTTTGTGCCTTTTCATAGACCTTGGACCAACCACCATGATCCGCGATGTGGAACTGCGGATAGAGGCGCTGCAACGAATTGGTGGCTGCCTCAAGCACCATGGCTTGAAGGTCATTGCCAAGAATTTCGTTTCCGCCGCCTTGGAAAACACGCGCACCAGAAAATGCTTCTTGCAAAAGTTCGTTGATCTTGCCTTCTGCAGTTTTCTTCGTGGTGTCCATGGCTGAGTAAGCCTCTGTGCCTTCTGCCGTATTGGGGATGCCCCTCTTATCCAGTGTGGCGCTGGCCGCTTTAAAGTCGATCAGGTAATGTCGAAGATCATCTGCGGATCGCTTTGGAATAAATACAAAAACAGTTGGCGACTGGTTGCCTATTTGTCGCGCATCGGCCCGAACAGAGTTCTCATCAATGCTCCATCCGTCTCGAACCCAGATTGATATCTTTTCATTGACATCAGATGGAAGCTGGGCATCAAAGACGGGGTACATGTCCCTTGTTACTTTAGATGTGCCCTGTGCTAGTGATAGTTTACGAACCAACTCACCAAATTTTCGGCGAATACGATCGTCGCGCTCAGCGTCAACGCGATGAGCTTCGTTGGCCAAGTTACTACGCTGGCTCAAAAACTCGTCGTTCCAGGCGGCGCTTTCTTCGGTTTGAATCCGATACTCATCCCCCACCTTCATCAATAATTCGCATTTGTCCAAGATGTCAGGCAACTTGCTGCGCAGTGCACTGGAACCTTGCGTGAGGTCCTCGACCAACAAATCAGCCAAGGTATCGAGGGTCGCATGAATGCCGATTTCGTTATTGCTACTAGCGAGCTTGTTGACCAAAAACACTAAGCCGCACGCGCGGGCCATTAGCCTCTGGTCATCTGTACCCTTGATCCAGACCATAGTGCGCTCATGAACTTTGCGCGGCAAAATACGCGATTGAAGTAGCTTGTCAGCTGCATCAAAATAGAGATAATCCGCAGGCACTACGCAGCCAACTGGTGCATCCACATTAGTCTGGATGACCTTATGGATCATGGACAGCTGGTTTCGCAGTTGGCTATCCGTTCCTGTCTGATCGAGCACTCTAAGGGCGCTTTCCCAAAAGCGACGGCGCACAGGAAGGATGGGGTAATCTTGCGGAAAAAATTGAATGTCATCTGGGCGATGGCCGATGGTTGTACCCGACAGGTGACGAGAGATCTCACCTAAATTTGTTTGCATCACATTCTCAACTGAAGCCTTTGCTTCAGGTTTTTTCGCCAAAATAACTTTACGAATCACTGCGTCCACGTCAGCATCTGACAGTTCGACTCGAACGGTAAAGCGGCCTTCGAGCTTTTTCAAATTAGATGTTCCTGTCACAGCCGTTTGCCCAGTGCCCATAAACAGCATCTTGGCTCCAATGTTCTTGCAACAGGCCTCAACAACTTCTTGAACGTCGATCGATCGTTGGCTGTCTTCACCGATGTACTGCTGCACCTCATCCAAAACCACCAAGGTGAGAGGAAACTTACCGTCTTTAGTTAGTGCTTGCCGAATAGCTTTGAGCATATCGCCGCTTGAGACGTCTTGCACATAGGGGTACAAGTTGTTCAGGGTTTCAACGCAAGACGCTGTGGATGTGAATAAATTAGGCTTGGCTTTGACCAGCGCTTCATGCAAACCCTCAGCGACATAAAAGTTGTCCAACTCCTCGTTCCAATCAAAGCCACTTTTCTCTACTTGGCTGTGCACTGCATCGTAAATACCTTCGTGTTGGAGCCACATTACAAAACGGGCTACTGGGTATTGCTCTGGCAGACCTACCGATTTAAAAAGTACTCCAAGCAATGCCATTCGAACAGATTTGTCGCGAGAACTAGATCCAAGCGTTCCTGATGCCGCATGCAAACCACCGTGTCGCTTGGCTTGAGTACTGAGCTCTTTAAGTTGGTCACTCACACTTTTGGGAAGTGATGCAATGCCTCGAGCAGTTGCTCCATCGTCAAAGCTGCTGTCGACCCAAAGTGTACGAAGCATCTTAACCAGGTGAGATTTACCAGAGCCATAGAAGCCACTCACCCAAACAGCAGGTTGCTCAGACTGCTCAATGTTTTTCAGATATGTCTCAAGAATATGTACCAGACCCTTTTCATATTGGCCATCACAGACGAAGGTTTCCAATTCATATCTAAGAACTGAAAGTGCATGGCTTGTTTTTTCATCGTTGACGCTAGCCACACCCTCATTTACTAATTTTCGAGTGGAGGGATCTTTTTGATAAATTTCACGGTTGAGCATTTGTGTTCCCCTAAATCAAAATTCTTTGTCGGCAGTTATGGGTACAGCCAAGTAGTTCCAACCGTCGTATCCATCTAACAGTCGGTAGTTGTTGTCTTCGTAGCTGCCAGGAAAAAACACCAGAAGACGACCTTCGACCATCGGGGCGAGTTTGTCTACTACCTCTTTGACTTTCAAGAAACCGAAAAGCGATCCAACACCTTTGATAGCAATAACGAAATCTCCATTCACTTCTTTAGTTTGCAAGAATGAGGCAAATTCGGTTTCAATGAAGGAAAGGTACTTCGGTAGCAGTGTTGACAAGAGGTTTGGCTTTTCAAAATAGCTCTTTGCATATCTCTGTGATGAAAGCCAATTGGGGAAGGTATCGGTAAAGTCAAAAAGTGCCCATTCATGGCCTGAAGCACGTGTCGCAATTTCGAACTCATCTACTTTTGCGCGCAAGCGCAGTTCTTCTGTCTCGTTGTAAACACAGAAGATGACCCGCTGAGCTGCAGCAGCGTCATCGCGCCAAGGTACAGCGACGTACTTACTGTATGACTGGATTAAGCGCTTAATTCTGCTCACGGAGCCACTCCATTTCTTGTATGGTGATCAAGTTTGGAAAAAGGACTTCGATCACCTGACCAACTCGTTTTAGCGAGATCCATCCACGCCGTGAAGCGTCCTCTGCCAATTCGATCGTCTTATCAAATGAACAGTCAAGTAAACGGGTGAAGTCACTATTGAAAAGTGACTCTCCACGTAGGCCGCTGAGGTAACCCATTAGCAACGCTAATGAAACAGAACCAGGCGTAGCGATCGTACGCTCACGAATCTTGCGTGCTCTGCCTGAAAGATGCCCCGACTGGGTCCATGACGAATTGATGTTTTGAGCAGTTGATTTCAAAGTCGCTTTGCTGAATCGGCCGGGCTCCTGGTGCTCTATAAACTCCTCAAGTGCTATTCGTGAAATAGTCGCACCCTCATGAAAATTAAGGATGAATGGTGCGGTAATACGGAAAAGCGGGTCGCGCGCATAAGCGCTTATTGCCGCTATAAGTGGCTGACCGTCTACATCGCGCTGCCAAAAAAAGCGCAGTGCGCGGAACAAGGGTAGTTTGGGATCAAGCGAATAAAGATCAGCTAAGTGCCTGAAGGTCAAAACACGCGTTTTGCCAGATCGCTTGCCAAGGCAGTTTGCTGTTTGAATGGCGTCTAGATATTCACTTTTGGGTGCATCCGTATTGTCGACGAACGACAGCAAAGCCCGTAATTCAACGAGCATCATTGTTCTTGCGGTATGAACTCCACCACGCTCGTAGCTAAACCCGAAGCGTTCTAGATGTTTGTTTTTATCAAGTTTTGTCATCGCTTCAGGGGCTCAATTTCTTTGTTTATACGATCATCAAGCCCCTCCATTGACTGTTGCTTGATCCAACTGTCGATATCCAAGCGCGAGAATCGCCAACTACCGCCGATCTTAAACGCGGGCATCTGTTTAGCTGCCGCGAGCCTGTAGATCGTTCGCTCAGTCACCTTCAAGTAAACCGCGACTTCCCTGATCGTGAGGATTCCACCTTCGCCTGCGCTTGTAGACATAGTTAATGCAAGTTGATAGAAAACAAGACCATAATAGTGCAAAATTTTCAATTTTAAGTCTTTAAGTCGTAAATATTGCTTGTCAATAGGCTCACCAAGTGAGCTTGGGACGACGATCTGATGATGATTCCGCTCGACAGGCTCACTGGGTGAGCTTGTCGAGGGTAAGAATTGTTCTAGTTCTCAGCAGCGTCAAATTTTTACGACGATTAAATATATTATTTTTTTAAAAACAAAATGGTTCGCTGAGACTTAGTTTTATAGGGATAATGATGAGGTTACGGCATACAAAACGATAATAAAATGACTACATCCACCCCACCTTCGAATTCACCTGCCAGCAACGAAGCCGATACCGCTGAAATTGTTGCTGTATTGCGATCGCTGCTACCACTGAACAAAAAAAAGATTGATGAGAAGTTCTCTGACGATATCGATCGGAAGGTGAATCTGCTTGCAATAAAACTTCAAAAAGAATCCGATGAAGTACTTGCGTATCAGTGTCTCGGGCTTATTGGATTGGCGATCGTTAAAGGTAGTAAGTCGGCAGCCAAGCAAAAAATCCGACCGCTACGGTGGATTGATACTGCTCCACCCGCTTTGAACACCTTGGCTAACGATGACGAGCGGATTGGTTCTATCAAACTTTTGGGACCATTAAAGGCAAGCTGGAAGATTTCTTATGCCCTGAAAGAAGCAATAAATACACAAACAAGCAAAGCACTTGCCAACGAACTCGCAAAATTAGCAATCACTTCAAGCACTACGTATGCTGATTTAGTAAAGGAACTGTCGAGCATAATTCAGACGGCGCACGCCAACGATCTTGATCACGTTAATCAAGTACTTAAATTAGTAGCTAAGTTTTTGCCATCGCGTGAAATCGAATCAGGTGGTTATTTTGGAGAGGAGTTTTCTATTTTAGCTTCGGCGGTAGTCGACCTTAGTCAAAAAAATCACTCTTCTTCGAAAGCTATTCTTGAAATTCAAAAATCTACGCTCGGAATTTTGGAAACGATAAGCGCTCGCGAGCCGACGATACTGCTTAGTGAAAAAACACTTCAAGGCCTGACAATCCTTTCGAAGCAGCCAGGCGGTTTACCGAAAACACTACAAAAAAATCTTAACCCTTTAAGCTCGCGAATAGTAAGCACTGTGCTTCAGCACGTAAAGATGTATGGCATGAATAATACTGTCGAGGTCAGACAGCTATTAGCATTTGCCTCCCATTGCTTACCAATAGAAAAAATTTCGGCAAGATTCATCACAGATAGAGAGCTAGTTAAAGCCATCCTCTCGCCGACTAAAGATCCTGCGATTGAAGGCAGCGATGAACTATCCGCTCATTCAGGAATTCAGGAACAAATAGCGGCCCTTTTGATTTCTTGGTATCGGTACTGCTCCGATCTTCCCGATCCGTCTGTCGCAAATGAAGTGAGCACTTTAGTTAATCTAGTTGCGAGCAAGGCAAAAATAGAAATGTATGGTTCAAAGGGAGATTTAGTTCAGTATCAGCCGCTTCAACATTTTCTTGGAGATAGCAGCGCACAACCACCAACTAACGTTCGCATTGAAATACCTGGCGTTCGACTGTTGAGAAGCGATAACTCCCAAAGAATTCTGACTCGTGCATTGGTCTTCCCAGTGAACTGAAAGGTGATTTTGTGGACACTCTTTGCATTGATTTCGGGACCAGTTCTATTAGAGCCGCAATACGAAAACAAAAGGATTCGGTATCGCATCCGCTTGCAATTGCACCGAGAAGTCAAATTGATAATGCATCTATTCCTAGCGCTATCTTTATTCCAATTGCTGGCGATAAGATTTTCTTTGGTGACAAAGCACTTGAGGCAGGTCTCTCTGCCCAGCCACGATTGCTTTTTGAATCAAGCCCGAAATCCTGGCTCAGTCCAACAAACATCTCTCAGGTACATCAGTCGGAAGTAAGTAGCGCACCATTTTCCCGATTTCAACTAATCGCTGGTTTACTAGCGCTGGCAGTAAAAGACTCAATAGTTGCAGGCAAAAATATTTTTAAGTTAAAAACCAGCGCTCTCTCATATCGCATAAGTCACCCCGTCTGGAGTACATCGGATCGACAAAAAATAGCCGTTGTTTACGATCAGCTCAGTCATATCGCATTCAGCACTACTGGGTCAGCGATAATGCAGGAAATGAGTACTGATCAGTTTAACCTCTGGTATAAAAAAGCAAGTCAAGCATCAAAAAAACCATCCTTCGATGTTGAGGTTGAAGAACCTGTTGCTGCGGCGCTTGAGTTACTTCAAGATCCTTCCCCAAACAATCGTAGCGCAACTTTAGTCGTGGACGTCGGGGCGGGCACCATCGACTTAGGTCTATTTGTCTCTGTTTTACCAGATGAATATTCGAAGGTAACCCGGAAGCTTATTCCAATGACACCTGCACGTAGCTTGTTCGGTGCAGGAGATGAAATCGACGACGCTCTAATAAAATTAGTTGCAGAAAGGCTCGGTCCAAATAGCGGTATTGACCTTGCAGCACTGAAAAATGATATTCGCCGCTCCAAAGAAACGCTATTCGAGACCGGCAATCTGGTTTTCCGAAAGGTACAAGTTTCGCGAGAAGAACTCGTACGAACAGACAAACTCCAAAAAATGGCAAGTGGTTTAAAAACTGCAATCATGGAAATGCTAGAGGACGCGGGCTCCCGCTTTAAAGCACAACTTCACGCTTCAAACCACGGCATTTCTCATCTCGATGTAGTTTTCGCAGGCGGTGGCGCAAATCTTCAGTTCTTAAGAAAAATTATCGGTGGCATTGTCGCTATGGGGGATGCAAAGTTAACTTCATCACAGACAGAGGTGACTACACCAAGAGGTTTTGAGGTTGATGCATCACGTGCTCGTATGGCAGTTGCATTAGGTGGTACCACTCCTGCTGCGGACTGGCCAAGAACTGAGATGCAGCAGCCCATCATACGGTCGCTTTCATCACCTTTCCGGTAGTTATTGAGCCTCTTTTTTGCACGAATTTTGAAAGGTTATCCAAAGGTAAACTAATTATGTAGCAAGATGTATTCGCTACATAGGTTAAATTGAAAAACAGTTCATTTTTTTATTTGCCTCTTCAAACAAAAAAATAGTGGTCATATTTTTTTATAAAGGGTCTTTAACCTCGTTAACCATGGAGTGATCCTAGGCTGATAGTTTAAATATGAGGAAAATTTTATGAACCGTCTTGAACGCTTCTATAAAATCGATCAAGTTCTTCAAGATCGAAAAATCGTCAGTCGAGACACTTTTCTTTCGATTCTTGAAGTGTCGCTTGCCACCTTCAAGCGCGACCTTGAATACATGCGCGATCGCTTTAACGCTCCGGTGGTCTACGACAATGACCTTCGGGGATATCGCTACGAGAGCACCACCAACAGCAAGAACAAGTTTTCGCTTCCCGGTCTTTGGTTCTCCGAGCAAGAGATCTTTGCGCTGATCACCATGCAGCAGCTGCTCGAGAACCTCGATCAAGGCAGCATCATCGGGCCACACATCCAACCCTTTCTTTCGCGTCTCGATGCAGTCATTGGCGAGGGTGAATCCTCGTCAAAAGAAATTCGCAAGCGCATCAAGCTAGTTGATATGGGCCGTCGCGTTCAAGGTAGTCATTTTTTCTCCGAAGTTGGGGTTGCCCTTTTCAAGCGACAACGCATCGAAATCCAATACTACGCTCGAGCAAGTAACGAAATCACCCTCCGCGAAATCTCCCCTCAGCGTTTAATTCACTATCGAGATAACTGGTACTTAGATGCATGGTGTCACCTAAGAGACGGACTACGCGGATTTTCTCTGGATGGCATCCGAGCTATAAACCCTGTTAATAAAAAAGCTATCGATGTATCCATCAAGTCTCTCGACCAATATCTTGCTGTCAGCTACGGCATCTTTGCAGGTAAATCCAAACATACTGCAAAACTGAAATTTACCCCTGAGCGCGCCCGCTGGGTAGCTGCTGAGCTTTGGCATCCTGACCAAAGGGGCTCATTTGATGAGTCTGGCGCTTATATTCTTGAATTCCCCTATTCTGACGACCGCGAACTCCTGCTTGATATTGCCAAACATGGTGCTGCAGTTAAGGTCCTTTCTCCCAAAGCCCTGCGTGACAAGGTACACCGGGAGCATGAATCCGCCTCCCGGCAATACGAACGCTAAGCTATTTCCCAATCGCCGATTGCTTCCATCTCAACCCGGTCTTTCGGGCATATTGGCGGCCCATAATGCAAAAAGTCTTTTAGCATTGGGACTGTGAATCCACATTTTCGGCACTTTGCTCGTGGCCGCGGCGATCTGGTCACGGTCTTCATGGGTACGGATAGCCTGGCATGCGGATAAGCCCCAAGCCTGCCCGCCACCTCCTTTAGTTTCTCTTTCAATATGGGCCCAGCGCCTGCGCTGCGCATTGGCCCAGTCATTCCTAATTTAATTGCTATTTTTTTAAACTCTTTGCCATGCTTATGCTGGCAATCGTCCACGGCATGAACTAGTTCGTGGACCAAAGTATCGAGCACCTCAATGGCTTCCTCCAATGCAGGTGACACAAAGATCTGATTTATCCCGTCTTTACTCGCTTTCGTACTCCAGCACTGGCCAATATGGCCGCTCCTTGCCCCAGTGCTTGCAAATCCACAGGACACCCTACACAAAGGGACCGCGAAGCCAGCTTTTACAAAGATCGGTATTAATTCCTGAACCGCAGCTTCCAGCCAAGACTCCCGGGTTGTGGGTTTTATCGCCATTCAAGACCTCGAAAATTGATAGTTTTTTTAAACTTTGTTTCTAGAAGCAGTATAAAAATCACCAGGCTCATTAGATGAGCCAGAAAAATATTTTTGTGAAAATTTGCTAGCTCAGTCTTTGAGCCTGATGGTCGGTATAACGATTCTTAACGCGCAAGATGATGTGTGTTTATTTACAAACCCATAACTGACCGAGGCTAGCCATGGCGATTCAGACCGAATTCATCGACTTCATCGTCAATATCAGCGCAATACGCGCCAAATATCCCGGCGGTTGGGATCGTTGTTTGAAAGACCATGCGCATTTGATTGGAGGACGAGTGTGGCATGACCAGTATTTGCTGCGTGACGGCGCTATGGGCCCTTCTGGTATCGCAGCACTGGTAGATCAATGGACACGACTAGGATTAACGGGTCGCGCGCAAGTAGGCGGAGAAATGTGCTGGGTAGATTTTTGTGTGTACGAATCCATGTTCGGCGGACTCACTCTTCCCTGTGCTTGGCTCATCCCCAATGGACCCTCCTCCGTTGCACATATTGATGATCCAGGCTCACACGTCGTCGGTCGCGAACCGGCAATGTTCAATCAATAATTTTATGTAGGTCGCGAATCACACCTTGCAACACTCGCACTACCTACTTTAAGGCAGTGCTTGATCCTGTTATTAATCTGATTGATGTATCCCACTTACTTGTGAGGTAAAAATGTCTGCATCCACCGAAACAATTCAAAAAGCCATACTTGAAGGAACGAAAGGTCAGCCTGTACTGCTGCAAAAGGTCGACATCGAAGCAAGCGTTGATGGCCTACTTTTTACAGTTAAGGCACGTCAGTTTTATAAGAACACGACAAAGAAGAATATCGAGACGATTTATACCTTTCCGTTGGCTTGGGAATGTACGCTACTGGGTCTGACCGCTACGATGGCAGGAAAAACCTGGCAAGGTACTGTTCTACCGAAAGCTGAAGCCGAAGAAAATTACGAGAAGGCTATTAAAGAAGGCGACACGCCGATCATGGTCGAGAAATCCGGCGAAGGTCTATACACGGCTCACATGGGTAACTTAAAGCCTGATGAAGAGGCCATGATTGAGATCGAATACGCGCAATTGCTGAGAATCGAACAAGGCCAGGTGCGTCTGTCTATCCCAACAACTATCGCACCTCGTTATGGAGATCCCATCAAAACAGGCAAATTGAAAAAACCTGCTTCAGTCGATGCGAGTCTCGCAGCTTCTTATCCATTGTCCTTGCAACTTACTATTGGCGGAGACCTTGCAAAAGGTGCGATCAGCTGCCCGAGCCATCAAACCAGTGTTCGCAACGACAATGATCAGTCCGTAGTCAGCTTGAGTCGTGAGGGCTATCTCGATCGTGATCTGGTCATTGTCATTGATGACGTTCAAAGCCAAGGTGTTTTTTCCCTGGCAAAGGACGGTGATGAGTATCCAGCACTATTAAGTTTTACTCCTGTATTCAATGCAGAGGCCAATAAACTATCTTCCGAAATTGAGTTGAAGATCTTGGTTGACTGCTCGGGATCGATGGAAGGTGACAGTATTGAGCTTGCACGCAATGGCTTGAGGACGCTTATGCCATTGTTGAGCTCTGCAGATAAAGTCTCTTACAGCCTGTTTGGCAGCCAGCCCCGTCGCGTGGTTGGGAAACTCACATCAGCAACGACTGAGTTTAAGGCAAAATCTCTGGAGCCTGCCATTGATAAAACCTCCGCCGATCTCGGTGGCACGGAGATGCATGATGCACTGACGGACACCTTCAACATCACGAGTGAGAGCAGAGAGCGGCCGGTCAATGTGCTGCTGATTACGGATGGCGAGGTCTGGGATATTGAAAATATCATTCAGTCTGCCAGGGAATCCAATCATAGAATCTTTGCGATTGGCGTAGGTAGCTCACCAGCTGAAAGTCTGCTGCGCGAGATTACTGAACATAGTGATGGCGCTTGCGAGTTTGTATCACCGAATGAGGACATGGCCGCGGCTATGCAGCGCATGGTTAACCGAATGCGCCAAGGCATCGTGGCCGGACTATCTGTAAATTGGCATACGTCAGTTGTCTGGCACTCCCCAGTCCCGAAAGTCGTCTACCCAGGAGAGATGATCCATCTAGCTGCAATTCTTGAAGACAAGCCCAGCCAAGTGCCGATAGTTACTGCTGCTGCAATCAACCTCATCTTGTCGCCAACTACCGACGGCGCAGCAGCCCCTCGGGCCGTATTAGATTTAGCCCCGACAACATCCACACTCACACGAATCGTGGGCGCCAAACTGTTGCGTGATGCTGCCGACACCGAAGCGGCAAGTCAGATAGCAATAAAATATCAGCTCGTTACCGAGCACTCCAACCTCTTCATGGTGGTTCAACGTGACTCGGATGACAAAGCACTAGGCTTACCAGAACCGCACCAAATACAGCAAATGGTGGCCGCCGGTTGGCATGGATTGGGATCGGTCCGGCCAGTGCAGATATCAGCTAGCAGGGTGTTGTATTCGATGGCATATTCTGCCCCACTACGATCGTCCAAAATGGCTCAATTCCTTCCAAGCTCCGAGACTCCCAGCTATATGCGGCGGCGAGCTGAGCCCGATATGTTCGGCATTGAGCCAATGGCCTTATTGTCTATCCTTGAGGATGTGGCACTAACGTACACTGACTTTGAAGATGCCATCACCCGCTTTTTGAATTGCGGTTTGCCATCGGAGATTGAAGAGCTGATCGGTGTAATTTCTACCGAGCTCAATGATCGCGTTCTCGCATGGGCTGTATTCCTAGACTGGCTCGTCGGCGCCTTGGACCAGACAAAGGTCGCCCCTCGGCAGGTCAAGCGGCTGTTAGACCATACTCTTTCTGTGGTTCAGGACGACGTAAAAGACGAAATCCATGATCGCCTGAGTACCTGCTTGCCAGAGGTTCATGAAGATCGCTGGGGCACACTGGAAGACGATCCTAAGACACTAGACTTTAACGAATTGATTATTAGGCAAAACCTCTAAATTCGCCAAGAAAGTTCGAAGTGATTTAACGATCATCGCCTGTTGGCATGGGCAAGTAGTACGCCCATGCCTCAGCAATCCCAAATCGCTCAAATGATGTACGAATATACAAATAATCTAGGTCGCTTCTGGCATGTGTATAGCGACCAATTGATCAAAGTCATCAAAAGAAAAATGAAGAACCTATGACCCGAATATACGCCAAGTTATTTTTGATCATTGCAGGAATCGCAGCAGCACCGGCTGTATTGGCAGTACCTTACGATCCGCCTATTGTTCATGAAAAAGTACATCGCTATATCGATATTGATGAGCGCGGGAGATATTCTGAAACAGTTGAGCGTGTGACACGTATTGTTTCAGAGTATGGCGTTGATTTTCTTGCAAATCATGTCTTTGAAACAAAAGCCACACAAGAATCTTTCAAGATTCTTTTAGCAAGCAGCTTGCTACCAAACGGGAAGTCTATTCATCTTGCTCCGGATTGGATCAAGCGGTCAGAAGGTGAACAGAGGAACGGGCGGCACTTTGACGATAAAACCACGACCACCATTGTGTTTCCGCAAGTAGAAATTGGTAGTCGCCTGCGCAGCAAATACCGCATGAGACATTTCAAGCCAGAAAAGCAAGGTGAATTCGATCTGAAATTTGGCTTGTCACCACACCTGGTGTATGAAGACGCTCAACTTACGATCAAGGCGCCAAAATCATTAAACTTGATGCTGAATCATCGGGGTTTTACTGGAGGTATAGTTTCGGAATCAAAAAAGTACATCACCTATCATTTCCAAATACAGCAAGCAGTTGCACAAAAAAGGGAAGACGGCAGCGTTGATAGCTCGGACCATTCACCCTTTGTCATCATTACTCAAGCAAGAGACTATCTCGATATCGGCCGTCAATATCAAAAGGCTTCGAATAAAAAAGTTCGAGTTACTCCCGAGATTTCGAAGTTAGCCAATGATTTAACTGCTAATTCAATTACAGATCAAGAGAAAGCAAAGGCGCTTTATACTTGGGTTTCAAAAAACATTCGCTATATTTCAACGACCGTTGATGACGGCGGACTCGTACCTCGTGACTCTGCTTACATCTTCAATCGCCGATTCGGAGACTGCAAAGATCACGTGGTGCTTCTAGAAGCAATGCTTAGGGCGGTCGGCATTGAGAGTATGGCTGCACTGATCAACCTTGGCGATGCCTTCGAATTACCAGAAGGTCCTGCTGGCCACAGCCCAATCAATCACGTACTCACCTACATACCGTCACTAGACTTATATCTCGACTCTACAGCCCAATTTGTCCCATTCGGCAAACTCGACGATCAAGTCATTGATAAGCCAACTGTCCTTGTGGCGCTAAATCGTTACGGTAGGACGCCGAAGATGTTTGCTGATGAAAACAAGCTGACGTCCCACACGCATATGAAGATTCATTCTGATGGAAGCGTAGATGGAAAAAATGAGTCTGTGCTTACAGGAACCATGGAGATCAATTATCGATTAGCGAGATTTTCGGAAATGACAGAATCAATGGAGAAGACGGTCAACGATATGCTGTATCGATTTAATGAAATTGGTTCAGGAAATATCAGCTACACATCGCCTAAGAATATTGAGACGCCATTTACGTGGCAATCGACATTCAAGCTTGATTCAATTACTGATTTTAGAAAAAAAGGGGCGTTCATCCCACCTGTCGGCGTATCCCCGGGTCATATCGCATCCATGACTATCTACAAACCTCTCGATACTAAAGTGTTTCCTTATGTCTGCGATTCCAACACCACCGAAGACAAGTACTCGATTCAACTACCAGACCATATCAGCATCGAATCCTTGCCGGCAAACGCTAGTTATGAATCCAAGCACATTCTATACACCTCCGAATACCACTTGGATGGACAGTCATTAGAAATCACCAGAAAATTAGTATTTCAATATCCGAGTCGTAAGTGCACACCTGACATGTATCCGGAGCTACTTGAGGCTATTCGCAGCATACGGGCAGACCACCGTACGTCGGTAGTATTCTCGACAAACCAATCGAACTAGGGCAATGACATGCTAATCGAATCTTATGTGGTCGGCTTTAGCGAAGTAAAGCGCTGCCTTGCGAGTTTTAAGCAAGGGGATTTCGTCGTTGTCAGCGAAAATATTTTTATGCTGAAAGAAAAACCTAACAGTATCCCCCAAGACTTACTGAGTGCCAGTACGCCAGACAATCACCCGGAAGCATTAATTGTCATCAATAAGAACCATGCAAAAGATCTGATCATGGATTCAGATGCCTTTGCATTTCGAAAACCATCGAATGATGTCCCCAACCTTGAGGGCGTCACCTTACATCTATCTTTTGCTGGCTCAGATTTGATTGACGATTTGATGGTACTTTCAAAGGCTGGCAGCATTGATGGAATCCCCGTTAGAACAGCAACCATGGAAGCGATATTGCTGGCCAAGCAAAATCAGAAGAAGCGCTTCGATGAGCACCAGGAAATTTTGAAAAAATCTGTTTTGGTTTACCGAAAGGATATGTAACTCTTTTGTAAGTTTTTTTAGCGAATATTTGTACCTTCCCAATGCAACGAATCACGGATTGCCCACATAGATCGCATCGCATGCTTGGCAAGAGTTTTATTATTAAAATGATCAGTTAAAGATTCCAAGTCAATTTTTCTTGAAAAAACTGCCAACGCAACTGACTCATCTCGGGTTAATCCAACATCAAGACCCAAGCTCCCATCCGGAAAATCTTCATCAAAAAAACCACCCCCACCAGAGGGCGGCAAAACTCCTTTTGTCTCAACTCTAATTTTTTTGAATGCATCATTCATCTCGTGAGCTTGCTCAGGATTTTTTGCGTAGTTCAAAAAAAAATCTAAATTTACAGATCTTGAAAATCGATATAGCGCATCAAGTTCAGCTAAATATAAATCACGTAAAAGCATAAAATCTCTCTTAGAAATCAATATTTATAAAATCGTGATGTACCCAACACAAGGTATTCACCAAAGCGATCTGCTCTGGTGTTCGACAATTCACCTCGAGTAGTTTGGTAGATGCCACCAGGACAACCAGACATTTTGCACGGGATATGGCCACGTTTAGACGATTCTTGCTAAACAAGAAATCGATATTACGCGGCAAATCCTCTCCGCTTGATGTGGCCATGGAGATAATGACCGCTTCTGCCTCTTGTCCTTGGAACTTATCAACCGTCCCTACTCTGGCGTCACTGCCAAGATACTGCTTTAAAAGATTGACTTGCATGTTGTAGGGTGAAACTACCAAAATGTTTTCAGGCGTGATCTGGTGACGAGCTCCTTTATCATCGACATAACTTTGCTCTAACAAGCTATCGTAGATTGCTTTGACTCGGACCGCTTCTTCCTCACTGTCTTGTGAACAGCCTTCGTGGTTCAATGGCTCAAACACAATGCCAGATGATTTCAACGCCGGATCTGCTGCTTCATTGCAAATGATCACGCGTTCTTTTGTTTTTGGGTGAGAAGCTAATCTTCCGTTGTAGACTGCTTCAGAAATGAAATGACATACCTCAGGATGCATACGCCAAGTTTTCTCGAGGAAGATACCTCTATTCGAAGAGATCGTGGATTCACCTTGTAATAAATAATCCAGCACCGAGTCCCCCGAACTTCCCGGATGCACCCCTTCTACTGGCTGGGATAACTGCATCTGATCGCCAAGCAGTACGATATTTTTTGTTGAAGTGGCCATAGGAATTAGCATCCCTAGGGCGACTTGGCCGGCCTCATCGACAAACAGATAATCAAACTGTTGATCAAATTCTTGGTCGGCAAAAAGCCACGCTGTCCCGGCAACGAGCTGAGCATCAGCCGCGATGATTCCTTCTTTGTCTTTTATATCTTTGATGGACTCGCCGTTAACGCACTGAGAGGCGTCTTGCGGGTCAGATTTTTTCACGCCACTGAACGTGAAACCAGAATCTTTGGCTTCCTTCTCTACGGCCTCCAGCAAGTTGACGATAGCCTTATGGCTGTTTGAAGATACCCCTATGCGTTTACCCGCTTTCAGTAAATCCAGTATCACATGCGAGGCGGTGTAGGTCTTCCCTGCCCCCGGCGGCCCCTGAATGAAGATCACGCTGTGATCCATTCGACCAATAACCGAGGCAATATCGCTGACCTCCGCGTTCTCAGGGAGGAGTGGCGCTCCGGACTCAATGCCTGAAACTAAGGGAAACTCACGGCGGAGTAACGCATCAATGGCGGGGTAACTACTGGCTGCTGCGGCATTAAGCGCTTGTATCAGGCTCTCAGCGTAGCGAAATAGCGCATTTTGGAGAACCCCTTGATCGATAGGCGTGCCAGCGCCAATGTCGATAGGTCCAGGCGTAAATTCGCGCTTTTTACCTAGCTTGAAAGTCACAATTCTTTGCTCTGGATCCACCATGAAGTCGGATAAGCCCATTAGGCTATCTACCAACACAACGTTGTCACCTGTCTTTAGCTTGATCTCTTGTGCAGGATATTGATAGGTATAACGTAGGGACTGCTTTTCCGGCACTGGTGGACAATTTTCCAATGGCCAAGCACCTGCGATGCAATCCACTTCCTCTACACGCTCTTCATAACTCTTTGCTTGACGATCAAATACAGCCCACCACTGTGGCTTGGTAGTGCGTCGATGAAAATCTAGTAGGTCTCGAACGACAGACGCATGAGTTTGCGTAGCGTTTCGTACTGATATATCTTCAGGAATGTGGTGGCTTAACTGGGCATATAGAGTCGCTAGTCGTTTTTCAAATGCAAGCGCTTTTTCAGATCGCCCCCCGTTGAGCTCACCCGAGGCTTCATCAAGATGTTCGCCGTACCAAGGTAAGCCCGTGGGCTTCTGCTTTTGAAGCCATCTCAAGAGCTCATAGGTGGAAATGACATCTTCTTCATTGTATTTTTCAATCTCATCGAGAATCACTTGCTCTTTAGGATCACTGTCGCGCCACTTTTGATACGCAACGATGCTCGAGCCTGCTGATTTCACTTCAGAATTACGACAAGCGCGATAAAATCTTTCAACATACTTGATTGAGTATGACCGCTCCGAAATCCGAATAGCCTCTCGCACAACCTGATATAGATCCACCAGCTTGTTTTCTCTCAGTAAGCGATCAATCTCTTTTTCTCGCGTCCCGTGAAGGCGCATCAACTTACGTAAAGCTGTTTTTTCGTAGGCAGCATAATGGTAAATACGTGCCTCTGGATGCTGATCAAGATGGCCAATAACAAAATCTACCCAAGCTTCAAAGGCTCGCTTTTCTTCTATGCGATCGTGTCCCCAGAAGGGTTTAAAGACACCTCGATTAGATCCATCGATGTAATACAGCCCAAACAAATATTCCAGACCATCTTCAACATGGGGAAATCCCTCCATATCAAAAAAAAGGTCATGTGGTGACGGCCTAGGGAGCCTGCCAAATCCTCGCGGTCCCGGCTCGGCTGTCTGCTCAGGATCAACCGTAATTAACTCGACAAATCGTTCTCCGGTTGTCTTTGCCTTATGCTGAAGTTGGGCCTGATGCCTTAGCCTTTGTAATACTGGATCAGGAATTTTTGGAATTCGAGCGCTCGGTGGCACATTAGCCAATTGTTCAACCGTATTTATGCCAACGGCATTAAGTTTATGGATATGTGTTTTTAAGATATTTGCTACTTGCGTCAGATGGTCAGTTTTATCCCACCAGTTATTACATCGATCCCGCCAATGGCAAAGATCGCACTTATCACACGGGAATGGGTCTGATGATGCAGCAAATTCAGCTACCCCCTGCTCCTGAGATTTCGCTAGGAATTGTAAAAAGCGCTGCTTCAATGACTGATAATAGTAGCGGTAGTCGGAAAGCTGAAATTTTTCTTCAAAACCGTCGCCTAGAACTACGGACACGCAATCTGGCGCAATTCCCTGCACCCCTTCCAAAAGATCTGCGTAGAACGCTAGCTGAATGATAAATTTCGCTCGTGATTTTTTGGATAATTTTGTATCAATAATTTCGTAGCTATGGCGACCAAGATTTGACGGCTTGTCCACCCGCTTCAAGAAATCTGCATATCCAATCATCGGCGCCTGGTAAAAAGCCGCTTGATAGATAAGATCTACGCCTTCTTTCATTGCCACAACAGTCGCGGCAACTCTCGCATCACGTGACTCACCCGCTTTTGCAATGTCTATATAGCTTTTGGCGGTACTTTTAGCTTTCTCTAGATAGGCTCTTTCATGGGCAAATCCTCGATTCTGAATCAGCTCAGCTTCTTCACTATCTTTCGCCTTTTCCATAGGCGTATCCAAGTGCAGGCGATCTAATATGCTTAGGTGCTCACACTCCATGAAGTGCACAAGATCCGAGGCGGAAAAAATTATATTTTGTTCAATTTTTTGCATTAAAGCTCAAACTAATCGAATAGCAAGAACAAAAAAGAAAAACATCTATCTTTATAGAACCAAAATAAAAATTCTTGACGTATTTTAAAAATTATTTATTTATTTTTTGTGGTGCTGAATCAAAGGATTCAATATTTATCGAGAGTGTAGAAAATACATCATTAATTGAGGTTTTATATTCAACTGATGCATACGATTCAGCATTGATTCTTGCCTCTACTACTTCTGATATTTTCTCAGAAATTAATGCAGAGGGAATGATAATAAGTTCACGAAAATTTGTATTAGTTGTAGTATAAATATAACCAATCCCCTGTGCCACACCCATGTGAGTATGCAAGGTCCCAGATCCGTTGTTATACGTGATTTTGTGGAAATAAAACTCAGTTTTATCAAAGGATTCATACAATAATTCAGCCATCACTTGGTCTGAAATTTTTTGTAAAGCCTTCGCTTGAAGGTAGGTCGGATAAGAACGAAAAGACAAAATATCACAGGCTCGCAGAGGCGGTTTTTCTATCGTAGAAAGCACGCTTAAAGGCAGCAAGTCGACCGTACTATCTGGCTGCTTAATTTGTAGTATTACGCTTTCCGTTAAAGAAAAATTCAAGCCAATCTTTTCATTTAGCCTGATCCACTTGAGTAGCTGATTTTGGTCGACCCACCTGTCAACAGAAATAAATTTTCCTTCTTGTGTTAAGGATTCTTTAATCGCAACCAAACTTTCATCACGCCTAATAATTTGATTAAAACTTTTATCAACATCCGTAATTGAGAATGTATCATCATCACCATTCATCAATGTGCTATTTTTTGCAATAAACCCATCACCCAAAATTTCATGAAAAACAGTGAAAGCTAAGATGAAATCAAATTTAGCATTTCGATGCTCTTGATTTATTTTATCTGCGGAGCTAACGTGAAATTCAATGTTTTTTAAATCTAATAATTTTGCTCTTTCTTTTGCAAGAAGAATTGCCTGCTCACATGGATCAATACCAATGAATTGTGACTCATGAAAAATTGATGCAAAAAGACACAGCAATATTCCATTGTCGCATCCAATTTCGATGATTTTCTTTTCTTTCCAGTCAAAATTTTGATTAATAAACCATGTGAAAATTTCTTTTATTTTTGCCGAATCAAATTGTGAGGCAATTGCATTCGCAAATTCCATGCTGCTATTTTTCAAGATATAAGGATTTACATTTTCACCCTTCTCTCGGGCCTCTACGCAATCACCAAATTCATCTGCAATCTTTCCAAATTTTTTTGTGAGCTGCCTCCAAAAATGTTCTGGCTTTACAGTCGAGTTTATTCCCATTTTTTTGTAAAAAATCTCGACATATTTTTGCGGAGAAATTTCATTATTTTTGCTTATTTTCATTTTCAGCCCGACTTGAGTAAGATTTAGATGTTGGATAGGTTTTTAGATATTAATTATTACCCTAACTGACGACCTTTATCATAATTTAGACAAGAGTATTATTAGTGAAAAAACTTTTATTCAGGATTTTGTTGTTTAAACAACCGGCGATAAAGACTTATCACATCAAATATAAGGGCTGCAGTGATCAACACTAACATCACAGCGTAGCTCATTCCTATTTCAATATGAGCGCTGTCTGCAGACGAAAGAGCCATACTTAAGCAAATCAATATCGAGATCCCATAAATCCCGGCGCATGGTATCAAAACTATCATTTGTAAAATCGTTCTGAAACTACTTAATTTTTTCATCACCCAAGCACTTCCTAACATTGCAGTAGGAAGAATCAAAACTACGAGCGCCAATAGCAGTGCTTGGTTTGTGATGATCGGAATAGAGATGCTATCGGCCTCTGGCGGATAGATTCCAGCCATTTGGTTCCGTGTGAATACGTATTCGACTAGATGCCAGGTTGTAGTGATGCTGGCGACGTAGGCAATTATTCTAAGCAGCATAAGTTTTCTTTTTATTTGGTGATGATTCAATATCACTGAAGCTTTGCTAATATCAGCTGCGCTTCCTGCTTCAACCGAGTTTTTAGCTCTTCTGGGCCGAGTACTTCAACTTGACTCCCATGTCGCAATATATCGTTGATGAGCTCTCGATCATCGAAATATGGCACGTCGAGCAAGTAGCTACCATCGTCCAAAATCTCACCTTTTTGATTTTTATGCCAGTATTCACGGGCCACCCACCTCGCCTTGAATGGCGAAAATTTAAGTTTGGCGACTTTTGTCGTCCCGCCGGAAAATATGCCATACCCAGCATCTAACTCGGTCGCGAGTACGACATCGTCCACAGATACAGCACTTTTATCAATTGGACTCGCCTCTTCAATCGCATCGACTGAAAACGATCTTATATCGTCTCTCAGATGGCAAAACGCATCCAGGTACCAATTATCGCGGTAATAAACTAGCCTCTGCGGCGACACTTCCCTCTCAGTGACCGTAGCATCAAGCCTACCGAAGTGGCGAAGTTTCAAACGCTTGCGAGACAGAAGCGCATGAGCAATCGCCTGAAAATGCTCGCTACTAGGCTGACGCGCTCCCATGGGCACGAGGCGAATCCGGCGTCGGATGTCCTCTGTCGAGAATTGACCGAGCTCCAAGATTTTTTCAAGTCGCTCTCTAAGTGGTCTGATCTGCCGCCCTATTAGCGGTGCAGGCTCCAAATTTCCCAGCAATTCAATACCCGTTAGAAGCGCATAGATCTCAGGCTCATTGAGCCAAAGGCCTGGTAGCGGATGGATGCGCTCGTTAGCAGAAATCTCTAGCCGGTAGCCGCTGGCCTCTGAATCCCAAACGATGGGAGCACCTAACCGATCTCTCAGGTATTCCAGATCGCGCTTGAATGTCGCTTTAGAGATCTCTAGCGCCTCAAGGAAGCGAGCCATAGCGACTGCCTGCCCGCTATTGAGCAAGCGCTGAATTTTATACAGGCGCTCGGTACGGCCCATGAATTCCCCCTGAAATAAACAAACCCGTCATTGTTATCAAATAGTTAGATTTGATTATCTAGGTTACCTGGCTCAGTAAATGAGCCTCGCAGAGGTCAAACTGTGATTTGTTTACTGCACGCTCAATATTGCAATTTTAAAAACGCACGCTACCTATCCATGAAAACCATCTTGATTACGCTTGCTTTGTTCACCCTAGGATCAGCACATGCCCAAGCTTGGCGCGACTGCATCCCAGGCTCCATCGGCCCTGGCGGTTGTGATTCGATCGGTCCGGGCGGTGGTCAATCTATAGGCCCCGGAGGAGGACAGTCGATCGGTCCAGGCGGCGGCCAGTCGATTGGCCCAGGTGGCGGTCAATCGATCGGTCCAGGCGGTGGATTATCCATCGGCCCAGACGGCGGTCTTGCGATCGACAGAGATCGCTCGCGGGGGCTTGATCCCCGAACGATGCGTCCTTTTCCGCCTTCAGAGCGTTGGCCGCGCCGATAACAATGATAGGAAGCCATGACCGACAAATTCAAAGTGCTGCAATTGCCAACCCAGCCACTGCAAAAGCACATCCCATTGGAGCTTGAGATGGCCCGTGAAATCGCACGTGAAAACGTCACCAGTGAACTATTGAAGGCCAGGTTTGAGGAGGCTGGTTACGAAACAAAACTCGAGGAGGACGGCGATCTGTATGTCTTGGGAACTTGGATCAACCTTCGCATCATCCTTTATCCAGACTATGCATCGATGATGATCAGAGGTCATTTGACATTGAATAGCGAACTCACTGATGAAGAAATACAGAAAATATCAGCTGACGCAAACTATCGAGGATTCATGGTGCGATACGTCGCCCATCGATGGGATGACGGCGATGTCGGACTGATCGGTAATCATGTCATTTACTACCCCTTTGGCCTGAACATGCCCAATCTTATTTTTTGCATCCGAAAGTTTGTTGATACGCTCAAAGGGTTCTATGAAGAGCACAAATCAAATGAGCGAATTTTCCCCAAGTCAGAATAATTTAGTCCATGTCTAAAGCAATCATATTTGATACCGAAACTACGGGGCTTGATGCCCCAGAAATCATCGAAGCCGCCTGGTTGGAACTTCGCTCCCTTTCGCCTCTTATCTTTGGCGAGTGTTTTGAACACCGATACAAACCCAGTAAATCAATCGGCTTGGCGGCCTTGGCTACTCATCATATCCTTGACGAAGAGCTGACTGATTGTCCGCCCTCGTCTTCATTTAATCTACCTGAAGGCGTTCAATACCTAATCGGGCACAACGTCGATTTTGACTGGGCTGTTATTGGATCACCCAATGTGCGGCGGGTTTGCACACTCAATTTGGCTAGAGCCGTTTGGCCTGAACTCGAATCCCATAGCCAAAGCGCCATCCTTTATTTTTTGGATAGGAAGAACGCTAAACAGCGTCTACGGAATGCTCACTCTGCAGGCGTAGACGTTCGAATTTGCGCAACAATACTCGACCATATCTGCAAAGAACGGGACATCGATTCGATCGAAGTGCTTTGGCAAAAATCGGAAGATGCTCGCACACCGACGCACATGCCCTTTGGGAAGCACAAAGGCACACCAATCGCTGAGGTGCCTAGAGATTACGCAAGATGGTTACTGGACCAGCCCAATACCGACCCATTCGTACGTAGTGCATTTTTAAAATACGCAAACTAAGCTGACCTTACAATACAAAAAAATGGCAGCTTTTATTCTTATCGTTTCACTCGCATTTGGGACGTCGATTCTATTACACCGACAAACCAAGAAAAACTTCAGCGTTGTGTTTCTTGTCGTATTTTTGATGCTGTTTTGTTTAACAGAAAAACGTGTACGTCGCGAGGAAGAAAAATTCGCCCAAGTACATAGCTTCTCACTGGATGATTAGCACTCTACTTTTTTAATTGTAAGTAGGCCCACTGCTGACGAAATTCTCGAACTTTGTGAATTGCCCAATAAACGTCAAACGACAATGCCCAATTGGTCCATTCCTCTGCTTACCAACAATGATTTCTGCTGTTCCTATATCTGCTGAGTCCGGGTTGTAGACCTCATCGCGATAGATAAAGAGAATCAAGTCCGCATCTTGCTCAATAGCACCCGATTCACGCAGGTCCGACATGATGGGACGCTTGTTTGGTCGTTGTTCAAGAGAGCGATTCAACTGCGATAACGCAATCACAGGGCAATTGAGCTCTTTCGCCAATCCTTTAAGATTTCTAGAGATCTCGGAGATCTCGGTCGCTCTATTTTCGCCATGCGAGTTCGATGACATCAACTGTAAGTAGTCGACAATAATCAATCCTAACTTGCCACATTGACGTGCCTGCCTTCGGGCTCTTGCCCTTAACTCTACTGGAGTCAATGCCGGTGTCTCATCGATGTAGATTTGTGTTTCGTTGAGTTTTTGAATGGCATGGGTAAGACGTGGCCAATCCTCATCATTGAGACGTCCGGTCCGAAGTCGATTTTGATCCAACCGCCCCACTGAACCCAGCATACGCATGGCTAATTGCGATCCCCCCATTTCCATGGAGAAGACCAACACAGGCAAACCCGTATCCATCGCAACATGCTCGCCAATATTGATTGAGAAAGCGGTCTTTCCCATGGATGGGCGGCCGGCAACAATGATTAGATCGCCCTCCTGCAAACCAGAAGTCATTTTATCCAGGTCTGCGAAACCAGTAGGAACCCCCGTGACCTCGTTGTCACCCTCCCTGCTGTAGAGCTCATCGATACGCTCAACGACCCCAGTCATTAAGGATTGGATGTCTGCAAACCCCTTTGTGCCTCGTGACCCCTCTTCGGCAATGGAAAATATCTTTGCCTCAGCTTCGTCCAACAATTCGTTTATTGGCTTACCCTTGGTATTGAATGCGGAGCTGGAAATTTCGTCAGCGATGCCGATCAGCTTTCTTAGAATCCCTCGATCTCGCACTAATTCGGCATAGCGCCTAATATTGGCAGCGGAAGGTACATTCTGGGCAAGCGAATTCAAATAGCCAACTCCACCAATATCCGCGGCTTTATGGACAGACTGGAGCGACTCAAATACCGTAATGACATCCGCTGGTTTACCTGCAGACACTAATTGACCGATGTGCCGAAAGATCAGTCGATGATCTTCTCGATAGATATCGGACTCTTTCAAGATATCGACAATCCTGTCCCATGCTGCGTTGTCTAACAACAAGCCACCCAATACAGACTGTTCAGCTTCAAGGGAGTGCGGTGGAAGTTTTAATGACTCAAATTCAGGATCACGGCTTGCTGACATATTCTTCTTCTTTTTTATTTGTTGTTTTGATTGCACATAGATTTAATGAAATCTGGGGAAATGATCGTCTCTGCCTTCAGTAAATAGGTGTACTGAATTACCTCGCGGCGTTGAATCAACCTCTTGCCATGTAAAACTTGGCGCGACATAAATTTCTGGCTGAGTGCACTTGAGACGATACTGACAAGCCACCACCGCATATAGGTTAGTCAGTGTATTTAGGCCCCGCCGATCGACATCCCAATAAAGCACGTCGAGCGTGGATTCTTGTAACGGACTGAGCCATAGTTCTAAAATTCTTCGCATCTCCATCTCGGGCGGCCGGCCCTGCACAAATCCGAAGTGAGTGAAATGCAAAGACCTGACCTGTAGATGATTAACTGCTGCAATCAGGTCCGTTAGCAGGTGATCCACATCCGGTAGCCAGCCACCATCCCCTCGCGTCTTTGGGACAAGCAGTAAATTGGGTGTCAAGGTATTGAGGACTGCAACCTCACGGCGCTGATTGCATTCAGCGGCAGCGGCCTCTAGGACATCACGCTGCCAACTGAAGGTCCTTGCAATCGCTGTTAGCGGGGTAAATCCCCGGGCATTGGCTGTTGCGGAAATAGCATCCACACCACGGATTGCAGGAAATCCCAGCTGGTGCCCCATGCAGATTTCATCGAATGTGTGATCTCGCACACAGAAAATCAGCCTCATCGCGCCCCCTGTCGTCAAAAGGAGATTATTTCGCTATGGCTAGCTCAGATATTGAGCCTGTAGGTGGCTCAAAATAATAGCTATCGAAAATTATTTGGCTATTAACAGCCGATGGGATAAATCGACTTATGAGAAATACAACTCCAATGCCCAATGAATACAGGGACGACCGTATGTATGTGATGCGAATATCATCAAACTTTCAGAAATCGAATGATGGGGTGATTAATGCGTCAATAAGCCAGGGTAGGCTCCGGGATCTCGAAGGTGCAGTCTTACTGATCACCTACCGTAATACACATAGTCTGCCTGCAGTGCGTACCGACGAATTCGAAACAATGGACGACGTGCTTAGTTACATCACACGTATTGAGCCAACTTGTCCAAGGGTGAGTCTGGGAGGCAAAGCAGTGTCACCAACACCTTCTTGGGAATCTCATCTGGAATGGCTGCATTCGGAAGGATTGAAATCAGCAGCCGAGGGAGATTGTCCGGCACCTCATTGGATAAAAGATGCTTCGTAGAATAAAGAAATAAATTAACAGCAGAATAAATTAAAGGTCCCCATGCTAACGGAACGAATTACACATGCACTAGCTCTCGCCATCGAGGCACATTATGGTCAAAAAAGAAAAGGTACAGAGATACCCTACATTGCACACCCGATGGGCGTTGCCTCGATTGCTTTAGATCATGGCGCAGATGAAGATCAGGCGATGGCAGCGTTACTGCACGACGCCGTCGAAGATGGCGGCCAACACTTTGCAAAAATTATTCGCGACCAGTTTGGCGAAAGAGTAGCAAACATCGTACAGGGTTGTACTGACGGCGTGCCAAATGAAAATGGGATCAAGGAACCATGGCTTCTTCGCAAGGAAAGATACATCGCACACTTACGGCAATCTTCGGATGATGTGCTTTTAGTTAGTGGATCAGACAAACTTCACAATGCCCGAGCAATCGTCGAAGATTTACTCAATATTGGCCATTCTGTTTTTGATCGATTTACTGCGACGCCAGATCAGACAATTTGGTATTACGAGACTTTGTCGGAAATTTTTACAGAGCGAGGGACACCGATTGCAAAACCTCTTGCGGACACTGTAGCAAGAATGAAGCAGCTTGCAAATCAAGCTGCAGTTTGATTTTCCATCTCAAGATTAACCACGACCATAGGACTACGATCGCATGACAATGACTAGAGGGGTAAGAATCATGGCTGCCCCATGTTGTGGCGCTAGATTTTCTGCACCTCGCTACTTATCAATGAATTTTTCAGCATACGCATTTTGGACTGACGGCTGGAGAGAGCATTCTCTAATGCCAAATGGCGAGGGCTTGCGTCAGTGCAGCTGCGGAAAATTTATTCTTTTTAAAGATTTGGTCGAATTTGACTCTGCCGAGACTAGCGATCTTCCTATTATAAAAAGAGTGTCCCCTGAACTTCTGCCAGTATGCATAGCCAGCTCTGAAAACGAAGACCTTGAAGTTGCAGCTAGGCTCGAATACTGGCGCGAATTGAACCATGCGTACAGAGAACGCTATCGCATTCACCGTGATGCCGAAGAAGCCGACAACAAAGCTGAATGGGAAGCACAAAACCCAGATCGCAGAACATGGTGGGATAAATTACGAGGCCGCAAAGCATCAACCTACGCGATGACGGAAGCAACGCGATTTACTGTTCCGGAATTTGAACCATCCGATGAGCAATTACAGAATATGGACCGCCTCTGCGAAATATTACTTGATTGGTACAATAACTCACGTTCTTGGTACAACATAAATCTTGCCGAATTATATAGAGAACAACAGCGCTTTACTGAAGCAGAAAAAATGATCTCGACAGTTAACAAGCAAGACACTGGCGTCACGAGCAAATTGATTTCGAAGTTGATTCAAGAGAAGCAACCGGCATTGATTCGTTACCGAATGTAATCGGGAGAAAATTGATCGGATTGTCCGAACCATTTTTTTGTGAGTAGCACATTTCGCAAATCCAAATACAGAAGGCTTCATTTATTTGAGTAATTATTTTCGTCGTTGAATGGAGAAGCATTAATGAACGAATTTGAGTCAGACACACCAGTCGAAGAATTGCCAGGAATTCTTGGTTATCAATTTGATGATCATGACTTCGTATCACTATCCGAAGCAACTGATGCTCTCAGCTCTAGCTTTATTCGTGATTTCGAAGAACAAATTTGGCTCCTCGAGAATGAGCTGCCAGTCAAGGTAACCTTGAATTCGATAGAGACAGACTTTTTTGTTAAACCTAAAATTCCGTTATTTGAGTTGATGGACGAGTTGCCTGCGATAGATATCAAAATCGACTGCCCACCTAATCAGGGGCCCGGTGGTGGAAGCGGATACCTCATATTTCTAGCGGATGGATATAACCTTCAGCAAGCAAAGGATCAACTAAATGCATTTATCAAATCGATGACCAATGCACTCGTTAAGATGAAAGCCTTAAATGATAGTTAAATTTATTTGGATAATTTTTTATAGCTCTACGCAATAAGATCTATCCATGCCTCCAATCAGAAATATTAAAAAAGGAGAAAAATGTCGAAGGCAAGTGAAAAGCTTCAGGCTTTAATAAATCTTTACAAAGAAAGGCAATTTGATGTCTTGCATAAAGCTTGGAAAGATTTAGAAGCGTCTGAACGCGTCAAGGTTCTTCAGGAAACAGAGATTATTGATTTAGAAGATTTTCTTGAGTACTCTGGGGGTAAAGTTGAGACGTGGCATTCTCTATATTTTAACGAGGAAAAAGCTCACACATGGCGCATGGATTGGAGGGGTAATTTTAAATTGAACTCTTCAGGATTGCGGGAGTGGTCTGATCTATGTAATGAATATTCCGAGGATTACGGTCATGAATTTGGTTTTGCCCAGAATGGGGAAATGTACGAATTTCTCGACATGATCGGCATTTATAATCTTTATGAGGAGCCTAGCTTACAAGACCTACCAAGCAAGTAATAGGTCAATTGACCTCTTTGCGTAGGCCATCGCACGTTACGCATATTTTTTCAAGATAGCAGCCGGAGAATAAGGAAATTACAAATTTTACGAGAAGGAATCAGGCCAGCAAGATTGCAAGCTCATGAGGCGTTATGACGAATGCCTCCGAAGCCTGAGCAATTGTCGCAATGCCCATATCGGCGGTTGCTACCGAGCGGACTAGCCCACCACCTGATATTTTCATATGGGAGAGATAAGCGAGTATTTGCTTGTCAGCGCGGTTAGCCCCCCTACCACCAGAGAAGTGAACACGAAAGTTTTCAGCGATGGTCCAATCTTCCGCATCATTACTGTCAAACCACAATTCAATATTCAAACTTGGATATCGTTTCGAAAGCCCCAACAAGGCTTTCTCAAGTACTTTGCGCGCTTTCGCTCCTGGCTGTCCATGCTCAAACTCCGTACGGAAAAGTGTAGGCACCTTCCAAAGCACGTTATGTCCGTCAACAACCAATACACACTGGTCACCCTGGCTCAAACTTGCCTGCAGCGCGTAAAGCGGCAAGTCGACCAAATCCTCTCTGCCCACCGACCACCCGCGTCCTACTCCGGCGCGCGCGTATGCGATTGATGTGGCCTGACCAAGTAGATAATAAGCTTGGTCAAGCTCTTCATCATTAAGCAGGCCAAGAGGTTCACTTGCTATCAATCGCTGACGCAAAGCCGACAACTTTTCCAACGAGTCGGCTTGTACAATAGCAGCCTCTATACTCAAAAGATTATTGCTTGCTCTGACAGGCTCGCTTGGATTTATTCCTAGCGCCTCATTAATCTTAGAAATACGCCCTTCAAGTGCCTTGATTCCATCGGCCAGCTCCGGCAGAGGCCGAAAGGAGTCACGCTGTGCCTCGCGGAGAGACTCTAATAGCGATACACAACGGGCGCCTTCAGCTTGGAGCGCACTTCGCAGACCGTACCGCCTATCTGATTCCCTCTGACGGACTAGCAACGTTTCAGCTACACGGATTTGCTCTGATTCTAAAGAGCCTTCCACAACGTTTGTAGTAAGGCCTTTTTGATACGCAAAAACTCCAAGTGAATGTGATGCCTGCTCTATTGCCTCAGCTGGCTCGAGCCAAGGAAATAGCTTGCTATCCAAGCGTTTGCCGATCGCATCGTCAACTTTGGCGTCAAATTGAGTCCTTAGCTCGTTAAGCTCCTTCAATGTGGATGCCAGTTGGTTCCTTGTCTCTGCGAGGCTGATTAACGTGGAAGTTGCCTCGGTAGTAGATGCATTCAGTCGAGAGTTAAGAACACTATTTTCTTTATTTAAACGGTTGGCCTCTTGCCTTTTTTTACGAAGAACGGTCACCAACTCGGCCTCTCGACGAGGTCGTGGCGCTCTTGGTAATGCTTTTGCAACACCGGTGGCATTCGAGCCAGTAGCTTGAGCTGTTTCAGATGTAGTACCTAACGTAATGTGGTCTTGGTACTGCAAAAGCAGTTGTATGTGAGTGAGAAAAGGACGGACTGCTGAAACAATACTAACGGCAGCTTCTTCTTTAGTTTGAGTGGGCTCCGCTCCTTCGCGCTTAGCAATCAGTAATAGTCCTATAGCTCGAACAGGCTGGCGATCATCTAACAGTAGCGCGGCAACTGTCTCTTCATAACCAAAAAAATCAGCTATAGGTTCTGCTATTTCCTGAAGCGCTCTTTCTGAAAAAACAATCAGTAACGATGTTGCAAGACCATTGTTGCGCAATTGGTCTCGAATATCGATGGGTAATTCGTTCGAAGTATTTAAGATTGACTTTAGTCGGTCTCGAATAATCGCCACTTTGAATGAATCCGGACGAAAGCCTTGCATTAGCGATGGACGACCAACCGCTAGCAAACGAAGGCTATCCGGCTGCAAATATTGAATTTGAGTCAGCCAGGCAGTTATCACATACTCTGGAATTTCTATACCATCGATTTTCATAGGGCTCCTATTTTTTGTAGGTTTGGAGCTTGTGCAATCTCATTTATTTCTTTGAAAGCTTGAACTGTTTCTTATTCTGGATCACGCGTTAGTTGCGCAAATTTTTCTTTCATTGTCGAATTACCACGCGTTAGTTTCTTGATTGTAACTTCCTGAGCCTTATCATTAGCCAAACGAAGATTTCGGTCGGTTCCTAGAAGTGCATCCTTTGTCTTTTGAAGATGATCGATAGATTTATCTATTTCAGCGATTGCTGTTTGAAAATGTTTCGACGCGAGTTCGTAGTTACGGCCAAAGGCAGTTTTGAATGCGTCAAGCTCAGATTCAAATTTTGTTACATCAATGCTCTGGGCTTTGATCAATGCAAGCTCGGCCTTGTACTTGAGTGCATTCAGTGCTGCGTTTCGAAGTAACGTAATGATGGGAATGAAAAACTGCGGTCGAATAACATACATCTTTGGATATCGATGAAAAACGTCGACTATTCCTGCGTTATAAAGCTCGCTATCCGACTCTAGTAGTGAAACAAGGACTGCATACTCACAGCCTTTTTCATTTCTATCTTTATCTAATTCTTTCAAAAAGTCTTCATTTTTATTTTTGTTGGATGTTCGATCATCTTCATTTTTCATCTCAAACATTATTGAAACTATTTCTGTTCCTGATTCGTCAAGATCTTTGAAGATATAGTCACCTTTGCTACCTGTTTTTGCATCATTATCTTTTTCAAAATACGCGTTCGGAAATGCTGTAGATCGAATTAAATTGAACTGCGTTTCGCAGTGTTGCTCAAGCGTCTCGCCAATCATTTTGGTTGATAGGCGAGCCTTCATCTCTTGCATACGCTTGATTTCCTCGTCGCGATCCCTGAGTTGAAGTTCGTATGTCTTTTTTAATGCTTCTTCTGACAGTTGGCTTTTCAATTCTTGCTGGGAGTATTGATGCTTGAGATCATCTCGCTCCTTTTCGATTGCACGAACAGCCTCAGACAGCGCATGCTGCTTTGATTTATCAGCTTGATCTAGACTCGCGTTAAGCCGAGTAATGATTTGATCTTTCTCAGAAGAGATTTTTAGCTCTGCTAATTCGATTGCTGTTTTCTTTTCGTTTTCGAATAATTGCTGTCTTTCCCGAAGCTCTGCTTCGAATTCTCGATCACGGATCTGATTGACGATATCCGCATAGCCGGCCTCGTCGAGTTTGAAGGACTTTTCACAACTTGGACAAGTTATATCGTTCATTTTTTACCTTGAGTTTATTTTTATAGTTTGATTTTTTTCAGCACTGCCAATGTCATTTTTTGCGGAGTTGTTAATTTTCTCAATGCTGACCGCTCAAAAATTACATATCACTTCCCGAACGCCGTCCTTGTTGGGTTTTACGCCTTAAAAAAGCCGCCTTGTCGAGTTCGCCGCGCTGACTAAAACTTATACCCTCGTCCAACTCCGTCAACCGCGAAGATAGGCTGTGGGATGCATACATCAGTTCTTTTTCAAGTCGTGCTTGATCACGCGCCTCCAACAATCGACGCAACACGACTACGGTTTCTGATAGCCAGGGGTTATCGTTTGCTTTTGCCTCAAGCTTGTCTAGTAATTGAGAAAGCCGCGCCCATTGACGCATCCCAGCAGCGCGATAGGCCTGCCGCTTTATTTCTGCTGCTTCGATCTCGATAAAACGACGACCGACTAGTTCATCCTCGGAATGATCATTAAATTCTTGGAGGCTGACTACCGGAAGATGTGGCAATGAGGCGCGGACCACGTGAACATCGCCATCAGCATTCTTTGCTCTTATCGAGATTTGCAATGCACTATTGTTAGATAAATCTGATTGTGCAGTGATCGCTTCTGGCATGGGAATCGATAGCGCTATCCATGCTTCTGATTGGTTTGCAAGGGATGGCAATCGCCATTGTCCAGGCTCAATGGCTGCGTAAGGATTATGCACAGTCCAATGTCCGAACTCGCCATGTATTTGTAGTGACATTTCACGCCAGACTAAATTCTTCAGCAGTCCGACTTCTGCTTCAAGAGGTTCAATCAGATCCTCGGCACGATCACCGTACATCGCAGCTCCTTGCCCAGCGATAGCTACTTCTGTCATCAAGTACTCATTAAAATCGAGCCCGATCCCGACTGTTGTTGTGGTAATACCAGCCGCAGCAAGTTGGGATACCTGATCGCATATTGTTCGAACGTCTTGTAAACCGGCGTTCGCCTTTCCGTCAGAAAGCAAGACGACTCGGCACATTCTAGAGCCCCCGCTTTGCGGTGCTAGTTGCTGCGCCCCCTCTAACCATCCAGCGTGAAGGTTGGTTGAGCCGCCTGAACTTATAGACGATAAAATTTCAGGCAATAGTGGGCGAAAACCGCTGACTTTGGTGAGCGGAAGTGTAACGGTCACTTGTTCGTCATAGGTCACCAAGCAGACTTCATCGTTCGGATTAAGCTGATCGATAAAATGTATTGCAGCTGCCTTTGCCGCTTCAAGGCGGGCACCACGCATTGAGCCAGATCGATCGAGCACCAAAGCCACCGAAAGGGGAGTATGACTCTCACTTACTCCGCCTTTAGCAGCGACGCGAACAAGCACTTGTAATTCTTTTTTTGCTGAGTTCGTAAGAATAGGTTTTAGCGGTGTGATAGTGATGTTGAGCTGCTCTGCTTGCATGATTTGCTCCCAATAATATGACTGGCTGGTTGACTAAATACTTGATATTTTTTTTTCAAGAAGTGCAATTCGTTCAGCAAGCAGTTCCTGTCCAATAAAAATCTTTTCAAGGAGTACACGACTCTCTTTAAAGAGGTTCTCTTCCTGCCGTCTCTGCCGATCCATTGATTCTCTAAACAAGTCTTCAAATTTACGGCTTGTCATATGTATGTGTTCAAGTAATTGTTCCATTTTGTAATATCCCTCTTGATCAATTTTTTGCCGATGGACAAGCGCATCGCGCAAACTATTAACTTCGTCTTTCAAATGCATTAATGCTTGAATCTCGTGAATCAAGTCTTTTTTTACTGCCTTTACTTCGTCGAGCACATCGACAACAGCCATCGGCGTTCGGGGCAGTGAATGTTTCTGGCGTGAAGACATCGAACCAGCCGCCGGATCCATTTCCTTAAATTTTGATATGAGTAATTCGGCCGCATTGGGTAGTGGCGCCGTCAAACTTGTCTCCAGCTCATCGGTACTTAATGTGCTGTTGTATTGAATGGCAAGCGCCAGCGGCAAGCCATTGGTCACGAGCCGTCGTGCGTTGAGCACTTGGATTAGATGACGAAAGTGATAGGCCGAATCTCGACCATAACGCTCCGGCCGATCGAGCACACCCTCGGTTTGGTAGTAACGGATTAGTCGCTCGTTAGTTTTGTCGGTATCGATATCCAATCCGACGGCGTTGGCACAATCGATAACGGCTTCTGCGAGCTCAGCTGCGCTGCCCGTGAAGTTGCGATATTTGTGGAAGGTGTCCATAGGTTTCCGTGAAGATAGTCAACATTGACACTGTCATTATTACAGCACTAAAAGACACTGTCAATATGCCAGTGTAAATATTTTTGTGGCAGCTATTTGTTGTTAATTAATTACTCACGTAGCACCAAATGCCTTGGATTGGTGACCCTGATGGGTGGCGGTCAGTAATTGGTGAGTTTGATTTGATTATGGTGGCTGGCTGGCTCAAATAATGAGCCCTAAGTAAAGCCAAATGCCGAGATGGGCTGCTGTAAATACATTGAACCGCGAGGGAATAGCCTTCGATCTGAAACTACGGATTAGCCTCGTGCAGGGCTTTGCTCGGAAGGCAAGTTGCAGTAATCATCTGGCTACAGCAGCATCGGGAGTGACAGATGTACATACAAATCAATTTCGCCGGGTTACGCACGTACTTTCTAAAGCTGGTACCTGCTTCGTCTTACAACCACTCATCTAATAGATTGGCGACGTAGGATTTTGGAAGCATGTGCCCAGCATCAGGAACTACGGTGACCGGTATTTTTGTTAGCTCGGCGAATCGTTGTACTTGTTTAGGGTCACTTTGCCAATCTTCCGCGCCGACGTGGATTTGCGCATTCAAAGGACTTGGAAAGACTTTGGCTTTTGCAAGCTCGCCTAGTAAATTTGGATACGGGGGGCTAAAAAACGCTCCGATGCCTTCATTCTGAAAGTCCCCAATGATGGGAGATAGGATCAATACCCGGCCCGGATAAGGCGAGATTGAAGCTTGGGCATGAAGAAATAAATATGCGCCAAACGAATTTGCAATGACAAGCGCATTAGGCGACCAAAAATTGGCCCGCAAATCAGCAGCAACTAATGCCACCTGCTCCAAGAAAGGCAAACCAAGAAAGTCACCAGCCGTCTCTCGGCCAACGATGGCTAGGCCTCGCTGCGATAGCGCCTCCCCGAGGCCTGTAGTGAGCCTACCGCCATGCCCTGGGAGATAATAAATTGAGTTAATCACTGTTTTCCCATTTTGAATAACGACCTCAGTTCTGGTATATTAAATGGACATTTTGAGTTGGGTCGACGCCCACGCCAACCTGCCTACCCGGGCAAGGTGGACTGCGAAAGCAAATGTGGCTCTAAGATGAGCAACCAAGCGGGACGCGTCGACCCTCCAAACCGGAGGGTTTTTTGTTTTTAAAATCAGTCATCGACGCCGCTACGATCAAGGCTTATCAAGACACAGAATATCGTGTTCAAAGCGATACGCCATTCACCTTGCAAATTGGGACATTAAACGATGCCCTTTTGGCCATCCATAATTTATATCGGGTGGAGTGCAGTGCTTTTCTAACCGCGTGGAATCCCTTCAGCCAGATAGTGAGCGAGACTGAAAACAATACTCGTCAGCTTCAACTTGAAAACGAATTAGGCAGGCGTGGCCTCAAGTATCTACCTGGGATTGGACAACACTCCTCGAACAACTGGCCTGGCGAAGAAAGCTTTCTGGTTTTGGGCCTAAATCTACAGGCCGCAAAAAAGCTGGGGGAGCATTTTGGACAAAACGCCATAGTCTGGTGCGGTGCAGATGGCCTGCCCGAATTAATCCTATTGAGATAAGTAATGATTTGGTCTGACCATTAAAACCAAAAGACTGGGGGGATTTAATCCAAATTGCCGCCCCCGACATATCGTCAAAGCGGCTAAAAAGGAGAATCAAATGTCGTCAAATAAAAATGAAGCCTTTACAAGCTTTTTAAGTAAGTCTGATAGCTTTATAGAAACTTTGACCGTAAATAAAATCGAGGCTCAGCCAGGCATGGTGGAGCTAACTGTAAAAACGCAGCTTCTGACTGCAAAAAACCCTGACGAGCTTCATGTGAAATTCCGCGCGTGCATCAAACAATCAAGACTTCAAGAGTTAGGGGTCGCTATCGATAGGTATTTGAAAGAAACAGCGGGCTCATTTATTGAGCCTACAAAACGATAAAATCGTTTCTGACTATCAAAGATTAGGTGCGTCACCAAAGAGTGTGATTAGCGCGAGGACGGCCTCAGCTGTATTTCGGTTAAAGACCTAGTTTTTCTTGATCCGTCGTATTCTGCGGGGGTAATCAAATAGATCCGCAGTCAAAAAATATCGGTAGATTTAATTGGCGCGACATTCAGTTTTTCTCTTCCGAAATGCATGAGATGATCAATTTCGGCTACAGGCAATCTTATGCTGGATAGAACTTGCTGACAGCCTGATTCCGCATCGAGAGAACTGGATAAAAAATCATACGCGACTGCGTATAGATTTAAAAAAATTCTTATGAATTTAAATCGTTTAACAAGGTTACTGAAAAATGAAGAAGCCTGACGAAATTATAAAAAAAGCATTTTCTATGGCAGCGGCCGATAGACATGAGGATGCTTTCATTTTGTTTGAAATGGCAGCAGGTATGGGCAACTCAGATGCAATGTACTTTGCTGCAGCAATGCTTGAAGATGGGCTCGGCACAATTGAAAATTTAGAACGTGCTAGAGAACTGTATTTCAGGGCTGCGGAAGCTGGCCAACCGGACGCTCAAGCGCGCGTTGGCGGTTTTTATGCCCTAGGAAATGACGAAGAGCGAGACTATAAAAAAGCTGCATATTGGTTTGAAAAGGCCGCGGCACAAGGAAACTCGATAGCATTGAATGATCTTGGAAACATGTATGGTGCTGGCTTATTTTTTGATGAGGACAAAGAAAAAAGTTTGGCGCTTTACAAAAAAGCTGCTGAACTTGGAAGCGCTGCAGGCCAATTCAACTATGCAGCACATTTATTAGAATCTACCGATAAGAGAAAAACGGATGAAGCTATAGACTTATTACGAAAATCTTCAGATGGCGGATTTATAAAATCAAAAACCACATTAGCTCGCTTTTATATCGAAGGCACCATTGTCGAAAAAAACTATGATGAATCATTTAGTCTATTTAAAGATGCCGCAGATTCCGGAGATTCAGAAGGACTTATAGGTCTTGGTATGAATTTTTTAAATGGATTTGGCTGCGAAAAGAATCCAAAGAAAGCTAACGAATTTTTCCGTATCGCCGCCGAACAAGGCGCGGCACAAGCGCAATTCAATTTAGCATGGAGTTATCACTACGGACTTGGCATAGAACAAGATTACGAACAAGCCCTTCAATGGTATGCATTGGCGGCAGAGCAAGAACTAGCCGATGGAATTCGTGGCCTTGGTCAAATGTATGAGGCAGGGCTTGGTGGAGTCCAACAAAACACTGAACTGGCTGTACGCTTGTACCAAAAAGCTGCTGACCTGGGTGATGTCATTGCCGAGTATAACCTTGGAGTTTTTTATGAACACGGTGAAGGTGTTCCAGTCGATCAACATCTATGCGAACACTACTTGGAGCGCGCGGCTCAGAAAGGCCATTCGTCTGCCCAGCTCAATTTAGCTTTGCTGTATCAACGAGGAATTGATGGAATCCCAAACCATAAAAAAGCATTGCACTGGCTAAAGCTGGCGGCAGAATCAGGAAACATCAAGGCACACGGCGCAATTGGTCAAATGTATTTGAGTGGCATGGGAATCGATAAAGATCCGGAGAAAGCCTTGCATCACATACAGATAAGCGCGGAACAAGGTGAGGTTTACTCCCAATACAATTTAGCATTACTGCTGAAGGGAAAAATGGGGGTGCCAGCTCAAGCTGAGCAATCTACCTATTGGCTAAAAGAAGCTGCATCTCAAGGATTTGGTCCAGCTCAAATTGATTTAGCCATCTCCTACTTAGAGGGGTTCGGAGTTGAAAAGGATTGTTCTGAAGGTTTTAAATGGGTCATTCTTGGGAAAATAAATGGCGATGATCGAGCAGAATCTCTTATTAGATACTGCAATGAATCACTGGATGAGCACAGTCTGCTAGAGGGGAAAAAACGAGCAGATCTTGTCATGCCAGAAAATTCTACTCCACATATTCACTAGCACTGCATAAGGAAAACTAAGTAGTGGATCCTTCAAACACATCTCTTTCTCGCGAGGAAATTGAATTTCTACGTGAGTTAGCCAAAACCGATAACGTAATGGATGTTGAGATTCTTTCAATTTCGAACCGCATACGTCTTAAATACAACTTCAGAGAAGAAATTGGTTTTCTTTTATGCCGCGAACTGGGTATGTACTCCAAGTTACCTCGAGGAATAGAGCCCCCACCCATTTCTAAACTTACAGATGCACAGTGGGAATTTATAGACAAATGTAGAGAATGGATCACTGCCCACCAAACTTGTCCGCGATGCAAAAGTAAAGCCGGACAAAGAAAAAGGATTTTTAGTTCGAAGGAAGCCGCAATACTTTTCTCAATTGATCGAGATACAGCGAGTCGCAATTTTCAAACAGCCTATGTATGCCCTCATGGTAACGGCTGGCATTTGCGAACAGAAATAGTAAAAGCGAAGGAAAATAATGAAGAAGATACGCAAATCCAAAATTCAAACATTGTGGAAAAATTTGACGCCACAAAAGATAAGACGGTAAGTCATACTTCCGATAAATTGGCTAATAAAAAAAATCAGGATATTAGTCGCCAAACAAAAGAAAAAGAAAAAGAAATTGATTTTTCCAAAATAAAATTTTTAGCGGCTGTTGATAAAATGCTTGTAAGTTATTTAAAGCAACGAGCAAAAAATTTAGACCTACCAAAAAATCAACTTCAAACGCTGCGAGATGTAGCTATTTGGAGCGGGAGATCCATCCCGATTGAGGCCTACTTTATTGCGATATATAAAGGAGTCGTTATAGAAAAAATAGAAATTACCAGTGACGATACATTGATGAAATTGCGTGGTTGGCTTCTAGCAGCTGGGAAGAATCCCCATTTCTAGTGTGTCTGCTACTGTTTTACCTCGGTGATGCCTTGAGTTTCGATAGTGATTCACTTTCCACTACCCAGTAGTCAACTGTCTCGTTCTCGATTGCCCCCTAGATGCAAGGAAATACGGTCGTTCAGCAAAAAAACTCAGCCAAGTATTTCAGACTGGGAATGAAAGGGAGGATAAGAGAAAGTTTACTCAGAGAAATGGGATGTAGGCTGGCCTCCTATTACAATTGAACCAATACCAATGGTTGGGCCAAAGGTAGCTAAGCACTAGAGGTCTCAGCCCCGCAATACTGATTTAGTTGACGAAGCTAGACAAATTTCCTCAAACGATTCGATATCAATAAGTCGATACCGCACTTGCCCCCGCAATTTCAAAAAAGTTGGACCAACTCCCTCTGACCTCCATCGTTCCAGTGTTGCTTCACTGATCGACCAACGATGGGCTAATTGTTTTTGATTTAGGTGTATGATTTCCATCGGGATTTCCGGTAGCGTTGACATGCGTTGATGAACGCTTCGTTTAAGATGGAAGTCAACTGACCGGAAGTTTTAGGGAAAATTTTTTGGCCGTTGGAAGGATCGGAGGCCTGCGAAAGATTGCGGCCTGAGCGGCGAATGGTCCAGAGTTCCGCAATGGTTCGATGCAATCGTAGTTAGATAGCATCCGTTAGCGAGGCTCTCTCAGACGGGAATCGAACCCGGGTCCATTCCCACCACCAAAATTAAAATGCCACCCGGTTTTTAGGGTGGCTTTTTAATTTTGATCGACGTTTGCGAGAACCGAGCCCGCGGGACGCGGGGCGAGCAGGGAATTCACGCCGCATGCGGCGTGCCTGCGAGCGGATTCGCGCTTGCAAGCGCGAAGACCGGGAGATTCCCGCCGCCTCCACCAAAATTAAAATGCCACCCGGTTTTTGGGTGGCTTTTTAATTTTGATCGACGTTTGCGAGAACCGAACCCGCGGGACGCGGGGCGAACAGGGAATTCACGCCGCACGCGGCGTGCCTGCGAGCGGATTCGCGCTTGCAAGCGCGAAGACCGGGAGATTCCCGCCGCCTCCACCAACTACAAGCTTTCAACCAGTCGCAACTCATCGTTAGTCTGCCGCAATCGCGAAGCAAGTACACGTGCAATCTCAGTGATCAATGTAACGCCAAGACGCCTGTGGTTTTCTGCGATTTGATCAAATCGGACGCGCGATAAAGAAAACAACTCAACCTCTGTTACTGCGGTCGCTGAGTCTGCCCTGATACGACCATCAAGAAAACCCAGCTCGCCGATGAAATCTCCCTGATGGTGGGATGCAATGTGATGCTCGCGACCATCCGAGAGCGGGACGTCGAGACGAACCTCTCCTTTCAGAATGAAATAAATCTCATCGCTCTGATCACCCGCTGTGAACAGCTTTTGTCCCGGCGCGAACGAACGCCGATCCATGCAAGCCTCGAGATCCGCGAGTGTGTCGTCTTTCCGATATCTGAAGACATCGAAATCGCGCAAGGTGACGCTTTGATCGGGACGCGGACGCAGCCCTGCCTCAGTCAGCCACTGCTCCTCAATAAACTCCAGCGCATCATCGAGCTCATTAAATACCTGAATATGCATCTTTTCCTGAAGAATGCCTGTGTGGTCGAAGTACTGTCGGAGATTTTCGCCACTGGGAAGCTCACCGGGCAGATCGCTGAGAATCAGTTGGTGTCCGCTGTCGGCCAACCGGTCTCGTATACGCTCAAGGACATGGACGGCGCTAAGATCCACTGACTGCACCCATTTCATATCTAGTATTAGATAACGGTAACCAGTAAGGTAGGGCTCTGAGGCAAGAAGCAATTGATTTGCCGTACCAAAGAATAATGGCCCTTGCAATCCAAGGATGACGGTCTGCTTGCCCTTCTCTTCCAACAGTGTGCGCTCATGTTCAAGCCGTTCGCAACGTGAAAACACCTGATTGCCGAAGGTGGCTCTGCGCACGATGTGGGTGCCAATCTGTTTGCGCAAAAATAGCAGCACGGCCAGCAACAGCCCTGTACCTGTTGCCGCAATCAGGCTGAATATCTGTGCAACCAAGGCCACAGCGATCACGACGACGAAATCAACTTGCGTATCGCGTGAGCGCGCCAGAGAAAGACTATGGCGGTCAATCATTCTTAGGCCCACTACGATCAGTATCGCGGCCAGTGCTGCCAAAGGTATCCAGGACAATAAGGGGGCTAATAGCAGATAGGCCAGCAATACGATCGCGCCCTCGATCATGCCTGAGGTGCTGCTGCGTGCGCCGCTAGAGATGTTAACCAGCGTTGCGCCCATCGTACCGGCACCGGGCATCCCCGAGCAGAGCGCGGAGGCAAGGTTACCAATGCCCTGCCCAATCAGCTCGCGATTGGAATCGTGTTGAGATCGAGTGAGCGTGTCCAATACCACGCACGTTTTCAGTGTGTCGATCGATAGCAGTACGGCCAACGTCAATGCGGGATACAGCAGATTAGAAAGCGAAGGTAGATGAGCGTCAGCGATTGCGTGCCAGGGCAACAGCAGGCTGGAGAAAAAATTCGAAAGACCACCGAGTGCATCGACTGAGCCACCGCTAGCACTCGTTCCACCCAAGGGTCCCACAACAAGGTTATTACCCTCGATTGTGCGCAGCGCAGGATCCCAAAGACCAAGCATCCAGTAAGTAACCGTACTCCCCACCATGGCAATCACGACAGCAGGTACACGGGGGGTAATGCGCGGGCCCATCCACATCAGCATCATGGCGACTGCACCAACAATCAGGCTCGGTGCACGCCATTGTTCCGGCGACGTCAACGCAATCCAGAGGCCGCTATTGCCGTATACGCCCAGCAATTTGGGTATCTGCGACGCAATGATGATCAGTCCCACGCCCGAAAGATAGCCACTGACCACCGGGTACGGCATGTACTTAATCAGCCCACCGAGTTTGGACAAACCAAATATGATCTGCAGTAATCCTGACATCGCGCCGATCAGCAACAGCGAAAGCAGTACCTGCTGTGCAGGCATGCCGCTCTGCGTAAAATGAATAGCGAATGCGGAGAGTACCGCTGCAGCGGGCGCACAAGGCGAGGAAATCAGTCGCTGACAACCGCCAAATCTCGCGGCGAGCACGCCAAGCAAGGTGGCACCGACCATTCCGGCCATGACGCCTTGAGCGTTGTAACTCTGGCCCAGTGGTTCGTAGACGGCCACACCAAAACCAATCGCGGCTGGCAAGGCCACGACAGTCGCAGCGAGTCCGCCCCAGATATCGCCAGCATGCACCCGCATCAATTCAGACTCGCGTCGCTCAAAGAGCAAGATAATCGCGGCATTATCAAGTCGGGCTTCCGGGGTGTCTGCACGGACTGTCGATTAATACGCAGCTTGTTTTCAATACCAAGCACAAGCTGCGCCAGATTCGTGAGTACAGCCAGTTCAACATGGGAATAGAAAGCCTGGAATCGAAGCAGCGTCGAGATGACTATCGTCGCTCATATCAAACTCGACGACTTCGGCAAACACTTGTATTTAGAGGCAAAGCTTCGCTGCCTTATCGACCACGCATTTATTTTTCGTGTATTTCTTACATGTCTTGACGGCCAGGTCACTGGCTTTTTTTGTGGTTTCGCCCATTGCAGCAGCCCAGGCACCCTCTTCGCTTCGAGCCACGGCCACGCACTTTGCTACGCCTTCAATCGCCTTTACGCACGTAGTTTTATCGTCGGCCTCTGCATATTCCACGCAACTCGAACCGGCAATATCGTCGGCTTCTTGCTGATTGTTTGGGCTGATCGACATGCCAACCGCACGGTTATCCGAAATATAAACAGAAACATAGCCGGGCGCACTCCCCGCGGCAACAGCAACTGAGGCGGCAGCAACCAATAACAGCGCCACATATCGTTTCATTGTTATTTCTCCCTGAAATACAACTTCAAAATTTGTACTAGGTGCATCTTATCTTGAAAGTGCTCGTTTAATCTCTACTTCCAACATCAAACCGATTCTAATTATTTATT
>JAIXQF010000001.1 GCA_027484085.1 Actinomycetales bacterium | reverse complement strand
GATCCGGATGCGCCACTGATCTTGGTGCAACCCATGCCACTAGAAATGGAAGTTGCTCCCGCAACTACTGCCTTAGAACAGCGGTACCAAGCTTGAGTTGTTGTTTCCTCTGGGATGGCTGACCAGGTTCCAGAAGATACTCGAAGCGCACTGCCTGCGGTAGCTTTACCTGAGATTGAAGGGTTTGATTTCTTGGTCGGCTTAGTACCCGGCACCTTGATGCTCTTTGCTGATTCGGCAACAACTCCTTGGGAGTTCTTGCCACTTACCAAAGCAGTCAGATGCAGACCTTGATCAGCCGTAGCAATTCTGTATTGGGCTTTAGTAGCACCAGGTATCTTGACGCAGTCTTGAGAACCAGAGAAAGATGAAGTGCTAGCTGAAACTGAGTTTTCACAGCGATACCACTGCAATGTTGTCGTAGGTGTTGGGTTGGCAGTCCACGTTCCAGCGCTTGCCGTCAAAGTGCTGCCCTTAGTTGCCGCTCCAGAAATTCTTGGGGCTGATTTCAATACTGGCGCTGTTGCCTTGGGAACAAGAATGGATCTTGCAGTCGAGAATGTCGAGCCCATCTTGTTGGTTGCCTTGGTTAACACAGCCAAGTACTTGCTCTGATCAGCAAGTGTGACTTTGTAATTGTCCTTTGTTGCGCCGCTAATCCGCTTGCAGTTCATCGCAGCAGTAAAGTCTGCTTGGCCGGCTAAAGTCTTATTGTCACAGCGATACCACTGGAACGTAATGACCGCTCTCGGAAGTGCTGACCAAGTTCCTGTTGTTGATGTCAGGTTGGTGTTTTGAGCAGCTGTTCCTGTGATTTTAGGTGAACCAGTTAGTACTGCCTTGAATGGCGGCACAAGTAGCCACTTGGCGTAAAGAGTTATGGCGCCGGGTGCACTTGGAGTGTATGGGAACGAAACGATAGCTGAACCGCCATCAGTTTCGGTCCATCCCAGGAAGGAGTAGTCCTCTTTTGTGGGCGCAGTCGGTTGGGAAACGTTGGTCAGAATGCTGAAGGAGCCATTAGGTACTGCGCTGCCACCTTTTGAATCGTAAGTAACGACGTGTGTAACCAGATTCCACTTTGCATAAAGCGTGATGTTTGAAGTCTCGCTCGGTGCATAAGGGAAAGCAACAGTTACTGAACCACCGTCAGCCGCAGTCCATCCCGCAAAGGTGTAGCCGGTACGCGTTGGCGAAGTTGGTGCCCCAAAGTTTCCACCAGTATTGAAGGTTCCACTCGTTACTGCAGTGCCGCTCTTTGAATTCCAATTGACTGCATAAGTGTTCGCAGTCCACTTTGCATAAAGCGTGATGTTTGAAGTCTCGCTCGGTGTGTAAGGGAAATCAACAGTTGTTTCGGCGCCATCAGTTGCAGTCCATCCCGCAAATGTGTAGCCAGCGCGAGTTGGCTCAGTTGGTTCGGCCACATCAGTCAAGAGAGTGAAGGAGCCATTACTTACTGCGGTTCCACCTTTGGAATTGAAGGCAACTGCAAATGTAGCGATACTCCACTTTGCGTAGAGCGTAATGCCTTCAATGACACCAGGAGCATATGGAAAGTCAACTGTTGTTTCGGCGCCATCAGTTGCAGTCCAACCCACAAATGTGTAGCCAGCTTTTGTTGGTGCAGTTGGTGCTGCAAAGTTTCCACCAGTATTGAAGGTTCCACTTGTTACCGCAGTGCCACCTTTTGAATCGTAGGTAACGTCATAAGTGCCCACTGTCCACTTTGCATGAAGTGTGATAGCTGAAAGCGCGACCGGTGCATAAGGGAAAGAAACAGTCGTTTCGCCACCGTCAGTTTCAGTCCATCCCACAAAGGCGTAACCGGGTTTCGTTGGCGCAGTCGGCGCAGTGATGCTTCCGAGATAATCTCCAGTGGCAATCGCGGTGCCACCGTTTGAATTAAACGAAACACCTTCGTAAATGAATGCAACAGCAAGCCGATTCCAGCGAGCAGGCGATCCAGATGTAGTAAATCCAGTTGCACCAGATTTGATGTAGGCAGTTGCTGAGCTGGCAACACTGAGAAACGCGTCACTGCCAATTGTTGGTGCAGTGTTTCCAGAGAAGGCGACACCTGAAAGAGAACTTGCCCCACCGAACGCGCTACTTCCAATGCTCGTAACATTTGCCGGGATAGTTACGGAAGTTAGGGCAGTTGTTAGGCGAAACGCGCCTTCACCAATTGTTGTAACACTTGCTGGGATAGTTACGGAAGTTAGATTGATTGCCCTACTAAAAGCTTGGAGACCGATGCTTGTAACACCTGATGGGATGCTGTAGGTGGTATTGCTCTTTCTTGATGGGTATTGGATCAACGTGGTTGCATTTTTGTCAAAGAGTACGCCGTCAATAGAGCTATAGTTCGGGTTCGCAGGGTCAACGTTAATGGCAGTTAGCGAGAGCGTTCCTGGCGGATTAAAGAATGGCGCATTTGAAAATGCACTGGCACCGATGGTTGTGACACTTGCTGGGATGGTGATGGAAGTTAGCCTGGTAGCGCCCATAAATGCTTGTTGCCCAATACTTGCAAGCTGGGAACCAGATTCAAATGTGATCGTAGTGAGTCCCGATTGGCTAAACGCGAAATCCCCCAGGCTTGTAACATTCGCTGGGATGCTGATGGAGGTTAGAGCGAATGTGTAGGCGAATGCATTACTCCCAATACTTGTAACACTTGGTGGGATGGTGAGGGAAGTTAAACTGACTGAGCAGCTAAACATGTTGTTGTCAATGCTTGTAATCTGAGAACCAGGAGCAAATGTAACTGTGGTTAGTGGTGAGTTACATCCGCCGCTACCGAATGGATCACTTCCAAACGATGTAACACTTGCTGGGATCGTGAGCGAAGTTACTTTGCTGTTATACAAGGCCCCCTCACCAATCCTTGTAAGAGTTGACGGGAGACTTATGGAGGTTACAGCTCTTGCAGGTTCTAACGTTGCGCGGAAGGCGCGCGTGCCTAATGCTGTGACACCTTCTGGGACTATCACGGCACCGTCGCAATCTCTACCACTCGAATCAGTCACAACCCCGTTAGCGATGGTGTAGTAATTCACGGGGTCATCGCCCGAATTAGCATCTATCTGGCCAGTTGCACAGTTGTAATTACCATCTGCGGGTACGTTCGCGTGAGCAGGGCTAAAAACCAGCCCCGAAAGCGATAGAGCAAGGGCTGTTAGTGCGATAACACATTTGCGCATCTCTGCGGTGCTCCTGTACGAAGAGAAGGATTAATTTTCAAGATCGAAAGTTATATCCAAGTTTGGAATATAGTTCCATATAAACCCATATTGTCAACCCAAAGCAGCGAAATGCGTGTCTAAAAAAGATCCTTGAATGGATTCTCAAGGTCTATACACTTGCCATATGGCAAAAGTTAACCGAGTGGAAAAGGTGCCGGGTAATCGGCAATCCGCTTATCTCGCCAGAAATCGCGCTTCACTCATCGCGTCAGCCCAAGCGGTTCTCGCCGAAGTGGGGCTTAATGCCACCATCGAACAACTTTCGGCTAAAGCCCAAGTTTCCCCAACGACTATCTACAAGTACTTTGAAAGCAAAGAAGCTCTCATGTCAGAGGCCCTTGCAGATGCTTGGCAGGAATTCATGACGTGGGCACACGGTGACGAGATCCCAGGTTCCAGTTTTCAGGGCATGCTAAATGTGTTTAGAAAGCTACTTCGAGCCAAACAGTCTCACCCAGAGTTTGCCAGAATTCTAAAGAATACGCTTTCAGATACTTCTTTTGTCATTAGCGCTGTAAGGCCTCTGGCAATGGCTACCCTGCAAAAAGCTGCAAGCAAAGAAGACATGGCCATTGATCAATTTGAAGAGAGAGTTTACCTTTGGGGTTACTCCTTGGCCGGCATCATGAGCGCTGTCTTCGTAACTGAAGAGTCGAGTCCAGAACAGGCAGATGCGTCACTCGCTATCAGTCTTCAAATTTTGGATTTCAGCAAGGCAAAATCTAGGAAGTTAGTTTCTATTCCATTGGTATATCCGGAGCCAAAAGCGTAAATGTGACCCAATAACCCAATTGGGGTCATCGACTTAAATGCAATTGAGCAATTTATCCTTCAGCTCTGAAGGCAAGTCTTAGTATTTTGACAACCAGTTTTGGGCATAAAAAAAGTCTGGCGGACCAGACTTTTTTTGACAAATAGGCTTAAGCGTTTGGACGACGGCCGTGGTTTGCCTTGTTCTTCTTACGATCACGCTTTTTGCGGCCGCGCTTGCTCATGAGGTGCTCCTTGCGGTTTAGCTTAGGTAAACAGAATACGGGGTAACGGTTATTGAAGGAAATTTGCGCCTTAAATAGGTCGAATTCGACCGCAAATCATTAAAACAAGGTCTGATTTGTTGTCAGATCGGCGAAGTTGTTTCGAACATTTCCCACGGCAGCGGAAACCTCCCAGGCCTGAATTTCAACAGATCCGGCAGAATCCAAGACATCGTTTAATGGGCTGGTTGCTGAGTTTAGCCAAATACTTTGCATTTCCGGAGTCAACAAAACTGGCATCCGATCATGGATATAGGAAAAGTCCACACGAGCATCTTGCGTCAATATTGCAGCTGACCAAAGTAGTTGCCCATCGGGCTGCTTCCAAGTTTCATAAATCCCAGCCAGGCCTAGGACTGAAGCATTGGTAGGTGAAAAGTAGAACGGTGTTTTTTTACCAGGGCTACCTTGCCATTCGTACCAACCGTCTGCAGGAACAATACATCTGCGCTTTGCTAAGGCAGATCTAAAGGATGGCTTCTCGGCCGCAGTTTCACTTCGGGCATTAATCATGCGCGAGCCAATGGCTGGATCCTTTGCCCAATTGGGCACAAGTCCCCACGAAAAGGCGGCCATAAGGGTTTCGTTATCTTGCGAGACAATCGCTGGGATTTGATGTGTGGGAGCAACATTGAAATTAGGTTGAAACGCTTCGGTTTCGACTTGGGCCACAGGAATCGTCGGTGCGGTTAAATCTGCAATTCGACCTTCCAGAATTGCGATAGAACCGACCTTAAACTGGCTGGCGATCACCTTGGGATCCGTTTTTAACGTAAATCTTCCGCACATATTCCCTAGTCTGCCAGCCGTTAGGCTTATAGATATGCCTGAACTGTGGAATGCTCCGAACCGGACCAACCCAATATCCGCACGGGTGCGTATTCCTGGCTCCAAATCCTTAACAAATCGCTGGCTGATTATGGCCGCACTTTCCAGTGGTGAATGTCGAATCAACCACCCGCTCCAGGCTCGCGACACACTTTTGATGGCCCAGGCACTTTCGGTGTTGGGCAGTTCGGTTGAAATTCAAGAAGATGCGTTTGTAGTCACTCCGGGCAAAACTTCAGAATCCGTTCAAGTTGATTGTGGTTTAGCTGGAACTGTAATGAGATTCGTTCCCCCAGTTGCCGCACTTAGTTCAGGAAATGTGAAGTTCGATGGCGACCCACACGCAAGAGTTCGCCCAATGAAGCAAATCATTTCAGCGCTCCGGGATCTCGATGTTGACATTACTGATGATGGCCGCGGGACTTTGCCATTTACTCTCGCTGGAAAAGGTTTTGTGCCAGGTGGCTCCGTAACAATTGATGCCTCTGATTCCTCACAGTTTGTTAGCGCACTTTTGCTTGCGGGGTGTCGCTACGACGCAGGAGTAACCGTTATTCACTCTGGCGCAGCGCTGCCTTCAATGCCACATATTGATATGTCAGTAGAAGTTCTGCGTGAACTGGGCATCGAAGTTGATGTCGATGTTCAGGATTCAACCCGGGCTAGCTGGAAAGTTCATCCTGGAGTTCCGAGATCTTTCAATGTGACCGTGGAACCAGATTTGTCTAACGCTGCACCGTTTCTGGCAGCAGCGTTAGTTTGTGGTGGCTCAGTAACAATTCCAGATTGGCCCATTGAAACAACTCAAGCAGGCGACGCGCTAGTTTCTTTGCTGCCACGACTTGGTGCGACGGTCTCTCGGGATGGAAATGATCTCGTGGTTACCGGTGGATCAGAAATAACCGGCATCGATGTTGACTTACACGATGTCGGTGAATTAACTCCGGTGATTGCGGCATTGTGTGCCCTAGCAAATGGCCCTTCAACCTTGCGAGGCATCGCACATCTGCGTGGACATGAGACCGATCGATTAGCTGCACTAGTTACAGAAATTAACAAACTAGGTGGGAATGCCTCGGAAACCCCAGATGGATTACACATTCAGCCGGCTAAGTTACACGGTGGGCAGTTTGCAACTTACTCGGATCATCGCATGGCGATGGCTGGCGCGGTGCTTGGACTTGCAGTTTCGGATTTAGTAATCGAAGACATTGCAACCACTGGCAAGACTTTGCCAAACTTTGCCAACATGTGGCAAGAGATGGTTAGCGCGTGAATCAATTCGACGAATACTCCATCTCGGGTAGGCCTACCCGAGGTAACTCAAGACGTCGAACTAAGGATCGGCCTGATTTTTCCACCGCCGAAATTGGCCAAGTAATTGGCGTGGATCGCGGGCGAATTACTTGTCTAGTTCCAGCCGGTGAACTCTTTGAAAATCAAGTTCAGGTAACCACAGTCAAAGCTCGCGAGCTAGGTCGAAAAGGCGTTGTGATCGGAGATCGAGTTCGGCTTGTTGGCGACCTTTCTGGTGCCACAGATACCTTGGCACGCTTAGTTGAAATCATCGATCGCGAAACTCTCTTGACTCGAACTGCTGATGACAGTGATCCGATTGAACGAGTCATCGTGGCTAACGCTGATCAAATGGCGATTGTTACAGCCGCGGCAAATCCCGAGCCTCGCATTGGGCTGATCGATCGCGCGCTTGTTGCAGCTTTCGAAGCAGGACTAGAACCGCTCTTAATCATTACGAAAGTAGATTTAGGTTCTCCGCAAGACATCCTCGATAACTATGCCGGCATGGATTTGCGCCACATTGAAGTGAATCAAAAAACTGGCGCAGGTATCTCTGAGGTTAGAGCTGCACTATCCGAAAGAACAACAGTATTTCTAGGGCACTCCGGAGTTGGAAAATCAACCTTGGTGAATTCACTTGCACCTGATGCCTCAAGAACTACTGGTGAAGTAAACGACGTGACGGGTCGAGGAAAGCACACCTCAACATCTGCTCGGGCAATTCCGCTGCCACACGATACTGGTTGGGTTATCGATACTCCAGGGCTTCGTTCGTTTGGATTAGCGCACGTAAAACCTGAAGACATCATCGAATCATTTCCAGAATTAGTTGATGGCGCGAATGAATGTCCAAGGGCGTGCACTCATGTGAATTCACTTGGGCAATCGCCTCCGGACTGCGCGTTGGATGCATGGGTCAACCAGAATCATGCGGGCAGCGCTGGCGAGGGGCGTTTAACTTCACTTCGCAGGCTATTGTTTGCGTTGCAGACACCATCTAGTTAAGACATTCTGCTCTCGAATTCGGCAATAGATTTCTTTCTCTAAGTCTGAGCCAGTAGCGTGAAGTCATGAACTCTGATCTTGAACTAGCCCTCAAAATGGCTTCGATTGCTGACAAGTTAGCCATGTCTAGGTATCGAGCTCTTGATCTGAGTGTTGAAACTAAACCGGACTTCACACCTGTCACAGAAGCTGACCGCGCGGTGGAAACAGCGCTGCGTGAATTACTTGAAACCGAACGTCCAGCCGATGGCGTTATCGGCGAGGAATTCCCAAATACGAATGAATCGGCATCGCGAACTTGGATTATTGACCCAATCGATGCAACCAAGAATTACGTACGTGGCGTGCCGGTATGGGCAACGTTGATTGCACTTGCCATCGATGGAAAACCTCAAGTTGGTGTGGTGTCAGCGCCCGCGATGGGTCGACGTTGGTGGGCTAGCCCAGATGATGGTGCTTTCACGCAAGATGTAGATGGCTCAGTGCGCTCGATTAGCGTTTCTGCAGTTCGAGATTTATCGGATGCGTCATTTTCATTTTCCGATTCTGTTGGCTGGGAAGCAATTGGCGCGAATGCACTTGCCAAAATCACATCCAGTGTCTGGCGAAGTCGTGGCTACGGTGATTTTTGGTCACACTTGCTTGTCGCCGAAGGCGCAGTAGATATTGCAATTGAACCTGAATTGCAAAGCTATGACATGGCTGCATTCATAGCTGTTGTGTTGGCAGCAGGTGGAAGGGTTACCGGAGCTAATGGCGAAGACGCATTAGCTGCTGGGCAGGCTATTTCAACTAACGGCTTACTTCACGATTCAGTACTTGAACTAATCAAGTAAGCGAGAGATTCGTACTGGCATTCCAGATACGGGTCGCAAAGTTACTGAAGCATCAATTGGAACTGCTGAAGTATGTATGGCTTCAATGTTCCAGTGGCTTGCAATGTGGGCAAGAATTTGTGCCCCTTCGAGTCTGGCCATCTCTTTTCCGATACACAATCGAGCTCCAGCCCCAAACGGTAGGTAGCCAAGTTGTGGCGCGCCAGCTTGGAAGCGGTCTGGCATAAAAGTGTTTGGACTTTCCCAAGCTTTTGGATTTCGGTGGACGAGCCAGGGACTAACTATCACAAGCGAATTTGTCGGGATTAACACCTCATCAACGATTAAGTCAGTTAACGTTCGACGCGTGATTACCCACGCTGGTGGATAAAGACGCAAGGATTCATCGAATACGAGTTGGGCGCGCGTCGGGTCAGCTTTAAGTTTCTGCAATTCTGTTGGATTGGTCACCAACAAATGCCAAGCCCACGTCAAGGCACTTGCGACAGTTTCATGTCCGGCCACAATAAATGTTGCAATCTCGTCTCGGATTTGCTGCTTCGTTAATGGAGTTTCTAAATCTGGATCAAGTAACACATCAAGCATGTCTCTAATTGGCGCTTGATCTGGAAGTTGATTGTTTTCTCGAGAAGTAAGAATTGCGTCTACCGCTTTATCAAGCCGCTTGATGGCACGTTTCATTCTTAGATTTGCCGGAGTTGGAAAGATCAGCGGAATAGAAACTGGATTCCGAGCTCGGGCGACAACGCCATGCAGCGCGGTTAATGTAGCGGCAGTAATTTCATCAACTTCTTCATCGACATCGATTCCAAATAGAGCACCGCAAGTGATTTCGAGTGCCAAGCTCATCATTGCGTGGTCGATATCAACGATTGCTGATTCTTCTGAAGTTAACTCAGTCCATTGAGCATCAAGCTTTGCTAATCCTGCTTTGATGTGATGTTCGGAAAGCGCAATCATTTCCTTGTGGAAGGCTGGCTGCAACATTCTTCGCCGTGGCCGCCAAGCCTGCGTATCCGCAGTTAGCAATCCTTCACCTGTCACTAACGAAAGATTGTTGTATTGCAGGGTTTTCTTGGAGGTTTGGTTGTGTTGGTTTACCAGAACTTCCCGGGCTCCCTCTGGGGAACTGACCAAATAGGTTGCCGGTTTGGGAATTGGGAACTGAACCACATCGCCAAATTCTGACCACGTTGCTTCGAGATAATTCAGTGGATCGGAAGTTATCTTCTTAATGCTTCGCAACATTGATCCACCTTGCGGACCAATCGCAGTTACAGGGGTGTTCCAGCCGTAACGCTTTGGGGTCTTCTGGCTAGACACTTACGAAGCAATCGATTCGACGTTGCGACGAATTGGCAGCAGTCCAAGAACTAACGAACTACCCAGCAAGATACATGCCCCACCGACAAGATCTGTAACGGTGATCTTCTCGCCCAAGAACGCTGCGCCAACAATTACCGCAACAACTGGGACCATGAATTCTGTCGTAAGTGCTTTGGTGGCACCGATTTCAGCAACAAGTCGGAAATACAAAATGTAGGCAAGTGAACTTGCAGTAGCAGCTAGCAGGAATAGCCATCCGAATGATGCCAGGGTTGGAGTCTTAACAATTGGAACCAGGAACATAAATGGCAAAAGGTAAAGCCCGCCAAAAGTAAAAGTTCCAATGGTTTGTTCCCAGGCTCCAATGTGCTTGGCCTTCACTTTGGAATAGTTTCCGCCAAGAGCGAAGCCAAATGAAGCGATAGTTGAACCGATAAATCCGAGTAAAAAGTCACCATCAAGTTTCTGCGAGGAAAGTCCAATCAGAATTACGACTCCCCCAAAACCAATCCACAATCCCAAGATCATCAACTTGGTGTGTTTGGCCTTTCCCCAAACTCTCTCGATTAGCGCACTATAAAGCGGAATCGTTGTTACTAAAATTGCAGTAAGAGCAGTTCCAAGTTTTGAAAGTGCAAAGGTCATGCCACCAAGGTTCATCGCAACGGACGTGGCGCCTAAAACTGCATAGTGCTTGGTGTCATTGGCGTCATACGTGAGTGCAACTTTCATGACTTTTGCCAAGACCAAAAGAATTATTACTGCGGCGAAAGCGCGAAAGCTTACTCCGCCAACCCAGCCAAAGGTTTCAACAACTTTTGTTAACCAAACAAAGGAAAGTCCCCAGAACATAAATGTCCAGAAATACATGTTGAGCTGGCGTGGAGTCACGTCTTAACTCTAGCGGCGAGCGGATTTAGTTTCCTAAAGTCTCGATGGCTTCGATCAACATGTTCCAGAATTTATCAAAATCCAATTCCATTGCAACGTCTACATTCGCCGTTTGGCCCGTAGTTCCGTGCAGATCAACTACCGTAGCGCCACGAGTGAGCTCACCAACTAACTCAACGGAAACTGGTGCCGAAACTAGTTTCGCAACTGACATATCAATGATGATCGCTAAGGCAACTGGATCGTGCACCGGCGGATCTGACATTCCAAATACGTCACGGTAGGTATCAGCAAAGAACTTGAGCAAGTCAACAATTGTGTGAGCGAGCTTGGTATCTAGTTGTAAGATCCGATTCAAAATCTCAGGTGTAGCTAGTGCCTGATGAGTTATGTTCAGGCCAGACATAATCAATGGCAAACCACTTCGGAGCACAATGTCTGCGGCTTCCGGGTCAGCCCAAATGTTGAACTCAGCATATGGAGTCCAGTTTCCGCGCTCAGTGCTTCCGCCCATGAATGAAATATGTTCGATGCGATCGTGCAACTCTGGATGAGCCTGTAAGAACATAGCGATGTTGGTGAGTGGCCCAGTTGGAATCAGAGTTACTTTGCGATCACAATTCCTAATCAAATCTGCCATGAGTTCAACTGCAGACAGTGGACTCAATTCAAATGTTGGTTCGGGTAATTCGGCACCATCAAGTGCGCTAACGCCATGAATTGTTGGTGCCGCACTCGCCTTGCCAGCTAACGGATCATTTGCACCTTTTGAAATTGGAACGACGATGTTGGCTAGAGCGCAAACACGTTGGGCGTTATACGTAACTTTTTCCAAGGACCCATTGCCAGAAACCGTGGTAATTCCGAGCAGTTCAATGGCAGGGTTTGCCGCTGCCAACAGAATTGCCATTGCGTCATCGTGGCCTGGATCGCAATCCAGGATGATCGGTGTGCGCAGTGTCATGATGCCATTCTGTCGTATTTCTACAATGCCAGTGCCTCGGCAAGAAGCTTATTCATCTCCATGATTTCAGCGGTCTGGGAAGAAATTATGTTACTTACCAGCGCTTTTACATCTGAGTTTGAACTATTGGATACTTCGCCGGCCATTGCAATTGCGCCATTGTGATGTGCAATCATGCCTGTCAGATAAAGAGCATCGAACCCTTGCTCTTTTGCAGATGCCAGCGCGATCATGTCGCTTTCGCTCAACATGCCATCATCGTCCATTCCGTGGCTCATTCCGTGGCCCGGCATTTCGGACTGTCCAGCATCGGACAGTAACTTCTTCATCAGGTCAATTTCTGGTTGTTGTCCGGCCTCAATCCGATTCGCTAAATCGATTACTCCAGCATTGCTCGTATTTTCGGCTGCAAGTTTTGACATTTCAATTGCCTGCTCATGATGCGGAATCATCATCTGCAAAAACATAATGTCGTTCGCTGACAAGGAAGACTCATTCCCCGTCATGCCAGCCACACTCTGGGTGTTCGTTGGCCCCGACATGTTGTTACTTCCGCAGGCAGAAAGTCCGACCACTGCGATTGCAGAGATAGTGACGATTCTAAAAAACTTTTTGCTGGCCAATTTGCTCATGTTTTCAATGTAACCCAATGTTTTCCACCCCGCAATCCGTGAAGTGCACGTATCAGTAACGATTCGTACAAGAATTGGCTAAGAAAAATCAGCTTGCTCGCTGTGGTTGGTAGTTGGATTGATGAAATGATCCTTAAACGTTATTTCATTAAAAGTCACTAGTTTCTGGAGCCTTAACTGTAAAGTTTTAGGAACTAGTCATTTCTGGAGAACAACTAATGTCATCAGGATCACATTCTTTAACGCTTACTGCCGAAGAACAAGCAATGCTCGACGGTGCTGATGGTCCTGCGGTTGCGATGTGTATGCGAATCATCGTTGGAGTTGCTCGGGCGAATGGCGCGGAAAAGTTGATCGAGATTGAATCTGTGCATGCGGACGGCACTTTGTATCACGGTGAAGCCGGGCTAGATTTCACCGAAAAACTTGTTGCACTAGGTGGAAAAGTAAAAGTTAAAACCACAACTAACGTTGGTTCACTTGATCTATTGCATCCAAATCTCGTGCATGGTGATGAAACTTTGATGTCACATGGTCGGCGCCTCATGGATGCGCACATTGCGCTGGGTTGCGAACCGACTTGGTCTTGCGCCCCTTACCAAGCAGGGCATCGTCCGGAATTTGGAAGCCATGTGGCATGGGCTGAATCCAATGCGATTGCATTTGTTAACTCGGTGCTTGGTGCTCGATCAGATCGCTATGGTGATTTTCTAGATTTGTCTGCTGCGGTAACCGGACGAGTACCTTTCGGAGGCCTGCATCATGACGAGGCCCGTAAGGCTGTTTTAGTTTTAGATTTTTCCGAGATTGATTCCCGAGTTTTTTCTGAGGATGCAGCTTGGGCAGCTCTTGGTGTGCTGCTAGGTAATCGTGCGGGTACACGAGTTGCTGCGATGGTTGGACTGCCTGGTGATCTAGCCGATGGTGGCGTTACCGAAGACAGACTAAAAGGAATGGGTGCAACTAGTGCCTCCGCTGGTGGCGTTGGGCTTTTCCACGTGGTTGGAATCACTCCAGAAGCGCCAACTCTGGAAGCGATAGTCACGCCAAATGCGGAGTATCTAAAAATGACAGCCGCCGATGTTCGGGAAGCGCGCGACACCCTAAGCACTACATCTAGCGACAAATTGGATGCGGTAAGTCTTGGTACTCCCCACTTCTCGGTCGATGAATTTAGAGCATTGTCCGAAGTCATTGGTGATGGCCCGAAGTTTGCTGAACACATCGACTTCTACATTTCAACCAGCAGAGACGTGATGGCGCGCTCAAAGAAACTCGGTTACCTAGATGTGTTCTTGAATGCTGGTGGACGTGTGGTGACGGACACTTGCACCTATGTCACTCCAGTTCTAAATCGAAATGTTCGAAATGTCATGACGAATTCTGGAAAGTGGGCCTGGTATGCGCCAGGAAATCTGGGAATTGATACTGTGCTGGGCAGCCTTTCGGAATGTGTTGAATCGGCTCGAGCTGGCAAAGTTGTGCGAGATGAAAGTTTGTGGGCCTAAACATGACAACAGTTTTATCTGGCAAGGTTTCTCATCCAGGAACTGCCGAGGGCGAAGTTCTATTGCTTACTGAACCGGTTTCATTTTGGGGTGGCGTAGACCATCACGGGGAAATCATTGATGTACATCATGCCCAACACAAAGCAAAAATGACCAACAAGATTTTGGTTATGCCTTCCGGGCGAGGATCTAGTTCGGCCACTGCAGTTCTGGCGGAGTTGATTCGAACTGGAGATGGGCCACTTGCAATTGTGATGTTGCAGTGCGACACCATTTTGGTTATCGGCGCTCTAGTTTCTGCTGAAATCTATGACATCAGCATGCCGATTGTTGAGCTAGATCAAGAGCAATACGCCCAGCTCACTGATGGCATGAATGTAAAAGTCGATGCAATTTCTGACCATGACGTTGCGACCATAACGTTTTAAGATCCCCTATTTTCCCAGTTGAGATTCTGGATAGAATCGGATTGGGTCAATCAGAAAGCACGTTATGTCCAGAGTTAAGGATTTCTTTACACCACGAAACATCGCTGGTGAAAAAGTCACACTTATAGACATCATTAATGCGCCATATTTTCGCCTTGCAACCCTGACGACAATCGCAGGCACACTCGCCTACTTCATAGGCGCAAACCTGCCGATGGTTTCTGGCATTTCAGCTGCTATTACTGCAATCGTTTCGGTTCGGCACACTTTTCATGACTCAGTAAAGGAAAGTTTCCTTCAAATTCTTGGAGTTGTCATTGGAGGCACTGTCGCGTTTGCTGCGATGAGGCTGATCGGATTCAACTCTGTCATTGTGATGTTCGCAATCTTTACTTGCTTCTTAACTGCGCGATTGCTCAAACTCGGTGAAGAAGGTGCGATTGCTATTGCTGTTACCGTGATTTTGGTCGTTGGTCCAAACGTCACAGCCAGCACGATTGAACAGCGATTTTTTGGTGTGTTGCTTGGTGCATCGCTAGCAACATTTGCTTCCTACTTTGTCCGAAAAGGATCGCCACAGGATAGAGCGCTTAAGGCTGGCATTGAGCAGTCATTTGCAATGTCTGCGTTACTAAACGCAATCGCGAAGGCCCTAACTGAAAATGACGGCACGGTTGATCCAAAGCTTGCCAGTCGCTGGCTGGCTCGCGCGGAATTCATCGCAAATGAGATTGATGAAATCAAAGCCAATGCCGAATCTGCATTGGAAGGATCTGCATGGTCTCCAGCGATTGATTACGCGGAAGCAAAAGCAGTTGTTGAACAAATAAAACTTACTGAAGCTACTGCGAGCACAGTGCTAAACATCTGTCGAGAGCTGGTTCTCACTTCTGGCAGTTCACAACAATTACCTGCCCTCTTAGCTACTGCCCTGGCTGGAGTGTTGAGTGCCACTGCGGAAGTTATTTCCGATCAAGCCGAGATCGCAGAGGATTACCCGGCAGATATCCAGCATGAGGATCTGGAAGATTGGCAAGACCAGCGCAAGAAGGCAATTGCTGAACTGCGGAATTTGGATGAAACTCAGCCGATACTTATTGGCGGGTCGATTTTGCGCGATGCCGAGAAGATCACTGAAATTTTGAGTGATTGAGGCACTTACTTAGATAAAAAGAAAAGACACCCGAAGGTGTCTTTTCTTTTTAGTAGCGGGGACAGCCGAATGCCGATAATCGCTCTGTGTGAAAAGTAATGCATTCGGAACATCAACTTCTTTATTGGCTGGAAATCCCAAATCCGGGCGGGGACAGGAACCGTCGCACACCATCGCTGCTGCGCATCGAGGTCGGCTCCTCCCAAATCCGGGAGCCGTCATAAACGAAAAATGAGAGTCCAGAAGGACTCTCATTTTTCGTTAGTAGCGGGGACAGGATTTGAACCTGTGACCTCTGGGTTATGAGCCCAGCGAGCTACCGAGCTGCTCCACCCCGCGTCGGTTCGTTAAGGATACGCGAGGATTCCAGCCCAACCAAATCGCTAATGGAGTTATTGGGTTGGCGACGGTGCAGGAGTGGCAACTGGAGATGGAGTTGGCGTGATTGCCAGACTCTCACCTGCAATCTGACTACCTGCTGTTGTAGCCCGCTCTAGCGCCTCAGAAAGTCGATCCTGCGCCTCACCATAAGCCGCAAAGTCTCCTGCTGCCAACGCTGCTACCCCGTCCATGTAAGCCTTATTGGCATCCACGATTGCCTTGGCAAGATCCTGCGCTGGAGTGGTGACCGGAACTTCCGGTGCATTTGGATCAGTCGGGTCAACTGGAATTGTGGTTTGCCCAGTGAAGACCTTCTTGAGCGCGGTTTCTAAGTCATCCTCGAAGGCGACTTTAGATCCAAATGAGACAAGGACCTTGCGAAGTAACGGATAGCCACCGCCCTGTGAGGCTCGAACATAGACCGGTTCGAAGTAGAGCAATCCACCGCCGACTGGAAGGGAAAGCAAGTTGCCTAGAACAACATCAGAGCCACCACTTCGCAGCAGTGAGAGTTGCTTGGCAACTTCTGGGTCCGATTCAAAGTTATTCTGCACCTGTCGCGGACCAGGGATTGTTGTATTTCGAGGCAATTGCAAAACTCGAATCGTGCCGTAGTCATCGCCATGATCAGAGTTAACCGACATGAATGCCGCCAATGTCTGACGTTTAGTTGGCGCGTATGTGGTCGTCAACGAGAACGTTGGTGCGTCCTGATCTGGCATCTGCAAAGTTAAGTAATACGGAGGCTGAGCCTGACCAACAGTTGGCTTAGTTGGATCTTCTGGAACAATCCAGAAATCCTGACCTGAGTAAAACGCCTGCGGATCGCCAACGTGGTACTTAGCTAAAACATCTCGCTGCACCTTGAACATGTCTTCTGGGTAACGAATGTGATCGAGAACTCCAGCTGGTATTGCTGACTTAGGTTGAACAACGCCAGGGAATGCCTTGCTCCAAGTCTGGAGAATTGGATCTGCTTCATCCCACGCATAGACGTTTACAGTGCCGTCGTATGCATCGACAGTAGCCTTAACAGCATTACGGATGTAAGTAATGTTTCCGGCATTAAGTGGCATGGTCTCAAGCTGGCTATTTACTGAGTCAGCTGTTGCATCTCGGAGTGAAATTCGTGCCGCATATGGGAATTCATTTGTGGTGGTGTAACCATCGACAATCCATTGCACCCTGCCATCAACAACTGCAGGGTATGGATCGCCATCAAGAGTTAGCCACGGAGCTACCTTTGCCACGCGAGTTTTTGGATCACGATCGTAAAGAATCTTTGACTCTGGCCCAATTTGATTCGAAAGCAAAATGTTTGTTTCTTGGTAGCTCAATGCAAAAATTGCGCGCTGGATCATGTTTCCAATCGCGACACCACCAGAACCTGTGTAAGTGTTGTTGGTCTGGCCATTTGCACTCTTGTCATCTGGGAAATCAAGTTCGATTGGTGGCTGGCTGCCATCGCTTCCCACAATGGAATACGCCGGTGATTGCTCGCCGAAATAAACACGAGGTTCGTCAATATCAAGTTTGCCTGAAGGCGGAATGTTGCTTTCCGCAAACTTAGGTGCGCCGTCTGCTTCTGCTGTGTTTTCATAAGCAGCCACAACGCCGTAACCATGAGTGAACACCATGTGATCGTTGAACCAGTTACGTTGGTCATCAGCAAGACCATCGAGGTTAACTTCGCGAACCGCAATCACGGTTCCGCGCTTAACGCCGTCGATCAAATACCGGTCAACATCAAGAGTTTCTGGGAACGCATAGAAACCACGGATCTGTTGCAACTGGCTAAAAGTTGGTGAGTTAAGAGCTGGATCGAGTAAGCGAATGTTTGAAAGGGTTCCAGCATCTTCAGAGAGCGAAGCAAGGGATGGATTATCAATTGCTGCGTACTCAGAAAACTTAACGTCCTCAAGTCCATAAGCCGACAATGTCGAATCAATGTTTCGCTGAATGTAAGGTGCTTCACGCTGAAGTTCCGAAGGCTTTACCTGGAACTGCTGCACGAAGGCTGGATACAACCCACCAATCACAAGTGAAGCGCCAAGCATTGCGCCAAATGCAATGAACGGAAGCGACCAACCTTTTCGGAAGATTGAAACAAAGAACAGGATTGCAGTTGCCAGAGCGATGTAAGTCAGAATCGTTTTCGCTGGAACTAAAGCATTTACATCTGTGTACTTCAAACCAGTGATCAACGAGTCGGATTTAGTAGCCAAGGAGTACTTGTCGATCGAGTATGCGCCTGCCTTTAGCAGTGCCAGAGTTCCCAAGAAAAACATTAAGTGACGGCGAGCTGAATCTGTTGACTTAGAGAGACTGGTCCGCAGACCACCATAGATGTAATGAATCAGCACATTGACGATTAAGGAGATGATCAGAATTGTGAATCCAAATCCCAAGAAGAATCTTAGGAATGGAAGTTCGAAGGCATAAAACGAAATGTCTAAACCAAACTGCGGATCAGTTTGTCCAAACGGAGTTGAGTTCCGCCACAACATGTAGGTCTTCCATTGGCTGGAAGCCGACAATCCAGTTAACACACCAAAAGCGATCGGACCTGCGATAAACACCAGGCGACGGAATGGATCCAAACTTTCTCGATATTTCTGTAGTGCAAATTCTTCGGGAGTTGCCGGCAGGTTTATTGGGCGGGAGCGGTAAGCAAGTGTGGCAGCGCCCCAAAGACTTAACGCAGTTAGAACTGCAAAGGCAATGAACAGAATGGCGCGAATTGTGAGTTGCTGGGTATAGACGTCAGTGCGATTGACCGAACCGAACCACTGCCAGTCGATGTAAAAGCCAGCGAAAAATGAAAAAATCACAAATAGGGCGGCAAGTACCGAAAGGGTTATTCCGAGGGGGCTGCGACGAGGACGTTCTAAATTTATGCTCACTTAAATACCTTACGTTGAAAATCTAGGTTCCACATACGAGAGACTTACCCTATGGATTTTGCCTCAAACCTCGAGCTCTTAGTAAGGGAAGTCGAAGACCACGTAGCCAGTGCTGGTTGGGATCAACCGGTTCGACTATTCGCCTTGGTGCCCACCGAAAGCCTGCTCGCCGCTAACCCTGAACTAGCCGACGAGTTGGGAATAAGTGCTGAGATGCCGCTAACTTCTGTTGAGCAAGAAATAGAAGATGCCCTGGAACTAGATGAGCTTTTGGCAACTATTGCCTGGCCGGAAGACGTTGCCGGAGCCATTGTGGTTCTTGAGCGGATTGTTTTACCACCGTCAGCTGAATCAGACTTGCCTTCGAATGATGATTCTGCGTTGGTGCAAGCAGCATCTGATCATCCGGATCGACGAGATGTGAGAATCGTTAGTGCCGTTCTGCGCAGCGGACAGAATTTGAATGCGTTGCGATATCGAACACATGATTCAGCTGATGCAGTAGCCGTGGCGCCGAATCTTGTTGCGCGACTCAATGATGCCGTAGCTTCTACTTTCGCAGATTAAGCCATAGTTAGAAAAAGTTTTTGCAGTTGCGCAGAAACTTCCTCGTGATTTTTTTTGCCATCAGTTAAACATTCTTTAAGTCCTGCCGAAATCAAGCTGAAAGCTGCCTTATCAATCGCTTTTGATACAGCTGCCAGCTGATTAACGATGTCTTCACATGACCTACCGTCTTCGACCATGCGCAAGATTCCGCCCATTTGACCTTCGGCACGACGAATTCGCTTAACAAAGTCGTCGAGTGCTAATTCATCTTCAACCACATGTGTTTGTTTCTTTGCAACACTCATGCTTGGTCACCTGTCGTAAGCGGTGCGCCCATCATGCGCCACGAGCCTGTGCCGCCCGCAATGTTGACTACGGCAAAACCTTGTTGTTCTAAGAATGCGCAGGCTTGTGCAGACCGTCCGCCTGCTTCGCAGATTACGTACAGTGCCTCACTCTTATCAATTTCATTGTTTCGAACTGGGATCATTGAAAGCGGGATATGTTTTGCGCCTGGCACATGGCCATCAACGTATTCATCCATTTCGCGAACATCTAAAACCGATACGTTTTTGTAAATGGCCATTAGCTCTAGTGCTGAAATCTCTTGCATTTTGATTCTCTATTCCTTGTGCGTGTGTTACAGAAATTTTAATTGGTTTGTGGATTCACTGGCTTGCATATTTTGCTTTCCCTATGGAACTTCGTAGGCATTTACTTTCCGAAAAGCTTCCCGAAGAATGATGACTTTTCGCCTGATTCTTTTTTCTTAGAAGCACACTCACAGCGATTGCTCATTGGGACTCCAGCAAAGACCATGTCTAAGTGCTGGCCACAGCCGCTGTAGGTAACCTTGCCGCACTTGCGACAGTTAACTCGACTACACATCTGATTTCCTTTTTCTATTAGTTGAAATGATTACAAGATTTATTGAACTATCTGGCCGCCAGCCGCTTCCCAATCAAGGATGCCGCCTTGCATGTCATACATATCCACGAAGCCAAGTTCAGCCATCAGCTCTGTAGCTACACCCGAGCGGTTTCCACTTCGGCAATAGACAGCAACAATTGCGTTCTTATCAAGTTTTGAAACTTCGCCAGCAAAATCTGCACCTTCTAGATTGATGTTGATTGCGTTTGGCAGATGACCAGCGCTGAATTCCTCTGGCGTTCTGACGTCTAGGACGATCACGCCCGTCTGGTTAATAGCTTCGCTGAATTCGACAGGAGCAACTTTCTTAATGGCTTCGTTGCTACTGGAGCAACCAGTTAGTAACCCTAAGGATGCAATGGCTGCTACTGCCACAGCTACTGCTTTCTTCATGTAATTCTCTTTTCGCTGGAGTTATTGAAGTTTATTATACCCCCTAGGGTATACAATAAGAACACTTAGGTGGAGGAAACGTGGCTTTAACAGTAATCAACATCGATACGCCAACTCTGGGCGACCGCTCATACATCGCCCATGATGGAAAGACCGCTTTAGCGGTAGATCCGCAGCGCGACATTGATCGGGTTCAAGCAATTCTTGATCGTGAAGGTCTGACATTAGGCGGAGTCGTTGAGACCCACATGCACAATGACTACGTTTCCGGAGGCTTAGTGCTTGCCCAGGAGCACGGCGCCAAGTACATCGTTAGCGAAATGGATCCCGTCACATTCGAGCGCGTTACTGTTGCCGATACTCAAATTGAGGCAATTGGTGACTTTGCGGTTAAGGCCCTACATACCCCAGGTCACACTTTTACTCACATGTCATATGCGCTTCTTGATAACGCAGAAAATGCGCACGGCGTTTTTACTGGTGGTTCAATGCTCCATGGCTCAACAGGTCGTCCCGACTTACTAGGCATGGATAAAGCTCGGGAACTTGCAGGACTGCAACACGGATCGCTTCATCGTCTTGCTGAATTGCTCGAAGGCGGAGTTAATGTGCACCCAACCCATGGCTTTGGATCATTTTGCGCAGCAACTGCGACAAGTGGCGATTCTTCAACTATCGCTGATGAAAAGAGAGTAAATCCGGCACTTCTTTTAGAGAAGGAAGCTTACATAGTTCAAACTCTCGCTGGCCTCGATGTTTTCCCTGCCTATTACAAGCACATGGGTCCAGCGAATCATGCCGGTCCAGGACCAATTGATCTTTCTGAGTTGTCACGCATGTCGACCGAAGAAGTGCTGAAGGCTATGAATGCTGGCGCTTGGATCGTTGATCTTCGCACCAGAAGTTCTTGGGCTGCCGCGCACGTACCAGGCACAATGTCATTTGGCATTGACGGCTCTATGGCAACTTACTTCGGCTGGATGTTCCCGTATGAGAAGCAGCTAGTTCTAATGTCCGATAAGGCATCCGACATTGCCGAGGCCCAGCGCGAATTAGTTCGCATTGGAATCGATCGCCCATCCGGATCTTTCGTTGGCGACGTTGCCGAATTTGGTGATTCAAAGTCCACGCGCGCCGTTAGCTTCAAGGATGTTCCTGCAGTTCTTGGAACACCGGGAGTACATGTACTTGATGTTCGTCGTTCTAGCGAGCGTGAGGCTTCCCATATTGAACCTTCACTTCACATCCCACTTCACGAACTTGAAGGTCGGGTTAATGAGTTACCCACTGATGGCGAAATTTGGGTTCACTGTGCTGGCGCTTACCGCGCTGCTGCTGCACTTGGGATAATCGAGAATTCAACGCGAACCGCAGTTTTAATCAACGAACCTTATGAAGCTTGTCTAAGCGTCGATGGGCTCAACATTGTCACTGGTCACATGGACGCTAGTCCAGTATCACCATCTGACGTTGCCGCTAAAGCGTAGAGGAATAGAAAATGCAGGAAATTTCACCACAGAGTGCGTTTGAAGAAATCAACAGCGGACGAGCTGTCGGAATTGACGTCAGAGAGTCCAATGAATGGGAAGCCGGTCACGCAGAAAATGTGTCTTGGAATCCAATGAGCGCTTTTGATATAAATGCCCTGCCAACTGACAAGCCATTGATTTTCATTTGCCGATCTGGCAGCCGTTCTGGTCAAGTTGTTAACTCAATTGCCGGACAGTTCGAGAATGTATTCAACATGACAGGCGGAATGAAGGCTTGGAACGAGGCTGGACTAGCCATGTTTTGCGCCTCCGGAAATCCAGAAGTCGCCTAACGCATGATGCTTCTTGAAGGTATTGCCCTCGGTGTATTTATCGGCCTAATTCTCGGGACCATCGGCGCTGGTGGTGCGATTCTTGCAGTTCCAGGATTGATTGCAGTTATGGGACTGTCCACTATTGCAGCCACCACTTCGTCGCTGGTGATTGTTGGCTCAGCAGCAGTTGCAGGCTTTATCCCAAGACTAAAAACCAAAACGGTTGACGTTCGCCTTGGCTTAACTTTTTCTGGACTTGGAGTATTGGGAACTTTTGTCGGCACTCAGCTTGTCAAGGTTGTACCTGAGACCGTGCAAATAATTTTGTTCGCAACATTGATGCTTGGTGCAGCAATTGCAATGTGGCGGGGTCCAGTAGCTGAGTCGGACATCCCAGTTAAATCTCAGTGGCCAGTTGTTTTCGTTGTTGCAAGCGCAATCGGAGTCCTTACAGGATTACTGGGTGTCGGTGGCGGGTTCTTGATCGTGCCGGCCCTGGTTTTGATACTCAAGGTTCCAACCAAAACAGCCGCAGGTACTTCCCTAGTTGCGATTGCGAGTACGTCATCATTCGCATTCTTAATGCGCTTTGAGTACTGGGGCGAAATCCCGGTGCTACCGATTACGGCATTCACTCTTGCCGCAATTACTGCATCATTCCTATCCGCTCCGATTGCGGGGAAGTTAAATGCACGAACGCTACAAAAAGGCTTCGCAATTTTTGTAGCTATCGCTGCGATTTTTGTTTTGGTGGGTCGAAACTTCTAGATCAGCTACAGGTCGTGACCTTGGCACCGCTATTAAATGCTTCAATGGCCTTAACCGCATCGGTAAGGGTTGCAACCGAAGCCACTGTCAATCCATCGGGAATGTGCCCTACAACATCGTCGCAGTTTCCCTGTGGTGCAAGGAATAACACTGCGCCGGCATCCCGAGCGCCAATTAGCTTTTGTTGAATCCCACCAATGTCACCGACATTCCCAGCAGGATCAATGGTTCCAGTGCCAGCGATGATCTTTCCTTGAGTCAATGCGCCAGGCGTCAGTTTGTCGATGATTCCAATCGCAAACATGGTGCCGGCACTCGGTCCCCCAACTCCGGTAACTCCAAAATCAATTTCGTAGTCCGCTGAATAACTTATGTCGATTCCAATTCCTATGTATGGAATTGTGGACTCGTCTTGATCAGTTGCCGGATCATCCTGACGGTTACTCGAAGTGACTACAACATCAAGTTTTGAATCATCGCGAACCACAGAAAAAGTTAGCTTGGTTCCGATCGCCTTAGATCGCACTGCGTCAACAACTTGCTCGGGAGTTTTCATCGCAACTCCATCGACCGAAAGAACTTCATCTCCGGCTCGCAGCTTGTCCTGCGCAGGGGTAGCAAGACCAACACTTGTGACAATTACTTTTTTATTTACTGGTTGATCCAAGTACTGCATCGCAGCTGCTATCGCATAACTTTGAGAAGTGCTAAAGGCTTCAACATTTCGTGCAATGTTTTCTTGTTCCGTTTCGCCTTCGGGATAAACCGACTCTCGCGGCACCACTCTTCGATCTGGACTAATCCATCCCCAGATTGCCTGGAACATATCAAGTCCTTGTTGCGGTCCCCCGTATTCACTAACGGTTGTCATGTTGAGTTCACCCTCAGTTGGGTAAGTCTTCGCGCCCGAGATTGAAATCAACTCGGTATCGTCAATTTCTCCAATGGTGTTAAAGACTGGACCAGGCGAAGTCATTACGTACGGGACCGGAATAAACATCGCTGCACCAAGCAATATCAGAAGTGACCAGGTCAGAGTTGGTCTAAACCGAAATCTCACGTGAGCGCCAATCTGTGAAGTGCAAAACCTTAAGGATTACAGCGTACGTGAAAACAAAAGCATTTTTGTTCGCCGATAGCACTAGCAAAAATGATTAATGAAACCTTGACTTGGGCATAACCTTAAAACTACAAAAGAGCAGAAAAGTAGGCATTATGAGTATTCCTTTTGGATTTGCACCAGGTGGCGACGATAACAACGAGCTTGCTGACATGCTCGAAAACATGGGTCGCATGCTTCGTAATGGTGGAGATCCTTCCGGGGGCTCAGTTAACTGGACCAGTGCGCACACTGCATCGGATCAGGCTTTGAAGCAAGCTGGGGATCCAGCGATTGCCGAATCGGATACGGAAAAACTCCGCGCTGCTGCTGACTTAGCTGACTTGTGGCTAAACGATGCGACAACGATTCCAAGTGCTGGTCACATGATTAACGGTGTTACTCGAACCCAATGGCTCGCATCCACATTTGATTCTTGGAAAGTTGTCGTGCAGCCAGTTGCTGATGCCATGTCTGGAGTAATGACCGGGCTCTTACCTGCTGGCAATGACGGCGGAACAATCAACATTCCTGATGAACTACTTTCGAGTCTGCCCGATGAAGTTGCAGCGAACTTGCGTGAGACTTTGGCATCACCTGACTTTGCAGCAATCACAGGTCCGCTAATGGCTATGGCCAAATCAATGGGCGCCACAATGTTTGGTACTCAATTCGGCCAGGCGCTTGGACAAATGACAACGGAGGTTTTGAGTAACTCTGATGTCGGCATTCCACTCAATGCTTCCGGCAAGCCAGGGTTGGTGATTACAAATGTGAATGCCTTTATCCAAGGACTATCCATTGATGAAGCGGAAGCGCGGATTTACATAACCTTGCGCGAGCTCGCGCACCAGAGATTGTTTACTGCAGCACCTTGGATTCAGTCTCAACTGATGGCTGCCATTTCGGACTATGCCCGTGGTGTGAAAATCGATACCAGTGCAATCGAAGAAGCCATGACCCAGATTGACCCGTCGAACCCAGACAGCATTAACAGCATGATGACTTCATCACTGTTCGAACCAACACAAACACCTGAGCAAGTTGCTGCCTTAACTCGAATAGAACTCCTGCTGGCTTTGATTGAAGGTTGGGTCACTGTCGTGGTAACTCAGGCGGCGGGAAGTCGTCTGGGGTCGGCGGTAGCGCTGGAAGAAGTCTTTAGACGACGTCGCGCGGCTGGCGGACCAGCTGAAAAAGTTTTTGGTGGTCTAATCGGATTAGAAATGCGACCTCGTCGCATGCGTGAAGCAGCTGCATTGTGGCAACGTCTGGCACAGACTCAAGGAATCGCTGCTCGAGATCAACTTTGGACGCATCCTGATTTACTTCCGCGCGACTCTGACATTGATGACATTGATGCATTTCTTGCCACTGGAAGTGAAGATCTGATGTCGGAACTGAATAGAGCCATTGAATCTTCGAAAGCAGATCCAGAAACGGATTCCTAAATAACGCCTTATTCGGGATTTAAATACTGTTGCGCGTGAGAGTAGCCATCTAAATAGGCTTTGGCTTTTTCATGTTGCGGGAACTTGTTCATCAATTCGTAAAACTCCGCGCTGTGGTTAGCAACCAATAAATGAATCAACTCGTGGACAATCACGGAATCAATTACATAACTGGGCATCCGTTGCATTCGGTGTGAAAGTCGGATGTTTCCTTCGTCAGGAGTACAAGATCCCCAGCGAGAATTTTGATTTGTTACCCAGCGAATCTTTACCGGGACTTTATGGGTTTCAAAAAGATCCTGCCCTAGATAAGTAAGCGAAAGTGCCCGGGCTCGTTGCTCTAAGGATTCCTGCGAACTTGTGCGAGCATCTCGTTCATCAAGGCGATTTACTAATTCAGCCACATACGCATCAACGTCACGCTTTGCCATTCGAGTTGGCACAGTCACAACAGTTTTATCGTTATCGCGATATGCCGTTACATTTCGCTTTGCTCGCTTGCTGCGCTTTACTTCAACTTTTGTTAAATCAGTCCGTTGGTATACAAACTCCACAGCATCATTGCCGATCGAAAGTCCTTCAGAAGATAAAGCGTCCCCTTCTGAATCGAAGAGCGAAGGCTGATTTTGACCGGTCACAAAACTTAAGGCTAGTCCAGATGCCAAAAAATGATGAAGCTCTCGAGCCGCGTGCTCAAACATTCGCCTTCCCCTTGCGAATGTCGGCTCGTTATCTCGAGAGCTTCAACTCGTGAAACTTACGCGCTAGTAATGCGTTAACGCAACGTGAATTAACAATTAGTTAAGTGTGCTGTGGACAAGGCTGGGGACTAACTGGGGATAGATGCCCAATAACCTGGGGATTACTAGTGAACAACTTGGGGACAATCCGATTGTGACCGTGTGAATATGTGGGTTTATCAGGGATTATGTTGTCCACGGAATGTGGAAAGAAAATAGTTTTATCCCCAAGGGGCATTTGTCTTGATCTATCGTTTTACGTGACACTCAAGTTAAAATTCAGGCGCTGTTAACCTGCCTATTTCTGGTGCTATGTGTAACACATCAGCTGTGTGGAATGCGAACTTCTTACACATGCACTCACCTGCAAACTTCGTAAATGAAGATTTCAAATCCAATGCTCGCGCCGGGCGTGCGACTTTATGAGCGCAGTGAATCTCAAGTGCAAATCGGAATTGACCCCAACTCGGCAATTGTTATCGACAAGAAAGTTGGCGAAACGATTGGCAAGCTCCTTGATGGTGCGCACTCCATTACCGAAATTTGCAATCGATTAGTTTCGGCTGGGCACGAAAAGAGTTCTAGTGAAAATTTTCTTAGGAATTTGATCGAACTTGGTCTAGTTGAACCTGGGCCAAGCTCTGCAACTTACGATCAACAAAATCCAGTAAGTGAAGTTCAGCGACTAAATCTCTTGCGCGAAACTTCTGGAGATCTTGAGGCGATAAACAATCGAATCGGATGCGAAATCTCGATTCGGGGCGCTGGACGACTTGGTATGACCGTATGCCTACTTTTTGCCGCTGCCGGCTTTCCCAACGTGACTATTCATGACTCGAATCTTGTTAGCGAAGCTGACTTAACGCCGTGGGGTGCATCGCGGATAGACATTGGGATTCGCCGAGATGCTATTGCCAAAAACTTAGTAGAACGAATGGTTCGAGGTGCATCTGCGCACAAGAACTCCCTGCGCTTTCGAGCAAATCGCAAGATCGAAATCCTTATGCCAGATCAACGGGCCGACTTTCCTTGGATTCCTGCAACTAGCGCAGATCAACTGATTGCCACTGATACGCCTCACCTGTTTGCCGCTACGAGCACTTCGGCAAGCTTCATTAGTTCCGTAATTCAACCTGGCAAAACTCCATGCCTTCGCTGCTTGCATTTGCACCGATGTGATCAAGATCCAGGTTGGCCTCTGATTGATCTACAAGTTTCGCGAAATCCCGTCGTAGACAGCGCAGGGATCGCGTTGATTTTGAATACCGCAATTCGTGTAGTTCGCATTGTTACTGAATGGGTGGACCGAGACGAAACTTTAGATTCCTGGCTTATCAAACTGGGAAGTACCTTGGAGTCAGTTGAGACCTATCCCACGTTCTTTCATCCTTCCTGCGGATGCCGATGGGACCTAACTCCCTGACAATTAGGTGTGAGCGATTTATCTCAAAGCGGCCTAACCCGAAGTGCGCGGATTGCATCCCTGCCGCTTCGGCATGCAGGCCGGCGCGCTGTCGGCCTGGGAAAGCGTCTAGGTGGCATGTCTGCCCAGGACGCCACTGCAGAAGCGCAGGCCAAAACTGCTGAACAGATTTTTAGCGTGCTTGGCGAACTCAAGGGTGGCGCTATGAAGCTTGGGCAAGCTCTGAGTGTCTTTGAGTCAGTCCTTCCTGATGATGTTGCTGGTCCCTACCGCGAGTCACTTACGAAATTGCAAGACTCGGCTCCGCCGATGCCGATCGAATCCGTCCATCAAGTGCTGCAAGAGTCATTGGGCGATAACTGGCGAGAGCGATTCGCTTCATTTGATGATGAGCCAGCCGCAGCAGCTTCGATCGGGCAAGTTCACCGCGCAGTTTGGCACGATGGCCGCGACGTTGCTGTGAAGATTCAATACCCAGGTGCATCGGGAGCGCTACTTGCTGATCTCCAGCAGCTTTCACGTTTCGGCAGATTGTTTGCCGGTTTCTTTCCTGGCATTGATGTCCGCGCGATTTTGCGCGAGCTAACTGATTGTGTCGCCGAAGAACTTGATTACCTGCATGAATCCAAAGTTCAGCGAAAGTTCGCCGTTGGATTTGATGGCCATCCTGATTACTTCATACCCCACGTTTTAGCTGCGGCCGAAAATGTGATCGTTACCGAATGGGTTGAAGGCAAGTCGCTAGCGCGCCTGATTGAATCCGGAACCCAGGAAGAACGCGATCACTTCGGAAAAATGTATTTAAGGTTCCTGCTTTCTGGGCCAACTCAAGTTGGGCTATTGCATGCCGATCCGCATCCAGGCAACTTCAAAGTGATGCCAGATGGCAGGCTTGCCATTTTAGATTTTGGTGCAACTGCGGAACTTCCAGAAGGCTTACCACCAGCAATGGGAACTTTGTTGAAGATTGCATTAGTTGGTGACTCCGAGTCAGTTGTGGCTGGTCTCCGCGAAGAAGGATTTATCCGACCTGGCATTGAGTTGGATCCGCAGTCGTTGCTGGATTACCTTGGCCCGTTTACTGAGCCGGCTCAAGTTCCTGTCTTCAAGCACAGTCGAGATTGGATTCGCGAGCAGTTTGAGCGCACTAGTGATCCAAGAAATGCCGACTGGTCGATCGGTATGAAAATTAACCTGCCACCGAACTATGTGATGATCCATCGCGTATGGCTAGGCAGTATCGGGGTTTTGTGCCAGCTTGAATCTGAATTCTCGGTGCGTGATGAATTCGCACTATGGGTGCCAGGATTTGCCGAGGAAGTTAAGAACTAAAACTTTAAGTCGCGCAGCAAAGTTGATTGCTCCCGATAACCCTTGCCATCGGTATGGCGAGATTTTGCCCAAGAAATATGCAAGTGGGTTTTCGCGCGAGTCATGGCAACGTATAAAAGCCTTCGTTCTTCATTGAATTCAGGTGCAGTAGTTGCGTGCGAAATTGGGAGTAAACCTTCACTAACTCCAGCCACAAAAACTGCTTCCCATTCCAAGCCTTTGGCTGCGTGAATCGAAGCCAGTGTTACCGCGTTTGCGCTTGGAGCGAATTCCATTTCACTGCGCAGGTCAAGGGACTTAACAAAGTCAGGGAGTTGTGTTGTTGGCTCTTTGCTTTGCAATTCATCGGCTAAATCAACAATTGTGTTTAAAGATTCCCAGGTTTCGCGTGCCGCGCGCCCGCTGTCAGGTGCCTGTGGCTTCCAGCCAACGGATCCCAGGATGTCTCGAACTGTTTCTACTAACGGTTTTGTTCCAGTTACGTGCAATCCGGCCCGCAAGTGCAAGAGGGCGTTCTTGACTTCAGCACGTTCAAAGAATCGTTCCGCGCCACGAAGTGAAATTGGAATTCCTAAAGCACTTAACTCAGCTTCAAATATTTCGGACTGACTGTTAATTCGATACAGGACCGAAATGTCCCTTGGTGCAACCCCTTTGGTAATCAGTTCCAAAATCTGGTTACCAATTTGCTTAGCTTCCTCTTCGTCATTTGCATACGCCGTAACACTTACCGCAGGACCCTTCCCGCGCTGTGAGACCAAACGCACCGGACTAGTTGCATCCTTTGCAAGCACTTGGTTTGCGACCGAAATGATTGGTTCGGTACTTCGGTAAGAGTGACTTAATTGGAAATCTTGCGTACGAGCAAAGTGAGATTTGAAATCAATCAAGTACTTAGACGTAGCACCAGAGAATGAATAAATCGTCTGGGCTGGATCGCCAACAACACAAACATCATCACGATCACCGAGCCAAAGGTTAAGTAACTCAAATTGGACTGGGCTAACGTCCTGAAATTCATCAACGGTGAAATGGCGATACTGCTTGCGTACTGCATTGGCCATTTCTGGATAGTTTTCCATCATTGCGGTGGTCAGCAGAAGAACGTCTTCGAAATCCATGGCGTGAGCTTCGTCTAATCGAGTTAAGTAGGCTTCGAAAACTTTTGATACTTTTTCGATCGTCAGATCCCCACTTAGATCTCGCCTGACTTCAACTGCTTTTTCTCGATACGAATCTGGCGAAAGAATATTTACTTTTGCCCATTCAATCTCGGCAGAAATATCGCGAATTGAATCCTTGTCATTTGCAACGCGACAAAGAGTTGCTGCATCAGCTACAAATCGAAACTTGCTTGGCATTAAGTCCGGCAAGCTTGAATTGAAAAACTGGGGATAGAAGAATCTAAGTTGCCGCAAAGCAGCACTGTGAAAAGTACGAACCTGCACACCTGATACGCCAAGCTGACCAAGTCGATTTCTGAGTTCGCCGGCAGCACGAGTGGTAAACGTAACGGCCAAAGTTTGGCTGGGATCGTGGACGCCGCTGGCAACCGCATGCGCGATGCGGTGTGTGATGGTTCGAGTCTTGCCCGTGCCTGCACCAGCGAAAATCGCAACAGGTCCTGAGACGCACTCGGCCGCAGCGCGTTGCTGGTCGTCTAGCGAATCAAGAATGTCGGGCACTGCCCTATTGTGCCAAGCCCCCACGACATCCTTAACAGGACATCACAGGTAAGGCCAGGATTACAGCCCTAAAAGGGTTTTGACTTCCCCAATGCTGGGATTTGTCCGAGTTGAGCCATCTGGGAAAACCAAAGTTGGGACAACGGCATTGCCGCCATTTACTCCCATTACAAAGTCAGCGGCGCTTGGATCTTGTTCGATGTCGATCTCGTTGTACTCGATACCTTCGCGGCCCATTTGAGCTTTCAAGCGCTGGCAGTAGCCACACCATGGGGTGCTGTACATCGTTACTTTGTCACTCATAGTTACTCCGAACTCAATTGGGAAGAATCGAAAATCTAATTTCGACACCACTGGATAGGTATGTCTTCACCGTACCAAGACTGAATTAGTCTAAATGCGATTGACACTGGACTTGGAAGTTTCAAGATTTGGGCAATACAGGCTGCCGACAACTCGTCCCTAGAAAACCATTGCACTTCTGTCATTTCTTCATCGTGCATCTCAACTTCGGTACTTGTGGCAACCGCGCGATACGCAAGCATTAATGATGCTGGGAATGGCCAAGGTTGTGAGCCAAGGTATTTCAATGACTGTAGGTCAACGTGAATTCCAGATTCTTCGTAAACCTCGCGGATGACTGCTGCCTCACAAGATTCTCCAGCTTCGACGAAACCCGCCAGAGTTGATAACCAGCCTTCAGGCCACTCCCGACGACGACCTAGCAAGATTCGACCAGCAAGGTCTTCGACCGCGACAATCATGGCGGGCTCGGTACGTGGGTAGTGCTCAGAATCATGCACCTGACATTTACGAGACCAGCCAGCCATAGCAACAACCGTCTTAGCGCCACACCGTGGACAGAACTGATGACCTTCATGCCAAGCGGCAAGGGCTACAGCAGCTGTTGCCAGACCAACATCTTTTGCGGAAAGGGCTGCGCCTACATCACGCAAGCTCGCCCAGTTCACGTCGGTTAATCCGACTTCGTCTTCCATGATGGCGACGTATGTGTGATCTTCGTCAGCGCCTAAGAAAAGTGCAACTTGCTCAGCATCAGCTTGTGCCATCTTTAGTGACCATGGCTTGACCCACACAATAGACAGTTCATCAGTGACCGGAATGTTTCGATCGTGCAGTACTAAAACTCTGGTGTTATCCGCTGCCCATGCCGTTTGAAACCAGTTTGGATCTGCTCGCAATTCAGCTAACCGATCAACAGTGAATCGCGCTAATGGCAAATCATTCATCAAGGTGTCCACAAGTAGCGATCATACGCTCCTGCCAATAGTCTGCAGATATGAGAGTTGCAACCTGGAACTTGCTTCATGGAATTCCGCTACTCGACCCACTAAGAGTTCCTGAGTTGGCGCAAGTTGCAACGTCTATTTCGGCAGATCTAATTGGCTTACAAGAAGTTGATCGACAGCAAGCTCGCAGTAACTACGAGCATCAAACTAAGACAGTTGCAGATGCACTAGGACTTCCCTTCTGGATATTTGCGCCGGCTGTAGTTGGCACTCCCGGAGAAACTTGGGAGGGTGCAACTGACACCCAGGTTCATTCACATGAACATCCAGAAACTGAATCGGATCAACCGCATTATGGGATCGGGTTAGCGTCAAGGTACCCGCTGAACAATGTAAAAATCATGCGATTCGATGCCGCACCATTCTCGCTGCCGCTCCTTGTTCCGAGTGAGCCTCGGCCACGCATGATGAAAGTGTCAGATGAACCTCGAGTGGCGATCATTGCGGATGTTGAAACTCCGCTTGGAACCGTAACGGTTGCTAACGCGCACCTTAGCTTTGTGCCGGGATATAACGTTAAGCAGATACGGAAACTTACAAAACATCTCAGCGATCGCCCTAATCCCGTAATTGTTCTCGGGGACTTTAACTTGCCTGGACGTCTGGCAAATCTAGTTTCGCGCTGGGACTCCTTGGCGACATTGCCAACATATCCAACTTTCAAGCCGCGAATTCAGTTTGATCACATCATCACCAAAGGATTTAGTGAAGAAACGATTACGCGGGCGCGGAATTCAGCTGAAGTTTTGCCACTTGCAATCAGTGATCACTGCGCACTAGTTGTTGAAATTACAAAATAAGTTCAGTTAGTTCTGAAAGCGACAGCAATTTCGGTGGCATTGTGACCACTTGGTCAGCAACGTAATAGAAAGCAGCTTGAACCTGTTCTGGGTTTACACCAAGGGTTTGGGCTGCTGCCTGGCGGTAGATACTGAGTTGTAAATCAGTAGCCGAACCTGGTTTTCCAGTTTTCCAGTCGACTACGAGCCAGCGATCACTTGCAGCTGGATCTTCTAGCGTGCCACTGAACAAGGCATCTAGCCGGCCGCGAAGGGTTCTGCCACCTACTACTAAGGCAAATGGCAATTCCAATGAAGCTGGTGTGCGATTAGCGAAAGGTCCGGATTCAAAAGCGGCTTTGAGCGCTTGAAGTTGATCGTCGGTGTAAATTTCATCGTCCATTGCGCCCGAAAGTGTTTCGGTATCAATCAAGGCGCGGTTACCGTAAAAAGTTTCAACCCAAGAATGGAAATTAGTTCCTCGATCTGCAGCACTCGATGGCTTTCGTGGCATTGGTCGAACCAGGGTCTTCAGGAAGCTTTCCTCATCTGCGGTCAATGCAATTAATTGGCTGGCGGATAACGAATCAGGAAGGCGCACTAATCTTTCAGTCGACTCAAATTGACGTGACTGGAGAACTAAGGCATCAACATCTTGTTGCCAAGATTCAACTAGCGCCAACTCTTCCGAGCTTAAACCAGATTGGTCATGCAACTTTGCCGCAGCGGATCTAACCAAGTCGGCGTGCTCTTGAATTTGTGCACGCTTCACCGAATCGATTTGCGCTGGCCAAGTCAGGTATTGAATGTTGGATAGTAATGGATTTGTGGCATCAACATCAGGCGCTGGGGTCCAGACATCAGGATTTGTTGCATCACCATGTAGGTCAATCAGGAAATCGCTTGGTCCGCGGACTCTTGATTGAGTAGGGCCCCACCAAGATCCACTTGCGATAACTTTCTGTTCTGCTCGAGTGATGGCCACATAAGCCAATCGACGTTCATCAATGATCGAAAGTTCGCCAGCGGCGCTGGTGTAAGCCTTGAAGTCCACACCCCGCGGACCACTAGGACTTGGAAATTCCGGCAACAACGGATTAATTGGAGCGCCAAGCGAATCTGGTGGAATACGGAATGCATTTTTTGGCCAATGCCGATCTTTTGGCGTTGAAGGGAAAACTCCAGAAGTGAGATCTGGAACGACCACGATTGGAAATTCCAGACCCTTTGATTTGTGAATCGACATAACGATTACGGCATTGTCGCTGAGTGTCACATCAGCCTCAACAAGGGAATTAAATCGTTGTCCCGTTCGCAAGTACTCCAAGAATGCAGCAACACTGGAGTCGCCCTCAAGGTTCCTGAAATTGCCGGCCAAGTCAATCAAGGCTGCTAACCGATCAAAATGTGTCGAACCTTCAGGAGAATTAAGCGCCATAGCTTCAATCCCAATTCCAGTTACCCGAATAACTCGAGAAATCAGATCAATGGCGGACTCATTGCAGAACTTTCGCAACATGCGAAGCTGGCTGGCTAATTCAACTAGTCGAACTCTTGCCTCTGGCGAATAAGGCAGGGTTTCATCTTCGCTGACAAGCTCTAAAGCATCCAGCAAGCTGACGCGTTGGGATTTATCAACTGCGGAAACTATGTGATCGAGCTGGACATCGATTGGCATGTCCGGCGTTACATCAATTCGTACTAATTCAGATGCATGGCGTCCTAGGATGGCAAGGTCGCGCGGGCCAATCTGCCAACGCGGACTTTGCAAAATTCTCGCTAGCGCTGAATTTGCAGTTGGGTCATAAATCGCTTCAAGGTAACTTACTACTTCCCGAACTTCAGGCAAGTTAATAAGTGCGTCAGGATCTACAACTTGAACTGGAATTCCTCGTGACTCGAGAGCGTTCACGTAATGCTGCGCATTCTTCTTCTCTCGCAAAAGAATGGCTACTTCATTCCAACTCTTTACTGGCTTAAGTTTTGAAATCTGATCGCAAACCCATTCAACTTCATCAGTAAATGTTGGAAGAAGTGCAGTGTGAATTTCGCCTGCGGGTTTTGCATCATCTGCGGCTACCAATCGAACAATTTCTGGATGAATCTCCCGCAACTTATCGCTCAGTGAATTAGCAGCTGCCAGAATGTTCTTTCCGGACCTACGATTTGCCGTTAGTTTGTATACCTCTGCGGGTGTCCATGCATCTTGCACCTGACGCTCAAAGTCAGTTTTGAAGTTTTCCATGTTGGTGATTTCAGCACCACGCCAACCATAAATTGCTTGGCAAGGGTCACCAACTGCCATAACTGGATGTCCGGATCCAAAAAGTTCCTGCAATAAAACTTTCTGGGATAAGGATGTGTCTTGATACTCATCCAATAGAACGACGTGGAATTGCTCTTTTAACATGTCACGCATAACTTGTGAGTTTTGAGCAGCTTGTGCAGCAAGGCGAATTTGATCTGCGTAATCAATCACGTCATTTGAAATCTTGGCTTGTCTGAAATCGATGACTAACTTTGCTAGCGCAATTCGCTTCTGACAAGTTTTGATCATGTCATGAGTAAGTTCTTGTTTCTTTTCAATTGCTTCAAGGCCTAGCAATCTATGGGAATCATTTTCGATAATGAAATTTGGATCCACTAGATAGTTTGAGCATTGCTCATCTAGTTTCAACATTTCGGTCACTGCAGTTGTTGGACTATATCCAAGTCCACCGAGGTCGTAGTTGGATTGGCAAACCACTCGCATTGCCAGTTGATAACGAGTTGCGTCAACGACAACGCGGGCATCTGGCTCAAGGCCAAGGCGAAGCGCATGCTCTTTGAGTAAACGAGAGCCAAATGCGTTGTAGGTAGAAATGACTGGTTCACCTAAGTCAGCATGAGCAGATGCATCCGGCAAATACTTGAGCGCAGCTGGCAAAAAGCCCCGAACTCTTTTGAGCAGCTCGTTCGCAGCCTTGGTGGTGAATGTCAGCCCAAGAATTCGATCTGGCGGGACCTGCTGAGTCATGATCAACCACGCAATCCGCCCAGCCATCACAGTTGTTTTGCCAGTACCGGCGCCAGCAACAATCATGCTTGGCTCCATTGCAGAGGTGATCGCTGCCATTTGTTCCGCACTTGGATTAAACCCAAGGACCTTTGTTAGATCGGAAGTAGTCACTTCACTCATGACAACACCTGCTTTCCTTCAGGCGTGGCCGGGCAAAGCATACGAACTTTACATGACTTACACTTTTGATCGTCGTAACGAGCTTCATATCGTTCGTCAAGAACCACCAGCGCTGCTTGCCCCATGCGCTGAGTTAATGAAATTGGGGAATTCTCATCATGTGTGTCTGGTGAAACTTGCTGCACCAAGGCAATGTCAGAATCGTCTTTTTCACCGACCCGCAACTGAACTAATGCGGCGCCTTTGACTTCTTGGTCAGGCTGACGCGAAACCACAACTTCGTCTTTTGTGTAGTTTCCATGCTCTAAAAGGTAGGTATACAACGCGAGTTGTACATCCTGCAATAAGTCTTTGTTCTTCTTCGACTCTTTACTTGTCTTGAAATCAAAAATCATGATTCCGTCTTCAGTGAATTCAATTCGATCCGCTCGGCCCGCAATTGCTATTTCTACTTCGCGGGTATTGCCATCGGAAGTCTCAACCTCAATAGTGGTTTTCCACGAAAGTGCTGATTCGGTGATACTCGCCTGGTCTTTATGCGCAAGCATCCAAGTCAGGAGTCGCACTGATGCGTCATGAGCTGCAGTGCGTTCGCGAGAACTTTCCCAATCAGCCTCGTATCCCATACCTGGCCAGAGTCGATCCAACTGGTCATCGATGGCAGAGATGTCATATTCGAGTTCGCCCGAGGACAAACCTTGGGCAATGGCATGCAGGGCATTGCCAAAAATCATTGGGGTTGCTGATTGAGACAAGGCATTAAGTTTGCGCTCCAGGAACCATTGCGCTGGACATTGTTCAATTGCGGTGATGCCGGAGGCGGATATCGAAACCTGTGAAGAAATTGGATTCTGATTGCGAGTTTGATCCAACACTCCCCACCATTTATTTGGGTCAGCATGGAAAAACAGATTTCCATCTAGTTGGGAAAGTTTGGCTAACTGATTTGCAGCGGCCAGCTTTAACGCTTCGGAAGTCTCCGAAGAGCTTAAGGTTCGACGAAGATTTGCAATTACGCCCTCAGGACTTAATGGCCGCTTTGGGCGACCAGAGGTATGAGTTACTTCTACCTGAGGCATGGCAGTAACGATGTCGCTGATAAATCTTGTGGGAGTTACGCCATCGTCACGAACCGAAGTGTCAGTTGCGGTGATCAAAAGCGTCTGCATGGCACGAGTCAGAGCGACATAGAACAAACGACGTTCCTGCGCCAAGAGTTCGCGCATAGTTAATGGCATCAATTCAATGTTTGGGCCAATGCGATCTGATTGCAGCAGAGTTTGATGTTGTCTTAGATCTGGCCAAAGTTCTTCTTGTGCGCCGGCAACGACAACATATTTCCACTGCAAACCTTTAGAGCGATGCGCAGTAAGTAGTCGTACCGAATCATTTCGTACATCATTTTCTGCCAAAGCCTCTGCTGGAATTTCTTGGGCTTCGATTTCATCGAGGAAGTTTGTTAAGTCTTTACCTCGACCTCGGGCCACAAATCGATTTGCCAAGTCAAAGAGTGAGCAAATTGCGTCTAGGTCTCGATGTGCTCGCGTACTTTGAGTTCCAAATCCCAAAGCTTTCTCTTGGAGTCGCACCGGCCAATCTGTTCCTTGCCAAATACTCCAAAGAACTTCGTGTGGACTCGCACCTGATTGCATAAGCTTTCGGGCTTCGATTAACACATTGCCGATTTTTTGAACCGCAGAAACCACAGAATCATGACGACCTGACGGAATGTCAAGTAAAAGTTTTGGATCAAGTAAAGCTTCGCCAATCAGGACCAAGGCCGGTCGTGGCGCCCGATCAGCTGTTCGATCCTGTTTGCGCAAGAAACTTCCGAAACGCCTTAAGTCAACGGGATCAATCGTGGCAAGCGGACCGCTTAACAAATCTGCGACCACGTCGACAGTGGCGAATCTTGGATTATCGATAATTCGCAGGGCAGTTACTAATGGTGAAACGGCTGGGTCCTGATGAAGTGGAATTTCGTCCGCTGCAACTTCAACTGGAATCCCAGCGGCCACAAATGCTCGGTAAATGGTCGGAATTGAAACCATGGCCGATCGAACGATCACAGCAAAATCTGACCAATGTAAATCTTGATTTGCATGCGCTCGAGCAATGATGTCGGCGATGTGTGAGGCTTCTGCGCCAGGAGAATCGAAAGTTTTAATCTTTAGGTCACCAAGATTTTCAGAAACACATTTTGGATTTCGGTGCTTTTTAATGTCGTCCGAATTAAATCCAGCTGGTACCCGATCGCCAATTACTGCACTCGCAGCACTGCGAATCTCAGAACCAAAACGTCGGCAAGTGGAAAGCACAACGTTTTCAACTGGATGCGAGAACACTGGTTCGAATTCTTGTTCAAATTTTCGGATTCCTGCTTCGTCAGCACCTCGGAAACCATAAATTGCCTGATCGACATCTCCTACAACTACTAATGCGCTATTTGCGTTAACCATCGCCTTTAGCAGTGATACTTGCCCTGGATCCGTGTCTTGATATTCATCAACGTAAATAGCGCTAAAGGTTTTGTGTAAATATTCCTGAACGTCTGGCCGGTGACTCAATAGCACTGCCCGATGTATCAACTCGGAGTAATCAAGAACGCCTTCGGCATCGAGTACATCTAAATACTCATCCATAAAGACACCAATCGATGCCCAAGTTTGTCTACCCGTGCTGTTTCCTAGTTCGACTAGGTCCTGTGGATCCATGATGTGCGAACGAGCGCGCGACATGACTGCACGAATTTCTTCAGCTAGTCCTCTAGTGCCAACGGCTGCCATTAAGTCTTCGGGCCAGTTAAGCCTTTTATCAGCAATCGCGTCGGCAAAAAGTTGTCGTGATCTAACTTGCTGTTCGGGACCAGATAGCAAACGAGTAGCTGATACGTAGGCTTCATCGGTTTGAAATTGTCGAACCAGCGCGTAACAGAAGGAATGAAATGTGCTGACCAGTGGTACTACGCCACCACCAACGGCAGCAGTAACCTGATCGCGCCAGTCAATTGCAGCGCGACGACCAAACGTTAAACCTAGAACTTGGTTTGGATGTAATGCATCGGGGCCAGTTAGTCGAGCAGCCATTGCTGCTACCAAAGTTGTGGTCTTACCCGTTCCTGGGCCTGCTAATACTCGCATGGCACCATGTCGATGATTAACAACGCGAAGTTGGTCGTCATCAAGGATCGGCGCGACGTATGGCGATGCCGGGGTGCGATCAAGGATTAAGCGAGTCATTGCTCCTTATTCCACCATGTACCAGTGACAAATCAGCTTTAGGCTTTCGCATTCCTTGATTATTCAGGCAAGATTAAGGGGAAAGCACTTTTTTGTGAACTATTGATTGGGGGGCTCCGTGACACCATCGACACCTGTCCCCACCTTGGTCATTGAAGACGCTGTAATCGATCGGCGATTGCGCCGCCCGGCTGACTTGGTCCGCTTTGCCATCACAATTTTTGCGATTGTAAGTGTTGGACTCCTGGCCTATGTCGCCCAAAGTACGACAACTGGAATCGATCAAGACATAACCGAAGGAGCTAGTGGGCTGCCTGCGCCAATCATTTTGATCACGAATCTTGTGAGTGGTTTTGGTGCTCTGGTTTTTCCAGCCATTGCGGCAATTGACCTATTGATTCGAAAGCGGGCTCGACAACTTTTCGAATCAATTGCTGCCTTGCTTTTCAATGTTGTTATCTTGACTGCAACGTCTTGGGCTTTGATTCAGTCTGGTTCGGAACGACTTCTGTTGGCTTTCGCTGGCACTACAGATTCGAACACCGCTGTTCCTTTCAGTGTCGTAGTTGGCGGGTTAGCTGCGTTTACAACAGTTGCTCGGATTATGTCTCGACCACGTTGGAACATTGTGGCCGGAGTTGTTATCGGATCCATTGCTCTGGCAAACATTGTTAGTGGCGGTGTTACTGCAGCCGGTCTTGGGGTTTCAGTATTGAGTGGCTGGGCGACCGGTTTGCTGATTCGCTACTTACTTGGAACGGATACAACTCGTCCAGCTGGAAGTGAAATTGCCAAGGCAATGACCGCACTTGGTCTGCCGTTAACTCTGCTGCGGGCAGCTGAGGTTTTAGAGTCAGGTCGTAAATACGATGCCAGCACAACGGATGGTCAGCGCATCGATTTAATTGTGTTGGATCGAGATCTTGAAGGTGCTGGACTGGCCCAAGCAATTTATCGATCAGCAAGATTGCGCGATGATTCAGGCGGTTCTGGTACATCAATGCGAAGGCGTCTGGAGCGAATGGCGCTTAATAGCTGGGCGATTTCTACCGCTGGAATATCAACGCAACATTTAATTGCGGTGGCCGAAGTTGGTTCCGATGCTGCTGTTCTTGCGTTTGAACACGTGCCGGGTAGAACTTTTGCTTCGGTCGGCCATGCGCTTGGCGATGCTGAGCTTGCTGGTGCCTGGGAAATCGTTCGCGATTTACAGATGGCACGAATTGCGCACCGAGGTTTGGTTTCCGAAAACTTTTTACAGGCAAGTGACGGCAAGGTTTACATTCAAGGCTTAGAAGACGGAACTATTGCTGCCTCCGAAGTTTTATTGAGAATAGATCTTGCTGAAGCGCTAGTTACGCTTTCATTGGCAGCCGATCCGACTCGCGCGATACAGGCTGGCCGCGTGGTGCTTGGCGACACTGGACTTGCTCGCGCGCTACCTGCATTGCAGCCTGTTGCTCTTTCGAAGTACACGCGTTCTCAACTCAAAGACAATCGTGAACTGCTGACAACTTTGCGGGCGACGATTTTAGAAAGTTTGCCGGAGGACCGAGTCGAAGAAATAGAAATTGAAAGAGTAAAGCCAAGAACTTTACTTACAATTTTTGCAGGAACCATCGCGGCATATCTTTTGCTAACACAGCTAGGCCAAGTAAACATTCCAGAAGTAGTTCAGGCAGCTAATTCTGGGTGGCTATTAGTCGGATTAACTTTTTCGGCTCTCACCTATGTTGGTGCAGCTTTGGCGCTGTCTGGCGTGGTTCCCGAACGACTTTCATATTGGAAAACTTTTCAAGCGCAGTGGGCTGCTTCGTTTGCAACTTTGGTTGCCCCTCCAACTTTAGGTTCCGTTGCGATCAACGTTCGTTACCTTTCAAAACAAGGAATGCATACGGCACTGGCTGGCGCTAGTGTTGCGGTTGCCCAGGTGATGTCGTTCTTTAGCCACGTATCACTGCTTTTCATTACCGCAATTGCGGCTGGAACCTCTAGTGATTTTTCGTTTCGCCCACCACGTATCGCGATCATTGGTTTCCTTTTGATTGCCCTATCGGCATCTGCCCTATTCACGGTTCCTAATGTGAGAAAGTGGGCAACCGAGAAAGTTCAGCCGATTTTTTCCCAGGTGCTTCCAAGGCTTTCTTCGCTGGCAAATCAACCAGCAAAACTGGCGACCGGAATCTTTGGTGTCTTGCTGCTTAATCTGTCCTACTGCGCTTGCTTAATTGCTTCAGTCAGAGCTTTCACTACCGATACTTCTATCGCCGCAATAGCTTTGGTTTACTTGGCAGGTTCGATTGTGGGTCAAGCTGCACCGACCCCAGGCGGTTTGGGAGCTGTCGAAGCAGCCCTTGCGGCTGGACTTACTGCTGCGGGAATAGATCCTGGCATTGCGATTTCAGCAACTCTGGTATTCCGCCTGATGACGTTTTGGATCCCAACCATCCCAGGTTGGTTTGCCCTGCAGAATTTACAACGAACTGGAAATCTCTAAGCCGGATTAGTACGAAGGCTTGTTAGGTTCGATTTGACTCACCCAAGCAAGTACGCCGCCACCAACATGGATTGCATCCTTAAAGCCAGCACCCTTAACCGCGGCTAAGACCTCAGCCGAGCGACCGCCAACCTTACAATGCAAAACGATTTGCTTATCCGTTGGCATCTTGGTTAATGCGTCACCCATCAAAAACTCATTTTTTGGTATCAGAACTGAGCCTGGAATACTCACGATGTCGTATTCATTTGGCTCTCGTACGTCCACGAGCAAGAAGTCTCGTTCACCGCGCTCGCGAGCCTTTAGCATTTCATCTAGCTGCTTTACATTGATTGTCGAATCAACAATTGCTTCGGCTGCTTCGCTGGAAACTGCACCACAGAATGCTTCGTAATCGATCAATTCAGTCACTGTCGGATTTTCACCACACACTGCGCAGTTTGGATCTTTACGCATTTTGATTTTCCGGTAAGTCATTTCGAGTGCGTCATAAACAATTAGGGATCCAACCAGCGGATCACCAATTCCAGTTAGTACTTTGATCGCTTCAGTAACTTGAATAGATCCAATCGATGCACAAAGAACACCGAGTACGCCACCTTCCGAGCAAGACGGAACCATTCCTGGTGGTGGTGGCTCAGGATATAGGCAGCGGTAGCAAGGACCGTGCTCGGACCAGAACACACTTGCCTGACCATCGAAGCGATAGATCGAACCCCAGATGTATGGCTTGTTAAGCAAAACACATGCGTCATTAACAAGGTAACGAGTTGCAAAGTTATCGGTGCCATCAACGATCAAGTCGTACTGTCCGAACAGTTCCATCACGTTTGTGGCATCAAGTCGAACTTCATGCTTGATCACGTTTACGTATGGGTTAATTCCTTTAACAGTGTCAGCCGCGCTATCAACTTTTGGTCGATCGATGTCACTCTGACTGTGAATGATTTGGCGCTGCAGATTTGATTCGTCAACTGTGTCGAATTCAACGATGCCTAGCGTGCCAACTCCAGCCGCAGCTAAATACATAAGTGCCGGACTACCTAGCCCACCTGCTCCGACGCATAAAACTTTTGCGTTCTTTAGGCGCTTCTGTCCTGCCATGCCAACATCAGGAATGATCAAGTGTCGGCTGTAGCGACGAACTTCATCAACAGTCAGCTCTGCGGCTGGTTCAACCAATGGGGGTAATGACATTTTGACTCCTGTGAACTATATGTCTCTATCCAACCCTGTTTTTCGATTTTGTGTTTCCCAGCAATGCAATATGGACACTTATCGCAAGGTTTTTGCAGAAATCTAGGGTAAATGAGAGAAGGTCGCGCCTACCCTCTAACGTATGAGCCATGGATGAAGTGCCTTTCTTTAGTCAAGTTCTGAAAACTCAAAGTGAGGATTCGGGCGACGCTCCGGTTGCCAAGGAGTCCTCCCGACGGACGCAAATCATGGTTTCTGGCTTAGAAGTTTTCGCTGAAAAAGGTTTTCATCTCGCTTCAATGGATGACATCGCTGATCGAGCTGGCGTTAGTAAACCCATTTTGTATCAACACTTTTCCTCTAAACAAGATTTTTATCTTGGAGTTTTAGATGAACGTGTTGACGTTTTAGTACAGCAAATCAATGATGCGATTGACGGCGCTGAAGGTAATCGGAATCGACTTGAAGCTGCGATCGCTTGTTACTTCAAACTCGTTGATGATGCTGATCATGGATTTCGATTGATTTTTGAATCTGATTTCACTATGAATCATGAAGTTCGGGCTCGAGTAGAAGATGTTGTCTCACAGGTTTCACGAATCGTTGGAACTGAAGTTGCAAACCAAACTGGAAAATCTATTGGTGAAGCAAACATCCTTGCAGGTGGTTTATGTGGCATGGCCCAAGCTGCTGCTTGGCGCTGGCTTCGACTCGGTCGACCAATCCCAATGGAATCTGCGATCGCCCAGACTCTCGACTTGGCGTGGGATGGTCTCAGTTCCGTTGAGAAAGTAATGGTTTCGCCAGAGGCCGAAATTCTTCACCTTGAGAATCGCACTGGTTAACGTAGACTCTTTGCTAACCACAAAATACTTTTGGAGAAACAGGCATGGAAATTCGAATTGGCATTCAGCACGTTAATCGTGAAGTCGTGCTTGAAAGTAACGAAACATTAGCTGCTGTTCAAAAGTCGATTGACTCAGCGCTTTCTTCTGGTTCACTTTTAACACTTACCGATGAAAAAGGCCGGACCGTAATTGTTCCTGGCGACAAGATTGCATTCATCGAAATCGGTGCGCAAGTTACTGGTCGCGTGGGATTCGCAACAACTTCTTAGTTTTAAATTGGGATGTCCTTGGTCTAGCTAGCTAGGCCTAAATAGTTGCGCTTTATAAGCGCAACTAAAACAAACGCAGCATCTATTGGGACGTGTTAGGACGCGAGTCCTAAATGATTGCGATTAAAGATCGCAATCAAAATAAACGCAGTGTCAATTGGGATGTTTTAGGTTTAGCTAGCTAAACCTAAATGATTGCGATCTTTAATCGCAATCAAAATAAACGCAGTATCTATTGGGACGTATTAGGACGCGAGTCCTAATACGTCCATACGCTTTGCATGGCTAACAGTTAAGCGATTAACCATTGCCGTTAAGTCCGTTGCACTGGCGGCTTCACCAGAAGGTGGGCGTAAGAAAAGATCCTGCAGTGCCGGGCGAGATAAAGCCACCAATGTTGCCTGACTGATCATTTCCCCCATGAGTCGTCTCCCCCATAACGCAAGACGTCCAGCGATTTTTGGATCGTGTTCTATCGCAGCGCTAAGGCGTGAAATGGCAAACTCTGTGTGTCCAACATCAGATAAAACTTCGGTTACAAGTTTTGCGGTTTCCGCATCCATGTAAGAGGAGATTTCTCGATAGAAATCCTTTGCAATGCCATCACCTACATATGTCTTTAGTAGGCCTTCTAGCCAATCACGTGGCGTTAACGTGTTGTGGAATTGATTCAAGGGTGAAACAAAAGGTTGCATTGCTGCAATGGGATCTGCACCAAGGGAAGTTAAGTGAGCTGAAATTTGTTCATAGTGAGAAAACTCCGCAGCAGCCATTTGAGCCAGCGCAACGTTGTCTTCCAGTGTTGGCGCCAAACTGGCATCCACAGTCGTGCGCTCAAAGGATGCCAGCTCGCCATATGCGAGGACACCCAGAAGGTCAATAACGGCAGGACTAGTCACAACGCTTAAGGGTAGGCGATAAACAGGTACAATTACAGGAGGCCACGAAAATGTACGTGTTTGCCGCATATCTACCAGGAGTTTTCTAATCGCTAGTTTTGCCGATCTCGGCGTTCCCCAAGACATCTGCTCGGCATTAGCCAGCAAGGGCATTGTCGATGCCTTCCCTATTCAAGAGATGACATTGCCGCTTGCCATGTCTGGCCAAGACTTAATTGGTCAAGCTAAAACCGGTACCGGCAAAACCTTAGGTTTTGGTATTCCGCTTCTCACCCAGGTTATAACCCCAACAAATCCCAACTGGGCTGAGTTCAAGCATGCCGGCAAGCCACAGGGCCTTGTAATTGTTCCAACCCGCGAATTAGCAATTCAAGTTGCAGACGACTTAGAGACAGCTGGCAAAAACATGGGCGCACGCGTCTTAAGTCTTTACGGCGGCAAGGCCTACGAGCCACAAGTTGAAGCCTTAAAGAATGGTGTAGAAGTTATTGCTGGAACACCTGGCCGTTTGATCGACATGATCAAGCAAGGTCACTTGGATTTAAGTGCAATCAAAGTTTTAGTTCTCGATGAAGCTGACGAAATGTTGGACATGGGCTTCTTGCCAGATGTTGAAACACTAGTGAGCAAAACACCAGCAACTCGCCAGACTATGTTGTTTTCCGCAACCATGCCTGGACAGATTGTTGCACTCGCTCGTCGCTACATGACACAGCCAACTCACATCAGAGCTTCCGATCCAACAAGTGACTCATCAACTGTGGACGCAATCGAACAACATGTTTGGCGCTGTCACCAGATGGATAAGCCAGAACTTGTTGCCCGCGTTCTACAAGCCGAAGGTCGCGGGCTAACCATGATCTTCTGTCGCACCAAGCGAGTAGCCGGAAATCTGGCTGAAGATTTAGCCAACCGTGGCTTTGCTTCGGCAGCCGTGCACGGTGATCTAGGACAAGGTGCTCGGGAACAAGCACTACGCGCTTTCCGAAGTGGAAAAGTTGATGTACTCGTCGCTACTGACGTTGCCGCTCGCGGAATTGACGTTGCCGATGTTACGCACGTAATCAATTACGAATGCCCTGATGACGAGAAGACTTACCTGCACCGCGTCGGACGCACTGGCCGCGCTGGAGCTTCAGGTGTTGCAATAACTCTTGTCGATTGGCAAGACATAAATCGTTGGCAAATGATTAATCGCATGCTGGGCATGGAGTTCAACGATCCGATCGAAACTTACTCATCAAGTGAACACGTGTACCAAGGCCTTGGGATTCCAGCCGGAACAACGGGCGAACTACCAGGTTCAGCGCGCACTCGCGAAGGATTGTCTGGCGAAAAGCTAGAGGACCTCGGTGAGACTGGTGCAAGCAAGGGTCGTCGTGGTGGATCTAACAAGCCGGCAACTGGGAAGTCTGGCTCGAGTAATCGATCCAGCGGTGGCAATCGAAATTCTTCCGAAAAGCCTCGTACCGAAGGCTCAAGTGACTCATCGCAAAAGAGTTCTGCTCCGAAGAGTGCCAAAGTATCAACACCAGCAAAAGATCGCACGCCCCGGCAACGTAACCGCACTCGCGGCACCCAAAAAGACGCCTAACTACAGGCTTTAGTTTGCAGCCAAGTCTGCATCAACTTGGCTTCTAAATAATCGTTTGCACTTTGCATGCTCAGTTCTGCAATCTCGCTAGGCAGGATTGGCATACCAATTGAAAGATGAATTGTTGGTCGACGAAAAACTTTCGAGAGTGCCTGCAAAATACTTTGCCAAACAGAACCTGAACCAAGTTTTCTAGTGTCATGGTGCGCAATTGGAACTATTGGCATGGCACAAGTTTTAGCAAGAGCCGCTGCACCTGGGCGCCACGGCCTTGGTGAAGCTTCCGAATTAATCTGAACATCACCTTCGGGATAAATCAAAACACATTCGTTGTTTTGCAGGGCAGTTCTGGCTGCTCGATATGCGCTTCGCCCATCATGCTGGTCAGTTGGAATGATTCCGCTTCCGCTAACAATCTGCCTCGCAAGCGGAAAATTCCACATGTCGGAAGTTCCAACAGGACGTAAGTGTCTGCGATGTGTGCAACTAACGGCGCAAGGACCATCCACGGTAAATCCAAGCTTGTGCAAGGTACCGACAGTTACAACCACATCGACAACTGTTGTGTGGTTTATGACGATCATGGCTGGTCCAGAATTATCTAGTGCAGCTAGATTCTCTTGACCGTGCACTTTAATTTTTGTAAGTCTGCGCGACAGGAAATAAAGAAATGTTCCTGGTTGACCACGCATTTCTTAACTCTACTTCAAGTGTGCAATCGTAAAACTAAGCAACAGGTTGTGCGCCAGTAATTTCTACCAGTGAACCGCACATGAATGCTGCTTCTTCAGACGCTAGGAATGCAACCAGCGCTGCAACTTCATCAGGTCTACCAACTCGACCGAACGGTACTAAGGCGTCAAGATCAGCAATAGTTCTACCTGAACGCTTGGCGCCAGCTTCTAACATCGGAGTATGAATTTCACCGGGGCAAACTGCGTTCACGCGAACATTGTGAGGTGCGTAGTCGCGCGCTAGATTCTGCGAGAAGGATGCAACGGCAGCTTTTGTAACGTTGTAGCCAATGCAATTTGGTGCTGGATGCAAGCCCCACTGCGAAGCCGTGTTTACGATGGCTCCACCGCCACCTGCAATCATGTGTGGCAATGCTGCGCGACATAAATGGAACATCGCAGTTATGTTTACCGCGAATAGATCATTCCAATCCTGAACCGTGATGTCCAAGATATTTCCGCGCCGCATGATTCCGGCGTTGTTGACCAAGATGTCAATTTGGCCACGAAGTGAAAAAACCTCGGAAATCAGATCGGTGCAAGCAGTCTCGCTCGAAATATCAGCTGGGATCGCAACTGCAGATCCACCGTTTGCTGTTATGTCCGCAGCAACTTTATGAGCGTTGTCTGCATTGGTATCGGTTACAACAACAAATGCGCCCTCGCCAGCCAATCGCTCGCAAACAGCTGTACCAATTCCGCCGGCACCGCCAGTAACGATTGCCGTTTTGCCAATGAAGCGCTGGGTCTGGTTCATTTAATGTCCATTTCTCTTGCCAATAGTTAGATTTCCACGACGAAGTCTTGCTTGGAGTTTGCCGTTAACCAAATATCCCCCGAATTCATTAGAAAATCAGGCGATTTAGCAAACTTAGGATTCTTTAGATAAGGGCCTGAACGAGTAATCTCGAATAGTGAGCACAACACAGACCCGCATCTACCTAGCCAGGTTGGCTGGAACTGCCGTATTTGACTCCGTGGGAGATCAAGTTGGCAAGATTCGCGATATCGTCGTTACTTCCCGCTCAAGTGGAAAAGCGCCATCAGTTGTGGGATTTGTTGTTGAAGTTGCTCCGCGCCGCCGCATTCTGGTCCCAATGGCTCGCATTACTTCAATTGAGCCAGGGTCAGTTGTGACCAGTGGCGTAGTTAACTTGCGAAGGTTTGAAGGCCGCGCCGAAGAGACACTTGTTGTCGCAGAACTTTTGGATCGCCGAGTAACGCTAACTGAGACCGCTGAATTAGTAACAATTCAAGATATCGGAATGACACAAGAGCGGACACAAGAATGGTCGATTAGCCGACTGTTTATTCGCAAAGCGGGATCCGGGTTTGGTCGCCGCGGCGAAACAGTTGCTGTCGAGTGGAGTGCAGTAACCGGACTGTTCACTAACACGGACCATCAGCCTGTCGATCAACTTTTGGCATCTATCGAAACCATGCGTCCGGCAGATTTAGCTAACTTGCTTCAAGAGCTTCCACAAAAGCGTCGCTTAGAACTCATTCAAGGTCTAGACGTTGCAAAACTGGCTGACGTCTTTGAAGAGTTGCCAGAAGATGATCGGGTCGAAATCATGTCCGAACTTGGACTTGAAAGAGCTACCGATGTTTTGGAAGAAATGGATCCAGACGACGCAGCTGACTTGCTTTCGGAGTTGCCACCAGAGCAGGCCGAAGAGTACTTGGGCGCGATGGAACCTGATGAAGCAGATGACCTACGTCGACTATTGACTTACGATGACTTCAGTGCCGGCGGCATGATGACAACTGAGCCAGTTGTGCTATCAACCGATGCAACAGTTGCCGAAGCATTAGCCAGAGTGCGTCAGGCACAACTCTCCCCTGCATTGGCATCCCAGGTTTATGTAACAAGAGCGCCGCTGGAAACCCCAACTGGTAAGTATGTTGGCGTTGCGCATGTTCAAAGACTGCTGCGAGAGCCGCCATCTAGTTTGGTCTCTGGAGTTTTGGACACTGCCCTTTTACCAATTGGCCCGGCGGCCCCATTAGGGCAAGTTGCTAGATATTTTGCTACCTACAACTTGGTGGCATTACCTGTTGTAGACGAGAATGATCATTTGATCGGTGCAGTCACTATTGATGACGTTATCGACCATATGTTGCCGGAAGACTGGCGGGAAAACGAGTTAGATGAGGAGGGCTGATCATGGCACGCAACGAACGCAGAGGACCACGTTTGGATCAGCCATTAGAAAGAGGTCGTTCCCTACGTCCTACATTTGATGCTGAAACCGGTGTTCGAGTAAGCGCAAGAGTTGCCAGATTCTTAGGATCTTGGCGCTTTTTGGGCTACATGACATTCGTAGTTTTAAGTTGGCTATTGTGGAATATTTTTGCACCTGAAGATTTGCGAATTGATGCATTTCCATTTTTGTTCTTGACCTTGGCTCTTTCACTTCAAGCTTCGTACGCCGCACCACTAATTTTGTTGGCGCAGAATCGACAAGCGGATCGAGATCGAGTGCAGTTTCAAGAAGATCGGGAACGCACCGAACGCTTACTTGCTGATTCGGATTACTTGACTCGAGAGATTGCTTCATTGCGACTTGCACTTGGTGAAGTTGTCACACGTGATTACTTACGTGGCGAGATTAGAGACTTACTGGAAGAATTCAAGGACATACAAAGCGACGATAAAAAGGATGACCCAGAAACTTCATGAGTGTTAACCAAGAAGCTGTACAAGCCGCTCTCGCAACCGTAATTGATCCTGAAATTCGTCGACCAATAACCGAAATCGGAATGGTTAAAGATGTCGTTATCGACGGCGGCAAAGTAACCGTTGGGGTTTATCTGACAATTTCTGCATGCCCAATGCAAGACACAATTGTTAACAGCGTTAAGGACGCAGTTTCAAAAGTCCGGGATGTAACCAATGTTGAGGTTGAACTTGACGTTATGAGTCCTGAACAACGGACTGCGCTTCGCGAAAAGCTACAAGGCCCAACCAAAGAGATTCGCTTCAACCAGCCCGGTTCGCTTACCCGAATCTATGCAATTGCATCAGGCAAAGGTGGGGTTGGAAAATCATCGGTAACAACCAACTTGGCTGCAGCAATGGCTGTGCAAGGCTTATCAGTTGGCATTGTCGACGCTGACATCTATGGACACTCGATTCCCGACATGATGGGTGTCACCCAGGCGCCACTAAAAGTCGAAAACATGATCATGCCGCCACAAGGCCATGGCGTTCGAGTTATGTCGATGTTGCCACTCAAGCCAAAAGGTCGCCACGAACCGGTTGCAATGCGTGGTCCGATGTTGCACCGCTACTTGGAGTCATTCCTAAGTGAAGTTTGGTGGGGAGACCTAGACGTACTACTTCTTGATCTGCCGCCTGGCACTGGCGACATTGCAATTAGTACTGCTCACCTCTTGCCACAGAGTGAATTGATCATTGTCACCACACCACAGCCTGCAGCTGCAGATGTAGCAATTCGTGCTGGAATGTTGGCACCGCAAGTGAATCAACGAGTAAGTGGCGTCATCGAAAACATGTCAGCATTTGCCTGCCCGCATTGTGGTGAGCCAATTGACATGTTTGGTTCCGGCGGCGGAAAGATGGTCGCAGAAACTCTAAGTCAAAATGTTGGTCAAGAAGTTCCACTGCTTGGTCGAATTCCATTTGATCCAGGCCTACGTGAAGGCGGAGATGCTGGAATGCCGTTCGTGTTATCAAACCCAGACGCACCTGCTTCAAAGGCGATTATCGAAATGGCAACAAAGTTGGGATCTCGACCACGTGGCTTAGTTGGTATGAACTTAGGCGTAACACCTAACCGAGATTAAGTAGCGTCTGGATCAAAGACCGGATTTACTTTTGCCGATCCACCATTTGAAACTTGTCGCGTCCCAGAAAGCCCGGTAACGGAAGCAACGGTGTTAGTTGCAATTCCTCTTGGAGTTAAGCCACGAATATCTTTAGCCAGGTCAGTAACTGCCGAAGTGTCAAGGTTTCCAGTCAATTCAGCAGTGGCTTCACTCGCTTTGGTTCGCATGCTCTTAATGAACTTTGCTAACTGCGCTGCCATTTCCGGAAGTCGTTCTGGACCAAAAACAACCAGACCGATCATCGCAATGACTAAAAACTCTGTCCACCCGATGTTCATAACCTGACTTTACTCCCCTAGTAGAAACTAGCTTTGGTCTGATCCCAGAGTTACTTCGATTATTGAGCCATCTGAAAGCGTTAGTTTCACAACATCCCCAGGGTTCTTAGCCCGAATTCGAACTACAAGTTCGGTTCCATTCCCGACCTTGACGCCATCAATCTTTGTAATCACGTCGCCAGCAGCAAGACTCGTTTTGGAAGCGGGACCACCTTCAACTAAGGATTGAATCAATGCGCCCTGACCTTCATAAGTCATATCCAATTGAACGCCAATGACTGGGTAAGTCGATGAGCCGGTTTCAATTAGATCGGTGGCAACGCGCCTGGCCTGATTGATTGGGATTGCAAAACCAAGTCCGATGCTTCCGCTCTGGCCAGATAAAGAGCTTCCTGTTGTCGCGATTGCCGAGTTAACGCCGATCACTTCCCCGCGTGAGTTAACGAGTGGCCCACCTGAGTTGCCAGGGTTGATTGCAGCATCAGTTTGAATCGCACTGATGAATGAGACGTCTGTGGCATCGCCTGCAGTTACTGGTCGATCTAAAGCTGAGACAATTCCGCTAGTAACCGTTCCCGATAGTCCAAGCGGTGAACCTATTGCGATAGTCGCATCACCAACCACTACGTCACTTGAATCACCAAGCGCCGCTACCGGTAAATTCCCACGATTGATTCTTAGAACTGCCAAGTCATACGATGCATCGGTTCCAACGATCGTGGCATTGGCTTGAGTCTGGTCTTGAAAAGTTACGGTAATTTTTTGAGTTCCACCCGCGCCAGCAACCACGTGGTTGTTGGTCAAGACAAAAGATTCTTTTGCAGTACTTCGGATTACAAAACCGGATCCAGTTCCCGATCCTTGGCTAGATGAAACATCGATTGATACAACAACTGGCAAAACAGCTTGTGCTATTCCGGCGATGGAGTCATCGGCGCGAGGTGAAGTATCGCCGCTTGTCATTGGCAATGAGATTGATGGTGATGGGGCAGTTCCGATCAATGAAGCGCCCGTAAAGCCGATCAAGCCAGCAAGTAGTCCACTGATTACTCCGGCGATCATTGCCTTCTTAACAGCTGGTGAAGCGCTGTTTGCTGCAGATTCGGGCAATGCAACTGCAGGGGTGTAAACCCAGGTTGAAGTTGGTGCAGATACAACAGGTGCGGACGCTGTCACGGGATCTGTTGGTGTGGGTACCGGCTCCTGGCCTGTTGATTCAGGGCCTGTTGATTCAGGGCCTGTTGATTCAGGGCTGGCAGCGTCAACAAAAGACGGTACCTCGGGCTGGCTTTGCTGGTCTTCTGGGTTCTGAGTCATGACCTAACTTTCTTGCTTATTCTCAAAGTTTCGCGTTTTCTCTATTCTCTCCCACCAATCCTGGTCCTTGCTCGCTATCCTCTCGGTCTTAACCAGATCTGAATCAATCTCTTACCAAAACTGGTGGGACCTTAGCCAAAATCCGATCCTGGCCGTACGCTTACTCCATGGCACCAACTGATCCACGTATCCTGGCAATTCACCGCGCTTCAACCGACTACGCCGAAAGTTGGGCAGGTGAAGACGGAATTCGCTCCCACGCCCGAGCTAAAGCAGCCGAGATTGGTTGCGTAGCAATGGGACCTGGCGCCGGAAGTATCGTGCGCACTTTAGCTGCTGCGATTGACGCAAAGAACGTGGTTGAAATTGGAACTGGTGCTGGGGTATCTGCACTTTGGCTTTTGGAGGGTATGAATTCCGAAGGCGTATTAACCAGCGTTGACGTTGAAGCCGAACACCAATTAATTGCCAAAGATGCCATCTCGCAAGCTGGGATCGCTGCTAATCGGGTTCGCTTAATTAATGGCAAAGCGGATGAAGTTTTGGATCGCCTTACCGAGTCGGCCTACGACATTGTTTTGATTGCTGGAAAGCCAGTAGATCTTTCCGATCACATAACTCGTGCTTTGAAATTGTTACGAAGCGGTGGCTTGCTCATAATCGATCGCGCGCTTTGGAACGATAAGTTAGCTGATCCTGCGCAACGCGATCCAGATACCGTTGCAATGCGCGGCACGATCGAAGGTCTTGCCAACAGCGATGAGTTTGTTGGATCGTTGCTACCAGTTGGTGGCGGATTGCTCGTGGCTGTTAAGAAGTAAGCGAGAGTCTGCCTAGCAGATTTGTTTATTGGACAGTGCTGATTCAAGCAACGCTTATTGATGCAGTGTTTATTGATGCACTTCTTATTGATGCAGTGCTTATTGATGCAGTGTTTATTGATGCCGAAGAAATAGCAGGCTATTTCTTCGGCATTGAACTTACTGTGTCCTTAAGGACAGCTCCGAGGTCTTTAACTTCCTGGGCATTAAGTTCAACAACCAGGCGTCCGCCGCCTTCGAGTGGAACTCGGAGGACATATCCGCGACCTTCTTTTGGGCATTCCATTGGGCCGTCGCCAGTGCGTGGCTTCATAGCTGCCATTTTGGTCACCTTCCGATAAGTTCCGCCAGATTCGCGTTTAGATCTCTATTATCCCTTAAAAATGGGCGGTAACGAAATCCAGAAAATTCCCGAAAACCATTGAAAACTAAGGGAAATTCAGGGCTAAATCCATGCCCCACAGCAATGCGCTACTAGAGCCTGCCTTGCTCAACAAGGTCTGCAAACTTTTCCAATGACTTTCGAACACCATAAACAAAACCTGGTTTAACAAAAGTGAATCCAACTTTGCCCAGCAACCCAAGAGGCAGGTCTAGATCTTCACTCCAAATGAACTTTGAAGTATTTTCACTGGTGGCAACTACCTTGAATGTGCCGGTGCCCTTAACGACTCGGCCCGTATGGTTCACATCGCAAAGATGTGGTGGTTGCCAGGCAGTGATCTCCATAGTGTCCAGAAAGCCAAGGCGCCAAATTCCAGTGAAGGCTTCGATCTTGCCACCTACCCCAGTTCCGTCGCCATCAACCGGCCAAACTTTCGTACCAAGCATCCATTGACCTTGGGCTTCCCAGTTGGTGATTGCATCCCAAACTTTTTGAGCCGGAGCCTGAATCGCTACTTCTAATTCGATATGTTCCATTAACCCTTTAACCAATCAAATACGGTTTCTTCGCAGCGCTTAAGTTGAGCAACGGAAACATGTTCATTACGAGAGTGCGCAAGTCCAGGATCTCCTGGACCAAGGTTCACAGCCGGGACACCCATGGCAGAAAATCTTGCCACGTCAGTCCAGCCAAATTTTGGAGCCACTTTGCCTTCTACGCGCGAAACAAGATCGGCAAGTGCTGGGCGCTCTAGTCCAGGCATAGCGCCAGGAGCGTTATCGACAAACTCAACTAAGAATCCATCGAATACTTCTCTAATGTGTGCTTCGGCTTGTGGGCCACTGGTGCTTGGGGCGTAGCGGTAATTGACTTCGACAGTTGCTGAATCTGGAATCACATTTCCAGCGATGCCTCCGGTGACTTGAACTGCGTTTAATCCTTCGCGGTATTCAAGTCCATCAATCATCACTCTGGCTGGTTCATAGGAATTCAGTCTGGCCAAAATATCTCCCAGATTATGAATTGCGTTATCCCCTAGCCACGAACGTGCGCTGTGGGCCCGAGTTCCGCCTGTAGATACTTTGGCTCGCAACGTGCCTTGGCATCCAGCTTCAATGTTGGCATTTGATGGCTCAAGCAGAACTGCGATGTCTGCAGCCAGCCATTCAGGGTGCTCAGCGGCAATCAAAGTCAGGCCATTTCGCTCACTATCGACTTCTTCGCATTCATAAAAGATGTATGTGACATCGAACTGGGGGTTTTCGATTGAAACTGCCGCCCGAAGCGCAACCGCCACGCCACCCTTCATGTCGCAGGATCCAATTCCAAAAACCACATCTTCGGGTACCACGGTGCCGTCGCTTGGCAGGCCTTGGCCACTTGGCACAAAGACAGCGGTTTCATTCCCGGCCACCGGCACGGTATCAATGTGTCCAGCCACAATTACGCGTGATGATTTACCAAGGTTGGTTCGTGCAACCACGGAATTCTTGAAGCGGTTAACCTCAAGCCAGGAACATTTGCTCAATTCCTGAAAAATTGCTTGCGCTAAAGCGGCTTCATTGCCTGAAACACTTGGGATATTGACCAGATCTGTAGTCAACGCAACTATGTCGGCGTGCGGGTTTAACGCAACTATGTCCACACGACTACGGTAGTCCTGTAATGCTTTTTTCACTACTTAAGACCCCTAAATCCAAGGAATGACATGAGCCAGAGTCAAATTGCAACTGCTACCGGATTGGCCACGTACTCGGCTGATGTATTGCTTGATGTTTGGTATCCGCAGCCCGCCCTCGGCGACAAAGCAACTCACGTAACTGGTCTGGAACGCGGTATTGATACTGACGCACTACGCGGAGTGCGAGTGGAAGTAATTACAACTACCTCGGACTTATCTGCACCACCGATCGATGCAGCTGACGCATACTTGCGCCTACATCTGCTTTCCCACCGCTTGATGGCTCCCCGCACGATCAATCTTGATGGACTATTTGGTCTGCTGACTAATGTGGCTTGGACTTCACTTGGCCCAGTTGCGGTTGAAAACGTGACCGAAGTATCCATTAATGCACGAGCCAAGGGCATCAACTTAAACGTCTTTGGGCTTGATAAGTTTCCGCGCATGTTGGACTACGTGGTTCCAAGTGGAGTACGCATTGCAGATGCTGACCGCGTTCGTCTGGGAGCTCACTTAGCTGCAGGAACCACAGTTATGCATGAAGGTTTTGTGAACTTCAATGCTGGAACTTTAGGTGCCAGCATGGTTGAAGGAAGAATCTCCGCTGGAGTTGTTGTTGGTAATGGCTCTGACATTGGTGGTGGCGCCAGCATTATGGGAACACTTTCTGGTGGTGGCAAAGAAGTAATCACGATCGGTGAGAATTGCTTAGTTGGTGCGAATGCGGGTGTTGGCATCTCATTAGGAGATAGTTGCGTCGTAGAAGCCGGCTGCTACATAACCGGCGGATCGAAAATCACACTTCCAGATAACACCGTAGTTAAGGCCAAGGAACTCTCAGGCGCAAATGGCTTGTTGTTCCGCCGAAACTCTGTTTCAGGCGCGCTAGAAGCGGTAACTCGCGAAGTAACTTGGGGCGGGCTTAACGAAGCCCTCCACAAAAACTAAGTGAAATTTAGCGCTTAGCTAGATCGACGTAGCCACGTTCAGCTTCACCGATGTAAACCTGGCGTGGGCGACCAATCTTGGTATCTGGATCTGTAATCATTTCCTGCCACTGTGCAATCCAGCCAGGTACGCGACCAATTGCAAACAGCACAGTGAACATGCGAGTAGGGAAACCAATCGCGCGGTAAATCAAACCAGTGTAGAAATCCACATTTGGGTAAAGCTTGCGCTCAATAAAGAATTCATCATTTAGCGCCGCGTCTTCGAGCTCACGAGCAATGTCAAATAGTGGATCCTGAACCCCAAGCATGGTCAGGATGTCATGAGCATGCTTGCGAACAATAGCTGCGCGCGGATCGTAACTCTTGTAAACCCGGTGACCAAAGCCCATGAGCTTTACGCCTTCTTCGCGGTTCTTTACTCGCTGAATGAACTGCTGAACTGTGTCGCCTGAGTTTTGAATTTCTTCAAGCATTTCAAGTACTGCTTGATTCGCACCACCGTGAAGTGGACCAAATAGCGCGTTGATTCCAGCAGATACTGACGCGAACAAGTTTGCGTGTGAAGAACCAACCATGCGCACAGTTGAAGTAGAACAATTCTGCTCGTGATCAGCATGGAGGATGAAGAGCATGTCCAGTGCCTTGACGATGTCTGGGTTAACTTCATACGGTTCAGCTGGAACACCAAACGTCATGTTCATGAAGTTTGAAACATAGTCGAGGGAATTGTCTGGGTAACGAGATGGCTGACCGATTGTTTTCTTGTATGCATAAGCAGCAAGTGTTGGAATCTTTGCCATCAAGCGGATTGTGGAAATTTCCACTTGGCGCTCGTTAAATGGATCAAGTGAGTCTTGATAGAAAGTAGAAAGCGCACTGACCGCACTACTCAACACCGGCATTGGGTGAGCGTCACGAGGAAAACCATCAAAGAATCGGCGAAGGTCTTCATGCACCATGGTGTGCATGCTGATGTCTTCAGTGAACTTGCTGAGTTCAGTTGCACTTGGCAAGTGACCGTAAATTAAAAGGAAGGAAGTTTCTAGAAACGTGCTCTTTTCGGCAAGTTGTTCAATTGGGTATCCGCGATAACGCAAGATTCCGTTGTCACCATCAATGTAGGTAATTGCAGATTCACATGATGCGGTGTTCATGAAGCCGTGGTCAAGAGTTATGTGGCCGGTCTCTTTAAGTAACGCAGACACGTCATAACCTGAGGCGCCAACAGTTGCTGGGACCTCACCAAGAAGTAGTTCGCCGTTTGGGTGGACAAGTTTTGCCTGGGACATGGGTCAAACTTACTATTTCTCGAGTCACAAGGACTAATCAGACTTTTCAACCAGCGGATAATTGTCCGATAACTGTGCTGATGTTAATTGCCTGTTAACCGAGCCGCTGCGCTTGCGATACGTTCATCGGTTGCGGTCAGAGCCAGGCGAACGTGGTGCTGGCCTGCGGGGCCATAGAAATCACCAGGAGCCGCCAAAATGCCCTTACCTGCCAGCCAATTAACCGTTTCTAGGCAATCAGAACCATTGGTAGCCCAAAGATAAAGACCCGCTTGGGAATGCTCAATCTTGAATCCGGCGGAGCTGAGAGCAGCGCGAAGCACCTCACGTCGTTTGGCGTAGCGAGCTTTCTGGATTGCAACGTGGGCATCATCGGCCAGCGCCGCAACCGTTGCCAGCTGGACTGGTGTTGAGACCAATAAGCCAGCATGCTTTCGCAGCGAAACAATGTCATTGATCAATTTGGCGTCACCTAGAACCGCGCCGGATCTATAACCAGCAAGGTTGGAACGCTTTGATAAGGAGTGAACCGCCAAGATCCCAGTAAAATCGGTACCGCAAACTCTGGGATCAAGAATTGAAATCGGTTCAGCTTCCCAACCAAGTTCGATATAGCACTCGTCACTTACAACTGGCGCGGACAATTGCCGGCCGCGCGCGACAATTTCTTTAAGTTGATCGGCACTTAAAACTTCGCCGGTTGGATTGCTCGGCGAATTTACCCAAATCAAATCAGTGTGATCAGGAATATCTGAGGCTTGGCGATAGGTAACAAACTTGGCATGAGCCAACAACGCACCAACTGCATAAGTTGGATAAGCAAGTTCAGGAATAGCTACTGTGCTGTTTTGATTTAAGCCAAACACAATTGGCAACAAAGCAACAATTTCCTTTGAACCAATTGATGGCACAACTTGATCTGTATTCAAATCAGCAGACAAAACTCGCTTTGCCCAAGAAACCCAAGCTTGCCGAAGTTCTAGTAAGCCCGCTGCTGTTGGGTAGCCCGGTGCGTTTGCGGCCGCGGCTAATGCTGAAGTAATAACTTCTGGTGTGTCATCGACGGGAGTTCCGATTGATAAATCGACAATTCCATCTGGATGTTGTCGTGCAATGTCACCGGCTGCCGCAATTCGATCCCAAGGGAAATCGGGCAGGCCGTCTGCAAGTGGTGAAATCAGTTAACTCACCTGTGGTGGGAGTGATTTGATTTCTTCTGGATCATTGCTGGTCTTACCAGTCTTTGATGCGCCACCTGGCGAACCTAGAGTCTCGAAGAATGCAGTGTTCACACCCTTGAAGCTTTCCCACTTCTCTGGGACATCATCTTCGTAGTAGATAGCCTCGGTTGGGCAAACTGGTTCGCAAGCACCACAATCGACGCATTCGTCGGCCTGGATGTACATCATGCGATCGCCTTCGTAGATGCAATCTACTGGGCATTCTTCGATACATGCCTTGTCTTTAACGTCTACACAAGGCAGTGCGATCACATAAGTCATTTAGACCTCCAAAAAATCCTGCGAGAAATCTGACTTTCTCAGCACTACAAATCTACCCGCCTATTGGGTTTTTTGTCGCATCAGGCTTGGGATTCAGAAACTATCTGGTCGGTTTGCTCGGGCAACCTCATAACCGGCAGGACTGCGGTCATGGACAGCAAAATGGCCCCAGCAATTAGGTAGGCCGAGGAATACCAAGTAACGGTGAAAATTAAGTCGCCACTGGATGACTCGATGGCCATGCGAAGAGTTATCAATACCCAGACCACGGCAAACACCGTTCCAGCTAAACGAGTTTGAAACTGCCGATTGAGCCACACGATTGTAAGGATGCATACACTTAGTGCCAAAACTAAACCGTATGGAACTCGAATTCCCTGAATCATAATTCGGTCAGCATGGGCAAAGCCTGATACTGCGCTTACAAAAGCCCCAACTATTCCACTGACGACAACGATCTGGAGCTTTTTCATTTAACTAATCTATTTGGCATCGACGTTAACGTCTTGTAATGCCGTTAAACAAATCGGTTTCTTTACCCGTTGCATCGAAAGGTCCAGCCATTTCGCCCGCTACCAATCGGTAGTACTCAGTTGCCATTACTTGCGCGCCCAGATTGTTTGATAACGCAAAAAATCCATCTTCAGTACTGATTTGAGTTGCATGAGCTCGCAAGGCTCGCATCTTTTGCTCAACAAAATCTCCACCGTCGATCGCAGTTGTTACAAATTCGTCTGGGCAAGCAAATGGAATGTCATCTGGATCTTGTGCAGCAAATCCAGTGTCTTCGCCAGCGGCTTTGAGCATTTCAATTCCAGCCCGCATCACGCTAACTGGAAAGGCCGTCCAATAAACCTTTTCGATTAACCAAGGTTCACCAAGGTCAGGAGCAAAACTTGGAACCGCTGCTAAATCACGGGCATAAGTTGCTACTCGATGCGCCTGAATATGGTCGGGATGACCGTAGCCACCAAAATCATCGTAGGTAACCAGTACTTGGGGACATGTCTCGCGAATAACTTTCACAAGATGCTTTGCTGCATCCAGTAAATCTGCTCGCCAGAAGTTATCTGCTCGATCGTTTGGTGGCGTGCCCACCATTCCGCTATCTCGATAGGAGTGTGGTCCACCCAACAACCGCCAGTCCGTTACGCCAAGTTCCGTCATCGCCGCAGCCAACTCAGTGATTCGATGTTTACCTAATTCATCAGATTGATCCGCTGCCAAATGAGCCAGTTCTGGCGTCAAGATTTCGCCTTCTTCACCAAGCGTGCAGGTCACTAAAGTTACTTGTGCTCCCGCCGCTACGTACTTGGCCATAGTTGCTCCGCAACCGATGGTTTCATCGTCTGGATGCGCATGAACCAATAACAATCGTTGATTTGGCAAGCCGATAGTGCGAGATGTCATGTACCAACTGTACGAGACACTCGAGAGTTAAACGTGGCAGGATCAAGGGGTGACCGAATCATTTCCACGCCAAAGCGCCGCTACTCGCAATTTTCAGCTAGGCGCACCACGCAGTTTTCACATCTGCGAATCAGGTGAAAAAGTTTTATTTTTACGAAGTGATAGCGGTCGTGATTCGGTTAACTCGCTTTGGATTTACGACGTAGCAAACAAGATTGAAACAAAGTTTGCCGATCCTAGAGTCTTGTTGGCTGACGATGCCGAGGTACCAGCCGCTGAACGGGCTCGTCGGGAACGTATGCGCGAAACCACCTCTGGTATTACCAGCTACTCAACAGATAATTCCGGCACTAAGGTTGCATTCGCACTATCAGGACAACTTTTTGTCGGCGATACTTCAGACTCAAGTTTGAAAAACCTAAATGTGCAAGGATCCGTAATTGATCCAAGGCTCTCTCCTGACGGAAACCTCGTCGCTTGGTCCAACGGCAAAGATCTATTGATCACTAACTTCACAGGTGGTGAGCCGAAAAATCTAACTAATGAAGATTCAGAAAATGTAGCTTGGGGTTTGGCGGACTTTATTGCTGCCGAAGAGTTTGGCCGGATGCACGGTTTTTGGTGGTCCCCAATAAGCGACAGTTTGATTGTTGAATCCGTGAACGATACCCAGGTGCAAACTTGGTGGATATCAGATCCTGCAACTCCTGCAAAAGCTCCCCAGGAAATTCGCTACCCGGCAGCTGGCACTAAAAATGCAATTGTTGGACTGGAAAAGATTTCCATCACTGGTGAGCGCGAATCGATTCGCTGGGATCACGATTCATTCGAATACTTGATTTCGGTCTCGTGGCAAAAGGATTGCGATGCACTCATTACCGTGGCTGATCGCGCCCAACAGCAATTTGTTACTTACTCGGCAACTTCATCGGGCTTGGTGAACGTTCACGAAGTCACGGATCACGAGTTTGTGGAAGTAATTTCAGGCCAACCGCGATGGCATAAAGATCAGATTCTTTCTGTAATCGACAATCGAAATACGGACACTCGAGAACTTCAAATTGCCGGAAAGGCAGTCACACCTGCCGGCCTCCAAGTGATGTCGATTGTTGATATCAAAGATGACTATGTGGATGTAGTTGCTACTCAAGATGCGCTGTCGCGGGATTTACTTCGGATTGGCTTTGACGGATCGATTACCGAGATTTCTCAAGGTGGAATGGCATCTGCAACCGGCACATCTGCAGACCTGCAGATCGTGGTGGAATCTCGACTCGACACTCACACTCGGAGTTATCAACTCCGCCGTGGCGTAAAGACTGAGCACTACTTTGATTCTTTAGCCGAATCGCCTAATTTCACTTCTCAGGCGCACTTCCTGCAAACCGGAGCTTGCGCAGTTAATACGGCAGTCTTGTTCCCTCGAGACCATGTTTATGGCAGCAGAAAACTCCCGGTAATGATGCGACCTTACGGTGGACCGCATGGACCACAAGTTCTCAAGGGTTCACTTAGCTTTGCAATTGATCAGTGGTTTGCTGATCAAGGATTTGTGGTAATTGTTGCCGACAATCGTGGAACTGGTGGCCGTGGGCCGGCTTGGGATCACGCAATTTACCAAGACTTTGTGACTCCAGTAATCGAAGACCAAGTGCAAGCCATTGCTGATGTTGCAAAGCATTTCCCAGATGATGTTGATCAGACTCGAGTAGGTATTACCGGCTGGTCATTCGGTGGCTACCTATCCGCACTCGCGGTTATGAAACGGCCAGATGTTTTCCATGCTGCGGTTGCAGGTGCCCCGGTCACTGAATGGCTTTGGTATGACACTGCTTATACCGAGCGCTATCTTGGGCATCCTGAGAAGTTCCCAGAGATTTACGAAGACCACTCATTAATGCCTATGGCTAGTCAATTGGAACGACCGCTAATGCTCGTTCATGGCCTAGCAGATGACAATGTTGTTGCTGCCCATTCACTTTCGCTAAGCGGAGCGCTATTAGCAAACAAAAAGGCGCACACAGTTCTGCCACTTTCGGGTGTGACTCACATGACTCCACAAGAAATCATCTCGGAAAACTTGATGTTGCTTACAGTTGAGTACTTAAAGGAACAACTCGGAGTCGAATAACAGCAAGTTAGTGATTCGGTACTTAATTAATAAAGTCATTGCCTGACGCTGTAGGCACGATTGTTAAATCCATTGGGAAATGGCACGCTACTTTGTGGCCTGTTGCCAGCTCGCGCAATTCAGGGACTTCAGACTCGCAACGTGCCTGCGCTTTAAAGCATCTGGTTCTAAACACACATCCACTTGGTGGGTTGCTTGGACTTGGTAAATCGCCCGACAAAATGATTCGCTCACGGGAACGCTCTAGATCTGGATCTGCAATTGGCACAGCTGAAAGTAAAGCGTGGGTATACGGATGCAATGGTGCCTGGTACAAAACTTCTTGAGGCGCTTGCTCCATGATTTTGCCGAGATACATAACGGCAACTCGATCAGAAATATGACGAACTACTGATAAGTCGTGTGCGATAAAGATATACGCCAAGCCAAACTCTTGCTGAATGTCATCCAAGAGATTTAGCACCTGCGCTTGAATCGAAACGTCTAGAGCTGAAACCGGTTCATCACAAACGATCAACTTTGGCTTAAGTGCAATCGCCCGTGCGATTCCAATCCTTTGTCGCTGACCCCCAGAAAACTCGTTTGGATAACGATTGAAGTGTTCTGGATTTAATCCAACCCGATCCATCAGGCCCTGAACCGCTTTCATGATTCCGCCTTCAGGCTTAACGCCCTGAACTCTAAACGGTGCGCCGATAATATCGCCGATGGTGTGCCGGGGATTCAGTGAAGAAAACGGATCCTGAAAAATCATTTGCATTTCACGTCGCAGCGGAACTAAGTCCTGCTTTTTCAGATTTGTAATATCTTGGCCATCAAATTCGATGCTTCCAGCAGTTGGTTCAATTAATCTCAGGATGGCGCGGCCAGCAGTTGACTTGCCACAACCACTCTCGCCAACCAGGCCAAGAGTTTCACCAGGCAAAACTTCAAGATTCAGCCCATCGACAGCCCGCACATTTCCAATTACGCGATTGAATAGCCCACCGCTTTGAATCGGGAAAAGCTTTTGAAGGTCTTTGACCTTAAGAATTGGCTCCGTCATGACTTAAACCCTGCCAATCTTGCGTTCAGTGCGAATTGCTGTTCGCTGATCTTCGCTGAGATGGCAACGTGCCTCATGATCTTTTGAAACAGCAAGTAAGTCTGGGAACTTATCAGCACAAAGGTTGTCTGCAACTCGCTCTTTAAAGGCGCATCGCGGAGCGAATACGCATCCCGCAGGCATGTTAAGTGCTGATGGAGGCGATCCCGGAATCGGATCCAACTGTGTTTTCTTTGCCGATATTTGTGGGATAGATGCAAGCAGTCCCCAAGTGTATGGCATTTGTGGTGAGTAAAAAATTTCACGAACGGGAGCATGTTCGACCGCACTACCGCCGTACATCACAAGTACTTCATCTGCTAAGTCAGCAACAACGCCTAGGTCATGTGTGATTAGCACAATCGCTGTGCCGAATTCTTTTTGCAGCTCCCGAAGTAAATCTAAGATCTGGGCTTGAACTGTCACGTCAAGAGCCGTCGTTGGCTCGTCTGCGATCAACAACTCAGGTCCATTGATCAAGGCCATCGCAATCATGACGCGCTGGCGCATGCCGCCCGAAAGTTGATGTGGGTATTCATCCATCCGTTGCTCCACGGACGGTATTCCAACTTTGGTTAACATTTCCGCAGCGCGACTACGAGCCTCAGAATTCTTTACATTTTGGTGTACTAGGACGGCTTCAATTAACTGGTCGCCAATTGTGTAGTACGGATGCAAAGCACTTAGTGGATCTTGGAAGATCATTGCCATTTCGTCACCACGAAGTTTGCGGATAACTTCGGGATCTGCGCCCACCAACTCATTGCCATTGAAGAAAACTTCACCGGAGATTTTTGAGTTACTCGCAGAAAGTAATCCCATTACTGCCAGGCTCGAAACACTTTTGCCGGAGCCAGATTCGCCTACGATTGCCAGAGTCTTACCGCGTTCGACCTTGTAAGAAACGTTGTTAACCGCATGCACGATTCCGTCATCCGTTGTGAACTCAACATTCAGATTCTTTACTTCCAGAATCACATTTTCCACTTTTGTCATGACAGTCTCACCCGTGGATCTATTGCCGCATAAAGAATGTCAACAACAAGATTGGCAACGATCACAAAAACTGCAGCTACTAAGACCGTTGCGGTAATCGTAGGGAGGTCATAATCAGTAACGGCGCCAATCGCCAATCGGCCAAGTCCTGGCAAACTGAAAATGTACTCGGTGATAACTGCGCCGCCCAGTAATCCGGCTAGATCGAGTCCAGCTGAAGTGACAATTGGTGTTAGGCCGGCACGGAATGCATGCTTGCGGAATACCACTCGCTCCGAAAGTCCTTTGGCTCGGGCGGTACGGATGAAATCCTCGCCCATAGTTTCCAGCATTTGCGAACGAGTGAGCCTTGCGTAATAAGCGGCGTAAAGAATTGCCAGTGTCACCCATGGCAAAAGCATGGTTTGGAAAAATGCAACTGGATCATCAAATGGTGATTCGTAGTTTGGATACGGCAACAAGTTCCATCGAACAATTGCAAAGATTAGAAGCAAAAGTCCAACAAAAAATACCGGTAGTGAATATCCAATCAAGGAAACACTCATGATGGTTCGGTCTTGCCATTTACCATGATTCTTTGCCGCAGCAATGCCCATCGAAATACCAACGAGCATCCACAGCAGGAACGCACCAACAGCCAAGTACATAGTCACAGGTAGGGCGTTAACAATCAATGTTGTTACTTCTTCGCCGTTACGGAATGAGTATCCCAAGCATGGCGCAGAACACTCAAATGTGGCTGAGCCAGTGCCATAGGTTCGGCCTACGAATATGCCTTTTATCCACTCAACGTATTGAACAATTAGCGGCTGATCCAGACCGAGTCTGATTCGATTTGCAGCCACAATTTCCGGCGTACATGTTTTGCCACACGTTAACTTCGCTGGGTCGGTAGGCACCGCATTGAACAAGATAAAGGTGATGACGCTCAAAATTGTCAGCATCAAAATCATGACGAAGACTCTTCGCACTATGTACGGGAACATCATTAACCTTTCTCGCTCTGGTTTAAATTTTCGAAAGCGAGCTGTGAGCGAACCTAAGTTCGCTCACAGCCGCCAACGATAGTTACTAGAAGAAACTAGTTAACTGATAGTGATGCGTATGGCCATGAGCCGTATGGTCCCCAAATGTAGGCACCATTGACCTTTGAGCCATGGATGCGCTGTTCCTTACCAAAGCGGGTAGGTAAAGCAAGTGCCAATTCCATTGACTTCTTGCTTAGTGCCTGCCATGCCGTGGCTTGTTCAGCGCGATCGGTGATGACCTTTGCAGCATCTGATTCAGCTAAGAAAGCTGCATCATCCCACTGCGAAAGGTTGAATCCACCATTTGCAGCAAACAGTTCTGGAATAACTGTTGATGCATTTGACCAGTCTGGAGCCCAACCCGATGCAGACATTGAGCCCTGCTTAGCAGGATCAAGTACTACGCCATAGTAGGCACCAGCTTCTAGTGGATTAAGAGTCGCCACAATGCCACCCTTTGCAAGTGAAGCAACTAATGAGGCTGCTGCCTTGTCATTGGTTTCACTTTGCGCATAATCAATTACGAATGGCTGAGGGAATGCCTCACCGGACTCTGCAATCAATTTCTTTGCAAACTCTGGATTACCTTCAGCTGGAATTGCCTCACCTAGCAGGCCATCCCACAAGCCAGTCGGTGCATAATCAGCACCAATGTTTGGCTTTACAACACCATCTGCGTAGTCACCGGCGTACTCGCCACCAGCAATTGTGCGAAGTTCGTCACGGTTTACAGCGGCAAGGATTGCCTGACGATGCTTTACGTTTGGAACCTTCTTGGTGTTGATTGCGTAGTAACGAACATATGGATCTAGTTCGTCGTAACGACGCTTTTCATACTTTGCATCACTGAATACAACAGCGAGCTTGGCCGAATCGACGCTATCTGGAGAAATTGCCATCTGGTCATCGCCAGAATCAGCCATCAAACGCTCAGTGATAACTGCAGCCGGTTGTGAGAATACATACTCGATGCGATCTGGGTAGGCGCCACGGAAAGTATCGGTTGCTGGATCCCAATTCTCATTACGAACCAATACCAGCTTGTCCTTCTTTACGTAGGACTCGATCTTGTATGGGCCGTTTGACAATACGTTGTCGTCGTATGTTTCACCGGTGTCAGCATCTTCGCGAACTGCGGCAAACGCACTTAGAGTAACGGCGTAGTTAAAGTCTGATGCTGGCTTTGCAAGATTGAAAGTAATCTTGTTGCCTTCACAAACTACAGCTGCGTCGTATGAAGCCTGACCCGCAGGATCATCAACATATGGTCCCTTGTAATCAGTGACATTTAGCATTGTCATTGCATATGCTGGGCCATCAGTAATTACATCTGTGGCGAAAGTGCGTGAGATGCCGTACTTGAAGTCTTCACAAGTTACATCCTTGCCGTCTTCCCACTTCATGCCGTCCTTAAGAGTGAATTCCCAAGTTAGGCCACCATCAGGTGTGGTGCCAGTATCGGTAGCTGCATCTGCAACTAGCTGGCTGGCTTCATTGTTGTCCTTGCTCAGTGCGTACTGAGTAAGTGTGCGGTTTAGGTAGGCGCTAGCAAAGGCTAGGTCTTCACCCGTGTAGTTACGTTGTGGATCCAAGTGCAGGATCTGCTCTGCCTCCGTCAGGATGTAGAGAGTTCCGCCTTTTGTTCCACCACCATTCGCTGTGTCACTTCCGCCACCGCAAGCGGTTAGCAAAAGAGCAAGCGACGCTGCACCAACGCCGAAGCGGATGCCTGTCGACTTCTTCATATTTCCTCCATTGAGAAGCGGGTTCACCGCTTCTTTAGGTCGTGATTCGGATGAATCACTTTATTCACTCCCCCGGTTGAGGAAGTGATTTTTTTCAGTTCTCGAGAAACTGAAAAATCTAGTTTCGATCTGCCTTTGGATCGAGTGCGTCGCGCAAGGCATCGCCAAGTAAATTGAAAGACAGAACAGCTGCTAACAACATGGACAGTGGTACAAAGAAATAAAACGGATCGACTGTGAAATATCCAACGGATTCCTCAAGCATCGATCCCCAGGTTGGTGTAGGTGGGACGACCGAGATGCCAAGGTACGCAAGTGCAGCTTCGGCGCCAATCAATGCTGGCATTGCGATAGTTGCGTAAACCAAGATTGGAGCCCAAAGGTTAGGTAGCAACTCCCGGAATAGAATTCTTCGCTTGCTTGATCCAATTGATACCGCAGCTTCAACGAACTCTCGTTCACGAAGTGAAAGAACTTGTCCTCTGATCAGGCGGGCTAAATAAGGCCAACCAAAAACACTCAGTACCAAAATCAATGTCGTGATTCGTGATGGATTTCCTGCAGGTAGTCCTAAGGATTGAAGTCGTTGTTCAATGACGGGAGTCATTGCGATGATTACCAGCAGAAGCGGGAACGCCAAAGTTATATCCATGAATCGGCTCAGCACAATGTCTGTTCTGCCCCGTGAATAGCCCGCAATGATTCCCACGACTGTTCCAACGAACACGGTAACGAAGGTTGCCGACAGCGCAATGAACAATGAAATTCTTGAGCCGTAAAGAAGACGCGCCAGAATATCTCGGCCAGTTAGTGGTTCAACACCAAGGGGGTGATCTCGTGAAACTCCGCCAAATGGACCCAGCGGCAAGCTGCCCGCATCGCTCAATAAATCGGTATTGAAATCGTAGGGATTAACGCCAAGCCACTTGGAAATCAGCGGACCAAAGATTGCAATAAGCACAATCAGCCCGAGGACAAACATGCTGGACATTGCCACGCGATCTTTGCGGAGTCGGGCCCAAGCCAGCTGTCGTAGGGTACGACCCACTACGACATCATTTTTAGTGGCTTTGGCAATTGACATTCAGGGGTCGCCTTTCCGCTGGTTTACCCAGTCTTAACTTTCGAAGTCTATTTGGATACTGCCTGGCGCCGATACCGAAATTGGAATTATGTGAGAAGTCTTACCTGGAAAAATCCGCTATTTTATTGAGAATTTTCCTGTTTTCCGATGTTCACTAGGTCATATTGATTGCCAAGGGCGATTTGTACGTAGACGTCCGTTAAGGCTTTAGGACGATATAAAACGATGCGATCCACTGCGTACGGCAAATAAACGGATTCGCTCATAACTAGTAGCTCAATTTCACGACTGATGCGAGCGGTTTCTGCCGGAGTCTCTGCTACTTCTAACGAATCCAGGAGCAAGTTGAGTTCGTCTAGGTTAAGTTCGGCAAAATTCAAATTCGATGAGGGCTTGATTTTTCTACCGTCAGCTAGGGGGCTCCAAAACGAATATGAAGATGAAAAATCTGGGCCCCACCCAGTGGATGCCAATCCGATTTCCTGAGTGCTCATGTTTTCCGGAGAACCCAATCCGGTCGTGAAGTACTCAGCGAAGTTTGCATACTCGATTGGATCTACCACAATTCCAATTCGTGCCAAACTTTTCTGAACTGAAAGAAAGATATCCCTTCCGATTCCAATTTCAACATAGGCCATGTTTACCTGGAAGCCATCGGGATAACCACATTGCGCCAAACTTTGCTTCGCACGCCGAATGTTTCCACTCTCATCGCTGCCGCTTGGATATGGATTGTAGGAACTTTCGTATCCAAGAATCGTTGGTGAACTCAGTGAGTGCGCGATTGCCGCTGAGGCGCTGCCACCACGGACGTTTTGTAAATCCGCTTTGTCCAATGCATAGAAGATTGCATCCCGACATGGAGCGCGATCAAGCGGTGCCACAGTTGGACTGACAACTAAGAAGTTAACGAAACTCATTTCTGGATTATCAATTAGTGCGCGCTTACTTCTTTCAGCCAAAGTTGCATCACGCGCAGTCTGGGCAAGCCCATAATTTAGCTTCACGTCGATTTCACCAGCGAGAAGTGCCTGGTCAGTTGAATCCGCATTTGGAAAAACTTTCCAAGACATGGCATCTACTTTTGGAATCCGAATGCCGTCTGAAGCTTGTGTCCACATTTGATTCTTAGTAAACGAGTACTGCAATTCAGCCTGATCTATGGTCAAGACAAATGGTCCATTTGATGCTGGGTTTGAAGCGTAAGTTGACCCAGCTTGAATTAACGAGATATCGCGTGACTTTTGAATTGGTGCAAACTGCGGTGTGGCAAGTAGTCTAGGAAATTCGTAAAAGGTTCTGGATAAGTTGAATGTAATCGTACGGTCGTCCGGGGTAACTATTGACGGTAAATCTTCATTTGGTGTTACGTATGGTCCAAGGTAATCAGGCTTTCCTGAATTACAGGTGCTAAGTAAGCACAAGGCATCAAGTGAAACTGGGCTTTGAAGTGAATCGTCGTATAACCGTTGCACTGAATACTTAACATCGGCTGCAGTAACTGCCGTGCCATCACTCCAGAATACATCAGATCTAAGAGTGAAAGTCCAAGAAGTCTTTTCCGCGTTAGTGACGGGTAATCCGGCTGCTAAGTCCGGTGCCACAACCAGACCTTGGTCTCCAGGTTTGCCAGCGAATGACATTACGTTTCTGGTGAATGTTCGGTGCACGACAGCGCACCATGAGTCAAAGGTTTTGGCTGGATCGAGTGAGTCACACGGAAGCGATGACCCAAGACGCAGTAACCCGCCTGGAGTATCGCCATCGCCTACGGGTCTCGTTAGACCCGCATTGAAGTTGCCAGGAGAATTTCGAACGATTATTGACCCGCCCAGAAGCGCGACACTGGCCATTACAACAACAGCTAGCGTCCCGACTTTCGCCCACGGGTTCAACTTCATTTTGCGTCCCTAGTTATTGCGCGCTTTCGTACGATTGCGATCGCGATCAACCTTTGCCAAGTGAACTTTGCGAATTCGAACTGCAGTAGGAGTAACCTCCACGCACTCATCTTCTCGACAGAATTCCAACGCTTGTTCAAGACTTAATTGCTTTGCTGGAATAAGTCGCTCAAGTTCATCACCGGTTGCGGAACGCACGTTTGTAAGCTTTTTTTCGCGAACTACGTTTACATCCATGTCCTCAGAGCGAGCATTTTCGCCCACAATCATGCCTTCATAAACTTCGGTCGTTGGAGAAACAAATAGCGTGCCACGCTCTTGTAACCCAAAGCAAGCATATGAAGTAACAGCACCACGTCGATCGGATACCAGAGAGCCAGATGGACGAGTGCGTAATTCACCAAACCATGGTTCATACTTCTCGAAAATGTGGTGCATTAGACCAGTTCCGCGAGTTTCGGTTAGGAATTCGGTTCTGAAACCAATTAGGCCACGAGCTGGAACAACGTATTCCATGCGAACCCAGCCAGTTCCGTGATTGACCATTTGTTCAAGTCGGCCTTTGCGCAAACCAAGTAACTGGGTCACAACGCCAACGTAATCCTCTGGCACATCGATCGTCAGACGCTCCATTGGCTCATGAACTTTGCCGCCAATTTCCTTGGTTACAACCTGTGGTTTACCAACAGTCATTTCAAATTTCTCGCGACGCATTAGTTCAACCAGAACGGCAAGCTGAAGTTCGCCTCGACCCTGGACTTCCCAGGTATCAGGGCGCTCAGTTTCGAGAACGCGGATTGAAACGTTACCTACAAGTTCGGCTTCTAAGCGGGTCTTAAGCAAACGCGCAGTTACCTTGCTTCCAGTCTCACCAGCAAGTGGTGAGCTGTTAATTCCAATAGTCATCGAAATTGATGGCTCATCAATCACGAAAAGTGGCAGCGCAACCGGATTTTCTGGATCGGCTAAAGTTTCGCCAATTGTAATCGTTTCAAAACCTGAGACCGCAATGATGTCACCTGGCCCGGCTGAATCAACAGGTACGCGATCAAGTGCTTCAGTCATCAAAAGTTCGACAATTTTTCCGCGCTCGGTTGTGCCATCGGACTTCATCCAAGCAACCTGTTGGCCCTTGTTGATGTTTCCGTTGATTACGCGGCAAAGTGCCAAGCGGCCCAAGTAAGGCGATGAGTCAAGGTTGGTTACGTGTGCCTGTAGTGGTGCTTCCGGATCATATGTTGGAGCGGGAATGCTTCCAATCAAAGTGGCAAACAAAGGTTCTAGGTTTTCTTCGTCAGGCATGCCGCCATCAACCGGACGGGTTAATGAAGCGCGGCCAGCTTTTGCGGAAGCGTAAACAATTGGGAATTGAATCTGTTCTTCGTCAGCATCTAGGTCGAAGAATAATTCGTAAGTCTCATCGACAACTTCAGCGATGCGCGCATCTGGGCGATCGACTTTGTTGATCAAGAGAATTACTGGAAGTCGCTTCTGAAGTGCCTTGCGAAGTACGAAACGAGTTTGTGGCAGTGGACCTTCACTTGCATCTACAAGTAGGACTACGCCATCGACCATTTCTAGTCCGCGTTCAACTTCGCCACCAAAGTCAGCGTGGCCTGGGGTATCAATGATGTTGAGTGTGACACCACCTTCTGGGGCAGCTGGTCCTACGTATCGCACCGCAGTGTTCTTGGCCAGGATGGTAATTCCCTTTTCCCGCTCAAGGTCCATCGAATCCATGACACGGTCATTTACATCTTGGTTTGCGCGGAAAGCACCGGATTGCCAGAGCATGGCATCTACAAGTGTGGTTTTTCCATGGTCAACGTGGGCAATAATGGCAACATTTCGAAGGTCGTTGCGGACAGCAGATTGGGTCACTGTCCTTATTCTAGTTGAGATTTGTTGCAGTATGGACCACGCAAATCAGGCTTCGTTAGTGGAATCCCATGGCGCGGTAAAGACCTTTGGGAAGAATCAAGGCGTTTTATCGTCACCTGACAAATAATTCGCAAGTGAATCGAAATAGCTTTCCATTCCAGCTTTGGTCAACTCAATTTGTTCAGCAGGCATTTCGCCAAACTGACTGAATTTCACCCATGATTTATCGGCGCGATCTTCAAATTCCAAAACCACATCATGATGTGGCGCTGACATATCTCGGGCTTCCCACTCAGACTTGGACTGTGTGTAACACATGGTGTGATGCATTAATTCGTTTTCAATCACCTTGGTATAACGGCCATAAAAATATGCAACGAAGTTATGTTCGGGAACGTCAACCGATACTGACCAGATGCCACCAACTACTGATTCGTTTTCAACACTGTTAGGAAGGCACTTCAAGTCAACTGGGTGATACCAGCTTTGCAAAGCATCAGAGCTTGTCCAGGCCTGCCACATCGTTTTTATCGAAACTGGATACTCACGTTCAACTGAGTATAGAAATTCAGCCATCTTCATTCCCTGTAACTAACTAGACGTTGACACCTAATTTAATTCAACTCTGTTTATTGTTGAATTCAGGTTCAACTAAACGTTGACACCTAATTTAATTCAACTCTGTTTATTGTTGAATTCAGGTTCAACTAAACGTTGAACCTGAATTCAACGACATCCCCATCAACCATCACATACTCTTTGCCTTCCATGCGGACTTTGCCTTTAGCTTTCGCCTCAGCAACAGATCCCGCAGACACTAAGTCTTCGAAGGCAACGATCTCAGCTTTGATAAATCCTTTTTGGAAATCGGTATGAATCACACCAGCAGCTTCTGGCGCAGTTGCCCCAACTGGAATTGTCCAGGCTCGCGATTCCTTAGGGCCAGCAGTCAAATATGTTTGTAGTCCCAAGGTTTTGAATCCAACACGTGACAGAATCGCAATTCCGCTTTCTTGTTGACCAACTGACTGTAAAAGCTCCAGGGCCTCGTCTTCAGGAAGTTCACCAAGCTCAGCCTCCAGCTTCGCATTCATGAACACCGCCTCAACCGGAGCGACTAACGCGCTTAACTCTTTTTTCAGTGCCTCGTCTGTCAATTCATCTTCATCAAGATTGAATACATATAGGAATGGTTTCGCAGTTAGCAAGAACAGTTCCCTGATCGGTTCGTAGTCAAGACCAGATTCGAAAATCGTTTTTCCTGAGTTGAGAATTTCAACTGCCTTTTCTGCGGTTGCTAATGACTCCGCTTTTGACTTATCAAGTCGGGATTCTTTTAACAATCTCGGCATAGCTTTTTCAAGAGTTTGCATATCAGCCAAAATCAATTCGGTGTTGATAGTTTCAATGTCATCTTTTGGTGAAATCGCACCATCAACGTGAACCACATCAGGATCTTTAAATGCTCGAATTACCTGGCAAATAGCTTCGGACTCCCGAATGTTGGCCAAGAACTTATTTCCCAGTCCTTCACCTTCGCTTGCACCGCGCACAATTCCCGCAATGTCTACGAATGTCACGGTTGCCGGCAAGATTCGTTCTGAGTTAAAGATTCCGGCTAGCACTGGAAGGCGAGAATCTGGTACTTCAACTACGCCAGTATTTGGCTCAATTGTGGCAAATGGGTAATTTGCCGCGAGGACATTGTTTTTCGTTAGTGCGTTAAACAAAGTCGACTTTCCGACGTTGGGTAATCCGACGATTCCGATAGTTAGGGCCACGGCACATAAGCGTAGCCGTATATGCACCTTCTTTCAGACTCCCCCTAGACCCGATACGTTTAATCCATGGCAAACACAATTACGGAGCCTTCGGAAAGTGCTCCATCCCTGAAAGGATTGACCTATCCAGGAGTAATCGTTCTAACTAGCGTTTCCATGATGATTGTGGTGGCGGTGGACATTTGGTCTAGCGGGAAAATCGGAATTATTTCAAATGTTGGCATCGTGGTAGTTGGCTTGATCGCTGCATTAAAAGTTAGAAAGTCGGATTATCAAGCTGGGATATGGGTCGTGCCAATTGCTTGGACGCTGGCGATTTTGACTACGGGACAGTTCGCCCCAATGCGCGGCGGATCGTTTTTGCGAGAGCAAGTTCTTCACCTTGCATACGGTTTGGCAATGCATGCTTGGTGGATCTTGAGCGCTACTGCATTAAGTGCTGCTGTCGCACTAATTAGGCGCGGCCGGCGGCCTTGATGTCGCGGCGCAACTCTGGTGGTAACGCAAAAATCAAGTGCTCTTCAATGGTTTCTACTTCTTCGACTTCGGCATAGCCACGTTCAGCTAGCCATGCCAAAACACCATTAACCAAAATTTCTGGGACTGATGCACCGCTGGTTAATCCAACTGTTTGCGCATCGGTCAACCAAGCCTCATCGATTTCAGCTGCAAAATCGACACGATAAGCGGCTCCAGCTCCTGCTTCAAGCGCTACGTCAACTAAACGAACCGTGTTTGAGGAATTTGCTGATCCAACAACAAGCATTACATCGCAAGCCTGTGAAATTTCTTTAACGGCTTTTTGACGATTCTGAGTCGCGTAACAAATGTCATCACTCGGTGGATCAATCAAGTTTGGGAACTTAGTGCGCAGAAGATCTACTGTCTCGAGAGTTTCATCTACTGAAAGTGTGGTTTGGGAAAGCCAGGCAACAGGTCGATTGGGATCAATCTCAATTTCTTGAACATGCGCCGGTCCATCAACCAAAGTCATGTTTGCTGGAGCCTCGCCCATTGTGCCTTCGACTTCTTCATGACCTTCGTGTCCAATGAAGAGGATTTGATAATCATCAGATGCAAAGCGGCGAGCTTCGGAGTGAACTTTAGTTACCAACGGGCACGTTGCGTCAATTGTTTTTAGATTGCGCTGTGCTGCTTCATCATGAACGGCTGGGGAAACTCCGTGTGCGCTAAATACAACAGTGGCACCTTCAGGAACTTCATCAGTCTCGTCTACGAAAATTGCACCCATAGCTTCGAGTTCAGTAACTACATATTTATTGTGAACAATCTCTTTACGAACATAAATTGGTGCGCCATGAACGGCCAAGGCCTTTTCCACAGTCACAACGGCTCGATCAACACCAGCACAGTAGCCACGTGGCTTTGCTAGTAGGACTCGTTTCTTAGTTTCACTCACACTCCTATCGTAAGCCCGCGCCTACCCTTTGCGCTTTCTGACATTAGGCACAATAGATCCATGGACCAGATGGATTCAGCAAAGGCCGGGCTCGAACCAGAGTCCCCATTGGCTGTTCATTCGGTAAGCACGATGATTGGCGAATACATCGGCCGTCTGGGAACCATTTGGGTCGAAGGGCAACTTGCCGAAGTGAACCCGAGAAAAGGTCTGACTTATTTATCGCTGCGCGATACCGATCGCGATGTTTCACTGTCGCTCTATATGGCTTCAGGCGTCATGGATTCTCTAGCAACAACTGTTGAACAAGGTAGTCGTGTCCTTGTTCAGGTTAAAGCCGATTGGTGGGCCAAACGCGGATCGCTACAGTTCAAAGTTTTGCAAATGCGCGCGGTGGGTATCGGCGAACTTATGGCTCGACTTGAAGCCTTGCGAAATCTACTCGCAGCCGAGGGTTTATTCAATGAAGACCGAAAAAAGCCTCTACCTTTCTTGCCACGTCGGATTGGTCTAATTTGCGGTCAAGCAAGTGACGCGATGCACGACGTAATTGAAAATGCAAAGCGTCGCTGGCCGGATGTTCAGTTTGAAGTACGAGAAGTTGCAGTCCAAGGCGTCAACTGCGTTCGCCAAGTTAGCGCTGCATTAACCGAACTCGATGCCATAGCTGACATCGATGTAATTGTCGTCGCCCGTGGTGGTGGCGCATTTGAAGATCTGCTGCCGTTTAGCGATGAATCTTTGATTCGCGTTGTTGCCGGAATCGATACCCCAGTTGTTGCTGCAATTGGTCACGAAGAAGATCGGCCACTGATTGACTACGTTGCGGATTACCGAGCTTCAACGCCAACTGATGCAGCTCGCAAAATTGTTCCTGACGTACTGCAAGAAATCTCTGATCTCAGAAATTCTCGTGCCAGACTACAAACTCTTGTCTTAACTGGAATTACCCGCTTGGAGCAACAGTTAGCGTTGACTCGAAATCGCCCCGCACTTGCTTCACCGGCAACTTTGATTTCACAACGCCTTACCGAAAACACTGGCCTGCGTAATGCAATGCACGTGAAGGTAAAAAATTTCATTGCCCTAGAAAGCGCTCACTTGAATGGTTCAAGAGCTACATTGCGGGCATTGTCTCCACAAGGAACTTTAGAACGAGGCTTTTCAATTGTTCGTGATTCAAATCATCAAATAATTACAAGTATTACCAGCGTTAATCCTGGCGATGAACTTCAAATCAAGTTTGCCGATGGTGATTTGGTAACGCGCGTTACCGAAAACTAATCCTGTTCGGTTTGGCTTGGCCGCAAGGCTTCTAGGCGAGCTTTAGCTCCGGCAAGACGTTCTTCGCAGATCGCTGCAAGTTTTTCGCCTTGCTCCCACAATGTCACCATGTCATCTAGTGGAAGGTCTTTGTCTTCAAGTCGAGTAACGATTTCGTCCAACTGAGACTTTGCTGCTTCGTAAGATAGTTCCGAAGATTGATCTTTAGCCATATCAAGATTCTATGGTTTTGCGAGCACTAATGATTCGGCAAACCGCAAAAGTTCGTCCCATTGCGCGGTACCAGAAACGATTGATGTCACATCGCCTTCGGTTTTTACAAATGCCCGGGTAAGTGGTTTTTCAATTTCACACTTTTGCCAAGTAGAACCATTTATCATTTCTGAGGCTTCGCACACAGCACTATTCGTCGCTGCTGAAACTACTGGGCCAACTGGGCCATCGCTTTGCCACAGTGAGACATATTCGTCAGCGCTCGTTTGGAATCCTAAAATCCAACGGATGTCACCTGAATCGCCATAAGACTCAGGCTCGAGTCGAGCACTTGAAGCCTCATAACCAGTCGGCACTGTTTTCGGAATCGAAATTGGCCAGGTCTGTGCAATAACGGCACTCGCGACTGCAGCTTCATAATCAACACGTTGCTTGACTTCTTCTTGGGGTCGCCACGCCAGCAACATAATTACGCCAACTGTTGCGATAACCGCACTCATAGACAACACCATGTCCCAAGCGGTCTCACGCCCTCTTGGTTTTTTGTTAGCCATACCTCTAGTTTGCCCGCTTTATCCCAAGTCCGCTCTGGCACGGTCCCAACGAATGCAATTCCAAAAACGGATTAGGCTAACCATATGAGCTCGTTTAACTACACCGAAATTCTGCCGTTGGCGCAAAATGACCCTGAGTACCGGTTGATTACTACTGAAGGAATAACCACTACCACGGTCGGTGATCGGACATTTCTTAACATTGAAAACAGCGTGTTAGAAAAAGTTGCCTACGAAGCCATCCATGATATTTCGCACTACCTGAGAACCGGCCATCTCGAGCAACTTAAGAAAATCATTGACGACCCAACCGCATCTCCAAATGACAGATTCGTTGCGATCGATTTAATGAAGAATGCCAATATCGCCGCCGGCGGTGTTTTGCCGATGTGCCAAGACACTGGAACCGCAATTGTTAGCGCAAAAAGAGGTTCCCAGATTCTGACTGAGGGTCCAGATGAAGTTGCGATCAGTCGTGGCATCTATGACGCTTACCAAAAACTCAATCTTCGTTATTCCCAACTTTCGCCTATGAACATGTGGGACGAGAAAAACACCGGCGATAATTTGCCAGCTCAGATTGAAATCTATTCAGACACTAAGCCAGGACATGAAAATGCTTACGAAATGCTTTTCATCGCAAAGGGCGGTGGCAGTGCGAACAAAAGCTATCTCTATCAAGAAACTAAGGCAGTCTTAAATCACGAAAGTTTCTTGCGGTTTATGGATGAGAAATTGCGACTCATCGGAACTTCGGCTTGTCCGCCGTACCACCTAGCAATTGTCGTGGGTGGGACAAGTGCTGAATACGCTCTGAAAGTTTCTAAACTTGCCAGCACGAAGTATTTGGACTCGCTGCCGATTAGCGGCGGACCTGACGGCAACGGATACCGAGATCTTGAAATGGAAGCAGAGATCCTCAAACTCACCCAGAACTTTGGCATCGGTGCGCAGTTTGGTGGAAAGTATTTCTGCCATGATGTTCGAGTAATTCGCTTACCTCGTCACGGCGCTTCCTGCCCGATCGCGATCGCTGTATCTTGTTCCGCAGATCGACAAGCGCTAGTAAAGATTGACGCCACGGGCGCCTACATTGAAAAGCTCGAAACTGATCCAGCTCGTTTCTTGCCTGAAATCACCGACGAACATCTAGATGACAACGTCATTAACATTGACTTAACTCGTCCAATGTCAGAGATTCGCGAAACGCTGTCAAAGCTTCCTGTTAAGTCTCGAGTTTCGCTAACTGGTCCATTGATTGTTGCGCGCGACTTAGCGCATGCAAAGATTTTAGAAATGATCGAAAGCGGCGAAGAAATGCCGCAGTACTTCAAAGATCACGCGGTGTATTACGCGGGGCCAGCAAAAACTCCAGAAGGCTACGCATCAGGATCCTTTGGTCCAACTACGGCAGGTCGCATGGACGCGTATGTTGACCGGTTTCAAAAAGCCGGTGGATCATTTGTCATGCTGGCAAAAGGTAACCGAAGTGAATCCGTTACTAAAGCGTGCAACGAAAACGGTGGCTTCTACTTAGGCTCAATTGGTGGTCCGGCAGCTCGACTTGCAAAGGACAACATTAAGAAAGTTGAAGTCCTAGATTTCCCTGAGATGGGAATGGAAGCAGTTTGGAAGATTGAAGTTGAGAACTTCCCAGCATTCGTTGTGGTTGATGACAAAGGAAATGATTTCTTTGCCGAGACATTGCGCCCGATTGCCTTGAATATCCCAATCGGCCAGCCGAAGTAGCTAAAGCCTAAAGTTTGAATCTTTTGGCTGGTGGCCAAGGGCTCCAGCCGCGGGCTAGCCAACCCTCGTAAGCGACCAGGTCTTGTTCGAGACAGGTTGCTTGACTTGCTTTAGGTGCGTACTTCAATCCACCATAAGTTTTCCAAAATCCAGCGTTAACTTGCCAGGTGCCTTGATACTTTCCTTTGCCGCCGATTGCCTTGCAGTTGTTTCTAGATTCAACTTTCTTCAAATACTTTGCCATCGGTGAGTTAACCCAGGCCTCAAATGAAATCTTCTTACGTTCCGCTTTAGATAAATCTCGCGTTTGGTCAGAGACCGTACGGACGATGGCCGCCGAAGCTGGGCTGATACTTGATTGAAAAGTTACTGCCGCACTTAATACAAGTGCGGTTGAAGCCAAAATGCTTTTCACCATAACCACTTAATTCTATCAAAAAGTTGTTTTTTCCTAGGCAGGTAAGTCTTCAAGCATGTCTGTTACTAGTGCTGCAATTGGTGAACGTTCTGATCGGTTCAGAGTTACATGCGCAAACAACGGATGTCCCTTTAGTTTTTCAACAACTGCAACAACACCGTCATGTCTGCCTACGCGCAAATTGTCACGCTGTGCGACGTCATGCGTTAGGACAACACGACTATCTTTGCCAATTCGCGAAAGCACCGTGAGTAGAACATTTCTTTCAAGTGATTGCGCCTCATCAACAATTACAAAAGTGTCATGCAAGGATCGGCCGCGAATATGAGTAAGCGGCAGCACCTCTAACATTCCTCGATCTAAAATTTCATCGATTACATCTGCAGATGTGACTGCGGACAATGTGTCAAAAACAGCCTGCGCCCAAGGTGACATTTTTTCATTTTCGCTACCTGGTAAGTAGCCCAGCTCTTGTCCACCCACGGCATAAAGGGGACGGAAAATTACAACTTTGCGATGTTGTTGACGTTCCATGACGGCTTCAAGACCGGCGCAAAGTGCCAGGGCACTTTTTCCAGTTCCCGCCCGACCGCCAAGTGAAACGATTCCAATTTCAGGATCAAGCAACAAATCAAGTGCGATTCGTTGTTCAGCACTTCGCCCATGCAAACCAAATGCCTCACGATCACCACGAATAAGTCGCAAGCGCTTATCAGGAGTAACCCGAGCTAATGCGCTTCCTCGATCACTAGAAAGCACGATTCCGGTGTGACAAGGGTTCTCGCGTGCACTTTCATGATCTATGAATTCGTCGCTGTACAACGAATCGATCTCGGAGGAATCAACCGTGAGTTCGGTCATGCCAGTCCAACCGCTTGATGGAACGGTTTCGGCGCGATACTCCTGGGCTTCAAGTCCGACCGCAGAAGCCTTAACTCGAAGTGGCAGATCTTTACTAACTAATACAACGTTGCAACCTTCGGCCGAAAGGTTCATTGCGACCGAAAGAATTCTGGTGTCGTTATCACCTAGTCGGAAACCAGCTGGCAAAACTTCTGGGTTTGTGTGATTGAGTTCAACCCTAAGAACGCCACCATCTTCACCAAGCGGCAATGGGGCATCAAGTCGACCATGTTTAATGCGAAGATCATCCAAGCTTCGCAGTGCGGATCTAGCAAAGTAACCCAACTCAGGATGGGTGCGCTTGGCTTCCAATTCAGTTATAACTACGACTGGGATAACTACTTCATGCTCATCAAATCGAAACAGGGCACTGGGGTCCGATAACAAGACGCTGGTATCCAAAACATACGTGCGCTTATTTGTGTTTGATTTAGTCACGAGCTCACCCCAGATTTTCAGATTTATCCTTGGGAAGGCTCGGACTTGCCCGATAAGAATGACGGTATTCCGACAGGTGATTTGGTTGGGTCAGACACGCCGATCTGAAGAGTTGCTAATGGGTGAATTTATGAACAATTACGGGGATACGCCGGCTCGATTGCCATCTACTAACCTAGGTCGCATGGGAAGAATTCGAACGTTGATTGGTGACGTTGCATATGACCTGTATGGACATCGATTAACTTCCGCTCTTCCCCAAGATCAGCTACCTGCTCATGTGGGTGTCATCTTGGACGGCAATCGTCGCTGGGCTGCAGAGATGGGTTCATCGAGCGCCCACGGCCATCGCGCAGGTGGTGAAAAGATAACCGAGTTTCTTGGCTGGTGTGAAGAGCTCGGAGTCGAAGTGGTAACCCTTTGGTTGTTATCAACCGACAATTTAAGGCGCGAGCCAAGTGAACTAGATACCTTGTTAGAAATCATCGAGAATACGGTCACCGCTTTAGGAACTACTGGTAGGTGGCAGATTCATCCAGTCGGTGCCCTCGAGTTACTTCCTGAGCGAACTAAAGAATTGTTAAATAAGACAAAAGTTGCCACCGAAAACGTACCTGGACTACTAGTAAATGTGGCTATCGGATACGGCGGTCGACAAGAAGTGGTTGATGCCGTCAAGTCACTACTGATCGAGCAATCGGAAGCCGGTAAGTCGTTAACTGAGGTTGCCACTGAAATCGAAATCGAGCACGTTGCGGCCCATCTCTATACCAAAGGACAACCCGATCCTGATTTAGTAATCAGAACATCAGGAGAGCAAAGGTTGAGTGGATTTTTATTGTGGCAAAGTGCGCACTCTGAATTCTATTTTTGCGAGGCGTACTGGCCTAACTTCCGCAAAATAGATTTCTTGCGCGCGGTGCGATCCTACGCCGCCCGAAATCGACGTTTTGGTATCTAGTTAAATACGCCGATCTCTTTCTTCATAACATTCAAATCGGTTGTGGGTGCCGAACATACAAAGCCACGGCAAACATAAGCGGTCGCTTTTTCATCAATAGCGTGCCTATTTTGCAATAGTGGTTGATCGACTCCCCAGGCATAGACCATTCCAGGTGCAGTTCCTTGTGCCAACATTTCTCGGAATCCAGAGTCGCTTGGGTCAACGACTGCGACTTCGCGCGGGCCATCCAGCCAAGTTACAAACATTGCACTTCCCCAGCCAGCAAATCGAGTATGAGATGCAACTAGTGGAATTAGAGCTGGAATGAATTTTTCTGCCCAAGTGCGCATTTCAGTATCGCCAGATAGTGCAGCAAAAGTTAGTGCGGCATCAATTGTTGCTGCCCAACCAGATGGAGTCACGTTGTCGGTTGGATCGACTTGCCTCGTGGCAACATCTTTTGCAACTGGCTCAACGTCATTTGCAGTGTCGGTGAGTCCAGAGTCTTGCTGAAAATGATCTTTGATATCACGCAGCAAAGTTCCCGCCAATTCGCGCCAGGAATCTTCTCCAGTTGCTTGGGCTAACGCTAGGAATGCACTTGCCACAAGTGCCTGATCTTCAAGAACACCGAGCGCATGTAGCCCAGCTTTGCCATCGCGCGAAACTCTTACCAATCTGCCAGGATGCATTGGGTCTGCACCTAAGTGCGTACTAATTAATAAGTCGCCAGCACGGGCAGCGCAATCAATCCAGTCCGGTCGAGCGCAAATACTTCCGGCATCAACCAGAGCGCGGATTGCAAGGCCATTCCAACTCGCCACAATCTTGTCGTCGCGCCCAGGATGTGGCCTAGTTGCCCTAGAGAGCAGCAACTTTTCTCGCAAATTGTTCCATCTGGTCCAATCGTCAGGATCTTTATGGAGCGTCAGTACTGATTTTCCATGTTCGAAGGTTCCTGCCTCGGTTACCTGGCATAACTGAATTACCCAATCTGCGTCGGCTTCGCCAAGTACCTCAATGATCTGCTCTGGCGCCCAGGCGTAAAAAGCCCCTTCTTCTGAATGTCCTGATTCCATGTCAACGCTGTCAGCATCAAGAGCTGCCGCAAAACCACCTTCGGGTGTTTGCATTTCGCGAATCAAAAACTCAGCAGTTTCAGTTGTGATCCGAAGTGCTTGCTCATCCCCAGTGAGTCGATACAGGTGTGCATAAACCGAAAGAAGTTGAGCGTTGTCGTAAAGCATTTTTTCAAAGTGCGGAACCGTCCAAGTTGCATCAACGCTGTAGCGTGCGAATCCACCACCCAGTTGGTCATACATTCCACCACGAGCCATGGCGTTACACGTCTGTTCAATCATTTGCATTATTCGGAAATCAGGTTCACTTTCCTCAATCCTTTGCAAAGCTTCGCTGCGCAGCAAGAATTCCAACGCAAGGGATGGTGGGAATTTAGGTGCCGAACCAAATCCGCCATTTATTGGATCAAAAGCCGATGCCAGTGAATCAACTCCAGATTTCGCTGCGAAGGCAATCTCATCTCTTGAAAAATCTGATTTGGACTTAACGATAAGTTCATTTCGAGATCCAATGTGCTCCATGATTCGGGCAGAGGATTCGCTAACTCGTTCTCTCTCGCTGGTCCAAGTGTCATTAAGGGCCAAAAGCACCTGCGTGAATGACGGCATTCCATGAGATGGCCGAGGTGGAAAATATGTTCCTGCATACCAAGGGCGTCGATCGTGATCGAGCCAAACTGAATTAGGCCAACCACCTTGCCCGGTCATTGCCTGCGTAGCTTCCATGTAAAGGGAATCAACAGCTGGCAACTCTTCGCGATCCACTTTTATGTTTACAAAGTATTCGTTCATTAATGCTGCGACTGAAGGATTTTCAAAACTCTCATGCGCCATTACGTGACACCAATGACAGGCGCTATAACCAACGCTCAAAAAGATAGGGACATCTCTAGTTCTAGCTAGTTCAAAAGCCTCTTCAGACCACGGATACCAATCAACAGGATTGTCGGCATGCTGCAAAAGATATGGAGATGTGGAAGCTACAAGGCGATTTGGCACACCTCATTGTTTCATTAGCGCTCAGTAATTAAAACTGGCCGCGAGATTATTACCCCAGAAATGAGTTGCACTAACAGCGCGAAACCTAAAGCAAAGAACGCTGCTGACCAAGAATTTGTAACATCGCGCAAGAATCCCATGGTCAATGGTCCTAACGCTGAAATTACGTATCCCCCACCCTGCATAAATGAACCTAGATCTCTCGAAGTCTCTGGAGTATCAGAACGCAGTAGCACCAAAGTTAAGGCGAGCGGAAATGACGAGCCAAGCCCTACCCCAAGCAGAAAAACCCAGAGCCAAGTGGCAGCAGGCCATAATCCGTAAATTGCAAAGCTATAAATTCCAATCAGGCCGATCGCAAACACCACCACGAAGCCAACGCAGAGAACCACCTGCGAAGCGAGTCGGGCAGCTAGAGGTGGCACAAACAATCCGGTTGGTAACCCAATGAGAACTAATAGCGCTAACTGATTTCCGGCAGTAACTGGATCAGTACCAGCCTCGCGCAAGATAGTAGGTAGCCAGGTGTTCATTGAATGAAAATTTATTGATTGGAAACCGAAGTACAGAGTCAAACTCCAGGCCAAAGGATTTCGAAGCAATGCCTTCATGTTGTGAGGAGTATCTAGTCGAACGTCATTACTCTTTGAATGTCTATAAAACTGCCAGATGATAAAAACGATTAGTGGTAATAACGCCCACAATTCAAGCGCTTCCCGCCACGAACCAAGTCGATTCGCAATCGGATAAGTTACCAGCGCCGCAACAGCGGCAGAGAGCGAAATTGCTCCTGCAATCATGCCCATTACGCCACCAATTCGAGTTGGGAAATCCCTTCGCGTTATCAATGACGGGACGACGTTGCCAACTGCAACACCCAGCCCGATGATTATGGTTCCTAGATAAAGGACTACTACAAATGGAAGTAAGCGAAGGTGGCCACCAACTGCAAGTGCCAGCAGACTTAATGAAATTGCTTTGTTAGGGCTAATGCGATGCAGTAGGCGCGGAACAAATAATGCGCCGAGACCAAACATCAAAATAGGTAGTGTGCTCAATAGCGAGCCGGCGGTAGCCGATAAGCCAAAATCTTCTCGAATTTCGGGAAGCACCGGACCAACTGAAGTAGTTAGTGGCCGAAGTGTCATTGCAACAAAAAATAACGGGAGTGCTTTGATTACAAAATCTTGCTTTTCAATACTTTGACTCTGTGTCATGTAGGACTCCCAACATGCACCAACTTAGTGGGCGCGGGAATGCAGATGAACAAGGGAGTAAGAAAATGACACCCACCCGTCCGACCTGATTTTCGACCCCACATTCGCCTGCTGGAGCTTCCGCAGCGTCAATCGCTACTACTAACCCTCGCTGTTGATTTTGACCATCTGGATCAAAGAACAGGCAGGACTTACTTCTAAACCGCACCGTGCTCAACGACCAAGAGTCGTCTTACGTGGACCGCTTTGCCTGCGGCTGGCATCGGCTTGTTGCAAAACAACTTCGAAGAACTGCTTTGCAACGCAATCACGGACCCGGGTGGGTGCCATCAAGAGGTTATCGGATTCTGGGAGTGCCACACAAAGCCAGTGCCAGTACTCGTTGTGCGCCTGCGAATTTGAGTGCCTTTGCCGCGCTATTGATTGTCGCCCCTGTTGTTATCACGTCGTCAATCACCACCACTGTTCCACTTACAACTCTGCGAACCCCAAAGGCACCAGCAAGATTTACTTGACGCTGCGCTGCGCTTAAGCCAACTTGATCCGCAACTGCGCGCCGCAGATAAAGATTTGAGGTGTCTAGCCGAACACCTTTGCTGACAATCGGTAACTTCGCACAAAGATTGGCCACCGAATCAAAACCTCGCTCTTTAATCTTTTGCTGAGAACTTGGGATTGGGATCAAAGTTAGATTCGGAGACGACGCAAGCTTTTCAAGAGTCATGCTCAAAAGTTGAGAAAGTAAGGCAGCGTATTTAGCTTCACCATTCTTGTAGCTAATGATGCAATCTCGTAGCCAGCCCGAATACTCACCAGCACAAAAGCCGGCCTCAATTTCAGAAAGGTCACTCGCTCTGAATGGTCTTACCTTCTCAATACACGACAAACAAAACTCAACACCGAGTCGTTGACAAATCAGGCACTTGGGCGTGAAAACTAGTTGCTTCAATATTGACATGGTGCATATTGCTGAATTCCATAGCAAACTTTCTGAAGTTCAGCGAGATTGTAGATAACCTGAAGCTGTTAAATCAGCGGGAAAAGAATCCGCCAATTCCAGTGGTAACTAGTGACCATGATCCGAAAGTTTGTTGGTAGAGCAATTGATTTGCGCCATCCACAGCAGAAATAAACAGTTTTCCGTTTCCATCAACAGAAACCTGTTGCGCACCAATTGGAGCACTGAACGCTTTAGCCTTGCCATCCATTAGCGACACATCAAATAGTAAATTGCTCTGAGATTCATCGGAACCCAGAACCGCAATGGATGTTGGTGAGCTCCAAGCGATATCGCGAATAGACGTGATTGATCGTTCTATTCGATGTAGTCCAATGATTCGGGTCTCACTGTCCGTTTTAAAGATTGCGCCCACGGCAACTACATCCTGAATGCCATCCGACATCACAACCGCGACGCGAATGCCATCACTTGAGACAGCAACCTGCTTGACCTGATCGCTTGTACCCAATGTTGAGGCATCTACTGCAACTTCGCGCACGGTGCCGTCACTTGTTACCTCGCGAACTCCAAATCCAAATTCGGAGAAGTAAACACTCCCATTACGATCCCATGTGGGTTTAGAAATCTGCTCCCCTTGAGAAACTAATTCAAATTTAGAAGCTGCCTTGTTAATGATCTGGAGTGACTTTAAGTCTGAAGTGACAACTGCAATTTTGGAATCCAATTCATTTGGCGTCGCAAAGATTAATGGGGTCTTGGAAGTGAACTCTAAAGTTTCGACGACGTCTGTAATTGAATAAATTGATTCGCTTCTGATTACATTTAAATTGATTCGATTTGGGTTCGGCAAAAGTGAAAGGCTTTGCCAGACTTGTATGGTCTGAAGCGAATCAATATTGGTCAAGATCAAGGGTTGGCCCGACACCAAGATCTGTACTGACGATACATTCGCAAGGCCACTTAAAGTCCAAACTAATTGAGCTGACATAGCTCGCCTGGTCAATTCATCGGCACCTAAAACTTCATTTGAAAGATCAACTTGGGCAATTCCATTAAGAACAGGAACCGATCCATACGTGAGAGTGGTTCCAACTGGAAATGCGCTCTTTGCAACTGGTGATAGATAAGGTGATGGGCCATCCAGAAGTGATCGAACTAATGAGGTGGCAGCACCTGAGTTACTCACAGGTACCAATAAATTGTCTGCTACTAATGACGTCAATTCGGTATTGAAAAAGTAGATTGGAAAACTTCTAAACGAGCGATCAACGTCGCTGCTGGACAGCAGAATCCCATCGCTCAAATTTGAAATCCGCCACTGGCTTCCTGAATTTTGTACGAGGTCAAATGAAGCGGAAATCTTTGCTCCAGGATCTCCGCTTTGGAATCTTCCTAAATCCGAAATTGTGCCAATTTTATCTGCGCTAACCGTTAAGGACTTTGATTCGCCTGAGATTTCAATAGTTGATGAATCATAAACATCGATACCCGCCAAAGGATTCCACGCTTCACCAGCAGTTATCTCCAAGTACTGACGGGCTATTTCATAATTTCCCGAAGGATCTGCGCAGGCGTCTAAAAATCCCCGCACAATTTCTTCAGGACTCATGTCGTTGCTAGGTGGTCGGGCAATAACCCGAACAAACTGGGTTGAAGTATCCTCAGAAATTTCTTCCCCATAAAAAACCTGGCTAGAAGTTGGAATTCCAGAGCAACCAGAAAGCAACAGGGCTAACAAAGCAACACCATTGACTAATTTTGATTTCACGGTGCACCTGCCGAAATTGCCACATTAGTTATCTCGCCGAGTTCAAGACGCGGCAGAGTTAAAACGAATTGTGCACCTTCATTTGGTGCACCCCAAACATCGATGATGCCACCATGAAGAGCAGCATCCTCGGCAGAAATCGAAAGCCCAAGTCCGGTGCCACCAAGCGTGCGCTGACGCGCTGGATCTGCTCTCCAGAAGCGACCAAAAACTCGGGAAAGATCCTCGACCGCTATTCCTTGACCTCGATCTCGCACCGATACCGAAACACAGCTTTCGTTTCCTGCGATTTCAACTTCAACTTCAGTGCCATTGCAGTGTTCGATGGCATTCACAATAAGGTTTCGGATGATGCGAGAAACTCTGCGCTCGTCAGCAGTGACCGTGGCGTCACCCACACTGACGAACCTGAAACTAGTTGCATGCTCTGCGGCAATTTCACTATTGTCCCGAAGAACCATTTGAGTAACTTCCGCCAGATCAACTGGACTACTTTCCAGAGGTAGCGCCCGAGCGTCAATTTTGCTCATCTCTAGTAAGTCATTTAACAAGGCGTCGAATCTATCTACCTGATTCCTTAGCAGCTCCGCAGATCTGGCCATGTCGGGGTCAAAATCGGCTCGCGCGTTATAGATCATTTCGCTTGCCATGCGAACTGTTGTTAATGGAGTGCGCAACTCATGCGAAACATCCGATACAAACTGTTGTTGGACTTGTGACAAGGATTCGAGTCGAATGATTTGGCTTTGCAAACTTGTAGCCATTTCATTAAAGGAACCAGCCAACCTAGCGATGTCATCTTCGCCATGGACTTCCATACGTCGGTCTAGGTCACCTCCTGCAATCTGGACGGCGATCTTGGCAGCCTCTCTTACTGGGTCTGTGACTCGAGCGGTAACGAACCAAGCCAGAATCATGAGACTCACGAGCAGAACGATGCCGGTAGCAGATACACCTTGCTTTACGAGATCAATCGTTCGCTGCTCACTATCTAGTGGAAACAATAAATAGAGTTCGTAGGCTCCGACGCGAGGAATTGTAACTGGCGAGCCGACAACCAAGCCTTGCGTAGTCGTGCCCCCTTCATAAATCAGAGTGGAGTAGGCCCATGCTTGACGATCTCGCTCTCGAATGGCTGCCCTTAGCTCGGCCGGAATAGAGGCTTCGGATACCAATTTGGTTCCACGCTCAGGAACTCCGACTAAGTCTGGATCGCTTAAGAACAGAGCATCGTAAAGTCCTGGTGATCCAGAACGAACTGCCAGAGCGGTGATAACTGAATCAACAAGTCGGGTGTTGTTTGGGGCAACCAATCCAACGTCAGATGCATCTAGTAATCGCTGCACCTCGAGTCGCGCAGCGGTTGCCTCTGTCAATGCACTTTGTTGTTTTGCTTCAAGTAGACCGGACGTTACTTGATTAACTAAAAGGACACCGATAATGCTAAGCACTGATGTTGAGATGACGAAAGTCAAAATAAGTAAACGAAGTTGAAGATTTCGCCGCCAACGACCTCTGATAGAGATCATTTCTCGAGCCAATTCGCTCACCGGTTAAGTTCGCCCAGCTTTATATCCAATACCCCGAACCGTAACAACGATCTCTGGATGTTCTGGATCAATCTCGATTTTCGCGCGGAGTCTTTGTACATGCACATTGACAAGTCTGGTGTCGGCTGCGTGCTGGTACTCCCAAACGTCTTCTAGAAGTGCTTCACGCGTAAAGACTTGCCATGGTCGCTTTGCAAGTGTGACGAGTAACTTGAATTCAAGAACAGTAAGCGGGATGTTCACTTCGCCACGCCTAACTTCGTGACCAGCGACGTCGATAATCAGATCACCGACACTTATTTCATTGTCGGGAGGAACTTCTAAGCTTCTTAAGCGCGCACGAATTCTGGCAATTAGTTCTTCATTCTTTATCGGCTTAACGATGTAGTCATCAGCGCCAGCTTCTAGGCCAGTTACAACATCACTGGTATCGCTTCGCGCCGTCAGCATCACGATTGGAACACCGCTGGTATTCCTAATGGCCCGACAAACCTCAATACCGTCTCTACCTGGAAGCATTAAATCAAGTAGGACTAAATCTGGTGAAACTACTTGGAATGCGTTTAGTGCTTGATTCCCATCTGCACAATATGAAACGTCGAACCCCTCGGTGCGCAGGAGAATGCCAACCATCTCAGCAATTGATTGATCATCTTCGATGACCAAGATGCGCTGACTCATTTCGGTTCTCCCTAGTACGGCATTTGATTGCAAATTTACCTCACTAATGAGAAGCCTCTGTACCTATTGCATTAATGCGTGAAAATGTTGGCTAATCTAGAGGGATGCCAATCAAAAAGTTCGTTACTGACATGCGACGAGAGCTCGGAAAGTTCGGCGCCGTTGGATTGGCTGCCTACGTGATTGACCTATCCGTATTTAATGCCTTGCGTTTTGCCAGTGGCGAAGGGCCACTCTTTGATAAGCCACTTACTGCAAAAGCACTGAGCGTTTTGGTTGCAACAACATTTGCCTACTTTGGAAACCGCCACTGGACGTTCAAGGATCGAACCCGCTCTTCGTTTCGACGCGAGTACGCATTGTTTTTCGTGTTTAACGGCGCAGGAATGATTATTTCGCTGTCTTGTCTTTGGATCAGCCACTACTTACTTGGGTTTGATAGTGCGCTAGCCGACAACATCAGTGCGAACGTTATTGGATTAGTTCTTGGAACGGTTTTTAGGTTTTGGGGATATCACAACTGGGTTTTCCCAAATGATGTATCTATTGTGGAACAAAATAGTTAATCGATTTATTTAGTACTTGGTCTTACTTGAATTACATCCCCAGAGGTTATTTCCACTAGTCCTTCACTTGAATCAATGATCAGTTCGCCAGATTCTCTAACTCCAACTGCAATTCCAGTCACAATTGATTCCACTTTTCGAGCAACCGTCACATTCGATCCAATAGTTGCGCAATCGCTTGTATAGCGCGGTAACCATTCTTCCGATGTTAGTTCTGTTGCAAGTTCCAAATTCATAAGTAGCTTGGCAATCAAACTTTCTCGAGCGACTCTAAGATTTATCAGCGAAAGCGAAGTTGCATTCTCCGTTGGTAACTCATCAACAGCAAGATCTACATTGATTCCAATTCCGATCACGACATGATCCCCATGTCGTTGCACCAAAATTCCACCGATCTTTTTTAGTTCCGTAGATTCAAGTTCAATCATTAAATCGTTTGGCCACTTTAACTTGGCATCTGCACCAAGATTATTCAGGCAATCATTTGCAGCGATTCCCGCAAGTAACGGGATGGCAGAAACTTCACATTTAAACAGGCTTGTTGGTACCGCAATGCTGATAGCAATTCCCGCCCCAAATGGACTCTGCCATTCCCGTTGTAGGCGACCGCGTCCCTTGAGTTGTTCATCCGCCGTAATTGCAAAAACTGAATTTGAAATTGTGTTACTTAACCTTGCAATGGCAAGGTCATTCGTTGAATCAACTTGCTCAAAGACCTCTATATCGAGCCATTTCGAGGATGTTTTGGCTAACTCACTTAATATGAGAGCAGGATCAAGCGCTGGACGCCCGCGTTTCATATCTTTTATATCCACATCGCTAGGGTAGGCGAAGGACTAGTACGGAGGAACACGTGAGCGCCGAAACCGCCAATAATGGGATCGACATCCATACCACTGCTGGAAAGATCGCAGATCTAGAGGCACGGCGCAATGACGCTGCGCATCGACGCTCCGAGGCGGTAGATAAGCAGCATGCTCGCGGCAAGCTAACAGCGATGGAGCGGATCGAGCGCTTGCTCGACGAAGGCTCGTTCCAGCAAATAGATGGTTTAGCAAGACACCGTTCTCATAACTTTGGCATGGAAAAGTCTCGTCCTTATGGTGATGGTGTAATCACCGGCTACGGAACTATTGACGGCCGCCAGGTCTGTGTCTTCGCGCAAGACTTCACAGTTTTCGGTGGGTCACTTGGCGAAGTCTTTGGCGAAAAAATTTGCAAAGTCATGGACTTGGCGCTCAAAACTGGCGTCCCAATGATTGGCATCAATGACTCGGGCGGTGCCCGCATTCAAGAAGGCGTAGTTTCACTTGGCCTTTACGGCGAGATCTTCAAGCGCAATGCGCATGCATCTGGCGTTATTCCACAAATCTCATTAGTTCTAGGTCCATGCGCCGGCGGTGCGGTTTACTCCCCTGCCCTAACTGACTTCATCGTGATGGTTGATCAAACTTCACACATGTTCATCACGGGTCCAGAAGTTATCAAGACAGTAACGGGTGAAGAGGTTGCCTTCGAAGATTTAGGTGGCGCTCGAACTCACAATACGAAATCTGGCGTTGCTCATTACATGGCATCTGATGAAGATGATGCTCTGGAATATGTAAAGAACCTATTGTCGTTCCTGCCAAGTAACAACATGGATGAAGTTCCCTACTTAGATGTTGAGGCAGATTTAGAAATCTCTGAAGCAGACTTGTTGCTTGACACAATCATTCCTGATTCACCGAATCAGCCGTATGACATGCACAAAGTCATTGAGACGATTGTGGACGATGGCGAGTTCTTGGAAACCCAAGCACTTTTCGCACCCAACATTATTTGTGGGTACGGTCGCGTTGAAGGTCGTCCGGTTGGCGTTGTAGCCAGCCAGCCTATGCAGTTTGCTGGAACTCTCGATATCGATGCCAGTGAGAAGGCAGCACGTTTTGTAAGAACTTGTGATTCGTTCAATGTTCCAGTCATCACATTGGTTGACGTTCCTGGATTCTTGCCAGGAACAGATCAAGAATGGCAAGGAATCATTCGTCGCGGCGCAAAACTGCTTTATGCATATGCCGAAGCGACTGTTCCTTTAGTAACGATCATTACTCGCAAGGCTTACGGTGGCGCTTACGACGTTATGGGATCAAAGCACTTAGGAGCTGACATCAACTTGGCATGGCCAAGTGCTCAAATTGCCGTGATGGGTGCACAAGGCGCAGTCAATGTGCTTTACCGCAAGGAATTGGCTGAGGCTAAAGATCCAGAAACTGAGCGCGCCAAGTTGCTCCAGGAATACGATGACAAGTTTGCAAATCCATACATCGCAGCTGAGCGTGGATACATAGATCGGGTAATCGTGCCGAGTGAAACCCGCGTCATGGTGGTTCGTGCTCTGCGTTCCTTGCGCGGCAAGCGGCAAATTTTGCCTCCAAAGAAGCATGGAAACATTCCGCTGTGAGTCAAGAAATTAGCGTCGTCCGCGGCAAGCCAACAGATGAAGAGTTGGCGGCTGTGCTTTTGGTTATCACGGCCCAAGCCGCAGCGGCTAGTTTGGCAAATAAGCGATCGCAGCTACGCCCAGAATGGAACGCAGCACATCGTGGCGTGCGAAAGTCATTCGAACACGGCGCAGGTACCTGGCGCCGCTCAGCGCTTCCGCATCCTTACTAAGCATTTGTAGTTACTGATCAATGTCTCGCACCGTATTACTGGCATCCGCATCCACTTCGCGCTATTCCCTGCTAACGAATGCTGGCATCACACCACTTGTACAAGTCAGCCATGTTGATGAAGATGCAATCGCTGCCAAGTTAAATCCAATATCGACGTCAGATCTTTGTGTCGCACTAGCCACTGCAAAAGGTGAGGCTGTGGTTCAGCAAATAACTGTCACCGACAATCGAAACCTGTTAGTTATTGCGGCAGACTCAATGCTGGAATTTGAAGGTATGTCATATGGCAAACCTGGTGCTCCGGAAGTTGCAATCGCTCGGTGGCAAGCAATGAGAGGCAAGCACGGGTACCTTCACACGGGGCACTGGGTTATGGACTTAGTGACTGGTCAAACCAGAAGTGGCGTAGCGGGTGCCAAAGTAGAGTTCGCAGATATCAGCGATGCGGAGATCTTGGCTTATGTGAAAAGTGGTGAACCGCTTTCAGTAGCCGGCGGCTTTACGCATGAAGGTAAGTCAGCCGCTTTCATAACCAAAATGACAGGCGATAGTCCTGCGGTTGGTGGGATATCCTTGGCTCTTCTAAGGGAATTCACCAAGGAAATGAGTATTGAGTGGACTGAACTGTGGGACTAATAGACTTGAGATACCAAATTCAGTCGTAGGAGTTCGCGTGGGCAACAGTCGCAAAATTGAAAAAGTTCTGATCGCCAATCGTGGCGAAATTGCGATTCGTGTCGCTCGAGCTTGCGCTGACTCAGGCATCGCTAGCGTTGCTGTTTATGCCGACCCAGACCGCGATGCCCAGCACGTAAAGGCCGCCGACGAGGCATTTGCACTGGGTGGCAGCAGTGCCGCTGAGAGTTACTTAGTAATTGAAAAAATTATCGAAGCCGCAAAGAAATCTGGAGCAAACGCAGTTCACCCTGGATATGGGTTCCTATCCGAAAATGCTGAATTTGCTCAGGCCGTAATCGATGCGGGGTTAATTTGGATCGGCCCACCACCACAGGCAATTCGTGACCTTGGTGACAAAGTCTCGGCACGACACATTGCTGCGCGCGCAGGTGCACCGCAAGTTCAAGGAACTCCTGATCCGGTTAAGGACAGCAAAGAAGTTGTTGAGTTTGCAAAGCAACACGGTTTGCCAATCGCCATCAAAGCTGCCTTCGGTGGTGGCGGTCGAGGCCTCAAGGTCGCGCGAAACCTAGAAGAGATTCCAGAACTTTTTGATTCTGCAGTTCGCGAAGCCGTAGCTGCATTTGGTCGCGGTGAATGCTTCGTAGAACGCTACCTAGACAACCCGCGTCACGTAGAAACCCAATGCTTGGCTGACGAACACGGAAACGTAGTAATTGTTTCGACTCGCGACTGTTCTTTACAACGTCGCCACCAAAAACTTGTTGAAGAAGCTCCTGCACCATTCTTGTCACAAGACCAAATTGAAGAGTTATACAAATCAAGTAAAGCAATCATGAAAGAGGCTAAGTACGTTGGTGCTGGTACTTGCGAGTTCTTAATTGGGCTTGATGGCACAATCTCGTTCTTGGAAGTTAATACTCGGCTTCAAGTTGAACATCCTGTTTCGGAAGAAGTCGCTGGAATTGACCTAGTTCGTGAACAGTTCCGGATTGCCCAGGGCGAGGCACTTGGATACGACGATCCAGAACTTCGCGGACACTCGATTGAATTCCGAATCAATGGTGAAGATCCGGGTCGGGGCTTCTTGCCAGCACCGGGTTCATTAACTGTGTGGAATCCACCAAGTGGACCTGGCATCCGCCTAGATTCGGGTTTCACAAAAGGTGATGTAATCGGCGGCAACTTTGATTCGCTGCTTGCAAAACTAATTGTTACTGGACGCGATCGACAGGAAGCCTTAGAGCGCTCCCGCCGCGCTTTAGCTGAATTCGAGATCGATGGCATTGCAACAGCGTTAACTTTCCATCGCGCAGTTGTTAGCGATCCAGCATTTGCGCCAGCGGATGCCAATACCCCATTCACGGTTCACACTCGTTGGATTGAAACCGAGTTCAACAACACAATCCCAGCGTTCTCTGGAACTGCTGGCGAACTTGCTGAACCAGAGTCTAGAAATCCAATCACTGTCGAAGTTAATGGTCGTCGGATCGAAGTTGTCCTACCTGGTGACATGTCTATTGGCTCAAGTGGTGGAACTAAGAAGGCTGCACGCAAGATCGGCAAGAAGTCTGGAACAGCTGGTAGCGGGGATGCAGTTGTCGCTCCAATGCAGGGAACCATCGTAAAGATCGCTGTTACTGAAGGACAAGAAGTAGCTCAAGGTGATCTAGTTGTAGTCCTTGAGGCCATGAAGATGGAGCAGCCATTGACTGCTCACAAGTCAGGCGTTGTCACTGGACTTAATGCTGAAGTTGGTACAACAGTTCCAACCGGAACCGAACTAATGGAAATCAAATAGCCGTTAGCTCAAATTTTGAGTTTGGTGTAATTGTCGAGCAGCCTCTGCGATCGAGCCGGACAATGACGGGTAAACCGTTATGGTTTGAGACATTTGGTCAATTGTGAGTCTGTGATCAACCGCAAGCGCAATTGAGAAAATGAGCTCACTAGCCTTTGGTGCCACTACTACGCCACCCACAATTACGCCGGTGTCTGGGCGACAAAAAATCTTTACAAAACCTTCTGATATTCCTTGCATCTTTGCTCTGGCATTTGTCGCAAGCGGAAGGTTAACTACGTTGGCGGTTTCTCTGCCAGACTCCACATCCGATTGACTAACACCAACAGTTGCAATCTCTGGGTCAGTGAATACGTTGCTGGAAACGGTATCAAGATTCAGTGGATGTACGGCATCACCAAGCGCGTGCCACATGGCAATTCGCCCTTGCATTGCAGCTACGGAAGCTAGCATCATGACACCAGTGCAGTCACCGGCAGCATAAATTCCTCTAATACTGGTCCGCGAAACTTTGTCCACGTCGATGAATCCGGCTTCATTAGTTTTCACGCCAACTTTTTCTAAGCCAAGTTCCTCGGTATTTGGCAAAGATCCAACGGCCATTAAACAATGTGAACCTTTGATCACATCACCGGTAGAAAGTTCAACAGCAACACCGACTTCAGTGGAAGTCACCTTAACCGCACGGCTTTGGGAGATGACTTTCATGCCACGGTCGGCAAAGACATCCTGAATTACTTTGCCAGCCTCAGCATCTTCCCCTGGCAGAACCTGATCTCGTGACGAAACCAATGTGACTTGCGAACCAAGTGCTTGATATGCCCCGGCAAATTCAGCACCGGTTACCCCTGATCCAACAACAATCAAATCGGAAGGTAGCTCGGTGAATTCATAGAGTTGTTTCCAGTTCAAAATTCGATGACCATCAATCACGGCACTTGGTAACTCCCTAGGCCTTGCGCCCGTTGCCAACAAAACAACTTCGGCATCGAGGTTAACTTCTGTACCGTCCTGCAACTTAACGTGGACATGCTGCGGATCAATTAGCTCGGCATTACCAACCAGAACTTTGACGCCTTGGGTCAGTAATCGCTGACGAATGTCTGAACTTTGGGAAGCTGCCCATTTCTTTAATCGGGAATTTACTTCGGCTAAGTCAATCGTTACATCCGTGGCATGTACTCCAAGGATGGAACTCCCCTTAGTGTCAGTTGCTGCTTCGGCTACCGCAATCAGCGCTTTACTTGGAACCACATCGGTAAGCACAGCAGCGCCACCAATTCCGTCGCGTTCAATCAGCGTTACGTCAGCGCCTAATTGAGTTGCTACAAGTGCGGCCTCGTAACCACCAGGCCCACCGCCAATAATTACAACATTCGTCACTAGATCATTCTCTCGCAATTAAATGTTTGCGAAAACTTCCTTAACCATTTCAAGCGTGGTCCCTGGGTGAACAAAGGCAAATCGGCCCACAGTTTCGCCTTGCCAAGAAGTAGGCGTTACAAATGCTGTCTGGGATTCAATCAATCGGTCCTGAAGTTGTCGATAATCTTGGGCGCTCCAACCCTTGCGACGCCACAAAACCACAGATAGTGATGGTTCGATTACAAGCTCCAGACTTTCATGTCCCCTGATGTAATCGGCTACTTCATTTGTTAATGCGATCGAAGCCTCTACTGCATCGCGATAGGCGTCAGTGCCATTCACTGCTACCGAGAACCAAAGTGGAAGCCCACGCGCTCGTCTTGTTAGGTGGTAAGCAAGATCTGTTGGATTAATGAGCGAATCGTCTTCATGCAGGACATCTAGATACGACGCATCTTGGGTGTGCACTGATGCTGCCAACTTTGGATCACGGTAAATAATTGCTGCTACATCAAATGGCGAGAACCACCATTTATGCGGATCCATCGTAATCGAGTCTGCATTCTCAATGCCTTTGAATTGATCTCGAACTGATAGAGCCAACAACGCGGCACCGCCATACGCTGCATCAACGTGAAACCACATCTCATGCTGGCGAGCAACTTCGCTGATGCCGGCAAGGTCGTCAATGATTCCTGCGTTGGTGGTACCTGCCGTTGCAACAACGCCAACAACAGGTGCACTGGAATTATCGTCATTAGCTAGTGCGCGTTCTAGATCTGATTTGGTCATTGCATATCCAGCAGTCTCGACAATCAATGGTTCAACATCCAAAATGCCCAGAGAATTACCAATTGAGGAATGTGCTTGTTGACTTAAGGCAATCCGAACCGGCATACGTTTGCCACCATGCACACGCTGACGACCCGAATCGCGGGCCACTGTTAACGCCGCCAGATTTGCAGCGGACCCACCAGATACAAAAGTGCCACCTGCAGATTCAGGAAGACCAGAGAGGTCTGCCATCCAGCGCAAAACTTGATTCTCAGCCGAAATTGAACCAGCAGCTTCAAGCCAAGAAATGCCTTGCAGTGAAGCGCAGGAAACAATCATGTCGAAAAGCAGTGCAGCTTTTGTCGGTGCGGTAGGGATAAAGGCCATGAAGCGTGGGCTGTCGCCCGAGACAACTGCTCTAGAAATCACTTCGTCGTAAAGTTTGAGTACATCCGCGGGATCATTGCCTTCTGGCTTTACCAAACCGGAAAGCGCGCCCGCTAGCGATGTTGCATCACCTGGGAAATCGAGTGGGACCTCTGGCATTGATAGCCGTTCCCGAAGGTATTCGAAAACTTGATCTGTTAAATCAGAATCAAACTGATGCATTGAGTTCGGATTTAGATTACGTGCTCCAGACATTGAAACCACCAATGACTAGGTCCATGAACCGCCGATCTCACATTAGCCAGCAGGGTTTTCACGACCACCCCAATGGTATCGGCAAAAGCCTAGAAAATTTCTGGTGGGTTGTAGCGACCCCAAACTTCACGCAGCGCGTCTGCTACTTCGCCACCACTGGCTTTGGCTGCCAAGGCTTCTTTCATTGGGTACATAACATTTTCCGTGGACTCTGCCGCTCGCTTTAATGAATCTAGCGCCCGAGTCACATCTGCATTGTTTCTTGAGTCACGAATTGCCTGTAGGCGAGCTACTTGTTGTTCTCCAATGGCTGGATCTACTCGTAGCGGTTCATACTTTTCTTCGACGTCAATCGTAAATTTATTGACGCCCACTACAGTTCGTTCGCCCTTGTCGATTTGCAGGGCGTAGTCGTACGCGCTGGTTTCGATTTCGTTCTTTTGGAATCCAACTTCGATTGCCTTGGCCGCGCCACCAAAATCTTCCACTTTACCCATTAGTCGCAAAATTTCGGCCTCAAGCTCGTCGGTCATTGCCTCAATAACGTATGAGCCAGCGAATGGATCTACGGTTGCAGTTACATCAGTTTCATATGCCAATACCTGCTGAGTGCGTAAGGCAAGTCTGGCCGCTTTTTCGGTTGGCAAGGCAATTGCTTCATCAAATGAATTGGTATGCAGTGACTGAGTGCCACCTAACACTGCAGCCAAGCCTTGAATTGCCACTCGCACAAGATTCACTTCAGGCTGTTGTGCCGTTAACTGCACGCCGGCTGTCTGAGTGTGGAACCGCAACATTTGGCTCTTTGGGTTTGTAGCCTTGAATTCATCTTTCATGATGCGGGCCCAAATTCGACGGGCTGCCCGGAACTTCGCAATCTCTTCCAGGATTGTGGTGCGTGATACAAAGAAAAATGCCAGGCGCGGCGCAAAGTCATCGACATTCATGCCAGCACGTATCGCTGCTCGGACATACTCGATGCCATTAGAAAGCGTGAATGCGATTTCCTGAGCAGGTGTAGCACCCGCTTCACCCATGTGATATCCAGAAATCGAAATGGTATTCCAGCGCGGAATTTCCTTGGCGCAGTAATCAAAAATGTCAGTTGTTAAACGTAAGGATGCAGCCGGAGGATAAATGTAGGTGCCACGGGAAATGTATTCCTTGAGCACATCATTTTGAATTGTGCCATTTAGTGCTGATCCTGGGATGCCTTCACCTTCCGCCACTAACTGATACATCAGGAGCAGAGTTGAGGCTGGTGAGTTGATCGTCATCGATGTTGATACTTGATCAAGCGGAATTCGATCGAACAATATCTTCATGTCTTCGACGGTGTCGATTGCAACACCAACCTTGCCAACTTCACCTTGGGCTAATTGATGATCAGAGTCATAACCCATTTGCGTAGGTAAATCGAAGGCAACACTTAGCCCAGTTGTTCCGGCGGCAAGTAGCTGGTGGTAACGCTCGTTTGATTCAGCCGCAGTACCAAATCCGGCATACTGACGCATGGTCCATGGACGTCCGGTGTACATCGACGGATAGACACCACGGGTGAACGGGAACTCTCCAGGGTTCCCTAATTCGACACTTGGATCCCAGCCATCACGTGATTCCGGTCCATAAACCGGATCAATCGGCAGTCCTGACTGTGTAATCCCCATAGGTAGAGGTTAGTCCGCTTTACGGCGTCCGATTGTGCGTCCTAGCCAAACCAGCGGATCATACTTCTCGTCAACAACGCGTTCCTTCATAGGAATAATCGCGTTGTCTGTGATTTTGATGTGTTCTGGGCAAACTGCAGTACAGCACTTGGTGATGTTACACATTCCAAGGCCGTGCTCTTCTTGTGCATCACGCTTGCGATCAAGCTGATCCAATGGGTGCATGTCTAATTCGGCAAGGCGAATAAAGAAACGAGGTCCGGCAAAGGCTTCCTTGTTTTCTTCATGGTCACGGATTACGTGGCAGGTGTCCTGACACAAGAAACACTCGATGCACTTGCGGAATTCTTGACTGCGCTGCACATCAACTTGTTCCATGCGGTACTCGCCTGGCTTTAAGTTGTCAGGTCCCTTGAATGCTGGGATCTCACGAGCCTTCTTGTAGTTAAAGGAAACGTCAGCTACCAAGTCCTTGATTACTGGGAATGCACGAAGTGGGGTAACGGTGATTTCTTCATCTTCCGCAAAGGTATTCATGCGAGTCATGCACATAAGGCTTGGCTTGCCGTTGATTTCAGCACTGCAGGAACCACACTTACCGGCCTTGCAGTTCCAACGAACAGCTAGATCAGGAGCGTCTGTGGCTTGAAGTCTGTGAATGACGTCAAGAACTACTTCACCTTCGCCAACTTCAACTTTGTGTTGTTCAAGCTGACCGGCTTCGCTGTTACCGCGCCAAATTCGCATCGATGCTAAGTAACCCATTAGTTGCCTCCCATTCCAAGCTGCGCAAGTTCATCAGGCAGCAGGTACTTCTTTAATTCTTCGACATCGAACAACTCCGCCAACTCTTTTGGCATTGGTGGGAGTGATTGACGCTCGGTGTTCACCTTGGAGCCATCCCATGAAGTGATTACATGGATTGCGCGCCAGTTTGGATCCATAGTTGGGAAGTCATCGCGAGTGTGACCACCGCGAGATTCTTCTCGTTCCATAGCGGACTTTGCAACAGCTTCACTGACAAGAAGCATGTTCATCAAGTCAAGTGCGATGTGCCAACCTGGGTTGAACTTGGTGTCACCAGAAACGCTTACATGCTTCGCGCGCTCCTTCATGACTTCAAGCTTCTCGATTGCTTCTCGCATTTCCGCACCTACGCGAATGATGCCGACCAAGTCATTCATCATCTGCTGAAGTTCGTAGTGAACTGCGTAAGCATTTTCCTTGCTATCTCCGTTAAATGGAGCTAGCGCAGAAGCTAAAGCGCGATCGATTTCGGCTTGTTCCAACTTTGGCTTGGCAGCAAGAGCGTTTACATATTCACTTGCTCCCACACCAGCGCGGCGACCGAATACCAAAAGGTCAGATAGTGAGTTTCCACCTAGACGGTTAGAACCATGCATACCGCCGGCCACTTCGCCAGCTGCGAATAGGCCAGGAACGCCAGTTGCAGCACCAGAATCTGGATCAACCTGAACGCCACCCATTACGTAGTGGCAAGTTGGACCAACTTCCATGGCCTGCTTGGTGATGTCCACGTCAGCAAGTTCCTTGAACTGATGCCACATGGACGGTAGGCGGGCCTTGATTACCTCAGGCGCTAGACGAGTTGAAACGTCTAGGAATACACCACCATGAGGGGAACCACGACCGGCTTTAACTTCGGAGTTAATTGCGCGCGCAACTTCGTCGCGTGGCAGAAGTTCTGGCGGACGACGGTTGTTATCTGGATCGGTGTACCAGCGATCGGCTTCCTCTTCAGTATCGGCGTACTGCTTTGCAAACACTGGTGGGATGTAATCGAACATAAAGCGTCGACCGTCAGAGTTGCGAAGTACGCCACCGTCTCCACGAACAGATTCGGTAACCAGAATTCCCTTAACACTAAGTGGCCAAACCATGCCGGTTGGGTGGAACTGAATGAATTCCATGTGCATCAGGTTGCCGCCAGCCTTTAGAGCTAGCGCATGGCCATCGCCAGTGCCTTCCCAAGAGTTGGAAGTTACCTTGAAGGATTTGCCGATGCCGCCGGTGGCAAGCACAACTGCTGGAGCTTCGAATACGACAAACTCACCGGATTCACGCCAGTAGCCAAGTACGCCAGAAACTTTGCCATCCGTCTTAAGAATTTCAGTAATGGTTAGTTCTGCGAAAACCTTGATCCTTGATTCGTAATCGCCAGTTTCAGCAAAGTCTTCCTGCTGCAACGAAACGATTTTCTGCTGCATAGTGCGAATCAATTCCAGACCAGTGCGGTCACCAACATGCGCTAGGCGTGGGTATTCGTGTCCGCCGAAGTTACGTTGGCTGATTTTGCCTTCTGGAGTGCGGTCGAAAAGCGCACCATAAGTTTCAAGTTCCCAAACGCGATCTGGAGATTCCTTGGCATGAAGTTCTGCCATGCGCCAGTTGTTCTGGAACTTACCGCCACGCATTGTGTCGCGGAAGTGAACCATCCAGTTGTCTTTGCTGTTTACGTTACCCATGCTGGCAGCAATGCCACCTTCAGCCATAACAGTATGTGCCTTACCAAACAAAGACTTACAGATGATTGCAGTACGCAAACCACTTGCCCGTGCTTCGATTGCAGCGCGTAGACCTGCGCCACCTGCACCGATGATTACAACGTCGTATTCGTGACGCTCAAATTCAGCCATGAGTGTTCAAGTCCCCTTAGAAGAAGTAGATGTTTGTGATTTGGCCTGATGCGACACTGCGTACGTACAGGTCACACAGAGCAACGCCAATCAGCGAGACCCAGGCAAACTTTGGATGATGTGGATTTAGTGTGGATACAAAAGTCCAAGCCTTGTATCGGAATGGATGCTTACTGAAGTGCTTCAAACGACCACCAACTGCGTGGCGGCAAGAGTGACATGACAGTGAGTACAGCCACAAGAAAGTTGCGTTAGCGACTAGAACCAAAGTTCCAACGCTCATACCAAAGCCACCGTCTTTGCCGTGGAAGGCCAGGATCGCATCGTAAGTCAAAATTACGTTGAAGATAAGTCCAGCAAAGAAGAAGTATCGATGTGAATTCTGAAGAAGTAATGGCTGGCGAGTTTCACCGGTGTAAGTCTTGTGTGGCTCAGCTACGGAACAAGCTGGTGGTGACATCCAGAACGCGCGGTAGTAAGTCTTGCGGTAGTAGTAGCAAGTTAGGCGGAAGCCGAGTGGGAAAACCAAAATCAAAAGCGCTGGCGACAATGTCCACCAATCACCAAATGGTGTACCGAATAGCGCAGCTTCCGGCGGGCACGATGTGGCAAGGCAAGGTGAGTAAAACGGTGAAACTAAATGGTCAACGTAGTAAAAATCATTTTCAAACGCACGCCAAGTGGAATACGCGATGAATGACAAAAGTACGACAACTGAAATCAGTGGTTCTACCCACCACTTGTCAGTCCGTAAATGCCTAAATGCGATTTTTGCTCGACCTGGCGCCGAGACACCATTTTCCATTGATTTAACAACCATAGCCAGAAGTTTAGGGTCTGTGGCTCGAGCCTGCAGGTGAGCATCGGTAAATCTATTGTGATGTACCGCACACAGCTCACACCCGATTGATCAGACGAACCTATCGGTACAGCGCTTGTTCTAACTCCGACACATCGCCAGCAATCTCGTGGGCTCCGGCTGCCTCAAGTTCTGCCCGATCCCCGTAGCCATAGAGCACGCCGATCCCTGGGATTCCATGGACTTTGGCGCCCAAGATATCGTGCTCCCGATCCCCGATCATGACGATGGAAGGGTTATCACCCATTCGAAGTTCGGAAAGGGCGTGCTCGATAACTAGTGCCTTAGTGCCGCGAAGTTCACCCGTTTCATCTGATCCGGCGATCACCTCAAAGTGATGGTCCAAATTGAAATGTCGCAAGATTGCCAAAGCTGCATAATCAACCTTGGATGTAGCAACTGCCAATCGCTTTCCGTCGGAATTCAACTTGGAAAGTAATTCCGGAATCCCTGGGTATACCGAATTCTCGTAGGCACCAGTTTCGTTGTAGTACTCGCGATACAAGCGCACTGCTTCCGGCGTATCCGACTCGGGCATTCCGGCATAGTCCTGAAATGAAGTCCATAGCGGCGGGCCTAGGTACTTCTTTAACTCAGCTTCGCTTGGCTTTGGGTAACCCATTTTTTCCAAGGTGTAAAGAACTCCGTTACCAACACCTAAACCACTGTCAGTTAATGTGCCATCAAGATCGAAAAGAACTACATCCCAAGCCATCAGAAGAACTCAATCATGGATGCACGAATCCGAGTTTGTCGTGAACGTCTGCCAAAGTCTTTGATGCGATCTCTCGAGCACGAGTAGAACTCTTTCGCATTAAGTTTTCTAGTTCTGCAGGGTCTGTCATATATGAATCCACTTTGGCCTGCAACGGTTCAACAAAACTCAATACGGCCGCTGCTGTTTCTTTCTTAAGATCGCCATACATCCGACCTTCAAAGCTTTTTACTAGTTCAGGAACCGCTGTTCCGGTGTACGCCGACATGATTGTCAGCAAGTTTGAAACGCCTGCTTTGTTTGCTGGATCAAATGCAACCACTGAATCTGAGTCAGTTACCGCTGACTTGATTTTCTTTTCCGTAGTTTTCAGCGGATCTAACAAGTTAATGCAGCCTGATGGCGAAGACTTACTCATTTTTGCCGTTGGATCTTGCAGGTCTTGAATCTTTGCCGTGCCCTTAACGATGTGCGCTTCTGGGACGGTAAATGTGTCACCAAAACGACCGTTGAATCGGATTGCAAGATCTCGAGTGAGTTCTAAATGCTGACGTTGGTCTTCACCCACAGGAACCGCATTAGCTTGGTAGAGCAAAATATCTGCAGCCTGCAAAATTGGATAGGTCAAGAGGCCAACGCTTGCCGTTGCCGCACCACCCTTTGCAGACTTGTCTTTGAACTGTGTCATGCGATTTGCTTCACCTAAACCAGTTATCGAAGACATTACCCACATCAACTGCGCATGTTCGGGCACATGACTTTGCACAATCAAAGTTGACTTGTTTGGATCGATTCCCAGTGCCAACAATTGTGCGTAAGACAGCAAGGTTCTATTGCGCAGGGTTTTTGGATCTTGCTCGACTGTTATTGCATGCATGTCCGCAATGAAGTAAACGCAATCATGCGTTTCTTGCATTGCAACCCAGTTTTGTAACGCGCCTAAGTGGTTTCCGACATGGAAACTATCGGAGGTTGGCTGAATACCTGATAAAACGCGCGGGGTCATTCCTCTATTGTGGCAGAACGAACGACGCGAATTCGGGACACCCTTCGGCCATCCATTTCCAGGACCGATAAAGATCCAGCATCAATCACAATCTCATCGCCAACCATTGGAATTCGACCCAGTTTCGCAGCCATAAATCCAGCAGCTGTGTCGTATGGGCCTTCCGGCAATTCCATCAAGGTCTCTTCCAAGAAATCATCAAGGTTTAACAAGCCATCAACCACAACATCTTTGCCAGGTGGAATTACACCTTCAGAGGCATCAGTGTCGTACTCGTCTCGTATATCACCGATTAGCTCTTCAACAAGATCTTCCATTGTGATGATTCCGGCAGTGCCACCGTACTCATCGACCACGATTGCCATGTGAGCATTAGTAGCACGCATATCCGTCAGCGCAGGAATGACACGTTTAGTTCCTGGTAGCCGAGCGACATCTCGTACTAGGTCACCAACGCGAATCGAGCGTTCCCGAATCTCTGGATCTAGTAGATCTCGGACGTGCACAAACCCTAAAACGTCATCTTCGGAATCATCAGATACTGGGTAGCGAGAGTGTGGCTTATCGGCAACAATCTTGACTGCCTTGAATACCGGTAAGTCTGCATCGAGAAATGCAACTTCAGTTCGAGGAATCATGATTTCGCGAATTTCGCGCTCGCCAGCTTCAAAGACATCGTCAATAAGTTCGCGTTCTGCGTGCGTGAGATCCTCGTGCATTGCAACCATGCCGCGTAGTTCTTCACCTGAGATTTGTTCTTTACCGGCTTGTGGGTCGCCGCCAAGGATCCTAAGCAAGGTGTCAGAGGACCGCGATAGCAACCAAATAAATGGAGAGGTGACTTTCGCAATGAAGTCAACAGGTGTGACGAGTAAAAGTGCGTAACGTTCGGAGTGCTGGATGGCCAGTCGCTTTGGGGTTAGCTCGCCTACCACTAGTGAAAGATATGCGATCAGAACTGTTGCTGAAACAAAAGCAATTGTCTCGGCTGCGCTTGCACTCAATCCCCAACCTTCAAGAGTTGGTGCGAAAACTGGAACGATTCGGGAGGCACCGTAACCAGCGGATAAGAATCCTGCCAAAGTTACACCTACCTGGACCGCCCCTAGGAAACGGTTTGGGTTGCGCATCAACTTTTCAAGTCGGCGGCCGCGGCGGCCAGTTGCTGCCAGTTTCTTTACTTGACTATCTCGAAGAGTAATCAATGCAGTTTCGGCGGCCGCGAAAATTCCACCAACTACGGTGAAAAGCAAAACGATAAACATCGTTTGCCAAAAAGTCCCCATGACATGAGTCTACAAGTTATCCATTTGAGGCTATTTCAATCCACTTATTCCTAAGTTCATTTGTTACGGCAGCTTCGCGCAACCTTGAATTGAATGTATTGGCAAATCGAGTTGCAAGATCTAGTCCTGATCCTGGGGCAAACGAAGTTACCTCACTGAAGGCCTGAAAAGGGGATACAAAAACGTGCAGGAGAACACCCTTCTTGATGGCTTCCTTTTGCAATTTATCCATACTCAGATTCTGTGGGTACGGCTCATTTGCGAGTGCAAAATACATGGCCCGGTCCCCTTTAATTGCTGAAATTCGCTCAATAAAGGTTTGAATGTCTGGCGTTACAACAGATTTCTGCTTAACTTCTGCCCAGAGCCAAATCTCGCCATTGCTTGCTGACTGAACATCTCCCGGAATGTGAACTGATGGGTCATTATTGTTTCCCATTCGATTTTCAAAACCTGGAAAAGCCAAATCGAATAACGCCGCTACAAAGGCTTGGCCGACCTTGCCGCTTTCAGAATTAGAATCAACAAATTTCGAGGCTAAATCTCTCATGCGCATCAGTGAAGCAAGTCCGTCTCCGGTGTTGTTTATCTGCACATCAGGCAAGGCGTCAACCCGACATTTTGAAAAAATCAGAGCCAATATCTCAAGAGCAACGGCACTTGAGATCTCATTTACACGATTTGCAAATTTAAAGAACTGCGAATACTGCATAGCCTTATGACTGGAAGCCATATCAGGTTCGATCTTGGCTTTAAATGTAAATGGCTGATTGTTCATAATTTGTGAACTAGTCGAACGCAGGTCAATTTTTTGTTGCACGGCAAATGAAATCAGAAGCTTGCCGAGACTGGGAGCGGAATAACCATGCTCACTTGTCTTGGCCTGAATGTGAAGGACATTCAAGTGCTCAGGACTTCTAAGTGCCCGAGCTATAAGCAGGACAGCAGTTACGGGTAAGTACGTAACGGGACAAATGTCCGTGTTGAGAAAATCAATGTGCTGATCCCATTCGGGATACCTTTCGGATAAATCAAGATCATTGTTTTGAGACAACTCATGAGCAGAACTCAGTACGAGATTTATCTCAACTGCGCTGATCGTGCGTTTTTCGGTCAAAGCCATATTTACAAAATACTCTCTTTGTGTGACAAAAAATCTATCCGTCCACAATCACAACACTAGGCCGCATTGCCTCGCTTTTTTGCCAACTTACCGGTGCCCCATTCGTAGCCTGCATCGTTAAACAGCGCTTTGGCAACGTACTTAACAACACCCACATTGACTCCATTGCCAGCCTGCTTGTAGGCCGTCGCATCATCAACGCCAGCTTTTTCAAAAATCCAATCCGGTAAACCTTGGAGGCGAGCAGCCTCAACAGGCGTAATTCTTCGCCTGCGCGAACCAATGATTGATGTTTGGGTGATCGCCACAAGTGCTGGCAAATAGGTAGCCGGTTTGACTCTTAATCCTGAAGGTCGCAAATGAAGCGTCAACTTCCAAAGATCTCTATCTGCTCTTAGGGGTTGAGCTGAACGAGCCTGCCATTCGAATTTTCGTCGACTCGCAGGGAAATCTCCAACTCGATATCCTTCTCCGTCTATCCACGAATGACGCAACCAACTTCTAATGAAAGTTCTGTGGCGATTATAAAATTCACTATTCTTTATAAGAATGTCTGCTTTCCACCCAGGAGTATTTGGTTCAATCTCTGGCTTTACGGTAAATGCATCAACCCAAATTGGAAATCCAGGAAGATCATCGTCAGGGATACCCTGAGAAAATGCGTTCCAGGCATTGATCCAAGCGATCTCTTCTGTGCGAAGTTGATACTTTTCAACCAATTCGATTTCTTTTTCAGACTGCAAGTATTTCTCAATGTCCCATTCACTTGGCGACCACCCGTCAACAGTTGCTCGATCCAGCAAAGGATTTTGCTCTAACGAATCATTCTTGCTGTCAATTCGTGTTGCGAGAATGAAAACTCGATCGCGAGACTGAGGACTTCCCCCTAAATCAGGTGGCAATAAATGCGGACTAAAAACAACTGGTTGGTCAGAAACTTTGTAGTTCAATTCTCGGATCGATTTAACAATCGTTTTCCATGTTTCCGTATGCCGCGGTCCTGCCAAGTTTCTAACATTCTCCAGAATCAAAAACTTTGGACGCTTAGCTTGAACGATTGTCATTATGTCAAAGAACAAAGTTCCTCTGGTTGAGTCCAATGTTCCCATTTGCGCACCTGACTTACTAAACGGTTGGCATGGAAAACCGGCGCACAATACATCATGATCTGGGATCAACTTATCGATCATCTTTGATGTTTTATCTGTGCCATCATCGTTCAAAGTCAGAGATCGGATGTCCCCGACCCACTTTCCATTTTTCATCTGTGGCCAAGTGCTTAAGTAAACTTGCTTACAAGTCTCTTCAATGTCTGATGCTAAAACACACTCTCCCCCGAATTCCGGGCTTGATAATGCGTGATGAAATCCACCCACCCCAGCAAAAAGGTCAATGAATCTAAATGCAGGCGCCTTTGTAGACATAATTTCTCCTCTCGACCAAAGCCGAGTCAATGACAGTCACGCTGTCGGTTGGGATTTACCCTTTCATCATCCTACGAGGGTCTGACATTTATTCCAATGCAGGCTACAAGTTAAATTTCGCCGTAACCGGGGCATGATCGCTCCACCGTTGGGCATACGAATCTGCTCTTCCAACCACAATTTCTTTACAGTGTGGTGCAAGTGCGGAATTTGCAACGTGATAATCAATGCGCCAGCCGGCGTTGTTATCAAATGCCTGTCCGCGCCAAGACCACCATGTGTACGGTCCTTCGACTTGGCCAGCATGCTTTCGCCCTAAGTCAACTACCCCAACTTTGTCGAACCACTTATCAAAGTAAGCGCGTTCTTCAGGAAGAAATCCTGCTTTTGTTAAGTTGCCTTTCCAGTTCTTAATGTCGAGTTCAGTGTGGCCAACGTTAAAGTCACCACAGGCAAGAAAAAGTTCATCAGCTTTTTGGGCCGCTTGAAACTTCTTAGTCATGGCATCCAAGAATCGATACTTTTCTTGTTGAACTGGTTTTTCCGCATCACCTGAATGCACGTAGACCGAAGCAATTATCATTGGGCCTTTTTTGGTTTCAATTTCAGCCTGAACCCAACGGCCAGTCTCAGCAAACTCCTTTGGTCCAACACCAGTTTTGATTTTGCTTAGCTTCTTGGTGCTCAAGATCGCCACACCGGCATGGCCAAGTCTTGCGCTGGAATCATGCGCAACATGCAGATCGGACAATCCTGCAGCGGCAAGAACTTCATGCAATTGGTCGGTCGTGGAACGAACTTCCTGTAAGCAAACAACTTCAGCCACACCTGAATCGAGTTGGCTCTTGATCCAATCAAATCCGCCCCGCTTTAGGGCAGCCCGTACGCCGTTCGCATTCGCTGAAATAACGCCGAGCATGAACTACGCCGACATCGCTTTCTGAAGGTTCTCGTTGATTGCCGATAAGAAATCTTCAGTGGTTAAGTAAGGCTGATCTTTGCTAATCAACAGCGCAAGATCTTTTGTCATCTTGCCGCTTTCCACAGTTTCAATGCAGACCCGTTCAAGCGTCTCAGCAAACTTTGTAACCTCTGGGGTGCCATCGAGCTTGCCGCGGTGAGCCAGCCCTTGGGTCCAAGCAAAAATTGATGCGATTGGGTTGGTTGAGGTCGGCTTACCTTGCTGATGCTGACGGTAGTGACGAGTAACAGTGCCATGAGCTGCTTCAGCTTCAACAGTCTTGCCATCTGGTGTCATTAGGACGGATGTCATAAGTCCAAGTGATCCAAAACCTTGAGCAACTGTGTCGGATTGGACGTCGCCGTCGTAGTTCTTGCAGGCCCAGACGTAGCCACCTTCCCACTTGAGAGCGGAAGCAACCATGTCATCGATCAAACGATGTTCATAAGTTAGGCCAGCAGCATCAAAGTCTGCTTTGAATTCTGTTTCGAATACTTCCTGGAAGATGTCTTTGAACTGACCGTCATACGCCTTCAAGATGGTGTTCTTAGTTGAAAGGTAAACCGGGTAATTGCGCGACAATCCGTAACGAAGTGAAGCGCGGGCAAACTCGCGAATTGATTCATCCAAGTTATACATACCCATTGCAACACCAGAGGCTGGGAAATCGAAAATGTTCAATTCCATTGGCTCTCCACCATCGGCTGGCGTGAAAGTCATAGTTAATGACCCAGCACCGGGAATCTTTACATCCGTTGCTTTGTACTGATCGCCAAATGCATGACGACCAACAATGATTGGCTTAGTCCAACCCGGTACTAAACGTGGAATGTTACTGATGATGATTGGTTCCCGGAAGATCACGCCACCAAGAATGTTGCGGATAGTTCCATTTGGAGACTTCCACATCTTCTTAAGTCCGAATTCTTCAACTCGTGCTTCATCTGGAGTAATGGTTGCACACTTAATGCCAACGCCATGCTTTTTGATTGCATTGGCGGCATCGATGGTTACCTGATCATCAGTTGCATCGCGGTTTTCCATGCCCAAGTCGTAGTACTCGATGTTGACATCCAAGTAAGGCAAAATCAGTTGCTCCTTGATGAATGACCAGATGATTCGAGTCATCTCGTCGCCATCTAGGTCAACAACAGTTCCTTGTACTTTAATTTTTGACATTTGATTTTCCTTAATGGATATCTGTTAGAACCTAGAGGCCAGCTACGTCAGCTTGCTTTTCGCGAACCGCCTCAGATGCAGCCTTCAATTCAGCGAGTTCTGATTCAGTTAGTTGGGTTTCAACAACTTTCTTCACGCCACCCTTGCCAATTTGAGCTTCAACGCCAAGGTAAACGCCTTCAATTCCGTATTCGCCATCTACCCAAGCGCAAACTGGCATAACTGCGCCAGAGTCTTCGATGACTGCTTTTGCCATACGGGCCGCAGCTGCTGATGGTGCGTAGTACGCAGAGCCGGTCTTAAGAAGTGCGACAACTTCAGCGCCACCATTGCGAGTACGCACAACAAGTTCTTCGATTTTGTCTGCAGGCAATAGTTCGGAAAGTGGCTTGCCGTCTACTGTGCATCGCGATGGAACTGGAACCATGGTGTCGCCATGTGAGCCAAGAGTCAGGGTCTGCACTGATGCAACAGGCACCTTTAATTCTTCAGCAACAAAATGTGTGAAACGTGCGGTGTCAAGCATTCCGGCTTGACCAAGTACTCGCTCTTTAGGGAAGCCGCTAGCAAGCTGCGTTAGTGCAGTCATTTCATCTAGTGGATTTGAAACCACGATGATTACGGAGTTAGGAGCATGCTTTGCAATGTTTTCAGCAACGCCACGAACGATCTTTGCATTCGTTTCAATGAGGTCCATACGGCTCATTCCTGGCTTGCGAGGAAGACCAGCAGTAATGATTACAACGTCAGAACCCGCGATAGCTTCGTAGCCACCGCCATCAACTGTCGTGGTCTGGCCAACGATTTTGGTTTCAAATCCTTCAATTGATCTTGACTGGTTCATATCTAGGGCCAAGCCTTCAGGCTTGCCTTCGAGAATGTCAGTTAAAACAACGGTGTCGACAATGTTGTATTCAGCAATACGTTGTGCGGTTGTTGATCCGTAGAAACCAGCACCTACGACGGTAACTTTGCCAGCCATGAGAAATTCCTTTGGGTAAAAGTATCTTGACGTCAAGACAGTTAAATCTTAGTCCTTTTGCACTTTAGCCCGAATCTGGATCAAGGATCTTGGATCTTGGGCAAGGTAAAGTACTCTTCACAGCGTTTATCAATTCGTTTTTGGAGGATTCAATGGTCGACTACCAGGCTTATGAGGCGTTAACTTTCGATTGCTACGGGACTCTTATCGACTGGGAATCTGGAATTCTCGCCGGGATTCGAGCAGCTCTTGGCTCAGACGTTGAAGCTGCAACAGACAGTGAACTGTTAAGTGAGTTTTCAACTCATGAACACAATGCTGAGGTCCCGTACAAAGGATATCGCCAAGTTCTCGGATTGACTTTGCGGATGCTTGCGGAAGCGCGCGGGATTACTACTACCCCAGAACAAGAAGAGCAGTTCGGTGGCAGCGTTGTTGATTGGCCAGCATTTCCTGATTCAAATGATGCGCTAGTTGAACTTCAAAAGCGCTTCAAGTTAGTAGTGATTACTAATTGTGACGATGATCTATTCGCAGCTTCAGCTGAACGGCTTGGCATTAAGTTCGATGAAGTTGTTACTGCCCAACAAGTCGGTTCATACAAACCCAACATTCAAAACTTTCACTTTGCGCATGAAAAAGTTGAGCGAAATCTCAACATTCCGAAGGATAAAATTCTGCACGTTGCGCAAAGTCTTTTCCATGATCATGCACCCGCAAAAAGTATTGGGATGACAACGATTCACATAAGTCGACGTGGAAATGGAGCTGCTCCAGCGGCTAGCGCATCGCCAGACCAGGTATTCCCTGACATGAAGTCATTTACCTCAGCAGTTACAGGTTCTTAGTTTTCTTTTTGTTGCTGGCTAGCACTACTGCTGCGCCGGTAATTGAAATACCAAGAATTAGCTGCCACGTAATGTTTGTCGTAGCTGTTGGGAAGAGCACATCCATCAAGATTGCACCCGAGAGTTGGCCAACTACTGAGGTAAGGGTAAACAGAAATACGCCAAGAGTCTTTGCCATAAATGCAGCGGTTAAAACAAAGAGCACACCAAATGGTCCACCCAGCCAAATGATTGGATTCTCCCAAGGCATAGGCGGCACGATAAATCCTTGTGGGCTTACTTGCTGCTTAACGCCGTAAACAATTACTAGGGTTACGAATCCAACAATGAAATTCACCAGAGTTGCTGCGGCTGGCTGTCCAGTCTGATTTGCAATCTGTCCATTTAGTGCCGGCTGAGTTGCAACGAGTGCGCCAGCTGCGAACGAAATCAATACCGCGCCAAATGCAAACTCGCCGGCTGAGTCCTGACCAAGAACCGAAACCAAAACTCCAACGATGCCTAGAATTGCTGCGCCAACTCGCATCAGCGTTACAGGTTGTTTGCCTGCAGGTCCGATTCCCGATTTATCGACAAGTAGTGCTGCCGACGTTTGGCCAGCTACTGCAGCCACAGTAAAGATTGCTACTCCGACAACTTGTACCAAGCTGCTTTGGCTGGCAACAAAGAAGGCACCAGAAAGTCCGCCGAACAATTGCCAGCGCTTAAGTTTTCCTTCGCGCACCAATCTTGGGATGCTAATGAAACCTTGTCTAATTGGCCGACTAAAAATCATCATTAAAGCCAGAAGTATCAAACCAGTGGTGAAGTTGATCAGCGCAGTGATCAATGCGTTCTCGGTGTAGGTGTTTAGTTCACTATTAATTGATGACTGAGCCGTAATGATTACAGAGGCTATGAAAGTGATTGCGATATGAGATAGCTTCACTTTTTCTTGGATTGCTGAGTTGAGAGTCATTTACTTACTTCCTTGTGGGACAACAAGTGCCAAAATCAATAGAGAAGTTCCTAGCGTTGCTAAAACCGTTAGATCTACTCGACGCCTTCGGATTACGAGTAGACCGGCAGTTGAATCGGGCAACCGCAATCGCAACAAAAAAGCTAGTAAAAAGCTCAGCGAAAGCAGGATTGCGCCAAACCGAAAATCAACAAAGATGACGACAGTTAGCGATGCCAGGATTCCAAAGTAAACACTCAAGATTGGCCACTGCTGCTTCACAAAAGTTTTCATAACTTGCCCATCTTGCCACTGAATCTTGGTCTGCGGTGGGATGCAGAAAATTGCTTTTGCTTAATGGAAGAAATGTCTAGTTCCAGTGAAATACATCGTGATACCAGCTTCATTTGCTGTGGCAATTACTTCTGCATCTCGGACTGATCCACCGGGTTGCACAACAGCTTTGACGCCTGCCTGGAGCAATATTTCAAGACCATCGGCAAATGGGAAGAATGCGTCACTGGCAGCAACGCTATTTTTGGCTCGATCTTCACCGGCACGCAAGACTGCCAAACGAGCGGAATCTACCCGGTTAACTTGTCCCATTCCGATTCCGACTGCAGCGAGATCCTTGGCAAGCAGAATTCCATTTGATTTAACGCATCTTGAGGCATGCCAAGCAAACTCTAAGTCCGCCAAAGTTTCAGGATCAGCTGCTGGTCCCGAAACTAGTTTCCAATTAGCGACGTCATCGCCAGGACTTTGAAATCTGTCTTGCGATTGCAAAAGCATGCCACCCGAAATTGGACGCATCTCGGTATGAACATTTTCACTTGGAGCAACAATTTTCAGAATTCTAATGTTTGCTTTTTCACGAAGAATTACCAAGGCATCTTCAGCAAAATCAGGTGCAACGATTACTTCTGTAAACACCTCAGAAACGGCATTTGCCATTTCCTTAGTGACTGGACGATTCGAGGCAATTACGCCACCGAAAGCCGACACCGGATCAGTTGCATTTGCCTTCACATAAGCCTGCGAAATATTTTCATCACTTGCAATGCCGCATGGATTTGCGTGCTTAATAATTGCAACGGTTGGTGAACTGTGGTCATAAGCAGCACGATAAGCCGCATCAGCATCAACATAGTTGTTGTATGACATTTCTTTGCCATGGAGTTGTTCCGCTTGTGCGATTCCTGACTCACCAAATTTTGCAACATAAAGCGTCGCATCCTGATGCGGGTTTTCGCCATAACGCAAAGTTTGTGCGCGCTCCCAAACACCGCCAAACCAAGCTGGGAAACCAACTTGACTTGGATCCGCATCTGGTAAAACTACTGAAGCTAACCAACTCGAAACTGCCACATCATATTGAGCGACATGCTGAAAAGCCAAGGTGGCGAGTGCTACACGCTGCTGTTTGGTAAACCCATCATTGTTTACCGCTGCAAGAACATCTTTATAGGACGAAGGATCAACTACGACGGCCACATTTGCATGATTTTTTGCACTGGCTCGCACCATTGCTGGGCCACCGATGTCAATCTGTTCAATACATTCGTCGATACTTGCTCCGGAAGCCACAGTCTGGGCAAACGGATAAAGGTTTACTACAACTAATTCAAATGCTTCGATCCCAAGTTCCGATAGTTGTGAAACGTGATCAGGATTTCGGAGATCCGCAAGCAGGCCGCCATGAATCTTTGGGTGCAGAGTCTTTACCCGACCATCTAATGACTCAGGAAATCCGGTTACGTCTTTTACTTCAGTTACTGGGATTCCAAGTGCTGCGATACTCGCTGCGGTGCTGCCAGTAGAAACAATTGACACTCCGGCAGCATGAAGCCCTTCGGCCAATTCAGTCAATCCAGTTTTGTCATACACGCTGATTAGTGCTCGGCTGACTTTGCGGGTTTGCGTCATTTCAAAGCAACCTTTCCTTGGGCAATGTCACTAACCGTAGCTATTAAGAGTTCGCGTTCTGTTTGTTTAATTCGCTCATGGAGTGAATCTTCGGTGTCACCTGACTCAACCTTAACTCTGGCCTGGACAATCACTTCCCCAGTATCAACTCCACCATCGACAAAGTGAATGGTAGTTCCCGTCTCGGAAACTCCAGCTGCCAATGCATCACGCACCGCATGTGCACCTGGGAAATTCGGCAGCAACGCAGGGTGGGTGTTGATTATTTTGCCTTGATGGAATCTCAAAACAACTGGACCCAGAATCTTCATAAATCCCGCCGAAACGATTAGCGATGGCTTTAGTCGACTTAGCTCGGTGGCAAGATTTTGATCCCACTTAACTCGATCGGCGAGCATCGGAACTACAGTTACCGGAATGTCTAATTCTCGGGCGCGATCACATGCCGGAACCTCAGCATCGGTCACCAGACCAACGATCTGAATTCCGATTTTGTCCGCTTGATTTGCTAATGCCGAAAACAGCGTGCCCGTTCCAGAGGCCAATACAACTACGCGAAAATCCGACACTAGCCAAGTCTATTTTGGATCGGCTTCTCGATTAGACCGGTAGTGAAGTAAGGACATTACGGTGCGTGGCAAAACGAAACTTAGGAGTGCGGAAAGGCCACAAACAGAGATCGTCGCAAACACCATCTGTGATGGGACGGGGCCAATGAACTTTAAGAATCCATTCCCAAGTGGGCCACTTGAGGCACTAGCAGCAATCCATATCAGAATCGAGAACAAGGCAATTGAAATGAACAACGTAAACAATTCACGCCAGCGCACGACAAAGGTAAGTGAGGTAGCAATTGAATCGCCTTGCGCTGACCACCTTTCTCGAGGAATCAGCAAATAGATACTTATGCCAATCAGGATCGGGATCACAATGAAGTACGGCGCGAATGATGCGGACTCACTAGGCAAAATGGAAAGCAACGGAAATGCTGGCAGCGCTCCGGGACTGGCATTGTCTAAGCTCACAACACCACCACCAAGAGTGATGCCTGGACCCAATAAATAAGACATCGCCCAAACATTTACAGTTGGCAAATATCCAATACCTAACAAAGTCAAGAAGAAGCCATCAATAAACCCTGGCGCCATCAAAGTTGTGACCGCTCGCAATTGCTGCCAATTCAAAATTAAAGCAATTGCGGTCAACAGTGAACCTGCAACAAACAAAAGTCCGAATGCAATTAATGCAGGCTTGATTCCATCGACAACTAGTTTTGGTAATGCATCGATCAAGATGGTTCGAGAAGGTGCAAATGAAATGACGCAAACAGAAGTTACGGTTAGAGCGATTACGAGTGAGTGTAAAACCGAAGATAAAAAGCTAGTTCGCAGATCACTAGTCGAGGAAATCAATCCAACCAACCCTGTGCAAATTGCGTAAACAAGTGAGACCGAGATTGCAACCCGAAAGAATTCAATAGCTGTTCTTGGTTGGGAGCTCTTCAATGCCCAGTGCATTGCCTTCCACAAAATGATTGCCGGAACCACTAAGAATCCCCAGGGCAGCACTCCGATGGTAGTTGTACCAATAACAATTGGAACTAAATGCAAAACCTGCCATGCCATCCCGGCAGCTCTAAGTACCTGCAGGGTTGATTCGTTTCCATGCGCAGCGAAAAGCCATGCGACCATGATGAAACCCAAAGTGAAAATGTAACCAATTACGACAGCCACTCCCGCAGCAATTGCTCCGGCAAGAAGTGGTGGGTAATGATTAATGTGATCTTCTGGAATTGGACGACGCCACTGACGCTTTGGGGCGCCTGTTGGTCGGTTTCGAGGAAGATCGTTACTCACATTTAAAATCGTCCCAGTTCAGCCTAAAAATAACTGATTCGACACGAATTAAAGACTGGTAAGAACTTCCCGAACAAGTCTGGCTGCTTCACTTGGAGTTTTACCTACGCGAACGCCAACTGCTTCGAGTGCATCTTTCTTTGCCGCAGCAGTACCTGAGGAACCCGAAACGATCGCACCAGCATGACCCATGGTCTTGCCTTCGGGTGCCGTGAAGCCTGCAACATATCCAATTACTGGCTTCGTCACGTTGTCTTTGATGAACGCAGCAGCCCGCTCTTCAGCATCGCCACCAATTTCACCAATCATCACGATTACGTCGGTTTCAGGATCAGCTTCAAATGCGGCAAGGCAGTCAATGTGCGAGGTTCCAATAATCGGATCGCCACCGATACCAACACAGCTTGAAAAACCAAGATCTCTTAACTCAAACATCATCTGGTAGGTAAGGGTGCCTGACTTGCTGACTAGGCCAATACGTCCCTTTTGCGTGATGTCACCTGGAATGATTCCAGCGTTTGAAAGTCCTGGGCTGATCAAGCCAGGGCAGTTTGGTCCAACTAAGCGGGTCTTGCCGGAATTTTCGGAGTATTGAAAAAATGCTGCAGTGTCATGCACTGGGATTCCTTCAGTGATTACAACACATAGCGGAATTTCTGCATCGACCGCTTCGATAACCGCGGCTTTAGCAAATTTAGGCGGAACGAAAACGACCGATACGTTGGCGCCAGTTGCAGCCATCGCTTCGCCGACATTGTTGAATACTGGAATGCCGTCTACTTCTTGACCGCCTTTTCCTGGTGTAACACCAGCGACCACATTCGTCCCACTAGCCACCATGCGGCGGGTGTGCTTGGTGCCTTCCGAGCCAGTCATTCCTTGAACTAATACTTTGCTATCTGCATTAAGAAAAATTGCCATCAGAAGTCCTACTTACCTGCAGCTAGTTGGGCAACGCGTCTGGCCGCGTCATCCATAGTTTCAACACGTTCAATTAATGCGATTCCAGATTCATCAAGAATTCGGCGACCTTCGATTGCATTGTTGCCATCAATTCGGCACACGATTGGTTTAGTGATTGGCTCCCCGCGTTCGGCGAGCATTCCAACAGCTTGAACAATTCCATTAGCCACTGCATCACACGCGGTGATTCCACCAAACACGTTCACGAAAACCGCTTTAACTTCTGGATCCCCTAGAACAATGTCTAGACCATTAGCCATAACCTGCGCACTCGCGCCGCCGCCAATGTCTAAGAAGTTTGCCGGCTTAACGCCACCAAACTCTTCGCCTGCATAGGCGACCACATCAAGGGTAGACATAACAAGACCGGCACCGTTGCCAATGATTCCAACTTCACCTTGCAGTTTTACGTAGTTCAAATCAAATTCTTTTGCACGCAATTCAATTGGATCGGTTTGGGCGTTATCGATCAATGCCAAGTGCGCTTCATGACGGTATTGCGCGTTGTCATCCAACGAAACTTTTCCATCGAGTGCAAGAACTCTGCCATCTGAAATCTTTGCCAACGGATTAACTTCAACCAATGTGGCATCTTCTTCGACCAAGACTTTCCAAAGGCTCTGGAGCATTTCGATAACTTGCTCGCGGACTTCGGCTGGGAACTTTGCAGCATCGGCGATCTCTGTTGCTTTTTCGAGCGTGCAGCCTTCAAGCGCATCCACACGGATCATTGCTAAAGCATCTGGATTGTTTACAGCAACCTCTTCAATTTCTACGCCGCCTTCAACGCTGGCCATGGCAAGAAATGTTCGATTGGTTCTATCTAGCAAAAATGAAACGTAATACTCAGATGCGATGTCTGCAGCTTCTGCCACTAAAACTTTGTGGACGATGTGTCCTTTAATGTCTAACCCAAGAATATCTTTCGCACGGTCCTTAGCATCACTTGGATTGTCTGCGAGCTTTACGCCGCCGGCCTTACCACGTCCACCAGTCTTAACCTGTGCTTTGACAACTACCGTTGTCCCAATGTCAGTTGCTACGGCTTCGGCTTCTTCTGGCGTAAAGCAAACTTTGCCTGGCACAACAGCCACACCATGTTTGGCGAATAATTCTTTAGCTTGGTATTCGTATAGATCCACGGTTTGCGGGTCACTCTCTCGCTAGCTTGTGACTCACACTCTATCGAACGCTAGTTACACCTACGTTGGCGCGAACCCATTCCACGACGTCACCGATTGGTGTACCTGGTGTGAATACATGTGCAACACCCAAATCTTGCAACTCTGTTACGTCATCGGTTGGAATCACGCCACCGCCAAACACAACAATGTCGGAGGCGCCTTTTTCTGCAAGGAGAGCGATAACCGATGGAAACAACGTTAAATGTGCGCCAGAGAGAATCGACATGCCAATTGCATCGGCATCTTCCTGAATAGCTGTCTGAACAATTTGTTCTGGAGTTTGGTGCAGTCCGGTATAAATAACTTCAAATCCAGCATCACGCAGCGCGCGGGCAATGACTTTGGCACCACGATCATGACCATCAAGACCAGGCTTGGCGATAACGATACGGATTGGGCTCACACCTAATTAATACAGGCAAATTCGGTTTACCCGCAATTTGTCTCGAATCAGTACAGGCAAATTCGGTTTACCCGCAATTTGTCTCGAATCAGTACAGGCAAATTCGCTCAACCTGCAATTTGCCTCGGATTAATACAGGCAAATTCGGTTTACCCGCAATTTGCGGATATTTCGAGAAAAGTGGCGAATTCTGGCAAATGTTGGGATATCTGCGAAAAACAGAGTGGGTTATGTCACTTTGGTCACTGACACCACATTTTCATTTCCTATTGGGCCGAAAGTCAGGTAGAAAAGACTTATAACTTAAGCATTTTTGCTTGCGATAGGGTCTTAACTATGAGCACAGAACCACGCGGTCGTCATCGCGCTGCGCGTCATGCTGCCCCTAAGAAGAAGTTTGTTTCTGGAAAACACCTTGGGGCGCTCATGAGCGTTGCCGGTATGAGCTCAGTTGTAGCCACTTCAGGATCGACCGTCGCTGGCGTTACACAATCCGGCGACATCTCAGTTCTGGATACGACTGCGGCGAATGTTCTGGCCTTGGGTCCAGCGGAACCAGCTGTAACTGTCGAGAACAGCACTTCACGCGCCCAGGCGGCTAGCCGATCCGAGGATCGCCAAACACTTGCTGAGGCCGAAGTTATCGCGGCAGCAGCTACTGCGGATGATCCAACCAGTGATCCTGACGCCGTAATCGACGTAACACCAACCGTTTCTGGTGTCGAGCGCAAGTCGCTTCAAGCGCTTGCAGCATCTACGGACCAATTAAGTACTCTGATTTCCCAGGCCCAAGAACAAAAGAATCAGCAGGCCCAGGTCTTACTTGCTGAGCAGCAGGCCATCATTCTTGAAAAAGAACAGGCTGCAGCCGCTTTAGTTGCCGCTGAAAAGAAATCAAAAGAATTGATCAGGCAAGAGCAGGCCCGAAGAGAATCGGTCGCAAGTAAAAAAGAATTAGCTAGACAACTTGGTGTAATTACTGAACCAATTAAATCCAACTACGAACTAAGTGCTCGTTACGGTCAGCGCGGAAGAATTTGGTCGGGCGGTTGGCACACTGGCCTTGACTTTAGAGTTAAAACAGGAACTTCAGTAGTAGCAGCCGCCAACGGAACTATCATCTCAGCCAGCTGGGAAGGTGCCTACGGATACCGCATCCAAGTCGACCATGGCAGTGGCTACATCACTACTTACAATCATCTATCCAAGATGACTTACACATCTGGTGAAGTTGCTGCCGGGCAAGAAATTGGAAAATCTGGCACATCTGGAAATACAACTGGACCTCATTTACATTTCGAAGTAACCAAAGACGGCGAATTCATCAATCCAGCAAAATGGCTTTGGGGCAACTAACTTAAAGTTTTTCCACCGGCGCGTATCTCAATAGCAAGCGCTTCTCTCCAGCACTCTTGAAATCAATCGTCGCTTCCGCTTTTTCATTTTGTCCAACAACTGCCGTGACGGTTCCCATTCCAAACTTGTCATGCAAAACCCGATCGCCAACTTCGAGCACCATTACAGGTGCCTCGCGCTTTTGGGTTCTGCTTGATCCCGAACCAGACAATCCAAGTGGACCTGGTTCTTCGCCTTGCCTATCGACAAGTTCAGCCGGGATCTCAGAAAGAAATCGTGATTCTGGATTGTAGTTTGGTTGGCCCCATGTGGATCGTGCCACAGCTCGGGACAGATACAGGCGCTTCATTGCTCGAGTCATGCCGACATAAGCAAGCCTTCGTTCTTCTTCGAGTTCGGTTGCGGAACCAAGTGCGCGTTGATGTGGGAATACTCCGTCTTCCATTCCAGTCAAGAACACCACCGGGAATTCAAGTCCCTTTGCGGTGTGCAACGTCATGAGCGTAACCACGCCACCATGTTCTACATCCGTTGGAATCTGATCCGAATCGGCAACTAAGGAAACTCGCTCCAAGAAGTTTGAAAGAGTCGCAACTTCCCCAGCCTCATTGTCTTCCACGAATTGCTCTTCATACTCTCGCGTTACATTCTCAAGTTCAGCAATGTTTTCCACGCGAACTTCATCTTGCGGATCTTTGCTCGAAGTCAGTTCTTTGAGATATCCCGAAGCTTCCATGGCTGCTTCCAAAATGGCACTGGGTCCCGCGCCAGATTCATCGAGAGTTCGCAGGTTGCTGAGTAAGCGATTGAACTCGGCCAGCGCAGTTGCCGACCTAGTTGGCAGGGTATGAATTTCTGACAAGCGATTAAGTGCGGCACTAAATGTGATTTTTTCCCGGCGAGCAAAACCTTCTACGGCTTCTTCTGCTTTGTCGCCAATTCCACGTCGAGGCGTATTAAGAATTCTTCGTACCGATACATCATCTTCTGGATTAGAGACAGCTCGTAGATACGCAAGGGCATCCTTGATTTCTTTACGCTCGTAGAACCTTGTTCCGCCTACAACTTTGTATGGAACTCCACGGCGAATGAAAACTTCTTCGACGCTTCGGGATTGATTATTTGTGCGGTAGAAAACCGCAACATCTTTGTATTCGAAGCCATTATTATCAATCAAATCCGCAACGTTTGTAACAATGAAATCTGCTTCATGATGTTCATCGTTAGCGGTATAGATAACGATCTTTTCGCCACTACCTTCAGCAGTCCAAAGGCGCTTAGCTGGTCGACCAGAGTTCTTTTCAATCACTGAATTCGCACTGGTCAGAATATTTTGGGTTGAGCGATAGTTCTGTTCCAAAACCACTGTTTGAGCATCCGAGTAATCTCGCTCGAACTCAACTATGTTCCGGATGTTTGCCCCGCGAAATGCGTAGATACTTTGGTCTGCATCACCGACAACACAAAGCTCTGCCGGCGGCAATCCATCTTTTCCAGTTCCAACTAGTTCGCGAATCAGAACATACTGGGCATGGTTTGTATCTTGATATTCATCAACCAAAACATGGCGAAATCGGCGATGGTAATGTTCCGCAACATCGGGGAAGGCCTGAAGTAGCGCGACGGTATGTCCAATCAGATCGTCGAAGTCAACGGCACTGGCGAGCATTAAACGTCGCTGGTATTCACCGTAAGCCTGTGCAACCGTTTGCTCTTGTGCAGTAACTGCCTTACTGATCGCATCTTCATAATCAATCAGTTCATTCTTTAGATTGCTGATTTGGCCAAGCAAGTATTTTGGGCTGTATGACTTTGGGTCAATTCCTAAGTCCTTGGAAACCAAAGTAAGCATCCGAACCGAATCTTGGGTGTCGTAAATTGTGAAAGATGGTTTGAGATTTAGTCGCTTTGCTTCATTGCGCAATATTCGAACGCAGGCCGAGTGAAATGTGGAAACCCACATGCTGCGCGCTCTTGGGCCAACAATATGTGCGACGCGCTCTTTCATTTCGTTGGCTGCTTTATTTGTAAATGTAATCGCCAGAATTTCTGTCGGTGCTGCGTTTCGCTCCGCCATTAAATAGGCAATCCTGCGCGTTAGCACCCGAGTTTTGCCTGAGCCTGCACCAGCTACAACCAATAGTGGAGTTCCCGAATGAACGACCGCTTGGCGCTGTGGTTCGTTTAAGTCATCCAGAAGTTGTGAAGGCACACGCACAGTCTACGTAAGCACCCTGACATGGAGCGTTGTGGCATTAGAGAAATAGAGTGGACGACGTGAGCAATGAATCAACTGAACGTATCGAAATCCCTGAAGGTGTAACCCGAGCACTAGTTGTTACTGCACATCCTGATGATGTGGACTTTGGTGCTGGTGGAACTGTTATGGCGCTGGTTAAAGCAGGTGTGGCCGTTACTTTCTGCATATGCACTGACGGAGATGCTGGTGGTTTTGATGACGCAACAGATCGCTCCGAAATTCCTGCAATTCGTCGGGCCGAACAGATAGCGGCAGCGGCAGTTTATGGCGTAACAGATGTGCGCTTTCTTGGTTACAAAGATGGGTATCTAGAACCAAGTCATGATTTACAGCGCGACATTGTTCGAGTGATGCGCCAGGTTCGACCACAACTGGTACTCACTCAATCACCTGAACGAAACTGGGAACGCCTTCCAGCTAGCCATCCAGATCATATGGCTGCTGGTGAAGCAACAACTCGTGCTTTGTACCCAGCGGTACGAAATCCTTACGCCTATCCAGAATTGCGCACCGATGAAGGATTGGAAGCCTGGACCGTCTCTTGGCTTTGGTTACAGGGACATGTGGAACCAAATCACTGGATCGACACTACGGAATTCTTTAGCCGAAAAGTTCAAGCCCTAGTTGCACACGCGAGCCAAACTTCACACATGGATAACTTGGAAGGCATGCTTCGCGGTTGGGGTGAATCCTTGGCAGAAGCAGGTGGCCTAGAACTTGGCCGTGTTGCCGAAGCTTTCCGCCAGATCAAACTTCCTGACTAACAATTAGAGCGCGTACGCGATAACGATGTTGGTAAGTGTCAATGCACCAATCAGCGCCCAGTAAAGCTTTTGCTCTGACTTGCGCTTTCCAATTGAGTACATGGCAATAACTGCGATAGCAACAATAAGTTTGATGGCAATTTTGGTGTGATCAACTACGTAGTCGCTATCTAGTGATCCAGACTCATGCAGACCAACAAGTAGTACACCGGTCAAAAGTTGGGTGCTGGCACCATGGAGCATTGCAACGTTGACTCCGAAGGTTTTCTTTGCGAGTTCTTTAAAGAAGCCGTAGCCGATAGCTACAATTCCAACAAAATGAAGTACTAAGAGGGCGGTATACAGAATCTCCATACTGCGATTCTATGCTTTCGCAGTTACCCAAACAGTGTTTATTGCGAATGGGAATTTCGGCTTTGCCTTATTCCCATTCAATAGTGCCCGGAGGCTTGCTTGTTACATCCAACACTACGCGGTTCACTTCGCGAACTTCGTTAGTGATGCGATTAGAAATTTTTGCCAGCACGTCATACGGCAATCTGGTCCAATCAGCAGTCATGGCATCTTCACTTGAAACCGGACGTAACACAATTGGATGACCATAGGTTCTGCCATCACCTTGGACACCGACACTTCGCACATCAGCCAACAAGACAACTGGGAATTGCCAGATTGATGAATCCAATCCCGCAAGAGTAGTTTCCTCGCGAACGATGGCATCTGCTGCCCGCAGAATATCTAAGCGCTCTTTACTTACCGCGCCAACAATTCGAATACCAAGACCTGGCCCAGGGAATGGATGTCGCATAACCATAGCCTCTGGCAGTCCAAGTTCACGGCCTACGGCACGCACTTCGTCCTTAAATAGTTCACGCAATGGCTCACACAGCTGGAACTCAATGTCGTCAGGAAGTCCTCCAACATTGTGATGGCTCTTGATGGTTGCCGCACCAGTTCCTCCGCCGCTTTCAACCACATCTGGGTAGAGCGTGCCTTGAACCAAGAAATCAATCGTGCTTCCTGATTCACCGGCTTCCGCGATTAACTGCTTTTGGGCATCTTCAAATACTCGAATAAAAATTCGGCCAATAATTTTTCGTTTAGTTTCAGGGTCGGTTACATCCGCCAATTCGCTAAGGAAGCGGTCGGCGGCATCAACAACCAGCAACTTGATACCGGTCGCAGCAACATAGTCACGTTCAACCTGGGCCCGCTCGCCTGCACGCAATAAACCGTGATCGACAAATACACAAGTGAGATTGTCTCCGACAGCTTTATGAACCAGCGCCGCGGCAACTGCGGAATCTACGCCACCGGATAATCCACAAATAACCTTTGAATCACCGAGCTGTGCTTTGATGCGCGCAACCTGTTCATCCACGATGCTTGCTGGAGTCCAGGTTGGTTCGATCTTTGCAATGTCATAGAGAAAATGTTCCAGAACTTTTTGGCCATGTTCTGAATGCATAACCTCAGGGTGGAATTGCACACCAGCCAGACCACGTGACAAATCCTCAAATGCAGCTACTGCAGCGCCAGCACTGGATGCTGTTACCGTAAATCCAGCAGGCGCCTCCTGAACCGAATCGCCATGACTCATCCAAACGCTCTGCACTTCAGGTAACCCGTTAAATAGACAGCTACCTGCATTCGTTTTCAATTCCGTGGCACCAAACTCAGATAATCCGGTTTGCGCTACTTTGCCGCCAAGAGTTGCTGCCATGGCTTGGAAGCCATAACAGATTCCGAACACTGGAAGGTTTGCCTCAAACAATGCGCCATCAACTTGTGGTGCACCCTCGGCATAAACACTCGATGGACCGCCCGACAAGACAATGGCTAATGGATTCTTTGCCAACATCTCACTGGCAGACATTGTGCTGGGGACCACTTCGGAATAGATGCGAGCTTCACGAATTCGGCGAGCGATCAATTGGGCATACTGCGCGCCAAAATCCACTACGAGCACAGGGCGAGCGTCAGTCACACGCCTAGCCTATTGGTAGTAAGTGGCTTGATTTATTGCCACCTACAGGTACTAACTATTTATCAGCGAATTCTTAATCGCTTTAAAACAATTAGCGATTTTCCAAGCAGTCTTGTCCACTTCTCATCTGAGAACCCCAATTTAGGACCAATTGAAATCCAACGTTGTTCAGCCATTGTCTGTGGCTGAGTAAATCGAAGGAGGCCTTCAACTCCATGCCTTCGACCTAGGCCTGACTGCCCCATTCCACCCATGGGAGCTGCGACTGAACCATATGCAGCAGCAAAGCCTTCATTAATGTTTACTGAACCAGATCTAAGTTGTTCGGAAATTCTTCGCCCGTTGCGAGAACTCGAAGTAATGACGGATGCTGACAGTCCATAAATTGAATCATTTGCTAGCGCAATGGCTTCATCGGTCGTGGTGAAAGATTGGACATAAACACATGGTCCAAAAACTTCTTCAGTTGAAATCTTCATGCCTTTGGTAACTCCAGTTAGAACCGTAGGCTCAAAAACTCTTGGTCCTATGTCAGTGCAACGCCTGCCACCTGTTTCAAGTTTTGCGCCTTCATTTACTGCACTTGAAATCACTTCAGTTACACGTTCTGCTAATGCTTCGGTTGCCAGAGATCCAACGTCATAACCCCATCCAACATGGGCACCCAGCTTTAACTCCTTGACCTTTGCTACGAATGCAGTAAGGAATTCTTCGTATATGGATTCATGAATAAATATTCTTTCAATCGACACACATAACTGACCAGCTGAAGTGAAGCATGCGCGAACGGCCACATCTAAGAAAGTCTCAAGTTTTGCATCCGCACAAACAATCATTGGATTCTTTCCGCCAAGCTCTAAGGAAGCCCCTATCAGCCTCGCACCTGCTTGAGCGGCAACTACTTTTCCAGTTGTCGTTGAGCCTGTGAAGCACACGTAATCAACTTCATCAATTAATGCAGCACCAACGGTTTCGCCGTTACCTGTAACTATCGTTACAACACCATCTGGAAGACCTGCTTGTCGTAGCAGATTTAAGCCACGGATTGCGCTCCATAGAGTTTGGCTATCGGGACGAATCACGACTGTATTTCCAGCCAAGATTGCTGGAAGAGCGTCGCATATGGAAAGCATCAATGGATAGTTCCATGGCGAAATGATTCCAATCACGCCTTTTGGTTGAGATAGCACTCTTGTCTTTGTAAGTATTGGCATTACTCCAGCACGACGCTTTGGGGAAAGTGCTCGCTTACCAATCTTCGCGTAATGAGCTGAAATCATGGCTAAACCAAAAACCTCATCCGAGGCATGGATTCTGGATTTTCCAGTTTCAACTTGAATTGCAGTAAGCAACTCTTCTTGGTTCTTTATCAGTTGGTCATGGAAACGATCCAAGATTTTGACTCGATGTGAGATTGCGGTGCTTGACCAAGCAATCTGTGAATTGCGAGCTGAATTCACCGCACTCTGGACATCAGCAAGTGAAGATTCTGGAACCGCTTCAATTTCCACACCAGGAAATGGGCTAACTGGGTTAATCATTGAACCACTGGTTGCTACCAAGTCTTGGAGTAACTGATTCTTTGAAGAACTATGCACTATCTAAGCCTACGAGTCGGGCCGAACAAATACCCTGCTATCGCAAAAATGGATTAACGACTAATTAGGCGTTACAACAACTTCACAGCGCTGGAATTCCTTCAAGTCTGAATACCCACAAGTAGCCATAGCGCGACGAAGCGCACCGATCATGTTCATAGTGCCATCTGCAGCATGGGATGGGCCAGAGATGATTTCGTTCAACGTGCCTGTTGTCCCAAGATCAACAAGTTCACCTCGCGGAAGTTCTAGATGAGTTGCTTCAATCCCCCAGTGCTTTCCACGTCCTGGTGCATCTGTTGCTCTGGCAAAGGTTGAGCCAACGACAACTGCATCCGCACCTAAAGCAATTGCTTTGGAAACGTCGCCGCTTCGACCCATCGAGCCATCTGCAATAACTGAAACATATCGGCCACCAGACTCATCGAGGTAATCGCGACGAGCTGCTGCCACGTCTGCAACAGCACTAGCCATCGGAACACGCACGCCAAGTACATCGAGAGTTGTGTGAGCGGCGCCCCCACCGAATCCAACTAGGACACCGGCTGCACCAGTGCGCATTAAATGCAGCGCTGCGGTGTAAGTGGCACAGCCACCCACAATTACCGGAACGTCTAGTTGATAAATGAATTCTTTGAGGTTTAACGCCTCACCACCATTGCTTACATGTTCGGCGCTAACCGTGGTGCCTCGAATAACAAAGATGTCTACTCCGGCCTCAACCACTTGCTTGGCAAACTGGGCAGTGCGTTGCGGGCTAAGCGCGCCTGCAACGGTTATTCCCAATTCCCGCATCTCTTTGATTCGAGCTGCAATCAATTCAGGTTGAATTGGCTTCGAGTAAATCTCTTGAAGTTTTGCAGTAGCACCCTTGGTGTCTAGGGCAGCGATGTCATTAAGGACCCCAGTTGGATCTTCATAACGAGTCCATACGCCTTCAAGATTTAGGATTGCTAAGCCACCATTTGCTGAAAAAGTTGCAGCTGTTGCAGGCGAAACTACGGAATCCATTGGTGCAGCAATGATTGGGTGGTTGAACGAGTACGCGTCAATTTTCCAATCCAATGAAACAAGTGCGTCATCACGAGTGCGGCGACTTGGTACTAATGAAACATCATCAAAGGCATAAGCAACGCGAGCGCGCTTGCTTCTACCGATTTCCACGTCTGACATTTTTCTCCCCTATCGAACGTGGTAGTTAGGTGCTTCTACCGTTAGCTGGACGTCGTGCGGATGACTTTCCTTAAGTCCGGCGGCGGTAATACGAATGAGTCGACCGTTCGCCTTTAAATCTGCAATTGTTGCCGCTCCGGCATAACCCATTGAAGCCCGCAAGCCACCAATAAGTTGGTGCGCGACGCCTGCCAAATTGCCACGGTATGGAACTTGGCCTTCAATTCCTTCTGGAACTAACTTGTCCTCGGACAGCACATCATCTTGGAAATAACGATCCTTTGAATATGACTTGGCATTACCTCGGGATTGCATTGCTCCCAAAGAACCCATTCCGCGATACTGCTTAAACTGTTTTCCGTTCACGAAAACAAGTTGGCCAGGAGCTTCTTCACAGCCAGCAAGTAGCGACCCAACCATTACGGTATCCGCACCGGCGACAATTGCTTTTGCAATGTCACCTGAGTACTGCAAACCACCATCACCAATAACAGGAATTCCAGCTGGACCAGCAGCCAATGAAGCTTCGTAAATCGCAGTTACCTGCGGGACACCTACACCTGCAACTACACGAGTAGTACAAATCGAACCTGGACCAACGCCTACTTTGACTGCGTCGGCGCCGGCATCAATTAGCGCTTGAGCGCCCGCACGGGTTGCGATGTTTCCACCAATGACCTGAACTTTCACTGACTTCTTGATTCTTGAAACCATTTCTAAAACAGCATTTTGATGACCATGGGCAGTGTCAACGATTACAACGTCTACACCTGCATCGACTAAAGCAAGTGCACGTGAATAAGAATCTTCTCCCACACCAACTGCTGCCCCGACCATAAGACGTCCGGCTGAGTCTTTTGTTGCTAACGGATAGCGATCACTCTTTACGTAATCCTTAACAGTGATCAAACCGGTTAGTCGTCCAGAGGGATCAACTAGCGGAAGTTTTTCAATTTTGTTTACACGGAGAAGCTCAAGTGCATCATCGCCATTCATACCTGGCGTTCCTGTGATGAGTGGCATCTTGGTCATGACGTCGCCAACCTTGCGGTTCTTGTCATCTTCAAAACACATGTCTCGGTTAGTTACGATGCCTACCAAAATTCCCTGAGCATCAACAACTGGCACGCCACTAATTCGGTAGTGTGCACAAAGCCGGTCGACGTCAGCCAAAGTATCCGTCTGGCTGCAAGTTACTGGGTTAGTAATCATGCCCGCTTCGCTGCGCTTAACTAGATCAACCTGCGCAGCTTGATCTTCAATCGAAAGATTCCGATGCAGAATTCCAAGACCACCTTGGCGCGCCATTGCGATAGCCATTCGGGCTTCGGTAACTGTGTCCATTGCAGAGGACAACAACGGAATCTTTAGTGAGATTTCGCGAGTTAGTTTCGAGCTGGTGTCTACTTCACTTGGAATAACATCACTGGCATCCGGCATTAACAAAACGTCGTCGTAAGTGAGTCCGAGCATCGCAAACTTTTCAGGAAGGCCCTGTGTCATGGAATCCCCTTACTGATAACGCTGGTAACTGATGCCGATAACCACCTAAATAAAGGTGAATTGCCTAAGGTTACCGCTTAATACCCTGCAGCCAAAAAGCGTGCGAACTTTGGTAACTATCTGCCTGAGGCCGCGGCCAAGGCAATAAGTGTGCTGGCAAAGTCCTGGGGTTTAACGACACCTGAAGGTAAGTCGGGTTGCCAGCCTGGGCCTACAGACATAAGAAGCGGGGCTGGCCGAATCGGGGCGATAGCTTCCCAGATTCCGATATCAGCAGTGCCTTGAGTCTGGGACCAAACAACGATTGCACTTGGTCCGATCTTCTTGGCTGCGCTTGCTAAAGCGTCAGCCGGCATACGAGCACCAAGGATTCTGGTTGCGATATTTTGCTCGGCAAGCCCAGCGGCTATCGCAAACATCGGAATTGTGTGAAGTTCATGCGGTGCACAAGCTAATAAAACTGGACGGGCATTCTCTGGCTCTGTAACGGCATTTGCCCGACTGCGAAATAGTCCGGTAATTGATTCAGCGACCAGATGTTCTTGATCAACACCTTCACCGGTTTGCTCCCATTTTTCACCCAGTGCAACAAGGACAGGTATCAAAACGTTTTCCCAAGTCCAAACCACACCATGGTTTTCTAGACAATTAGAAATGATTTGATCGCAACCACTTGCATCCAATGTTGTGGCGGCTCGATTAAGGGCTCGGATTATTGTTTTTGCACTATCCAGCGAAATTACGTTGGTGGCGGACTCATCATCTTCCGTTACAACATGAAGTGCCGGTGAAGTCTTCGATTCCAATGCCAAGTTGGCTGGAATAACATCCTGGGTTAAGGCGGTCTTGGCAGCCTCACTTGGAAGTACGCCGTTGAGCATGAGCTTTCGCATAAGGTCGATCCGAGCCACATCAATTGCAGAGTAGCGACGATGCGAGCCAGGCACGTGGACGCTTGGGCCAAGGCCATATCTGCGGTCCCAGGTGCGCAGGGTGGCTGGGGCTATCCCGATTCGGCGGGCCACAGCTGCAACGGTTAGGCCGATTTCAACCTTGGATGCGCTCTGTGACATACCACTCATTGTTATGCCATTCCCAGCATCTCGCACCTCGAGACTAGGGAAAATCCATTGAATTATGGGTTTTTGCCCAAGATGACCATAAAACGAGTCAAAAGTAATTCGGCAAAGTTGCTTGACCAACTTATGAAGCGGTTCTAGAGTAAGAGGAAAGAACACACCTATCGGGAGGAATCCAATGGCTGATCTATCTAGATTGCCTGGTCCAAATGCAGACTTCTGGGATTGGCAATTGCACTCAGCTTGCCGTGGCCTAGATTCAGATATTTTTTATCACCCAGATGGCGAGCGCGGCTCGGCTCGGGAACGTCGGGTTTCAACTGCCAAAGCAATTTGCGCAGCTTGCCCAGTGTTAGCGCAGTGTCGCGAGCACGCACTCAAGACACGTGAGCCATACGGCGTATGGGGTGGCATGAGCGAAGAAGATCGCGAAGCACACTATGCAAGACAAGCTCGCGCGAATCGAATCTCTTCCTAGTTTCAAGAACTAAAAACAAAACCCCCGGACAATGTCCGGGGGTTTTGTTTTTAGAACAACTATTACTAGTGCGTATGTTTGCGAAGCCTTGCGGTTCGCAAACAAATGACAATGCCCATTTAGGACATACGCACTTTAGTGCGTATGTCCGGCGTGTGAGTGGCCGTGGCCACCGCCGTCTTCTGGAGCCTTTTCTTTCTTCTCAACAACTAGCGCTTCAGTTGTTAGCAACATGCCAGCGATGGAAGCTGCGTTCTCAAGTGCGGAACGAGTTACCTTAACTGGATCGATAACACCCTGTGCGACAAGATCGCCATACTCACCAGTTGCCGCGTTGATTCCCTGACCTTGTCCAAGTTCACGAACTCGATCTACAACTACGTATCCTTCAAGTCCAGCGTTTTCTGCAATCCAACGAAGTGGTTCAACAACACCACGACGAACAATCTGAACACCAATTGCTTGATCGCCAGTTAGGCCTAGATCGCCAATAAGAACTGCAGAAGCGTGGATCAATGCTGAGCCACCACCAGAAACGATGCCTTCTTCGATTGCTGCACGGGTAGCCGAAACAGCATCTTCGATACGGTGCTTCTTTTCCTTAAGTTCAACTTCGGTGTGTGCGCCAACCTTGATTACGCAAACGCCACCAGAAAGCTTCGCCAAACGCTCAGATAGTTTTTCCTTATCCCAATCGGAATCCGAATTTTCAATCTCGCGCTTGATCTGACCAACGCGATCGTTAACTGCAGCTGCATCGCCACCGCCATCAACGATTGTTGTGTTGTCCTTTGTTGCTACAACGCGACGCGCTGAACCCAAAACTTCTAAGCCAACCTGGTCGATCTTTAGACCAATGTCAGCAGAGATAACAGTTGCTCCGGTAAGGATTGCAATGTCTTCCAAGATTGCCTTACGACGATCGCCAAATGCTGGAGCCTTGATTGCCACGCTCGGGAAGGTGCCACGGATGCGGTTAACCACAAGAGTTGATAGCGCTTCGCCATCAACATCTTCAGCGATGATCACCAAAGGCTTGCTAGCAGCAGAAACCTTTTCCAAGATTGGAAGAAGTTCGGCAACGCTAGAGATCTTGCCTTGCACCAACAAGATTGCTGGGTTCTCAATAACTGCTTCCATACGATCGGCATCAGTAACGAAGTAAGGGGAAATGTAACCCTTGTCGAACTGCATACCTTCAGTGAATTCCAATTCCATTGCAGTGGTGCTGGATTCTTCAACTGAGATAACGCCGTCTTTGCCAACCTTGTCGAAAGCCTCAGCGATCATGTCGCCAATCACTTTGTCACGGGAGCTGATTGCGCCAACCTGCGAGATTCCTTCTTTGCCATCTACTGGACGAGCTTGCTTTAGAAGTTCTTCCTTCATGGCTGCAACTGCAGCTTCGATTCCGCGCTTAAGTTCTACTGGTGCACCACCTGCAGCTACAACCTTTAGGCCTTCACGTACGAATGCCTGAGCTAGGACTGTTGCTGTTGTGGTTCCGTCACCGGCAACATCGTTTGTCTTGGTGGCAACTTCTTTTGCGAGTTGGGCACCAAGGTTTTCGTATGAGTCTTCAAGTTCAATTTCGCGAGCGATGGTTACGCCATCGTTAGTGATTGTTGGTGCGCCCCAAGCTTTGCTAATGACTACGTTGCGTCCCTTTGGTCCAAGGGTTACCTTGACTGCATCAGCAAGGGCATTAACACCACGCTCTAATGCGCGACGAGCATCTTCGTCGAATTCAACGGTCTTTGCCATTTGTATTTCTCCAAAACTAATAGTTCAAAAAGTTGCTAACGCCCCGACATAAACAATCGGGGCGTTAGCTTGAGGTTTTTATTTTTCGACGATTGCGAGAATGTCGCGTGCGCCAAGAAGTAGGTATTCAACACCGTTGTACTTAACTTCGGTGCCACCGTACTTGGAGTAGATAACAACGTCGCCGACTTTAACGTCAAGCGGAATCCGCTTTTCGCCGTCTTCATCGAAACGACCTGGTCCTACTGCGACGACCTTGCCCTCTTGTGGCTTTTCCTTCGCGGTATCTGGGATTACCAAACCTGAAGCGGTGGTCTGCTCGGCTTCTAATGACTGTACGAGGATGCGATCCTCAAGTGGCTTAATGTTGACCGACACGTCGTGTCTCCTGTTATTACTCGATTTGAATTAGCACCCGAGGCTTTAGAGTGCTAATCCAAATGTAAGCAGGATTTGGCACTCGGTCAACTCGAGTGCCAGACCAGGGCCTCGCCTGGCTCAGTAGGCCCGAACCATAGGAAATCCTCTGGTTCAGCGGCAGAGGCCGCAAAAATCGCCTGAATCTGGGCTTTGGCTATTGGGTTAGAAATTGAGATCTGCCCGGTTTCGGGGTTCTGGACTTCTGCCAAGCATTCTGCAACTACAACCAGGCGGCTATCGACGCCAGCAACCTGAAGAATCTCCGCTTCGAGAACTTCTGGGTCGGTTTCATCCCAGGTTTGGGCCCAGCTATCCGTTACGGAGAATCCCGTTTGAGCTGTCAGCACATTTGAATCTGCAAGTTCTTTTACCTGAGAAACAGTAACCGGAATCCAAACGCGCATAGGTCCATTCTTGCGCATAGATGGGTAGGTGTCAGGATGTACCTATGGATGCAATCACACATGTCCCCGCCCCTTACAACGAGCCAATTGGCACCTTTGCCCCAGGCACACCTGAACGAGCTGGTTTAGAGCAAGGTCTTAAAGATCTTGTGACTACTACTCACGAATTGCCAAATGTAATTGGTGGCAAGAAAGTTATGGCCTCTGGTGAAAAGATCGAGGTTCGTAGTCCGCATGAACATTCGCGCGTACTTGGCGTAACTGCGAACTCAACTCAAGCAGATGCGACTAATGCCATCGCAGCAGCAAAAGCCGCCGCTCCGATGTGGCGCGACCTGCCATTCGATGAGCGAGCAGCAGTCATCTTGCGTGCAGCAGATCTGTTGTCCGGTCCATGGCGCAACAAAGTTTTAGCTGCAACAGTTTGGGGACAATCCAAGACTGCATACCAAGCCGAAATTGATTCGACTTGTGAGCTAATTGATTTCTGGCGATTCAATGTTCATTTCGCAAGACAAATTTTGCAAGAACAGCCAGTGTCATCTCCAGGAGTTTGGAATCGCACAGACCATCGCCCACTTGAAGGTTTCGTTTACGCCATCACTCCGTTCAACTTCACCGCAATCGCAGGAAACCTTCCAACTGCTCCAGCGTTGATGGGTAACACAGTAATTTGGAAGCCATCCCCTACCCAGCAAGTGGCTGCCTCAATCACGATGGACCTATTGATGGCTGCAGGTTTGCCACCGGGTGTTATCAACATGGTGACAGGTGATGGAATTGCAGTTTCTGATGTTGCGCTAGCTGATCCTGATTTGGCAGGTATTCACTTCACGGGTTCAACTCCGGTATTCCAGCACCTATGGAAAACAGTTGGCAACAATATCGCTAACTACCGTTCTTATCCTCGCTTAGTTGGTGAGACAGGTGGCAAAGACTTCATATTCGCTCATCCGTCCGCCGAGCATCGCACGCTAATCACTGCGATGATTCGTGGCGCTTTCGAATTCCAAGGACAGAAATGTTCTGCTGCATCACGTGCTTATGTGCCGCGCAGCATTTGGAATGCAATCAAGGATGACTTCTTGGCTGAAGTTGAAGGCATTAAGCAAGGTCACGCATCTGACTTCAGCAACTTTATGACAGCAGTCATTGACGAAAAGGCTTTCAAGCGAGTTAGCGGTGCAATTGACCGTGCGCATGCCGACAAGTCAATCGAAGTTGCAGCTGGAGGAACTTACGACAACAGTGAAGGTTGGTTTATTCGCCCAACAGTTTTGGTTGGAACTGACCCAACGTCTGAATTCTTCACCGATGAATACTTCGGGCCAGTACTTGCGGTTTACGTTTACGAAGACAACAACTGGCGCGAGACCTTGAGCCAAATGGAAGGCATTGCAAAATACGCACTTACCGGTGCGATTATTGCGCAGGATCGCGATGCGATTAATGAAATGTCGCATGCCCTTCGCTTTGCTGCTGGCAACTTCTACGTCAACGACAAGCCAACTGGCGCGGTGGTTGGGCAACAGCCATTTGGCGGCGGTCGCGCATCTGGCACGAACGATAAAGCTGGTGCGGCAATTAATTTGCAGCGCTGGACTAGTGATCGCAGCATCAAGGAAACTATGGTTCCCGCGCAGCATTACTCCTATCCATTTATGGGCTAGTTGTGTCCGAGCCAACTTCAGGAAAACTCAAATCGTTTTGGGAAAGCGTGAAGTCCTGGTCGCGCGCGTTTGCTGACATGCTTCGCGGCGCTGAGCCACCGCTCTGATGAATGCCATTCTCATAACGGATGGCAATTGCGCATTTTGTCAGCGCAGTGCCAGCAAACTTGCCCGCATTGTTCCTGAGGGTTGGATTAACGTTCCTCATAATGAGTTGATCGAAACTTACGGCCTAACTCAAGAACAGCTCGCCCATTCAGTTTGGCTAATTGAGCAATCGGAATCAGATTCAATTCGCAATAGTGGTGCGAAAGCAGTCGGAAAAGTCTTGCGAATCCGTGGGGGGATCTGGGGTGCAATTGGTTGGCTTACTTTTGTTCCACCAACCTCATGGATTGCAGCTGGAATGTATCGCTTGGTTGCAAATAATCGAAAATTCTTTAGTCGGTTTGTTTAATTAATAAAGGTGGCTTCAGGCTTTAGTTCAATCTTGAATTTAGCCTTTACGCCTTTGACGATGTGATCGGCAAGTTCCGAAACATCTGCACTGGTCGCGTTTCCGCGATTGGTGATCGCCAAAGTGTGCTTAGTTGAAAGTGCTGCGCGGCCGCTTAAAGTGAAGCCTTTGTTGAAGCCAGACTGTTCAATTAACCAAGCGGCACTCACCTTCACCATGCCATCCGCTTCTGGCCAACTTGGTGCTGATTCTGGCGCCACCGAAACTCTTGGATTCATAAAGAATGATCCAACACTCCAAGTGTCGTTGTCAGACTCATCAAGGACCATGCCTTTACTGGCACGAAGTTGTAGTACCGCATTTCGCAGATCCGATGTACTAACTCGATCGCCGATTTCAACGTCGAGTTTTGCTGCTAGTTCGTTATATGCAATTGGTGCTGACATGGTGCCAAGTGGCAATTGGAAAGTTACGCTGAGGATCACCCAAGTATTCGGGTTGGCTTTGAAAATCGAAGTTCGATATCCAAACTCACAATCAGCTGAAAAAATTGTGTCTACCGAATTAGTTTTTTTGTTCCAGGCTCGAACCTGGGCAATGGTTTCACTTACGCTTTGGCCGTAAGCTCCAACATTTTGAATCGGAGTAGCCCCAACCGTTCCTGGGATTCCTGCTAGACCTTCGATTCCGGTCCAGCCGTTTGCAACCGCACTCGTGACAAAGTCGTTCCAGTTGTGGCCGGCGGCAACCGTAACCCACGCCCCTGCGCAGGCAGACTCATCATTTTCAAATCCTTGCGATTCAATCTTGATTACATCGCCGTGGAAGTTATCGCTAACAATTATGTTGCTGCCGCCACCAAGGACTAAAGCGTTTGGATTTGCTGAAATCGCTTCGATTATTTCTGGCTCGGAAGTTGCGATGACTAATGAGTTGGGAGTACCACCCACGCGCAACGTGGTTAGTTCCGCAAGGCTGCGCATCATGTTCCTATTGTGCTAGTCGCACAGTCGCTCGCGCTAGACCTAGGACTTTCACGTCACCAAAAACGGCACCAAGTTCGACTTGAACGGTGCCATCTTCGTTAACTTGAGCAACTTTTCCAGTAAAGCTAACAATGGAACCTTCTGCTGTGTCTGGCACTACAACTGGCCGGGTCATTCGAACTGAGTAGTCAATGACTGATGTTGGATCCCCAACCCAATTCGTCACAACCTGAATCGCGCGACCCATGGTCAGCATTCCGTGGGCAATTACATCAGGTAATCCAACGGACTTAGCGAATGCTTCATCCTGATGAATTGGGTTTTGGTCACCGGATGCGTTTGCGTAAGCAACTAAGTCAGCGCGAGTGAATGCTAAATCTAGAGCTGGAAGTTCCTGGCCAACGGATACGTCTGAGATTTTGATTGTCATGCCTCTGGTCCTCGCACAACTATTTTCGACCAGCCAGTAACAACAAGTTCGTCGCCAGAAAAAACATCTGTCTTAAAGGTCGCAATTTCGTTCGTACCTAAAGGCTTGATTTCTTCAACCGAAGCACTGACAGTGAGTTCATCGCCAACCCGAATTGGGCGAAGGTATTCAAACTTTTGATCACTATGCACTAAGCGTGAGTAATCAAGCTGTAGTGCTGGGTCATGGAATGCGGCATCCATAGCGTTCATGGTTACAACAATTGGGAATGTTGGGGGCGCAACAGTGCCATCTGCATATGCAGGATTTGAATCACCCAAGGCTTTTACAAATGCGGATATATTTTCCGAAGTAACCAAGTAAGGCTTTGAAGGTGGATAGACATGACCGATCATGTCGTGGTTCATTCCCATGGGATTCCCCTAAACAATTAACAAACGTTAACTAATTAACGAGTTTCCTTGTGAAGGGTGTGCTTGTTGCACTTTGGGCAATGCTTCTTGATCTCAAGGCGGTCAGGATCGTTACGACGATTCTTGCGTGAGATGTAGTTACGGTCTTTGCAGTCTTCGCATGCCAAAGTGATCTTTGGACGAACGTCGTTACGTGCCATGGTCTTGCCTTTCGTTTGAGCAGTCACACATGGTGTGTAACTGGTCTTGCCTTTACGTACCGAGGGCCGGACTTGAACCGGCGACACAGCGATTATGAGCCGCTTGCTCTACCAAGCTGAGCTACCCCGGCTTAAAACCGTGCAAGCACGGTCTTCGAGCCCCCTGTCAGAATCGAACTGACGACCTCTTCCTTACCAAGGAAGTGCGCTACCACTGTGCCAAGGGGGCCAGTCTTTTCTTCAAGCTACGCATTTATGCGCCCCGTTAGCGTATCGAATACCTGCCGTTACAGGGAAATTGAGTCAAAATGCATCTGTGGTGGCAGTCCAGGGGCCGGTACCTGCAAAATCTTGGCACCGCTATTTTCCGCATGAATACTACGATTAATAAAACCTTCGAAAAATCAGGAGAATCAAATGGCTTCATCCCAGGAAAATTTGAGCGTATCGGTCCAAGACCAGGATGATCAGCTGGGCATTTTGCAGCGCCGCCGGATTGAAGCCAATATCATCTCCCCGATTTACCAAATCATGAAGCGGGAATTGGGTCAGGAGCGGGCTTCTGAAATCATTCGGGAGGCAATCACCGAAGATGCGCACAAAGCAGGCGCCCGATTTGCTGCCAATGAACCTAACGGCGCAAATCTTCTAACCTTCATCGCGATTCAGGACCTATGGAAGAAAGATGACGCCTTAGTAACAGATGTCATCGAAGAATCTGAAGAGGTATACACCTACGAAGTTAAGCGCTGTGCTTATGCCGAGATGTATAAGGAAATGGGATTGGCTGAAATTGGCAATCTACTTTCATGTACTCGTGATTTTGAATTCATAGTTGGTTACGACCCAACAATTGAAATCACCAGAACTAAAACCATCATGGGTGGCGATTCACATTGCGATTTCCATTACGTTCGTAAAGCTCAGGCATGACAACTCCTCAAATCAATTCTGCTCGACTTTGGAAATCACTTGAAGAGATTTCGGTGTTTGGTGCTACACCTGCAGGCGGCTTACATCGCTTAGCCGCATCTAAAGAAGATGGACTAGCTCGAGACTATGTAGTCGCAGCCGCACGTGATCTTGGTTGCACTATTCGCGTGGATGCACTTGGCAATACATTCATGCGTACCGCTGGGACCGATGCAAATGCAAAAGCGATTTTGATTGGATCACATTTAGATTCTCAGCCCCTTGGTGGAAAGTACGACGGAATATACGGAGTAATGGCTGGTTTGGAATTACTGCGGGTGCTCAAGGAATCCAAGACGGAAACAAAACATGCAATCGAAGTTGCTGTTTGGACGAATGAGGAAGGCGCACGCTTTGCTCCAGCCATGATGGGTGCTGCTTACTTCGCTGGAAAATTTACAGCTGATGAGTTACTGGCACGAAAAGATGTTGATGGAATTGAACTAGGTGACTCGCTGTCCGAAATCGGTTACGCCGGAACGGACGAAATTTCCCCCGTCGAGCACAAGGCTTACTTCGAAATTCATATTGAACAAGGTCCAATTCTGCAAGATGAAAACTTACAGATTGGCGTCGTCACGCTAGTTCAAGGGATGCGCTGGTTCCGGATTGGAATTACTGGTCAAGCAGGTCACACCGGTACTTATCCGATGGAGACCCGTCGCGACGCTTTAGTTGCCGCGTCTCATTTGATTAAGTCAGTGCAGCAGATTGGATTGGATCAACCTCTCACGGGTCGGGCAACTGTCGGACATCTGGTTGTCACACCAAACTCTCCAAATGTGATTCCAGGTCATGTGGAGTTAATGGTTGAGTTCCGCAATCCAGAAGTTGCTGTCCTTGACATCATGACGGCTTCGCTGAATCAGGCCTTGAAAGAAACAGCTGATAAGTGCGGAGTTGAAGTTGTCAGCAAACAAGAACTCGATTCTGCAACTATCGACTTCACTCCGGAACTAATCGAAGTAGTTGAGCAAGCGGCTTTGGCTTGTGGTAAGGCCTCCAAGCGGATGATTTCTGGCGCGGGACATGATGCCTGCCAGCTTTCATCAGTAATGCCAACCACAATGATTTTCATTCCATGCGACAAAGGAATTAGTCACGCTGAAAACGAGGCAATCACCCAAGAATGGGCTGCGGATGGTGCCCAAGTTTTGGTTGAAACTGTTCTGGAATTTGATTCGAAATAGAACAATAAACAAAGAAAGCGCCAGATCCCGTCGGATCCAGCGCTTTCTGGTGGCAGATAGTGGGTTCGAACCACTGTAGCTTTCGCGACGGATTTACAGTCCGCTCCCATTGGCCGCTCGGGCAATCTGCCATTTGTCGCCCGAAGGCAACTTAGTAAGGATAGCGAGCAAAAGGGCATAAATGCCAATCGGCAAATGCTTAAAACGAGTCCATAATGTGTCGATTTCCACGATCAAAGGTCAAGTAGTTCCAGGTCCAGTCAGCCATAGTGCCTATCTTGTTTCGGCCACCAAGTATGTAGAACAAGTGAAGCCAGAGCCACGCTAGCCAAGCAATTGGTCCAGAAATTCGAATACCTTTAACTTCAACAATTGCTTTATGGCGTCCGATCGTTGCCATTGAACCTTTGTCTTTGTACTTAAAGTTCTTAAGTGATTCTGACTTTGCCAATGACTGAATCTGCTTTGCCAGGAATCTACCTTGCTGCATTGCAACCGGTGCAACCATTGGAAGTGGGATTCCGTTCTCTCCCACCGCGCCTGCGATGTCGCCAATGGCCCAGACGTTTTCATAGCCGGTGACTTGAAGTGTACTTTCAACATCGATTCGACCTCGAGTGATTGGTAAATGTAACTGCTCCATTGCTGGAACACCCTTTACCCCAGCAGCCCAAACCGTAGTGTTGGCTGGAATCACAGTTCCATCAAGCGTTTGAATTGAGTCGGGCAATACTTCTTTAACAGAAGTGTTGGTAAGAACCTTTACGCCCAGCTTCTCAAGATCTTTTTGAGTTTTATCTGAAAGCGACTCGGAAAACGATGGCACCAATCTGGGTCCGGCTTCAATGATTGAAACTCGAACCCGATTTGCTGCATCCGCGTAATCTGAACGAAGTGGTCCTCGAACTAGTTCAGCAAATGCTCCAGCCATTTCAACGCCTGTGGGACCACCGCCAACGATTGCAATATCAAGTTTGTCTTGGTTTCCCTGTCGGCACATTTCTTCGTAGGAGCGCATGACTTCTGAACGGATTGTTAAGGCCTCCCCAACGGTCTTCATGCCCAGTGCATTTTCCTTAACTCCAGCAATACCAAAGTCGGCAGTTGTTGAGCCCATAGCAATTACAAGATGGTCATACTTTATTACGTGCCCATCATTTAATGTCAGCTCACTTACAGCTGCGTTAAGTTTTTCTGGAGTTCCCATTCGAAACTGAACATTTGTTTTGCGCAATGCGCCACGAATTGGGTAAGCAACGTGATCAGCTGCAAGTCCCGCTGTCGAAACCTGATATAGCAATGGCAGAAATGTTTGAAAGTTGTGTCGGTCAATCAAAACAACTTCAGCATCTTTGTATAACGCACGTGCTGCAGTTAGCCCACCGAATCCGGCACCAAGAATTACAACTTTGGGCTTAGACACACTTGTCTCGATTCACGAGTAGTTACGCGATAAGACTAGTCCCCAAATCCTGGTCGTGGCACCGTGCTCATTAAAGTCTGGCTAAATCCACCGTCTGCAACTATGTCAGCGCCGGTAATGTAGCGGGCTCGATCGCTTGCTAAAAAGGTCACAATGTCTGCGATGTCAATTGGCCTAGCCACGCGCCCAACCGGAACGGCAGCGTCTCGACGTTGTGCCACGTCTCCAACTTGGTAATAGGCCTCGGTCATTGGAGTGCGAACTAGACCTGGGCTTACTGAATTGCTGCGAACACCTTTTGGTCCAAGTTCATAAGCTAGTTGCTTTGACATGATCACCACGCCCGCTTTGCTAACGCTGTAAGCACCACTTGATCCTTGCGGGTTAGTACTAGAAATCGAGGCAATGTGAACCATAGCTCCATGGCCTGAAGAGATTAAGTGTGGTGTGAATTCTCGAGCCATGATGAAGTAGCCCGTCAGATTGACCTTAAGAAGATCATTCCATTCACCAGTCGTTAAGTCCGCTAGTGCACCTGGTCGAACCAGTCCCGCTGCATTGACCAAAACGTCGCAACTTGAAATTGATGCTGCAACTTTCGTTATTCCAGCTTCATCGGTCACATCGCAAACGTAACCTGTGGCATTACCGCCGCTTTCAAAAATCTCAGACACGGTCGCATCTACAAGATCACTATCGCGATCCAAGACATTGCAGTGAACACCATTTGCCGACAACTCGTGCGCGATGGCTTTTCCAATTCCACCACCTGCGCCGGTTACTACAGCAGTTCGATTCGATAGTCCCAGCCAGTTGCTCACGATGAGACCGTTTCGGGTTGAACCTCGTTCATGATGCTAAGCGCAGTTTTTGTATGCTCAACCTGGTCTAGCCAAATTGGTCGCAAAATATCAATGCGCCATTCTTTCTCTTGAAGTTTTTCGAGTGGTCCAGCGATTGCGCGGAATCCGCCCGCTTGTTCGTGCAACCGAACCATTTCCAATGCAATCTTCGCTTGAATCAAGTAGATCGGCGGTTGTGGTCCGCGCGCGCCAATCATGCCAATCAGATACAGCTTTTCAAGGCCAATTGGAACGATTGCAGCTCCAACTCTTAACGGAACGCCATCCTGCCTTTCTAAGTACTCCTCAGACAAAAACGGTAACGAGGCGTGGAATCCGGTTGCGTACAAAATCGTGTCGTATTCCTTGGCTGTGCCATCACTGAAATGAACGGTCTTTCCATCAAATCTTTCAATGCCTGGCTTAACGGCAATTCGACCATGATGAATCCAGTACAGAAGTAACTGATTTACCACCGGCGGGCCATCAGCTAGGGTTCTATGATCCGGTGCAGGCATGCCTGGGTAATTCTCATGCGTGCCAACAGACAATCGAATCATCAGTCGGGCAATCAAATCTTGCTCTTCGAATGTGAACTCCTGCATCCAACCAAGTTCAGCTCTAGGAACTCCAAAGAAAGTTTTCGGCTGGAAGAAATGTCCGCGGCGAATGACTATGTCGGTTTCAAAATGATTTTGCGCTGCATCCACGGCAAGATCACACCCAGAGTTTCCAGAGCCAATCACAAGAACTCGGGTGCCATCAATGTCTTTTGTGTTTGTGTAACTTCCGGAGTGAATTGTCTTGCCAGTGAATTCGCCTGGAAATTCTGGACGCTTTTCGTCCCAAAGGTGTCCGTTGGCTACAAATACACCGTCATAGAAATTTGTACTTCCATCACTGGTGGTTACATTCCAACCTGCAGAACCAGTCGGACCGTCAGTCGCTACCGGTTCAACTTTGTCAACAGATACTCCAAAAGTTACATACTTCTTTAAATCAAACTCTGCTGCGAAGTCTTCAAAATACTTCAACATCAATTTGCGACTTGGAAAGATTGGCCAATCCTCTGGCATAGGGTGTCCGTCGTAACCCGTAACTTTGCTTGAAGTAATCAAGTGCAAGGCTTCATAGTCGGTATTCCAGTGACCGCCCACAGCATGCGTGCGCTCAAAGCAATCAAAATCTAGGCCAGCATCAACCAAAGTTTTCATGGACGCTAAGCCAGCTGGGCCGGCCCCAATTACACAGTACTTAGTCATTGCACAATCTCCATTTCAAATAGGTTTTTCAACAAAGGCCTCTCAAAAAGTTTCTTAATCTCAAGATCGCTAAAGGGTTTCATAAATTCACGAACAGAAATTTGAATATGGCGATTCCAGATTTCGACTGCTAGATCCGAGTTACTATCTGAGATTGCTGCCAGCAAATCTTTGTGTCGCTTAACTAGCGAAATGTGATCTGAATCGTCGTACTTAATTCCCAAGAATCGCACGAAAACTCCAATGTCAACAGCGGTGTGATCAAAAATTTCCTTGATTCTAGGTAGCTCTCCAAGCGCTATCAGCATCGATTGGAATTCCAAATCGTGGGGAATCATTTGGTTTGGTGTGCCTACACAAAAATTTTGGATCGTCTCAAGTTTTTCTAATAACGGGTGCAAATCCGGTTCATGTTTAGAACTTAATTGTGCGGCATGCGAGACTGCAATCGCACCCAGCGCCATTCGCATTGCGTAAACCTCAAGTACATCGTCAAAACTTGGAGCTGACACAATGGCACCACGATTCTTGCGATGTTCCACCAACCCTTCAGTTGCCAAAATTCGAATTGCTTCACGAATTGGGCCACGAGAAGTGTTAAATGATTTCGAAAGTTCTAACTCGATTAATCGATCACCTGGATGAAGTTTTCCGACAAGAATCGCATCTCTAATCTGATCCGCGAGATTTTCAGCGGTGCTTTGGCTATCAATCGCTTGAAACGTCATCGCATTACGTCCGCACCAGAAATAACAATAGTTTCGCCATCGACAAAGCCAGCTTTTGTTGAATCTGAAAGCAGCCATACCCACTCAGCAATTTCAGAAGGTTGGGCAACGCGTCCAATTGGAATCGACTTTGCTGCTTCTTCCATTCGGCCGGTTGCTGCATTTCCTGGTGTGGCCACCCATCCTGGTGCTATTCCATTAACTCGTATTCCTTTATGAGCCAGTTCTAAGGCAAGAGATTTTGTAATCATAATTACTGCTGACTTTGAAGCCCCATAGAGAAGTTGACCGCGTGAGACGGTAAACCCATCCACCGAAGCAAAGTTAACTACTGCAGATCCAGCCTTCATGTACGGAACGCAGGCTGCAGTGACATTTAATACGCCCAAAACATTTACATCAAAAATGAATCTAAAGTCTGCTTCGGTAAAGGTCTCTAGCGTCGTGGGTGGGAAAACGCCGGCAATGTTTGCTACCGCATCTATTTGACCGCCAGCTGCAGTGATGGCAGGAGCCAATGCTGCCTCTAGTGAGTCTCGGTTTCGCACATCGGCGGTAACCCAATGAAGTTTTTCAGATTGCAGACCAGGGTTTTCCGATATATCAACGGCTACAACATTCCAGCCCCGATCAAGGTATAACTCGGCAGTGGCTCGACCCATTCCACTTCCAGTTCCAGTAATAACTGCAGTGTTCACGGCTTTCTCCTAAAATTGTCAACAATCTACAATTGAAACAGTAATTTATCCCTCTCCTACAGTCAAGGGTTTTTTCGAAGTTTCTTAAGGCGATTGTGCGCCCTCGCTGAAAGCCTAGTTAGTCCCTCAAAGTAGGGTGGGGGTGAAAATTCAGTTTTGAGTGAGGTAACAAATGGCTGATTCCAGTATGGATATTGTGAGCAAAGTAGATCGTCAGGAAGCGGACAACGCCCTAGGCCAAGCTGCAAAAGAACTTGCCACCCGCTTTGACTTCAAAGGAACTGAAACTTCCATTGAGTGGAAGGGTGAACTCGGCGTCGAGATCACTTCTAGCACGGAAGACCGGGCTAAAGCAGCACTAGAAGTATTCCGCGAAAAACTGGTTAAGCGTGGTGTAAGTCTGAAGTCCTTCAATGCTGGAGATCCACGAGTTTCTGGCAAGGATTACAAGATAAATGGAGAATTCAAGGCTGGCATCAGTCAAGAGCAGGCTAAGAAAATCGGCAAAATTATTCGTGATGAGGGTCCAAAGAACGTCAAGACCCAAGTGCAAGGTGAAGAACTTCGCGTAACAGGTAAGAGTCGCGACGATTTACAGGCAGTTCAGCAACTACTTAGTGAATCTGATTTAGATTTCGCTGTTCAGTACACGAACTACCGTTAATCATTTCTTTCTTCTGCCGCTTGGTGGCTCATCAATCTGTGGCGCCGGTGAGCCATCGCTTCGACGCGCACTCGGAAGCGAAGCAGCAAGAGCTTCAATTCCATAAATAAGTTCGCCTCTGCCTTGACCGGCGGGCATCGGTGAGTCTGACCAGAACAGGGCATCAAATGGACAAACATCGATGCAGATGCCACACCACATACATTGACCAAAATCGATCGTGAATTGATCCAAGACATTCTTGGTGGCTTGTCTACGTGAGTTGCTGTAAGCCGGAGCATCTGGATCTGGTTCGGAATGTGCCGCAACCGTTATGCACCAATCAGGGCACTCTCTAACGCAAAGCATGCATGATGTGCAGGATGAAGGGTGTAACGCAATTGTTGAATGGTTCATGAATTCCACTCCGGTAGCACTCCTGGTGGCAGCGATGGTCGGCGCTTGGCAGTTTCATCTGGTTCAACTGCACCCGGCCAAGATGTGTCTGCGCGGGTAGCTAGCGCGAAATCACGCCGAAGCGGAAATCCTGATAACTCAATATTGAAAGCAGGAGCAGCATTTTCATTACCGATGAATTCAACACCAAACATTTGGCTTACTTCTCGTTCATGGAAATCTGCGTTTGGATAAACAGTTACGAGAGAATCAATGCTTCCCGCAATTTCAGAAGTTAGGATCAAGCTCTCTGTCAGGTCTTCACGCGAAACCATTAGAGAAATCTCGAACGAATCTCCCCCATTGTGTGTTGCGGTCAACCACTCACAACGAACAAAACCAAGTTGCTTCATCTCAGAAGCCTTGTTCATCCAATCGGATTTATCTACGGATTTAATTGATGTCATTTCGCTGCCAACTCAACAGCTTGCATTAAAGCAGCAGATAACTCTTCTGGGCCAGGTGGGCAACCAGGAACTTGAATGTCTATCGGGACCACATTATGCGCGCCTGAAATCACTGAGTAAGAATCCCAATAAGGTCCGCCTGAAATCGCACATGCACCAAATGCAACCACCACTTTAGGTTCCTGCAAGGCGTCATAAGCGGACTTAACCGTTGGTGCTAGCGCGTGCGTAACCGTTCCAGCAATCACCAATATGTGCTGTGCCACTGCCAATTTTGATGCCGATTCAGTTTGATTCCAAGCATTTGAAACTAAATCAACGGAACTTGATTCAACGCCACAACAAGCAAGGCCTGCCTGCAATACGGAAACACTCACAGTATGACTCTAGTCAGGATCTGGCACTAAAGACTGACTGACATTTCGCCGATTGCGAAGGGCGTCTGCGGTCAAAATTACAAGCGCTACCCAAGTAATAACAAAACCTATGAATCTAACCTGAGGCATTTCTTCTTGGGTCATCCATACTCCGACGATGAACTGAATTGTCGGACCGATGTACTGCAACATGCCAAGAGTGGTGAATGGCAATCGCGTTATGGCTACTCCAAATGCCAAGAGCGGAACGGCTGTGAAGATTCCAGCACTTGCCATCCAAAGCGTATGGTCAAGGCCGTACGCAAAGAAGGTATTTCCGCCATTGAATTGCAGCCAAATCAAATACCCAATTGCTACTGGGGTGAGAATTAGCGTTTCAATCATCAGGCTTTCAAGGGCCTGAACGTTAGCCAGCTTTTTAACGTATCCGTACATTGTGAAGCTCGTTGAAAGGGAAAGGGCAACCCACGGGAGAACTCCCATTGCAATTGTTATGAACATTACTGCGAATGCAGCAATCCCAATTGCTATCCATTGCATAGTGCGTAACTTTTCTTTGAAGAAGAACACACCCAGTGCAACATTGAAAAGCGGTGTTATGTAATAACCGAGCGATGAATCTAAAACGTGCCCATTCATGCTGGCCCAGATAAACAAACCCCAGTTGACACCTATCAAAACTGAGGCGACCGCCAGCAATTTCATTTGTCTGGCATTTTGCAAAACCACGCGAAGTGAAGTGATTCGCTTCTGATAAATCAGAATTATTGCAACAAACAACAAGCTCCAAAGAATTCGATGAGCCAGAATTTCAAGTGGTTTCGCTGGAGCAAGGTAAGGCCAGTAAAGAATTACTGCGCCCCAAATTACATAGGCAACAAATCCGTTAATCAGACCAATGGAATGTTCTGATCGCTTTTCTTTACCCACGACAGAACTCATAATGCCTTAAAACTATTGCATGTTGATTTGAGATTTAACTTGGGGTGACTACACAGTTCGGTAAGCAACGCTGTCAACAAGAGTTGCCATAGCCGTCTTAGCATCGCAATCTGGCAAGGCTACTAGTCGCTCGCGAGCTCTATCTGCCCACTGCTCTAGAACTTCGCGCGCTTGGTCCATTGCTGGATGAACTCGCAATGCGGCTAGCGCTTCGGCATGTTCCGCATCGTCAGGGATTGCACGACTCAAGAGTTCACGTAAGCGGGGCGGTGTACCTGGGTCAGCTAGCGCAAATAGGACGGGCAAAGTTCGGATGCCTTCGCGCAGATCTGTGCCTGGAGTCTTGCCGGAAACCTCAGACTCGATATCCAGCAAATCATCACTTAACTGGAAAGCAATTCCAATGCTTTCACCAAAGTCAGCAATTCGATCCGTTAACTCAGGTGAGACGCCGCTCATCATTGCGCCATATCGACCAGCTGCAGCAATTAGCGATCCGGTTTTGTCTGCTAACACTTCAAGATGATGAACAATCGGGTCCTCGTCACCTTGCGGACCAACGCTTTCGCGAAGTTGACCGATAACAAGACGCTCAAAAGTTTCAGCTTGAACTCGCACTGCTTCTGGACCCAAATCTGCAAGCAACTTTGAAGAACGTGCGAATAAGAAATCACCACTAAGAATTGCAACGGTGTTTCCCCAGCGACTGTTTGCGGACTGGGCCCCGCGGCGAACTTCGGCTTCGTCCATTACGTCGTCATGATACAAAGTGGCTAAATGTGTGAGTTCAACTACGACGGCTGAAGGCACTACACCTTCAGACTTTGGGTCACCAAAGTGTGAAGCTAAAAGAACTAGTAGCGGGCGAAACCTCTTGCCTCCAGCTTCAACTAAATGTCGTGCGGTGATATCTGCAAGTTCGTAATCGCTTCGGATTTCCTCGCGAAGACGATCTTCAATCGCCGCTAGGCCAGCAAACATCTCGTCTTCGAGTGCTGCTAACTCTTCTGGAAATAAAACGCTCACGACTTAATCTTTGCATTTTGCAGGCAAAGTCGCGACTTGAGATTTAACGTAGGAACAATCCCGCATTAATAACCAAATCAAGTACAGGTTGTGGCACAATTCCCAGTAGCACGGTGAATGCTGCACAAATTCCGATCGCAACCGTTGTGAAGGCGCTTGGGACTACAACACTTGGACCATCGGCTGGAGGTTCTGTAAAGAACATCAAGACGATAACTCTGGCATAGAAGAAAGCGGCCACGGCACTGGCCACAACTGCAACAATTACGAGCGGAGTTGCACCACCATCAACCGCTGCTGTGAAAACAGCAAACTTTCCAGTGAATCCACTTGTCAGAGGAATTCCAGCTAATGCCAAAAGGAATAGTCCAAATATGCTTGCCATCCAAGGAGACTTCTTTCCAAGTCCTGCCCATTGTGACAAATGTGTTGCTTCACCAGATGCATCGCGGACTAGGCCGACAATTGCAAAAACGCCAACGGAAGTGAAGGCATACGCAAGTAAGTAGAACAGCGTGCTAGAAAGACCTGCAGCGCTGGTAGAAATTACTCCCAGCAGAATAAAACCGGTGTGCGCAACTGACGAAAATGCCAACATTCGCTTTATGTCAGTTTGAGTTACTGCAAGGAGTGAACCTATAACCATCGAAAGGATCGCGATAACCCACATGACTGGGCGCCAATCCCAACGCATTCCTCCAAAGGCTACGTAGAAAACGCGCAGTAGCGCGCCAAAAGCTGCAACCTTAGTTGCGGCGCTCATAAACGCTGTTAATGGAGTCGGCGAACCTTGGTAAACATCCGGTACCCATTGGTGGAATGGAACGGCTCCAACCTTGAAAAGCAAGCCCACCGCAATCATTCCAATTCCCGGAATGATTAAGCCGTCTTGAGATGAATTTTCCATTGCAACTGCAACCGAACTGAAACTTACTGACGATGTCGCAGCATAAATGAGTGCTGAACCAAATAGGAAGAATGCGCTCGAGAATGCACCAAGAATGAAGTACTTAAGTGCCGCTTCCTGACTCAAGAGACGGCGGCGGCGAGCCATGCTTGCAATTAAGTAAAGAGGTAGCGAGAAAACTTCAAGCGCTACGAACATAGTTAGGAAATCATTTGAAACTGGGAATAGCAGTAAGCCACCTACACAAAAAAGGAATAGCGGCCATATTTCAGTTTGCAGCCAGCCCTGAGCGGTGAATTGCCGTTCATCTTCACTTCCAGGAAGTGTCGATGAGCGTGACGCAAAAGCATCGCCTTGTGGATCAATGCTGTTTTCAGCAAGAAGCAGCGCTGCCACAAACGAAACCAAGAGAATAATTCCTTGGACAACCATGCCTGGACCATCGATGGCCACAGCACCACTTGCAGCTAGTTCACGTAAGCCCTTGATTTGGCCGCCGCTTGATGCGGGATCTGCAATAACTAGTGCCGAAGCATTTATAACGACGTAAGCGAAGGCTAAAACGATGCTGGCTAATACCAGCGCAAGTTGAATTGGGCGGCGGAACGTGCGTGGGATAAACGCCTCCACCAAAACTGAAAGCACACCAGATGCCAACAAAATGATGATTGGAGCTAAAGCTTGATACTCAATAGAAACTTTCATGAGCCACTCCCTTCAATTCCAACTGCAGCTTCTGGATCGGTTACCCCGACATATGTCTGGACTTGCTCAACCGCCGGATTAATTACGTTGAGTGCAACTTGCGGCACAAAACCTAACGCGATGATGATTGCCAGGATCGGCGCAATCGCAACTAACTCACGTCGAGAAATCTCGGAAACCGTTTCTTCAACTTCTTTACTTGGAACACCCGTCATCATTCTTTGGTAGAGCCAAAGGATATAGACCGCGGCAAGCACAATTCCGAAAGTGGCGATGATCGCAGCAGTTGGGTTAACTGCATAGGTTCCCGCCAAAACTAAGAATTCTGAAATAAAGCTCGACATTCCCGGAAGGGCTAGTCCAGAAAGGCCAGAGATCAAAACGACTCCAGTAAGGATTGGGGCAACTTTTTGAACGCCACCGAAATCGGCAATTCGCTTTGATCCGCGACGAGATACTAGGTAGCCCATTACCAAGAACAAAGCTCCAGTGGAGAATCCGTGGTTGACCATATAGAACGATGAACCTGAGAGACCTTGTGAAGTCATCACAAAGATTCCAAGCACTATGAATCCAAAGTGTGAAATTGACGTAAAGGCGATTAAGCGCATCACGTCTGTCTGTCCGATTGCTAGCAAGGCACCATAGAAAATACTTATCACTGCGAGCACAATAATTGCCGGCGCATAAAACTTACTTGCCTCAGGGAAAATTGGTAGCAAGAAATGAAGCATTCCGAAGGTTCCAACTTTGTCGAGTACACCAACTAGCAAGGTTGAAGTTCCTGGTGTTGCTTCTGCAGTGGCATCCGGTAACCAAGTGTGGAATGGAACCATTGGTGCCTTAACGGCAAATGCAAAGAAGAAGCCTAGGAAAAGCATCTTCTGTGTTGCTGAATCCATGTTTAAAGTCGTTAAGGTTTCAAAATCAAAAGTTCCCTGACCAAGCTCTCGTGCAGATACCACGTAGAGGCCAATCAAAGAGGCCAGCATGAACAGACCACCAACAAGTGAGTACAACAAGAACTTCATCGCTGCATAGGCACGTTGTGGGCCGCCAAACTTTCCAATTAAGAAGTAAATCGGAAATAGCATGGCTTCAAAGAAAATGTAGAACAGGAATAAGTCATTGGCAGAAAATACACCTATGACGAAAACTTCTAACACAAGGATTAACGAAAAGAATCCCTTTACATTTCCTCGCCCAGAATTCTCGGCATCCCACCAGCCAGCAACAATTACTACTGGAACCAAAATTGCTGCCATCACAATGAGTGAGGCAGAAATTCCATTCACACCCAAAGTCCAAGAAATTCCAAATGCCGGAATCCAGTCATATGACTCAGTGTGCTGAAGTCCTCCAGCTGAATTATCCAGACCAAGCACCATCAGTACCGAGCCAACTAAAGTTGCCAGGGAAAATCCCAGCGCAATCTGCTTTGCAAGTAAATCCTTTGCAGGAGGTAGCAAGAAGACAGCAATTGATCCAATCAATGGAATCAGCATTAGCATCGTAAGCAACATGATTAAAGCCTCACTAATAGAAGTACGAGGGCAATCAAAACTGCGCCACATAGCATCGTTAATGCGTAGGAACGGACAAAGCCATTTTGAAGTCGACGAGCACGTGCAGAAAGCCCACCAATTGCAGCTGCCGAGCCACTGACCAGTCCATCGATTGCCTTTGAATCAAACCAAGTCAATGATCGAGTTAGATACTGACCTGGGCGCATCAGAACTGCTTCGTTTAGCGCGTCACCATATGCATCAGCACGAGCCGCTTTAGTTAAGAAGCTGACATTTGCTGGCGCTTCAACTGGCACTGGGCGGCGTCCGTATCGAGACCAGGCAAATAATGCACCACCTAGGACGACTGCCAATGTGACAGGGATCAAAACGTTGTGTGAAACAGAATGCTCAGGTTTTGCAAACCCGGTTACGGGTTCCAGCCAATGTTCAATGTCAGCAACAAACAACATCGCCATGCCTCCGAGGACCGAGCCCACAGCCAGAACAATCATTGGGATGGTCATTACGGCAGGTGATTCATGTGGATGAACGTCATCTTCCCAGCGGGCTTCTCCAAAGAATGTCATTGCCATCATTCGAGTCATGTAGAACGCAGTAACACCGGCGCCAACTAAAGTTGCAAGACCGATGATCATGCTTTGACTGAAAGCTACATAGATGATTTCGTCCTTGGACCAGAAGCCAGCAAATGGCGGCACCCCGATGATTGCCAGGAAGCCAAGTCCAAACGTCGCGTAAGTAACCTTCATCATGGTTCGCAGCGCACCATAGTGACGCATGTTCACGTCATCATGCATGCCATGCATGACAGAGCCGGCGCCAAGGAATAGTCCGGCCTTGAACATACCGTGTGTAAGTAGATGGAAGATTGCAAAAACATATCCAACAGGTCCAAGACCGGCCGCCAGAACCATGTAGCCAATTTGGCTCATTGTCGAACCGGCCAGACCCTTCTTGATGTCGTCTTTTGCAGTTCCAATAAAAGCTCCGAGGAGCAATGTGATTGCACCAACCACAACAACTGCAGTTCTGGCAGTTTCGGAAAGATCAAAGATGGCATGAGCTCTAACAATTAAGTAGACACCTGCGGTAACCATGGTCGCAGCGTGGATCAATGCCGAAACTGGAGTCGGACCTTCCATCGCATCAAGTAACCAGGACTGCAAAGGGAATTGCGCGCTCTTTCCACAGGCAGCCAACAGAAGTGCAAGGCCGATCCAAGTGATAGTCGAAGATGAGCCAGATTCAGCCGCAGCATTAACACCTTCGAAAGTAACTGTGCCGAAAGTTACAAACATCAACATGATTGCAAGCGAAAGTCCGACGTCACCAACGCGGTTAACGACAAATGCTTTCTTTCCAGCTGTAGCTGCGCTTGGTTTTTGTTGGTAAAAACTAATCAAGAGATACGAAGCTAGACCTACGCCTTCCCAGCCGACGTAAAGCAGGAAGTAGTTATCTGCAAGCACCAAAAGCAACATCGCAGCGACGAACAAATTCAAATATGCAAAGAAACGGCGACGATTTGGGTCATGTTCCATGTAGCCGATTGAGTAAATATGAATCAAGGTTCCCACGCCAGTGATCAACAGCACGAAAACAATAGACAACTGGTCTAGGTGTAGGCCAAAGGGAACTTGGAACGCTCCTACTGAAATCCAGTCAAACAAGTGCTGACCAATTTCACGCTCTTCTTCAGATTTTCCTGCCATCTGAATGAACAGAGATGCGCCAAGTATGAATGAAGCTGCGGACATTGCAACGGCTAGGAAATGTCCCCAGGCATTGGTGCGACGGCCCCCGAGCAAGAGCACTGTGGCGCCAAGCAGTGGCAAACCAATAAGAGCGGCAATCATGTTCTATTCCTTTAGTACTTCATCAGACTTGCTTCATCGATCGAGGCTGATCGACGAGTTCGGAAAATTGTGACGATAATTGCAAGTCCAACAACTACTTCAGCTGCGGCAACCACCATTACGAAGAATGCAACCACCAGACCATCAAGGGTTCCGGTGTTTCGAGCTGCAGCGACAAATGCAAGGTTCGCAGCATTGAGCATTAATTCAACACTCATGAAAACGATGATTGCATTCCTGCGAACTAGTACGCCATAAACACCAATCGTGAAAAGAATGGCAGCCAGAATTAAGTAATTATTTGGATTCACTTGCCTGCCTCCTCGATTGAATTAGCCTTGGAAACTTGACCTTCGCCTCGGAAGGCGTTCGGAAGTGACTCAATAGATGTTGTGCCGTCTGGCAGTAATGCTGGGGTATCAACGGAGTTGTTTCTGGCAAGTACACCTGGCGCCGGCAGCGGAGTCACGTGATTGCTGAGTGTGCGCTCTCGCTGCATTTGATCCTGAGTCTTTCGCGGCGTCCATCGCTCGTTGTGAGCCAAGACCATAGCACCTAACGCGGCTGTAATCAGCAAAGCTGACAGGACTTCAAATGCAAATAGATAAGTACCGAAAACTAAGTTCGCGATTCCTTGCATGTGTCCGCCATAACCAGCGTTTGCAAAAGCTAAACCTGACGATGGTGAGGCCAGTGTGCTTGAAATCGAGGCCACGATCACGCCACCAAAAGTTAATGCGAAGAGACTGGCTAGAAGTCTCTGGCCCTTGATGGTTTCCAATAACGAATCAGAGGAATCTACGCCGACAATCATGAGCACGAAAAGGAAGAGCATCATTACTGCGCCGGTATAAACAACAATCTGAGTTGTGCCAAGAAATGGTGCTTCAAGTGCGAAGTAAAGTACTGCGATATTAATCATTGCGAAGGCTACCCAAAGTGCGCTGTGAACAGCCTTCTTAGAAACCACCATGCCGAGTGCTCCAGCAACGGCGAACGCACCCGAGACCCAAAAAACTACGCTCTCACCGTTCACTTATCGTCACCTACTTTGATGACACTTGGAGTTGGGCTACTGCCTACCTTGCCTTCGTAGTAATCAATCGCAGTTGTACCTGCGGCCATGTCGTGCGGTGGAAGTTCCATTCCGGCTAGCAACGGCGCAAGTAAGTCTTCTTTGGTGAAGATTAACTTTTCGCGACTATTGTCTGCTAATTCATATTCATTAGTCATCGTTAATGCCCGAGTTGGACAAGCCTCGATGCATAATCCACAGAGAATGCAACGTAAGTAGTTGATTTGATAAGTACGGCCGTAACGCTCACCTGGAGAGAATCGCTCTTCTTCAGTGTTGTCAGCACCTTCAACATAAATTGCATCTGCCGGACAAGCCCAAGCACACAATTCACAGCCAATGCACTTTTCTAAACCATCTGGGTGACGGTTTAACTGATGGCGACCGTGGAAGCGAGGCTTTGGTGGATACTTATCGCGCTCTTCTGGATACTGCTCTGTGGTTACCTTCTTGAACATTGACAAGAAAGTGACACCGAAGCCACGGATAACTTGTGGAACTTTAGACATTGGTGCCCTCCGTAGTTTCCGATGCGGTCAGCGGTGCACTGACACCACTTGAGATTGTTGTCTTAACGCGTCGCGATTGCTGAGCAACCTGACCTGGCATTGGTGGGACTGGGAAGCCGCCTGCAAATGGGTCGAATTCTTTCTCGGCCTCTAATGCGATTCGCTGCTCTTCAATTTCGTCGGACTTCTTACGACGCAAATCTAGGGCGTAGGAAATCAAAACCACTACGACAAGTACTGCGCTGGCGGCAAACAATAAATTGCGCGCTTCTAGGCCACCGCTACTGCGTAGGTAGCGAGCAACTGCCACGATCAAAATCCAGGCGATTGAAACTGGAATCAAAACTTTCCAGCCAAACTTCATGAATTGGTCGTAACGCAAGCGTGGAAGTGTGCCGCGGAGCCAGATGAATACAAATATGAAGGCGAATACCTTGCCAAAGAACCAAAGCATTGGCCACCAACCGACATTGGCTTGATCCCAAAGCGAGATCGGCCAAGGTGCGCGCCAGCCGCCGAGGAACAGTGTTGTCGCCAGTGCTGAAACAGTGACCATGTTTACATACTCAGCTAGGAAGAACAGTGCGAACTTCAAGGACGAATACTCGGTGTGGAAGCCACCTACTAGTTCGCCTTCAGCTTCAGGTAAATCAAATGGTGCGCGGTTAGTTTCGCCGACCATCGCTGTTGTGTAAATGATGAATGAAGGTAGCAAGAGCACGATGTACCACATTGGCTCTTGTGCTGCGACAATCTGCGAAGTCGACATTGATTCGGCGTAAAGGAACACTGCCACAAAGGAAAGTCCCATTGCGATTTCGTAGCTGATCATTTGTGCTGATGAGCGAAGTCCACCAAGTAGCGGATAGATCGAACCAGAGGACCAGCCAGCTAGAACGATTCCGTAAATTCCAACGGAGGCAATTGCAAGTATGTAAAGAACTGAGACCGGGAAATCCGTTAATTGAAGCGGCGTTACGGTTCCAAAAATTGATACCTGAGGCCCTAATGGAATTACCGCAAAAGTTAAGAATGCTGTTGTTGCGGCAATAACTGGTGCAATGATGTACACCGCCAAGTGAGCGCCTTTTGGAATGATTTCTTCCTTGAGGGCCAACTTGATTCCGTCCATTAAAGATTGAAGTAAACCAAATGGTCCGACGCGGTTCGGGCCGATACGCATTTGCATGCGTCCAACAACGCGACGTTCTGCCCAAATTGTAAGCAGCGTCATGAGAACCATGATTACGAAAATGCCAAGAACCTTGACGGCAATAACTGCTGCTGGATCGTTGCCGAAGATGTCTAAGTCACCTTGTGCTTGAGCGTGAATCATTAGTCATCTCCCTGCGAAACATCAACAACGCAACCACTAGGTAAATTCAAAGAACTTCCTTCGCTATTGGCTGGTAACCAGACAACGCCATCGGCCATCCCGGCTGTGACAATCAAAGGTGCGTTAGCGCTATTGCCGCAGCAACTTACCGTCGCGGTTGCACCGTCAACCAAGTTAAGTTGTTGGGCTGTCGCTGGGCTAACGCGAATAACGGCAACTCGGGCAGTTGCGGCCAAATACGGTTCGCCACTTTGCAAAGAACCCTTATCAAGTAGGTGTCGCCAAGTTGAAAGCACGGCTTGACCACTACCTACCGATTCAACAGATTCCGGATCTGCCTTAAGTGCAGGCTTATTTGCAGTAGCCCAAAAATCTGAAACTGAAATAGATTTTCCAAGTTCGCGAGCTAGCTCACCCAAAACATCTGCATCACTTAACGCACCTGCAGTTGGAATGACCGCGGCGAAGCTACGATCGCGACCTTCCCAGTTGCGGAACGTTCCTGATTTTTCAGTAACAACGGCAACTGGTAAAACTACATCTGCTTCAGCCGTGATTTCAGTGTGTCGAGTCTCAAGCGAAACTACGAACTGTGCTTTTTCAATTGCTGAGATCAAGTCGCCGTCAATATCTTCAGGTGAAACGCCACCGATAACTAATCCCTTAACTGCAGATCCGGTAGCTGCAACAATCTCGGAAGTGTTACGACCTCCAATTGGAAGCAATCCGGCATCTAAGGCGCCACGATCGCCAGCGCGTCTTGGTATCCAAGCCAACTTTGCGCCGGTCTTTGCAACAAGTTGAGCGACCGCTGTTAAAGCACCTGGAGTTTGAGCGGCGCGTTCACCAACAAGTACGACGCTGTCACTTGAAAGATGAGCTGCGGCACCTTCAATAACCGATACTTCTTCGCGTGGACCTGCAACTAATAAAGTGCCCTTCATTTTGGCAAGGCCAGCACTTGTATATGGTGCAACTGAAAAGACCTTTGTTGTGCCATTTAGTGCTGCTTTGCGAAGGCGCAAGAAAACAATTGGGGATTCGTCTTCTGGTTCAAACGAAACCAAAAGGACGCTCTTGGCTGCTTCTAGGTCGCCATAAGTAACGTCAAGTGGCTTATTTGCAATGTGGTTTGCAAGGAATGCGGTTTCTTCGTTGCTGACTGCGCGAGAGCGGAAGTCGACATCGCTAGTTCCGATTACATCTCGAGCAAACGAAGCGTAGGCGGCGGCATCTTCAACAGTTACTCGCCCACCACTTAGTACTGCAGTCGCACTTCCAGTTTGTCCCAAACCAGCAGCAGCTACGCGCAAGGCTTCTGGCCACGATGCAGGAACTAAGTTGCCTGATTCATCACGAACTAATGGATGAGTTAAGCGACCTTCGTTCGTGTAAGGGAAAGCAAATCGACCTTTATCGCAATTCCATTCTTCGTTAACCTCTGGTGCGTCCCAAGCCAAGCGACGCATTACAGTGCTGCGGCGAACGTCTGTGCGAAGTGCACAACCACTTGCGCAATGTTCGCAAGCTGTTGGAGTGCTGATCAGATCAAACGGACGGGAACGGAATCGGTACTTGGCGCTGGTTAATGCACCAACCGGACAGATCTGGATTGTGTTGCCCGAGAAATACGAATCAAACGGCTGATCTTCTGAGGTGCCCACTTGTTGTTTGGCACCGCGCTCAAGGAGTTCAATAAATGGATCGCCAGCAATTTGATCTGCGAAGCGGGTGCAGCGAGCACAAGACACGCAGCGCTCGCGGTCAAGCAATACCTGGGCACTTACGTTGATTGGTTTTGGAAAAGTGCGCTTGGTGCCTTCGAATCGAGTTTCGCTTTGGCCGTTAGTCATTGCCTGATTTTGCAATGGGCATTCGCCACCCTTGTCGCAAATCGGGCAGTCAAGTGGATGGTTGATCAGCAAGAACTCCATAACACCGGCTTGAGCTTTTTCTGCCATCTCACTGGTGTGTTGGGTTTTGATAACCATTCCGTCAGCAACGGTTACTGCACAAGATGGTTGTGGCTTACCTTGTCCCTCAATTTCAACAAGGCACATGCGGCAAGCAGCCACTGGATCCAAAAGTGGGTGATCACAGAAACGTGGGATTGCAGTGCCAAGCATCTCGGCAACTCGAATGATTAAGGTTCCAGCGGGAACGTCGACGACTACGCCATCAACTGTGACGGTAACGGTTTGAGTAGTTACAGTCATCGAGTTGCTCCTGCGAATACAGTGGCTGCCACTGGATCGAAACTTTCATTTGCTGGCGTATTTGTTGCCTGAACAAATTCGTCGCGGAAGTACTTCAGTGCGGCCGGGAATGGAGTTGCTGCTGCATCACCTAATGCACAGAAGGAGCGACCTGCAATTTGAGAACAGATGTCAATTAACTTGTCCAGATCTGCCTCGGTGCCATGACCATCTTCGAAGCGATGCAGGACATCACTTAGCCACCAAGTGCCTTCCCGACATGGGGTGCACTTGCCACATGATTCGTGCTTGTAGAAAGCTAACCAACCAGTGACGGCACGAACAACTGAAGTTGTTTCATCGAAAATCATTGGTGTGCCAGTTCCAAGCATGGATCCAGCAGCAGCAATGTCTTCATAAGTTAGTGGAGTATCCAGCAAGTCTGGAGTCAACATTGGAACTGAAGATCCACCTGGTAGCCAGAACTTAACCTTGTGCCCGTTACGAACTCCCCCAGCGTGCTCAAGAAGCTCACGCATTGTGATTCCAAGTGGGGTTTCATAAATTCCTGGACGGTTTACATGTCCAGAAACAGCAAACAATTTAAAGCCTGGGGACTTTTCAGTTCCAAACGACTTAAACCAGTCAACACCGTTGTTAACAATGTAAGGAATGTTTGCAATAGTCTCAACGTTGTTTACACATGATGGCGAAGCATAAAGTCCAGCAACAGCTGGGAATGGTGGCTTTAGTCGTGGCTGACCGCGACGACCTTCAAGCGAATCAAGAAGCGCAGTTTCTTCACCGCAAATGTAAGCACCAGCACCAGCATGAAGAACAACTTCTAGATCAAAGCCAGACCCCATGATGTTCTTGCCTAGGTAACCCGCTGCGTAGGCTTCGCGAATTGCATTATTAACGCGGCGGAAGACGTGCGGAACTTCACCACGCAAATAAATGAAAGCGTGGTTTGCGCGCATTGCGTAAGCCGCGATGATGATTCCTTCAATCAACGAATGTGGGTTCGCCATCATTAATGGAATATCTTTGCAAGCGCCTGGTTCAGATTCATCAGCGTTGATTACTAGGTAGTGAGGTTTACCGTCTCCTTGCGGAACGAAACTCCACTTGAGTCCGGTTGGGAAACCCGCGCCACCACGTCCACGTAACCCGGAATCCTTAACCAAAGAAATGATTTCATCCGGACCAGTTGCAAAAGCTTTCTTGAATGCGGTGTATCCACCATGGCGCATGTAACCGCCAATTTTGTACGAGTCAACCTCATCCCAATGTGCGCTTAATACTGGAGTTAATGTCATTTCTTTACTCCTGGGGCACTCTGGCCAAGTTCTTTGGCGCGATTTAATCCAGCCAACATTTGCTCATCTGCTTGAACGCCTTCATCAACTAAGCCGTCGTCGAAGCCGGCAAGTGTTAATTCGTTTTCCTTGAAAGTACGAATTCTTGGTCCACGGGTACTCAATACCTCGCGTCCAGCAGCAAGTTTTTCAACCACGTCGATGGCGGACTCTGGGGTCATGTTGTCCAAGAACTCCCAGTTAGCTGTCATGACAGGCGCGTGCGTGCAAGCGGCCTGGCATTCGATGCGTTCCAGTGAGATTTTTCCATCCGGAGTAACTTCATCGTGACCAATACCAAGTCGGGAACTTAGTTTTTCCCAAATTGCATCGCCACCGAGAATTCCACAACCAGGGTTAATGCAAACTCCAACGTGATATTCGCCAGCTGGCTTGCGGTGATACATGGTGTAAAAAGTTGCGACAGCTGCAACTTCGGCAGTTGTCAATGAAAGTTCCTCGGCACATAGCGCAATGCCATCAGCACTTACGTAACCTTCTTCAGACTGCACGAGGTGCAACATCGGAAGCAGTGCTGATCTTGCCTGTGGGTAACGCGAAATAATTTCGCGGGCTTGGATGCGGGTTGATTCAGAAAGTGACATTAGCGATCAACGCCTCCCATTACTGGATCAATCGAGGCAACTGCTGCAATTACATCTGCAATCTGTCCACCTTCACACATTGCAGCAACCGCTTGAAGATTTGTAAACGATGGATCCCGGTAATGAACTCGGTAAGGACGAGTTCCACCGTCAGAAACTATATGAACACCAAGCTCACCACGTGGTGACTCGACTGCGCTATAGACCTGACCGGCCGGAACTTGGAAACCTTCAGTGACAAGTTTGAAGTGATGGATCAAAGCTTCCATTGATTCGCCCATGATGTGACGAATGTGGTCGAGTGAGTTTCCTTGACCATCAGAACCGATAGAAAGTTGGGCTGGCCAAGCAATCTTTTTGTCCTCAACCATTACTGCACCTGGCTGTAAACGATCTAGACATTGCTCAACGATGTTTAGTGACTGTTCCATTTCGGTCAAACGAATCAAGAAGCGACCGTAAGCATCGGAAGTGGTCTGGGTCATTACATCGAATTCGTAATTCTCGTAACCGCTGTATGGCGCAGTCTTGCGAAGATCTTCTGGCAAGCCTGTTGCGCGTAGTACCGGACCGGTAACTCCAAGCGCCATGCAGCCTGCAAGATCTAACTTTCCAATCCCTTGAGTTCTGGCAAGCCAAATTGAGTTATCAACCAACATGTCCGCAGTGTCTTTCATGCGGCGAGGCAGTGCCATGATCGTGTCGCGAATTTGCTTCTCGGCGCCTGCTGGCAAGTCTTGCGCCACACCACCAGGTCGAATGTAAGCGCTATTCATGCGTAGACCAGTGACTAATTCGAATAAGTCAAGGACAGATTCACGCTCACGGAATCCAAAAATCATCGCGGTGAGTGCACCAAGTTCCATGCCGCCAGTTGCGAGTGCAACCAAGTGCGAAGAAACACGATTGAGTTCCATCATCATTACTCGAATGATCTGGGCGCGCTCTGGAATTTGATCGGTAATGCCTAGAAGTTTTTCAACGCCTAAGCAGTAAGCAGCCTCATTGAAAAATGGTGAAAGGTAATCCATGCGAGTAACAAAAGTTACGCCCTGAGTCCAAGTGCGGTACTCAAGATTCTTTTCGATACCGGTGTGCAAGTAACCAATTCCACAGCGCGCTTCGGTTACAGATTCGCCTTCGAGTTCCAAAATCAAACGCAATACGCCGTGTGTAGATGGATGCTGTGGACCCATGTTTACAACAACTCGTTCGGACTGGCCTTCGGCGGCACCTAAGACTGAATCCCAGTCTTGGCCCATTACGGTGTGGACACGACCTTCTGTTGTTTCGTAAGTCGGTGAGTAAGTATCGGACATTAGCTGTATGACCTCCGGGTATCAGGAGGTGGAATTGTTGCTCCCTTGTATTCAACGGGAACACCACCAAGTGGATAGTCCTTGCGCTGCGGATGGCCTTGCCAATCATCCGGCATCATGATGCGAATTAAATGCGGATGGCCATCAAAGATGATTCCAAAGAAGTCATAAGCCTCGCGCTCATGCCAGTCGTTGGTTGGATAAACCGACATGATTGACGGAATGTGTCGATTTGAATCAGGCACTGAAACTTCAAGTCTGATTCGACGGTTATGAGTCAAGGAACGGAAATGGTAAACCGCGTGCAATTCCCGATCTTTATGTTCTGGGTAATGTACGCCGCTGACACCGAGGCAAAGTTCAAAACGTAAACCTGGTTCATCACGCAGAGCGGTAGCCAACGCAACTAATTCACTTGGTCGCACATGCAAAGTTAATTCACCACGATCGACCACGACTTTTTCAATTGCCTGATCCCAAGATGATTTGAAGTCTGGCAATGCAGCAGCCAATTCATCTGCAAGTTCATCAAAGTAGCTTCCAAATGGGCGTTCGGATGGTGCTGGAACCGGTACTACCGTGGCTAAGCCACCAAAACCTGATGTGTCGCCAGAACCATTCGCGCCAAACATACCTTGGCTAGCACTTGTAACTTCAAGTAGCGGTTGTCCGTTGTGGACTACTTCATTACTCATCGCAACAAACCTCGTTGTGCCGTAACTGGAGTTGCTAGTAATGCTTCTTTTTCAAGTTCAATAACTTCGCGTTTACGGTTTACGCCTAGCTTGGTGTCGCCAATTTGTTCGTGAAGCTTTAGTAATGCATCGATCAGCATTTCTGGTCGTGGTGGGCAACCTGGCAAGTAGATGTCGACTGGAACAACGTGGTCAACACCTTGCACGATTGCATAGTTGTTGAACATGCCGCCAGAAGATGCACAGGCACCCATAGCTAGAACCCACTTTGGTTCTGGCATTTGATCGTAAATCTGACGAAGTACTGGAGCCATTTTTTGGCTAACGCGACCAGCAACGATCATTAGGTCAGCTTGTCGAGGTGAGGCGCGGAAAACTTCCATACCAAAACGAGCTAAGTCATAACGACCTGCACCTGATGCCATCATCTCGATTGCGCAGCAGGCAAGTCCGAATGTTGCTGGCCAAAGTGAGTTCTTACGGGCATACCCTGCCAAACCTTCGACCGTGGTTAGTAGAACACCACTTGGCAGTTTCTCTTCTAATCCCATTTTGTCCTCTAACTTCTTAATCCCACTCAAGTCCACCGCGACGCCAGACGAAGGCATACGCAACTAGAACTGTGAGGATGAAAATGATCATTTCAATTAAGCCAAATAGTCCAAGGGCATCAAACGAAACTGCCCATGGGTATAGAAACACGATTTCAATATCAAAAATAATGAAGAGCATCGCGGTGATGTAGTACTTAACTGGGAACCGACCACCACCAAGTTGCGCTTGGGCTGGCTGAATTCCACATTCATAGGCGTCTACTTTGGCGCGGTTGTATCTTTTTGGTCCTGTGAATGAAGCAGCTGCTACTGAGAAAACTGCAAAACCAAATGCCAAGAGACCTAAGAAGAAAATGGGTAGGTATACGTTTCCCTGTCCCACGGTTAGGCCACCTTTCGATTGCTCGGATCAATCCTAGAGGCGAAAAGCCCCTTAAAAAATCAAGGTTTGTGCGTTTGTGAAAAAATTCACTAATGCGCCTTTAGTTTATTTGCTTTAGTCGAGCAGGTCACTTTTGGGTGGTTAGTTAGTTGCCCTATGCAGGGCACGTTTCCTATTTAGTTGCCCTATGCAGGGCACGTGTCCTATTTAGTTGCCCTATGCAGGGCACGTCTCCTATTTAGTTGCCCTATGCAGGGCAACTATGCCCCCGCTTAAATCGCGATATTCGCAAGTTTTCCAACCTGAAGCCAAGATGATTTCACTCAATTCCGCTTGATTTGGCCACGCACGAATTGAATCTGCCAAATAAACATACGCCTCTGGATTACTGGACATCTTGTTTGCAACTGCTGGAAGTGCCTTCATTAAGTACTCCAGGTACACCTTTCGGAAAGGTGACCAAGTTGGATGACTAAATTCACAAACGACTAACCGAGCCCCTGGCTTTGCAACTCTGAACATTTCAGCCAAAGCTTTCTTCGGATCTTGAACATTTCGGAGTCCGAATGAAATTGTCACAGCGTCAAAAGTTTCATCCGCAAATGGCAAATTCATGGCATCGCCCTGAACAAAAGTTAAATGCGGGTATTGCTTGCGCCCAACTTCGAGCATTCCAACGCTGAAATCACATGCGATGGGATTTGCCCCGGCTTCATAAAACGGCTGCGTGCTGGTACCTGTGCCAGCTGCTAAATCGAGGATTTCTTCACCAGCTGTTGGGGCTACTGCGGAGACAACCGCTTTTCGCCAGCTTCGAGTTTGGCCCAGGCTAAGCACATCATTTGTAATGTCATACTTCTTGGCAACTGCATCAAACATGGCAGCTACTTCATGAGGCTCTTTGTTTAGGTTGGCGCGAGACATGCTTCTAGTCTGCCATCTTTTAAGTGCACCGCATTTCCATGACTTATTCAGCCGAGCAGGAATTCTCTGGCATCAATACGCAAATGCCTATATTCGAAAGTCATCGTAGGCTTAATGGGTTATGACATTATTCGCCGTGGATCAAGAGACCAACTTGTTCGTACGAACCGTTGAATTACCTGACATCCCAAATTTGCTTTCACTCTTACCTGCTGATGGTGGCTTGGCTTGGGTAAAAGGAATGCCAACTGACCAGACGGGTATTGTCGGCTGGGGCGAAGTTGCTAGAAGTTCATTCAATGGCCCGGAGCGCTTTAGTCGCGCGCAACGCTGGTGGACCCAACAGTGCTCAATTTCCAATGGAGATGAGCCAGTTGCATTTGCGTCATTTGCATTCGATAAAGATCCAGGGCTTTCCGTTCTGGTTATTCCAGAAGTTGCAATCATTCGGAACGAATCTGGAACTAGGTTAACGATTACCAGTAATGTTGCGATCTCCGATTCTGATGTTGCCAAAGTAAAAAGTGAAGTAACACATCCTCGAATAGTTCCTCAAGGTTTAAACAACGTCACCTGGCTGCCTGGATCTCGACCAATTTCAGAATGGCAGTCTGCTGTCGACAACGCGGTCACCAGAATCAATGCTGGTGAATTAGACAAAGTTGTTTTGGCGCGCGACATTGTGGCGCAGCTTGACCAGCCAGTACATGTTGGTGCGCTGTTAACCCGACTAAATGAATCGTTTCCAGAATGTTGGACGTTTTGTGTCGACGGACTTGTGGGTGCGACTCCAGAACTTTTGATTCGTCGCGATGGCGAACACGTTACAAGTCGGGTACTTGCCGGCACGATGCGTCGCAGTCGTGACACAGATCGAGATGGTCAGCTTGCTGCCGAGTTACTCGACTCTGACAAAGATCAAGAAGAACACGTTTACGCTGTTGAATCGGTTGCGGCTGCACTTGCTTCACATTGCACAGATTTAAATGTGCCTGATCGCCCATTTGTATTGCGCTTGGCTAATGTTCAACACTTAGCAACCGACGTAACGGGTGAACTTGTTGACGCAGCACCCGCACTTGCTCTTGCTGCATCTTTACATCCAACAGCCGCTGTATGTGGAACTCCAACGGAGCGCGCTTCACATTTGATTCGGGAACTCGAAGGCATGGATCGAGGTCGCTACTCCGCACCGGTCGGTTGGTTGGCAGCAAATGGTGATGGTGAATTTGGAATTGCTCTTCGTTGTGCCCTGATTGAATCCGAGGACCGCAAAACCTTGCGATTGTTTGCTGGCTGTGGCATTGTCGCAGGTTCAACCGGTGAATCTGAAGTTGCCGAGTCCCAGGCCAAGTTTGCTGCAATGAAATCCGCGCTGGAATAACTAGCTGTTATTGGCAGGGATGGTTTCCCAGCCTCGCAATACAAATGTTGGACGCTGAATTGGTGTACCCGCGAGCTGAAGATTCGGAAATCGCTCAAACAGCATCGGAAGCGAGTTTTGCATCTCTAGTCGTGCAAGTGGTGCACCAATACAGAAATGAATGCCTGCTCCAAATGCAATGTGTGGATTATGTTTTCTAGTTAGGTCGAAGGTGTCGGTGTTTTCGAATACCTCTTCGTCACGATTTGCAGAACCAAGCATGGCAACAACCTTTTGGCCAGGAAGAACTGTAGTTTCACCAACCACTGTTTCGCTAGTTGCAGTTCGCTCAAACATATGAAGTGGCGAATCAAATCGCATCATTTCTTCGACGGCCGTTTCGGTGAGTTCTCTTGGAGCACTCTTCATTAATTCAAGTTGTTCCTGACGGCGAAACATCGCAACCATGCCATTTCCAAAACCATTAACCGATGCCTCATGCCCAGCATTAAGTAGAAGTACGCACATGGCGATTAACTCGTGCTCATTGAGTTTTTCACCTTGTTCTTCAACTTCAACTAGGGCGGTGATCAAATCTGACTGTGGGTCAACTTTTCGTTTTGCAGCTAGATCAGAAATGTACGAGCTAAATTCAAAACCGGCTTTTTGGGCCGCTAGCTCTTGCTCACGAGAACGTCCGTACTCATACATCTTCACGATGTCTTGTGACCAACGGCGCAAGTCATTTGCCATGTCCCTAGGCACACCCAAGAGGTCTGCAATAACTAGGACTGGCAATGGCTCGGCATAATCCGCCAAGATGTCGAAACTTCCAGAACTAGAGATTTTTTCGTCAGCGGCATCTAATAGTTGGTTACAAATATCCTGAATGTTTGGTTCTAAGGCGGCGATTCTGCCAGGCGTGAAGGCCTTTTGAACCAAAGATCGAAGTCTGGTGTGCTTAGGTGGTTCGCTATCCAAAATTGAATCAGAATGTAACCAATTAAAGATTTCCCATTCGTCAAATGGCTCTTGCGGCGTGTAGAGCCGACCTAAACTTTTGTTTCTTAAGGTTGCGTTTGCAGTTTCGTGTGTTGGAGCTAGCCAGAGACCTAGTCGATCGCTCCATACCAAATCTCTACTGGCGCGAAGTTGTCGATAAATGTCGTATGGATTGGCAACCGTTGCCGGATCCCGAGTATCTAAAACATCACCAAGACTCATGCGCTGTTTGTGTGCTCTTCCTGGTAACCGATGGACTTAATCGGAAGGGTGATCAAATACAAGGCTGCAAAGCCAGCACCTATTCCGACAAAAATCCAGCGCCCCGTAGTCGACGTACCAGGTGCCAGGTAAGTAAGCACTGCTAAACCAATTGAAACTAAAACCATAAGTAATGCTGCGCGTCGGAACGCAGGATCAGCTGCATGTCGTGACGTTGTCGCCATGTGAGTCGATAGCGCAACAAGAACAACACCGGTCAATCTAAATGACCAAATAGCTGATTCGTTAGAAGTTAAGCCAATGAAGGATACGAAAGCTGAAGGGTCAATAAGCAATACGCCGGCACTAATCGCAAACACGATTGATCCGATGATCATAACTAGACGGGAGTAACGATATCTGGAATTGCGCATGAGGTAAGTCTAGAACCGCAAGCTGTAAATCAATTCAGCCAGTCGACTACTTATGTAAGAGTCCTGCGTCACTTAACTTGGTATCGCATTCCGATGAGCCAGGCACTGGTGCATCTGGTCGTCGAGCGGGGCAAACTCGTTCAAAGGCGCAGTAATCGCAAAGGCGTGAAACTCTGGCCTCCCATGATGAATTTTGCACATCGTATTCGCTACCCGCGCGCATCTGCGCAAGTTTCTCACCTTGAGAAATAACAAGCCCGGTATCTGCCGGCCTTCTCACTACTTCTTCGGCGTTAAGGAAAATCAGTTCTACTTCATCTACATCTATGTCATGTTGGGTTTTGAATCCCAACGCATATAGATATGGTTGCGCTAACTTATCGTCGACAAACTTTCCTGGACTTTTACCAGTTTTGTAATCAGTAACTCGAGTTACACCATCAACGGTAAATCGGTCGACCTTTCCAAAGAAGTTAACGCCATTAATCTCGACACTTAGTTCCATTTCAAGATGTTCTGGTTGCACAACGACTTCAGGTGGATTTTCAACTTTAAACAAATTTTCAATTGCTTCTTTAACGCTATGTTTCATTTTGTTGTCAGATTCGAATGGCTGGTACTCGGCAGACTTAAGCATTCGCGGGCCATGCTCTCGAAGTAGTTCCATTGCCGCGTCCAATGTGCGATCTTCAGGTGCCAATCGATAAAGGTGCTCAATTACTTCATGAGTGATCGAGCCACCTGCGAGTGCGGAAGTTGGTGGCTCGCGCCAGCCATCAATGTATGAAAAGAAATACTTCAATCCACACTGTTGGTAAAGCGACATCTGCGAATAGGAAACACGTTTTGGGAGATTTGCTTTTGCAGGTTGTTCAACATCAACTCGCATTGATTTTTCGGCCATCTGATTCTCTCCCTTGTTGCATTAACCGTACTTGTATTGGCTGACTATTCAGCGATTACGGCTGCGAAATACGGGATTTAACTTGATCGTGAGGCAGTGCGTAGGAAGTGTTTCCATCTCGACCCACCATCGTGGCGTTGTTAACCAATGCATTCAAAACGGACTCTTCGACACCTTGGACTACGGCGGTAAAGAAGGCGTCTAAATAGTTCCAAGGCACGAACTCAAGGGACTTCAATCCGGCTTCATTTCGGCTTTGTACCGGGAATCCACTCGATAGCTCACCAGGTTGTGCAGTTGAAACTGCTAAGAAAATGTCTCCGCTGAAATGTCCACCGGCTGTACCTGTTCTGGCTAATCCGAGAGGTACTCGGCGAGCTAAGGCTCGGCACTGATCTGGAAGCAGCGGTGCATTGGTCGCAATCACAACAATTACTGAACCTGCTCCCCCAGGTACTGCACGTACTTTATCTTTTTCCAGCCAGCTTGTTTCATCCATTGGATTTGGAACATCCAAATCCGACATGTCAATACCTTGAATTCGTAGCTCTCGTCGATCTCCAAAGTTGGCTTGCACGAAAACACCAACTACATATTCTTTGCCACCGAAGTTAACCGTCCTTGAGGATGTGCCGTTGCCACCTTTGAATCCGTAACAATTCATTCCGGTACCGCCACCATGCGAGCCTTCATCTACCAAACCACTTGATGCCGAATCAATAGCAGACACCGCATGCTCTGTCGTAACATGCGGACCATTGATGTCGTTTAAGTAGCCATCCCAGGTTTCAGCTACAACAGGAAGTAACCACTCCATTGCTGCCTCGGGGAAATTTTGCTTTACCCATTCGATCACGCCACGATGAACAGTTCCAACGGCATGAGTATTGGTAATCATGATTGGACCGGAAAGGCCACCGGTTTCATTAATCCAGTGCGAACCTGTCATTTCGCCATTGCCATTTAAAGAATAGATTCCCGCTGGAATCGCATTCTGAGTGTTTTCTTTTCCAACCGGGAGGATTGCGGTAACACCAGTTCGAACGGGACCTGAATCGGCAATCAATTCCCCATCACCTGAAATCAAGGTGACCATTCCAACTTCAAGCCCGGGAACATCGGTGATGGAATTTAGCGCGCCAGGTTTTCCTTCGAATTTGATTCCTAAATCACGAGCCCGCATGTTAGATCCTTAACTGTTTTGCACATTAGAGACAATTTGCTTAATCAAATCATTCTCGTCCCGGCGGCTACCTGTCAGGCAAACTACGACTTTGATCCCGGGCATCTTTTCAAAACTATCCAGTGCAAATTTCAACTCGGATTTTGTAGTTACCTGCTTGGCTGGAATACCTAATGATTCTGCAATTACCCAAAGGTCTTTGCCGTGCGGAGTGCCAAAAACTTTCTCGTAATGCTCTTGGTATTCATCGGCACCTTGTTCAAGTTGGCTAAAGATTCCACTGCCATTGTTATCGAGAACTACGACCGTTAGGTTTGGCTGAGTTTGTCCTTCCCCAAAATTCAAACCACCAAGATCGTGCAGGAATGCAATGTCTCCCATGAGCAGGACAGTTCTTTTATTTGTGCCCAGGCCAATACCAATTGCTGTTGAAATCAATCCATCTATTCCATTTGCGCCACGGTTTCCAAAGACGCGTAAGCCATCGCGGTTTGCCGCATATGCCTCGAGGTGGCGAACCGGCCAAGAAGCAGCAACAAATAGTTGATCGCCTTCACCCGCCTGGTCCCAAACTAGTTTTGCGGCGCTTGGCCCAGTAAGTGTGTCTTGGGCTAACGCGTTCGTGATCACGGCTGATGCTTTGTAATCCAAGGCTTTCCACTGACTTAACCAGTCTGCATCGATGACAGCTTTCATCATTGGTACACATTCAAAAATTTCTTTTGCACTAGAAACTGGATCGGGTAAATCCGTTCCCGCGCTGGCACTATGAATTGCAAAATGAACTGGGGCACTCTTGAGCAAACTCAATACTGCACGTGACAGACCTACTGTTCCAAGCGTTACAACCGCATCAACTTTTGGTGCGACATCAGCCTGGAGTAAAACGACACCATGAGAAATCGAATTCTCAAACATATGTGCGTTTGCTGTTGGCTCCCAAAGTATTGGCCAGCCAATTGCTAGTGAAACTTGATTGATTTCTGCAACGGCTTCCGGATCTGCATTGTCACCAATTACAAAAGCTCCTCGAGCCGGAACTTCGATGGTTTGTTGAGAACATTCGGTACCTGGAATCGCCTTCAACCGCGGTGCCGATGGTTGCCAAGTTAGATCGGCAACATCAGGCATCAGCGGTAGTTCAAATTGAACATTTAATTGCACTGGACCTGGGCGACCATGGACGGACGAGAAAACCGCATCGCAAATCTCCTGGCCATTAACAAAATCAGAGGTAGCGTCGAGTTGCGTCTTAACAAAAGTTCCAAACATTCCGAATTGATTTATGGTTTGGGGTGAACTTTTTCCTCTGGCAGATGCCGGACGATCAGCACTCAAAACAATTACGGGGACGGCGCTATGGAAAGCTTCGACAACTGCCGGCATCAAGTTAGCGACAGCAGACCCTGAGGTTACAACAACAGGAACAGGTTTTGCCGTTGCCTTCGCAATGCCTAAAGCGAGAAATCCAGCATCACGTTCATCTATCCGAACTTGGACTTTAACTAAACCAGCTTTTTCAGCTTGAGCGAATGCCCAAGAAAGCGGTGCATTCCGCGAACCTGGTGCGATCACAACATTTTCGACACCTGCGTCAAGGCAGCACTGCACAATTGCTCGGGCAAGTGCCGTTGCATTTGTTGTCATTGTTCTACTACCTCTCGCACGGCCGGACTCACCAAATCTTTGGCACCGCTCTGCCATGCTCGCACAATGCGCTGTTGCCACCAAAGTCGATCGCTCACGTCGACATTTGCAGCTGCGGAAGCGAGCAGGTGTGCATCTGGGGTCGCTCGGCGAACCGGCAACTCTCCATTTGTTGGCAAAGTTGTTGGGGTAACTAGATCCTGAGCAAACAACGTGCCAGTACCTATTCCGCAAGCCCCATATAGCTGCGGAATGCTCGACGCCAATGCAATTCCGCTGGATAAGCCAACTGATGAATCTAGCGATCCACTAACAACTGCAGGTAACCCAAGCTCAGCAACCAGATCGAGTGCTCGCTGGACCCCACCTAATGGAATCGCCTTCACTACAACAATGTCGGCCACAGATCTAATTGCTGCCAAGTCGACTGAATCGGTCATCCGAAGTGACTCGTCAACGGCAATCTTTACTGGTTGTTCCCAGTTTTGCATTGCGCTCTTTAACTCACTCAATTCTGAAATCGTCACACAAGGTTGTTCCACATAATCCAGCCCACCAGCAGCATGATCGAGTGCCTGAATTGCAGCAATTGCCTGGACAGCTGTCCATCTTCCGTTAGCATCAATTCGAATTTTTCCATCGATACCGCTGCGATCTAAAGTCGCTCGGACTGCCTGCACACGTTCCAAATCATTTGGTAAGGACTCCTGGTGGTCAGCAACTTTTATCTTGAATGTTGTCATCCCATATTCTTTGATTGCAGTTTCAACCGACAAAATAGTTTGCTCAACACTCAGTATTGGAATAATCGAGTTAACCGGTACGGAGTTTCGCAACTTCGCCGGAAATACTCCAAATGCTGCTTCGAGTGCACCTGCTAGCCACCTAGAACAAACGTCATCGTTATATTCAGGAAACGGCGCAAATTCTCCCCAGCCTGAAGAGCCGCTAATCAAGACTCCGGTTCGAACCACAGTATTGCGAAACTTTGCATTTAGATTTAACGCAAATGGAACTGACTGTTCCGCAATCTCAGCAATAGACATAACTAACGTTTCGAAAAGCTATGGACGTTTTGGAAACTGCGTGAAATCAGGTCGTCGCTTTTCTTTGTAAGCGTTGCGACCTTCTTGTGCTTCTTCACTCATATAGAAGAGAAGTGTCGCGTCACCTGCAAGCTGCTGGATTCCAGCTAAGCCGTCGTCCGCTGCGTTGTGACTTGCTTTAAGCATTCGTAGCGAAAGCGGAGATAGGCGCAGCATCTCACGACACCATTGCACTGTTTCAATTTCTAAATCCTGAATTGGAACAACGGAATTCACTAAGCCCCAGTCATAGGCCTGTTCGGCACCGTATTGACGACATAGGAACCAAATCTCGCGAGCTCGTTTTTGACCAATGTGACGAGCGAGTAATCCTGAACCGTATCCGCCATCGAATGAGCCAACGATTGGACCAGTCTGTCCGAAGCGGGCGTTGTCGGCTGCAATCGAAAGATCGCAGACTACGTGCAACACATGTCCGCCACCAATTGAATAGCCAGCAATCATGGCGACCACAGGTTTTGGAATTCTCCGAATTGCAATTTGTAAATCTAAAACGTTTAGTCGACCGACACCAGCCTGCGCAACTGCATCGTCACCGATGTATCCATCATCCCCACGAATCATCTGATCGCCGCCACTGCAAAACGCCCAGTCTCCTTGACCGGTCAGAATTACAACACCAACACTTGGATCGTCACGAACCACATCAAAGGCGTGGATTAACTCTTGAACAGTCTGTGGTCGAAACGCATTTCGCTTTTCTGGACGATTAATTGTGATTTTGGCAATGCCAGAATCTTCGCCAGTTGAGCGCTCCAAAATAATGTCTGTGTAATCACCCGTTCGCACCCATTCGCAGGCAGTGGTGATCGATGAGTAACTTGGGTCGGTTTTGGCAGGACTGTCATCTGCAACCACTGGTGGGAGTACGTACTTAGTTCGGGTATCCATAGCAAACCTTAGGAAATTCTTGAGGAATAGTTCTTCGCTCTAGGCTAGTCTCGATGACGCAATCCCACACATCCAGAAAAAGCCAGAATCCGCGGGTACTAAAAGCGGTGACGGTTCCCCCTGGCATGGGCGGCGTCCTGAAATTGGCTTCAGTAATTGGGCCAGCATTGGATGGCAGTGGCCCTGCGATTGCCCCAATGGCAGAATCGCCAGAATTTATTGTGCGGCAAACCTTGGAGGCACTGCGACCAGAGGATCCAAACTTTCCACTTGAATCCAATGACATCGCAATTGTCAGTGCAACTTCAGGGTCAACCGGATCGCCAAAGGGTGTGCTACTCAGTCAGCAAGCACTCTTAGCATCTGCGACCGCTTTTGGAAATCGGTTTGGTACAAACAATCGCTGGGTGGTATCGATGCCGGCTCATCGGATTGCCGGAATCATGGTGCTGGTTAGGTCTTGGTATCACAACAGTCCATTCGAAATTGATCCAAGTGTTGGTGGCGCTAGAACTTTTGAAGCCGCAGCTTTTGCAGCAACCACCATGCGCGCAGTGCGGCAAAGTGATGGCGATGGTCGTGCCTTAATGGTTTCCTTAGTGCCAACTCAAATTGCTCGTCTACTCGAATCTGGAAGTGTCGGAATTGAAGCGCTGCAGTCATACGACCTGGTGCTAAGTGGTGCAGCTGCCACTCCTCAACCCATGCTCAACAGAATGCGGGAACTGGGAATCAAAGTCTCGGTGTCCTATGGCATGACAGAAACCTGTGGCGGCTGTGTATTTGATGGACGCCCCCTAGATGGTGTGAGTATTTCTGTGGGAACGAAAGATGACATTGAACCTGGCCGCGTGACAATTTCTGGCACAGTAACTGCAAGCGGATATCGGTTACGACCAGATTTGGATGGAGTTAGTTTTATTTCTGGCCAAGTCCAAACGCATGATGTCGGAAAACTAGATTCAAGTGGACTCCTACATATCTTGGGTCGGTTAGATGACGTGGTGACCGTCGGTGGCGTAAATGTTGCGCTTAGCGCAGTTGAGTCTTTGATTCGACATCATCCTGCGATAGAGGATGTTGCTGTCATTGATTTACAAGACGAACTCTGGGGCTCGATTCCAATTGCATATGTAGTAACTAGAAACCACATGTCTGATACTTCGAATTTAGTTTCCGAAATTCAATCAACTATTCGGGAACAAATTGGAAGAGCTGCAGTTCCCCGAACCGTACAGTTTGTTACTTCGCTACCCATGCTCGATTCTGGAAAAATCGATCGGATAAGTTTGCGTATGCAAGCTGCCAACGAAACTACGCAAAAACTATTTCCGCATCCAGGAACAAATCATTAAGGAACTTCATGGCCACTCGTGACGAATGGATTGCAGGTACCCGACCTAAAACGCTGCCTGCTGCAGTGGCGCCAGTTTTGGTTGGAACTGCAATTGCCGAGTTTGAAGGATCTTTTCGACCAGTTATAGCGTTACTCGCTCTGGTCGTGAGTCTGGCACTTCAAGTCGGAGTCAACTACGCGAATGACTACAGCGATGGCATTCGCGGAACCGATGAAAATCGAGTCGGCCCGGTTCGTCTGGTTGGCCAAAAGTTAGCTACTCCTGATGAAGTACGACGGGCAGCCTTCATTGCGTTTGGAGTTAGCGCCCTAGCTGGACTTGGAATGGTCTTGCTAAGCCAGTTTTGGTTACTGATTCCCATTGGACTTTCAGCGATTGCGGCGGCTTGGTTTTATACCGGTGGATCTAAACCATATGGGTATGCAGGTTACGGTGAAGCGTTTGTATTCGTATTCTTTGGACTAGTTGCCGTTGCCGGCACCAGCGCAAGCCAAACGGGTCGAATTACCTTGCTGTCGTTACTCGGAGGTGTTGCCTGCGGTGCGCTTTCAACTGCGATTTTGGTTGCAAACAACTTAAGAGACATTCCAACAGATGCACTTTCAGGTAAACGAACCTTGGCAGTTCGCCTAGGCGATGCAAAAACTCGAGAACTTTATCGCGCTTGCATTTTGGTTGGATTCTTTATGCCACTGGCTATGAACTTTTCCGAAACCGGTCCAGAGAGTGCATTCATTGGATTGTTTGCAATCTTGAGTGCGCGACGCCCGTTGCAAGCAATGCGCAGCGGAGTTACTGGTCCGGCTTTGATACCTGTGCTAGCTGATACTGCTCGGATGCTTTTACTATTTTCAGGAATGCTTTCCGTCGCTATCTGGTTGTCACCAAACGGAATGTAAAGCTAATCGTCTAAATCTTCCTTGCGAGTATTCGCATCAAGCTTTTCGTTGATCTTGGCAAAGTAACCTGAAATGCGTCCGCCCAATTGGGATCTCTGATTGTTTAACATCACCAAAGACAAAATTCCTGAACCAAGAAAACCCAGGATTATCAGTAATGGGCCACGCAGGCCAAATAGGTAACCAATACCTAATGTGATCGCAAGAAGTCCGAGTCTGGCCAGCGTGTAAGTAATGAATGGGTTCACCTCATTAGTTTACGTCTGTTCGCAAAGTTGCGAATTCTGACTTACGATCTAACTATGCCTCGCTTCGTATTAACGGTTTTAGTCATAGGCCTTTCGGTTTATGCCCTGGTTGATTGTCTACAAACTCAAAATCCGAAAGCGCTTCCAAAATTTGTCTGGGTAGCGATCATTCTTTTCTTCCCCGTCGTTGGTCCAGTGCTATGGCTGCTATTTGGCCGCACAAATGGTCGTGGCTGGGGTCGTGGCGATGACGATGTTTTTGCGCCAGATGATGATCCAAGTTTCTTGCGGGATTTATCGCCGAAGCGATAGCGCGTTCTTACAGGCCTGAATATGAATGCAGGCCTTGCACAAAAATGTTCACAATGAAGTAGTTGAACAAAATGGTTGCATAACCACCTATGGCAACGTAAGCCGCTTTCTTTCCGCGCCAACCTGCAGTTGCTCTGGCGTGTAAATATGCCGCGTAAACCACCCAAGTAATGAAGGCCCAGGTCTCCTTTGGATCCCAGCCCCAGTACCGACCCCAAGCCGCTTCCGCCCAGATCGCTCCTGCGATAACCGCAAAAGTCCAGATTGGAAACATGAACGCATGAATTCGATAGGACATTAAATCAAGTCGGTCTGCGGAAGGAATACGTTGCGCGATTGCCGCACTGCGTCCTGGTTCCTTGCCATCAGCAGCGCGATCTTCCGCAACTTGTGCCACTAGGTAAAGAGCCGAGAGTGCAGCACCAACAGTGAATGCTCCAAACGAAACAATCGCGGCCGAGACGTGAATTGCTAACCAGTAGGAATTCAAAGCTGGAACAAGTTGCGCGCTGTCTGTGTAAAGGACAGTTAGAGCAAGTCCCAAGTCAAGTAAAACTGGGACCGTAATAAACAAACCTAACCAGCGTAGGTCGCGTGAAATCGATAACAAACAGTATGTGAGCGAGACTGCAAAACCTGCAGCAAGCGAGAACTCATACATGTTTCCAATTGGTGGCCTGCTTACCGAAAGCCCACGAAACAGAAGAGCTGCGCCCAGTAGCAATGTTCCTAGCCAGGTTAATGACATGCCAATATTTCCAGCACGACGTCCCTCGCCAAGATCCTCACCATCGGTGAGTGCAGTAGAAACCGCAGGCTTATCTAAGGTTGCAGTTGATCCCATGCGAACTTGATGTGAAGTGCTAGTTCGTTGCGCCGCGTCTTCGATAGATTCGAGTTTGCGACCCTTTGCAAGCGAAATGCTAAATGCCACCATTGCTCCAGTGAAAGCAGTCATGGAACCGTAAACCATGGCGTTACTTGCTTGCGCCAATGTTTCGTTAACCGTCATTGCTTATCCTCCGGAGCACGAACTAATTTCGATAGCTGCAAAACTTCATCTGCCAAACCTGGAGCTTCAGTTTTTGACAATCCAGCAACCTCGATCAGATTACCTTGATCTTCTGAGGACGTCACTCGCAACCAAGCGCGACGACGTGGGATCAAGAGCGATAGTGACAATCCGATGATGGATGCAATTGCTGCACCAAGTGCCCAACCTTTGCCAGGATCTTTTGTAATTACGAAAGATGCCCACTGGCGGTAGCCAGTAAATTCAACTGTTCCACCTGAATTCGGCAAGTTCCACACTTCGCCCGGTGCAAGTTCTTCAATCCCGATCCGCTTCATGTTCGCAGTATCAAGACGGTACACACTTTGCGGCATTCCAGAATCGAGACCTAAATCACCTTGCCAAGCACTCAAGTAAACCTCGGGATTATCTGCGGCTGGAAATTTAGAAACAGGGCCATTTGAAAAATCTTCCGAAACAGTTGGAAGGAAAAAGCCTTGGAGACCTAACTGCGGAACGGTGTCTGGGACTTTGACTACACCACTTGAAGTGAAGGCGGTATCTTGCGGCAAAAATACCGATGCGTCTTGCCAAACAACTTTGCCTGTTGCATCTCTAACAGTGAATTCTGGCGCAAAACCGTGACCAACTAAGTACACCGTTATGCCAGAAGTGCGAAGCGGGTGATTAACTTCAACGGTCACGGCGCGTGGTTCAGCGGATGGCTCATCTTTAACCATGAGCTCAGCTCGAAATGCTCTCGGTGCTCCATTTTGTTGTCCACCACGTTGAAATGTGGCTTCAAATTCTTTGAGCTCAAACGCGAAAGGTGGCAATTGATCGGCACCGAAAACTCGTCCTGGCGCGAAGGTGTCGTATTGCGTGACATTGTTTGCGAAACCTGAGTCTTCGCGAACAATAACGGTGCCACGATAACCAACTGCCCCACCGTAACCGACGGCTAACAGTAAAACTAATAGCGAAAGATGAAAGAGCAGATTTCCAGTTTCACGGGCGTACCCTTTTTCAGCTGAAAGCCAATCATCACCTTGTCGAACTCGCCAGCCGCGCTTCTTCCAGGCAGTGGCAGTTTCTGAAATAACTTCTGAAACTTTTGCGGAACTGTGCCATTCCAAGTGAACCGGAAGACGACTGAGGTTTTTCGGTGCAGCTGGCGGTTGACTGCGGAGCTCACGGTAGTGCTCGATCGCACGCGGCAGTACACATCCAGTAAGCGAAATAAAAAGCAAAAGGTAAATCGATGCAAACCACGGAGATGCAAATACATCAAACATGTACAGGCGATCCAGAATTGGCCCCAATGTTGGATTGTCCTTGAGGAATTCATTTACTCGCAGCGGAGATGTACCTCGTTGCGGGAATATCGAACCAGGAATACTTGCTAAGGCGAGCAAGAAAAGAAGTATCAGTGCAACGCGCATGCTAGTTAGTTGCCGCCACAACCAACGCATCGTTGCCATTACTTATTCACCTTTACTTTTCATTAGATCGGAACTCCCCAATTGGTCGCCCAAACCCGCAACCCAATAGTGATGTCATTCCAATAGCCAGTTACAAGTAGTAACCCGATCACAATAAGCATCGCACCACCGAAATACATAATCTGGCGCGAGTACTTTCGCAAAACCTTGACTGTTCGAATACTGCGTTCGAAGAAGAACGCTAGAAAAACAAATGGCAGACCTAGTCCTAGGCAATATGCTGCGCTCAAAATTGCACCACGAACTGCACTTGCTTCAGTCAGCGCCATACCTTGAACTGCGGCAAGGGTTGGGCCAATACAAGGCGTCCAACCGATTGCAAATAGTGCGCCCAATAAAAATGCGCCAAACAAGGTTCCAGTTGGTACCCGATGGATGCGGATGTCACGCTGAATTGCTGGGATTGCTCCCAAGAAACCAAGCCCAAGGATTACCACAATGACGCCCATGAACATCTGAATGGTTCGCTGGTACTCCAACAGAAGTTGACCAATGCCACCAAACAATGCGCCATAAGAAATGAAGACAACTGAGAATCCGGTAACAAAAACAAGGGATCCCCAAACTGCGCGGGATCGAGATGCTGAAGTGCGCTGTGCCGTAGCCCTAGCTCCCGCAACTCCTGTGATGTAAGACAAATACCCAGGGACCAACGGAAGCACGCAAGGTGAGAGAAACGAAACTAATCCTGCAGCGAAGGCAAGTGGAATCGCTAGCAACAGCGAGCCAGATGTGATGGTTTGAACAATCTCAAGCGACCGCATTAACTTTCGCTCTCTAATACTGCAGTCAGCACGACTCTAAGTTCGGACTCTGTTGTTGGTCCAAGAATGCGCGCAGCAACTCTGCCTTTGGAATCCAAAATGATTGTTGATGGAGTTGCAGCGGGACCTAGATTTCCAAAAACTAAAGTTAGCTGTCCGTCTTTGTCGCGAATTGATGGGTACGAGGTGTTAAACCGATCATTAAATGCCTTGGCTGCAGCCAAGCCATCCCGAGTGTTTAGGCCAAGGAACTCAACACCTTGATCTTTGAATTGCAAATACGAATTCTCTAAGTCAACGGCTTCGGATCGGCAAGGACCACACCAAGAAGCCCAAAGATTTACGACAACAAGTTTTCCTTGCCAGCTCGCAATGTCGAGTTGTGTTCCTTCAAGAGTTTCCCCGGCAAGCGAAATCGCTTCGCCACGCTCTTCGGGAGATAAGAGGACTGTACTTCCGTCACCTGAAATGTACCCAGTGTCAGAAGTGTTACCAGTGGAGCTAGCGCTACATCCTGTTAGTAGCGCAACAAGTGCGCCAACAAAAAACAGAGTTGTAACTTTACGCACCTGCGACCTTGCTCGCTTTCCCCAAGAGATCGGCACTGGGCTCGGTATACAGCACCGCAACCAATGTCTCATCGTCAAACGTTAAAGATGTCAGCGATGCCAAACTGCATTGACGTTTGCGCGGATCGTGCGGAAAGCGCTTGCCTTCAAAGTCAAGCCGGCTAATCCAAATTGGAAGTTGGTGGCTAACCAGCACTGCTTCATGACCTCGCGCAGAATCTCTGGCATCTGCAACCGCTTGACGCATTCGAGCCGCGATCACTGCATAAGGCTCGCCCCACGATGGCTTAAACGGATTGTAGAGATGGCGCCAAGCGCTAGGTTGACGCAGCACACCATCGCCAACCGAAACCCGCTGACCTTCAAATACGTTGTCAGCTTCAATCAGATTTTCATCGGTGCCAATTGTTAAGCCCAGCACACCTGCAATCGGAGCAGCTGTTTGTTGCGCGCGCTCCAATGGAGAAGCAATGACAGCGGTTACATCTCGTGAAGACAGGGCCTGCGCTGCGCGTTGCGCCATTTCATGACCAAGTTCGGAAAGTCGATATCCAGGCAGGCGTCCGTAAAGAAGCTTGTCCGGGTTATGTACTTCACCGTGACGCAGTAAGTGAACCGTTGTTCGCATACTACTAATCAGATCACGTTGCGCGGCGTCGTGCAGCCGAGCGCTTCCGAGATGGACGCCAACCTACAGAGCCGGAAGTTTCTGCTTCATCCCGAAGTGCTCCACCATGAACTGCTAACGCATTTGCCAAAGCAGTAATCGTGGCTTCTTCTGGAAGTACATCAACTCGTAGACCATGTTCCTGAGCGGTCTTAGCAGTTGCTGGACCGATGCAAGCAATGATCGTGGTTGGGTGCGGTTTACCAGCGATTCCAACCAAGTTACGAACCGTGCTACTTGAAGTGAAAATTACGGCATCGAATCCACCACTCTTGATTGCTTCGCGGGTTTCGACGGCGGGAGGTGCCGCGCGAACTGTGCGGAACGCAGTAACGTCTTCGACTTCCCAGCCCAGTGCAGTAAGTCCAGCCACCAAGGTGTCAGTTGCAATGTCAGCGCGTGGCAAGAAAATGCGATTGATTGGATCGTTAATGGAATCAAACTCTGGCCACTCTTCGAGCAAGCTGGCAGTTGTTTGTTCTTCTTCCGGAACTAGGTCTGGACGTACACCCATCGCAATCAAAGCGTTTACGGTGTCTTCGCCGATTGCAGCAATTCTAATTCCTGACAATGATCGGGCATCCAAACCACACTCTTCGAAACGTTCGCGAATTGCACGGACTGCGTTAAGGCTTGTGAAAACAACCCACTCGTAACGACCGGATACAAGTCCATGAATTGCGCGTTCCATTTGTTGTGGTGTGCGCGGTGGTTCAACAGACATAGTTGGAACTTCAAAAGGAACTGCGCCAAACGAAATCATTCGCTCGCGAAGATCTTCGGCTGAATCTTTTGTACGAGGTACAAGAACTCGCCAGCCATGTAGCGGACGGTTTTCAAACCAAGCAGTGCGATCGCCAACGGTTTCGCCAATGATGACAATTCCAGCACCGCTTTGCTTTGCAAGTTTGATTGCATTTGGCAGAGCCTCAAGTGTTGAGTGCAATGAACGCTGTTCAACTGTTGCACCATCACGAACGATTGCTACTGGAGTTGAACCATCACGGCCAGCCTTGATAAGTGCTTTAGAAACTTCAGTTACGCGATCAGCTGCGTTGTGAACTACCAGAGTCACAAGCGGATCAATGTGAGCAGACCAGTCAACAATTGGTGAGTCCGCATCGATGATACGAACTTCGCGAGTTCGACCACCGGTTAGTGAGACACCAACATGCGCAGCGACAGCCGTTAGCGGAGAAACGCCAGCAGCAACTTCAAAGGCGTGTCCAGCCTTGGCAATCGAAGCGGTTTCCATAGCTAGTCGACCGTCAAGCACTGGGTCACCCGAGAGAAGTCGAACTACTTGTAGTCCTTCTTTACGAGCGTCGACTAAAACTTTGGTCCGAGCCGCCAACGAAAGTGGGGCGCCAGCGTTATCCACGGCAACAAGTACTTGTCCCGATGAAACGATCTCGGCAAGGCGAGTAATTTCTTCATCGACAACTACGACGTCAGCTGCCTTAAGCAACCGATGTGCGCGAACAGTTAATAGATCTGGGTCACCGGGTCCGGCAACCACAAAAGACACTCCGACTGCGGCAGATACCTGCGAGCTAGCCATTTACACACCTACCTTGTTTGTGTACTTGCTGCTTTGGGAAGTCATTTTTATCCTGCATTCGCTTGAGTCAACGCACTTTGAGATTTGCGTTGTTCGTGGAATGCAAGAATCTGTAGTTCGGTCGCAAGATCTACGCGACGCACGTCAACACCTTCAGGTACTTCGATTAGTACCGGTGCAAAGTTCAAAACACTTGTGATGCCATTACGAACCATAAGATCGCAAACATCTTGAGCAGCAGCTTCAGGAGTTGCAATCACTCCGATTGATGCCCCACTGCTTAAAACAACCTGAGGCAATTTTGAAATGTCAGATACAACAATCTCTTTGCCTGCCACGGTTACGGTTTCCCCAACGCGCTTTGGGTCGGTGTCGAATAAGCCCACTACGGAAAAGCCACGAGATGCAAAGCCTGGATAACCAGCTAGGGCATTGCCAAGGTTTCCGATTCCAACAATCACAACTGGCCAGACCTGTGTAAGTCCGAGAGCACGTGCAATTTGGTAAAGCAAGAACTCAACGTCGTAACCAACGCCACGAGTTCCATAGGAACCAAGGAAAGATAAATCTTTGCGAAGTTTTGCGCTAGACACACCGCTGGCCTCGGCCAACTCTTCGGACGAGACCAGAATAACTCCGCGTGCAGTTAACGAGAGCAGGCTGCGGTGATACATCGGAAGACGGCTGACGGTCGCGTCAGGAATAACACCACGAGCACTTACGTGCCCATCAGGCGCTTGCGACAGCGGCATGAAAACCATCCTTTTTGTGACCGTATGGCGATCAGGTTATGCGCCTTTTCGCTCTGTGCAAAATTGGCGCAGGCACCCTAATTCGTGCTAGGGAAAACAAGGATTTTTGATGTTACGAACGTGACTGGTGTGACTTGACGCACGAGCAAAAACTGCTCGATTTATTTCATTAATGCGGAGCGAAAACGCGCTTCATCTACTCGCCATTTGTCATGAATTTTTCCGTCAATCATTACGACCGGGATTGATTCAAAATACTGGTCAGCTAATTGCGGGTCATCCAGAATTGAAAGTTCACCCCAAGTTTCGCCAAGTTCATCACACACTTTGGCGATTATTAACCTGGCGTTATCGCATAAATGACAGCCTGATTTACCAATGAGTACAACACGCGGATCCACTTTATTGCTCCCATCGGTATGTAATCAGTGTGACACATTGCATTCCCAGTACCCTGTAAACATGGGCATAAGTTCATCAAAGATTCCTATGAACTCTGCCATGCCTATCGACACGAACATTCCTGAGCCCCACAAAATTGGTGCCTTCTTCGACATCGACAACACGATCATGCGCGGGGCTAGCATCTTCCATTTAGCTAAAGGGTTGTTTGCCCGAAAAATTTTAAGCGCAACAGACTTGGCAAACTTTGCAATTGCCCAAGGCAAGTTTCTGACTATTGGATCTGAGAATCTTGCCGACATGGCTCGCATCACGGAAGATGCCCTTTCATTTGTGACTGGCAGAACTACCGAAGAAGTAATCGGGCTATCCGAAGAAATTTATGACGAAATCATGGCCGACAAAGTTTGGCCAGGAACTGTGCAATTGGCACACACGCATCGCGCTGCCGGTCATCAAGTTTGGTTAGTTTCGGCCGCGCCAATTGAATTGGCAAACATCATTGCAACGAGACTCGGATTGAGTGGCGCGATTGCGACTGTAAGTGAAGTTGAAAACGGTGTCTACACCGGGCGACTAAAAAATCCACCGATGCATGGTGAGCAAAAATCGATCGCAGTTGAAAAGTTAGCTATTGAACATGGTTTGGATTTAACCCACAGTTTTGCTTACTCAGATTCCAGTAATGACATCCCGCTATTGAACAGCGTTGGAAATCCAACAGCCGTTAATCCGGATTCGACATTGCGAAATCACGCCATCGAAAATGGTTGGCCGGTACATGATTTCCGCAGACAAAGATTAGTTAAGCGCTATGGCATACCTGCGGGCGCAACTGCGATTGCATTAGTAAGCGCGGGTGCCGGGATAGCAATTGCTGCCACCCGGCGCTCCCGCGCCTGAAGTTTTTTGGGTTTACTTACCCTTGTTACGACGCTGTGAACGCGTCTTCTTTAGCATTTTGCGATGCTTCTTCTTGGCCATGCGCTTGCGGCGCTTCTTGATCACCGAGCCCATTTGGACCACCTTTTCTTATGTTGTTTAACTGAGTCTACGTGCGTGCTTTAACGAACTTAACTTAGGACTAGATTTCTCTAAATCCCAAAGAGATTAACCTGCTTCGACAAACGATTCTTGTAAGTAGGTATGTACTGCTTGTTCTGGAATTCGAAATGAGCGACCAACTTGAACAGCTGGTAGTTCGCCATTGTGAACCAAGCGATACACAGTCATTTTTGATACCCGCATTGCTGTTGCAACTTCAGCAACTGTTAAGAAGCGAACTTCTCCAAGAGGGCGCTCGTTAGATGCAGCCATAAAACACCAAAACCATTCTGTGTGGGCCTAGCACCGGCTTCCCCTCCGGGCTGAACATCACACTCATTTGTAGATGCTTACATTAGTGGCGAATGGGACTCAAGTGAAAGTCGATTCAGAAAGTAACTCAAATTACACGCGTGTAATTTATTGTTGGCATGGTTCTATTTGTTTGCAGAGCAAACATAATTTCGAGCTGTTTTTACTTGTTCCAAAGAACTGGTTATTGCATACCCAGTTCTTTGGAACGGTCTCGAGCCGCTTCCATCGCACTTAGGAATGCTGCGCGAACTTTGAAGTCATCAAACTGCCTCAACGCTGCAACAGTCGTACCACCCGGCGAGGTTACTTGCTCCCGCAAGACTGTCGGGTGTTCTTTGGTTTCGCGAAGCATTGTGGCGGCGCCATAAACCGTTTGCATCACAAGCTCATTTGCCACATCACGAGGCAAACCAAGCATCACGCCGCCTTCGATCATTGCTTCAACAACGTAAAAAATGTAAGCCGGTCCGGAGCCAGAAATCGCAGTGACGGCGTCCTGGTATTTCTCCGGAACCCTGACTACTTGACCAACGCTGCGAAGTAACTTCTCAACCGTTAACAAGTGCTCTTCTGTGCTGTTAGAGCCCGAACTAATTGCAGCCATGCCCTGATCTACCAACGCTGGCGTATTTGGCATTACTCGAATCACAGGAGTTTGTGCTGGCAGTATATCTTCCATGAAGCTAGTCGTGATACCAGCTGCAAGTGAGACCACAAGAGTGCCTGGCTTAATTGAATCCTTGATTTCTCCAAGAACAATTGCCATGTCTTGCGGCTTAACAACTAGGACCACAGTTTCGGCTTTTGCCGACACTTCCTGGTTGGTGCCATTTGCAACACCATGTGCTTGGGTAACTTCGGCTGATCTTTCAATTCGACGATCTGCAATCAAAAGATCTGATTTAGAAACTCCAGCTCGCAATAGACCGGCTAATAGGGTCTCGCCCATAACGCCAGCCCCGATAATGGCGGTAGTCATGTTGCAGTCCTAACTTTTCGAAACTAAGGAGCGCATGAAAAGTGCCAAGTTACTTGGCTTTTCCGCCATGCGGCGCATCAAGTATGGGTACCACTGGTCGCCGTAAGGAACATATACGCGTACCTTGTGGCCGAGTTCAGCCAGTCGAATTTGTTCTTCAGGTCGCACGCCCAAAAGCATTTGGAATTCGAACGTGTCTTTGGCTCGGCCGGTTTGAAGTGCAAGCGCCTGAGCAATCTGAATCAGGCGAGGATCATGAGTTGCCAACATTGGGTACGCGTCTGACTCGATCAAGGTCCGCATACTGCGCACGTAGGCTTTATCAATTTCGCCGCGATCCACAAATGCAACATCCGCTGCCTCTGCATAAGCGCCTTTGCAAAGTCGGATCCGAGAATCGTTATAGGAGTGCGCAGCAACATCGTCTTCGGTGCGATGCAATTGAGCTTGCAGTACGCCACCAGTAGTTGGGAACTCTTTTCTAACCTGGGACAGGATGCGCAATGTTGAATCAATTGTGGTGTGGTCTTCCATATCGAAAGTAACCGTTGTTCCAACTTGTTTTGCAATTGAACAAATTTCTAGCGCATTTTCTAGTGCGATACTCTCGCCACTATCGCCAAGCGCCTGGCCGACCGCGGATAACTTCACAGAAACTTCTGCGCTATCCGATAGTCCCGCGGCAGAAAGTGCGCGGAGAACATCCTTGTAGTCAGCTACGGTTGCGTCTGCGGCAGCACGATCCAAAGTGTCTTCACCAAGGCGATCCACAGTTGCTAGGAGTCCAAGATCATGAAGGTTCTGAACTGTAGAAACCACATCAGCAGTTGTAGTTCCGGCAACAAATCGGTTTACAACCCCGCGGCTTAATGGCGAAGTCGAAACTAGATGTTCTAACTTCTCACTACGTGAAGCGGCAACTAGTAATTCGCGAAGCATGTCTCTCCCACCTTTAATGATCCTGACGCAGGATCTAGCCCCAACTTTACGGGGTATAGGGGCTACTCGGCATCGTCGGCAAACCAGTCCAAGCGGCGCAGGATAATTCCTTCTCGGAGTGCCCACGGGCAGATTTCTAAAGTATCTAACTTCAAAAACTCCATGGTCTCTTGAGCGACGATGGCACCGGCTAGCAACTGTTCGGCTCGACCTGCGGAAACACCTGGTAACTGAGCCCGTTGTGCATAGTTCATCTGCGCAATCTTGGGCACCCAATTTGATACTGAAGAGAATTTGAGTTCTCTTTGAACGCGTTGACCTTCACTGGCTGGTGCAGCACCACCGATACGGGCAAGCTGCCTGAAAGTCTTACTCGTACCCACTGCGTGATCGAATTCACTTTTTAGCAAACCTGAGAAATCTGTTTCCAAAGTTTTCTTTACATAGTTTCGCAATTGTTTGATTTCGTTTGCGCTCGGAATTTCAGATGTAAAGAATTCGCGGGTTAAGCGTCCAGCTCCTAGAGGAGTAGATGTGGCAAGTTCTGGATACTCGTCAGGTCCAATCGCGACTTCTAATGAACCGCCTCCGATATCCGCTACTAATAGTCGACCAGAAGACCAGCCGAACCATCGGCGAACGGCTAGGAACGTAAGGATGGCTTCATGCTCGCCATCTAATACTTGAAGGTCGATTCCGGTTTCATTCTTTATCTGCTCGAGAATCGCTTCAGAATTTTTTGACTCTCTCAATGCCGAAGTAGCAAAGGCTAACAACTCATCACAATCATGATCGACGATGAATTTGTTGCACTCATTCAATACTTCAATCAGAGATTTTATGGATGACTTCTTTAAGTCGCCATCATCCTTTAATTGCTCGGCTAGACGAAGTTCATATTTCTGAGACATCGCAGGAATCGGTGCAGCACCTGCGTGAGCATCAACTATCAAGAGGTGAACGGTGTTTGAACCTACGTCCAAAACTCCCATTCGCATAGCAAAAAGATTACTAGTGGGCTAGGTGCAGTGCGCGCCAGCACTCCCAAGCCCAATAAGATTTATTCGTGGTTGAAAAGAATCAAGATTTCCCTCGCGCTTGGGTCGAGTTCGTTGATCCCGAAGACGACACTAATTTGTACCGTTGCGATCTGACTTGGCTAACTAGTCGCTGGACCTGCATTTGGGGTAACGGCTGTAAAGGAATCGACAAAGAGAATCCAGACGTAGGTTGCTGCAATCTTGGCGCACACATTGCAGACAAAGAAGATTTAAAGAACACCAAAAAGTATGCAGCGATGCTGACTCCAGAAATTTGGCAGAACCACAAAGAGGGCCACAAGAATGGCATGTTCGAGAAAGACGATGATGGTGCCAAGAAAACCCGTGCTTACAACGGTGCTTGCATTTTCCACAACCGCAACGGATTTGAAGGTGGCGATGGCTGTTCGCTACACATCCTCGCTGGCCAACTTGGGGTAAATCCGCTGGTCACCAAGCCGCAGGTTTGCTGGGAACTTCCGATTCGTCGAACTTTTGAAGAAGTTAAGCGTCCGGATGACGTCGACATCATTGTGATCGGTATCGAAGAGTACAACCGACGCGGCTGGGGCCCTGGCGGCGAAGATCTAGATTGGTACTGTACGACAGCTACCGAAGCTCACGTTGGTGCTCGCGCGGTTTACCAGTCCTACGAACCAGAACTGACTGCTTTGATGGGCAAGAAGGCTTACAAGATTCTGGCAGACCATTGCCAGGCGCGTGAAGAAATGATTGCAGCTGCAAGAGCTTCAGATAACACTCGCGCCATCAAGTACCTTGCCATCCATCCTGCAACGCCAAACTCCTAAGAATTTATTCACAGCCCCGGCTTTTCTTCCTAGCCACTCCACGAGCCACACGTGTCGGTGTCAGCGCGTAACCTAAGGTCATGGCAAAAGCAGTTCGCGCAACTTACAAGTGCACCGAGTGTGGCTGGACTGGTCACAAGTGGGTTGGGCGTTGCCCAGAATGCCAAGCCTGGAGTTCTGTAACTGAATCCTCTGTTGCAGCTAGTGGAGCTGGACTGCGAACTTCAACTACTGGTGTTGCCCCTGGCAAGCCTGCCAGAGCTGTCAAAGATATCCCGCTCGGAGAAGTTGAACGCACCTCGACTGGAATCGAAGAGTTCGACCGAGTGCTTGGTGGCGGTCTAGTTGCTGGCCAATGTGTCTTACTGGCTGGCGAACCAGGAGTTGGAAAATCAACTTTACTTCTCGAGGCGGCAGACAAGTTTGCTCGCGCATCTGGCAAGCCACGCAAAGTTTTATACATTTCCGGAGAAGAGTCAGCCGAACAAATTGGTATTCGCGCCAGACGCATCGGAGTTAACGCAGACACCTTGCTAGTAGCTGACGAAACTGATTTAGCGGTGTTGCTCGGTCACGTTGAAGACGTTGATCCAGACTTGTTAATTGTCGACAGCGTGCAAACCATTGCTTCTGCCGAATTAGACGGCAGAGCTGGTGGTGTGGCTCAGGTACACGAAGTCACACAAGTTTTAACCCGAGCCGCCAAAGGTCGTCGGATGCCGTTGTTACTTATTGGGCAATCAACTAGAGATAACTCAGTTGCCGGTCCGCGATCACTTGAGCACTTAGTCGACACCGTGCTTACCTTTGAAGGCGACCGAGGCACTCCATTGCGATTGCTTCGAGCGAACAAAAATCGATACGGGCCAGCTGATGAGGTTGCCTGTTTTGAACAAGCTGATGATGGATTGCGCCAGGTAACCGATCCCAGCACGCTGTTTCGATCCCAGCGCGATCAAGCAATTCCCGGTACCTGCATAGCAATCACGCTCGAAGGTCGGCGGGCATTGTTGGTTGAGGTTCAAGCACTGACCACAACGAGTCCAGGCAACAACCCAATGCGCCGAACCACCGGCTTTGACAATGCTCGAGCGGCCATGCTGATCGCAGTCACGGAACGGGCAGCTCGATTGAAGTTATGGGATAAAGATGTATACCTAGCCACGGTTGCTGGTGCCAAGATTTCTGACCCTGGTGCGGATTTAGCCATGTGCTTGGCAATTACTTCGGCAGCCAGAGATGCGGCACTTCCTATTGACTTAGTTGCAATCGGAGAAGTGGCTCTTAGCGGTGACGTTCGACCAGTTCCTGGAATGAACCAGAGGTTAAGTGAAGCCGCCCGAATCGGTTTCAAGACGGCGCTGGTGCCAAAGGGCACTCGCCTACCGTCTGGAGTTAAGGGACTTCGACTCATCGAGGTCGGGTCGCTGACAGATGCGGTAAAGGCAATCTAAACTCCTCGACGGATGTTACAAAATGGTTGTCATCAGCCGTAGAATCAACTCAACTCCAGTGAGAAAGAAATTTCGTGGCATCCAAAGAGCAAGTGAACTCAGCTGAATTATTGAGATCTGTTTTGGCACAAGTTGCCCCTGGTACCGAATTGCGCGACGGCCTAGAGCGAATCTTGCGAGGCAACACCGGTGCGTTAATTGTCTTAGGCCAAGACAAAACAATTAATGCAATCAGCAGCGGTGGGTTCGATATCGATATTGATTTCACTGCCACGCGTTTGCGCGAATTAGCAAAAATGGACGGGGCTGTAATTTGTGATCGCGACGCCACGAAGATTGTTTCAGCTGCAGTCCAATTGTTACCGGACCCATCGATTCCAACGAACGAACAAGGCACAAGGCATCGCACTGCTGATCGCGTTTCCCGACAGTCAAATCTGCCAGTCCTGAGCGTTAGTAAATCTATGCGTATCATCGCGCTCTACCTAGATGGTGTGCGCTATGTCCTCGAAGATTCAGCAACAATTCTTTCCAAGGCAAATCAAGCTTTGGCTACATTGGAAAGATACCGAGCCAGATTGGATGAAGTTGCAGGTTCTCTTTCAACTATGGAGATTGAGGACCTAGTAACGACTCGAGACGTTGCCACGGTCGTTCAACGCCATGAAATGGTTCGACGAATCTCAAATGAAATTTCGGCATATGTAGTTGAACTTGGTACTGATGGTCGATTGCTGTCTTTGCAGCTTGAAGAACTGGTGTCTGGTACCGCTGCTGATCTTGGATTCATTATTCGGGATTACATGCCATCAGGTGGACGGAAAGCCAATAAGGCCGAAGGGATTCTGACCGGCATTGCCGAACTGGATGCAACTTCATTGCTAGATGTTTCAAACATTGCTGAGGTAATTGGACTTCCAAGCGACACTGAATCCCTAGACAATGTGATTCATCCACGAGGATTCCGTTTGCTGGCAAAAGTTCCAAGGCTTCCAGAGCAAATCTTTGAAAACCTAATTCAGCATTTCGGTAGCTTGCAAAACTTACTATCTGCCTCAGCGGATGAACTTCGAGACGTTGAAGGTGTTGGTGAGACAAGAGCGCGAGCCATTCGTGAGAATCTGTCGCGAGTAGCCGAAGCTAGCTTGCTAGAACGTTACGTTTAGTAACGCAAGGAACTCTTACTCAACAACGAACCTAACGCCATCGCTCTTTAGGCTGGCATTTCTACCGTTAACCCAATACGCACCTGGTTCCGCAAAGTCTTTGACCTTGCAGCCCTCACCAGTCAGCTTGCCAATCCAAACAACTTTGACTTTCCATTCTTGGCCAGGAGCCAATTCAACTAAGTCTTTGTCGGTACTTGGATTGCAGTGATCCGTGGACCAGATCAAAGCAGGGCCAGAAGTTACCGTGACTTCATTCGCGCCGCTTCCGACGTCACGCTTGCAAGTTGTGGTGGAAATGTTTTTAAGGATCATGCTTATGTGGACACCTTCGCCAACTGCAGTTGTGCCACGGTCAATAGTGACCCTCAGCGAAGTATCAGTGTCAGAACATTCACCGTCGGCAACGGCTGGGGTCGAAGGTTGCTCGGTTGGCTGGGTAGTATCTGGAGTTGCTGAATCAACAGCACTTGGTGATGCTGTCGGTTCTGGTGAAGTAACTAAATCTGTTGCGCTTGGTGAGGCTGACGCTGCGGTAGGTACCGGATCGTCACCACCAGTGAAACTGTTAATCAGCACGATCAAAGTCACAATGGTAGCCAGGCCGATGACTAGTCGACGTCGCCAATAGACCATTGGTTCTTCAGGTCCAACTGGACGTACAACACCACTCACCCATTTAAAGTAATCAGCAAATGGCCTCAAAGGCAGTAGGCGCGAGCAAGCGATCGCAGAGAAATTCTATTTTCGAAAGTTTCAGGCGGTTTTTACTTGAACCCTAGATCGAAAATGCCGGGACGACTTTTCCAACCTGTAAGCCGCCACCCAATAACTCTTGGCTGTCCAGCTGACGTTCCACTTCTTGCGAAACGACGCCCAAAACATTTTGCAGGATAGACATCGCGACAACAATTCTTGCTCGGTCGGCGCCATCTTCGATTTTCAGAGCGAGCGCTCGCCCGTCACCAAGCCCAATTCCATAGACAGCCTCAGCGCCATCTTTAGCAAGTAAGCCAGGAACGCCTTGCATAAGTTTTGTCACATCACGTCTGGTGCCACCAAGATATTGTGGATTTGCTCGAATCGCATCAGCAATCTTCTTTTGTTCTGCATCTGCAGTAGGGCCTGCAAACTTTGAAAAAGCTCGTGCCAAACCTGTTAGTGAAGTCGACATCAGTGGTGCGCCACAACCATCAACGCCAATGTGTTCGACTTTTTCGCCAGTCACATCTTCGATGGCTTGTTGGCATGCCACCTGTAACGGGTGAGAAGTCTCAAGGTAGCTGTCAGTATCCCAGCCATTCAAAACGCAGGTAAATAACATTGCCGAATGCTTGCCACTGCAGTTCATATAAATTGAACTTTTGCCAAGACCAGCTGCGAGCAGAGTGTCTCGCTCGACTTCATCAAGCGGCCAATCGGCTGGGCATTGCAAAGCTGAGATATCAAGGTTTGCTGCATTCAAAATGTCTTGGACGCCTGCTAAGTGGAAATCTTCGCCGCTATGTGAAGCGCTAGAAAGTGCGAGCAATTCGTCTTTAAGTGGCAAGCCACTTCGCACCATGGCCAGACTCTGCATCAATTTATTTGATGAGCGCGGAAACATCGCGCTAGAGACATCACCAATTGACCACTCAACTTTGCCTTGGGCATCAACAACTACCGCACTACCGAAGTGCGTACCTTCAACTACGCCGCTTCGCACAACGTGGGCAACTGGAACTGACACCCTCCTATAGTTCCACGATCGATTGGTGAACACCTAATGCGGACAGCATCCAAGGCAAGGCAGAATGTATTTATGCGTGCAGTTGTACAACGAGTAGATGGCGCCAGTGTTGTGGTGGCCGGTGAAACTATCGGTGCTTTCGAAGGCCCTGGTCTTTTGGTCTTGATCGGGGTAAGCGTTGACGATGATGAGAGTAAATGTGCTGTCCTAGCCGACAAGATTTGGAAATTGCGAATCTTTGAGTCTGCTGCCTTGAAGGCGGCTGGAAAAACTGTGAACTCTGAATCGGTGGAAGTAGCGGCTGCAGATGCCGAATTACCAATTCTGGCAATCAGCCAATTCACATTGTTTGCTGATACTTCAAATGGTCGACGTCCTACTTGGCAACAGGCTGCGCGCGGACCACAAGCTGAACCGCTCGTTGAAAATGTAGTTCAGGCCTTACGCGATCTTGGCGCACGGGTGGAAACAGGAAAGTTTGGCGCAGACATGCGAATCAGCGCAGTTTGTGATGGGCCGATGACTGTGACGTTGGAAGTTTAGTTATTCCACAATTACAGTTTGGCTAGCTGCGACAGTTCCGGCAGTTAGAACCACATCGGTTGGAACTGAGCGCTTGATAACAGCAAGAGCCAGTGGTCCGCTTTCGTAATCTTGCGTCACGGACGTTACTCGACCAACTTCTTTACCGTCCCAAAGAACAGCATCCCCAATTACAGGTAACTCATTAGTTGAGCCATCAAGTTCGAGTTGGACTATGCGACGAGGTGGTTTTCCTAGGTTGTAAACCCGAGCCACAGTTTCTTGTCCGCGATAGCAACCTTTGTTCAAATGAACTGAGGAACCGATCAAACCAATTTCGTGCGGAATCGTTTTGTGATCCGTTTCAAAATTTAATCGAGGCACACCTGCACGAATCCGATGCGCTTCCCAAGCCCAGGTTCCAACTTGTGTGTCTTCACTCAGAACCTGGTCAAGGTCTTCGCGGGGCACGAAAAGTTCACTAACTTTCCAATCAGCTGGTCGAGTTACAACGTACTTATCGCTAACTTGTGAATCATTTACAAATGCTTCAGAGGAGTGCCAAACCGGATACAAATCTGATTCGATCCAGCCTGGGGCGCCAACAACTGCAATCTGATCTGAAACGTTTGTTACTTCAACCCGAAGCATGAATTTCATCGATTCTAAATACTGAATCAAGTCATTTACAGTTCCTGGCTCACAACTGATCCACATTGTTTCATTGTGATTAGCGACGTGAATATCGTGTTCGATGTGTCCATGCGGAGACAAAATCAATGACGTTAAGTGGGCAACTGGCGACTCAAAATCCTGTGTTGTGATGGAATGCAACCAAGATTTTCGATCTGGCCCAGTAACTGTGACTACCCCACGATGCGAAAGGTCAACTCGACCTCGCCCGGCTACCAGCTCACGCTGTTCCTTAAACGGTTCACCGTAATGCCATGGCACAGCAGCATCAATGCTGGTGTCATCCATGTGCGGGATTGCGGTCATAACAACATTCTCTCGCAAGTAGTTGGAACTGGATACCTTTGCTTAGGCGGCAGCCTTGGATATTCCTGATGTTCCTGAGAACTAAAGAAGTTTTTGGCGATCCATGCAGGTTGCGCACTGACCATGAACAGAGACGTGTGCCACGTCGGTCTCGAAGCCCACTTTTTCGCGAAGCATTTGAACGAATAACTCAGCCGCATCAGCCGGAATAGATTGCACACCCTGACAGGTATCGCAAACTAAGTGGATGTGGGCATCATTATCAACTGAGTGATACGTCGGAGCACCGTGCCCAATGTGGGCGTGCGTAACCAATCCAACTTGCTCAAGCACTTCAAGGGTTCGGTAAATCGTTGATAAGTTGACCGCAGCTGCAGTCTTTTGAACTTCAGTCAATAACTCTTCCGGAGTGGCATGGCCCAAAGTATTCACCGCTTCCAGCACTAATTGGCGCTGGGGTGTGATTCGGTAACCCTGATCGCGAAGTACGTCATCCCATTCATTGCTCATGGTGCTACTGCCTTTGTGAGATGGAATGAAGCGTGTGACTTCATGGTGTGCCCTTCGGCCGCCATGTCATAAACCCAACCGATGTTGCCGTCGACTAATCCGTAAATTCGTTCACCAGAATCGACTTGCTTGGCTGATGCAGTGCGCAAAATGGCGTCAGTTTTCAGTTCAACGCGAGCGCCAGTGATCTGGGCATTTTCAAGCCCGGTAATAGTTACTTTGCCAAACCAAGATTCCAAGAATCCAGTTGGATGCGCAAGCAATAACTCGACTTCGTTATCAGGACGTGGTCGCCAAAATCCGCTTTCAATTGCCAATGGACGAACCCGTTCGCCTTGGTCATCAAGTTCCCAAGTGCGAGACCAGTGAATAAGAAATGGTCGACCATCTGAGTGAATGCTCAGCTCTTGACCCACCTGAATGTCAGATTCCATACTTGGGTAACCAACAACTCCAACGCCTACCCACGTCCCTACTAGCCAGGACAACGGTGCCAAATCTGGATGCAATTTAGTGCTCATGATTGTCCCTTATAAAGTTTGTAGACCATCCACGATGCATAGCCAGTAATCGCTAGGGAGCATACGACTAGCAATCCGGTGTAAAACGTCTCGGCCATGTGCTTAAGTGTATCCGCCAAGTATTCTCAAGTAAGTAGCCAAGCCGAAGGACAATCACGTTGTGAATAACGCCGACATTAAATCAATTTTGGAATCAGCGGCTTCGGTGGCTGTTATCGGGGTCTCTAGCAATCCAGAGCGAGCGAGCCATCAAGTTGCCGCCTACTTGATCGAGCAGACTCACTTCGACGTCTACTTAATCAATCCAACGGTCACTCAAGAGATTTTGGGTCAACCGGTTTATAAGTCGCTGGCGGACTTGCCGATTGTCCCGGACATCATCGACGTATTTCGTAAAGCTGAAGATATGCCGGCTGTATTTGAATCTGAATTCCCGGCTATCGCAGATTCCTCAGCTGGGAAAACTTGGTGGATGCAACTTGGTATCGAGAACGATGATGTCGCAAAACTTGCCTCTGACGCCGGAATGAAAGTTGTCATGGACAGATGTATCAAGGTGGATTACTTGAATTTAGTTCCTGAAGGAAAGTGATTCATACAAACCAAAGGCTGGCTTTCCGAAGAAAACCAGCCTTTGGTTATTTGGTTTTGCCAGTACTACTTGGAAACCGTCACAACGGTTGTCTTAGATGAGGCATTGAAAGTTGAGCTACCTGAGATGGCAACGACAACTGAACACTTGCCAGCCTTAAGACCCTTGACTGTGTAACCAGTGATCTTCTTACTCTTTACGATCTTGGTCACTGAGCAGAACGCCTTGGAAGCTGAAGCAACCGAAACTACCGCAGCAAGACCATCGGAGTTCGCGCCCTTTGATGCTGTTCCCTTAGATGAATGAAGCGAAATTGTGAATGTCTTTCCGACTTTCACCTTTGTCGCAACAGTCGCAGCCTTCGGGGTCTTCTTGGCTGGTGCTACAGGGGTTCCATAGGTCGATGAACAGGTTGAGCCCGAAGCGATAGGTCCACAGGTTTTCATGAACAAATCTCCGCGCTTGAGGGACATGCCAGAGCCAGATGCCCCATTCACGATTACCATCAAGTATTTTCCAGTCATTGATGTTAAAAGACCCTGAGTTATAGTCAATGACGCTCCGGTAAATCCCTGATTTGGGCCATCTGTGTAACCGATTGAGGTTCCACTAGCTAAGACTTGTTCAGGCTGATCTTGGAAACATTCGATTTGCGTAAAGTCAGTCGTTGCGGCTGTTAGCGGAGTAGTGCAGAGATACCAGTCGTATTCGGTAGTTGCTGCGGCAACTACTGCACCACCATTTGTAAGAGACCACTTGTTTGGAGTGACCGTAATCTTGGAACCGACTGAGAAAGTTCCAGTAACTGAAGCGCCACCCACTGGAAATAAACCAGGTGTTGGGCCAGGAAGTAACGGGCAAGTTATGCCCACCGAGGTGCCTTCACTCTCAATTTCGGCAGAAAAAGTGTATTTAAAGCCTGAGGTTAGACCCGAGAATCCTCTGTTAAATGACGCGGAAATTTGTGTAGGTTCTGGAGACGGTACCGTTCTTTCGAGATCAGTCTGAGGCGAAATGGCATTTATTGACATTCCGTTGGGACCATACCAAGACGTCGTATTTGAGGTCGTAGTAGGTGATCCCGTGATTGTTGTTGACAGCACTAATTCGTCGTCGGCAGCTACCTGTGCCATATCAACGCAAACGCTGCCATAGTAATAGAGGTACTGGTCTCCGTCTTTTGCCGTATATCCGGCAGATGTTATCGATGTGTTCAAGCTGGCACTTGTATATGTGCTATTTGCCGTCAAGGTAGCACCGTCAGTTGTTACAACTGGATCAAATTTAATTGGTCCATTAGCCGAGGGGGTCAAGGTCTTAGACACAGTCAATTCGATTGAAGTTGGCTTGGGATCTGGAACAGTGTATGTAAGTGCGGTAACTCGGTTCATGTAGTTGTTATTGATGTTCCATTGTGCTGAAAGACCTGTTATTTCATTCTCGAGATCGTCGAAAGTAAGTTCATCTCCCGATTCAACAGAGGTCACATTTACGTCATACCGAAAATTCACGTAAAGGCGTTCCCCTGAATAAGCCTGAATGCTGTTGGTATCGGAGTCGTAAGCGCGTGTCACACTAACGCTGCCGCTATAAACCGGTGCGGCAGAAGCTGGGCTCAGCGAGGCACCTTGGAAAAGTGTGGCAACAAGTGCAAAAATCGCAGCAATCGAAATTTTTCGTAATTTTTTTGCAGGCATGAAAAAGAGCTTTCTGTAAGGATTCATTGGGGACGGACAACTTCTGCTTTAACTATGCCAGAAACAGGGCAAATCAGACAACATGGCCATGCCTCGTAGCGCAAAAAACCTTAGCGAGCCTGTCCGCAGAACCAATAAAGGCTGGCTTTCCGAAGAAAACCAGCCTTTTTAGGTATTAATTTATTTAGGTATAACGATGTCTACGTCTAGAACTTTTCCAAGCTCAGCCGTTACCTGAGTTCGACTATTGGACCCTGGAATCAGGGCAACTATGGTCCAATCGCCTGAAACCGTAAAGAAACGAAACTCGCCTTGTTTTGAGATCGGAACCTCAGCAACGAATTCATCGTTTCGATCCAGTAAGCGGGCATAACCAACACTGGCTGGAACATCTCCGTACGTGATTACACCCTGGATGACTGCCTGTGTTGATATGTCGATGTTGTCTAACGAGACGCCACCGACTACTGCGCCGCAACCGCTCATGCGTCACCCGGTTCGTCGCCAACAGCTACCGGAACACCAACAAGTGAGCCGTACTCAGTCCATGAACCGTCGTAGTTGCTTACGTTCTTCACGCCTAGCAACTCGTGCAATACAAACCATGAGTGGGCGGAACGTTCGCCAATTCGGCAGTAAGCGATGGTGTCCTTGTTTAGATCAACACCAGCACCTTCATAAAGGGCCTTCAGTTCATCGATGGACTTGAAGGAACCATCTTCGTTGGCAGCCTTACTCCATGGAATGTTTGCAGCCGTTGGAATGTGTCCACCGATGCGTGCAGCTTCTTGCGGTAAGTGAGCTGGCGCAAGTAAACGACCTGCGTACTCATCCGGACTGCGAACATCGACAAGATTCTGAGTTCCGATCGCCTTAAGTACATCTTCACGGAAAGCGCGAATTGAACGATCCTGATCTTTTGCAACATACGTTGTTGCAGCGCGACTTGGAACTTCGCTAACTAACTCGCGACCATCTAGTTCCCACTTCTTGCGGCCACCATCTAGCAAGCGAACATCGCCATGGCCATAAAGCTTGAAGTACCAGAATGCGTAGGCAGCGAACCAGTTGTTGTTTCCGCCGTAAAGCACAACGGTGTCATCATTAGAAACACCCTTGGCGCTTAGAAGAGCTTCAAACTGTTGCTTGTTAACAAAGTCGCGACGAATTGGATCCTGAAGATCGGTCTTCCAGTTCAGTGCAATTGCATTACGGATGTGGTTGCCGGCATACGCTTCGGTGTCTTCATCAACTTCAATGAAAACTACTTTGGCATCATCTAAATGGGCTAATGCCCATTCGGCATCTACTAGCGCTTGGTTACTCATTTACTTCTCCTTGTTTGTTCTTAAGATTTGTTATGAAAAAATTCTTTTGCCGATCAAATACATTTCGCAGCCCAGGCAAAAGTTAAATGCGGCATTTAGAAATGCGGCACCTAATGCAAAACCAACTGCAATAGTTGCCACTAAGTGAGCGCCTGAAACCAGGGCCACAAGGCCAACAACTGCAAATAGGAATCCAACTAATTGAGCAAACTGTGGCGGCTCAACCGCTTCAAGCACTAACGGCTTTTCGAGCTTTGGTGCAACCAGTTTGCGATACAAAATTCCGTACGGCTGCGCGTGTAAACCAACGAATGCGCCAAGTGCAAAAACGGATGTTTGAATCACCAGTAGCGCGACGGCAATGTTTGAGGGAATTGTTAGCAGAATGCTTGCTAGAACCACTGTTGTTATTGCGGCTCCAAAACGTGGGCCACGTGGGTCAATTTGCTTGCTCATTGAATTTCCTTTTCAGGTCCGATTTAAGTTGGCTTACGTTGAGTGCAGCCAGCATCAGGACTGCAAAATCAAGAGCACATACACATCGAAGAACCAAGGCGGCCATAGTCAACGACTCGGCGCTTTATCAACACTGTGGTTCTCGACATGCCCCAACCATAGGCCAGGTTCAAGGCAATCGCAGGCTCGCTACTGGTTATTGCAAAAGTCTCGCAGTAAGGATTGGAGTTGGCGAAAACTGAGGTTTCGCCTAGGTTCGTTACTACTAATTGGTGATTAGTGATCCATACCTATTAATAAGGAGTGCGCATGTCGAGTGGTGGCTACGTACTGCTCGCCGCACTCGTGCTCTCAGTTGCCTTTGGGATTTATCGAAAACTCAGCGATGGCAAACTCCGGGAAGAAATTGTTCCCCCGCTACAGGGGTTAACCGAACACCTCCACTTAGACCATGATCACCCACCACAAGTGACATTTCTGCAGTTTTCATCTGAATTCTGCCAGCCTTGCCGCGTGACTAACAAAGTCCTTGAAGAAGTAACCAACAGCTTTCCGGCAATTTGCCACATTGAGCTTGATGTTGTTGAGCACATGGACTTGGTAAAGACTTATGGAATAACCCGAACGCCAACCACTTTGATCATTGATAAAGAAGGAACTGTGCATTTCCGTGCTACCGGTGTTCCTAAAAAGCCAGAACTGGTTTCTGCGGTTGCTGAATTAGTCAGTAACTAGATTTATTCAGTAAATAAAGCCAATTCGACCCCTATTAGTTCTGCCCTAGACTTAGAGAACGCAACTAATTAAGCAGGTGAGAACATGGCCCAGGTCCTATTGCTCACCCGTGCGCTCACTCCATCTAGTGCTGTTTTGCCTGGCCTTGAACTATTAAGTCACCACATCAAGGTCATGTCGCCCGAACCAACTGCCTTAATTGCCGCCCCTGAAGTCGACGTCATCCTGATCGATGGTCGTACTGATTTACCTGCGGTTCGAAGCTTGTGTCGCCTATTGGAAACTACAGGGAATACATCGCCGGTAATTCTGATTACAACTGAGGGTGGTTTGGCTGCAGTAACACGCGAGTGGGGTTTGACTGACGTGCTATTGGTTGATGCCAGCCCTGCGGAAATTGAAGTCCGGATTCGACTCGCGACTACAAAAGCCGAAGCGACCAACATTTTCGAAACTTCAAGTGAAATCAAAGCCGGAGAGCTTTCAATCGATGAATCGACTTATTCCGCAAAGCTTCGTGGTCGCACCCTTGATCTAACTTTTAAAGAATTCGAATTGCTTAAGTTCTTAGCTCAACACCCAGGCCGAGTTTTTTCTCGTGATCAACTGCTTCGGGAAGTCTGGGGATACGACTATTTTGGTGGCACTCGCACAGTTGACGTTCACGTTAGACGTCTGCGAGCAAAACTTGGTCCAGAAAATGAAAATCTAATTGGTACCGTTCGAAACGTTGGCTACCGATATGTAACTTCTCCGGTAAACGAGACCAGCGAAGTTCTTGTCTGATCCATGACATTTGAAGTCTCGGCATTAACTCGGCTATCCGAAAGTCAAACTGAAGAAGTTAAGCAAGTTGCTTTTGCGGCAGCAACCATTGATGAAATGGCTCCATTATCCGAACATGTGTTAATCCACCTACATCATGGTGGAGATGTTGCTGACGAACATTTAGTTGCAACCAATGATTCTGGAAAAATTGTTGGCTATCTACACCTAGATCAAACCGATGCTGTGGCTGGATCAGTTGTTGAAGTTGTCGTGCATCCTGAATTCAGGCGACAAGGCATTGGCAGAGCGTTAGTAGAAGCGGCGGTAGCAAAATCTAACGATCCGAAAATGAGGTTGTGGGCACACGGCGAACTCATGAGTGCCTACAGTTTGGCTGAAAAACTAGGTTTCGCTAAAACCCGCGAACTTTGGCAAATGCGCAGATCCTTGTTTGCGCCACTGCCCAAAGCCAACGACATTTCTAACGTAACGGTTCGACCATTTCGCGTTGGGGTCGATGAGCAGGCTTGGCTAGAACTAAACGCAACAGTATTTGCGGATCATCCAGAACAAGGTCGGATGTCTGAGCAGGATTTAGCGGTCCGAATGTCAGAGCAATGGTTTGATCCGGCTGGATTCTTGATTGCAACTCAAGAGCAATCTGGCTCAGAAGTAATGGTTGGATACCACTGGACAAAAGTTCACGGTGGCGCTGGTGGACACGGACATTCAGAAATCGGGGAAATTTACGTACTTGGCATTTCGCCAGCCTTAAGAGGTTCTGGATTAGGGAAGCTTTTAAGTGTGCGAGGTCTTGAGCATTTACGTAGCCAGGGTCTGCCCGCAGCGATGCTTTATGTTGATGCAGATAACAAGGCTGCAATTCGTTTGTACGAATCACTTGGCTTTGCACACTGGGATACCGACGTTATGTTCCGAAAATCTTCGGTGTAACTAACGTCTGTCCTGCTTTAAATTCTTTGCGGTGCCCGTCAACAAACAACCAAGCAGATTGTCGGCCCTGAACTTCCCATTCAAACGGACCGCCAACAATGGCAGTATCTTCATCAATTCCCACCACGCTTACGCCATCTGGAACTTTCATAAATCTGGTCATGAAGTCTGGTAACCGAGCAAACATCTTGTCGAAGTGTGGCAGGACTCGAATATGTGGCAAAAGTCCAAGACCGCTGGTTGCCGAATGGGTCGGAAGGCGTAAAGCCGGGATATGGTCTGCAAGCGCCATCGCACCCGCACTGCAGCCAGCTAGTGCTGCGCCATCTCGCCAAGCACTTTCAATCTCTTTCCATAACAATGTTTCCCGCAAGGTGTTAGCCAGAAATGTGGGATTACCACCGGAAAGATAAATCAAGCCTGCATCTCGAACAAGTTCCGCAATCCGAGGATCATCTGCATCATTACGATCGTGCGCAATCACAGCAACTGGTTCCGCACCAATTCTCTCGGCTTGCGCTTTTCCTAAGGTAATCCAGTGATGCAGAGATGACTCGCCTTCGGGCGCGGCCGCAGTTGGAATTTGAACATACTTAGGATTTCGACCAGCAATTAAGTTGGCTTCAACATCTTGCATGATTGGCAGGTATTCCCCAGATCCAACTAATGCAATTGGACCTGGGCTCATGAACTTTCGATTTCCCAGGAAGATCCGTCTTTAGAGTCCTGGATGGTTACTTTCATTTCCATAAGTTGATCTCGAATCGCATCGGCGTCATCCCAGCGACCGCCTGCGCGCGCAGCCTGTCGAGCTTGTAGTAACGCATCGATGTATGGCCCAACGACTGACATGATGTCAACTTTAGGACTCGCTGCAATGTGACCTAGGCGAGTAACCAATGAATGAACAGCAGCTCGAGTTTCGGTGTCGCGATCAAGTTCATCAAGATTTAGTAATGCATCAACGGCATCGCTAACTTTTCCAGCATCAAGAAGTTCTTCAACTTTATGTGGATCTACTTTGAATAATGGTGCTGGTTCGCCGAGAACAATAGTGCTACCAGTGTGAGAAATGATTTCGTCAAAGGTTGCGCTTTCGCCAGAGGCAACAGTCCAAGATTCACCATGATGACGAATCGTCATGGTGCCACGGCCAAACACATATGCAATGCGCTCATCTAAATCAAAACGAATGCCAGTATGTTCGTCAACACCAATAATGAAAACTTCAGGTGGCAATAGTGATTCCATAGTGCGCAAGCGACGTTCGCCGATGTAACAGAATCGAGTGTCATGGTTTGCGCCATCTGCATTGTCGTAATGCGGAATGATTGCTGCGGGCATTCCAGTGTGACGCTCAATCAGATTTAAACCCGGAAGCCAACGTGGCTCATCGCCAACTTTGTACATTTCATAAACCGGAATCGTGTGAGATCCAGCCGTCAATGCAGCAGCCGAAGCTAACACCACAGTTCCATTGACTAGCACTTCATCAAAGTGCGGACTCACACCAAGTTCGTGCCAAACCTTTAATGCATACGATGGGCTACCTGGCCCAGCAAACAGCCAATCGGATTCGCGAATCGAATTGACTGCCTCCCCTAAAGCGGACCCACTAATTGATGCATTACGCAACGAGATAGCTTTTGGCGTAGCGCCGACTGAATGAGAGAAGAAGTCGATCAACTTTTCAGTTAAGTCGTCGGCATTTTCTTGAAAACCAAATGGGGTATCCAAAATGGTCAATTTCAGGCGGTCTGGCTTTCCAAGGGATGCCAGTATTTGCTGGTGTGGAGTCACCATAGTTGGACTGGTTTCGCCTGATCCCATTACAACGATTTGTCTCGACACCGCTAAATCATCCCACTTTTAGGCAAATTGTTCACTTTCTGGAGAATCAGATTTAGGAGTTGTTTACCTAAGTATGTAAGGCTTACACCGTTATGACTGAAACTTCCCCATCGGCGGCAGCGCCTATTGCTCTGCCTAACGACCGATTCCTCGATCGAGAGTTATCTTGGCTTGCATTTAACCAGCGAGTTTTAGAGTTGGCGCAAGATCAAGAAATGGAACTTCTAGAACGCGTTAAGTATCTTTCTATTTTTGCCAGCAACCTTGATGAATTCTTTATGGTCCGAGTCGCTGGGCTAAAGCGACGAATTGCCACTGGCATGGCACTAAAGACAGTTTCGGGAATCCAGCCAACTGAAGTACATGCTTCAATTCTGGCCAGAAGCTACGATGCGATGAAAACCGCATCTGAGACCTTCAATGATTTAATCCTGCCTGCTTTGGTTGCCAGTGGAATTGAAATCCTGCGGTGGGAAGAACTGACTAACGATGAACGCGAAGAGATGTCAACGCTGTTCGATGAACAAGTTTTTCCAGTACTAACTCCCCTTGCTGTGGATCCATCACACCCATTCCCGTACATTTCAGGACTCTCGCTCAATTTGGCAGTGGTTGTAAAGAATCCGTCGTCTGGACATGAATTATTTGCCCGCGTAAAGGTTCCGCCTTCATTACCTAGATACATCCAAGTTTCTCCTCAGCGTTTTGTGACACTTGAAGATGTCATGGCTGGTCATCTAGACAAACTGTTCCCAGGCATGAATGTTGTGCAGTGCCATGCGTTTCGGGTTACTCGAAATGAAGAACTTGAAGTTGAAGAAGACGATGCCGAAAACTTATTGCAGGCACTTGAGCGCGAACTTATGCGCAGACGATTTGGTCCTGCGGTCCGGCTTGAAGTTGAAAACACAATCGATTCTCATGTTTTGGATCTGATCGTCGGCGAATTAGGTGTCGAGCAAAATGAAGTCTTCAAGTTAGCTGGACCGCTTGATCACCAATCTCTATTCGAGTTGATGAAACTAAAGCGAGACGACCTTAAGGCTCCAGTTTTCATTGCACGTACCAGCACTGCACTTGCCGAAGTTGAAAGTTCTACAGCGCCAGACATTCTTGAAGTAATGCGCAATCGCGATGTCTTACTACATCACCCGTATGACTCATTTTCTACGAGTATGCAGCTGTTTTTGGAGCAAGCAGCTAACGATCCAAACGTGCTAGCAATCAAGCAGACTCTATATCGCACCTCTGGTGACTCTCCGATTGTTGATGCCCTAATTCATGCAGCGGAACTTGGTAAGCAAGTTTTAGCTGTGGTGGAAATCAAGGCTCGCTTCGATGAGCAAAACAACATCGACTGGGCGCGAAAGCTAGAAGAATCTGGCGTCCACGTGGTCTATGGAATCGTCGGGCTTAAGACTCATGCCAAGTTATGCATGGTCGTGCGTAACGACGGCGGAAAGTTAAATCGATACGTTCACATCGGTACTGGAAACTACAATCCACGAACTGCCAGAATGTATGAAGACTATGGATTGCTGACATCTGATCCGAAAATCGGTGAAGATGTGGCTAGTTTGTTCAACCACTTAAGTGGCTACGGAGTTCAGGGCGAATACAACCGATTAATTGTTGCGCCAAAGGGACTTCGATCTGGACTGATTGCCCGCATCGATCGAGAGATCGCTTTCGCAAATGAAGGAAAGCCTGCACACATACGCTTCAAATGTAATTCCATTGTGGATGAAGCAATTATTGATGCGCTGTATCGAGCCTCCCAAGCCGGAGTGAAAGTCGACATCTTGGTAAGAGGTATTTGCTCAGTTCGTCCAGGTGTTCCTGGCTATTCGGAGAACATTCGAGTGCGAAGCGTCCTTGGTAGATTCTTGGAGCATAGCCGCGTTTATGACTTTGGAAATGGTGGCCAAGGTGAAACTTGGATTGGCTCCGCTGATCTAATGCACCGCAACTTAGATCGCCGGGTTGAAGTTTTGGTTCGAATGAATCCCGAGAATGCAAAGGCGATTGCCGAGGTTGTCGATTTAGGTATGTCAGATAAAACAGCTTCGTGGCACTTGCAGGCCAACGGTGAGTGGGTGCGCAAACACCTGGACGAATCAGGTGAGCCACTTGCTGAATATCAAGAGCTTTTGATTGCTCATCATCCTGTGGCCAAATCTGCAGCTGATTCACCTACACCTAGACGAATTGACACCATCTTGAACAAGGTTGGATTCTTTGGCAACCACTGACCGAATCGTCGCGTCTGGCGCAGTTGTTACAAGAACTGGCCCAAACGGCAAAGAGTTCTTGCTGGTCCACCGCGATTACCGCGAGGATTGGACATTTCCGAAAGGAAAAGTTGAATCAGGTGAGCACATAATTGGTGCAGCTGTTCGCGAAGTTAGAGAAGAAACTGGATTCGCAATTGAACTATGTGTGCGCCTTCCTACACAAACTTACAAAATTGGTGAGCGCCTTAAGGATTCTCATTACTGGTCTGCTCGATTGCTTTCCGGCACGTTCTTGCCAAATGATGAAGTAGATGAAATCGCCTGGCTCACTTTTGACGACGCTGCAAGAAAACTTACATATGAACATGATGTTGAGGTTCTGAAGGCTGCTCAAGCATCACCAATGACGATTCCGATGATCGTGTTACGTCATACCCAAGCGATGAAACGTACCGAGTGGGCTAACGATGTTGAGAATCTAAACGAACCGGATGCTTACCGTCCATTGACATCGGTTGGCAGAATCCAAGCAAGTATGTTGGTGACGGCACTTTCGGCTTACGGGATATCCACATTGCACTCATCGGACTCGGTGCGATGTCGAGATACGGTCGGACCATACGCCTCGGCACGCAGTTTGTCGATTGGACTCGAACCATCATTGAGCGAAGAGCAACACATTCAGTTCCCTGAAAAGGCTCGGGTTCGAGCCAGTGAACTTGCGGCTATTGAAAGCGCATTCGTGCTTTGCACTCACCGACCAGTTTTGCCGACCGTGATGGAAGTTTTAGCTGAAAGATTTGAATTAGCGACCGACGCCAAAAAAGCATTTGATCCGGCCCTGACACCAGGGTCAATGGTCGTCTACCACCGAGACGCTTCAGATCTGTCAAAAATCATTTCGGTTGAACGACATATTCACTAATCTGAGTATCTTTATCCTTGCCTGATAACGGCTATAAACATCTTTCTCTATCGTCTTTCCCGTTCCTGCTAAGGTCTAAAGCAGATCGAATTTTCAAATACGCCCACTTTTGAGAAAGCTTAGATTTCAGGTCACTAGCGAATGTCTCCACACAAAAAAGTCCATGAGAAGAATCCCAAGCTTGGGTATTCGCTCTACTTAGCAGCAGCCACTTGTTGGGCTCTGAATGGCACGGTCTCAAAAGTTGTCTTACTTGAAGTAGGCGATCCACTGCGGGTCTCACAATTTCGTGCAACCGGGGCAGCAATAATCCTCACAATTTTTGTGGCCCTGACAAATCGGAAAGCATTCCGCATTAAACCCAAAGAGGCCTTATTACTAGCTGGGTACGGAATTATTGGTGTTGCGATGTGCCAATGGTTCTACTTTGAATCAATTTCTCGAATGCCAATCACTATCAGCCTGCTAATTGAATTTATGGCACCGATCTTTGTCGTACTTTTTGCTCGTTTCGTAATGCATGTACCAGTAAAGAACACAGTTTGGCTGGGACTTGCACTTGCTGTTGTGGGACTGGCTATGGTGGCACAAGTTTGGGATGGCTTTACCCTCAACAAACTTGGTGTGATTTTTGCAATTGGTTCGATGACTACCCTGGTGTTCATGTACCTACTTGGCGATAAAGCCAGTCAAGGTCGAGATCCAGTTTCATTACTTATGTGGGCATTTATTTTTGCCTCAATATTCTTCGCAATCCTTCGTCCATGGAGCAGTTTTCCTTGGGAATCACTGAGTGCACAAGTCACACCATTCGAGGGCGGTACTAGCGTCTACCCAATTTGGCCATTCTTTACCTTCATGGTTTTGGTTGGAACTTTGGTGCCGTATGTATTGGTAATCAATTCGATTCGACACATTGGTGGACCTGGCGCCAGCATCATGGGCATGACCGAGCCGCCAATTGCTGCAATCGCTGCCTGGATAGTTCTCGGCGAGATATTTGTGCCAATTCAGATGTTGGGTGGAGCAGTTATGTTAGTTGGAATTGTCGTAGCCGAGCGGGCCCGCGAACAGGCCCCGCATCAACCTTTGCCGGAGTATGAACCCGTTGATTAAGTAAGTTTTTGTGGACTAAGTCTTTCAACTAGTCCAAAAGCAATTGCTACGCTCTGGCCAATCAATAGCGCAAATAATAATGTTCCTGCGCCGACTACGCCGCCTAGAAGCCAGCCGATAGCTAGTACAACGACTTCAATTCCGGTTCTAACGCGACCTACTCGGATACCAGTTCTTTCGTTAAGTCCAGTCATCAAGCCATCGCGAGGTCCAGGACCAACGTTGCAAGTTATGTAGAGCGCGCTGGCAAGACCTACTAACAAAACCCCAACTAACGCTTCTAATGTTTGCGCTATGACATTTGTTGGAGTTGGCAAAAGTGGGGTCATCACATCAATAGCGATCGCAATCACCAGAATGTTCATTACCGTACCAAGGCCTGGCCTGCGCTTAAGTGGGATCCAAAGCAGTAGGACCACGATCGACGTTAGGAATGTGGTTTCCCCAATGGTCAGGTTCAAGGTCTTCGCCAAGCCATCTGCCAACACCGTCCATGGTGACTGACCGATGCTGGCATCAATCAAAAGCGCTTCCCCGGTTCCAAAGAGCCAGAGACCGAGCACCAAAACAATAAATGTCTTCGCGGAGACTTTCCAATTTGATTCACCAGCAGACCATGAGGTTTTTGGGACAGTTAACGCAGGACGCAACCACTTACCAATTGATGACATTGTGCTCCCCTGTTATCGACTAGGGCTTGGTTTGCCGACTCGACCAACTATGCCGAAGAATATTGCAACCACTTCGCCAACCAGGACGGTCACGAGAACAGTGCCCAGACCGACAGAGCCACCTAGTAGCCATCCCCCAAGCAAGAAAATGGCTTCGATAGCAAAACGTACTCGGCCGATTGGAATTCCAGTTCGATAATGCAAACCGGTCATCAAGCCGTCGCGTGGACCTGGTCCCAAATTGCTTGGGATATAAAACGCGCTACCTAAACCGATTACCAATATGCCAATCAGAACCATAAGTACTGAGAGAGGATAACTATCTGGGGTTGGGAAGAATGGGATCATCACATCAATTGCTACTGAAACAAAGATGATGTTGAGAACAGTTCCAATTCCGACTTTGTTCTTTAGTGGAATCCAAAGAAACATCACACCAATTGAAATGTAGAAACTGGTCCATCCGATTGTGTCGCCTGTAAGGTTTTGAATTCCTTGAGCCAAAACCGTGCCAGCAGACTGACCAATGTCAGCCTTGATGAGAATTGCTTCGCCAGTGCCATAAAGCCAATTACCTAGCATCAGGTAGAAAAAGGTTTTTGGACGCGCCTTCCACATCGAGCCAGACGCGCTCCACGAAGTTATCGGAACTGTCCGAGATGGTTTAAACCATTGGCGCAATGACATGAACTAAACGATGTTCTTCTCAGGGCGAAGTTCTCCACCTAACGAGAAGCGGTCATTGCTTAATGGTGTGATGTCAACAAATGGTGTTTTACCTAAGTACATGTCGCGCAAGATTTCACCGATGGCTGGGCCCTGTAAGAAACCATGTCCGCTGAATCCAGTTGCATACAAGAATCGCGAAACGCCTTCCCATTCACCCATGATCGCGTTGTGATCTGGAGCCACATCGTAGAAGCCTGCCCAGCCACTTGCAGCACCCAGCTCTAAAAGTCTTGGCGCGCGAACATCAGCTAACTCACCAATCTTTTCCAAAAAGTTTGGATCGCGACGAAGGTCCCATGAGTATTCAACAGTCTTATCTGAAAAGCCCATCAGCATTGCGTTGCCTTCACGATGCCAGTACAACGATGTCGAGTAATCGATAGTCATTGGCATGTTTTCTGGAACATCATCGAAGTCTGCTGTCAATGGCTCGGTGATCAACAATTCACGGCGCAATGGCTGCACTGGAATCTCTAGGCCAACCATGGCACCAATTGTTGGTGACCAAGCACCAGCACAGTTAATAACTGTTTTGGTTTTCACTTTTCCTGCTGAAGTTGTGACGCACACAATCTGTCCATCAACAACTTCAATGTCTGTAGCTTCGGTTTGTGTCATAACAATTGCACCGTGCTTGCGAGCACCGGATGCATAGCCAAGAACTACAGATTCCGGCGTGCAGTAACCATCATTAGGAGTAAATGACGCGGCAAGAATTCCATCAATTTCAAGGATTGGATTTAGTTCTTTGGCTTCTTCAGGAGTTAGCATTCGAGATTCCACGCCAGCAGCAATATGCAGCGCAGTTGATTTCTCAAATAGCGCAACATCTTCTGGTGTTGAAAGCGCAAACATGTAGCCCGGACGATGCAGATCAATTTCCTGACCAGGACGATTTGGGAAATCTGCCAATAGATCAAGAGATCGAGCGCCCATTGCAATGTTCAGTTCATCAGAGAAGTTAGCGCGAACGCCACCTGCTGCCTTTGAGGTAGAACCGCTAGCTAGGTCGTTTTTCTCAACAAGCAAAACGCTGACTCCAGCTTCAGCCAAGTGAAACGCGGCGGAGGCGCCCATGACGCCGCCACCGACTACAACTACATCTACTTCTTCCGGAAGATTAGCCATAAATGGATTCCTTAGATCTTGAAGTCTGGGTTGTGAGGGACTTCTTCGTTGTCCATTTGCGCTTTCTGAAGCTTTCCGGACCAGTCCCAGTTAAGTGACTGCCAGCGAGTGAATACATCAAGCACCCAGATTCCGGACTGACGTGAACCGTTGCCACTCTTGCCATTGCCACCGAATGGTAAGTGGGCTTCCGCGCCGGAAGTTGAGTTGTTGATGGAAAGCATGCCTGCTGAAATTCCTTCGCGGAATGTCCACACAGTCTTTGGATCGCTGGTGTAGATCGCAGCGGATAAACCGAAGCCGTGATCGTTACCTAATTCAATTGCTTCTTCAATTGTGGAGAAGCGGCCAACTGTTACAAGCGGACCAAAGGTTTCAGTGTTGTAAAGCGCATCTTCCTTTTTGATACCAGCAACAATTGTTGGGTGTGCGAATACACCAGCATCTGGATCGCCAACGAAACCTTCGCGTGGATTTTCTTTAGTGATTCGGCCAATGCCAGTTGAACCATGCACTGTGTGGTGTGGCTGAATCAGTTTCAAGTTTTCTTCATGAGTCGCAAGATACTTCTCGCCAATCATTGGGCCGAAAAGTACATCTTCCATTGGATCACCAACCTTTGAGCTGGCAACCTTATCTGCATACATCTTTAGGAACTTGTCGTAAACCGAATCATGAATCCATAAAGTTCCAAGTGAAGTACAACGCTGACCTGCAGTACCGAAGCCGGCGAACAGTGCGCCATCAAGCGCTAACTCAAGATCTGCATCAGGCATGATGATCATTGGATTCTTGCCACCAAGTTCTAAGCAAGCACTCTGGATGTATTCGCCAACCTTGGCACCAATTAGGCGACCAACTTCAGTTGAACCAGTGAAGCCAACCTTGTTAATGGTTCCTTCATCAAGTCCCTTAACCATGCCTTCGAAAGTTTCTTTACCTTCAGCAACAACTGTGATCAGAACATCCTTTGGCACACCTGCAGCGTGGAAGATTGCTGTCATGGCTTCGGCAACAGCTGGGGTGTATTCCGATGGCTTCCAGACTACTGAGTTACCAGTTAGCAGCGCCGGAATGATGTACCAAGATGGCACAGCTGCTGGGAAGTTTCCAGCAGTGATGATCAATGCGGTACCGACTGGCATGCGGAATGTGAAAAGGTTCTTGTTTGGCATTTCGCTTGGAACGGTTTGACCGTAGAGGCGACGGCCTTCACCAAGGAAGAAGTCACAAGTGTCGATAACTTCTTGTACGTCACCGAGAGCTTCGCGGTAAACCTTGCCCATTTCGCGAGTTACCAGCTTGGAAAGGGCTTCCTTATTGTTCTCAAACAACCGTCCAGCATTAGCAATTACTCGACCACGCGCTGGCGCTGGCATTTTTGCCCAAGCCTTCTGGGCAGCCTTGGCGCGACGTGCGGCATCAGCGATGTCTTCGGCAGTTGCGAGTTTGGTCTCGACGACTACATCGCTCAAGTTGGTTGGATTTAGAGATTTGAAGGTGGACACCCGGGGCCTCTTTCATTGACGATAAAGTGATTTACATGTCTAACAATGCCACTTCGAACCAGCAAACTGTAGCCGGGGTAATCCTAGATTTACTCTGGGAAGCAGGAGTAAGGACCACTTTTGGAATCCCAGGTGTTCACAACTTGGCATTCTGGGATGCACTTGGTCCAAACCGCCCTGCCATTGTTGGGGTTCGTCATGAGCAGACGACTGCTTATGCAGCTGATGGCGTGGCGCGCACCACTGGATCACTTGGTGTGGCATTGACCACAACTGGCCCGGGAGCGGCAAATACCCTTGGCGCCTTTGGTGAAGCTGCCATAAGTGGCTCTCCGGTTTTTGTGATTTCATCCGAAGCACCAATTGGCAAACGATCAAAAGATGGCGCTCGTGGACTACTTCACGAGATGGATGATCAGGCAGCCATGTTTGCTCCCCTAGCCAAGAAACTTGCTGGGGTATCTATGGCAGTCAGCGTTACTGATGGTGTGACCGCTGTTGATGTTGCAGCTGAAATGATTCGTGACTTACTCCGCGCACCTGTTGGAGCCGGCTACTTAGGAATCCCAGCCGATGTCTTAGCTCAGCCATTCACTGGTGAAAAGCCAAAACTTGAAATCGGTCAAGAAGTAATTGAAATTGATATCGCAGCAGCACAAGCTGCGCTTGCTGACGCAAAGAAAATTGTGATTTGGGCCGGTGGTGGCGCAGTTGATTCTTCAGATTCAATTTCCGCACTTGCCTCACATTGGAATGCACCAATTCTCACTTCATTTGCTGGTCGAGGAATTGCGGCTGATTCTTCATTAACTTTGGTAGCGCCAATTCATGAACCAGAAACGGAAGTAGTTCTTGCAGATGCTGATGCACTTGTAGTTTTCGGTAGCCAACTAGATGGCATGAATACCAAGAACTGGGCGATTTCTTGGCCAAAGACAATTGTGCTTATCGATGTGGAACCGACAAAAACGATGCGCAATGTTGATCCAACTGCAGTTGTTTTGAACAACAACATCAATGGGGTTGCTTCTGCACTGGTATCAGGAACTTCAGCTCGCGAATCTTGGGTTGATGTTTCATCCGTTAATAAGACGGTGCGTGATCGTTTGCGAGTGGGCGAAAAATCAAAACGTGGTATCGCGCTTGTTGAAGCAATCGAAAAGCATTGGCCAGCAGATGGCACGATCGTTTGCGACATGTCTGTCTGTGGTTATTGGACTGGCGTTTATGCCGAACAGCCACGATCCCGTCGCATTGTTTATCCAGTTGGTTGGGGAACATTAGGTTTCGGATTGCCAGCAGCGATCGGTCCAGCTGCAAACGGTAGTCGCACTTTGGCCATTTGCGGTGATGGTGGTGTGGCATTCGCGCTTGGTGAACTTGCAACCATCGTGCAAGAAAACTTGCCTTACACGTTGTTAATCGTTGATGACGGTGGCTACGGAATGCTTCGCTACGACCAACAAGTTATGGGTCATCCGGAGCGTGGTGTGGACTTGGTCTCTCCAGATTGGGCCATCCTGGCGCAATCCTTTGGATTGTCATTCACTGAAACCACAATCGAAGATTTGGGCGATGCGCTAGATCTAAAGCAACCAGGAATTATCTTGATTCGGGAAACTTTGTATCCACCAAAGAGCACAAGTCCGCGCTGGGGCGAAAAGTAGATTTGAAATAGAAATGCCCCCTGGATTAGGGGGCATTTCTATTCATCTAGATTCTCTAAGGTGTCAAGATAATTGCGACTCGACGATTCTTAGAACGTCCATCTGATGTTCTGTTGCTGGCTACTGGGTTCTTGCCCGCCATAGTAACTTTCTTTATTGTCACATTGGCGCCAATCTTTTTCAGTTGCACTGATAAGTAGTTTGCTACAGCAATGTTTCGATCTCTGGCAATGTCAGTCCGATTCTGCTTAAACGCCCCAGAGTTGCCGGACGTAGTTGCAGCATGGCCATTCAGGGTGATCTTTTTGCAACCTGAAGATTTAATTGATTTTGCGTATGCGTTTAGTTTCTTCTTGGCAGAAGATGAAAGCTTCGCTGAATCGGCTGCAAAATTCACATCACCGAGCGACTTAGACTTGCAAGTTTTTGAAGTTACAACACTTGGTGGTTGCCATACTTCAACGCGAACTGTTTCGCTATTGCTATTATTTAGATCCTTTACGGCCCGGAATCGCGCTTGGCTAACGTACTTACCTGTGTAAGTAAGAGGGATATAGACCAAGGTATAAGTTGTCCCAGCAGTCAATGTGCTTGTTACCTGGGGATAAGTATCAGAGATGATGTACGGAATTTGCTGAGCGGGCTGATTACTGAAGCTTGTTGCCATTTTGGTTTTGGTCTTGCTTCTCGCACCAGCAGCTGAATTTTCCATGCTGCACGCAACAATGTTTTGGTCCAAATTGTTCGGATCAAAACTTGAATAGATTAGCAATGCGCCCGTGCCGCCAAAAGCAAGACCATCTGACCATCCAACGGTCTCCCCAACACTTGCACCTTCGTTCCATTTGATTCCTGACAGGGTTGAATCATGAGCAAACACGGTTCTAAATGTGTGCTCTCCGGTAGTCGTTGGGGTAAGGGCTTTGGCTTCATAAATTGCTTGAGCTGAATCACCCACTACATTTCCGAGTCCAGTGCAACTTGTAGCAACCAATGTCTGAGGTGGATTATTGGCCGCATTTGGGCCTGCATTTGAGTTTGCTTCGTAATCAAAAACAAAGTCCTTAGTTGTTCCTTGTACTCCAGCCGGGTTATCAATTTCGGTTGAAGTCGGACTTTTCATTTTGATTTCATATGAAGCGCTTGGATTTGAAGAGCTTTTGAATATCACCTTTGTGTTGGTAACAACATAGATGATGGGTATGTCATTTGGACTGTTGTCATAGAAGTTGAGATCTGTTTGGTTTGGCGCAAGAGTGCCAGCGTCTATTCCTTCTCTAATTTGTGCCGGTGTTGTTGTTGTTGCATCAAACCAGCCCCAAGGATCGCTTCCAGCGATTCTTTCGAATTCTAATTCACATGTTCCGCCCATCGAGCCCGATGCATCTAGCTCTAAAATTTCGTATTTCGTATGTGGATTGATTTCGGTTACTTCGTCCATGTCAGAGATATCCAAGCAGTTGACTGTAGAGAAATACTTCATGTGTCCGCCGCTACCAGTTATTCCTTCTGCGGAAATTCCAGTTACCTCATTTTCATTGTAGGCGGTACCAAGTGAACTGAGTGCAAGGCCGTTATTGAAATTGTTTCCCATGTACACAAGGACTCGCGCCGACACTGCGCTCACGCCAGAGAAAACCATTGCTAGTGCAATAAGCACAACTGTTGAATTTCTTACTAGTCGAGTTTGACTTATGTATTTCTTCATGACATCTCCAAAATCTAGGCACTAACCACCTCATTCAAGCAATCGCAAAGCTTGGGGATTTACGAATTAGGGGCTGGCTCTCAATTCATGGCGTAAAGCATTTTAAATAAAGCATGGGATTTAGGGGCTAGCCCCTAATAGAAAACTCAATCAAGGGTTACCCCCTATTACTCTGAATATATGGTTACCCCTGAAAAGTCATCTGGTTCAGAGCATCTTCGCTCAGTGCTCATTGTTGAGGATGATGCTTTTATTCGGGGATTAATCTCTGAGTATTTATCAAAGGCCGGATTTGCAGTTACCCAGGCCAGTAATGCAGCAGAAGCTTCACGATTGATTCATCTAATTGACCCCGATGCACTCGTATTAGACATCGACCTAGGTGCTGGTCCCTCCGGAATCGATTTAGTTAAAGGACTCAATCTCAATTCAAATGAGATTGGAATTGTTTTTCTCACTAACTTTTCTGATCCACGCTTTGCTGGGCACGAAACAGATTCTGCAAAACCTAATGCTGCGTATTTGAACAAACACATGTTGGATTCGCCCACAGTATTACTTGATGCCCTTAATGCAGTGCTTTCAGAAACTGATGTCGAACTATACCGATTTGATAAACGGGAAGATAGGCCTATGGCGCATCTGTCTTATTCACAAATTCAAGTACTGCGATTGTTAGCAGACGGGAAAACCAATGCTCAAATCGCTGAAATCCGAGATAGATCATTAGGTGCTACTGAGAGTTTGATTACCCGCACTCTCTCAGCACTTGGAATATCGCAAGCTGGAGACCTTAATGCCCGGGTTATGGCTGCGCGTGAATTCATAATGCAAATAAATGACCCAAAGCGAAGAGACTAAAACTATGAATCGCGTAGATGAACGAACCAAACTAAAAAGATTTCTACTACTAGCAACTGGCTCACGAGTTCTAAGCGCCCCGGTCATCATTACTCTCATTGTTTTAAGTGTGCTGATCCACATGGCTCCAAATGGTGGGACAGTAGAAGGAAATCTTTTTGTCCGCGCAATTGTTGCCAGCATTGCATTTATACCTGGCATTGCAGTAATTGCCCTGGCTCATTTGATTGCACGAAGGATCAAGAGTGAGAACTGGCACATTACGTTAATTCTTTTTTCCTACCTAATTGGCGGCGCGTTACGTGGACTAGTTATGGCAATAGTCTTTTTCAACTTAGAAATGGCAGACTCTCTTCATTTAGATTTTAGAATTCCTGGAAGTGCTATTCCATTTGGTTTGGCAACAATCATTGCAACCTATGCCGCTGCTGCTCTCGATGAAAACAGGGAGCGAATTTACAACCTACAAAAGGTTCAGGCTGAGTTGCGAGATGCCCTGGAACGAAGTTCTGGCAATGAAGCTGCATTACGAAGCAGCACAATCAATCAGATAGAGCAATCAATTGAACATGAGTTAGCGCATGTATTCAGCATAGAAAATGACATTTCGATTGAGGACCTGAAGCTGATTGCTACCGAAGTGATTAGGCCACTGAGCCATAGCCTGGCACAACGAATTCCAGTATGGCGAGCTCGAGAGTTTCCTGAACTAAAGTTGCGCTGGCGCGATGTAGCAACTCAGATTCGTCCTGAGCTTTCGCTTCGTCCGAAACTTCTATCGTCCTTAGCAACTCTAACTGCACTAACTGCATTTGTGGTTTTCTTTGGCATTGCTTTAGCTATTCCATTAACTATTTGTAGCTTTGTTTCGCTGTACTTAACTATCAACTTATTGACAAGAATTACAACTCGTATAGGCGAGATTCATAGCATTATGGTGCGAGCACTTCTTATTACTTTGATTCTTATGATTACAACAATTCCCGCTGGGATTGTTGCATCGATAATCCTGCGTGATAGTTCCGATCCCTGGTTTGTCCTAAAAGGTGGTTTGGTAATTCTGCCAGTTTTCGGCTGGTTCCTTGCTATCGGAGGAGCCGCTCAAGCAGAATCCACCAGGATTGAAAGCGAGTACCTAAAGGGAATTAATGAGTTATCGCGGCTCAAGGCTCGCCTCAATATCATAAATTGGTTCGAGCACGGTGAGCTGGCAAGAGTACTTCATGGTCCAGTTCAAAGCGCAATCAACAAGGGTGTTATTCGCCTTCAAAACTCCAATGAAGAGATGACACAAGAGGGCATCATTGATGAGGTCCGAGCAAGTGTTGAGCAGGCGTTACTACCCAAGACGAGATGGGATGGGACTCAAGAAGAGTTCAGCAAAATTTGCAACGATTTGGCAGTAACGTGGAAAAATTTGTGCCAGATTGATGCGGCCATTTCACCTAGAGCAAGTGCTGTTATAAATGGTGATGCAGCAACTTCCTCAATTTGCTGGGACATAGTTCATGAAAGTTGTAGTAACGCAATTCAGCACGGACAAGCAAAATGGATTTCTATTCGCATCTCAGATCCAATAAATGAGTCAATGACGATTGAAGTTATCGATAACGGTACGCATTTCAATTTCCAGTCAAGGGCTGGGCTTGGTTCGACGTTGTTGGATGCCTGCACAATTACTTGGAGCAGGAATCGACAGGATAATCAAACGATTCTTACGGCAGACTTACCCATTGAAGGCAACTTGAAATCTCTTTGATTCGGGAAACTTTGTATCCACCAAAAAGCACAAGTCCGCGCTGGGGCGAAAAGTAATTCAAAAGAGAAAAGGCCCGCGAGATGTTTCGCGGGCCTTTTTCGGTTAGAGCGTCGGTTACCCGACATCCAATCCTGACTCAATAAAAAGATTTTTACACCTTCGGAGATTCTTGTCAATAGGTGAATGTGATAACTCACTTGTGTTGTTTATCCACAATCGCCTTGACTCAGTTTGTAAATAATGAATCACAGATAAACATTCTCTTGGGGTACCCCTGTAGCTCAATGGAAAGAGCCCAATCCTGACTTAATTGGAGATGCGGGTTCAATTCCCGCCAGGGGTTCCCAAACTTGGTGAACCCGCAATGTGATGTTGCATTGCGGGTTTGCCTGCTAACTAAATTTCTGGCCAGTGAGTTGTTCGTAAGCTGCGACGTAGCGTTCGCGAGTTTTTTCGATTACATCCTCAGGCAATGCAGGTGGTGCTTCGCCAGAATTCTTATCCCAACCTGATGCAGGTGAGGTCAGCCAATCGCGCACAAATTGCTTGTCGTAGGAAGGTTGAGCCTGGCCCGGAACCCATTGATCAGCTGGCCAATAGCGTGAGCTATCTGGAGTCAGAACTTCGTCGGCAAGAACGATCTGATTTTTGTTTTCACCAACCAGACCTAGACCAAATTCGAACTTGGTATCAGCCAAAATGATTCCACGCTCAAATGCAATCTCAGCAGCAACATCGTAAATCCAAGTGGTGTAACGCTTAAGTTGCTGCGCTTCTTCCATGCCGATCGAAGTTATAACCTCATCAAAAGTAACGTTCTCGTCATGATCGCCAATCGCTGCTTTGGTTGCCGGCGTGAACAACGTCTTAGGAAGTTTGGCACCGTCCTTTAAGCCTGGCGGCAAACCGTTGCCACAGATCGACTGATCGCGTAAGTAATCGGTGTAGCCCGAACCCGCTAAGTAACCTCGCGCCACACACTCAATCGGAAGCATTTCCAATTTTTCGCAATAAGTTGCGCGACCACGAACTGAATTTGGAACGTTTGTCGAAAGCACATGATTTGGCACGATGCCTTGCAGGCGATCAAACCACCACATCGACATCGCGGTGAGGATTCGTCCTTTGTCTGGAATTACCGAAGGCAAGATCCAGTCGTAGGCCGAGATGCGATCACTGGCGATGAAAAGCAAGCGCCCATCTGGCGCTTCGTAAAGATCGCGGACTTTGCCGGAGTAGACATGCTTGAATTCAGCACCTAAGTCATAGTTAGTGGGCTGAATTGTCACAGGATTGGCTCCGGTCGGTAGTTTGCGGCTTCAGGTGAAGTAGCGACGAGTTTTGAAACTTTTTCAGCTACGGCAGCAACCTGGTCACGAGCAGCGCCAGTGAATTCAAGTGGCTGGGAAATCAAGCTTTCCAAATCTTGGCGATCAATTCCTAAGCGGGCATCGGCAGCCAAGCGATCAAGCACGGCATTTCCATCGCCGCCATTTGGTCCACGCATTTCAAGCGCAACTGTAACAGCATGTTCCTTGATTACTTCATGCGCAGTTTCGCGACCAACACCTTTGCGAACTGCAGCCATCAAGATCTTGGTAGTTGCTAGGAATGGCAAGTAACGAGAAAGCTCCCGTTCAATAACTGCTGGGAACGCGCCGAATTCTTCCAGGACGGTTAAGAAAGTTTCAAACAAACCATCAATTGCATAGAACGAATCTGGCAATGCAACGCGACGAACCACACTGCAGAAAACGTCGCCTTCATTCCATTGATTGCCAGCTAGTTCGCCAGCCATAGATGCGTAACCGCGCAAGATTACGGTGAAACCATTTACGCGTTCGCAAGAACGGGTGTTCATCTTGTGTGGCATTGCACTGGATCCAACTTGACCTGCTTTGAATCCTTCAGTTACCAGTTCATGGCCAGCCATCAAGCGGATAGTGGTTGCCAAGCTACTTGGACCCGCAGCTAATTGAACTAATGCAGTCACTGTGTCGTAATCAACAGAACGCGGGTACACCTGACCAACGCTGGTAAACACATTTGCAAATCCAAGATGCTTCGCAATCCGTGACTCTAAATCAGCAAGTTTGCTGGCATCGCCATCTAGTAGGTCAAGCATGTCTTGAGCAGTTCCAACTGGGCCCTTGATGCCACGCAATGGATAGCGGGCAATCAAATCATCTAGGCGAGCAATTGCTACCAATAACTCATCAGCAGCAGATGCGAAGCGCTTACCCAATGTTGTGGTTTGAGCGGCCACGTTGTGACTACGTCCGGTCAGCGCGACATCGGTGTAACGAACTGCAAGTTCAGCTAGAACTCCAGCGGTTGCAACTGCCTTGGTGCGAATTAGTTTAAGTCCAGCAAGCACCTGAAGTTGTTCCACATTTTCAGTTAAATCGCGGCTAGTCATTCCTTTATGAATGTGTTCGTGCCCAGCTAATTCACAGAATTCTTCGATTCGTGCTTTAACATCGTGGCGCGAAATCTTCTCTCGCTCTGCAATGCTGTCTAGATCGACGTTTGCGATAACAGCTTCATAGGCCTCGATTACACCACTTGGAACTTCGATATCTAAATCTTTTTGGGCGCGGAGCACGGCAATCCAAAGTTGGCGTTCCAGCACAATCTTGTTGGTTGGCGACCAGATGTCTGCCATAGAAGTTGAGGCATAACGGCCGGCTAGAACATTCGGAATGTTTGGCTTACTCAACTGTGGTCTCCCAATCTGATCTCACCAAGCGCTGCTTTGAGCGCAATATCCGAGCGGTGGTGTTCGCCGTCGAATCTAATTCTCTCAACTCCGGCGTAGGCGTGCGTACGTGCCACAGCTAAATCTGAGCCAAGGGCGGTAACGCTCAGCACTCGCCCACCGTTTACTAGCAATTCGTCAGCCTCATTGATTTTTGTACCAGCGTGATAAACCAAGGAACCTTGATTCTGTGCTTGATCAATTCCAGAAATAGCCGCGCCAGAGACTGGTGAATCTGGATATCCCTTCGCTGCCATTACAACCGTGACTGCAGATTCTGGCTTCCACTGAAGTTCCGGCAGGCTCGAAAGTTTTCCACTGGATGCTGCCATTAATAAATCACTTAGTGATGAGTTCAGGCGAGCAAGAACAACTTGAGTTTCAGGATCACCAAATCGAGCATTGAACTCAATAACTCGAACTCCCCGACTCGTTACCGCAAGGCCAGCGAACAGCAATCCAACGAATGGTGTGCCGCGACGATTCATCTCAATGATCATTGGCTGCAAAATAGTTTTGGTTACTTCCGCAACGAAGTTTTCTGGGGCCCATGGAAGTGGTGAGTAAGCACCCATGCCACCGGTGTTTGGGCCTTGATCGTTATCGCCAACACGCTTGAAGTCTTGAGCGGGAGTTAGTGGAACGATTGTTGTGCCATCGCTTACGCCAAACAAACTAACTTCTGGGCCGTCCAGAAATTCTTCGATAACTACTGCGCCGCCATCGCGACTATCAATACAAACCATCGCATGCGCAACTGCAGCATCAAAGTCATCGGTAACGACAACACCTTTACCGGCAGCTAATCCATCATCTTTGACTACGTATGGTGCGCCAAATAGTTCAAGTGCAGCCCTAGCTTCTGGCACTGTTTGGCAAAACTTACTGTCCGCAGTTGGAACTCCTGCAGCCTGCATAATCTCTTTTGCAAATGCCTTACTGCCTTCTAACGCTGCAGCCGCTTTGCTTGGACCAAATACTAGAAAACCTGCACTGCGAAGCTCGTCACCTAATCCAGCAACCAGAGGTGCCTCTGGGCCAATAACCACTAGATCTGGATTGTGTTTTTTAGCCAACTCCACAACGGCAGAAATGTCATTGATGTCCACCGATGCAATCTTTGCGATCTGGGCAATCCCTGGATTTCCGGGAGCACAAATGACTTCAACATTTAGATCTTGTTGGAGGGTGTGGGTTATGGCGTGCTCTCGTGCACCTTGACCAATAACCAGGATTAACACTTTCCCAAGCCTATTGCTAATTCGCACAACAAAAAAATCCCGAACCTAGATTCGCACTAGGTTCGGGATTTTTCTTAAGACTTACTTACCTTCGTAGTACTTACCTAGGCCAGCAAAGACTTCATCCAAAATTGCTAGCCCTTCCTTGGCTTCTGTTTCAGAAACAGTGCAAGGTGGAACAATGTGCCAACGGTTGAAGTTAGTGAATGGCATTAAGCCATGCTTCTTAGCTGATGCGACAAGTTCACCCATTGCAGGAGATGTGCCACCGTATGGTGCAAGCATTTCCTTGGTGTCGCGATCTTTGACAAGGTCAAGTGCCCAGAAGACACCCTTTCCACGAGCTTCACCGATGATCTTGTGGCGCTCAGCTAAGTCCTTAAGTCCTGGGCCAAGAATTGTTTCACCAATGTGCTTGGCATTTTCGACAATCTTTTCTTCCTTCATGACATCGATTGTTGCCACGATTGATGCTGCTGCCAATGGATGTCCAGAGTAAGTCAACCCACCTGGGAAGACTTGGCTGTCAAAAGTTGCTGCGATGTCATCGCTGATGACGACGCCACCAACAGGAACATAACCGCTGTTTGAACCCTTAGCGAATACAAACAAGTCAGGCTTTACATCGAAAGCATCGAACGCAAACCATTCGCCAGTACGACCGAAGCCACACATAACTTCATCTAGAATCAAAACGATTCCGTTATCGGTGCAAAGCTTGCGAACACCTTCGAGGTAACCCGGAGGTGGAACAAGAACGCCTGCAGTACCTACTACAGTTTCAATAATCAAAGCACCAATTGTGTTTGGACCTTCATACTTAATGACTTCTGCAAGGTGAGCTAATGCGCGCTCAGTTTCTTGTTCTTGATTTTCAGACCAGAAACTTGAACGGTAAAGATGTGGTCCAAAGAAGTGCACGTGACCTGCGGAGAATTCATTTGGCCAACGACGTGGGTCGCCAGTTGCATTGATCGCTGAGCCAGTGTTGCCGTGGTACGAGCGATAGTACGAAAGAACTTTGTGCTTGCGGGTATGAATGCGTGCCATGCGGATCGCATTCTCAACTGCATCTGCTCCACCATTGGTGAAGAAAACTTTATTCATGTGATCTGGTGCGAGATCAGAAATGCGCTTAGCGGCTTCGCCACGCATGTCGTTGGCATGCTGCGGTGCGATAGTTGTTAACTTGCCAGCCTGATCCTGAATTGCCTTAACAACCTTTGGATGTTGGTGACCGATGTTTACGTTTACTAACTGACTCGAGAAATCGAGGTAACGGTTACCGTCATAATCCCAAACGTAGGAGCCTTCACCACCCTGAATCACCATTGGGTTTAGTGCACCTTGAGCACTCCAAGAATGAAATACGTGATTGCGGTCTAGATCGTAAACTTCTTTGCCGCGGGCTGAATTAGCTTCCATGGTTTAGCAACTCCTCTTACCAAGTGGTCGAGACAATGCTACGCCTGTGACAATAACCTGGCGAACCTAACTGCCAAAACTAACTAGCGCTGGACATCCAGGTTCAAATTTGGCCAGCGGGACTCAACAATTGGGGCAGTTAAGTCGGATAAGCGCAGTTTCTGCTGTCCATTGGAATCAAAGTTCTCTGGGTCTAGCCAGGCAACGAAGGCATCCTGTGCCACAGGCCAATCTCGGTCGAGTATGGAGAACCAAGCAGTATCTCGGTTATGTCCCTTGACCATAGCCATTTGACGGAACAAGCCTTCAAATGACATTCCCAACCGCATTGCTGCGTTGATTGATGGCAGGTTCAGTGAATTACATTTCCATTCGTAACGGCGGTAGCCAAGGTCGAATGCATGCTTCATCATCAAGTACATGGCTTCGGTTGCAATCGGCTTTTGCTGAATAACCGGTGAGTACGTAATCCAGCCAACTTCGATTGAGTTTGAAACTGGATCTACTCGTAAGTATGAGGCAACGCCAACAGCTTTGTTGGTTTCGATATCAATGATCGCGTAAAAGAATGGATCAGCTTTGTGGTGAACGCCTTCAACCCAAGTGCGATACTCAGCTTCACTACTAAATGGACCTTGTGGCATGTATGTCCAAAGACGGCCATCGGTATCCAGCGAATAAACCGACCAAAGTTCTTCCACGTGCTTGTCAGCATCCAAAACTTCGAGGTAGCAGTAGTTGCCAGTTAGCTTTACTGATTCGTCTGGCAGTGAAGGCTTTGTAATTTCACCAAGTGGCAAACCAACTGGGTCACCAAATTCATTCTTTACTGAATAGACCTTCATGAAATTACTTTCTCAATAAATCGTTAATGCTAATTGTTGCGTTTCGATCCTGACCAACGCCAACTGCGGAAATCGGAGTGCCACTTACGTCTTCTAAGAACTTGATGTAAGCACGAGCATTCGCTGGAAGGTCTTCCATGGTTTTTGCGCCACTGATGTCTTCAGACCAACCTGGCAACATTTCATAGATTGGCTTTGCGTGATGGAATTCTGTCTGCGTCATTGGCAATTCTTCAGATCGCGTTCCATCAATGTCGTATGCAACACAAACTGGAATCTTGTCCCAGCCAGTTAATACGTCAAGCTTCGTCAAGAAAATGTCCGTCAAGCCATTGATGCGAGTGGCGTAACGCGCAATCGGCGCATCAAACCAACCACAACGACGAGGGCGGCCAGTTGTTACACCGCGTTCGCCACCGATGGTGCGCAGTTTTTCGCCATCCTCATCAAGAAGTTCAGTTGGGAACGGTCCGGATCCAACGCGAGTTGTGTATGCCTTCAGAATTCCGACGACACCGGTGATTTTGGTTGGGCCAATACCTGAACCTGCACAGGCACCGCCAGCAGTTGGGTTACTTGAGGTTACGAATGGATAAGTTCCATGATCAACGTCAAGCAAAGTTCCCTGTCCGCCTTCAAGCAAAACAACTTTGTTCTCATCTAATGCGCGATTCAATAGCAAAGATGTGTCTGCAACATAGGGGCGCAGGCGTTCGGCGTGAACCATTAGGTTTTCGACAACTTCATCAACTGTTACCGCGCGACGGTTGAACACCTTGACCAAGACTTGGTTCTTGCTAAGAAGCGAGCCTTCGATTTTGGCGCGAAGAATTTTTTCGTCAAATAGATCTTGTACCCGAATACCAAGGCGAGAAATCTTGTCTGCGTACGATGGCCCGATGCCACGACCAGTTGTTCCAATCTTGGAATTTCCCAAGAATCGTTCCGTCACCTTATCTAGCGTTACGTGATATGGCGTAATCAAATGAGCGTTTGCACTGATCAGCAATCTAGAGGTATCAATGCCTTGAGCTTCTAGTCCATCGATCTCTTCGAATAAAACAGCAACATCGATAACAACACCGTTGCCAATTACTGGAGTTACCTCCGGCGTAAGGATGCCACTTGGTAATAAGTGAAGTGCGAACTTCTGGTCACCGATTACAACGGTGTGACCTGCGTTGTTTCCACCTTGATAGCGGACGCAGTAGTCCACGCGACTTCCGAGAAGGTCGGTAGCTTTACCTTTACCTTCATCTCCCCATTGAGCACCAACTAGCACTACGGCAGGCATGGCAATTCCCCTTAAATCTCGATGAACCTAGATAAGGCTAGTCCTTATTTATATGGAATCTTTACTCGACTAGCGCTTCAGTTGCTGCTGGGTCGCAATCCGTTAAAAACTGGGCGCATCGAGTGGCTTCCGCCGACTCCCCTATGGATTCTGCACCTCGTGCCAAGGCATGCAAGCAGCGCAGGAAACCACGATTTGGTTCGTGACTCCATGGCACAGGACCAAAGCCTTTCCACCCATTCTTGCGAAGTGAATCAAGGCCACGGTGATAACCAACGCGGGCAAAAGCATAGGACTCGATAATTCGCTTTTCATTCCAAGCTTGATCAGCAAACGCTGCCCACGCCAAACTGCTTTCCGGAAATTCTGCGGCAACGACTTCGGCTGACTTTCCCGCAGCAATCGCTTCTAGTGCGCGATTGTCTGCTGGCAACAAGGTTGGAGGTGGACCATTAAGTAAGTCTTGTCCGATTGTCATTACTTGATTCTCGTTCCAGTTGAGCGAAGGTCTTCGCAGGCTTTTACGACGCGAGCAGCCATGCCGGCTTCAGCAGCCTTGCCGAATGCACGTGGGTCATAAATCTTTTTGTTTCCAACTTCGCCATCAATCTTCAAGATGCCGTCGTAGTTCTTGAAAACGTGATCGGCAACTGGACGAGTAAATGCATACTGCGTATCGGTGTCAATGTTCATTTTAATTACGCCGTAGTCAAGAGATTCGCGAATTTCAGAAAGCAATGATCCGGAACCACCGTGGAAAACCAAGTCAAGTGGCTTGTCTTTTGTATTGTGCTTTGCCTGAACTGCTTCTTGAAGTTCTTTCAAGATTGAAGGAGTAAGTACAACGTTTCCTGGCTTGTAAACACCATGCACGTTTCCAAACGTTGCAGCTACTAAGTAGCGACCACGCTCGCCAAGACCTAAGCGATCTGCCATTGCAAGTGCATCTTCTGGAGTTGAGAACAATTTGGCGTCATGTGAGGCTTCGATGCCATCTTCTTCGCCGCCCACAACACCAATTTCAATTTCAAGAACAGTTTTTGCTGCTGCACACTTGTCCAACATCTCGTCGGCAACAGCTAAGTTTTCCTTCATTGAAACGGCAGAGCCATCCCACATGTGTGACTGAAACAGCGGTCCTTGTCCAGCCTTTACGCGGTCTGCGGATATTTGCACTAACGGACGCATAAATCCATCAAGTTTCTCTGCTGGGCAATGATCTGTATGAAGCGCAATGTTTACGCCATAACCCTTTGCAACTGCGTGTGCGAATTCGGCAAGTGCTAACGCACCGATAACCATGTCTTTGACACCCTGACCTGATGCGAATTCTGCGCCGCCCCAAGAAACCTGCACGATGCCATCGCTTTCTGCTTCAGCAAAGCCACGAATTGCGGCAACGATTGTCTGCGAAGACGTGCAGTTAATAGCTGGATAAGCGAATGCGCCGGCTTTGGCGCGATCAAGCATTTCGTTATAAATCTCTGGGCTAGCGATTGGCATTTTGCAGACTCCTGGAATCAATAATTCAGTGGGATCGGGCTTGCCGTTGCCCACGTTCTTATTGTGTCACGGGTACAGTCATATAGTGATTGCAACTACCCCATTCGATATCGCAACATCCATTCAAGCGGCTGGGTTTCTTGACCCTGAAGGCTTGCTCAAAGGCTTTGGCAGTTTGGCTCTTGTAGTTGCCTGTGGAATCTTATTGATCGAATGCGCACTTCTTATTGGACTTGTGTTACCAGGTGACTCACTGCTTTTCATCGTAGGCATTCTGCTTGCCACTGGGTTTATCTCCACTCCAATTTGGGTTGCAATCATTGCCATGTCTGTGGCGGCAATTATCGGTAATCTCCTTGGATATTGGGCTGGCGCAAAACTTGGTCCAAAGTTGTTTAATAAACCTGATTCAAGATTTTTCAAGCAAGAGTATGTCGTCGTCACCCAAAACTTTTTCGAAAAGCATGGTCCGCGCGCAATCGTATTAGCTCGATTTGTTCCAGTTGTTCGACCAGTCATCACAAGTATGGCTGGGGTAGCCAAAATGAACTATCGAATTTATGCCACTTACAGCACTATTGGGGGAATTCTTTGGGTTGTATCTCTAACCCTGGCCGGATACTTCTTTGGCGGAATTCAATTTGTTGCAGACAACATCGAATTAGTAACACTTGGAATTGTTGGCCTGAGCTTGCTTCCAGTTATCTTCGAGGTACTTAAACAACGCCGACAGGGTAAGAGCTAGAGACCTAAGTCTGGCAAGTTGTAAGCATAAAGATATTCAAGTCCAGCAGCCTCAATAGTTGGTTGCGCAGCGCGTTCCACAATTACTGCAACTGCAACAACTTCAGCGCCAGCCTCACGTAGCGCCTCAACTGCAGTCATGACTGAACCTCCAGTTGTGCTGGTGTCTTCAACCGCAAGTACGCGAAGGCCTTTCACATCCGGTCCTTCGATACGTCGTTGCAGACCATGTGCCTTCTCTGCCTTACGAACTACGAAGGCATCAAGTTTGCGCCCTTGCGCTGCGGCTGCGTGCAACATGGCAGTTGCAACTGGATCTGCACCTAGCGTTAATCCGCCCACTGCATCAAAATCTAAATCTTTTGTCAGCTCCAACATCACGCGACCAATGATCGGTGCAGCTTCAGCATCAAGGGTTACTCGACGTAAGTCAACGTAGTAATCCGCTTCCTTGCCACTGGAAAGAATTACCTTTCCGTGCACTACGGCTTTATCGATTATCTGTTGGCGTAACTCATCGCGATCTGACATGCTCCTAGTCTATTTTGAACTAGTTTTTCTCGAATAGGGAACCCATGAATCTGACATGATTAGCGCGTGAGCATTCTTTTTCTCAGGTTGTTGCTCACTCCGTCTCTGGTAGTCCTGGTTTCCTACATTCAAAAACGATGGGGCCATGCGATCGGCGGAAGATTTATTGGTCTCCCACTATCAACTGCACCTTTCCTGATACTGATTTATTTGATGGAAGGAGCAGAACAAACTGCTAACGCCGCACATGGCGTGGTCGCCGGCCAAATCGCCGTTGTTTCATACTGCTATGTGTTTACCTACACTAGTTGGCGTAAAGCTTGGCCATTTGCCTTGCTGTCCGGTTGGTTAGTGGCTGCATTTGCTGATCTAGTCTTGGTGCAAATATTGAATACTTGGCTCGTTGGTGCAATCGTCGTTTTAGTTTCAGCTATAGCCGTAAAGTTATGGCCTAAACCGCTTACTGATGATAGAGCCGTACGTATTCCGCAGTGGTGGGAAACTCCAATGAAAGCTCTCCTCGCTGGGACTTTGGTCGCATCTTTAACGTGGGCAAAGGAAGTAATTGGAGTTCAAGCAGCAGGCATCTTAGCTTCGATGCCGGTTATATTGTCTGTGCTTGCTCCAACAACAGTCAGATCATATGGACCATCCGCAGTTTCAGAGTTGTTGCTTGGGACCACTAAATCTCTTGGCGGTTCTGTGATGTTCTCCACTGTTGTCACAGCCACAATTACCCTCTTGCCCGCACCGATTTCTTTCATGCTTGGACTTGCGGCACTAATCACGACTGACCTGGCTTTGACTTGGTCGAGACGAAATAAAAGTCAAGAAATTTCTGCACTATAAAAACAAAAGACCCGGCGTTAACCGGGTCTTTTGCGCAAGGTGTTGGTCTTAGATCGGGCGTACGTGCTCTGCCTGAGGACCCTTTGGGCCTTCGCCGATTTCGAACTCAACTCGCTGATCCTGTTCCAGGGTCTTGAATCCATCAACCTCAATAGCTGAGTAATGAAGGAATACATCGCGATCAGTGCCATCAACTTCTACGAAGCCATAGCCCTTTTCCTGGTTGAACCACTTGACTGTGCCTAACATGGCATCTCTTTTCTTAATGGGTCGAAGCGACGTTTGCCGCTTCGGGTCTTGCTCCCTGCCCACCAAGGTGAGAGTTCGCATCGTGCTCGCGAATCTTTGTCTTCGAGTCTTACTCTCTAACGAAAAGCTTGCCTTCGACCGAAATTAACTCTACGGCACATAAGCACAAGGTATTTGCCACTTTGTTGAAAAACGCCGATAACTATCGGTTTTTACTCATTTTAACGATGGTTTATTGCGGTTTTATCCGCCAGCAACTGCAGGAACAATTGAAACAGTAACTCCGGCTGCAGTAGAAGTGTTTAGCCCATCAAGGAAGCGCACATCGTCGTCGTTGACATATACATTGACGAAGCGCCGCAATTCACCGGTGTCGGAGATCACGCGCTGCAAGATGCCAGGTGCCATTGCCTCAAGGGCATCTAAAACACCTTGCAAGGTTTCTGGGTTTGGATCAACTTCAACAGTTGATTGATCAGAAACATACGCCCGCAAAATTGTCGGGATTCGGACAGTAACGCTCATCATGCACCTTCGATAACTTTTGCAACGGATTCTACATTTGGAGTGATTGTTGCTGAGAAACCATTTCCAGTGGCAACAGCATCAAGAGTCTTTAGGCCTTCGCCGGTATTAACAATTACAGTTTCGGCAGTTGGATCTAGGAGACCTTGTGCCAGAAGTTTGCGCGTTACCGCAACGGTTACTCCCCCAGAAGTCTCGCCAAAGATTCCTTCGCATTCAGCAAGTAATCGAATACCTTCAATGACTTCAGCATCAGTGACATCGCCAACTGCGCCATTGGTTCGACGGACAGCATCAAGTGCGTAAGGTCCGTCAGCTGGATTGCCAATCGCTAGTGACTTAGCGATGGTGTCTGGCTTAACAGGACGAACTACTTCACTGCCATCTGACCAGGCAGTGGAAACTGGATTGCAACCTGTTGCTTGCGCGCCGAAAACTCGCCATGGCTTACTTTCAACTAAACCAAGCTCGACGAATTCACGCCAGCCTTTATCGACTTTGGTAAGCAATGCGCCTGATGCAACTGGTATTACAACTTGATCTGGAAGTCTCCACCCAAGCTGTTCGGCAATTTCATAACCAACAGTTTTGGAGCCTTCCGCGTAATACGGGCGAAGGTTGACGTTAACAAATCCCCAATCTGATGAAACTTCTTCCCCGATGAGTTCGCCACAGAGGCGATTAACATCGTCATAGTTTCCTTCGATTCCAATTACGTGACCGTTGTATGCAGCAGTTGCCTGAATCTTGTGCTGTTCCAGATTCGAAGGAACTAATACAACTGATTGCTGTCCGGCTCTGGCTGCTGCTGCTGCAACAGCGTGTGCAAGGTTTCCGGTAGAGGCGCACGCCAAGGTGTTAAAGCCAAGTTGAATGCCAGCACTTTGCGCAACTGCAACAACTCGATCTTTGAAAGAGTGGGTTGGATTACCACTGTCATCCTTCACCCAGAGCGTGCCAGTAATGCCTAACGCTTTTGCCAAATTGTCAGCGCGATGTAAGCGCGTCATGCCTGGCGCTAGATTGCGGGATTCGGCAATGTTTGCTGGAACTGGCAGAAGTGGGGCATAACGCCACAAAGAGAACGGACCCGACTGGATCTGTTCTCTTGTTACGGTTCCAAAATCATATGCAACTTCAAGTGGGCCAAAACATTCCCAACAGGAATAGTCGGCACCGAGTTTTGCATGTGCGCCACAAGCGCGACAGACGAGGTGAGTAGCCGCGCCAAAAGGAGCGGTTTCGATTCTTTCGAGTGTTACAGACATTGAGCTGGAAGCCTTTCGTCATCTGTACTAAAAACAGCAAGCCGTCTTTAGTCGGAATTGGCACCGTGTCGCAAGGCCTTAACGGTTCTGCGGTGGTTGCCGGGGCTTCAACGGGCCGTTCCCTCTGCCCCTCTGGATGAGGTGTATTTAGTTTTTAGAAGCTGTGGGCTTCCGTGGAAAAACTGTATCAGGGCTATGGGAAAAAGCAATTTCAAGTATCAAACTCTGATACTTGCCAAAGAACTATTGAATAATCACCAAAGTTAACGCGGTTTTACTTAAGTCTGCAGTTGCTTCGACTGGGGTACCGCCAGTTTGGAGGGCTAGTTCTTGGGCTGAGCTCAAGCCACCTTCTGGGTAAAAAATCGTGGTCTCAAGTACTGGATCTCCTGTCCAGTTTCCTGTTTCATCAACAACCCAATCAGCATCGTGCAACGTATCGCTCATTGACTTTGCTAATCCAGGAGTTTGGGTGCCATTCAGAACAATTACTGGCAAGCGACCAGATGCGTCCGCAGTTGGATCAGCAGATGCTGTCGGCAAATCAGTTGGGGTCGCAGAGGTTGATTCAATTGGAGAAGCTGATTCGGTTGGCTGACTCGAAACCGGATTTGGGTCTTGTTTCCACAGTTTGTAACCACCAAAGAACAGAGTGCTAACAGTTGCCAGAATTACAACTGCAGGAATTGTTACTCGCTGATTGAAAGTTTGGTTGCCGGACATGGCAACTACTTAGTTCTTTAGTTCGATGCCCAAGCGACGAGCAGAGCGAGCACGTTGCCTGGCAGCACGCATCCGCTGAAGGCGCTTTACCAACATTGGGTCAAAAGCAAGTGCTTCTGGCTGATCAATCAAGGCGTTAAGAACCTGGTAATAACGAGTTGCAGACATATCAAACTGCTCGCGGATGGCCTGCTCTTTAGCGCCTGCGAATTTCCACCATTGGCGTTCGAATTCGAGGATCTGCTGATCGCGCTCTGGAAGTACACCAGTGTTATCGGCAGAGAGGGCGCGGGCTTCATTCACATCACTAATGCTAAACCTTGCTCTATCGAAAACACCGTCACCCCCCATCTCGGGGTGTCATGCCAAGTGGTATGTCTACCTACGCCATGATTGGCGAGTGACTTCCTCTGCAGCTCCCGCCAAAGGTTGGCTAGCGCTATGGCTAACTCTGACAACAATTTGGGGATTTTCATTTTTCTTCATCAAGGTAGCCAGTAGTTTTCTTGATCCATACGAACAAACTTTTGCGCGGATGGCATTTGGCGCTCTTGCTTTAATCGCAATTGTCATTGGTACTCGGCGTAGGTTCATTGTCAGAGGTCCTGCAATAAAACATTTGGCGCTTATCACCTTGATGGCTCAAGTTATTCCGTTCGCAATTTTTGCTTGGGCTATCCATCACATTTCTTCCATCGCAGCTGGCTTACTTAATTCCACGATGCCACTTTGGACGGCAATCTTGGCAGTACTTATGTTGCCGGAAGAAAAGTTAAATCCATTTCGAGTTGGTGGATTGCTTCTGGGTTTCTTAGGGCTGTTGGTTTTACTTGGCGTTTGGGACGTTGACTTTCAATCCAACTGGTTGGCTTATGTTGCTTGTGCGGTTTGCACGATTGGTTACGCCTTCTCTGCGCTGTGGACACGAAAGTATGTAACACCGCTAAACCTTGATCCGATTAGTGCAGTAGCAACACAACTCACAATCGGCGCTTCAATTTGTGCAATATTTGCCATTGCATCGCCACATGAAATAACTTCATGGCCGATCACCGGAATTCTGGCTATCACTGCACTTGGAGTTCTCGGTACAGGTATTGCACTAGTAATTGGATTTGTCATCGTAAAGCGCGCTGGTGCCGTCGCAATGTCAACAGTTACGTACTCGATTCCAGTGGTTTCAACTTTGGCAGGAGTTGTCCTACTTAAAGAAAAGCTGCATTGGTACGAGCCAGTGGGAGCACTAATCGTTTTGGTTGGTATCGCGATTGTCCAAGAACTAATTAAATCTAAGGCCAAGATTTAACTTAACTCTTTAGGCTTAAGGCTCCGTCAGTAACTACATATTCTTTACTGGCTAATGTTCGTAAGTTATCTTCATGCGTTGCTATCAATACTGCGTGACCAGCTGATGAATGGCGAGATAGAAATTCTGCCAAAACGGAAATGCCTTCGCTATCTAGTCCTGCGGTGGGTTCATCGAGCAACATAACTCCTGAGTTTTGAATCGCTGTCGCGGCAAGGAAGACGCGCGTGCGCTGACCAACAGAGAGCGATCCGAGTGTTTTTCCATACAAAGCAGAATCGACAATCTTCGAAACAAATTCTCGGGTTTGTGCCGGTACTGCTGGACTAATGTCAGCAAGCTCCAAAACATCTTTGGCTCGCAACTGATCTACTGCCTCATCTTGCTGCAACATGAGCGATCGTTTACTTGCTAAGTCCTTCAGCGAGATCTGATCCCGATTTACTCCGCCAAACTGCAAGTTGCCTGAGGCAAGGAACTTTTCGCCAGCCAGCGCGGTAAGCAATGTACTTTTTCCAGCACCATTTGGTCCGGTCAATAACGAAATTTCTCCAGCCTCCAAAGAAACGTTCACTTGAGAAATCAGAGGTGTTTGGTCTCGCGTGATGACTCCATTTGAAAGCTGCATCAGAATTGACTTAGTCATTCGCCGACCTCGCCAGTGCAAAAATCAGAACTGGAGCGCCAATCAATGAGGTCAAAAACCCAATTGGTAGATCAACAGGTGCTGCTATAGATCTTGCTAACAAGTCACAAACCAAAATCGTCAGGACCGAAATCAATGATCCAACAACGAGTAACAGGCGGTGGCGCGGTCCAACTAGTGCTCTTGCAACGGTGACTGAGAAGAGTCCAAGAAATGCGATGACGCCCGCTCCGTAAACAGCCGCGGTAACGAGCAATGAAATCAATAACAAAGAAATCATTCTCAGTTTTCTGGTCTCCACACCCAGCGTTTTAGCCATCCACTCACCCAGCAGCAATAGATCCAGTTTGGGAGCGAAAATCCAGGCCACGGTAAATCCAACTATTGCAGCTACCAATGCGATGACAGAAGTAGTTTGAGTTGCAAGCGCTAACGAGCCAAAACTCCATAACGTCATTGCTCGCAATTGTGGATTGTCCAAGCTTGTTGCAAGAACTCCTAACAAACCTAGGAAGAATGCGCCTAAGGAAACACCGATTAACAGAGTGTTAGAAGCTGAAGATCGCTTACCTCCAAAATGTCCAACTAACAACAGTAGGAATGAGGTAACCGTAAAGACCAAAGCAAACAAGAATGCGGCGATGCCGCCAAAGTCAAAGCCAAGTACTAATGCAACAACTACTCCAAGTGCTGATGCGGCCGCGAGTCCAAGCAATGCCGGATCGGCTAAAGCATTTCGCATGGATGATTGCATTAACGTTGTCGCTCCCGCCAGGGAGACGCCGATCGCAATACCTAAAACCAGCCGTGGAATGCGGATATCAAAAACAATTGACGTGGTAATTGGGTTTACATTCTCTGGCCTCAAAAACGAATCAAAGATTTCAGAAATGGAAAGTTGATACGCGCCAATTGTCAGGTTCGCAAAAATGGCCAAAATTACCAGCGCTGTAAGTAGCGAGACCAGAACTGTTGGTTTGGCTTTTGTCATGTGGACTCACTGAAACTTGCTAGCTGCGCCGCTAGGCAAGAAATAACTTTTGGAGTTTGTGGCCCAAAAGCAAGTAACTCTCGATCATCCGCTTGGATTACTGCCAAATTTTGAGCAGCCGAAGTACTCGAGACCCCCGGAAGCGCTAACAACTTTTCGATGCCGCCAACCGAAGCCAATCCTTCGTCCATAACGAGCAAGACATCAGGGTTCGCCTTTGCCAAAGCTTCTGCTGTCAAAGGAGCGAAGCCTTCAATTCCCAACACAGTTCCTGCATCTTTCGCACCAAGTGAAGAAATGATTGAATCAGCGCCACTTCCCTTACCACCGATTAAATAGACCCCTGCGTTTCCTCGCAAATATAGGAATGCGATTTTTGTGTCAGATTTTACCGTTGAGTTGACTAGTGAAAGTTTTGCTTTTGTCTCACTGGCCAATTCATCGCCAGCTGCCTTTACGCCTAATGCACTTGCAACCGCAACGATTCGAGGTGAGATTTCACTGATTGATGTTGCTTCCGGAATTGCAACCACTGGAATTCCTAATTCGACGAGTTTTTGAACTGCATCAGAGTTCTCATCACTAGTGTCAGCTATAACTAAATCTGGATTCAGACTTAGCAACGTTTCGAGTGCCACGTCATGTCCGGGGTTTACTGTCGGTGCCAAATCTGAACCTGGATAACTACTCACCAGATCTTTACCTGCGATCACATCACCTAGACCCAGAGCCCAGACTATTTCAGCAGCTCCCGGTGCCAGGCTTATCACTCGATCAATCGCAGTTATAGCCAAAGATTCGCCTGAAACCGAGGTAACAGTCACCGGTAAATCTGCAACCGGACGCGGCAGTGCCTTTGGGTTGTCGAGGCACTGCGAGCTAATCTGCAATTTAGTGTTAGTTGAAATTAATTGGCTTGAGTCGTCCACTGAACTACACGAAGTAATAAGCAAAATAGCCAAGCCCAAGCTAGTGACTTTGCCAGGAAGCTTGTGCGATTGCATGGCTCAAGTATCCCCCGAATTTGGGTACTTAGTTCTGACAGGGTGTCAGGGGTGCTTTTCGAATTATTGCTAACTTCAAGACATGCTTAGACAATCGCTATTCCGCTCTTGGGTATTGATGCTGCTTGCCACAATGCTTTTAGCGACACCTGCAAATGCGAAATCAACAAAGCGAACTGTCAAAGGTCCAACTGGTCAGACACTTACGGTTAGTGCAACGGAAGTGAAAGACGGTCAGGTTTTGACTGTAATTGGTGACAAGTACAACAAGAAGCTTGGCGTTTACCTCGCTTTCTGTGTAATCGGTGCAAAGGGTTCAGTACCCGGTCCTTGTGGTGGTGGCGTGAATACTGCCGGCAATTCCACAAGCTCGATTTGGATTTCCTCTAATCCTCCTGGTTATGCCAAGTCACTTGCCGTGCCATTTTCAAAGTCTGGTGGGTTCGCGAAAAAGATAACAGTCTCCCGGTACATCGGAAAGATAGATTGCACTGTTGCAAAGTGCGCAGTAGTTACCCGAGCTGACCACACTCAATCAGCAAATCGTAAAGCTGACGTCTTCGTTCCGTTGAAGTTTAAAAAGTAATCACCCCAAAATCTCAATCAATCGAAAAGAGAAACCATGAAGAAACTACTTAAGTCATTCGCCTTCGGCGTTACTGCAACCGCTCTAGTGATTAGTGGGGCAATTTCGTCTCCAGCAATCGCCGGTCCACTCGAACAAGCCGCTATTAGTGTTTCGAAAACTACTGATCTAAATGGCAACGGAGAAACCATCACTATTAATGGGACCGGTTTTTTGGCCAATGGAGCACTAACCAATGGAACTCGTCCACCGCTTGCTGGGTCTTTTGGTGGGGTGTACGTAACCTTCGGAAAATTCCAAGAACTTTGGAAGCCAAGTGAGAGTGCGCCGAGTGGAAACAGACTGGCCGCAATGAGTGACGCAGATCGCACAAAATGGCTAGTTCCAGCTGCGAGTGTTAACGGATTAGGCGGGGCTGCTGGCGGAGCTTTTGAGTTACCTGTCGGCGGAAACTTTGAAATTACCCTCAGAGTTTCCAAGGAGCTTTCTGACTCTTCTAACAACCTGATCTTTAACGATGCAACCGCTGGCTCATACGGAATTTATACCTACGCCGGTTCGGGCGCGCGCTACGCACCATTTGAAACGTTCACTCCAATTAGTTTTGCAACTGCGGAGGAGTCGGTACCGCCAACTTCACCAGGAAACGAAATTTTGCAGAGCGCAAGTCCAAAGTTGAACAAAAAGTTCTCACGCGAATTTGCATTCAAATCTGGAGCAAGCTCTTTAAGTTCATCGACTAAATCAAACATTAAAAACAAGTCTGTGGATTACAGGCTCGCATCTAAAGTCACAATCACAGCGAGTGCAGGTATGGCACCAGGTTTATCCAACAAAACAGTAACTAACCTTGCAAAGAGTCGGGCCAACGAAATAAAGAAGTATCTGGTTCAGCACGGTGTTTCAGCTAGCAAGATTGTCATCAAAACTGAATTAGTGAAATCCGGCAAAAAACCAACTACAAAGATTGTCGCTACTCCGTAGCTCGATAACTAACTCAAAAGAGCCAGCAGTATCTTTACTGTTGGCTCTTTTTTATTCCAAGTAAGCCTGCGACGGCGAAGTTTTCTGCAGCATTTGCTTCGGAGTCGAAATCAAATCCCGCTTCGATTCGTTTTGCCGCGGATTGGACTGCGCTGTAAACCATATGGCATGCCGAATCCATCGCCGTAATCTCGAGTTCCCTAACGGGACTAATCAAGCTCATCATGAATTGGCCGTGAAGTACTCGCACTACTTCTCGCGATTCGTCTGGTAGAGATGACTCACTAATCTCGCGAATAATTGAATGATCACCATTTGCTAAATGTCTTAAGGACCTATGGACCCAAACTCGAACACGTTCTAAGGGATCTTCAAATTGTGCAACGTAGCTATCGATTTCATTCACTAAGTCCGCAAGGTCATCTATCAGCAATTCAGCAAGTACATGCTCACGGGATGAAAAGTATTGATAGATCGCTGGACGGGATAAGTCCGTCAACTGAGCCAAGCGGCTCATGGTTAATGACTCGACACCATTTGCGCGAATCTCATTTAGGGCAGCATCCAAGATTTCTGCCTGGCGATAATCTCGAATCTTGGACGTCATTTTTTAATTATGAATGAGGAATTTTTGCAGGCAACTTGAAGGCCTTGGAATATCTACATTTGAGGTGAATGTCACGTTATGGAGCCCCCTATCCGATTTGAACGGATGACATTCGCTTTACAAGAGCGACGCTCTACCACTGAGCTAAGGAGGCCGGGAACTTACTTTTGCAAGATCACCAGTTTCAAAGATTAGTGCATAACTGCGCTAAGCAAAAATGCACCTATGAATAGCGCTCTTTGCGAATAACTTCAGCCGAACTTACCCAGGCAACAACGGCATAATTTTCAAAGTATTCGGCTTCTAAGTGGTTCATTATGGCCAAACTCAGATCTCTAGAGGCCAAGCACTGGATCATTACGTTTCCACCATCAACGTCTCCAGCACGGCGGTTTCTAGAGCCTTCGCCGTTGGCTGCCGTAACTGTATAGCCGGATACTCCGAGGTTCATTAAGTCCTTCGTCAGCCTTGGCTTCAACGCGGTCTCAGCCACGATTGTTACCAGCGATACGGCGGTTAAATCTGACATCTTTATCCAACCATTCCCTCGAGTGACTGTGCCACTAGAACTATGAGCGGAATACCAATCGTTAAATTAAATGGAAAAGTAATTCCTAAACTTGCCGCTAAATAGATTCCAGGATTTGCCTCTGGCAACGCAAGTCTCACTGCAGCTGGGGCTGCAATGTACGAGGCGCTTGCAGCTAAAACACCGAGCACTGCAGCGCCGCCCATCGATAATCCCGAAACATACCCGAAAAGCACACCTAGAATTCCGGAAAAAATTGGGAAGACGATCGCGAATACGATTAGTCCAGCTCCAGCTGTCTTGACGTCTCGCATTCGGCGCCCAGCTAAAGTTCCCATTTCCAGCAAGAACAGTGTGAGCATTCCAATAAACAGCCCACCAAAGAATGGTTCGATTTTCGCGTACCCAACCGCACCGGTGGCAAAGCCCAAAACAAGTCCACCAACCAATAGCAAGATTGATCGGCTTGAGAAAATTTCTTGTAACGATTCACTCCAAGAAATTTCGCGCTTCAGATGTCGCGTACCAAGCATTAACCCCACGATGATGCCCGGAATTTCTAGTAGCGCCAAGAGGGTGGTTGCAAATCCCTCGTATGAAATTGAAGATTGCTCCAAGAAAACGAGTGCGGCTGTGAAAGTTACGAGTGAGGTGGAGCCGTAGTGCGCTGCAAGTGCACCTCGGTCAACTTCGCTTAACCTTGTTAACTTTCCACTAAACAAATATGCCAGCACTGGAATTAGTAACCCAAGTACAATTGTTGCGATTGCGGGAACAGCAACATCGCTGAGCTCTGATTGGCGAAGCGCGACTCCACCCTTGATGCCTATACCTAACAAAAGGTATATAGATAGTCCTTGGTAGATCGGATCCGGTAATCGCAAGTCACCCTTAACCAAAACCGCAAGTAAACCTAATGCAAACGCCAGTACTGGCGGCGAAGTTAAGTTCGCGATGATTACTTGCGCTGATGAATCCATTAATTTGATGCTAACAAATCAATTTGCAATTCATTATGGATGACGGATTTTTGCCAACTCGTAGAGTGCGATACCAGCGGCCACACCAGCATTTAGTGACTCGGTTTCGTCAAACATTGGGATTGAAACGACCATGTCACAGGTATCTCGCACCAACCGGGACATACCAGTTGCCTCGCCACCAACAACTAGAACTATGGGTCCAGCTGCAATTTCTTGACTGACATCTTGGACGAAGGTGTCGCCATCAGAATCAAGACCGATGATCGTGCAACCAGCGCGCTTGAATTCAACTAATGAGCGAGTCAGATTAACTGCGCGAGAAACTGGAACGCGGGTTGCAGCGCCAGCAGAAGTTTTCCAGGCTGAGGCAGTCATGCCTGCAGCGCGACGTTCTGGAACCAGAACGCCATCAACACCAAATGCAGCGGAAGATCTAATTACTGCACCTAAGTTACGTGGGTCGGTCACACCGTCTAGTGCAACCACGAAAGCGGCCTCGTCATTATTGAAGGCATCTTCAAGTAAATCAATTGGATCTAGGTAGGAGTATGGCGGAATCCGAAGGGCCACACCTTGGTGAACCGCGCCATCAGTATTTCGATCTAGTTCACTGCGTGGTGCTTCAAGGAATGGAAGTCCGCGATCATTTGCTAACTGCAAGATTTCTTTTACGCGATCATCGGCATCAATGAACTGTTGCATGTAAAGCGCGTTGGCCGGAATGTTGGCGCGAAGTGCTTCAAGGACGGAGTTACGTCCAGCTACCCATTCGATCCCATCACGATCACGTGGACGACTGACGCGGGTAGAGCCACGCTTTTCCGCGGCCTTTGCTGCAGCGCGAGCGCGCTTTGCCGCTGGGTGCTTATCGCGCTCAGTTGCTTTTGGCGTTGGACCACGACCTTCAAGTTTTTGCTTACCGCGACCACCAGAGCCAACCGCTGCACCTTTTTTAGATGTACGAATCGCGCCTTTGCGCTTGGAATTGCCAGCCATTACTTCTCCAAATTCCAGCGCACACCATCAGATGTGTCTTCTAATGCGATGCCAGCATTCCGCAAGGAGTCACGGATGGCATCTGCAGTTTCAAAGTTTTTGTTTTCTTTTGCAGCATTGCGAACTGCTATTGATTGTTGCACAAAGTAATCAAGTGCTGATTCAAGTTGCTTGGCGTTCTTGCTGTCATCGGCCCAAGTTGATGAAAGTGGATCAACACCCAAAACATCAAGCATCTGACGAACTGACGTTAAGCAACCTTTGATTGCTGCCGCATCAGCCTTTTTAGCAAGCAAGGTGTTACCTTCGCCAACAACTTCATGAAGGACGGCAAGTGCTGCCGGGATGTTTAGATCTTCGTTCATTGCAGCAGCAAAATCTGAATTGATAGCTGCAGAGCTTAAATCGATTTCGCCAACAATTGCAGCGGCTCGCTCTACGAAGTTTTCGATGCGCTGAAATGCAACAGCAGATTCTTGCAATGAGCCATCCGAGAATTCCAAGTTGCTGCGGTAATGAGCGCTTGCTAGGTACCAGCGAAGTTCGATTGGGCGTACTCGTTTTGCAACTTCTGTTACGACTAGCGAGTTGCCAAGTGATTTAGACATCTTTTCGCCAGCTGTTGTTACCCAGGCATTGTGTAGCCAGAAGTTTGCAAAATCTTGACCGGCTGCTTTGGATTGAGCAACTTCATTTTCGTGGTGAGGGAAAACTAAGTCGAGGCCACCACCATGAATATCAAATGCTTCACCAAGGTATGACTGCGCCATCGCGGAACATTCAATGTGCCAACCTGGTCGGCCATTTCCCCATGGCGTTGGCCATGATGGTTCGCCTGGCTTTACAGATTTCCAAAGTGCGAAGTCACGCGAATCTTTCTTACGTGATTCACCTTCAGAATCTCCAGCTGGTAACAGGTCATCGATTTTCTGTCCAGAAAGTTTTCCGTAATCCGCAAACGAGCGAACGTCAAAGTAAACATCGCCATCCGCTGCATAGGCATGACCCCGTTCGATCAGAGTTTGCATTAGCTCAATCATCTGGGTGATGTGACCGGTGGCTCGCGGTTCGACAGTAGGGGGTGTGCAACCAAGAATTTCGTAGGCTTTTTGGAATTCCCGTTCGTAGTGAGCAGCAACGGCCCACCATGGTCGGTTTTCTACCGCTTCTTTAGCCAAGATCTTGTCGTCAATGTCAGTTACATTTCGAACCAAGGTCACGTCGTAACCAGATGCTCTAAACCAGCGAGCAAGCACATCGAAAGCAACGCCTGAACGAATGTGTCCGACGTGTGGTGCAGATTGCACGGTGGCGCCACAGACATACATAGAAACTTTGCCGTCAACTAACGGGGTAAATTCTCGTACTGCTCTGGTTGCAGTGTCATAAAGGCGCACGGTTCAAGGTTACCGATCTTGCGAGGCTTCTAATAATGCTGAAGCAATCGCCGCCACACCTTCACCGCGTCCAGTAAGTCCTAGGCCATCGGCTGTTGTTCCGGACACTGAAACGGGAGCACCTGCTAGAGCTTTGGACATTGCAATTTGGGCCTCTTCGCGACGCGCACCGATCTTGGGTGAATTAGCAATCAGTTGGACACTGACGTTTACGATTTTCCAGCCAGCACCAGTAACTAATGATTCAACTTCAGTTAATAGATCCGCTCCAGATGCTCCAGCCCACTTGGGATCCGAAGTGCCAAACACTGAACCTAAATCACCCATACCAGCGGCTGACAGAATTGCGTCGCAAGCTGCATGCGCTGCCACGTCGCCATCGGAATGTCCTTCACATCCAGATGCTTCATCAGGCCAACTTAGGCAAGCCATAAACATTGGGCGGCCACTAACTAGAGGGTGGACATCAACGCCCGTTCCAATTCGCAAATTACTCACCGCTCGCCTCCAACAAACTCAAAGCATGATGCACATCAGACATGGTTGTAATTTTTAACGCTCGTTCATCACCAGCAACTGTTGATACAGCGATACCAAGTGCATCCATTAATCCGGCATCATCAGTCGCAACTACTTCTGGGTTTTGATACGCCAAATCTAAAGTTGCCCGATCAAATCCTTGCGGGGTTTGAACTCGACGCAGTTGATTGCGGTCTACTGTTTCGATTGCAAGGCCTTGGTTGTTTACCCGCTTGATGGTGTCTACAAGTGGGAGTACTGGAATCACAGCTTTGGCACCATTGCGAATTGCTTCAACAACATCTTGGGTTACCTTGATTGGTACAAGTGGTCGCGCCGCGTCGTGAACTAAGACAATCGAAACATCTTGGGGGACCATCCGAAGTGCATTTGCAACGGACTCTTGGCGATGCTCGCCACCAGCAACAATGTGGATCTCGGCATCAACTTGCGCGAGCTGTGCGCTTGCTTCGTCCAGTGAATCGGCTGGTGCAGCGACAATCAAAACATCCGCGACTGCACTCATTGCTAATGCGCTACGCGTAAGTAATGAAAAGCCATCCAAAGCAAGGAATGCTTTTGGGACGTCCGCGCCTAAGCGAACCCCCGATCCAGCGGCAGGAATAATTGCCGCCACTCGTCCAGTAGCGGCAGTCGACATTAGGAAGCCAATACCTCGTCGAGGACTTCTTCGGCGCGAACTTCATTAGTTTTTTCAGCTAATGCAATTTCGCTAATCAACTGGGTGCGAGCGCGAGCCAACATGCTCTTCTCACCAGTTGAAAGTGGCTTCTTTTGAGCACGACGCCAAAGGTCGCGCACTACCTCAGCGACCTTGATTACGTCACCTGAAGAAAGCTTCTCGGTATTTGCTTTGAATCGGCGGGACCAGTTTGCAGGATCTTCAACATATGGCATACGTAGGACGCCGAAAACTTTTTCCAGGCCAGCCTGGCTAGTTACGTCGCGAACGCCAACTAGGTCCAAATTGTCAGAGGGCACACGCACCGTCAGATCACTCTGGTGGACGCGAAGGACTAAATACTCACGCTCTTCACCCTTGATGGTGCGCTTTTCTTTAGAAATGATGTCTGCCGCACCGTGATGTGGGTAAACGACAGTTTCGCCGACTTTGTAGGCCATTTAAATTGATCCTTTGGTTGCCTTGAACTTAGATTCTACCACGCGACACGCCGCAACGATGCCAAAAAAGTCCCTAAAACAATGGGGAAATTGACCCTTGTTCCAATTCTGGGAATTTTGGCTGACTCACAAATGGATGCCAAAACCGAGAAATATTCTCGCAAGTAGACTTAGGGCTGAGAAACTTTTGAACCAGTTATTGAACCAAAGGGGACAACATCCATGGCACGTAAAAACTTCGCAGTTGCAGCACTCCTAAGTGCCGCCGTCCTAGTGCTTAGTGGATGTGCCACCGGCTTTAATGCCGCCACAAATGCCCAGGGTGACTCTGGAAATGGTCGAAGTGTTGATGTGGGCGCAATTCAAATTCGCAATGCAACTGTTGTAGCTGACGCGGCTGATCCTTCTCGCGCAACAGTCCTTATGACAGTAATCAACACAGACGATGCAAAAGATGACGTTCTTAATGGCGTTGTTGTTGCAGATTCAGTCAGCGTTGCTGGTGAAGTTAGCATTCCACTTTCATCCAAAGATGTAGTTAACGTTGGTTTTGATTCGGAGTATCGCATTGTTATCACCAGCGTCGGTAATGAACTTAAGCCTGGAACTTATGTAAATCTTTCGTTCCTGTTCGCTAGTGGACAGTCAGTGCCAATGTCACTACTGATTAACGATAAGTCAGGCTTCTACGAAGAAATAGAAATTCCCGCACCAAGCGCTTCTTAAGCTTCGAAGCGGTAACCCAAACCACGGATCGTAGTTAAGTAAACAGGATTCGCTGGATCCGGTTCAATCTTGGATCGAATTCTCTTGATGTGAACATCTAAAGTTTTGCCATCACCAACATAGTTTGAGCCCCAGACGCGATCCATAAGTTGGCCTCTAGTTAGAACTCGACCGGAATTACGCATTAGAAATTCAAGCAGTTCGAATTCTTTTAAAGGCATTGAAACTGGATTGCCATTAATTGAAAGTGCGTGACGCTCGACATCCATTCGAATTGGCCCACCCTCGACAGCACCGACTGCTTCGAATTCAAAATCGCTGCCACGACGAAGGACTGCCTTGATACGAGCTAGCAGTTCTCTAGTGGAAAACGGCTTAGTTACATAATCGTCTGCACCAAGTTCAAGTCCAACGACTTTGTCGATTTCGGTATCTTTAGCGGTCAACATGATGACAGGTACATTCGACTTACTTCGAATAAATTTGCAAACTTCCGTACCAGAAACCTCAGGCAACATCAGATCCAGAAGCACCAAATCCGGGTTCTTGATATCAAATTGCTTCATACCTTCAGAACCATCTGCAGCTAGAACAACGTCAAATCCTTCACGAGTCAACATGAATTGCAATGCGTCGCGGAATGATTCTTCATCTTCGATTACCAGTACCCGTGTCATTTGCCTGATACCTCCGTTGGTGATGCTGACCCGTTTAGGTAAGCAGGGAAACGTAATGTGAAAGTGGAGCCTTGACCGATCTGTGACCAGACTGTGCACTCGCCACCGTGATTGGCACACACGTGCTTCACAATCGCAAGTCCTAATCCAGTGCCACCGGTATCACGGGAGCGCGCTGGATCTACTCGATAAAATCTTTCGAAAATTCTTTCAACGTCGGAATCTGGAATTCCTGGACCTTGATCAGTCACCGATATCTCAATCATGTTTTCCACACGACGAGAGCCAACGCCTACTTTGGTATTGGCAGGCGAATACTTGATTGCATTTGAAATCAAATTGCTTAGCGCAGTAACCAACTGTTGCTCGTCGCCAAAAACTCTGCCAGTTTCAACATCATCACCAATGGTGACTTCGATGTTGTTTTGTTCCGCGAGGATTTTCGTGGCATCTACAGCTTCAGCAATAATGTTCCTAACCTCAACCGGAGTGGAATTTCGAAGTGCTAAGTCGCCCTGAACTTGGGATAGCGCAACGAGATCAGAAATCATTGCGGTCAATCGCTTAACTTCGATTTGCATTCGACTTGTGAAGCGACGAACCTGTTCGATATCGGTATCTGCAGCTTGTACCGCTTCAGCCAAGAGTGATAACGCGCCAACAGGAGTCTTTAGTTCGTGCGACACATTTGCGACGAAGTCTCTTCGCACATCATTTAAGCGACGCTCTTCGCTGAGATCTTGAGCGATCATCAAGCTCAAGTCTTCATCGATTGGTGAGATTTGAATTCGCGCTTCCCAGGCCCCAAGTTTCGAGCCACTGCGGTTGATAACGCATTCCCGGCTTTGAGTTTTTCTAAGCCGCTGAACTTCGCGATTCAAGGCCCGAACCTCAACTGGTGCTAGTCGGTCTCCACTTACCAAACCCATTGCGACACAGTTTGCGCTTGCCTCCAAGACTTGATCCGAGGCATCAATGATGGCGGCGGCGTCGGGCAAGACATCCAAGATCTGGCTAAGGGCTGCCACCCGAGCTTTTTGAGTTTGTTCATCTTGGCTTGGGTCACCAGATTCACCGATAAATTTACGTTTTAGGATGCTCAAAACCCACACCACACAAGGGATTCATTGGATAACTTGAACACTCTCCAAGGATAGAGAGGTCCTAGGCAAGACACCTCGTGGCTAGCCCAATTTCACTCATTGTTCATCTATTTAGAACTGAGAATTAGCCAGTTGGTTGCTAAGCGTTTATCTAACCGCCTTTTAAAGCCCAGATTTAGCGTTTGCGGTTTAGACTCAAGACCATGCGCGAAGACAACTCAAACAAACTTGAAACGGTTACCACCAAATTGGTTCAGATGTCTGAACTTGTGGGCGAGGCCATAACGAAAGCAACTAGTGCCCTGCTAACAGACGATCTCTCTTTGGCCGAACAAGTTATCTCAGGTGACCATGAAATTAATGAACTTAACTCTGAGATTGAAGGGCTATGTTTTCGAATAGCCGCCCTCGATGCACCGATGGCAACTGATTTACGCATGGTCATGGGTGGCATTCGTATGGCTACATCCCTTGAACGGATGGGTGATCTCGCAGAACACATCGCAAAGCAAGTTCGATTGCGCTATCCAAGCCCTTCCATCCCTGCTGAACTGCAATCCACATTTAGAGAAATGGGAGATGCAGCTAGCAAAATCGTTGCTGAAGCTGGTCGAGTAATTCAGACTCGCGACACCTCACTCGCCGACCGAATGAATCAATACGACGACACTTTGGATCGGCTACATCGAGACCTATTCACCGCAGTCTTGTCAGATTCGTGGTCGCATGGCGTGGAAGCAGCAATTGACGTTACGTTGCTAAGTCGCTTCTACGAGCGCTTTGGGGACCACGCAGTATCGCTTGGTCGTCGGGTTATCTACATCGTGACCGGTGAACCTTACGCTAGCAATTAAGGCAATTCCTAGAAAAGTTTCTTAAGTTATGCCTTTTCGCTAAGTTTGTACAGGGCAAACATGAAAAATTCTCTTCCGGAACTTAATCGCATTGCGATTCTCTCTGTCCACACCTCTCCATTGCACCAACCTGGTACTGGTGACTCAGGTGGCATGAATGTCTACATCGCTGAAACTGCCAAACGAATTGCAGTGCGCGGTATCGAGGTGGAAATCTTTACTCGGGCGACTTCCTTAACTGAACCTGAAGTTTCAGAACTTGCACCCGGTGTCATTGTTCGCCACATTCCAGCTGGACCATTTGAAGGCTTGCGAAAAGAAGATCTACCTGCGCAACTTTGTGCCGTAACCGCTGGTGTGCTGCGAGCCGAGGCAGCAAAGCAAGAGGGTTTCTACGATTTGATTCACAGCCACTATTGGCTATCTGGCCAAGTGGGATGGATCGCCCAAGAGCGCTGGGGTGTTCCATTGGTTCACACAATGCACACCATGGCGCGCGTAAAGAACTTAACCCTGGCACAAGGTGATGCACCCGAACCCGCGATTCGTGAAATTGGTGAAGAGCAGGTTGTAAACGCAGCAGACCGACTCGTTGCGAACACTCATGCTGAGGCAAAAGAATTAATCGAGCTTTATCACGCAGATCCAAACCGAGTTCGCGTGGTTCACCCTGGTGTGGATCTCGATACGTTTGTGCCAGGTAATCAGATCGCGGCTCGTAAAGATCTTGGGGTGCCCGATGATGCCATCGTGCTGTTATTTGTTGGTCGAATTCAACCACTTAAAGCACCTGATGTTTTGATTGAAGCTGCGGCAGAGATTTTGAAGCGAAACCCAGAGTTGCGAAGTCGGCTCGTGGTTGCAATTTGTGGTGGGCCTTCAGGTAGCGGACTAGAAAGACCTGATGCTTTAGTTACCCTTGCCCAGCAACTTGGCGTGGCTGATGTAGTCAATTTTGTCCCACCAACCAGCCGCGCCGAATTAGTTAAGTGGTTCCAAGCGGCAACTGTTTGTGTGGTTCCCTCGCATAGCGAATCATTTGGGCTGGTAGCAATTGAAGCTCAAGCCTGTGGCACTCCAGTTATTGCAGCTCGAGTTGGTGGTTTACCGACTGCGGTACGCGATGGAATCAGTGGAATTCTGGTTGACGGACATGAGCCTGCTACCTGGGCAGATCACATCATCGAAGTGGTCTTGAACGAAGAGCTACGAGCCAAGCTTTCAGAGGGTGCGATTGCGCATGCGTCGCACTTTGGCTGGGAAGATACGACTGACAAATTGATAACTGTTTACAGTGAAGCGGTTAAGTCTTCAATTTTGCGAGCTAACTCATGACCCTCACAGTTACTGAGGTAGCAGATTTCCTCGCTTCGCAGGATTTGCAGTTCGAGTTAGTCGGAGACAAAACAGTAGTTGTTTCACTCCCGGGAACCAATAAGCAGTTCGTGAATGTGGCCATGACCTTTGGCGAAAAGCTTTTCAAGATCGAAAGTTTTGTGGCAAGAAATCCTGATGAAAACCATGAAGCGGTTTATCGCTGGATTTTGGAACAAAATCGCAAGCTGCTAGTAATCAACTATTGCCTAGATCATCTTGGTGACATTTATCTTTCGGGAACGCTTCCGATTGAAACAGTCGACCTGTCTCAAGTTGATCAGTTACTTGGCGTCACACTTTCAACGAGTGACAATTCATTCAACATGTTGCTAGAACTAGGCTTCCGCTCAGCCATAGAAAAAGAATGGGCATGGCGAACTAGTAAAGGTATGGACCTTGCGAATTTGGAATCGTTTCGTCACCTAATTGGTGACTAACGCTTACCCGAAGCGACCGTTTACGTAATCTTCAGTACGTGGATCGTTAGGTGCACTAAACAAGCTGTCGGTTGGACCGAATTCAACAACGCAACCTGGTTCGCCTTCTTCAGATAGGAAGAATGCGGTTTGGTCAGATACGCGCTGAGCCTGCTGCATGTTGTGAGTCACGATAACGATTGTCATAGATTCAGACAGTTCGCGGATTGTTGCTTCGATGCGACGTGTGGAACCTGGATCAAGTGCTGAGCATGGTTCGTCCATTAGCAAAACTTCTGGATCAAGTGCCAAGGAGCGCGCGATACAAAGTCTCTGCTGCTGTCCACCAGAAAGCGAACCTGCACTTGAATCTAAGCGATCCTTAACTTCTGGCCAAAGGCTTGCGCGAGTGATGCAACTTTCGACAAGTGAATCTTCATCGCGAACTCGACGGCCAGAAAGCTTAAGGCCAGACAAAACGTTTTGACGGATAGTCATAGTTGGGAATGGATTTGGCTTTTGAAATACCATTCCAATTCCAAGGCGAACTTCAATTGGATCTACGGCTGGACCATAAATGTTTTTGCCGTTAAACAAAACTTCACCGGAAAGCTGCGCGCCAGGAATAAGTTCATGCATGCGATCTAAGGTGCGGATGAATGTTGACTTTCCACATCCACTAGGTCCGATCAATGCGGTTACGGAGTTCTTTGGGAAGCGAAGGTTTACGTCAGAAAGCACATGCTTTCCGCTGAACCAAACGTTGATGTTGCGAGCTTCAAGGTGTGCTACGTCCGTTAGTAACTGTCCATCTTGGACGGTTGCAGTGTCGATTGAAGCTTCCACGGGGAGCTCGCTTTCTGTTTGATTTGTGCTTTGACCGTAACAGTGACGATTAACGCCAAGGGGTAGATAAAGTGAATAACTGGTTAACTTTTGATCTAACGGGTAATCAGATCAAAGGCAAAATCCACTCAAATAACAACAAACCCTCCCCCTTGGCTTTTGGCCCAGGAGGAGGGTTTGTCTACTTTCGAGCTAGAACTTTATTACTGACGGATGCCTTCCGCAATTGCAAGAGCCTTGGTCTTCAAGGTTCCCGTGATTGGTGCATAGCCCAAGGAAGCAGCCTTTGAAGGACCACATGTATTCAGCATGTACTTAACGAAGGCTTCGACACTTGCAGCCTTTGCACTTGAAGAGTTCTTGTCGACGATTGCATAAGTAATCAAAGACATGTTGTATGCGCCGGGTACCTTCTTAGTGAAGTTTAAGGTTACCGCTCCAGTTGAAGCGTTGAACCCGGAGGCACCACTAAATGCTGCTAAGAATTTTGCGGATGCAGCGGACGTAGGTGCAATCCATTCACCGTTCTGGTTCTTGATTGTTGCAAACGGAATCTTGGAAGTAACTGCGTCAGATAAATCTGCATAGCCGATTGCGTAACTTGTGCTCTTTACTGAGGACACAAGTGCTTGTGAGTTTGCGGCACCAATTGATCCACCTGGCATACGACCCGCCGGGTTACCGGAAGCGATTGTGGTGTTCTTTGCCTTAGTCCACACCGAAGGTGCATTTTGACGCATGTAATCCGTAAAGTTTTCGGATGTTCCAGAGGATGCGGCGCGGTATGCAACGCGGATTGGCTTGTTAGGAAGCTTGCTCTTTACTGCTGAAGTCTGCAGAGCAGTAATTGCAGGGTCATTCCAAGTCTTAACCTTGCCTGAGTAGATCTTTGCGATTGTGGTGGCGTCAAGGCGTAGTTGCCCATTTGCAATGCCTGGGATGTTGTAAAGAACTGCGATTGGCCCACCGACTACAGGCACATAAGCGTAAGACCCACCGTTGCGAGCGCCAGTAAGGGAAAGTGTGGCCACTGCATCTGAGGCACCGAAATCTACTGTTCCATTGGCGAATGCGCTGCGGCCAGTTCCGGAACCTGCAGGGTTGTAGTTGGTGATAGTTGTATTTGGATCTGCTAGACCGCAAGAAACAATGAATTTGTTAGCAAAGGAGGAACCGGCACCCTTTAGATTGTCTGCCGCCTGCGCTGGTGTAGCGATAAGTACTGAGGCAACAAACCCCAGGGAAACGATTGATGTTAGCAGGCGCTTTGCCATGCTTACTCCTTTCATAGGACGGTAATTTTGATTACCTTCCTGAAAGTTAAGCCATCTACCCGAATACCAGTTGTCTATAACCTTACAAATGAAGGCCTATTAGGTGAACTTTTGGTTAATCTCGCTACTTCAAATTCCGACGATTGACCAAAAGTCGAGCCGTTCCAAATAGCAGACCCACCATCATCATGAGAACCATGCAGGCAAACCAAGCTCGTGCCACGTCATTATCGGTTCCCAATAGCATCTGGGTGAAGATGTAGATAGGTAGCGCAGCCATTGGATCTGTGAACGGATTTGTATTGATTTGAGTTGATCCAAAAGCGGTCAACAACAACGGTGCAGTCTCGCCGGTCACGCGGGCAATTCCCAGAATTGACGAAGTTACCAAGCCAGCTCCAGCTGAAGGCAGAACCACCATACGAATAACCTTGCGCTGGGTTGCCCCAAGAGCTAGAGCTGCTGAACGCAAATCGTCAGGAACCAGCAGCAATACTTCTTCAGCAGTTCTGGCGACCGTTGGAAGCATAAGAATTGATAGTGCGATCGCACCTGAGAGACCAGAGAAATTCAAAACTCCAGAAACAATCAATGCTGCATATACGAATAGTCCGGCAACAATCGATGGCACGCCTGACATGGCCTGCACGAAGAACCTGACGTAAGGAGTGAGCCTTCCGCGCACTTCAGTTACATATAATGCAGCCAAAATTCCAATTGGGATAGAAATAACTGAGGCTAAAAGAACAATAATTGTGGTACCAATAATCGCATGCAGGATTCCACCAGTTATCAGTTCAGCTCCTGGCTCAGTGGTGGAAGCGTCTTGGAAGAGCAGGTTGGAAGAAAAAGCTGCAGTGCCCTTGGTAAAAACTGGTGCGAGCACCGACATTGCAGCTGTGATGAATACGATCAAGCTGGCTGCCAACAAGATTTCGATAGTTGAATTGGCGATTGAGTATTTACGGCGACCAAATTTTGCAAGCAGTGCACCAGTTACCAAGTGGAGACCAAGCCAAGTGAAAAACAAACCAGAGCCACCGCGGATTCCAGTTTTCGCAACCACTAACACGGCAAGTATTGGAGTTCCAACGTGAACTAAAAGCTGTTGTAATTGGTACTTTTTGTCTTTAGCGTCCCAAGGTTTACGGGATTTAAGAGTGCTCGTAATTGTCATTTCTTGCCCTTACTCGAGTTAACCAAAACTGCTGCTGCTGCATTGGCCAACAATGTGACCACAAACAGTGCAAGTCCAGCGGCAAAAAGCGCACTAACTTCTAGCGGGCTAGCCTCACCAAACTTGGCGATGATCAAGGAAGCTACTGAGCCGCCGGAACTCTCCAAAATTCGGTACCAGTTCACTTCATCAAAGAACAGTTGCAGCACGAAGAACACGGCGACTGTTTCACCTAAGGCTCTACCAATACCCAGCATGGCACCGCCGACGATTCCGCCCTTACTGAACGGAAGTACTACGTCGCGGATAATTGTCCAGCGCGATCCACCAAGTGCTTGTGCGGCATTAATTAGTTCCGGTGGAACTAGCGAAAATATCTGACGCGAGACCACGGCCACGATTGGAGTAATCATGATTGCCAGGACTAAACCTGCCATAAATGGACTTTGCTCGAATGCAGGGAACTCCACATTAAAAATTGGAATGAAGGCAAGCTTTTCGTTCAGCCAGGCGGACCAAAGAACACCGTGTGGGATTAGAACAAAAAATCCCCAAAGCCCAAAAATAATCGACGGTATTGCCGCAATTAAATCGATGAAAACCGTAAGGCCGAATACGGCTCGCTTTGGAATTAAGTAAACGATACTGAGCGCGATACCAACACCAAGTGGTAGCGCAATGCCAACAGAAATAATGGCGATCAATACGGAACCCCACAACATTGGCAAAATTCCAAATATTGGTGGATCCATGGAACCTTCGGAAGGGAGTAAACCATCGCCGACATACCATGAGCTATCAGTGAAAAATTGGAATCCGAAAGCTTTCAAGATTGGTGCAGCGCTCTGGGCTAGGTAGCCGAAAATTCCAGCAAGAACCAGGAAAGATATCAGACCACCAACGATAAGGATTCCACGAAAAATTCGATCGCCTCTTGTGCGAACAATATGAATCACTGCGGGTTTCGGTTCAAGATCCAAGCTGCTTGTCATTTTTGTCCCTTTAGGTTTTTTGTTCTTAAAGCAAAATGTTAACGGTATTGCGATTTACATTACAGAGAATAGGCGAACCGGTAGCCAATATTTTGACTACCGGTTCGCCTGCTAACTCGCTTAGTTTACTGGCGCAAACAGGGCATCTAGAGATGTGATCTTCAAGGTGTAAAGTCCGCCACCTTCGATGATTGCATCCTTGATTGCCAAGTCCTCATCAGCATTACTTACGAACAGACGGCCCGTACCCACTACAGATGGGTTGGCGTAGCGTGACGCTGTTACCGATCCAGTAGTACGTGAGTACAAGTCAACCGTTACGGTCTTTAGGTCTGTGTCAACCGAGCGCACTGCGTAAGTACCGTTGTGTGCTCTGGTTAGACCAACCACATTGATGATGTCATTTGCAGCAATTGCATCTGTGCTATCCACGGTCAAAGTCATGCGACGACTGTGGGTAGTTGTGGAACCGGATGTCGATGATGCTTCATCGGCAACAGTTACATCGGTAACTGATACAGCCACTGCTTGGGTGCGTAGATCCGGGCGAAGCAATGCAGTAGCAGTTGCCTTCAGTGGATCTGAACCGAATGAGGATCCTGATGAGCTTGAGTTCAAGCCACCTAGTGTGCTGACCGGATGGATCTGGGCATTGAACATGAATGTCAAACCTGAGCCACCGAACAACTTGGTCGCGTCGAAGATACCGGAGGTTTCTTCATCGTTAGTAAGTTGTGCGTTTGCATTTCCAGCAGTTCCTGCAACACCAAACATGTTGGAGTCAAAGGTCGCTACCGAAACAAGCTTGCGATCAGACAAACGAACCGCTAGCAAACGTGCTACCTGGTCATTGCCACCTGGGTCTTCCTGAAGGAATGCAACGGTGCCATCGTTTGACAAAGTGATGTTATCCAACTTGTTCAGCTTTTCGCTGCTGCCTTCTGGTGCTTCCGAGCCATTTAGTACTAGGTCAAGAGTTGCGCCCAGTTCTGGCTTCAGAACGTTTACGAAGGTTAGCTTCCAAAGCGCGCCACCATCACGAGCTGGTGTTGATGCTTCCTTTACAGCTGGGCTGTTTACAGTCGCACCTGTTCCAGTTGCGGCGCCAGTCCAGCCGGTACCGTCTGAATCAGACTGAGTAGTCGCGAAGAAGAACTCGTTGCGATTCATTGGGTTGAAGTGACCGTCTTCGACGCGGGAGAACTCAGTTCCCAGAGCCTTGGCAGTAACTTGCTGCGCTAGGCCTGACTGATTTGTGTTCACTGGAGTGAAGTCAACATCGAGAACTCGGTTCACTTTTCCATCTGTGACAGTGAAGGTAGCCGCAGTTGTAGCTGCAGTATCAACGGTGAACTTAGTTGTTGAAGGAACACCAGTTACAACATGAGTACCGGAAAGTCCGTCAACAGTTGTGATCGAAACCTTGTCACCTTCGTTCAAGTTGTGAACTGAACCTGTTGTGATCAAAACACGGTTAGCAGCTGGAGTAGCCACGATGTCTGTGTTAGCAGCAGAAGCTACATCTTCACTGTCTGTAGCAAAGGTGTAGGCAGTTGATGAAGCTGATAGCAACTTCACTTCGGCTACATCGATGCCTGCAGCAGCGCCAGCAGTCAGACCGGCGATAGAAACTACTTCACCAGTAACAAAGCTATTTGCAGCGGTGACTGTTGCTACACCATTTGCAATTGCAAAGTTAGTTGATGTGATTGCACGGTTTCCACGAACTGCAGAAGAGATAACCTTGCGGTCCAAAACTGCGCGTGCTATCACGTCATTGGTGATTGCAGCGTTGGCAGCAACAGTAGTTGTTGAAGGAAGAGTTGTAGACACGTTAACAAGGCTAGAAATGCTGGCAACATGGTTCTTACCGTTGGTTAGACCAGCACGTTCGTACCAAGTTCCTGACTTTGTCTTGGTTCCCTTGTAAAGGAATAGCTGACTGTCGGTAACGTCGCCGTCTTCGCCAATCATTGCAACTGTTGTGGTTCCAGTCTTTGGAGCAACAGTAACGTTTTCTACTGCGCCCAGGCCTAAGGCTGGCAACTGCACTAATTCACCCGTACGGGTGTTCAAGCCGAAGATACGTGACTCGTCGCCACCTTCTTCACCAGTTAGGAAGATTGGGTCGTTAGTACCGAAAGTAAGGCTTCGCTTTACCTTCTTGGTTCCCCACTTGCCAGCAGAGTTCTGCCATAGCTTCACTGTGTCAGTTACGTAACGCTTGGCGTTGACGCGCTTCCACTTGCCATTGATTTCAACCCAATAGCGAGCCGTAATCAAAGTCTTCACAGTTTGTGTCTTGCCAACGTAACCAGTGGTTGCGTAGGACATGTTGCCTGTTTCTACCAAGGAAGCTGAGCAGAATCGATTCAAGTTGATGGTGTGATTTGGGCTACCGTATGAATCAACATCTGGAGCACCGGCAGGGGCAACGGCGTCTGTTCCAAACGTGCCATTTGAGTAGTCGTAGAACGCGACCTTCTTGATTGCGTCTTCAGTCTTGGTAACTGAAGTGCCGGCAGCGTTTGTTGTTACCTTAGAAATCGTCGCACCGTAGCCGCCATAAACACGCTCGGTTTTGGCAACGAAAGGATCGCTTGTTGCAAGTTCGTGATTAACGAAAACCGAAACGGTTCCGTTTGGATTCTTGATTGCGCCCATTCCGTCTGGAATACCCTGCCACTTGGCAGCGCCGGCGATGGAATCGCCACTGGCTAAAATCTGGTTTACGGTAGCAGCGTCATTGGCTGTTACTACGTACACCGGCTTGTCTTCAGTTGCGAAAGCCGGTGTGGCTAACAAAGTACTACCTGTTAGAGCAGCAAATAGTGCTCCGACAGTAGAGATTTTTACTCGACGATCCATGTTGGAAGCGTCCTCTCCTAAAAAAGCCCATTGTTGGGATAGTCAGAGAGTGGCGGATAAAAGTGAACAATCCATTAACGGCAAGGGCCATTTAAGTGAGTAATTTGGGAAATTTAGCGTAACAAGTGAACAGAATTTGGCCGGTATTCGCAGTGCAAGGACTGCTAGTTCCACCCTTGACCCTGGGTAGAACCATAATTAGAGAGTGAATCATTACACCCTGGTCCTTGTTCGACATGGCGAAAGCCAATGGAATGAAAAAAATCTGTTCACTGGATGGGTTGATGTTGACCTAACTGACAAAGGGGTGGCTGAAGCCGCTACCGCTGGCCAGTTACTTAAAGATGCTGGGACCTTGCCCGATGTGCTTCATACCTCTCTATTACGCCGAGCTATCAAAACCGCAAATATTGCCCTTGATGTGGCGGATCGCCACTGGATTCCGGTGCATCGCACGTGGCGTTTGAATGAACGGCACTATGGCGCCTTGCAAGGCAAAGATAAAGCTCAAACTCTGGCCGAATATGGCGAAGAGCAATTCATGTTGTGGCGTCGATCCTTTGATACTCCACCACCAGCAATAGATGCCGATAACGAGTTTTCACAATCTCATGATTCCCGTTACGCGGACTTAGGTAGGGACTTGCCGAGCACTGAATGCTTAGCCGATGTGGTTGTCCGCATGATGCCGTACTGGGAATCGAACATTGTTCCTGATCTGAAAGCTGGCAAAACTGTCATGGTTGCAGCTCATGGCAATTCACTCCGAGCCCTGGTTAAGCATCTTGATGGAATTAGTGACGATGACATTGCAGGCTTGAATATTCCAACCGGCATTCCGTTGGTCTACGAACTTGATGCTAATTTCAAACCCGTTGTTCCTGGTGGCAAGTACTTAGATCCGGAAGCCGCAGCAACCGCTGCAGCAGCAGTTGCTAACCAAGGCAAGAAGTAGCTCAAGAACTTGATTTCCTATTTGGGTGCTACAACATCCCAAGGGATCGTAACTTCACCTAACCGCCAGCGAACTTTGCTATCCATGATTGGGTAACTGCTCTTTAGCGATTCAATGGTTGCCACCCAGCGTTGGCGTGCGCCGAATGAAATCAGTGCGGAGTTTCCTAGCCACGCCTTATCAAACTCTTGAAGGAAGTCATGAATTCGTTCGCCAGGAATATTCCGATGAATCAAGGCTTTAGGTAGTCGCGGAGCAATGTCGGAAGGCTTTTCCAGGCTTCCGACATGCAATGAGATGGTAAATGTTTCGGGAATACTCTGTTGACTTCGAAGTGAAACCCAAGAACTACGCCGGCCAATTTCATCGCAGGTGCCTTCAACCAAGAACCCTTCTGGTGCTAACCGATTTGTCATTAGCTGCCAGGATTTTGAAACCTCAGATTCGTCATACTGACGCAGCACGTTAAAGGCTCGAATTGCAATTGGCCTGCGCGACTTCGGCAATGGGACTTCGAATCCCCCGTAACCAAAATCAAGTCCTGATTCAACCATCGATGCTGCTTCTTTAACCCGAATTGGATCAATCTCGATTCCAACTACTTCAACATCTGGCCTGACATGTTTGCGAAATCGATAAAACATTTCTTGGGTAGTTACGGGCGTAGCTCCGTAACCTAAATCAACGACTACTGGGTCAGTTGATTTTCTAATGATGGGGCAAACTGCGTGCAGCATCCAGCGATCTATTCGCCGCAGGCGATTTGGATTAGTTGTGCCTCGAGTTATGTCACCAAGAACGGAGGGGGTCACCGACGGCCTGTCATGTCGTTGATCTTTATCCGAATGTCAGCGAGGTAAACACCGCAGGCAATCAAGCCAATGATTCCGGTAAAGCCCCAGGCGCCAAAAAGAATGTGACCAAGAATGCTGCCAATTGTGATTGCCATCCAAGTGTTCTTGGTTTGACGATTAAGAAATGGGAACGCTTCCGCAGGTGCTTTAACCACGTCAGAAAGGGCCCAGGCCTTGATGCCAAGTGAAATGTATCCCGAAACTAACCAAATTAGATCCACTGTTGATTCCACGATTATCCCTATCCTTCGTTTTCATAAATCCTATTCGAACTTTTTACAAACGTGATTCGCCATTGCTAAGGCGCTGGTCCAAGCCGGAGAAACCGCATTCAATAGATGAGTTGAAGTTTCATCGCCACGGACCACAAAATCCATTTCAAGTTTCTTGTTTTTGATGTCTAATAGTTGAGCCCTGATTCCTGGTTCACCGCGCTCTTTAAAATCCTTTGGATCCACACTTGGAACTAAAGCTTTAGCTTGCGTAATCAAATGTCGCTGCAGATACTTTGGAAGCTCCGACTTAATCAAACCGAAAACATCATGGTGCCTACTTGAGAGAAACTTTGGATAAATCCCAACAATGTTCAAAATTTCTTTAACGCTAAGACCGCCAATGCCGGAATAACTTTCCCGCGAGAAAATTGGAATTGCAGTTGGGCCGATCTTGGCTCGCCCATCGATTGTTACCGTTAAGTGAACTCCCAAGAATGGGTTGCGCGGATCTGGAACTGGGTAAACATGGCGTTGTAGTCTGCCTGGTTCCCAGTTTCCGTACCAATACAAACCCTTGAAGGGCAACATCACATAGTCATCGCAGTAGCCAAATGGTTTCGCGATTTTGTCTGCATAAAGACCGGCGCAGTTAACAATGTGACCGATTGAGAAATTACCGATGTTCGTGATGATTCGATTTTCAGATACGTGTAAAACTTTGTGGCCAAGCTTTAACACAGATCCTTCGCGAAGCACTTTGTTGGCTAATGCTTTAGTTACTTCAAGTGGATTTGCGACCGCTGTGTTTGGCGACCAAAGTGCAAGTTCCGAGGTTTTAGCTAACGGTTCTAACTCGGCCAACCGATCTGCAGAAACCAGTTCCGTTACAACACCATTGGCATTTCCACGCCTATGCAGTTCTTGAAGCGCAGCTACTTCGGATGGGTTTTGCGCAACGACAACTTTCCCAGTTTCGTTTACTCGGACGCCCGCTTCCGAACAAAAATCTCGCAACAACTTGTTGCCATCACGAGTTAGGGCCGCTTTTAATGAATCTGGTGAGTAGTAAAAGCCAGCATGCAGAACGCCACTGTTTCGGCCACTGGCATGTTTGCCTACGGAAGTTTCTTTATCAAAGACAGCAATCGAAGCACTGGGGTGTAGCTCACGAAGCCGGTTTGCCATGGCTAAGCCAACAATTCCGGCTCCGATTACTCCAAAGTCAAAATTGTTGGCAGCCATAAGCAGTTAATTACTCTGCAACTCCCGCAGTATCGACTGGCGTGATGTTGATTTCAGAAAGCTCGCCTTTGAATTCGCCTCTGATGGTGAACTTGGCATCGTCGCCTTCGCCCTCAACATCAACGATCACAATTTCGCCTGGCTTCAGATCACCAAAGAGCATCTTCTCGCTCATTGGATCTTCAATCTCACGCTGAATTGTCCGGCGAAGTGGTCGCGCCCCAAGTACAGGATCGTAACCGCGCTTAGCAAGTAACGCCTTAGCGGACGAAGTGAGTTCGATCGCCATATCCTTATCCTTCAAGCGTGAATCCAACTTGGCAATCATTAGATCTACGATTTCGACAATCTCGGCTTCACTTAACTGGTGGAAGACAATGATGTCGTCAATGCGATTAAGGAACTCAGGACGGAAATGAGTCTTAAGTTCATCGTTGACCTTGGCCTTCATGCGGTCATACGAAGTTGAGGTGTCGTTGCCATCAGCAAAGCCAAGACTTACGCCCTTGGCAATGTCTCTTGTTCCAAGGTTTGTCGTCATGATGATGACAGTGTTCTTGAAGTCAACAACGCGACCTTGAGCATCAGTTAGACGTCCGTCTTCCAAAATCTGCAACAGGGAGTTGAAGATATCTGGGTGGGCCTTTTCAACTTCGTCGAATAGCACGACGCTGAATGGCTTACGGCGAACCTTTTCAGTTAGCTGGCCGCCTTCTTCGTATCCAACAAATCCTGGAGGTGAACCGAATAGTCGGGAAACTGTGTGCTTCTCGGAGTATTCAGACATATCTAACTGAATCAAGGACTCTTCATCACCAAACAAGAACTCAGCAAGGGTCTTGGAAAGTTCTGTTTTACCAACACCGGATGGCCCAGCAAAGATAAATGATCCACCTGGACGTTTTGGATCCTTAAGACCAGCACGAGTACGGCGAATTGCCTGTGACAACGCCTTGATCGCTTGCTCTTGTCCAATGACTCGCTTGTGGAGTTCGCCTTCCATGTGAAGTAGTCGTTGTGACTCTTCTTCAGTTAGCTTGAATACTGGAATTCCAGTTGAGGCAGCAAGAACTTCTGCAATCAATTCTTCATCGACAGTTGCAACGACATCCATGTCGCCGTCTTTCCACTCTTTTTCACGAGTGGCGCGAGCTGCGATTAAGTTCTTTTCGTCATCGCGCAACGAAGCAGCGCGTTCGAAGTCCTGGCCGTCAATCGCTGATTCTTTTTCTAGACGAGTGGCCGCAATCTTGTCATCGATTTCGCGCAAGTCTGGTGGTGCAGTCATGCGACGGATGCGCAAGCGAGCTCCAGCTTCATCGATCAAGTCAATTGCCTTGTCTGGCAAGAATCGATCACTGATATAACGGTCAGCCATAGTTGCTGCACCAACAAGTGCGGCATCAGTAATGGTTACGCGGTGATGATTTTCGTAACGATCACGAAGACCCTTGAGAATTTCGATGGTTTGCGCAATTGTTGGTTCGTTGACCTGAATCGGTTGGAAGCGACGTTCAAGAGCCGCATCTTTCTCGATGTACTTGCGGTACTCATCAAGTGTGGTTGCACCAATAGTTTGCAGTTCACCACGAGCCAACATCGGCTTCAAGATACTTGCGGCATCGATCGCACCTTCAGCAGCGCCGGCACCAACAAGAGTATGCATCTCATCAATAAAGATGATGATGTCGCCACGCGTTTTGATTTCTTTCAATACCTTCTTTAGGCGCTCTTCGAAATCACCACGGTAACGAGATCCAGCCACGAGTGCACCAAGATCAAGTGAGTAGATCTGCTTGTCCTTGAGAGTTTCTGGAACTTCGCCCTTAACAACATTTTGCGCAAGACCTTCAACAACTGCTGTCTTGCCGACGCCAGGTTCGCCGATTAGAACTGGGTTGTTCTTAGTGCGGCGGGATAGAACCTGCATGACGCGTTCAATTTCCTTAACGCGACCAATAACTGGATCAAGCTGACCATCACGCGCGGCTTGAGTTAAGTTGCGACCAAATTGATCGAGAACCAAAGATGTTGATGGGGTACCTTCAGCAGGACCAGCACCTTGTTGCTGCGGTTCTTTGCCTTGGTAACCAGATAGCAATTGAATAACTTGCTGGCGAACGCGATTTAGATCTGCACCAAGTTTTACTAGAACCTGTGCGGCAACGCCTTCGCCTTCACGAATCAAACCAAGCAAGATGTGCTCGGTACCAATGTAGTTGTGGCCAAGTTGTAGGGCTTCACGAAGTGAAAGTTCAAGAACTTTTTTGGCGCGTGGAGTAAATGGAATGTGTCCGGATGGCGCTTGCTGTCCTTGACCAATGATTTCTTCGACCTGAGCGCGAACGGCTTCAAGTGAGATATCCATACTTTCAAGAGCCTTGGCAGCAACACCTTCGCCCTCGTGGATTAAACCTAGGAGGATGTGTTCGGTACCGATGTAGTTGTGATTGAGCATGCGTGCCTCTTCTTGGGCAAGCACCACAACGCGACGAGCTCGGTCAGTAAATCTCTCGAACATATGCAACTCCTTCAAACTTTTAGGCCTTGCACCAATGCTAGAGCCAATGCATGACAGCGCATCTGCGGATAAACAAACCTGCAAACCTTGTGCAGTAATTACTTCTTTGTTTATAGGGCTTTTGGAAGTGCGTGCTATCTGCCAGTAGCGAACAGCCTAAAATCTAGAGGTTTTTAAGCATCCTGGTGTTGCCTAAAGTATTTGGCTTCACATGCTCCAGATCCAAGAATTCGGCCACACCTTGGTCGCCGGAAAGCAATAGTTCAGCGTAAGTAGATGCATCAACTGGAGATTCTTCAATCGGCTCAAAGCCGTGGCGAGCAAAAAATTGGATTTCAAATGTTAAGCAAAAAAGTTTAGTTAACCCAAGACTTGTTGCTCGCTGGGTCAATGCCTTCATAACCTGGGATCCGATTCCTTGACCTTTGATCGCAGGATCAACAGCCACGGTTCGGATTTCCCCTAAGTCGTGCCACATAACGTGTAATGCGCCACAGCCGACAATTTTTCCATCTTGTTCAGCTACATAAAACTCTTGAACATCTTCGTAAAGCGTCACAGTATTTTTACGCAGTAACCGAGGGCCATCACCGGCATAGTTTTCTACTAAGTCTCGGATGGCTAGGACATCGGAGGTTACTGCTGGCCGAACATTAACCGTCATGATTATTCAGGCTTCACTAATGGGAACAGAATCGTTTCGCGAATGTTCAAGCCAGTCAGGGTCATAAGTAGGCGATCAATTCCCATGCCAACACCACCTGATGGCGGCATGCCATATTCAAGTGCGCGCAAGAAATCTTCATCTAACTGCATTGCCTCTGCGTCGCCGCCAGCTTTAAGTGATGACTGTTCAATCAATCGCTCTCGCTGAATGACTGGATCAACGAGTTCGGAATAGCCGGTTCCCGCTTCGTAACCATCAATGTAAAGGTCCCACTTTTCGGCAGTGCCCTTTTGGGATCGATGTTCGCGAACCAATGGTGAAGTATCTACTGGGTAATCCATCACAAAAGTCGGCGCCTTTAAATGCTCAACGACGTAATGCTCAAGTAGTTCTTCGACTAACTTGCCGTGAATTGCTTTTGGATCATGTGTGATACCGGCATCGGCGCAAAGTTTACGAAGTTCTTCGATCGGAGTCTCAGGCGTTATCTCTTTTCCAATTGCTTTGCTTACTGATGGGAAAACGGAAATCTGATCCCATTCTCCAGAGAGATCTCTTGAGCCACCATCGACAAGTTCAAAATTCAGACTGCCATGAACTGCGATTGCGGCTTCTTGGATTAGCTCTCGAGTCAGAGTTGCCATGTCGTTGTAATCTGCATACGCCTGGTAGTACTCCAGCATTGCAAACTCAGGTGAATGAGTTGAGTCAGCACCTTCATTGCGGAAGTTTCGATTGATTTCAAAAACGCGTTCGATGCCACCCACTACACAGCGCTTAAGGAAAAGCTCCGGCGCAATGCGTAAGAACAGCTGCATATCAAATGCATTAGAAGATGTGACGAATGGGCGAGCTGCTGCGCCGCCATGCATTGTCTGCAGCATCGGAGTTTCAACTTCGATGTAGTCGCGCTTGGCAAAACTCGCTCGCAAACTAGTCATTGCTGCTGGACGAAGCCGAGCAACGGTTCGGGCAGTGTCGCGCATGATTAAGTCTGCGTAGCGTTGGCGTACTCGAGTTTCTTCGCTCAACGGTTTGTGTGGATTTGGAAGTGGTCGCAAAGCTTTCGCAGCCATGTGCCACGTGTCAGTCATTACGGAAAGTTCGCCGCGCTTGCTGCTGATTACTTCACCAACAACTGCTACTACGTCACCGATATCAACTAAGCCCTTCCAGGCATCAAGTTGATCTTCACCAATGCGATCAAAGGAAAGCATTGCCTGAATTGTTTCGCCTGTTCCAGCTTGCAATTGGGCGAAGCAAAGTTTGCCAGTATTTCGCAGGAACATAACACGACCTGCGACACCTACTGTGTCACCGCTTTCTTGTTCAGCGACTAGGTGTGAGTACTTTTCCCGAACTGCGGGAATCGTGGTGGTAACCGGAACGCGCACCGGATAAGCATCTACTCCACTGGCCAAAAGGGCTGCCCGCTTTTCGTGACGAACCTGCATTTGTTCTGGCAGGTCGTCCACTTCTTCGGCAGTTAGATTCTCGTCAGTGGTCATTGACCAAGATTATCGGTACTAAGCATTGCGCTCGAACATCAGTCGTAGCCCAATCAGGGTTAAATCAGGTTCGTGGTGTGTGATGGTCTCGGATTCTGGAACCACGATTGCGGATAGGCCACCAGTTGCAATTACGGCCTTGACCGGGGTTCCTAGTTCATCAACAATTCGATCCACCAAGCCATCAACTTGGCCAGCAAAGCCATAAACCGCGCCAGATTGCAGGGCTTCGACGGTGTTTTTACCAATCACATTGCGCGGTGCGATCAATTCCACTTTTCGCAACTGGGCAGCTCGGTTCGCAAGCGCATCGATAGAAATCTCGATTCCCGGAGCTAATGCGCCACCCAAGAATTCTCCCTTTGCTGAAATCACATCCAGATTCGTCGACGTTCCAAAGTCAACGACAATGGCTGGGCCACCATAAAGAGTAAACGCCGCAAGTGAGTTCACGATTCGATCCGCACCAACTTCTTTCGGATTGTCAGTCAGCACCGGGACACCGGTCTTGATGCCTGGCTCAACAATTACTTGCTGCACGTCTTGGTAGTAGTTATTCAACATAGTTCGCATTTCACGAAGCACCGCGGGAACTGTCGAGCAAAGTGAAATGCCGGTGATCTCAGGTGAGTCGCTAAGAATCGCTTTGAACTTGAGAGCTAACTCATCAGCAGTCTCGCGACTGTCGGTTTTAGTCCGCCAGGAAGACACCAACTGGTCACCAGCAAAGAGCCCAAGAACAGTGTTTGTATTTCCGACATCAATTGCTAACAGCATGCTTTTCCTACTTTGCTATCTCGAGGTTGTCGATCAGTCGTACGTCTTCAAGGTTTACCGCTACAAAAACGCGAGCGCTTTCGAGTGTCGGTGCTGAAACTAGGTCATTGGATCTAATTTCGAAGTACTCAATCTCAAACTGACCACTTTCGAGCAAAAAGTTTTTGCCCGCAGCTTCTGCATCTGACACAGAGCCAGACGACAAATACACTTCCGCAGTTTTCTGCATCGCAAGCGGTATCAATCTCGCGTGCTCAACACCATTTGCTGAAAGTCGCCGATTCCGACTTGATAGCGCCAATCCAAATTCATCTCTTACAGTTGGCACGCCAACAATTTCAATCGGCATCTTCGTGTCATTCACCATGGCTTTAACGAGAGTTAATTGCTGAAAGTCTTTCTCGCCAAAGAACGAGTAGTCGGCATGCGTAATTGCTAGGAACTTTTGAACAACGGTTAGCATCCCGCGAAAATGTCCTGGTCTGGCTTTGCCTTCAAGGACATCACCAATAAGCCCCGGTTCCATTGGGGGGTTTACTTCTGGACCATTGGGATAAATCTCTGAAACTGTTGGAACGAAAACGGCATCAACGCCTGCAGTTCGTAAAGTTACCAGATCAGAATCAAGATCACGTGGGTAACTTTCAAGATCTGATGCGTTGTTGAATTGTGTTGGATTAACAAAAATAGTTGCTATCACGCGAGTTCCACTCGGCGTATGAGTTTTTGCGAATTTGGCCAGTTCTGCGTGACCCTGATGCAATGCGCCCATTGTTAGGACCGCTGCAATTGGTGTTAAGTCCTGAGCTGCCCAAGATTCAACTTCAGCAACAGTCGTTAGAACTAATGGATTACTCATGACTCATCAGCCAAAACAATTAATAGCTCTTCAGCTAATTGAGGCTGCAACGTACCGGAAGCCAATGCTCGGATTGCAGTTAGCCGAGCCATTGCTCGATACGCCTGAATAACTGCTGGATCAAAGTTTGCGAGTACTCGTAAATGTTCTAGCACGGTATTGGCATCTCCACGAGCAACTGGACCAGTGATGGCTGCGTCGCCATTACGTAATGCGTTATCTAAAGATGCGCCTAACAGCGGTGCGACTAATGATTCGGAGTTCGTGATGCCGGCGGCCTCTAATAGTTCCGTTGTCTGGGTAACTAGGGTCATTAAATTGTTCGCACCAAAAGTTAATGCCGCGTGATACAACCCGCGGTTCTCTTCGGGCACCCAGATAGGTTCGCCGCCGATTTCCACGACTAAAGTTTCCGCAACTGGACGCAGAGTTTGAACCGTAGTAATTCCAAATGGACATTCCGAAAGTCGATTTAAATCAATGCTGGTTCCGGTGAATGTCATTACTGGGTGAAGTGCCAGTGGCAAGCAGCCTTGTTCAGTCAGAGGGCTCAGAATTTCGATTCCGTATCTGCCAGATGCATGCATAACAAAAGTGCCCGGGCTAACTGAGTTGGTTGCCGCCAGACCGTTTACAACTTGGCCAAGCACATCGTCTGGCACCGTCAACAGAATTAGATCTCGATCTTTTACTGCTTCTTCAATTGAAGTAACTGGTACTCCAGGCAACAAGGACTCAGCTCTTAGCTTCGAGATGTCGCTGACTGCAGTGCAGGCTTGGATGTTGTGTCCGGCCCGCTTTAGGGCAGCACCTAACACGGAACCAGCTCTGCCGGTTCCGACTACGCCAACGTCAAGGCGTGGAGGTTTTTCGGTCCAAGGCTCATCGCTCTCGGCCATCGTGTTGACCACAGTTCAAGACTAGTAGCAACTTATTAATGTCGAAAATCGATAAATTCGCAGTGCTGTGACACGATAAGTCCCGTGGTTGAGCGACGCAGAGTGGGGATCTCGCCCCTAGATTCAGTGCGATCTGACCACACTTCAAACTTGTCGTTGCATGCACCAGCCACGCACGGCATGTTGCAGATTGATTGTGAATACGCTGGCGATCTAATCACTTCCGCAAAACCAATTCTTGGCTCAATGCATCGTGGCGCTGAAAAGCTATTTGAATCTCGGGACTATCGACAAGTAATCGCGCTGGCGAATCGACATGAATGGTTGAGCGCATACTCGGGCGAGGTCGGAGTTGCACAGTTAATTGAGTCCGCGCTCGGGATCGAAGTACCAGATGCCGCACAGTGGTTTCGGACGCTACTTCTGGAATTCAATCGAGTTACCTCACATTTGGCATTCATCTCGGGTTTTCCTTGGCAAGACCAGCTGCTCGTTGAGAACTTAAGGAAGTCTCGCGAACTTTGGGTGAATCACTACCGCGCTTACACCGGAAGTCGTATGCACCCAATGTTGACTCGAATTGGTGGACTCACCCATGCGCCGACGTCGCAGTGGTTGGAAGAAGTCCAACATCTTTGTTTCGATACGGCACAAATTGTGCTGGAGACAAATTGGCTCGGGTTGCTGGGCGAATATGAATCAGTAGGAATTCTCACAAAGAATCAAGCAATCGATAGTGCTGTCAGTGGCCCAGCTGCTCGAGCAAGTGGACACGCCATTGACTTGCGGGAGACGGCATTTGGGTTGAAGTATTCCGAACTTGAAAGTTTTGCAGTCGCCCTTCAAACCAGGGGTGATGTAAGCGCTCGAATGTTGCAGCTTGTAGATGAAGTGACGATATCACTTGCGATGATTTCAGAATTAGTTGAATCGTGTGAAACCAAAGTATCTGAGGAAGTAAATGTTTTACTTCCGAAAGTGGTTCGAGTGCCAGAAGGTTCTTACGAACACAGTATTGAAACTCCGCTAGGAATCGCTTCTTGGTTTCTAGTTTCCAGAAATGACAAATTGCCGTATCGACTCAAACTTCGGCCAGCTAGTTTGCATACTGTGCTGGCAATGGAAAACGTATTGGCAGGAGCGAATCGAAAAGACTTTGATGCGATTGTTGCAAGCTTGCCATTTATTGCTGGCGATGTAGACCGTTAGTCGTTGCGCTTCAAAGCCAATTCAGCAAGATCAGCAAGTCGAACCATTAAGTTCTCAACAAGCTTCTGTGAGGAATCAAGTCGATCCCGCAAATCTTTAATCTCATCACGCATGATTACTAATTCAAGTGAATGAGTTTGATCTGCTGCCTCGTCAATAATGATTGTCGGTGATGCTTGCTGTGTTGACTGGGTGAAAACTCTTGGCTCTTCCCGAACTTCAGTTTTAACTGACTCGGATTGTGGGGCCTCTTGATAACTCGTTGCGCTGGGCGTGAATGTTGACTGCGCAGTCGGCGCCACGTGAGCTTCGAGATCATCTTCAGTTTCAAATAATGATTCGAAAGATTTTGGCACTTCAGTTTGTGGCGCAGGAGCAAATGGTGGAGCTTCTTGAACTGATACTTCAACTGGAGTGAATATTGGATGCTCAAAACTTTGTGAGACTCGATTGATATTTGTTTGCAGGCTGGCACGCATTTGGGCGATTCGGCGGCGGGCTTCTTCTAGCGCTTCGGCAGGTGAGACAACAAAGTCTGGATCTGGCACTATCTCGGTTGGAAAGTTGTATGGCCTTACTTCAACAATTGGTTCGCGAATTGCTTGGGCTGGATCTGATACGACGTCATCCAGAGCCTCGTCGTTCGCATCAACTTGTGAAGGTGATGTTTCTAAACTCGCAAGTCGCTTTTCTTCCCGCGCCTTAGCTTCATCTAGAGTTTCTCCCGACTTAATTAGCGGCATCCAACCGGTGTATTCACCGCGAATAATTTCGTCTGCATCTGGCGGCAGCAATGGCCGGCGTCGAATCACGGTATCTTCATCAATTGGCATAAATTGTTCGATTGGTGGCGCCAAAGTTGGCTCGTCGACCTCGTTCAAATTCCACACTGGTGCAGTTAAGGGATCTGTGTGTTCGGAGCGCGCGTCATTAACTGAGTCGTCAGTAGACATATTGCGCCTCCTAGGGAAGAAGTGGAGAACCCAAGCCTATGGGCATTTTGTGCACATGTGAAACTCTCAATTCGTGTAATGCTTGTAAGTATGGGGTTTTTGGCTAATTCGGTTCTCGCAGTTGGAGCCACCGGGGTCGGAACCTTGGCCTACGGCATGGCTGAGGCCCAGGCTTACACAGTTAGAAACCTAGATCTGTCGCTCTTGCCCGTGGGTAGCGAGCCAATTCGAATCCTTCACATTTCAGATCTTCACATCACGCCAGCTCAAACTCGAAAAATCAATTGGGTTAAGTCCCTAGCCAAGCTTGAACCTGACTTTGTGGTCGGTACTGGAGATTTCTTGGCACACAAACTTGCCGTTCCAGCAGTTGTTGAAGCCATGGATGAGTTACTGGACATACCTGGGGCTTTTGTTTTAGGTAGCAATGATTACTTCGCGCCCACGATTAAAAATCCACTTATGTACTTCAATACAGCGCGCGAAATTCAAACAGATGGTCAAGCGCTACCAACATCAGACTTGGTTGATGAATTAACCGATGCCGGATGGCTGGACTTAAACAATAAGCAAAACCTTGCTGAGATCAACGGCATAAAATTTCATTTCCGTGGCACTGACGATCCACACATTGATAGAGACAACTACGCAGCAGTCGCAGGTCCTTTTGAATCAAACACATTTAGATTTGGTGTAACCCATGCTCCGTATCGAAGAGTTCTCGAAAGCTTTGCTTCTGATAACGCAGATTTAGTTTTAGCGGGACACACTCACGGTGGTCAGATTTGCATTCCGTTTTACGGTGCACTCGTTACCAACTGCGATCTTCCGTTAGGACAAGCAAAAGGATTCTCTACGTTTGGTGAAAATGAAATGCCGCTGCACGTTTCAGCTGGCGTGGGAACTTCACCATTTGCTCAAGTTCGGATTGCTTGTCGTCCAGAAGCAACATTGATTACTTTGAGCGCAAAAAGAATTTAGTTAAACTCTAGGCACTGCCTGTTGGCACAGGCAGTGCAATAAACGTTGCTTACTGGCACAAGAATTTAATTAAAGTCTTAATTAAATTCTAAGCAATGCCTGTTGACACAGGCATTGCCATAAACGTTGCTTATTGGCGAAAGAATTTAGTTAAATTCTAGGCGCTGCCTGTTGGCACAGGCAGTGCAATAAACGTTGCT
>JAIXQF010000003.1 GCA_027484085.1 Actinomycetales bacterium | reverse complement strand
GCGATTACGTAGACGTTCGTGACATCGCCCGTGCACACCTAGCTGCAGCGGACGCCACCCAACCACTTCCACCAGCGCTCAACATCGGTACTGGTCGCGGTGCATCAGTACGGGAAGTAATTGACCTTGTCCTCAAAGCAATCAACAAATCAGATACTCAAGTTATTGAAAGCCCGCGCCGTTCCGGCGATCCAGCTTTTCTTTGTGCCGACATCAACCTCGCAAAGAGCGCAATGGGATTCACTGCGCAATATTCACTCGAAGCCAGCGTTAAAAGCCTCTTTTAAAATTGCTCATACGCTTCACGAACCAGTTTGTGTAGCTCCTGGTGCCCTTCTTCACTTAGATGGACAGAATCTAGCAGGTAGTTATCCTGAACCAAGAAACTTTCTGGGAGTGTAACGACTGTGAAATTCTGGGATTTGAACTTTTCCAGGCACCTAATTATTTCCTTGTAGTAGCGAAGATAACTAAGTCTTTCTACGAAAATACTTCGGTGTTGGAGCGCCTGATGTTGTATCCAAATTATGTGCCTACTCTTATTTTGAGCTAAACTTATGACAGCTTGGATTTGATCCTCAAGCTCTCTTTTACTAATCCGAGTTCTGTATTGGCCAGCAAAGAAAAGAGCGTACTTTATTGAATTTCTAAGAATTGCACGAAGCTTGGCCTTAAGCCGGCTACTTCGGTTTAAACTTCTGAATGCGGATTGGTGGAAACCGAACTCAGAAGTGAAATTGACACCAAACAATATGCCTTGCTTGACGACAGAATTAGGCCAGCCAATCGCTGTCCCAAAGTGGAAGATGAATAAATCCACCAAGTCGTCTTGAACAAGCTCAGGGATCGATCTCACTAAAGTGAGCCCACTTCTGATTCGAACATTAAAATAGATTTCTTCTGGCAGCTCATTTTTCAAGAGCAATGGCCAGGATTTGCTTTGATCTTCACTCTTAAAGCTAGAGGCTGCGGAACTCCCTAGCACTGTTATTGATTGAAATCTCTCCAAAACATTTCTCCAATGTCGCCGAGTTAGCGGCCGTAGTCGTGTGTGTGGATAACTGTGCAGACACGACTGCGGGTGGAGAATGTGAAGTTGGACGATAAATTCTCTTTAGCTCACTCGAGTAATCAACAAAATCTTGAGGCATATCCCTAACTTCTGGCACGTGAGTCTTGTGGACGAGAGTTGCAATAAAGTTATCGGGTGAAATGTACTTCTTGTAAGTTGCAGTTTCACGATGCTTGTCAGGAATCGTATGAGCATCCGATGAGAAAAAAAAGTCAACCTGCTTATGACCGCTCTGTTGACCTAAATCCTGCGCTTGGCCAATCTTTTGATCAACAAGAAGAGATGAGAAACTAACCTGAGCTTCTGGGGCTCCCGTAAAAATTCTTAAGGAGATTGCAAGGAGTCCGAAAGCAACCCAGAACTTGCGGTTGACTTGGAATTTTCTGAGCATGTGAAATGGTAACCCCAGAATCAGTTGGTAACCGCTAACAACTTGCCATAACCAACGGAAATCAGCCCACCTTCGACTCTGATAGGCCTTCCAGAGCCCCCGATAGACTCAGTCCTATGACCCAACAAGCAAGGTTGCTATCGAAAGGTGCTGGATGCATCGGCAGCCATGACCCCGATGAAATCATTCATGCCAGTAGTCCCGTATCTGTCTTTTCAGTCGTAACCCTGGAAATGAGCAATTAAGATTTTCAACTTGAGAACTCGCACAAAAAAGGCGCTAGAAGCGCGTCTTGCATTAAGTGCCACTCAAGATTTCGCAAGTAGGTCGTTGCGGATCGAGAAAGGAAAAAATGCATGATTTAGTGATTGCCCTCATTGGCTCAAATGGGTTTATTGGAAGCCATGTTGCTCAATCCTGTTCTGAAGCTGGAATACCATGTTTTGAAATCCCTAGGTGGGAAGGAGATGAAAAAAAACTAGATTCACTCATCCAAGAATTAAGGAATTCCAATTCTGGGAAAAGGATAATTTTAGTTCAAACAGCATGGTATTCAACAAGCAACACTGACTACAGAAGTTCACCTGAAAACTATGAATGGGTGAAGATTACCCAAGCAATTGTGGAAATTTGCAAAAAACACCACATTGTATTTGCTGGCCTGGGGACTTGTCTTGAAAAGCTAATAATCGACAAAGATGTCTACACTACTTGTAAATCAGAGATTAGAAGTTACCTGGATTCACAGTCTCCTGTTAATGAATGGGTTTGGTTTCAACTACATTATGTCTATTCAGCGGAACATGGCAAACCAGCTGTTTTGAAAAAGGCTGCTGAAGCTATCGAATCCAAAGTTTCTCTTACTCTTGGGACCCCTGACGACAAGCATGATTTTATTGAAGTCCGCGACGCAGCAAGTGCATTAGTCCACTCCTTGGTAGCTAACTTCAGAGGGGTAGTAGAAATTGGCACCGGCAAAACCGTAGAGGTTTCAAGTTTCCTTGCCTCACTGTTTCCGAATTTAGAGATAATCAAGGGAAGCTCGAAAGAAAAGCGAATCTCTTATCAAGGCATGGCAGACACTAATGATTTGGTGAGTTCCGGTTGGGCGCCTAAGTTTTCCAACCACTAGAGCTCTCGAAAGGATGGGGAAAACCTAACAACCTTTGGTCGTACATCCAGGTTTGCTCTTAAAAGAGTGAGGATCTCTACGCTGAGATTCCAAGGCAGTATGACCACAACATCAGGGCAATACTCATTCAGTTCGTCCATGCTCACAATTGGAATGTGCGACCCAGGTAAGTATTTTCCTTGCTTAGAAGGTGCAGAGTCACAAACCATTTGAATCAAATTGGGCTTAACACCAGCGAAGTTAAGTAGTGTATTTCCCTTCGCAGCAGCACCATATGCAGCGACCTTTAAATTATTTCTGCGGCAAGCAATTAAGAAATCAAGAACTTTATCCCTTAAATTGTTTGCAGCATCAGCCAGATTGGTGTAAGCCGCAGCCGAATTGATTCCAAATTCCCTCTCAACCTCAAGTAATTTGTTTACAGAATCTTCAATAACTCTACAATTCGTAACGTGAGACGCATAGACCCGTAAACTACCACCATGCGTCGTTAGCTCCTCGACTCTCCAAATTCGTAAATCAGATCTGGAAAGTACATCCAAGCATGAGTGCAGTGAGAGATATGAAAAGTGTTCATGGTAAATTGTGTCGAACGAATTTTCTTGAAGAAGTTTCAACAAAAGCGGGAACTCCAAGACTAAGGTACCCTCTTCTGACAACAAGAGCGCTAAAGAATCTGTAAATCCACGAATATCCGGAACGTGCGCAAAAACATTATTACCAATTACTAAATCAGCTTTCCCTCGAGTGGCAATCACATTTGAAGCTACCTCAGGATTAAGAAACTCGACAATAGTCTCAATTCCCTTCGAGATAGCCGCCTGAGCAGTGCTTCGAGTCGGTTCAATTCCGAGGTTTGGAATGCCCTTATCCTTGAAATGTTGAAGTAAGTAACCATCATTGGAAGCCACTTCAATAACAAATGAGTCTGCTCCCAAACCCAATTCGGCAACAGAATTTTCGACAAATATTCGAGCATGCTCAACCCAGGAAGTCGAAGTGCTAGAAAAGTAGGCGTAGTTTTCCGTAAAAACATCTGACTCACCATGAAAATCAAGGGTTTGGACAAGCCAACAAACTTGGCACACAAGTACTTTCAGAGGAACCCAGACTTCAACCTTATTCAAATCCTCGGGTGATAGGTAGGCGTTAGATGGTGGGGAAAAACCCAAATCAATCAATTCAAGACTGAGCGAACTCCCGCAGTTTCTGCATTTCACGACAATCTTCTCATTTCATATTCTTGGTAAAGATAAATCACGCTCAGAGATGGCGGCACATTCTAATGGCCATTCGAAATCTATAGACGAACTCACTGGGTTTACTCCTGCTTGTCCAGAAGGGTCGTAGTTTATGGAGTTGAGATAGCTCACGGTGGTTCCAACTTCAAGTGTTTGAAATCCATGTGCCACACCGCCCGGTATGTATAGGCCCTTTGGCTCTACTGCTGAGAGGTTTAGTGATATCCACTTTAAGTAATGGCTGGATCCAGGCCGCAAATCAATTAGTACTTCATACATCGCGCCAGAGGTGCACTTCACAAATTTATCTTCAATTGCCGGTTCCAGCTGATAATGCAAGCCCCGGATAGTTCCCGCTTTTTTATTAAAACTTGAATTATGTTGGGGCCAATTTGTATTCAAGCCCAGAACTATTAAGTCTGCCTCATCGTAGACTCGTTCAAAATGCCCGCGTTCATCCATATTTCTAGGGTATGAAAAAAGGTGAACCCCCGGTATCTCTAGCTCAACGTGCACGACTAAGAATTCCCTTTAGCTGATTTGTTGTAATTTCATAACCATTGCCTGGCCTGTAATCTGCATACCAACTACCGGTTAACCCCATGGTCAAATCGAAACTCAGAAGAGGGTGCCAGGACAACATCTGTTTTGCTTGTGTGATATCCAGACCCAAAGTCTTTGCCTCATGGAATTGCTCATTACTTTCAATCCGATATTCGAACTCAAAATAGTTCTTCATTGCGTGAATCAAATCCAAGACAGTTCTATTTTTTCCTGCTTCTGGTCCAAAATTAAATGGTCTTTGAAAATCATCGCCGGTCGACTCTGAGAGTTGCTCGGCAAGAGCCAGGTATCCAAACAGTGGGTCAGATACGTGTTGCCAAGGGCGAATCGAATCAGGATTCCTCACAATTAATTGCTCTCCCGATTTAGCGGCGCGAACGATATCGGGAACGATTCTATTCTCTAGCCAATCACCACCACCGATTACATTCCCAGCTCTCGCCGAGCAAATTTTGATTTCGGGTCTAGTTACGTAAATCCCCTTCGAATAAGAATGAATCACAAGTTCTGCGGCCGCTTTACTTGAACTGTAAGGGTCAATTCCACCCAGAGGATCAGATTCTCTAAAATCTCCTCCCTCATCATTATTCCTATAAACCTTATCTGTGGTTACGAATAATGCAGATACCGGTCCTTTCAACGCACCTAAAGCTTCTAAGAGATTTTGCGTACCATCAACATTTGTCTGCCAAGTCGAAATTGGATCTCGGTATGACTCCAACACAGATGCCTGAGCCGCAAAGTGAAGAATGATTTCTGGGTTAGCCGCCACCACGGAATTTTTTAAGTTATGTCCATCTCGAATATCAACCATGAACTCTTTTGACCAGATAGCTTTTGGTAATTCAAAGTAGAGATTTTGTAACCCAACAGCAGGCAAAGAAAGTCCTGTAACTTCCGCACCGAGCATATTGAGAAGGATGCCCATCCAGGAGCCTTTGAAGCCTGTATGACCAGTGAGTAAAACTCTTTTCCCACTCCAAAAATTCTGATTAATCACCAAACTAGTCCCAAGTTTTCCAAGGCGGATTTGGTTGTCTCCAGAGCTCTTCCAACAAATTTCTATCTCTTAACGTGTCCATCGATTGCCAGAAACCGTCGTGTTTAAATGCGCCCAGGCCCCCTGCTTCCGCCATTTTCGGCAGAACATCCGCTTCCCAACTTTGATTATCAGAAGTTAGATAGTGCAAAGCGGATGGAGAGACTACAAAAAAACCACCATTTATATACTCTTCACCCGATTTTGGTTTTTCGGAAAAATGAACAACCTTGTCATTCTCCAACTTGATAGCACCGTAGCGACTTGGCGGCCTGATAGCAGTCATCGTTACGATGTTACCTGAGACTTGGTGCACATTTATCAAGTTTGAAAGATCTACATTTGAAACACCATCGCCATATGTAAAGCAAAAATCCTCACCTTCGACATAGTTAGTTACTTTTTGCAACCTTCTACCCGTCTGGGAGTCATCCCCAGTATCAACGAGTGTTATCGTCCACGGTTCGGAGTTGTTTGCATGAATCAAGGCTTTTCCGGATGCTAAGTCGAGGGTTACATCGGAACTGTGCAAGGAATAGTTTGAGAAGAATTCTTTAATCATGTAGCCCTTGTACCCAAGACAGATCACAAAATCATTTATTCCGTGTTGAGAGTAATGCTTCATAATGTGCCAAATAATTGGCATCCCACCAACTTCAACCATAGGTTTTGGCCTCAAATGAGTTTCCTCGGAAATCCGCGTGCCAAAACCACCAGCAAGTATGACTGCTTTCATCGACACACCTTTTTCTCCCGATTAGACTAAATGATATCGGAAGCTTCTTGATTGATTGACTATCGAACTTTTCTAATGCCACCGACATAGTCTCGTTAGCCAAAAATCGAGCCAGCACTCATACGACGAGAATATTCCTGAACATGAGCCCTTAAACAAGGTGGCCCCGACTTGATGTATATTTGGCAACACAAAAGTAAACTTCGACCAATTAGGCTCACATGTCTCTCTCTGGTTCCGTGCGTGACAATCCACCATGGGATTAAACGCGTGTGAAGCGATAGCAGTAGATGAAAAATCCCAGGTTGCACCTGGACCGACAAAATCTGCCCGATAGACTCGGCCCATGCCCGCAAGCCTGCCAACCCCCGCTGCTCCCGCACCGGATGCGCGCCGCAGCGTCTTGGCAATCCCAGCCTTTCGCAAGCTCTGGAACTCGATGCTCTTCTCATCCCTTGGTGATTGGCTCGGCCTTCTTGCAACTACGGCGCTCGCACAACAACTTTCTGGCGGCTCTTACGCAACTGCAAACTTCGCAATCGCAGGTGTCTTTATCGCTCGCCTTCTTCCCGCAGTCTTTCTCGGCCCCATCGCAGGTGTAATCGCCGATCGCTTCGATCGCCGCCGCCTCATGGTCTCAGTTGACATCATGCGCGCAGCTCTCTATATCTCTATCCCAATCGTTCACACATACTTCTGGCTCTACACCGCAATGATCTTGGTCGAATGCCTCACTCTCTTCTGGTCACCTGCAAAGGAAGCATCAGTACCCAACCTTGTTCCACGCGACGAGTTAGAGAACGCAAACCAAGTTTCACTCCTTGCGGCCTATGGCACAGCACCCGTTGCCGCAATTCTCTTCTCACTCCTCACACTTCTTTCAGGTGCAATCGCAGCAGTCAGCCCACTTCTCCCAAGCAACTCTGTAGACATCGCTCTATATATCAACGCACTCTCGTTCCTCTTCGCCGCATGGACAATTCGCGGTCTCAAGGAAATTCCAAAAGGTGCAGCATCTAAAACGAATAAAGATGAGAACGTTGGCCAATCACTTATCCAAGGTTGGAAAACCGTCTCTGAATCTAAAATCATTCGCGGCCTCATCATCGGAATGGTGGGTGCATTCTCTGCAGCTGGTGCGGTTATCGGCCTTGCCCGCACATTCGTAGGAGACCTCGGTGGTGGAGATGCCGCATACGGTGTCCTCTTTGGTTCTGTCTTCACCGGTCTTGCATTCGGTATTGCATTTGGTCCCAAGATATTTGCTCAGTTCTCGCGACGTCGTTTATTCGGTGCATCCCTTACAACCTCAGGTGTATTCCTCGTACTCCTTGCACTGATCTCTAACTTAGTTCTCTCTGTTGTTATCGTCGCAATCCTCGGAGCTTTCAGCGGAATCGCCTGGGTTACAGGCTTCACCATGCTCGGAATGGAAGTCCACGATGATGTCCGCGGGCGCACCTTTGCCTTCGTGCAATCACTGATCCGCATTACTTTGGTTGCTGTCCTTGCAATCGCACCGATCATCGCCGCCACAATCGGTGAACACCACTACGAATTCCAGAACGTTGCACTCGACTACAACGGAGCACAGATCACCATGCTTCTTGCAGGTCTTATCGCAGCTCTCATTGGTTCCATTTCGTATCACCAGATGAAGGATCGTCCTAACGTTTCTCTCTGGTCTGACATCCTCTCAGCCCTTCAAGGTGAACTCGGTGCAATCACCGGAGTCCCAACACAGGGAATCTTCATTGCTTTCGAAGGCGGAGAAGGAACCGGCAAATCAACACAATCACAGCTTCTTGCCAAGTGGCTTGAACAAGAAGGTGAAACCGTTGTTCTCTCTCGCGAACCCGGTGGAACAGAACTTGGAAAAGATTTACGTAAGATTCTTCTTGGCCATGAAACAGGAGTCATCAGTCCACGTGCTGAAGCACTTCTCTATGCAGCAGACCGTGCGCACCATGTCTTCTCTGTTATTCGTCCAGGACTTGCAGAAGGAAAAGTTGTTATCTCTGATCGCTACTTCGATTCATCTGCTGCCTACCAAGGCGCAGGCCGTGTACTTAATCCAAGTGAAGTTGCGCGAATCTCGCGTTGGGCAACAGAAAGTTTGTATCCAACTCTCACAATTCTTATCGATGTCCCCGCAGAAGTTGGACTCGGTCGTCTTCAATCTCGTGATCGCCTAGAAGCAGAACCCACTGAATTCCACGAACGAGTCCGTCAAGAGTTCTTACAAATTGCCATGATGGATCCGGAGCGTTACTTCGCAGTCGATGGCACTCAATCAGTCGAAGAGATTCACACACAAATCATCGCTCGCGTATCTAAATTGCCTTCACTCAAGCGCAATGTAGAAAACGTTAAGAAGAAAAGCTTTAGAAAGTAAATGACTACCCCAAAAAGAATTGTTATAACCGGGGCTGCGGGCCAAGACGGACTGATTCTCGGATTAAAGCTCGCAAATGCTGGCCATCATGTGATTGGTATTGTCAGAAATGAAGAGCAGAAGACTTTTCTGCGGCTTTACAACCCAGGTATTCAAGTCGAAATACTGGATTCTTCTGTACTAAAGACAGTGGTTGAATTCCTCGAAAGAGCTCAGCCAGAACAGATTTACCACCTCAGCGCAAAGAGTTCGGTAGCAAATTCATGGAGTGACTCAGAAATTACGCTTCAAACCAATATTTTTTATACGCTTAATTGGCTTAATGCGCTTAATGCGCTAAGAATGCATTCTACTCGTTTCTATCATGCTTCAAGTAGTGAAATGTTTGGACTTCCAAAGAGTTACCCTCAAACAGAAGAAACCTTACTTCACCCAAGATCTCCATATGGAGTCAGCAAAGTCGCGGCACACCACCTGGTAGTGAACTACCGTGAATCTTTTGGCCAATTTGCATCAACTGGGATTCTTTTCAACCACGAGTCACCATTGCGAGACTTAAAATTTGTAACCCGAAAGATCACAAGTGGTGTCGCAAAAATCGCCCGAGGTAAGGCTGATTCAATAACGCTGGGAAATCTTGATATTTCCCGAGATTGGGGATGGGCACCTGATTATGTAGATGGAATGATTTCGATACTTAATCACAGCAGCCCAGATGATTTCATCTTAGCTACAGGAAGATCGCACACGCTGAGGGAATTTGTTAGAACAGCGTTTGCTTGTATTGATATCCTAGAATGGGAGAATTTCCTACAGATAGACCCATCACTTTCTCGGCCTGCAGATGTCATTTCTGTCGTAGGTGATGCAACGAAGGCCCACAAAACTTTGGGTTGGGCACCGACAACCACCTTTCAAGTAATGATTAAAGCAATGGTTGATTTCGACCTTGAAATACTTGATAGTGACACTCCAGAACGAAAATGGAAGCTAGAGTAGATGACTTCAGTATTTGATGACCTTGTAGGTCAAGAACACATAATTGAGATACTGGAAGGCGCTGTTGTCGCCTCTCGCACAAGCGAAGAATCACAGGAAATGACGCATGCCTGGGTCTTCACGGGTCCTCCAGGTTCAGGTCGCTCTTCAGCTGCAGTCGCCTTTGCACAAGCGCTGATCTGCACTAACAGTGGCTGTGGCAACTGCTCGGACTGCCAAGCAGCCAAAACTAGTGGACATCCCGATGTTGAAATAATTCGCACCGAAGGTTTATCAATCAAAGTGGAAGAAGTGCGGGAACTTCTCACTCGCTTTGCCTGGGCACCTTCCATGGGTGGTTGGCGAGTAGTTGTCATGGAAGATGCGGATCGACTTACTGAATCAGCAGCTAACGCTCTACTTAAAGCTATCGAAGAACCAGGAGCGAGAACCGTTTGGTTGCTCTGCGCTCCCACACTTCATGATGTGTTGCCAACAATTCGCTCACGTTGCCGCCACCTTCAACTTCACACACCATCTCTCGAGGCCGTTACTAAAGTCTTAATCAACCGTGACAACATTGCACCGGGAATGGCTGACTTTGCAGCACGAGTAAGCCAAGGACATATTGGGCGTGCAAAGTATTTGGCTACCGATGAGTCAGTGCGCAGTAATCGCAAGCTCATTATGCAATTACCAATGCAATTAGGCTCCCTAGCGGGAGCATTTCAAGCAGCGCAAACCCTTGTAGATATTGCGACCGCTGAAGCCTATTCATCATCAGATGAGCGCGATGAAAAAGAAATTGAAAAACTCCAAGAGGCTTATGGCAAAGGGGCTACGGGTCGGGGCATGGCATCAGGTGGAGCTAAAGCCGTGAAAGAACTTGAAAAGGAGCAGAAGTCTCGCTCGACCCGAATGGTTCGCGACTCCATCGATGGCGCACTTCTTGATATCGCCACCTTCTACCGTGATGTGATGATGGTGCAATCCGGCAATACAGAATCGATGATCAATACGGATATGCGTGAAGAAATTGAAAGCTACGCTTCATTTCACCCAGAGCATTCGACTATCCTCAAGATCAACGCACTAATGGAAGCCCGCAGTAACCTTGGGCACAATGCCGCCCCGCTAGTTGCCTGCGAAGCGCTGATGTGCCAATTAGCGCGTAAATAAAAATCTAAACCAGCCCTTGAGGGTGGTCAGGAGCACCCCTTGCTATACGGCAGAATTCCACCATGCGTCTAGACCATGTTTCTTATGTGACTTCCCATGATCAACTTGCTGACACGGTACAACGCCTAGGTTCCCGCTTGGGCAGCACTTTCGTAGATGGTGGCATCCACCCTCGATTTGGTACACGAAATTTCACTGCTTCATTGAAAAATGGCCAGTACATCGAAGTGGTATGCCCACTTGATCACCCAGCCACAGAACAAACCCCTTGGGGCAAGGCTGTATCCAAGAAGGCTAACGAGGGCGGCGGGTGGTTTACCTGGGTATTTAGCACAAAGGATATTTCGCCAATTGAAACCAAGTTTGGCCGGGAAGCAATCGAAGGGCATCGCACTCGCCCAAACGGTTCTGATTTAAAGTGGAAGCAAATCGGCGTCAAGGAAATCGCAGATTCTCGTGAGTTCCCATTCTTTATTCAGTGGCTATCAACTGATCATCCGTCACAAGACGGGACTCCGCAAGCTGAAATTGAAAAAATAGTAATTGCAGACGATAACCAATTGGAAGATTCTTGGTTTAGAGAAGAAATCTTCGAATCTCTAGCGGACGTTAGCATCGAATGGGTTAACCCAGTAGAAAATGAAGATCAATCAGGAATAGTTGCGGTTTATCTCTCAACCCCCAAAGGTGTTGTTATTCTAAACTAATTGCTGCTTAAAACTGACATCAGCTCTAGGATATCTATGACTCGAGCAGCCCCATGTAAATCAATCAACATGTGAGTTGCCTTCGCCAAGGTATCTCGTCTCTCTCGGTTTTCTAAAAGTGCTCGTATTTCTTGCAAATTGAAGACCCACTTTCCGTCTAAACCTAAATATCCAAGTTGTGCGGCGAAGCCGAGCTCCCCCAACTGAGCGTAATAGTCGTTTTGATTGTCTATCGAACATACAACACCTGTTGGAATTTCTCTAGCAATGAACTCGAGACTAGAGGTGCTCGCTGTACAGAACACGACGTCAACCTCACCCGCAACCCTATCTAGCTCGGAACCAACTTGATGATTAATCAAAGTCATCGTAGATTTCTCAGAGATTTCAGTGTTTGAAAATAAATGAACTTCCAATTTCAATTGTAAAGAACTTAAAAATTTTGTAATTGAAGGAACGAATCCAAATGGATCTGAACCCCCACCCATGATCAGTACCTTGAGGGCTTCTGTCGTATTTGTTCTTACCCTATTCTTCTCGATACCCTTACGAACCAAAATATACTCTGGACCAGACAACACTAATTTACCGTTGTCGCTCCCTAGGATTCTCGCTAGTCCCGGCCTAAGCTCGATATCAGATTCATACCTAGGTGTAGATTCGTCACAAATACTCAATACGAGCTTCCAATTACTCTTGACAATGAATGAGTCAGAAATTGGAATTGAGTAAGAATCGATGATCAGAACATCTGATTCGATTTTAGGTACAAATAGATTTTCATCTTCAATTATTTGAGCAAAACCAAGTGCATTGATATGCCCTGAAACCCAACTAAGCCCAGTGACGCTTCCTACGAAAATACATTCATAGCCTCTTTGAATCGCTTCCTCGGCTAAGACGGATGACCTCATCACATGACCAGCACCAATTTTCCGTGAAGCGTCTGCACGAAAAATGATTCTCATGGGAAACAAGGGTATGCTGTATTCGATATTTCACAAGCTTTGAACCGCCCCGGGGGAATTTATGTCTCAGTTAGACAACGCTTCAGTCTTGATTACTGGAGGAACTGGTTCTTTAGGTAAAGCGCTAATTAATTACTTGCTGAAGAGTTCTAAGGTCCGAAGAATGGCAATTTATTCTCGTGATGAACTTAAACAACACAATCTGCGAAATGAAATTGGGGAGGACGAGCGCCTACGTTGGTTTATCGGAGACATCCGAGATGCAGACAGACTAAGGCGTGCCTTACATAATGTTGATTTCGTGATTCACGCAGCGGCGTTAAAGCAGGTGGACACGGGTGAATACAATCCGATGGAGTTCATCAAAACTAATGTGCTTGGGAGCCAAAATGTGATTGACGCTTCAATCGAAGCTGGCGTCAAAAAGGTAGTTGCTCTTTCAACAGATAAGGCATCATCTCCCATTAACCTGTATGGTGCGACAAAATTGACTGCGGATAAATTATTTGTGGCGGCTAATAACTATAGTTACAGTTATGGAACAGTATTTTCTGTCGTTAGGTATGGAAACGTTATGGGAAGTCGTGGCTCAGTCATCCCGTATTGGAAATCTTTGGCCGAGGCTGGTCACGCGCTTCCGATTACAGACTTGAGAATGACAAGATTCTGGATTAGCCTCGAACAAGCAGTTCAATTTGTGATTGAATCACTGGATATAATGCGTGGGGGAGAGTTGTACGTACCTAGAATTCCAAGCATGCGAATTGTTGATCTTGCATCTGCGGTTGCAGCGGATGCGCCACTTTTCGAAATAGGAATGCGACCAGGTGAAAAACTGCATGAAGAAATGATTTCTGCTGATGATAGTCGTAGAACTTATCTCATGAAAGACCGATACGTGGTTACTCCCGTTGTGGCTGAATGGGGATTTAAATTACCAGAGGGGACATTGATGGAAGAGGGTGTTGCTTATCAATCCAACACCAACGACTTATGGATGTCACGAGAAGATATTCAATTTTTTCTTAAAGAAATCTAAATTAGAATGATTCCTTATGGACGACAGTCAATTAATGACGATGATATTGCAGCTGTCATCAGTGCCCTAAAAAGTGATTTTCTGACTACCGGGCCACAAGTTGAACTATTCGAGCGGGAAATTGAACAAGTTGTAGGCGCACCATGTGTAGTTGTTTCTTCCGGAACGGCAGCACTTCATTGTGCATATGCTGCCCTTGGAATTGGACCTGGTGATGAAATCATCACTCCGCCGATAACATTTATTGCCACTCAGGCTACAGCTGCTCTTCTCGGTGCCAAAATTGTTTTTGTAGATATCCAGCTAGACACAGGAAATATAGATCCCAGCGCTGTAGAGGCGGCAATTACTTCTCGGACTAAGGCAATTGTTGCAGTTGATTTTGCTGGACACCCCGCATGCCTTGATGAATTAAGAGTTATTGCCAATAAGCACGGCATATTTTTAATTGAGGATGCGGCGCATTCAATTGGAAGCATTTACAAAAACCGACCAGTCGGTTCAATAGCCGATTTAACCACTTTCTCATTCTTCCCAACTAAAAATATGACAACAGCAGAGGGTGGAGCTGTTGCATCGATTCATCCGAATCTGCTCCAAAAGGCACGCCGATTTTCAAGACAAGGCTTGATTCGTGATAAAGATGAGTTTCTAATCAAAACGGAAGGTGATTGGCATCAAGAAGTGCATGAATTTGGACTTAACTATCGCCTTTCAGACATTCTGTGCTCTCTAGGCATTTCACAAATAAGTAGGATAGATTACTTTAAGGCCAAGAGAGACGAGCTTTTTGATAATTATGGATTAGCGTTATCTGGCATTTCGAGTATTAAATTACCTCGGAGGCTAGCGGATAGCAATCCGATGTGGCACCTCTACCCAATCAGAGTGCCGATAGAAAAAAGAAAAGCAATATTTGAAAGATTACGAATGGATGGTTTTGGGGTGCAAGTAAACTATATCCCGGCTCACTGGCACCCCGTCTTTGGAAAATCCGTAAGAAAAGATTTGCCCCTCACCAACAGTGAACAATTCTATAAGTCAGAAATTTCACTCCCCATGTGGGTCTCCGAAAGCCAGTGGACCGAAGAATATTTTGAGAAACTAGTTATCTCAATCGAAAGCGAATTGTAAATGCCTTTCATGAATCCACGGGAAATCAACGCTTTAAATTTTAAGTATATCGGCGTTAATGTAAAGTTAAGCTCTCTGGCTAGCTTTGACAAGCCTCACTTGATGTCGATAGGTGATAACTCAAGAGTGGATGACTTCTGCGCATTATCAGGATGGGTAACTATCGGAAGGAATGTCCACATCGCTGTAATGAATTCGATTGTGGCCAGTGAGCAGGAAATTGAGATTCAAGATTTTGCAGGTCTTGCATTTGGCTGTAGATTATTTTCATCATCTGACGATTATTCAGGTGAATCCATGACCAATCCTACTGTGCCGAGGGAATTTAAAAGAATAAGTCACGGAAAGATCAGGATAGGAAGACATGTAATATTAGGAACCAATTCGATTGTATTCCCTAACGTGAACATCGGGGAAGGATGTGCAATAGGTGCGAATTCTTTGGTCAACAAGTCAACTGAGCCTTGGGGTATTTACATGGGATCTCCAGTGCGAAGAATAAAAAATAGAAGTAAAAATTTGTTGATATTAGAAAAGAATTTACTAGATGGGGAAATAAGTGATAAGCACCAAGATTAATTTCATCGCCGAAGTATCTGGAAATCACGCAGGATCTCTTGACAAGGCACATGCTCTCGTCGACGCAGCCGCTACCGCGGGAGCAACGTCTGTAAAATTTCAAACATATACGCCCGAAACGATGACTCTAAATCTTGATAAATTTTCGGTTGTATCGGATCACGACCTTTGGGGAGGAAGAACGCTTTATAGCCTATATGAAGAGGCTATGACGCCATGGGAGTGGCACGCAGAGCTATTTGATCATTGCCGCTCTCGGGGAGTTATCCCTTTCAGTTCCCCTTTTGATCCCACGGCGGTCGAATTCCTAGAAGCACTGGATGTTCAGATGTACAAGATTGCATCATTGGAAACCTCAGATCTTCAGCTAATTCGCCTTGTTGGTGAAACTGGGAAACCAACGATCATCTCAACAGGTGCAACAGAATTAGATGAAATAGATGATCTTGTGACCACTTTTAGAGCAACAGGAAATAGCGACTTAACTCTTTTGGTATGTACGAGTTCTTATCCAGCCAAACCGATGGATGCCAATCTCAGAAGAATGGACCTATTGCGGGAGAAATTCGAAGTCAAAGTTGGATTGTCTGACCACACTCTTGGTATTGGAGTATCTATCGCGGCTGTCGCTTTGGGCGCCACGGCCATCGAAAAGCATATAACTTTAGATCGAGGTTCTGGAGCTGTGGACGGTGCATTTTCTATGGAGCCCCGCGAATTCGAAATGTTGGTCGCCGAAGGAAATGCTGCCCAAATGGCTCTAGGTAGCCGTGAATGGGAAATCCAACCCTCAGAATATGAATCTAGACGACTCCGGCGATCGCTATTCATTGTTAAAGATGTGAAAGCTGGAGATAAAGTTACACAAGAAAACTTACGTGCCATACGTCCTGGAGAGGGAGCGCCACCAAAATATCTTGAGGCCTGGCTTGGGAGAAGATACAAAGAGAATTACGAAGCTGGAACCCCCATGGGAGCAGAGCTTTTAGAATGAAACCTATTGCAATCATTCCAGCACGCGGTGGAAGTAAACGAATTCCCCGAAAGAACATTCAGATGGTAGATGGAATTCCCATGGTTGCTAGAGCAGTTTTGACAGCGATTCAGTCAGAAATATTTTCGAGTGTAATTGTGTCAACTGATGACGAAGAGATATCCGAAATTTCACAAAGATTTGGAGCGCTCGTTCCAAGGCTTCGGAGCAAGGAATTAAGTGATGATTTCGCAAACACTTACGATGTAATGGCAGATGCTTTATCTACAGATTGGTTAGGTGCCTCAATTCCTGAATATATTTGTTGCATATACCCCTCATCTATCTTTGTGCGGCCATCGCATTTGATTCTTGGCTACAAAATGTTGCTTGAAACTGGAAGCTCTTATGTTTTTCCTGTCCAGGAGTACTTACCCCCAATTCAACGTGGTCTACTCCTAGAAGAAGACGGAGGGGTTAACATGATTGATCCACAGAATGTATTGATGAGAACTCAGGATTTACGTCCCACCTATCATGACACAGGCCAATTTTATTGGGGAAGAAGAGAAGCATGGGAGAGAAAAGTATCAATCTTCGGTAAAGATTCCAAAGGATTAATTTGTAAGCCTTACGAGTATATAGACATTGATACTCCCGAAGACCTGGAATTGGCAGTCACGTTATTTAAAGCACGTAAATTAATTGAACCCAATTAGATTCCCTTACCGATGCTTTGAAAGTCGTGATCGATTGATTCCTTACTTCTTAACAAAGCTGAGATTTTTTCTTTTATCGGAATATTAAACTTTTTATTACGCCAATCATCCTCGAGAACCTTAATTGCGAAGTCGGGGGAATGTTGTAGGAGTAAGGTATTCACTGTAGCGAGGGAAATTCCCATCCAGTCAGCAAAATCGCGCACACCTTCGGGATTTGCGGATAAAAGTTGTCTTTCGACCTTCAAGGCCTTTGCTCTCGAAATTCGACCGTGTCGAATTTCTCTGGTGAGCTGATCTGTGGCCTTCGAGTAACCAAACTTCGCTTGCTTTAACAAGTCTTGGACCCCGAAATACACTGGGCAATCTGGATTATCGAACTTAGAATATCCCCTAATCGCCCTTCTGCCCTCATAGCCGTAAAGTTTTGACATAAGTGTATGTTGTGCCGTGGGATCCCAACGTACATAATTGCCTAAGTAAATTCCTCTAACTCCTGAATTAATTAATTCCTGATCTGTGGGATAAGAAACAGATGCTATATCTTCTTCACTAAAGTTGGGATCAAACTCAAAAATACCCGTTTCATCGTACCCCATTAAGTCATGTTCGCGGCGATATCGCCTCGTCATTTCTACATTCTCAAGGTGAGAGTACATTCCAACTTGCTCAAGACCTTGGTGCGCCCCCCATAAAATAAAGGGAATTTCCAATTGGACTGCTATTCGAACCGGAAGTGATGTTTGCCCGGCTATCCATAACCAATTCAATGAGCCTAGATTAGTAAGAGTGCAAGCCATAACAGCCTTTGTTACCTTTGGGTTAATACTGTATTGACGAAAATCTACATCGAACTCGGTCCGAAGCTTGGCAAGATTGCGAATTCCTTCCTTGCTGTTGAATGTTCGGTTAAAGTTAACTAATAATGGGTTTAGACCGAGGATGTGAACTGCATAATGCACAGTAAAAAAAGAATCTTGACCACCGGTAACAGGAATAATGCAGTCATATCTGGACTGCTGCCTCTGAGAATCAAAAATAGTTTTTAATTCAGCCTGCCTTTGTCTCCAATTAAGCTGATTTTTTTCTCTATGTACTTGGCAGCCAGAACAGACTCCCTGTGCATCAAAAGTGATTCCGAGGGGATGATTTGACCAGTATAAACACTCGCTGCATCTCACTATCATTTTACAAACCCCATAAGATCTCGCAAGCGTATAGATGTTCCAATCCCATGTTTAATTCGGGGAATAATCAATTCCTCTCTATTGAGCCAGTTACCGATAGCAACGCCCTTGATAAAGGGTAATTGCAGAAGCGCCTCAACTTCCTTTAAGCTAGATATCCCTCCCCCAGCGAGAATAGGGGAAGTTAGATTATTGGTGAAGGTCGATACCCTCTTGAAGAATTCTACCCGGGATGTATTTCCATCCATGTTTTGATCCTTAATGAATAACTCGCCCCCCCAATCCCCGGGTATATGGGCCAGAAAATCTTGAAAAGTTGAAGGTGTATTTCCCACTAAAAAAACACCCCCTCGCTGAACAAGGGGTACATGGATGAGAACGGCTTGATCGCCCAGGTTAACCGAAATTTCCCTTGATTTCTCTGCAGTCCAATGAAATGCCGAAAGAACCACTCTTTCAGATCCCGCAGCAATGATGGATTCTGCATCTGACTTACTTGTGATCCCGCCACCATAAGCGATTGGTGTGTTGATTCCACTTAGTAGAGATTCCGAAAATGTTTGATTGAAATCCCTCAATGGATTGCTTGAATGAGAAAGATTCAAAACAGTAATTTCGTCGACCTCCCACTCCTGCAATCTTGTAATAATCTGGTCAACAGAACCAATTGGCCTATAATTGCGAAAGCTCAACGAGTTTACAACAATCCCGTCTTTTACTAGAACCGTCGCCGCGAGCTTTTTCATTTAAGCTCCTGCCAACAATCATTCAAAAGTGTCACGAAAAAATCAATGCCAGCCTGCTGACTCTTTTCAGGATGGAATTGAGTTCCTACCATTTTATTTTTTCGCGCGTATGCGATGTAGGGCTCGCTCCCAGAAAGAGTGTAAACATCAAAATCTGATGTCTCAAAAACACCGAAGGAATGATTGAAGTAATACGATCCATTAGGGGTGATTGATGCATTGCTGGGAAAGGTTTCGGCCCAACCGATTACGGGGCCATCCATCAGTCTTCTCGTTGTGGCATGAAATAAGCCTAACCCAGAAGTACCTTCTGACTCCTGAGAGGACATTGTCATTAGCTGAAACCCAAGACAGATTCCGAGAATTGGTTTCCCAGCACTGGCTCTATTAAGGATTGATTGGCATGCTTGAATGAAATCTAGACTTAATTTAGCAGGTCCAAATGATCCTACACCAGGCAGCACAACCAAATCTGCATCCATTATGCACTTGGCCGCACTCGAAATTTTAACCTTAAAATCAAAATTTCTGAGAAAATTTGATATCGATCCAACGTTACCCGCCCCATAGTCAACCACAACCGCTGTTTTCATAATTGCCCCACATTAAATAGGGGTTTAGGGCGCCCATGGCCACTTAAATCAAAAAGGTTTGCATTTGAAAACTTCCTCACGGTTAACCAAAATTCACGAGTGGTTATCCCAATAAAACTGGAAAACGATTCGATGTAACGATCAGCACAAACCCCATCAAATTTTTGAACCAACGGAATGCCTTCAGATCTCGTTATCCGTCCGGTTCTAATCCATTCATTTACATAGTCGGTTGCACGTCCAAATCCATATTTATAGTACTTAATCATTTGGTTAAGAATTACCCAATCTTCGTCCAAAGACGTCAAATAAATCAAATCAGATGTATTTGTTGCCGAGTCTCTTCGACCTTGAAGTCCGACTAAACCCGACATTAGACCATTTTCAAGTAGACCCCAATTACCCATAGCCCACCCCAAGAAAACAACTTGGAGATTGTGTTTCTCAAATTCAGATTTACTTGGAAATAGATAAGGACCGATATGAGATTCATCAATATTTTGGCCGAGTAACCATTGTTCATTCATACCAGCCAAAGTATTCATGTTTCTAAGGGAATTTCCATCCCATCCTTCTTTTCCCAGAGTTTCTAGGGCGCCAAGTTGAAGTCCCGGATTCTCACCCCACAGAACCAGTTCAAGACCATTCTCTATTGCGATTTGTGGAACTCCCGAAAATAGAGCTAGCTCAGTGCTCTTAGCCCAATTGGCTGATTCCAGAAATGCAGCTCTCATTAATAATTTCCAGGTTGTCGGCGATGGAGAAGTTTGATACACGTCAAAACCAAGGTTGTTTAAATTATTTAAATTCCTCGATCCTGCTATTGTCATCTGTTCCGGTGGATAAGTGACTGCAACTAATAGTGGATTCAAACCCAAAGCATCTCGCGCAAACAATGCTAACCGCGTACTGTCTTTCCCTCCGCTTACTCCTAGTACAGAATCATGGCCTGATTCATGCCCTACAGCTTTTCGAGTATGTACGACATGTTTCAAGATGCGCTTTCGATTTTGCCAGTCCCATTTGGTCGAAGTAAACTTAAATTCGCAAGCAGGACAAACACCTTCGATAAATACTGTCCCCGGTCTAGAATTTGGCTGAAGGCACCTTAGGCAGTATTTCATGCTAATCAATCCCTAAAATTTCAGGAAACAGGCCAGTCCAGTGACCAGAATTCTTCGCAAAAAAACTATATGTTTCGACGCCCAACATTGCAGAAGCATAAAGCGCAGAAGAATGGAAACCAAATACCGCTTTGGCATTTAATAAATCTTCAACAAGCGAATCAGACTCGGAAAAACGAACCTGAATGCCGGTAGCAATTCCAACCCAATTCAAATTCTTATCGAGTGCTTGCGCAGGATGGGGCCTCAAAATAACTTCGGTCAGTTCATGCTTCCGGCAGAAATCAAAAATTGTAGGCAAATATGATTCTAATCCTTTAATCTGATAGTCTAAGCCAGAACCTTTCAGCGGATTCGGTTCAAGAATAACTAAGATGCTATTTTGAACAACTTCTCTAGTCAAAAAATTTCGCCTCTGATCCGCAAGGAGAAAATCCGGAATTCTGACCACTTTTGTCTGTGGAAAGTTTTTGTTAGCTATAACCTCTGCCCGTAAGTTTGTAACAAATATCGCATCGGGCAAATTCTCTAAATTAGGATCGAATCTTTCCTTGTAATTCACCCAGTGATCAATAAGCACTGCTTTCTTGTTCGAACGGAAATGAATATTTTCTAGCACCCGAGATTCTAGGCCGCCGTAAAACCCGGAGCCAAGAAGAAAATTCTTCTCGGCTAGAAGTTGAGAGGAGATGTCTAAGTTGGTTATAGCCGGACAATTATTGGCAAAGATATCTACCGCTGGACCAGCTAAAGTCACGGTCGCATTCTGAATAAGAGCGTTTGCAAGCGCTGAAATGTTTAGCGCACCTCCAGCGTCATTACAAACAATGTGAATATCCGCATCGATAAATTCCAGGAGTTCGGGAGCAATCGTTGCCTCTTTAATGAAGTACACATATTCTCTATCGCTGCGAGTTTTATCAACAAGAAATTCGGCAGAAAGCGCGATTCTCTGCATGCCAAAATTTTCTTGCCGCGTGCCAATTTGCTGCGCAGTTAGCGGGAATAGATTAAAGACCCAGGCAGACAATTCTCGAAAGATTTTTTTTCCTAACCCTTTCCCTCCAAAATTTCTAAAAACCAAGAACCCGATGTTGACAACTTTTCCACCGGGAAGAAGTCGGAGGGATGCCGTTGCAACTTGTTCACCAGTATGTCGATCAGTAATCGCAAGAAGAAAGTTTGTCGTGAAGTCGAAACTGCTCAAGTAATCGCGCTGAGTAAATTTGGTGGCCTTTGTCTTCATATGCTGACTAAATTGCATATAAGTGGAATCGTTCAAAGTAGATAGATATTCATTACTTATTTGATTTTCGGTGAGGCGGAAAATATCAAATTGCATGAAAACGACCTATATTTTTCTTAACAAATTCAAATTAGACCACACTTTTTCAAATGCGCGTCCAAGTAATCGTACTTCGGAATCAGAATATTTTTTTGCGCACCAGTTGATTCCTACAAATTCAGATTGGTGGAGTCTTTCTGCGACTGTTAATTGAGTGGCGGCAAGTTCCCTTCTCCTTTTTCTTGGAAGAAGACTATAAGGGAGTTTATTTCCTCGATACGTCAGTTCTTTATGGAAAAGTGGCAGAGTGTGAATATTTTGATAACCCTCTTGAATGGCAGGAACTCCTTCTGCTTTGAGGGCACTAACAAGCGTAGAGCGACTTACGCCGATTTCTTCAACGTTAAATTTCAAACCATAAACGTAATAAACATGATCGTTACCTGGCAGTAACGCAGGCAAAGAAATTCCCACGAAATCAGCAATAAGACTGGAGAAAATTTGTGCCGCCTTCCGACGAGACTCAATGGCGACATTCAAAGAAGAAAGTTGATTTTGGGCAATTGCTGATTCAATTTCACCGAGCCTCATGTTCATGCCAAGAATTCCAAATTGATTTTCGAGTTCTGGATTCTGCCCAACAATTACTTCCCCGTGATTCCGAAGAAGTTGCATTCGTTGCGCAAGTTCGGGGGAATTAGTCACCGCAACTCCACCTTCACCAGAATGGATGTGTTTATGGTAGTTGAGGCTATACCCTCCAATGTCAGATTCAGTCCCAGCAAAATAGCCGTTGCGTTTTGCCCCTGGGGACTGGGCAGTATCGCTCACCAATTTCAAATCATATTTTTGGCAAATTTTTTTAAGGCTTTCAATATCTGCCGACTGACCGAAAATATCAGGCGAAACTATCGCCCTGGTACGTTTTGTAATTCGACTCTCTACATCGATCGGGTCCAAATTGAAAGTAAATCGGTCGATGTCTGCAAACACCGGAATCAAATTCCAATGCAGAATAGTGGTTGCTGTTGCAGCCATTGTCCAACTGCTGACAATAATTTCAGACCCAGGCTCCAACCCTAGGGCTCCGATAGCCAGCCAGAGCCCCGAAGTCCACGAATTGCATGAAACTGCAAAGCCAGTGCCAAAATACGAGCTCCAGGAAGCCTCCATGGATCTAACTGACTCGCCACCCAAGAAGAAATCACCACTCGTGCCCACAAACCTCGACAATTTTCCACTATCCAGGACCTTTAACGCTTCTTTCACATCGCTCGAACGGATCGAGTTGTAATCGATAAATGACGTCTGGATGCAAGGTTTGCCACCGAGAATCGCTAAGTCGTTCTTACTTACCACCCTATGACACCATGCTCTCTACAAATTTATGAATTTGAATAGCCTGATCTAACCCAATCAAGTAGGTCCAGTCTTCCGATCTATGCCCAATATCAGAGTACACGAGACTTTGATAATTGAGGTACAGGGACTCAGGGGTTCTAAATTCAACCAACTTTGTCCCATCTGACTTTGTTATTACTACCTCCATGCCATCTAGATGGATGTCGATTGAATAGTTTTCAAAACAGATTCTGCTTTGACTAGTTTTCTTGGGGCCATGCAAACCGACAAACGAATACTCCACTTTGCAGCTATTGCAAACTAATGACTTTTTAGTTTCATTATTTATAAGACTAGATTTAGGGCAGCCACAATATAACTTCCTGTTCGTGAGTGTCATGCCTAGATCCATAAAATGGGAAAAAATATTTAACATGCTTCCATAAGAATCTACAGAAACTGAGCAGAGACTTCCCAATTCGAGCTGTGAAATATAATCTCTCGCCTGCTTTACAGATGGCAGATGGCGTCGGAAGTAATTCACAAAAACTGTAACGGAGTTTGAGCTAGCCCAATCATGTATATCTATACATTCTGTCAAATTTACCCCGACAGGTTTTTCTATCAGAATAATTTTCGGAACGAGATTCGCTGGCAGGTCGCGAAGTACTGCCAAATGCGTAGAGGTAGGCGTTGCTAATGTTAGCAAATCGATTCCACCAAGTACTTTGAGCTGCTTCAAGTCACTAACAGCTGGTCCGAAGTAGAAATTTCTTACAAATTCGCGCTTCGTTGAATCAACATCGGCTACGGCGCAGATCCTATAGATATCAGACTTAAGCAACGCATTTAAGTGCGTCATGGTTTGATTGGGGAAAAATCCCGACGGAGAGAGGTCATAATCGAGCCCGATTTTGCCGAGCCCGAGAAGAATCGCATTCTTAATCACTTGCATAAAAAACTTTCAAAAGGCAGAAAAACATTCATGCAAGGCCGTAAGCAAGGTTAGAGAAGTATTCGAAGGGCATGAAGGTAGTCTATCGAACTCAATTCAACAAGATTCCACAAGATAAAATCCGGCTCAAATGGAGTCCCCAGAAGACATAGGATTGAACTGACCAAGGTGTCGAGGGGAATTGACACAAAGTCATGACTTGATAATATCAATCTGTTTCCCGTGAAGTATTTGTCAACTCCTTATTTGAGATAAAATGGTGACATGATTAGGAATACAAGTCTCATGCGTTTTGGATTTGGCATCAGACCTAAAAGTATTATCCATGTTGGAGCGCATAAAGGGCAAGGCCGAACAGATTATGAAAAATTGGGCGTCGAAAACTTTTTTTGGTTCGAGGCGTTGCCCGATCTGGCTATTCAACTTAGAGAAAAATTCCCTCAAGACACCGTTTTTCAAGGAATTGCTTGGAACCAACCAGATTTACTCTTGGAATTTCACGAGATGGCGCAATCAGAAAATAGTAGTGTATTAGCAAGCACGCCCGAATCCCTTCATGTACCAAAAGGAACCCCGCTCCTTCGAACTTTAACATTAGACAAATCACTTGAAGGAGAGTTGATTGATTCAAATGCGATGTTAGTTCTAGATGTTCAAGGGGCTGAATTAAATGTGCTAGTAGGCTCCACCAGCATTCTCAATCGCGTTCGATACATCGTATGCGAAATAGGGATTACAAATCAGGGCTACTATGATGTACCTACAGAAAGAGAGCTAGCGACATTATTGTGTAGTTCAGGGTTTAAGAAATCTATTTGTCGAATAAGTAAAAACGAATCTTATTTTGATCAACTTTTTATCAAAACTAGCACTAGCAAAATTGTTTGGATTTGCGCTGTGGATAAATTATACGATTTAGCTTTGAGAGCTTTCCATTTAGTTTCTCGGGGCCATTTTCAAAGGTACCACTACCATTGTCAAAGATGTGGCTATTGACAAAATCGACTATTAAAAAACTTCATAATTGATGTTTTTTCTCAAAATTCTGTAAAGTTCTAGTAATATTCCTAATATGATTTCGAGTCTATTTGGACATCAATGACATTCAGATTTTCATTTACTTCTGAAATTTACGGAATGGGTTTTTTCTTTCGTAGATGGGGAAATTATCCGCGATTTCTTCCTTTATTCTTTTCTTCTGACCACGGAGTTTCCATCGGATCATTAAAAATCGAAGAAGAAGGCGTGCAGGACACCGCTCCTTTCTACATAACTTGGAGCAAGCGAATTGCCGAAGATCCAAAAAATAAAAAGGGTAGTAAAGTGGTCGGTATTAAGCATCCTTGGTTACTGATGGCAAAAAAATATGGATGGAAGCAATCAAGCAATGCGGCTGGGTCAGTTTTTTTCCCATTTCATAGCGTTCCAGGTGTTATTTCGCTGGGAATTTCAGATTTGGAAAATCTGGAGTTTGTTCGAAACCTCCCAAGCATTTATCAGCCCGTGAGAATATGTCTCCATCCTCATGACATGGGTAGCTCACGGCAAGAGTTTTATGAAGGCGCTGGCCTAAAGGTTGTGACTGCAGGAGGAAGTAGTGATCCACAATTTCTAGCCAAACTCTACGGAGTTTTACGCGAAGCGCAGTACACATTTTCAGAGGGATATGGAACTCAAATCGCATATGCTGTTCAACTCAAGATTCCTTCGCAGATAATTGATCGTGATGTTAAATTGACGAGAGTTGACCGCCCAACATATGAGATTAATTCAGAAGATGCCGAGTTCCAGGGGAACTTGCCTAAAATAACAAGACTTTTTGGAGAACTGCCTACGTCCTTATCCGAAGAACAAATAGATTCGATTCAAGATTTACTAGGATCCTCATTCAAGTTTTCAAAAATAAAAATTGTGATTGTTTGCTGGGCGAGTCTAATTAATCCAGGTGCCAGAATAATTTTCAATCGAATACTTCAAAGGCTAATAATGTATTCAAATCGGCGTGCTTCATGAGACACAGGGTTCACTGGAATTTGAGAGAGTCTAAACGAACCATTTTCAGCGTTAACAGGATAATTTCGATCCTCGAGAAGGTGTTCAAAAGAATAGAGAAGTTACATGATGTCAATATGTCATATTCCTTACGTACCGAAAACAGAATATTATGCAAAAGCTCCGATAGATATCCTCAAGTTGCGGTTCTCGTGCAAGGTGATGTGCAAGGCAAGGAAAAATTTACTTTTAATTCAGTTTACATGTACAGAAAATTTTTTCCAAATGCTCAAATTATCCTTTCTACTTGGAAAATAGATGACTTGCTAAGATTGAATTTTGAAAGAGAAGGAATTAAGGTCGTAACTTCGGAACCGATTAGTCACTCCGGGGTAGGAAATGTGAATCTTCAAATACAAACGACAAGAGCAGGATTGTCGAATTTGGATGATTCGATTGAATTCGTGCTGAAAACCAGAACCGATATGAGGATCTATGACGTCCTCGCCTTAGATTACCTATCATCAATTTTTTCACAGTACGGTACTGCAGGCAATCAGACAAAGATTTTGGTACCAAGTTTTAACTCGATGAAATTCAGATGTTATTCAGCAAGCGATCAAATCCAATACTCTTCAAAAGATCGATTGATCGAGTTTTGGGATTGCGACTTTATGACAAAAGATAGAAATATTGTCGACAATAACCCAGGCGAATATCCAGGTGTATCACGGCCTAACTGGGCAAGGAACGGAATTCAATTTGCTGAGGAGTATTTGATTACTCAGGATTTAATGAAAAAAGGAATTTCTCCTGATTATTCACTAATCCAAAGCTTAAACGTCATTCGTGATTATTTTGTCATAGTAAATGAAAACAACTTAGACTTAGTATGGGCGAAGAACTCTAAGAGAGAGCTATCTAATCGCTCAAGATTTCAGATTAGCGATTTAGGACTTATCTCAATGCAAGATTGGGAGTGGATTGAATTGTATCGAGATAGCGATCAGTACATAGCTAAGTCAAGGCATCAGCTCTTATCTCTGATCAACGAAAAAAGTTTTTGATATGTTTACTAAGGCAAGCATGATTACTCAGCCTAAATACTCAATAATTATCCCAATCAGACATAGTGCAGAATACCTTCCATATAACCTTATTCCCCTAATTGAATCAAATAGGCAAGATTTTGAAGTCATAATAGTTGTTAATGATCTCATAACAACTAGTTCGGAAGTGCTGTTGTCCCTAAAGCTTGATCGTAGATTTAAATTAATTCAAAATGAAGTTGAATTACAAATGTCCTTGAATTATGAAAGGGCAATATCCTATGCGACTGGTGAATGGATACTATTATTAGGCGCAGACGATTCGATTTTAAATTGGTTCTTTAGCGTTGCAGATAACTTTATTTCAAGATTTCCATCGAATCGAGTATTCAGATGGCGCCGAGCATATTATTTTTGGAATAACGTCAGTGACATTTACGGACAAAGGGTATTCGAAATCTGCGGCACCTCTAAAGTGCGCAAAAAAAGAAGTATAAGCCGGCTCTACAAGACAATTTTAGGAATGGGCACCATGTTCGATATGCCCCAAATTTATACATGTAGTTTGGTGCATCGAGAGGTCATCTTAGAATTGAAATCTCGTGGAGATGGGAATCTGTATCATTCAATAATTCCAGACATTTACACGTCTGTATTGATGACACTACATGAAAAATATTTTGTTGATATTGATTTTCCATTAACAATTGTTGGAACATCCGGAAAGAGCATGAGTAGGAATTCCCGGATTTATCAAGAACACCAAATTACCCCCGAACTTCACTCTAGATTATCTCTCCACCCTTCAATTAGCGAAAAGATTCACTCAATGGAAGTTGAATCGATTTACCTAGCTGAATGCCTACGTCAAATACCGTTCAGATCAAGCTTCCACATTAAACTAATAATCAATTTACGTGTCGCTTTTGATTTACTCTTCCAAAAGAAGGCGGAAAATCTAGAATTTAGCCAAATTTTGAAAACTTCAGCTCTTCAAAATAAGGAAATATTTTTTTTGCCTCTCGCAGTCTTCGTATTTCAAAGTTGTGGTGTATTTGGAAGCATTTTGAATCGTGTTCTCTATAGAACTAAGTCTCGGCAAAAAGTTTCTCACAAAAGTTTTTTCTACACTACGAATGAGCGCACGAGATTTGTAAATATTAATGACGCCGCAGAATATGTAGAAGAGGAATATTCAAAGATTGTAAGATCCTGGATAAGATAATTTTTGTTGAATGTTTAATCAGATTCGTATTCTTTGTTTTGTAAACATGTTTAGCCATCCAATGATCGGCAAGAGTATCTTGCTCAATCTCAAGAGAGTCATTCCGGGAAGAAAATGATTCTGCTATTTCATTCGGCATCCAGCTAGGAACCTCTACGGTGTGTGTCGAGTCCGCTCCAAATCCAATATTCACACAATAATTATTATTTGACACAATCTGAATTTTCTTAAGACTCCAGTTAGTCAATAGCCAGCGATGATCCCAGGAGACGTGCAACCCATTGTGCATTTTTTTGTGTACTTGTAACCAACGTATTCTCGCAGCAAAATTTTTTGCGGTTCTCGGTGCTACAAATGAAGAGAGTGATCCTTCAAGCATATAGGGCTCTAATTCATTCCATTTAGAACGCCAAGTAGCCCATGCCCATGAGGAAGTGTACGTCGAAAATCTGTAACTCGTGTTTGCATTTCGTATCTCTGTCTTGGGAACGCAGTTAAACCCGATTATACTGGTGACACTGTAATCATCTCTAAAGCTCTCGAGACAAGAGGCAGCAAAATGAAAAAAATGTGGATCAACCAAAACATCATCTTCTAGAATGACCACTGCTGATTCGAAACTAAACACCCATTGAATTGCTCGCGGAATTGCATACCCGATCCCTATATTTGCAGGAGAATGGAAGACTTTTACGAGATTCAGCGTCGCTGAATTATCAATCACGTCAACGCATTTTCTGATTGCTTCTGCTTCGTCATTGTTTCGGGGTCCGTCAAGCCAAATGTAGACGGGGTTAGTTGACTCACCAAGAGAATGAAGTACCATCTTTAACATTTCGGGGCGCTTGAAAGCCACGATAAGAACCGGGAGATTATCGGACGCATACATTTAAATCAAAGATTCTAGATAAATTTTGTGAGTTTCGCGTGCAGTGGACTCCCAGTCAAATCTCAAACTATTTATGAATCCATAATTGATCAATTCAGTTCTTAATGTTTCAGACTTCAGCACTGCCTCAAGCTTGCGCCGTAAATCCCCCTGCTTATTTGCATCAAAGAAATATCCGCCCTCTCCCGAAACCTCACCCATGGAACCGGCATTCGTTGAGAGAACTGGACACCCGCTTGCCATGGCCTCAATTATTGGAAGTCCAAACCCCTCGTAAAGAGAAGGGTAAACGAATAGCCTGGCATTCTGATATTGCTTTAACAATTCCTCGTCACCTCCCGAAAAGTATCGCACAGTGTCTCCCAGCCCCAAACTGAAAATTAAGTCCAATTCGGACTTTGTGAAATTCTGGTTACCAAAGACATGAAGTTTGAAGTTGGTACTTAAATACTCAGACTCTGCGAATGAACGAAGCACAGAGTTGAAATTCTTGTAACCACCTCGAGAACCAACAAACAAAACATAGGGATCCTGGGATTCAAGTACTGTTGGAGCAGCATGGAAAATTTTACTGGCTGCTAAATGAACCACTTTAACTTTATGAGCGTACTCAGGATATATTCTAATTAGATCCTTTCTCGTGTTATCTGAAATAGCGATTATGGAATCTGCCACCCCCATAGAAATTCTCTTTGCCTGAATTTTTCTCTTGTTTTCGGGATAGTAAAGTTCATGGATAAAGTCATATACCGTGACAACTAAAGGATGAGCATCACGATTTTGATAGTTTGAATAGTAAGTTTGGTGGATGATATCTGGTGCAAAAGTGTTAAGCTGTTTCAAGCTAAGTTTTTCTGAAATAGATCTAATGATTTTTGATGTAGGTCTTCTCCAGTAGAATGAATCTAGATAGATGGCGCTGCTTAAATGCCTGTTGGAAGAATTGAGTTCGACATTCTGATGAATACCAGCACAAATTCGAGTTTCAGCTAAATTAAGAGAAGACAAGTGAGAACATAGCTCAAGAAAATAACGAGAAACTCCACCTACTCGTTGCATCATAAAAATTTTATTGTCGAAGCCCACATTCACGTTGAAAGCGTACACTCAGCAAGCGAAAAATTAGGTAGTCAAGAAAGTGGACACGCAGTAAATTGTTAGTCATTGGAAGCCGCTGGCAAAATCTAGATATCTGAAGAACAGGCTGCGAGTGCAGTAGTGATAAGTCTAAGTTTGTCATTTTCAAAATTAGTAGAATGTTATTTCTTCTTCAGTCAATCCAAGCTTACTTAGAGTAATTGTATCTTCGCGTGGCATAAATGTTTTTTCAGCTTGATTTACTCTAATTCTTAGAAGCGATATCCAGTACGAAACTTTAGAGGAGGTCCCAATGAATATTTCAGATTCTGAAGCAATAAATATCGTTTCTGGAGTTGATAGAGATTCCGTTTTGAAGGAGACCGACGGCAATAAATTTTCAAGCAATCTGACTGCCTGAATATTAGAGTCTGAGAATACTAAACAGTCTCGATCTACTGCTGTCGCTTCCGTAACTCTCGATATTCTACTTACATCGATAGGTTGCTTGGATTGTAAGTCAAGTAAATCCCCAAGCCGGTAGTGGATAACAGCCTCTCCTTTTTGAGTGATTTTGTAGATTGAAGATAATCGTTCAGATAGTATCTGTAAGAAATCGGTTTCTATCTCTCTGTGGAAATAATGGCCTCGCACGGCAATAGTCCAGCTTCTAACCCTTCTCATGCAGCCATCATTCTCTTCCGCAATTATCCCACTCATCAAACACATCGCCTTAACTATTTTGCCAAAAAAATGTCGGATTACAAAAAGTGTCGGTTTGGTCTGAATTGAATCCCGAGTGTTGAAATCATCAATTTCCAAATAGCGCCACTCAGGGAAGAGCTCGTAAATCTCAGGATTTCGCTTTGTGACTCCGCTCGAGTGTAATACCAAAGTTATTTCTCGATGAGGATATCTCTTTTGAATGCTATACGCCAAGGCTACCGCATGCAGTTGGGATCCAAGGCCACCCCAAACATGAATTCTCAGTTGGCAAAATAAGCTTCGCATTGTTCGATTATATCTGCTGATCAACATTAAACTGCATTCATGGCCACGGAATATGGAGCACAGAGAGAAATCTTCTTCATCAGTTTTGTGGGCTCTCAATACTCTCGCTCGAGCACCCTTCTAAATTTTAATTCCAAAACTACACTAAAGATTTATAGACAAGTTCGAAGCGGAACAATCCCAATGGTATTTGATTTAATGAAGATAAGGAGAGAAATCAGCCGGAGTTCGCAAATTCTAATTATGTCGCCTTGCCAAAAAATCACTTTTATTGCCCGAGTTATTCTCTCCAGGAAAATATATTTGGATGCAGGCTGGCCATTAACGGATGGAATGATCTCACGGGGAATAAAATTTGGGAATATCCCTCGACTTCTACAACTATTTTTGCTGGACTTAGTGTCCTTTCATTCGGCTAATATTTCATTTGTAGAATCTCAGGCCCAATTAATTCGAATCCATAGACTATTCGGTGTGCCAAAAACGAAAATGAGAGTCATTTTTACGGGACTAAACGAAATTCCGTTTAAGGGAAAGTTTATTCAAAGTTCAAGAGTAATCGAAACACATGATTGGATATCGAAGTATAAGTTTGGAACTATAGTAATTTTCAGAGGTCGAATAAATAACGAAGCAGGCCTTGAAATAATTCTTGAAGCCGCAAAAAAGGTAGAATCTGAAATCGGATTCATCTTTCTAATCGGATCTAAGGAATTTACTCAAAGCATCCCTGCAAACTGCCGAGTAATTGCGGAAACAACATTTGATGAAATGAGAAGTTTATACGAATTAGCAGACATTGCTCTAGGGCAAATCTCAAGAAACCCACGCATCCATTACTCGATTCCTCACAAAGCGTTTGAAGCAGGCTATTTTGCAAAGTGCTATGTAAGTATGAGAACGAAATCAATCCTCGAACTGTACAAAGAAAGTGATGTTTATTTTTTGGAGGAAGCGAATGCGCCTAATCTAGTGAGCGCACTAACAAATTTATCATTCGTAGAAGCCCGCAGACCCTTTGAAAGAAGAATTAAAGCCAGATATAAACAATTTGCAAGTCAAAAAATGCTAGCGATGAATGTTGAAAGTGAGATATTCCGGGATCACCCAAAGTAGCTGTTATTTATCGCCTTTGCCATTTGGCTTGCGGAGAACATATTCAACCGCAGGCGTTGAATCTCTAGAACTCTACTTCTGTAAATTGGATCATTGAGCATCAGCATCTTTCGAGCAAAGTCAAGGTGATCACCCGGCTCACACAACCCAGGAAAATCTGAGCCCAATACCTCTGGAATCGCTGAAGTTCTTGATGCAACGATAGGAACACCCGCATCCATCGCCTCCAAAAGGACAAGTCCGAATCCCTCATAGATACTCGTAAGCAAGAAAATGTCTAATGTACCTAAGAATTCGAGAGGATTATTTATTCTGCCTACAAATGATACTTCTTTCGCAACACCCATGCTTTTTGCCGATATCTTTAATGTTGATTCAAGATCTCCTTCCCCCACAATACTTAGGGTGGCTCCTTGACCCATTTTCTTAACTTCTGCAAAAGCTCTAAGCATAGTAGGAAGGTCTTTTTGCGCGGTAAGCCGCGAGATTGTTCCCAATTTCAATAACCCTGCGTCTTCCTTCATTATAATTTGAGATTTAATTTCTTTTTGCTCATAGCCATAAGGGACTACTTGAATTTTACTCGTATTCGATATTTCATTTGAATCCAGCAACTCTCTCTTGACCGCTTCCGAGATAGCGATAACTGAATTACTCCTCAAAGAAACTAAATTAGATAAGAGAACAGAAATAATTCGCGGACCTTTTGGAAAAAAGGGCTCAGTGTTGTGCCGCGAGACAATCAATTTGAATTTCTTTGGAGTGAATAGAGCCACCAATTCGGCTCGAGGCAAGTGGGCGTGAATTACAGGGTTATTCCAGCATACAATCTTACGAAGCTGTAAAGGCTGAGTAAAAATACTTCGTGTCGATAGCGCAGAGTGGACATGCGCCCCCAAAGCTTCAAAGTCAGGAAGCAATTCAGGGTCTTCTTTCAGGAATGCTATGTGTACCTCTAACCCAAGTTTGATTTGCTCTCTAACCAAGATGAGTAATTGATTTTCTGCACCCCCACGTTTTATCGTGGTAATTAGATGGAGCACTGAGTTCAAATTCCTAGTTCCTGCCTAAAGTATGCCGATGTCAATTTAATTCCCTCTTCAAGGTCAACTTTTGGCCCCCATTCAAGAATCTTTTTCGCTAGTCCAATGTCCGGTTTTCTTTGCTGGGGATCGTCCTGAGGGAGAGGTTTAAATACTAATTCAGAAGTGGAATGATTTAGTCGGATCACTCGTTCAGCTAGTTGGAGCATAGAGAATTCATTAGGATTTCCTAAGTTGATAGGAGATTCAATACTTTTTGCTGACGTCAACATTTTATAAATTCCATCAATAAGATCTGATACAAAGCAAAATGATCTGGTTTGAGAGCCATCTCCATAAATTGTAATTGGTCGCCCCTGAAGAGCTTGGACAATAAAGTTAGAAACTACGCGACCATCGCCGACAGACATGTTGGGACCGTACGTGTTAAAAATTCTTACAACACGTGTGTCAACTCCAAATTGGCGCTTGTAGTCAAAGCACAGAGTCTCCGCTGCTCTTTTGCCTTCATCGTAGCAAGACCTGATCCCAATTGGATTCACATTCCCCCAGTAACTTTCCGGTTGTGGTGAAATGGTTGGATCGCCATAGACTTCACTAGTCGATGCCTGAAGCACTATTGCGCCCGTTTCCTTGGCGAGATGAAGCAAGTTGATAATCCCCAGGAAATTAGTCTCAATGGTTCGTACTGGATCTAATTGGTAACTCTTGGGCGATGCAGGACAAGCGAAATTTAGAATGGCATCAACTTTTGCTCGGTAAGGTTCTCGAACATCATGACGCACAAATTCAAAAGCTTTAGATTTTGAAGCAAATTTAAGATTCTCAAGTGTGCCGGTCGATAAATCATCTATGCCGATTACTTCGTGACCTTCAGCCAAGAGTTTTGCTACAAGATGGGAGCCCAGAAAACCAGCAGCCCCGGTAAGAAGTATTTTCACAGCCCAATACTCTCACATGTCAGAGAGCTGCACATTTATTGCAATATGTTAGCTAGGTGTTGAATCCATCCACTTAATGAATGATCTTCTCTTGCTATGTAAAGTCGCCTATTCAATTCTTTCTCAAGGCGCTCAGCACTCATTACCCGCATGGATTTGTATTCTTGGGCAAGGTCAGTGTTTAACTTCCCTGACCAAGAACCGAAAATTGAAAGATACTCCCCATTAATTGTTAAGACTGGCACTTTTAGTAATGTTGCTTCAACCAAAGATTTATCAAGTGAGCCTGTGTAAGCGTGAAAGAAACATCCCTCAGCGGCGATAGTTGAAGGAAAATCAGATCGATGAATGGCGTCCTTAAACTGTAACCATCCATTTCCGATATGCTCGCTCGAAGAACTAATTATATGGCTGGCCCATTGTTTAGATTTCTGATTGCTTGGAGAGCCGACTAACGTCAAATGGATATCTGGAAATAAGACTCTCAATTCAAATGCAGTATCTATCAGGTGTTGTATATTCTTGGATTCATCAAAGCGCCCGATGTGAATTAATCTATGGAGCGACCTTTCTTCAACTTGGAGAGGCCTAAACATTTCTAGATCAATACCTTGACCTATAGTAACGACTTTTCTTCCTTGAATGGGACAAGAACCCTGGGTTGAAGTTACAACACGCGACACCCACCAACTAGCAAACGACAAGTATTTTGATTTAAATGTGTGTGCGTACCAAAGAAAAACTTTTTTGCCACGCATTCTAATGATTGGAGAGAGAATTGCGCACTGCACATCGGTCATATGGAAAAAAACTGATCTGAAGTCTCCTCGAACAATTATGGGAACAGAAGTGGAGATGAGACTAAACAAGTTCTTCACCGGAGAGCCCGGTTTCCAAAATGTGGAAACGATGCGGATATTCGAGGAGAAATCAATCTCGCCCACATTTCCTGTAATAACCGTGACCTCATCAAAATTTCGTGCCAAAGCTTTTACAACTTGATATTGATGCGATAGCAGGGCGTCGTGCATATCCATTTTGAAATTGAAAATCAGTAGCTTTGACTTTCTGTTCACTCAAATAGTGTAGAGTTTTCGTGTAAGTGTGTCAGCAACCGAAGGGTGATTGCTTTGAGATTCCTAGTTACTGGCGCTGCAGGATTCATTGGGTCTCATCTATCCGCACGTCTATCAACTTTAGGTCATCAAGTTTTGGGGTTAGACAACTTTGATGCGTACTATTCCCCAAGCCTAAAGCACTTGCGAGTCAGGGAATTACTTACCCCGCTTGGGCTTAGCGTAGAACAAATTGACTTGGCCAATTTAGATCTAACTCGAGAGCTGATTAAAGATTTCAACCCAGAAACTGTTATTCATCTCGCTGCACAGCCGGGTGTTCGTACACCCATGAGCCAAAGTTACAAGTACATTCGGAATAATTTAGTTGCGTTCACAAATGTTTTGCAAAGTTCAATTGAACAAGCAGTGCCTAATTTCTTGTATGCATCGTCATCAAGTGTCTATGGTAACGCTGGAACGAGAGCTTACAGTGAAAGCGATTCCTCGATTAGACCATTAAGTGTTTATGGTGCAACAAAATTCGCGAATGAAATTCTTGCCCCAACTTACGCAATGGGTACTCAAACAAAAACTCGCGGACTGCGATTCTTCACGGTTTATGGACCTTGGGGTAGACCAGATATGGCTTACTTCAGAATAATTAATTCGGTGCTAGGGGGATCAAAATTTAATAAATTCGGTAATGGTGAAATTAAAAGAGACTTCACCTATGTTGATGACATCACTGTTGCCATAGTGAAACTGTCCGAGGAGCTTTCAAAACGTGAGAGCGGATTCTCGGATGTTGTCAATATTGGAGGTGGTGACCCACATTCATTGAACGAACTTATTGGATTAATCAGTAGGGAAACTGAGATTGAATCGTTTGTTGCGCAAAAAGGACAGAATCTGAATGACATCAATTTCACTTGTGCAGATGTTACAAAACTCAGGATGTTAGCTGATTGCGTCCCTAGCGTTGATTTGAAAGACGGCGTTATGATGACTTTCAAGTGGGCTACTGAGCCAGGAATCGTTGAATTACTAGATGGTTGGGTAGAGTCATCGATTTAATGCAAATGGGCACTAACGAATAAAATGTGGGACTTACTGCTAGCTTGAATTTGGGGTCCATAGCTGGTCGCCTTTAACAAATCGAATGCTTTTCATCATCCTATGGAAATTCTTGTGAAAGCATTCGGGATAAGAAAATCCACTTGCAGGCAAGCCGAAGTATTCTTGATTGCGCCTCGGGTCAATTTTTCCTAGCTTTACTATTCGGAATCTCGAATGGATCGGCAAAATGCTAGGTAGACTCTTAAGAGCAGTCGAAAGGAAAACCCATGTTCAGGACTTCAATCATTGCCCGATCAATCAAGGTCCTCTCCAAGGGCGACCAAAAAAAAGTAATTGCAGTTCTAGCCATACAAATTTTATTGGGGTTGTTTGACCTTGCGGGTGTAGCACTTGTTGGAGTTCTAGGCGCTCTAGCTGTCACTGGTGTACAAGCAAAAATGCCAGGAGATAGGGTTGCCGCAGTTCTAGATTTTTTAAATGTCGAAGGCTACACACTACAGCAACAAGCGACCGTAATTGGATTAATCGCTGCAACAATTTTAATTCTAAAAACTTTGTTCTCAGTTATTTTTGTTCGGAAAACAGTTTTCTTCTTATCAAGAAGAAGCGCAAAAATTTCATCTGAATTAGTCCAGCGGGTTTTTTCCCAACCTTTGGTACGTGTCCAAAGCAAATCAATGCAAGATACTTTATACGCTGTAACTGCTGGGGTAGATGCCATCACACTGGGGGTATTAAATACCACTGTTTTAATAATTAGTGATTTGTCATTACTTATCATCCTCGCACTAGGTCTTTACGCAGTTGATCCAGTTGTGGCCATAAGTTCCATGCTAACTTTTGTTTCTATAGCTTTTTTGCTTTACCAGCTTCTGCAAGTTCGTGCTGTTCGTTTGGGGTACGAACAAAGAAACTTATCAGTGGAAAGTTCTGAGAAGATATTAGAAGCACTTAATTCATATCGCGAAGTTATTGTCCGTAACCGGCGAAATTATTATGCCAGCGAATTAGGAAAGATTCGATTTCGATTGGCGGATGTCAATGCGGAAAGAGCTTTTATGCCCAATATTAGCAAATATGCAATTGAAACTACAGTTGTGCTTGGAACTCTTGCAATTGCAGCTTTGCAATTTTATCTCAACGATGCATCGCGAGCCATTGCTGTTTTGTCTGTCTTTATGGCCGCAAGTACACGTATTTCTCCAGCAATATTGAGATTGCAACAGGGAGCGGTTTTGATCAAGTCGAGCATTGGATCTGCGGGGCCAACTCTTGACTTGATTGAAGAGCTTAGAGATGCAAATTTGAGCAATGACGGAATTGATCAACTTAAGTTCAATCACGCCGATTTTAAGGGTGAAGTTAATCTTAAATCTGTTTCAATGACATACCAATCCAAGGATGTACCAGCCGTGAAGGAAATAACCTTACGAATTAAGCCTGGCCAGGTAGTTGCTTTCGTAGGTCCTTCAGGAGCAGGGAAGACAACTGTAATTGATTTGATTTTGGGTATTTTGGAACCCGACGTTGGGGAAGTGCAAATTGAAAATATGCCACCATTGGAAGCGATCCGAAAGTGGCCAGGCTCAATAGGTTATGTACCCCAAGACGTCATGATTTCGAACGGCACCATACGACAAAATGTTTGCCTAGGGTATTCCACTGATCAATTCGAAGACGATCCAGTGTGGGGTGCATTAGAAATAGCACAACTTGCGGATTTCGTTAGAGGGCTTCCGAAAGGTCTAGATACTCAAGTAGGAGATAGAGGTGCCCAGCTAAGTGGGGGACAACGCCAACGTTTGGGAATAGCCAGAGCAATGTTCACAAAGCCGAGACTTCTGGTCTTTGATGAGGCGACAAGCGCACTTGATGGCGCAACTGAAGCTAGTATTTCTGAAGCCGTTCATCAACTAAAGGGTGGAGTGACAATAGTTTTGATTGCGCACAGACTCTCTACGGTTAGGGAGTCCGATGTAATTCACTACATGGAAGACGGAAAAATTCTTAAATCGGGAACTTTCAACGAAATGAAAATGGCGGTACCTGAATTTGCCGAGCAAGCACGATTGATGGGCTTTTAGGTGATTTGCCCGTTTTGTCTCCTTCCCGCGACAATCTAGACTGGGATTCGTAGTAGGGCATAGAGGCAGCGACGGTTGGCTCTGTTAGACCAAAACCGGTTAATGAAGGATCAATAAAGTGGCACTTAGCGTATGGACAGTTGCTGAACTGGGGGCTTTTTACACTGAGCACCGTTCAGAGCTACTCGCACATGCCAACCGGGTATTGAAGGATTCAGCTAAGGCTGAAGAGATCACCCAAGACTCACTTATTAAGTTCATGCTTGCAGCTCCTGAGCTTGAATCAGAAGAG
>JAIXQF010000009.1 GCA_027484085.1 Actinomycetales bacterium | reverse complement strand
CTTGGCCCATCTGAGGATGTTGAATACATTGAACGCGAACGTCACGCTGTTGCCGTTCACGAAGCGTGCCACGCGGTAATGGCACATCGCACTCGCCAACATATGTCTATTGATTTGGCAACGATTGAAAAAGGTTCTGATTACCTAGGTATGGTGGCGAGCATTCCGCCAGATGATCAATTCACTCGCTGGAAGAGCGAGTACCAATCAGATATTTTGGTATCCCTTGCATCTCTCGCAGGCGAGCGAATGTTCTTCGAAGGAGATAACTCCTCAGGAGTTTCAGGTGACCTAGAAAGTGCAACCACCATTGCATCGCTGATGGAAGGACATTGGGGAATGGGTTCAACTATTTCTTCACATGTCAGCAATCGTCGCTTTGAAATGGGCGCACCTGGTGGTCCTAAAGGAAAAGATGATTCTGAAAAGCAGATGCGAATGGCCTTGAGCGATCGTATTGAAGAGAACCTAGGTAAGCTGCTTATTCAAGCTGAAGAAATCTTGCGCGAAAATCGCAACCAGGTATTGGCTTTAGCGCATGCTCTTGAGACATATAAAACAATGTCTGGAGAAGATGTTGCTGCAGTCATCGAAGGAGTTCAAGGCTCAATCGTTGATGGCCGCCCATATCTCGACCCTAATGTCCTGGCCGAGATCGAGAGTTATCACAGAGCATCAGTTGTGGCCCATCGCGAACATAGAACGCCCGATGTGCACTTGCCAGTCATCTCTTAAATCTGCAGCTTAGTTTGGGTGATTTCTTGGGGTGAATATGTCCCTTTTCACCCCGTTTGACTACGCATAAAATCACCCCACTTTTACGCTTAGCGCAACGTTACTCAGCGATGCTAACTAAGAGGTCAAAGTGAATTTGGGGTTGGTTCATCAGCACTACGCAAACCTGCGTCGCAAGCTGCCCCTGTCTCTTACTTGGGCATTGCTCTTAAGTCTTCTCGTTGCCATACCAAGCCAAGTAGTACTTTCGCCGCCAGCAAATGCAGCCGCGTGTGCTCCGACAACTACAACTAGTGGTGAATACACCGTGGTCACTTTCACAACGGTTGGATCATGCGACTGGACTGCACCAACCTTTGCTTCAAACGTACTTCTTGAATTTCTTATTGTTGGTGGTGGTGGTGGTGCAGGATTTGGTGGCAACGGTGGCGGCGGTGGAGCCGGTCAAGTACTTGTTACAAATTCACCAATTGCTGTTGCGTCAGGAGCAACGATAAATGTGAAAGTTGCCGCTGGTGGAAATGGCGGATACAACAAAGTTCCTAACTCAACTGGGCCGTGGGCATTTGGAAATAATGGTGAGTCAACCACCGTGGTTGTGAACGGAAATACCTTCAACGCGATTGGTGGTGGTGGTGGTGGTGGCGATACAAGATATACAGGTGCTTCAGGTGGTTCTGGCGGCGGTGGCGCATTCAACAATAACAGTGGATCTGCGGTAACAAATACATATTCCGGCTTTACAAGTTTTGGCAATTCAGCCATCAGAAATAATTCAGCAAGTGCTGGTGGAGCTGGTGCCGGCGCTGCAAACTCTGGAAATGCAGGAGGAGCAGGTGTCACGGTCTGGGGACTTTCACTCGCAGGCGGTGGCGGTGGTTGGGCTAATGGTCTCGGTGCAACCGCATTCGGCGGTGGAAGCGCTGGCTCAGGTGTGCTTGCAAATAATCATGGAAATCCAGGCGTAGATGGAACTGGTGGCGGTGGTGGTGGTGGTGAGAGAGGTGACTCCGGAAGAGTTGTCATTAGATACAAAACGACAAGCACAACCTGCTCTCCAACCACGACAGAGGTCGACACCTACACAATCGTAACTTTTTCGAATACAGGAATATGCAGTTGGAGTGTTCCAAGTGGTGTGACGACCACAGAAGTACTTGTTGTAGGAGGTGGCGGTTCAGGTAGCGCAGGCATTGGCAGCTACTACTGGCCTGCGGGCGGTGGTGGTGGTGGGGTAACAACTAATTCAAGTTTTGCGCTCTCTTCTGGAAGTGCCGTTTATGTTCATGTGGGTACTGGAGGCGCTGCGAATACATCTGGCGCCGGTGCTGAAGTAAATGATGGAACCTATTCAAGTTTTGGCACGGTTGTTGCTGGTGGCGGCAAAACTCCTACAAATGTATTGACCAATAACTTAGGAGCATACGGCGGCGCAAGTGGAAATGGCAATGCTGGTGGCTTCGGTGGAACAAATGGATCCTTTGGTTGCGGTGTTGCTAATTGCGGTGCAGGTGGCGGTGGTGGTGCAGGTGGGATAGGTAGTGGACTTAATGGTGGTCCGGGAGTTGCTTCAAGCATTTCAGGAACTTCCATTTCATATGGTGGTGGCGGAGCAGGTCACAACGGAGCTTCGGGTACAGCCACAGCTGGTGGCGCAACTCAATCTGTAGACGCTTTAGCAAATCGCGGTGGTGGCGGTGCATATCAAAAGGCAGGCGGCTCAGGAGTTGTTGTCATTCGATATTCCGTGTCAGCCCCAGCAGGTTCGTCTCGACTTTTTTTCAGAGCAAATGGTGGAACCGGATCTATTCCCACTCAGGTAGCAACTAACGGAACTGACGTTACTCTCCCCGGCATTTCCGGCATGGATCGAGCGAACTCACTTTTCACTGGCTGGAACACTCGGGCAGATGGCAGCGGCACTAACTTTGCCGCAGGAGCTTCCTTCACTCTCACCGCAGAAACCCTTCTTTATGCGCAATGGGTCACAACTACTTATTTAGGAACCGCTTATAGCGCACCGCAATATGTTTGGAGTGGTCAACCACGCCAGAGTTTTGAAGACTGTCCTGCAGGTCAAGTGTTGGTTGGTGCCAGATTTCAACAGAATTCAATGATTGTCGGAAACTATTGCGTTCCCTTGAGAACAGATATCACGGTAGCGCCATTATCCGCAGCAGTTCGTGCAACATCTGGATTCGTCTTTTGTCCTGACGGAATGGTTGCAATTGGCTATCGATACATTTCCGGATTGCGGCTAGGTTTGCAATGCAGAACGCTCCCTGGTCTCTCAGATACGGTTGTGGAAACACAATTTCTCGCCGGAACTTCGCTAGTCAGCAGAGGAACAACAGGTTATTCCGGATCTAGTTTGTGTAATGCAGGTGATGTAGTTGTTGGTTACACGAGACAATGGAATCTATGGCTCGATGCACATGGGGCTCGATGTGCTCCATTAGCAAAATATGCAATCACCTATAACGCTAATGGTGCTAGTACCGCAGCGCCTTCAAGTACTACGCAAAGCACACCTCAACAAATACTTACAGTTGCGAGCTATTCTGGAACTCGCAGTGGCTATACATTCTCAGGTTGGAACACTCTTGCTACTGGGCTGGGTACAGACTATTCGGTAGGGCAAACTCTTGCTCCACCTGCAAATATTTCATTATTTGCAAAATGGACTTCAATAATTACATATGACAGTAACACTGCAACTAGTGGAACAGTCCCAAGCCCAACGACAGCTGTTGGAACTCAGGCACAAACATTTCTGGCACCTAATTCTGGGTTACTTGCAAAACCTGGTTACACGTTTGCGGGTTGGAACACGAGTGCAAATGGAACCGGAACTAATTTTCCTGCGTCGCACCCTCCGCTCATTACTGAGACCCCGTATATGCACTTTGATGCGAACGACTTTAATGACTCAACTAAAGCGTGGACAGACAAATCTGGGAATTCACGCTCCATTCCAGGCACGCCAGTGAGCAGCGCCACCGTCGGATCCATCAGCGGTAATCCCGCAAAGGTCACGAATCAGGCTGGGACTAACGGCTCAACTAGATCATTCCCGGCTGTTCAAGGAGGAGTTTCCGATGGAATCGTGATCGGGAATGCGGGACTGGTCAATTACACCTTCTGTCATGTTGCCAGATATACAGGCTCCAATAAGGCGAGAATCTTTGCAGGCACATCAGGGAACTGGCTCTCTGGATTCTGGAACGGCAATACTGGAGTGGCTTATCACGGAGCTTGGATTACGTCTTCCGCAGGAACTAACGACACAAACTGGAAAATACAATGTGACACTGGTGGAAGCTCAAGCCTTCTTAGATCCAATGGTGTGTCTCAAACTACAGTCACAAATAACTCAACAGGACTGCCAGCAAATATTTCAATCAATTTGCAAGGCTCGAGAGTTAGTCCATCGGAAGCGAGCGATTGGGCTGTTGCAGAATTCGTTATATATGATTCAGTACTCAGTGAGGCGAAGATAAGAGAACTCGAAGCGCAACTTAATCTGAAGTATGGCGTAACGGGATTTCCTTCAGCCACTCATACATTCAATTATGCATCTTCAGGAAACATAACTCTGTACGCACAATGGAATTCAACTATTAGTTATGACGGAAATGGGCAAACTTCAGCTTCATCAACCATTCCTTCTGCAACAATTGCAAGAAGCGCAACTCCTAATACAACACTGGCCTCTCAAGGGTCTTTATCCAAAACTGGATCAAATTTTTCAGGGTGGAATACAAGAGCGGATGGGAAAGGCATCAACTACGCCGCTGGGCTAACAACTTTCGCATCTCCTGGAAACATCACTTTGTACGCACAATGGACCGTACCAACAGGAGCTCCTACTCTTGACTCTGGTTCAGATCTTGGAACTTCAACCACAGACAAGATTACCTCTGATAACACGCCTACTATCAACGTGGGTTCGGTAGTTTCTGGTGCACGCGTTGTGATTACAGCAACTTCAGGTACTGGCGTCTCCTACACCTGTACTATAGAAAGTGCAACCGTCTCAACTTCTTGCACATTTCCTACACTTGCGGATGGAACCTATTCATTCGTGGTGCAACAGACATATAACGGTGCCACCTCTGTAGTCTCAAGTTCTCTAACTAATGTAGTTATTGATACCACCAGACCAACAGTAACTTTAACTTCTACTGTTGCTAATGGGGCAAATGATCTAATCGCGCGTAATACGGCAATCACCAATTACACAATTACTGCGACTTTTTCTGAGGCAGTGAGCGGCTTCCTCATAGGTGAAGTGACAAAAGATGCTTCATCAACGGCGTGGACTCTCGGGACAACACTTTCAGGTTCTGGAGCTACGTACACATTTACCGCAACTAACTCGTCCGTATTAGTTAATACGGTAGGAAAGTTACTTCTAAGAATTGCGGAAGCAGTTGCAACGGATGCAGCAGGAAATACCAACACTGCAACTTCCAATGATTTTGTTATCAATTCAGTTGCGCGCGTGGATTTTTGGGATTGTGGACCGCTGGGTCAATACTGTACGGGTGGAACAGGACCTGCATCACTTACACAGGCAACATCAGGTGCCTCAATCACGCTGCCGGGCCGAAACACTTTGTATAGAACAGGTCACACATTTGCAGGTTGGAGTGAGTCACAAACTGCAGGGACACTTCTAACAGGTAGTTACACACCCACAACAAGAATCATCTTGTTCCCACAATGGACGCCTGATGTTTATGTTGTGTCATTCAACGCAAACGGTGGAAATGGCGCACCAGCTAATGAGACGGTCAGCTATACCTTTGGAACCACAGGATTAGCTGTAAGCAGCTCTTATAACGTAGGCACCCTCTCTAGAACTGGGTTTACTTTCGCAGGTTGGTCGACCACAACTACTGGATCTGCAGTTTCGAATCCATATTCACCAACAAGCTCAGTCACTCTTTTCGCACGTTGGACGGCAGGAACTTTTGCAATTACCTTCGATAGCAACACCGCAACAAGTGGATCTATGAGCAATCAGTCAATAACCGCAGGAAATGCAGCGACACTTTCTACAAATGGTTTTTCTCGAACTGGCTTCTCCTTTGCTGGCTGGAATACAGCGGCAAACGGGTCAGGGACTTCGATTGCGGCGGGGGGATCTGTCACTTACTTTGCAAATACAACGTTATACGCACAATGGAGACCATTAGCACCAGGTGCACCAACGGTCTCAGCGGTAAGTGCGGGAAACACCACTGTAGCGGTCACTGTTGCAGCTGCAACGCTCTCTGGAACTGCAGGGAGAGTTGATTCATTTACAGTGCTCACTTACGACAATGCGGGCACGCTGGTTGCGGGTAAGAGTTGTACCGTCCTAGCCTCTGCATCTCCGTTGAGCTGCACAATTTCAGGACTTACCAACGGAACCATTTATAAATTTAAGACAACCGCCTTTAATGCGACTGGTAGCACAATTTCATCCTCATTCTCGGCAAACGCTACTCCTGCACCATTCACGGTTATCTACAACATCAATGGAGGAACGTCAGGGTCCATTGCTAATGGATCTTTTAATCTCGGTACGCCTCTCACTCTCCCTAATCCAACCCGGACAAGCTACACATTTGCGGGTTGGTATGACACCACAACTGCAGGATCACTGATTGGAGTAGCAGGAGCCTCGTACTCGCCATCTGCAAACATCACCATCTATGCGCGTTGGACAGGTATCACATACACAATCACGTATTACAGCAATGGTGCGACTTCAGGAACAGTGCCAGCAGCTGGATCATTTACAGCCGGTGGAAGCGCTACGACAATCGCAAGCAATTCTGGAACTCTAGAGCGAACTGGATACACATTTAGTGGGTGGGATACCTCAACTGCTGGAACGGGAACCAGTTACACATCAGGTGCTTCATATAGTTTGAACGCAAACCTTAATTTGTATGCAAAGTGGACTCCGATTGCTCGTACAGTCACTTACTCACTCAACAGTGGGTCAGGTACAACACCTACCCAGCTGACCAATAGATTTATCGGAGAGACTTTTACCGTCGCTTCTGCATCTGGATTTAGCCGAGCAGGGTTTGCATTTACCGGCTGGAGCGATGGAGCAAACTCATATGCGGCTGGAGCAACCTATACAGTTGCAAGTAGCGATGTGACTCTTACCGCGCAGTGGCTTGGTCTCTCATACTCAATCACATATGGCGCAAATGGAGGAAGCGGTTCACTCCCGACTCAAATCAACTTGAGTAATGGCGAGACCTTCACCGTTCAAAGTAGCGCTCTTACAAGGAATGGATACACCTTTGTAGCTTGGAATGATGGTGTTGCAAATTATGCACCAGGTGCTACGTACACAATGAGTACTTCAAACGTTTCACTTATTGCACAGTGGACGGCAACTGGTTACGAAATCACCTTTGATGGAAATGGTAACGACGGGGGATCAGCTCCTGCGACGGGCCGCTATGTTACTGGTGGTGCTCCATATTCAGTTGCACTCAATACATTTACAAAGACCGGGCATGACTTTACAGGCTGGAAAACTTCTGGAGGAGCTGAATACGCCCCAGGTGCTGGTTACGCATCAACAGCCAATTTGGTTCTCATTGCACAATGGGCAGCGAAGACAATTGCAATTACATATAACGTCAATGGTGGAAGTGGATCTGCACCAGCTTCTGCCAACTGGACCTATAGCACTAGTACTCCCGCTACTCTTGATGCAGGAACAGGACTCACAAAGACTGGTTACACCTTTGGTGGCTGGGCAGCATCTGCAAGTGCAACAAGTGGTGCAACAACTGGGACACCATCTTCATCGTTGACCTATTACGCTGTATGGACCCCTATTTCTTACACAGTTACATATGCAGCAGGGTCGGGATCTGGAACGGTACCGACAGAGTCAGGGAAGACCCTAGGAACCTCGTTTATCTTGGCATCTGGAAGCTCACTGACCCCACCAGCCCCCTCTGGTGACGTCACATATTCATTTGCTTACTGGAATGATGGAACTTCAAATTATTCTGCAAGTGCAACATATGTTATGCCTGCTGCTGATGTCACATTGACTGCACAATGGATTGCAATCTATAACGTCACGTACAACGCCAATGGTGGAACTACATCAATAGGTAGCGCACAGCTAACTGATGGTGCACCTATCACTATTGGAGTTGCCGCAACTAGAACTGGTTACACATTTAGTAAATGGGTTGATCAGTCTGGCGGCCAATGGGACCCAGGCGCTTCAACTACAGTCACAGCAACGCGTTACATCTTCAATGCGTCTTGGAATGCAATACCTAGAAGCGTTACTTACGGACTTAACGGAGGAACAGGCTCTGCTCCGACGTCGCTAACTGGCAAGACAATCGGCCAGATCGTGACACTCGATTCAACAACGGCAACTAAAGATGGATACACATTTGGTGGCTGGTCAATTGGTGGAACCACTTATCCAGCAGGCGCTTCGTACACCATTGGAGCTTCCGATGTGACTCCGACTGCGGTTTGGAACGTTGCCACTTATTTGATTTCTTATAACGGCAATGGCGCAACGAGTGGAACTGTCCCTGGAAGTGGGACCTTTACTACAGGTGGAAGTTACACAGCATCTTCAAATAGTGGAACGCTTGCTAAGACAGGATTCACTTTCGCTGGCTGGAATACTGCAGCTAACGGTGGAGGAACAACGTATGCAGAGGGTGCCACGAACGTCACCACAATTGCTGACTTGATTTTGTATGCAAAGTGGACGGCTGCTTCCTATGCAGTCACTTATGCGCTCAATGGTGGAACTAGTTCACTTCCATCACAAAGCCCTGTGCAATTTGGTAACACTTTCACGGTGGCATCAGCTGCTACGCAAGCAGGAAAGACATTTACTGGCTGGAGCGATGGCACTAATACTTATGGTGGTGGCAGTACTTACACAATGGGTGGAGCAGCAATAACTCTTACCGCTACGTGGGCAGATCAACTCTTTGCAGTTACGTACGCGCTCAATGGCGGGTCAGGAGCTTCTGCGCCAACACAGATTTCACTCTCATCAACAGATTCCTTCACAGTTCAGTCAACTGCAGCAACGAAATCTGGATATTCATTTGGTGGCTGGAGTAATGGAAGTACTACCTTCCAGCCGAACGCCACCTATAACATGACGACATCAAATGTCACGTTGACAGCAATCTGGAACGTTGCTGCCCCCGGAACTCCCGGAACGCCAACCGTGTCTGCCGGTGATGGCAACGCGACAATTACAGTGGTGGCGCCATCTTCTGGGGGAGCGCCTACTTCATACACAGTTACTGCGTCACCAGGTGGGGCAACGTGCACGGTCATTTCGCCTGCAACTTCGTGCACGATTACTGGTCTCACTAACGGAACTTCGTATTCATTCTCTACGGTTGCCAATAACGCCACTGGAAGTAGCTCTGGCTCAGCATCTTCAGGGTCTGTAAGTCCCGCGGGTAAGCCAGGAGTGCCGACAGGTGTGACGGCAAGTATCGGAAACGGATCAGCGACGGTCTCATTAACCCCACCAACAAACACAGGTGGACCTGCAATTAGTTCATACACAGTTACTGCTTCACCTGGTAGTGCAACCTGTGAAGTAATTCCAAGCGCAACTTCTTGTAACGTTCCAGGGCTTTCGAATGGAACCGCCTATACATTTACAGCGACAGCATTTAATGGCGTCGCGCGCTCTGATACTTCTACTGCATCTGCATCAATTACGCCAGCAACAACTCCTGGCGCCCCAACGATCACATCTGCCTCCAGCAGTTCATCAGGGTCTACAACTGTTAACTTCAGTGCACCAGCAAGCTCTGGTGGTTCAGCAATTACTGGATACACCATCACATCTAGTCCGGGCGGATTTACGTGTACAGCAGCGGCAGGCGCCACCTCATGTACGGTGACAGGGCTTACTGATGGAGTCGCGTATACATTCACAGCAGTAGCCACAAATGCGATTGGTAATTCAAGTGCAAGTTCGCCATCAGCAGCAGTCACCTCAGCTGGCGCGCCTTCTGCACCTACATCGGTAACCGCAACAGTAGCTAATGGTTCCTCGGTTGTCTCTGTATCCGGCGCAAATGCAAATGGATCTGCGATTACCAGTTACACAGTTCAGGCATATGACAGTACTGGAGCAGCAATTTCAGGAAAGACTTGCACAATTACTTCTCCTGCAACGTCATGTACGGTTTCAGGTCTGACCAACGGATCTGATTACACATTTAAAGCAACCGCAACGAATGGCGTAGGCACTTCAGCAGAATCAGCACCATCTTCAACGGTAATTCCAGCGGGCGTTCCGAGTGCACCTACAGGGGTGAGTGTTACCTCAGGAACAGGAAAGGTAACCGTTGCGTGGACAGCTGCATCTGCAAATGGTGCGCCGATTACTTCTTATACTGCGCAGGCTTTCGATCCTGATGGGAACCTCGTAACTGGGGCAACATGCACAATCTCTGCGCCAGCTACAACTTGTGATGTATCAACAAATCTTGTTGCGGGTATTGCCTACACGTTTAAGGTCGCGGCCACCAATGCAGCAGGTGTCGGTCCAGATTCAACAGCATCTACATCGGCGGCAATCAATGCTGCTTCTAGTGCACCTCGAAACGTGACAGCAACTTCTGCAAATGGATCGGCTGTTGTGTCATGGGATGCGCCGCTTGATGAACGCGGTTCTGCGGTAACTAGCTATACCGTGACCGCTTACACCACCGGAAACATAGTTGCAGGAACATGTACTGCAACAGCTCCAACTGAGACATGTACAGTCACAGGATTGAGCAATGGAGTCGCCTATACATTTAGAGCGACAGCGACAAATGGAATTGGAACATCGGCTCAATCAACTGCATCAAGTGCGGTCACGCCTTCCACGGTACCAAATGCTCCTACTGGGGTTGTTGCATCAGCTGGGGATGCAAGTGCCTCTATATCGTTTACCGCTCCGGCGAATAATGGTGGCTCAGCCATTACTGGCTACGTTGTTTTGGCAAGTAATGGCGCAACCATTTCGGGAACCACTTCACCGCTCACTCTTACAGGTTTGAGTAATAACACTTCATATACATTCACTGTAAAGGCAGTTAACGGTAATGGAGAATCCGTTGCATCAGTTGCATCTGCATCTGTAACTCCAAGGAGATCTTTTGAGCCCGAAGTGGCTGGCAAAGCTGCGCCATCAGGCTTTGCCTATGTAGGCTCAACTTTATCGTCTGAAGTGGAATTCAGTGGATCACCAACTCCAACACTTACTTATCAGTGGAAAGTTTGCGATAGTCGAGACGATCTCTCCACATGTGAACCAATTTCTGGCGCAACTCGTGCCACCTATGTTCCGACAATCTCTGAAGAGGGCAAATACGTAGTTGTTTTGGTAACTGCATCAAACAGCGTTGGAACAAACGCTGAAACTTCTGAGCCAACTTTGGTGATTAATCCTGAGATAATCTTTGTAGCTCCTAACTCGGGCTTGTCGGGAACTGCAGGTTCGACATTCATATTGAGCACAGTCGCAGCAGGTGGCGTAAGTCCGTTTAACTATTCTGTTTCAGCCGGCACCCTCCCGACCGGACTCTCATTGGATCCCACGACTGGACAACTTTCTGGAACTCCAACAACTGCTGGCAACTACACATTTACTGTGCGCGCCACAGACTCAAATACTGCGTCGAAGACAGTGAGCATTACGCTCACCATTGAAGCAGCGCCTACAACTTCGCCATCGTCCTCAAGCCCTGCTCCTGCGCCAACACCATCTACATGTGATGCAGCTTGCCAAGCAGCGCAAAGCGCGCGTGCTGCAGCAGATAAAGCTGCAGCAGATAAAGCTGCACAAGATCGAGCAGCGGCAACGGCGAGAGCTGCAGAAAGTAAAGCCGCAGCTGATAGAGCCGCTGCAGAATTGGCGGCAAGAGCACAAACTTCTGCACAAGCGAAAGCAGCTGCTGATGCAGCCAATGCCGTTCAAGCTGCAGCAGATGCGGCGGCCAAGGCAGCAGCAGCTGCTGCAGCAAAAGCAGAAGCTGACCGCACAGCGAAAGCAGCAGAAGATGCAATCAGAGCTGCACAAGCTGCAGCTGCTGCAAGAAGGCCAGGAACATCTGCAGCTGCAAATGCTGCAAATGCTGCCGCTTCACGCGCTGCCGCAGATGCCCAAGCTGCCGCGAGAGCTGCAGCGAATGCAGCCGCCGCAGCGAATGCAGCCAGAAGGCAAGTTGAAATTTCACTCAGCGTATCTCTCACTGCAGCTGCAAGAGCTGCGGATTCTGCAGCCGCTCAAAGGGAAGCGAATGCAATAGCTGCAGCGGCTAAAGCAGCCGCAGAAGCAGCCGCAGCAAAAGCTGCAGAAGATGCAGCAGCAGCGCGTGCGCAAGCGCAAGCAGCCGCGGATGCCGCAGCTGCAGCACAAACAGCTGCACTCAATGAAAAGAGAGCTGCCACCCAGGCAGCAGCAGAGGCTCAAGCAGCAGCGCGAGCGGCGGCGATTGCTACCGCCGCTAAGGCAGCGGCAGATCAAGCAGCACAACGTGCAATTAGCGACCTCGCTCGAGCGACCGCGGAGAAAGCTACTCTTTCTGCAAAAGCTGCAAGCGCTACTTCTGAAAATGAAAAGAACTCAGCAGAAGCCGCTCTTGCGGAAACTACTGCCAGAGTTGCAGAACTCACCGTTCTTGCCGAAAGAGCAGCCAATGATTTTGCAGCAAAAGCTGAAGTGGCAGAAGAGGCAATCACCAAAGCTGAACAAGCAGTTGCGGAAGCTAACGAGCAGGCACAGGATGCAAACGAGTCTATGGCAGATGCTCAGTCGAAAGTTTCGGCAGCCGCAAGAGCTGCTCGAGATGCCACAAATAAGAATGCGGCCGCAGCGGCCGCTGCTTCAGTGGCAAGAAAACTTCCGACGAATGTAAGAGTTACCCCAGCGCCTAGAAGTAGCGCTACAACCATTGAAGGCAACGGCACCAGAGCAACGATTACAGGGCTTAAGCCTGGCCAAAAGATTAAAGTGACGGTCAAGATAAAGTGAGAAAATTGGTTTTAATTGCGTTACTACTTTTGAATTTCTCAATCCTCCCCTTTTCATTTGCAGATTCCGTAATCATCGATCGAATCACACAAAGTGAGGCGGAGGAGTTAGATATAACGATTCCTGAAGAGGTGCCTCCAGGGTTTCACTCCCTAGAAATCGAAGTGTATGACGATGCGGGGACAGTCAGTAAAAAGGAGGTTCCTTTTTGCAAAAAACTAAATGGGGAAATTCGTTGGGACAATATTTGTCCTGATGTCTTGGAGGCTGAGAGAATTGCAGAGATTGATGCGATTAAGGATCCATCCGAGTTAACTCCATATTCTCCTCTCTCCGATAAAGAGAAAACCCGAGATTTGCAGTTAGCGGCGTTGGCAGCGCTTGCTGCACTGGGTGCTACAAAGAAAGAAGAGAAGGAGCAAGAAGCTGAAGAACAAGAAGATGTACAAGGCGTTAAGGCGGGCGATCTCAAGATTCTTCGCCATGAGCCCGGTCGTGGTGACCTATCAAGAACTTGGGATAACCGCTTAACGGAGCACTCAGATATGGCCTTTGTAGGCCTTTCAAATTGGGCCAATAAGTTTTCGCCTCTTCTGCTGCGCACAATTCAAGATGGCAACACTTTGCGTGCAATCTTTGGATCTTGGACTTTGGCACTCATACCAATTGCACTTGGGTTGGGGCTAAGTTCAAGTATTGATGTATCCGGAAACGCGCTGCCTCCGGCTATAGGAATCATCATCGCAATCATGGCGATAGCCATCTTTGATGCATTTGCTGGGTTCTTGGCTGGATTTGTTTTCCTTCTTGCCACACTGCTGACCGGCAACCTGACCACTCGACCTGAACTTCTCACAACTTTAGGGGTAATGGTCCTCTTCTTTGCACCCGCACTTTTAGCGAGCTCCTTTAGACCTTTCCGTCGCTCGATTAACAACGCAGATGATTTCTGGGAACGCCTCACAGATTTAGCGCTCGGAACTCTCTTGTCATACTGGGTGATTACCAAGATGGTTGGCGCGATGAGTGGGCTGGCACGTCTGGAACTACCAATCGCCAACCATGCCGAGCAACTAGGAATTGTCGCCGCGGCACTTTTGGTTATGCGCTTTGTTCTTGAAGAAGCAACATCCAGGCTCTATCCAGTCCGCTTAGAGATATTGCATGTAGAAGCATCTGAGCGCACCATCCATCAGAAGGTTATTTCACTCGAGTTTAAGATTTTCTTCTTTGTCATGCTTGCTCGACCATTCGTTGGATTTAATCTGCAACTGCTTTTAGGAACACTGATTTTTGCAATACCTGCAATCACAGGACTTGCACTCGAGGACAAACTCCGCAAGAAGAAGCTCTATCTTCCAAAGGGCGCGCTCAAGACCATTGTCTTGGTATTCGTAATGGCCTTAGTCTCTAAAGCAATTGAGAATTCATTTAGCAGCCCAGAATCGTTCTTGAAATGGAACTTTGTTGTTCTTGCACTACCCGGACTAGCTCTGCATTATCTTGATGCAATCACTGACTCACCTGGCCCAGATTGGCGAATGAATCCATTCGGCAGATTTGTTTATAGATTAGGTGGAATAGCAGTCTTTGTATTGATGTTTTTGATGGTCCAAGGCGTAGATCTTGCTGGTTGGATTATCTAAGTATTACTCGGGTATCTTTATCCAGTGAGCAAAGTCTTCCTCTTCGTGGCTATTGATGTGCAGCCAGGCAAGTTTGACGAGTTTGTAGCCAAACTCAGCCAGCACGCCTCTGTTATCCGCACTGAAGCTGGATGCGAGTTTCTCGAGATTTACCGCGATACCCAGAAAGAGAACGTCGTTAACGTCTGGGAAATTTGGAGTGATCGTCCTTCTTGGGATGCGCACATGGTCAATGAGAACAGTAAGAAGTGGCAATCTATTGCTTCAAGCTTGGTCTTCGGCGAAACAATTACAGGTATGGATGCCCTCGCATGAGTTCAATGACGCTCTCCATCGATTGCGGTGGTCTCTTTATTAAAAGCTGTGTTCTTGATGAATCCGGAACGATGCATGCCGCTCCGACCCGCGTT
>JAIXQF010000005.1 GCA_027484085.1 Actinomycetales bacterium | reverse complement strand
GTGGGAAAAGGATCGTGGCAGCGATGTGGCTTCCGCCCCTTGGTACAAGCTTGGCCTGCAATACGGCGGCAAAGTAGGCGACCGCATCAATGACCATCACTTGACCCTGGCCGCAAAGCTTAATGCATGGGAGAAGTCCAAGTGATTAAGTCGGTCAATAACTACCCAGTTTCACAGCTCTTCGACATCGAAGCAAGTGTGGTCTATGCAATCCCAAGATATCAGCGCGAATACACATGGAGCACGAGCCAGTGGGAGATGCTGTTTGAGGACGTTCAGGAAAATGACCCCGGATACTTTCTGGGCTCTATCATTTGTATTAACCAGACCACAGACATCTTGGCGGTGCAGCAGCTGGAGGTTGTGGATGGCCAGCAGCGGCTAACGACGATATCTCTGCTGTTCGCGGCGCTTTACCACTTGCTAAAGCGGCACGAGATGGACTTGGATGACGATCAGCGTGTGGAGCTGATTAACCTCAAGCGCAAGCTGGTATTGAAAAAGGGAGATGACCAGTTGCGAGTCATCCTCCAGATTCAGAACAATAACCAAAACGACTATCGGGCTGTTTTGTCCGACGTGGGTGTGATCAGCCCGTTCGATACGCCAGCCTACGCAGGTAACCGCAAGATCTTCCGAGCGTTCCGTTACTTCCAGGCGCGCATCGAAGAAATGGTAGATGGCGAGAGCGATCGCCTGGCATTGATCATGGCCTTCCTAGATAAGGTGAGCCAGGCGTGCCTGGTTAAGATCGAGGTGTCCAGCCACGCCGATGCATATACCTTGTTCGAATCACTCAATAACCGGGGCATGCCGCTCACGGCGATCGATCTCATCAAGAACAAGCTTCTGGCACGGTTGGAAATTACCGAGCCGGGAAGGGTGGACCACTACTTCGACGTATGGAACAAGCTGCTCGGCTACCTGGGCGACGACTACAGCATCCAAGAGCGGTTCTTTCGGCATTACTACAACGCCTTCAAAGACTCGCTGAATGAGCCTTTCCGAAAGGTTGATGACAAGAAAAAGGATCCCCTGGGCCCAGTGGCCACAAGGTCCAACCTGATCCAGATTTACGAGAGGCTAATCAACGAGGACGCCACTAAACATCTCCAGGTGATTCGCTCGGCGGGCCAACTCTATGCCCTAATGTTGGCCCGCAACAAAGACGAGGCCTGGGTTCAACTAGACAAGCCGCTGAAGGACCTGGACCGCATTCAGGGCGCCCCATCTTACTTGTTAATGTTGTACCTGTTGGTTCGGCGTGAAGCGCTGGTCATCGACGTTTCGCAGCTAGAAGCGATCGCGTGCTTGTTGGTCTGCTTCTTCGTTCGTCGTAATCTCACCGACACACCGCCCACCCGCGACCTGACGCGCCTGTTCATGGCCACAATCGATAAAGTTGCAAAACTGGCGGGTGACGCCGTTGTGAATACCATCCGAGACGAGTTGCTAGCTGTTTCGGCCAGTGACGAGACATTCCGCAGCAAGCTAGAAGGTCCCATCTACGAGGAGAGTGCTGGGGTCACCCGGTTTGTGCTGTGTGCCTTGGCCGAGGAGAGCATGACTAAGGAGACGTGGGTCGATCTGTGGAAATACGAAGGCAAGCTCTTCATTTGGACAATTGAGCACATCTTCCCTCAGGGGGACACCATACCAGCGTCGTGGGTAGGTATGATTGCGAACGGTGATCCGGAGAAAGCCAAATCCATTCAAGAAAGCCATGTCCACAAACTTGGCAACCTCACAATCTCTGGTTTCAACAGCGCGCTGGGAAACAAGAGTTTCCAAGATAAGCGCGACCGAACCGATAGCAAAGGGCGTGAGGTAGGTTACAAAAACAGCCTGAAGCTGAACGCTGAGCTAGCAACTGCAGAGACTTGGAGTGTTGACCAGATCGATGCGCGAACAGCCACCCTTGTAGGGCAAGTCATGCGTCTCTTCAACATGTCAGAGGAGCGGCCATGCGCCTAACCGAACACCTCGTCAAATCCATTCACGACTCTGCGATTTTTAACTCGGAAGTCCAGGTCGCACCAGCGTGCATTCTGTGGCCTGATAAAGACAAACAATGGGAGGCGGTAATTCCACGTCTGCAAAATGAGTTGAGCGAGTTAATGGTTCTCGGTGATTACGCCCCTGAAAATCGGACCGGCCCTGCCGTTTGGTTGCGATGTGTGATTGCTGGCAAAACCCCAGATTTCTCGTTGCCAAATGACACAACCCCCATTCTTTACTTGCCTGGAGTGAGTCGGCAAGACTTGCGCGCTATCGAAGCCTGTCCAGACATGCTAAAGCCGTTGGCAGAGCTGCAGTACCGGGGTGTGATTTGGTCTCAATCCAATTCCAAGGACTGGACCATCATGGCCTATTTGAAATCTGAACAAGGCGGTGTTGGTTTAGATGTAGCCCAGGACAATGATGCGAAAGGTTCGATGCAACTGGCACTCTATCGTTTGCTTGATGAAGAGATTGAACTGCTTAAGGGTAAGCGGCTGGACAAAGATTATTTCAACACCCTACTTACCGGTGGTGATCCAGTGCGAGACCTGCTGCAGTGGTTGGACTTGGGCGATGCATTTCAAACTTCGCGCGGCGCTAACGAGTGGAAAGCATTTGTTGAAGTTTGTAAATCGCAAATGGCCTTTAATCCACAAAGCGAGGGAGTTCTAGCCGGTGCAAGCAAGTTAGCCAACCGCGAAGGTCCTTGGCACGCCGTTTGGGAGCGTTATAGCGAAGCTCCCAAACGCTACCCAAATATCCCGGGAAGAATTCGTCAATGTAAGCCACCAGACTTGGGGATTTTCGATACCGCTGAAGATAAATTAGGTGGCTGGCCACAATGGAATGATGAGCAAGAAAAGGATTTGCATGGACAGTTGATGGCATTAGCCAATCTGCCTGCTCATGATGCAAGAAAGAAAGTCGTTGAACTTGATAAACAACATAGAATTCGACGAAATTTGGTCTGGGCTGAACTGGGTCACTCGCCACTGGCACTAGCTATCAAACAACTCAGCCTGGTGTGTGAGGTCACTAAGACTGGGTTGGCAGCAGGATCTGTTCAAGACCTTCAAGCTGGCTATGCCAACCAGGGTTGGCGCGCAGACAATGCAGTTCTTGAGGCTTTGGCCTGCATAGAAAAACCAGCCGATTTAGAAGCAGTCACCGCCGTCACCCGTGCAATCTATTTGCCCTGGCTAGAAGATTCGGCACGCTACTTACAAAAGTTGGTAGATGGGGCTACTTATCCTGGGGGAATAATTTCAACAGCAAAACCTTTCAATGCCAGGAAAGGTGAATGTGTTTTGTTTGTTGATGGCTTGCGATTTGATGCCGCACGCCGTTTACAAGAAGTACTTGAGACTCGGGGTTTTAAGCTAAGCGAAGCTTTTAATTGGACAGCATTGCCAAGTGTTACCGCAACCGGGAAAGCTGCTGTTTCCCCCGTTCGGACAAAAATTAGCGGCGCAGATGATTGTGATGATTTTGAACCCTGCGTTGCTGAGACAGGTCAATCGCTCAAAGGCGGATACCACCTCGACAAACTCCTTAAAGACGGTGGGTGGAAGATTCTGCAACGAAATGACAACGGAGATGGCCAAGGTAACGCTTGGTGTGAATTTGGGGACATCGATAGCGAGGGACATGCAAGAGGTTGGAAACTGGCAAAACACATCGATCCGTTACTGGCAGAAATTGCTGATCGAGTTGATGCATTGCTGAATGTTGGGTGGACAAGTGTGCGTATCGTTACAGACCATGGATGGCTTCTGATGCCAGGGAAGCTGCCTAAAGTCGAAATAGCGGGTGATCTTACCGATAACAAATGGGGGCGATGCGCCTCGATCAAACCTGGCGCTTCAAGTGGCGAGCGCTTGTACCCTTGGTTTTGGAATCCAAACCAGCAATTTGCTTTAGCGGACGGCGTGAGCTGTTATCGCCGTTCGGAGGAATATACACACGGTGGCTTAAGCCTTCAAGAGTGCTTAACCTTGGAGCTCGTCGTGACAAAGAGTTTGGCTGAATCTAGCAAGGCGTTCACGGAGATTACAGATATCGTTTGGAAAGGCTTGCGATGTACGGTGGCAGTGGACGGTCAGTTTGCTGGGCTCTTGATGGATGTCCGAGAGCACGCAGGTGAACCTAGTTCGAGCATAGTAGTGAGTGTAAAACCGTTGAAAGAAAACGGGGCCGCTTCGGTGGTTATTGAAAATGAAGAACTTCAAGGTAATCCAGCACATATTGTTTTGCTAAATGCGGCAGGCGAGTTGGTGGCTGAAGTAAATACCGTGATCGGTGGAGGTTAATGAATGATTGAACTAGATGCAATTGACAAAAAAGCTGCTAACCAGCTTGAGGGCTATTTGGTAAGAAAAGATTTGGTGCGCACCTTCAGTCGTCAATTCCCAGTCCCCACCTATGTCGTTGAATTCATGCTCGGCCGCTATTGCGCCAGTACTGTTCAGGAAGAAATTGACGAGGGATTGGAAATTGTTCAACGACAGCTCAAATCGCGTACTGTTAGGGCTGGTGAGGAAGAGCTATTTAAGGCTCGCGCATTAGAAACAGGGGAGGTAAAAATAATCGATCTAATAACCGCACGTGTTGATAACAAAGGTGAATACGTAGCGAGCTTGCCAAGTTTGCGCCTGGTCGACGTTCGAATTGCAAGTGAGTTAGTCAACCAACACGAGCGAATGTTGACCGGTGGGTTTTACGCTGAACTCGGTGTTAGCTTTGATGTGGCAATTGCACAGGAAGCAAAAGGTCGGCCCTTTGGCATTTCTTCTTTGAGAGAAATTCAACTTTCCAAGCGCGATGTTTTGGACACTCTAGCCAAAGCGAGGAAGGTATTCACTACCGAAGAGTGGAAAGACTTTTTATTGCGATCGATTGGTATCGAAGGTATTGAGCTAAGTGCTAGACAAAAGAACGCGCTACTTTTGCGCATGGTTCCGTTCGTTGAACGCAATTACAACTTGGTTGAGCTTGGGCCTCGAGGCACTGGCAAAAGTCACCTATTCCAGCAAGTGTCCCCATACGCTCACTTGATATCGGGTGGCAAGGCAACTGTTGCGAAGATGTTTGTTGAGAACACGGCGAAGGCTCGTCGAGGCCTTGTATGTCAATATGATGTGGTTTGTTTTGACGAAGTCTCCGGAATTTCTTTTGATCAAAAAGACGGCGTTAATATCATGAAGGGCTACATGGAGTCCGGAGAATTCAGTCGTGGTAAAGAAAGTATTCGCGCTGATGGAAGTATCGTCCTTGTGGGAAATTTTGATGTTGATGTTGAGCATCAGCAAAGAGTTGGTCATTTGTTTGGCCCGTTGCCACCGGAAATGCGTGATGACACGGCATTTATGGATCGTATCCACGCGTTTTTGCCTGGATGGGATGTTCCGAAAATCAACAAGGATCTGGTTACCAATCACTTCGGTCTGGTAAGTGATTTTTTGTCTGAATGTTGGACTCAACTTAGAAATCAAAGTCGTGTCAGCCAACTTCAGAATCGAGTTTATTTTGGCGGTGCGCTTTCAGGCCGGGACACAAATGCTGTTAATAAGACTGTCAGTGGATTGTTGAAGCTGATTTATCCGAGCGGCGATGATGATGTGCCAGAGGAAGACTTGGAATGGGCTGTTCGAATTGCGATGGAGGTTCGCCGGCGTGTCAAGGAACAACAAAAGCGCGTGGGTGCAGCCGAATTTCGAAACACACATTTCAGCTACATCATGGGTACAGATGGTGTGGAAAAATTTGTTTCAACACCAGAACTTCAAAGTGACAACAGCATTGGCGGCGATCCACTGGAACCTGGGCAGGTTTGGAGTATTAGCCCAGGTGGCGGTGAAGAGAACTCTGGCCTCTATCGTATTGAGGTCAACGAAGGTCCTGGCGCTGGTGTGAAAGTCCTTAATAAACCTATTCCGCCGGCTTTTCGGGAAAGTATTGGATTTGCTGAACAGAACTTGTATGCAAGGTCAGTTCAACTCGTTGGTGACAAGGACCCTAGGCAGCATGAATTTACCGTACAGCTTCGCGCATTTGATGCTTCTAGGTCTGGCTCCAAGCTAGGTATCGCATCATTGGTAGCTTTGTGCACGTCATTACTCAAAAGAAGCGTCAGGGGTGGTTTGATCATCGTGGGTGAAATCAACCTAGGTGGATCGATCGAGCCAATTCACAACGCTGTCACCATCGCAGAGATTGCTGTTGAAAAAGGTGCGACGTCTTTACTGATGCCCGTGGCTTGTAGGCGGCAATTGGTGGATCTTTCTGACGACATGGCTACCAAGATCGATATTCAGTTCTACTCGGATGCTAAGGATGCACTTTTGAAAGCAATGGCAGAGTAGTGTGATATTAACGAAAACGCACTGAACAGCGAAGTTTCATTTAACTTAATTCAATACCTGTTTTCCGGAACTAGCAAAATAACAGATCTTAACAACAACGAAAGAATCAGAAGATTTTGAGCTAAATTTAAGCGACTGTAAAAAAAGGAAATCCGATGTTTGAATCTAAGCATATAAATGCAGTATTGCGAGACGCCATGCTACTTGAACTTCTTCTCAACTGCGCTTCGATACCACTTGAAAAATATATCGGCTTTGATCAACAAAATCCTGAAATGCAAGACGAAATTATTGAAAATATCGACGGTATCCTTCAAGCCTACGCTCCATTTCAGATGCAATACGCATCCCCCGTTGAACAATTACCTGACGATGCATGGATTTATGGAACGAAAGGAGTGTACGTGGTCTGCACTCAAGATAGCTGTGTATTGTTCACTAGGAAGGTCGAGGCAGTTCGGTATGCAAACGAAATAAGTAAAGTGTCATGGGAAATCGCGCGTGATGAAGGTTTGACCGATCTGTAAGTACTTACAAAATCGCAAAAGGAAAAATTCCTTAATTATTTATTTAGGAATTAATACTCAATAGCCCAAGCAGCAGCATTAATTAAGGTACTAGACAGACTGCTTGGACATAAACTTATTGTATTCATTAAAAACTGCCACTAAAAAGAGTTGCGAACGAACTTTACATTTCTTTATAGTTCACATTTTTTTATCGAAATTTAAAATGGCGAAGCATAGAGTCATTTCGTAAAAATTCAGGAGCCTTTGAGACAAAGAGAAATTTGAGACGGCTTTTAATGAGAGAAGCTATCAGGCTAGTCACGAGCTCATAAAAAAATGTTCCGCGTGGAGTAGGACTTTCGGCAGTATCTAAATCGATTTATGAATTTAAAACGTACTGTACTGGCGGCTAGAAACTGTCGTAGCACTAACCTGCTCAAGTCAAGATACATCGTTTTTTGGTGTGACCGGGGATTCGAATCCTTGTTTGGGATTCCAAAGTTGCGCGAAAAGATAAGCAAACTACACTCATTAATCAACCCAGCAAATTAGCCTCTAGATCACGACGCAATACGAGGCCGGGTAATACTCTTCCACCTCCATAGACCCATCGGCGCAGCTCTTGTTTGGCCGCATCCCAGTCCCTTTGGTTAACCCGCCTTCGAAGCGTTGATGTCTGCAGCCGCCCCGCCCCAAGGTTGAACGTGAAATCCAGAATGGCGGCGAGCCGGTTTTCTGGCTCATTAGTAAGAACCGGGCAATAACGCAGTGTCGCGGCTAGTGCGGTTTGAAGATCGTTAGAGAGGTAAACAGCACCTTCGACCTCAGTGATCGGCGGATGCTTTGGGTCGCAAAGATGACCGTATCCGATTGTCCAGTAACCCGCCGGGCAGATGTACGGATACGCCCGACCAGGATCGTTCTTTGGTACACGACAAAACCCCTCAAAGCGTTTTGCAAGCACAATCGCTGCCTGCGGAACAGCAATCACGGGCGCACCCTATCAAACACGCGACCCAGAAACCAGAAATTCAGCACCCCAGCCCATAACGCCTGATCAGCATCCGTCCACGCGTTAAGGATAGCCACACCCCACGTCGCGCCGGCAGTGACTGCGGCTGCGAATGCCGCTGCCTTAGCTGTGCAGTAAAGTGCCATGAACCAGTAAGTGATCACGGGACGGACGCTTGTTGAGAGCGAATCAACCCACCTAACGCCCGTGGGCCGCCCT
>JAIXQF010000008.1 GCA_027484085.1 Actinomycetales bacterium | reverse complement strand
GATGCAGCTACAGATGCAGCTAACGAAGCTACAGATGCAGCTAACGCAGCTACAGATGCAGCTCTTGCAGCAGCAGATGCAGCAGATGCAGCAACAGCTGCAGCTCAGGATGCATCTGATGCAGTAGCAGCGCTATCAGCATCAGTAAGCAAGTTAATCTCAAGCCTTCGTGCTCAGATCACTTCATTGACCAACTTGGTCATCAAGATCCAGAAGAAGGTTCGTGCTTAATAGCCGCCTTTAACTGAAAAGATCAGAACCGAATCCCGGTTCCCCTCAGGGGGAGCCGGGATTCGGCCTTTCTATAGTTAGGATTGGGGTATGGGAAGTAAAAATTTACAATCTGTGCTTGCAGTGAATCTTGCACTTGGAGCATGCGCGATTACCTTGTTTCTCTTAACTGGAAGCGTTACAGACCCAGTGAACGCTCCTAAACTCTTAATTCTCGGAGGCGTAGCTATGTCTAGCCTTGCGATTGTCGTGCAAGGATTAGTCTCTGGCAAAATTAAGTGGTCTTGGCTAGATTTATTGGTTCTTGTCTTCATCGCGTGGGGTGTCGTAGCTATGATGGAAAGCGATTCTCCAATTTCCCAAAATTATTTTGGAGTGTTTGGTAGAAATACTGGTTGGCTCGCTTACTTCTTCCTTGCTGTGATTTTTCTGGCAGCAACAAAGGTTAGAGATACTAGAAATTTTAGACTTACAGTTATTGGTTTTTCAATCGCCGCTGGGATCAATGTCGTTTACAATTCGTGGGTAATTCTTTTTGGAGACTTTATTGGTTGGCAGAACAACTACGGTGCGATATTGGGTACTTTTGGGAATCCCAATTTTGCTTCCTCTTTCCTTGGAATTGCATTTAGTGTCAATTTAGTCTTGGCATTAAGGGTTGAGAGGAGATACAAACCAATTAGTATCGTCCTGATACCAATTATTGTCTGGCAGTTAATGAATTCTGGTTCCATTCAAGGAAATGTAGTTGCAGTACTAGGAACTGGTCTGGTCGGTTTCCTTTGGATACGGGAGAGATTTGCTAAGCCTTGGATTTCGGCCACATACTTACTTTCTGGAATTTTAGTTGCGCTTGTTGCCGTAATTGGAGTCTTCGGCAGTGGTCCATTCAGAAATCTTCTTGCACAACCGACTATCGCCTTGCGTGAGCAGTATTGGCTAGCTGCAGTGAATATGGCTAAATCGAATCCCATTTTTGGTGTCGGCATGGATTCGTATGGTGATTGGTATCGCCAGTTTCGAGACGCCCAGGCTTTAGTTGTTCCTGGCCCAGAGACTGTAACCAATGCAGCGCATAGTGTTTACTTGGATTTATTGGCATATGGCGGAGTGCCGTTATTAGTACTTTATATTGCTATCTTGATCGCCAGCCTAACGTCTGCAATAAGAGTTATAAAGAGGTCAACGTCACTTGATCCTATTTTTGCCATTTTGACTTGCATCTGGATCTGCTATCAAGTTCAGGCTGCAATTAGCATTAATCAGATTGGTTTGGCTGTCTGGGGATGGCTGACATCCGGATTAGTTATTGCTTATGAGAGGAATCTTCGTGATCAAATAGAAACTGAATTTCAGGGAGTTAACAAAAGAAGCATCCCAAGAGAAAAACCTGAAATTCTTTCACCTCGTTTAGTCGCACTTGTAGGGTTGACGGTTGGATTAATTATGGCTTGCCCTCCAATTAATGCTGATATGAAGTGGAGTGACTTGCAACGAACAGGAGATGCAAATTCGCTTACGAGCGTACTTTCGGGAACTTACATGGTCCCCAACAATTCCTTGAGACTTGCACAGGCTGTGGAACTTCTTGAAAACAGCAATTTGCCGGATTTGGCGATTGTATATGCAAGGAAAGGCGTTGAGTTTAATCCAAATAACTTTGGCGCCTGGAAGATGTTGTATTTTTCTACCAAGTCCACAGTAGGAGAAAAGAAAGAAGCGAAGATGCAGATGATGAAATTAGACCCACTTAATTCATCGTTGGAGCAGCTCAAATAATGTCGAAGGTTGTAATTATTGGGCAAGGATACGTAGGCTTGACCATAGCAAGTTACGCGTCCGGGCATTTCGAAGTTGTAGGTTTTGATACCAACCAGGCGCTTGTCAACCAATTAAACCTTGGAATATCGCATATCGAGGGCGTGGATAGCTCCATTCTGGCAAGCCGAGTTAAGTCCGGCAAATACAAAGCGACTTCTCTAGGTAGCGAAATTCGAAATTCAAACGTTGTAGTGATTGCAGTCCCTACTCCGCTAACGCGGGATAGGAAACCAGATCTTTCGTACATCGAGGCGGCTTGCAGGACTATTGGAGAAAATCTAGCGGACCGCGCACTAATCATCAATGAGTCAACCTCATTCCCAGGAACGTTGAGAAATATCATTAAACCGGCCATTACAAGGTACTCAGAGAAGAAATTTGACCACGATTATGCAATCTCGCCTGAGCGTGTAGATCCTGGTAGAAGTGACTTTAATCAGAGGAATACCCCAAGACTTTACTCCGGGTTGACTGCAGAAGCTTCAAGAAAAACGAGAGACTTTTACTCTCAATTCTGTGAGAAGTTAATTGAAGTTTCATCACCCGAAGTAGCAGAAGCCGCAAAACTGTTTGAGAATACATTTAGACAGGTGAATATCGCTCTTGTCAATGAGTTTGCGCAAATTGCGCATTCATTAGGATTGAGTATTTATGAAACCTTAGATGCTGCAAACACAAAGCCCTATGGATTTATGAAGTTTACGCCCAGTGCAGGTGTTGGTGGACATTGTATTCCTGTAGACCCAACTTACTTAGCTACTGTGGCAGAGCAGAATGGAGCCCCAGCAACTTTTATTCGCCGCGCTAACGAGGTAAACCTTCAAATGTCGAAATACATAGTGAACCGAGTTTCTTCGGATCACAGTGGGAGTTTGGAGGGCAAGAATGTTTTAGTTGTTGGAGTTGCCTATAAGCCGAATGTTTCAGATGTACGCGAAACCGCCGCAGAGTTGGTTATAGCTCATCTCCGAAATCAAGGAGCGGTTGTTTCTTGGCATGACGATATTGTCAAAACCTGGAAAGGTGAAGTATCGGCACCATTATCAGGAGCAGACATTGTCGTTGTAGTTACAAAACATGACTCAGTAGATTCTGACGAAATCATGAGAAGTGCACCTTACGTATTCGACACAACAGGAAAGATCAAAAATGCTCAAGGGCTCTAGCCAAAGATTTAGGTCGGGACCACTATCTCTTCTCAGAGAAAAATTCTTCATCCCCTACATTGTTGTTCTTGTTTCGGAGTTAGCCGTTATCCACATGACCAGTGATTTACCCGTGGCTATTGGGAATTGGATAATTAAGGCTGAGCAAATTGCGTCATTTCAGATTCCTGAAAGCAATTTTTATGGACCTGGGGCGGCGTTACTTCTAGTACCTTTTTTGTGGCTCAAGGAAAGCCTTTTTATCGTAGTACAAATCTATTTTGTAATTGGTGCGATTGGGTATTGGAAGATCACCAATTTCATTGACAACGAATTTATGCGAAATATCGCAAGAGCTGCGTTACCACTTAATTTCTATCTGATTTGGCTGGTCCATTCTTCTCAAGACACGGTCTTTGAGTTCATGTTGCTGACTTGGTCAGCATTCTTTCTTGTGAAGAAAAGATATTTTCACTTTACTTTTGTAACTTATCTGCTTTGCCAGACAAGAGCCGGATATTGGACTTTCTTTCTTGGCACTGCTGTTTTGCTAATCTGCATTGATTATTTCAAAAAAAGAAAATTCAGCGCACGGAAAGCTCTTGCACTACCACTCCTTTTCTGTACATCGATTTTTAACTTAACTACCTATGGATCACCGACACCTGCTCTAGAAAGTGGTATGGCCATTTACTTTAGCTATTCAAAGTATCATCATCTTGCACTCCCTAAGATGGACATGGATGTTTTTCTCTCTGGCCCACGAGGAATTTTCACAGATCCAATTCTTCCAAAGTCGATGGATGATTTGACTCCAGTTGAGCAAAACAGAGTTTACCGAGATGCTGGTCTTCAATCGGCACTCGAAAACAAAAAACAGACAATTCTGGGATGGATGCAGAAAGTAGATTCTTATTACTTTGATGTGCAGAAAATTCCCCATCTTCCGGGGAGTTATGTTTTAGACATCAACAGTAAAACCATATCAATTGAAAATGAAAGGCTAACTTGGCCACTGGTATTTGGTCACTTCCTCTATTTTGTTTCTAGAATATTGTTATTGTCTTTAGGGGTGATGTCCATCGGAGTATTTCTTGCACTCTCAATATTGAAGCGGGCGAACAAAAGTCTTCTTCCCGCTCAATGGCCTTTAGTTCTTCCCTATTTATTCGGAATAATTCCTGGTGTACTGATTTACACAGAAACTCGATTTAAGATTGTTTCAGAGCTACTGCTTGTCCCTTTGATTATCGGAATCTATTCGAAACTCTGGTCTGCGGGCGGGCAAGAAGTCCGTTTTAAGAATCTAAGCAGAGCTCGCCGAAATCGAGTCAATGATTTCGTTTAACGAAATCTGCGGTTGCCAGTCAATCGCGTGCCGTATTTTCGAAATATCGGGAACTCGTCGCTGCATATCTTCAAATCCCGCAGGATAGGCTTCTGAGTAAGGAATATATCTGATGGAAGATGTTGAATTGGTTCGTTCGATGACTTTTGTGGCGAGTTCTTTGATTGTGATTTCGCCTACTCCGCCCACATTGAAGTAATCGCCAATCGTTAAATCGGATTCACTTAATTTAATAACTGCCCTGACAGCATCTTTGACATGACAAAAGACCCTTGATTGAGAACCGTCATCGTAGATCGTAATATCTTCGTTGTTCAAGGCTGATTGGATGAAACGGGGAACCACCATTCCATACTGACCTGTTTGACGAGGACCTACTGTATTGAAGAATCGAACGGTGGTGACTTTAAGGCCGTGGGTCTTATGAAGCGTGTGAGCAACAGCTTCTTCCAGGGCTTTGGCATCAGCGTATGTCCAGCGAATTTTTTGAGGGGCTCCAACAAGGCGATCTGACTCTTCATGAAGAGGCTGATTAGGATTCTTGCCGTAAATCTCAGATGTTGAGGCGATGATTAGGCGCTTATTGTATTTGGTCACAGCGTGGAGAACGATTTCAGAGCCGTTGAAGTTTCGATCGATGGATTCAAGCGTATGCTCCATGATGTTCTTGACGCCTAGAGCTGCAGCCATATGGAAGACAATGTCTGATTGTTCGACTAACTTTTCAACGAGTGCTTGATCGCGGATATCGCCTTCGTGGATCTCGATTTTTCCTTGCATGTGTGCGATGTTTTTGGCTGAGCCTGTACTCATGTTGTCGAGGATCGTTACGGCATCTCCGCGGGCGATACAGGCATCGGCAAGGTGAGAGCCTATAAAGCCAGCCCCACCGGTGATGAATACGCGCATGGGTGCAGTCTATCTGCAGGCCATTGGTTCGCTTGGCAGTTTACGGAAAAGCCTGAGATAAGACAAGATAGGTGCGTGGCAACGACAGGTGGACTCAGTAGCGCTGATTTAGAGCGTGAGGCGAAAGCGCTTGAGCTTTCATCGCTTACTCAAGCAGAAGCGCTCGATATTGGTTCGATTGCTCAGGCGGTTGGGTTGGAACGTAAGTTGCCCATTGCTGTTGAAGTGCGGATGAAAGATTGGATTGTCTTTCACGTATCTTTGCCTGGATCAACACCAGAAAATGATTGGTGGATTGGTCGCAAAGCACGTGCCGTGAATTTGACAGGTAGATCTACTCTGCATGAGCGAGTACTGGCTGAAGAGCAAGGAATTGATTGGCATAAATCAAAAGGTGTGGAAGATGAGTTGTATGCAATCCATGGTGGAGGATTGGCGCTGAATGTTGTTGGACTAGGTTTAACTGGAGTCTTGATTGTCAGCGGCCTAGAGCAAGTTCCAGATCATATGTTGGGCGTTGAAATCATTACTGAATATCTTGCTCGCAAAGGTGAACGGTTGTGAGCATTTGGGTCTGTGGCGAAGCACTGATTGATTTGATTCCACATGGCAGCGGTGAACGGGTGCCACATGTTGGTGGAGGTCCTGCGAATACAGCCAAGGCGTTAGCGCGCTTGGGTCACGAGGTTTACTTTATTGATGGAATTTCAAGTGATGAGTACGGGCAGATGTCTCGCAAAGAACTACTTGATGATGAAGTGAAGCTAGATTTAGCGCTGAATAGCGAGAAGCCCACATGTTTGGCGATTGTCTCGCTCAACGAAAATGGCGGGGCATCATATGAATTTCAAATTGATGGAACAGCAACCTTTGATTTCTCTGATTCATGGTTGCCAGATCCATCCAGATATAAGCCCAGCGTTCTTCATATCGGCACACTGGTAACCGTTATTCAGCCCGGAGCTGATGTTTTGTATGACTGGGCCATGCAGGTAGCTGAATTCGCACCCATTGTCTTTGATCCCAATGTGCGATCTGTTGTGATGAACGATAGAGATAGGTACTTAGCTGCCGTTGAGCGCTGGGTGGCTATCTCATCCGTTGTGAAAGTAAGTGATGACGATTTGGCGTGGCTGTATCCAGGCCAGCAGCATGCAGATGTTGCCAAGAGATGGATTAACGATGG
>JAIXQF010000012.1 GCA_027484085.1 Actinomycetales bacterium | reverse complement strand
AGCGATCACGCCGGGGTGGTTACACAATTGCGCGTTACCGCAGAGGGCTCCGTGGTCAGTGATGCACTCGATACGCACTCGCCTCTGCCTATTTCATTCTGGGAGGGCGTCGGCCTTCTCTTACTCGCCCTAATAATCTGGCGAATCGTGCGGAGGATTCGCCGTCGCTAGGGCGGTAGACTTCGACCACACTTGGAGACGTCGCATAGCCCGGTCGAGTGCGCCTCACTGCTAACGAGGTAAGGGGTTAAACCCTTCAGGAGTTCAAATCTCCTCGTCTCCGCTCATTTATCTGAGCAGAAGCCCAGAGCGAAAGATTTAAATTTGACCTGTGCCTACCCTATTTCAAAAGCACTACGAAATATTCGTTGAGTCACGCAGAATTAGTTTTCCAGTAATTTTTTCTAAGCCCTTTGACTTCATGCCATCAATAGCATCGAACAACTTAGTTGCGGCGATTTTTCCAAGTTTGGGTAAGTCCATGTCAATGGATGTTATTTGGGGCCTTGAACCATTTGCGACAATTTCCCAATTATCAAATCCTATAACTGCAACATCGTGTGGAACGCGTAGACCGTGTTCACGCAAAATTTCAATAGCTCCTCGAGCTATTTGATCATTGCCACAAAAAATTGCGTCAAATTCCTGCCTAGATGAGATGAGAGCGTTTGCTGCAGTGCGTCCCCATGCTTCCGTCCAATCTCCATACATGGGAGAATCTCCTACCATTCTCATACCTTTTTTTGCCATCGTTTCTTGAAATCCAGTTACACGTTGTTTCGTGGCCACCATGCTACGTTCACCAGTGATATGTGCAATCTTTTTTCTTCCTAAAGATAATAAATGTTCTGTAGCTATCGTCGCAGACCCGACATTATCAGGAACAACAGACACGTCGCGTTCATTGTTAGAGGGCCCGTAGGCATACACAACTGGTATCGGGAAATTTCTACCAAGTGAGCTTCTTCCATAGCCAGTACTTGTTACGATGATGAGACCATCAATTCGTCGAGCAAGTAAAGATTTAATGTGAAAGGATTCGCGAATTGCGTCGCCGCGCGAATCGCAGAGAAATACCGAAGTTTTTTCATAGCCAAATGCATCTTCAGCTCCCGCTAAAATCGGCAGAGCCATACGCCCAACTAAATCATCTGTGAGTAATCCAACCGTTCCTGTTCGTCCGGTCAGAAACTTTCGGGAAAGAACACTGTGATGAAGTCCTACTTTTTCTGCGATCTCTAAAATTCGTGCCCTAGTTTCTGGATGCACTTCACCCCGATTATTGAGAGCTTTTGACACTGTGGCTATTGATACCCCAGCTTCGAGGGCGACATCTCTAAGCGTCTTATTTGGAGATTTTTCTCTGCTCACAAGAAGAAGGTAGCACGATAATTCGAAAAAGTTTCGTATATTTTCGAATATTCCATTGTAGCTACGCATACACAATCTTAAAATCGGTTGATAGTTTCGTAAAGTTTCGACCAACAGGAAGATTGAGGAATATTGATGAGTGAAATAGGCATCCTAGGGCCGGTTAGCCCAGTGGCGAAAGATTTCAGCAAGAGTCTGCCTTTGGCCCTGAATGAAGTAACCCTTTCCGAGAAGGGCGATCTAGGAGGTTGGCAGATTCACAATGCAAAGACCACTATTCCTCACCTTATCGATAACTTGATTTCAACTGGTGCTCTCGCCAATCTACAAGATGTCGGAACGCCAAAATTTAAATTTCGCGGAATGTGGTTCTCTGATTCAGATGTCCATAAATCACTAGAGGCTCTATGTTGGAGCCAATATCTTTACTCGGATACGGCGCAGAAAGATTTTCTCAAGAAAGCGACTGCTGCGATTGCTTACGCACAAGAAGAAGATGGATATGTAAATTCATATTTTCAGGGTGTGAAGACGAATCAGCGTTGGTCAAACTTTGGCTGGGGCCACGAACTTTATACGGCAGGTCATTTGATTCAAGCCGCGATTGCTGAATCACGCGTTCTTAAGGACGCACCACTTATGACAATTGCAACTAAGTTTGCAGACCTTCTTGTAAGCAAGTTTTCTGCACCGGGATCTCTTCAAATGTGTGGACATCCAGAGATTGAAACTGCACTTATTGAGTTATATCGCGAAACCAAAAATGATTCCTACTTAGATCTTGCCGAGAAGATGATTCTTGGTCGAGGCTTCTCCAAGATTTCAAATAAAGAAGATCCTGGATTTATGCCATCAGCTTCTTCGTATATGCAGGACCATATAAATGTTCACGAAGCAACAACTGCGGTTGGCCACTCTGTCCGTCAACTCTATTTGAATGCGGCAGTAATGGATCTCTATGCTGAAAAAGGCGATGCAGGACTTCTCAAAGCACAAGAGGCTATGTGGGAAGATATGGTCTACACAAAAATGTATGTTACGGGTGGTCTTGGTTCGCGCCACAAGGATGAAGCATTTGGTGATTCATTTGAATTACCCAACGACCGCGCGTATGCAGAGACCTGCGCATCGATTGCCAACTTTATGTGGAGCTGGAGATTACTTCTGGCCACCGGAAAGTCTCGCTATGCGGATGTAATGGAACTCTCGCTCTACAACAACATCGCAGGCTCAGTTTCAAGCGATGGATGCAAATTCTTTTATTCTAACCCTTTGCAATATCGAACAGGACATTTCACCGCTTTTGACACAGATGCTAGTGAGCGACTCTCTTGGTATACATGCTCATGCTGCCCACCAAATATTGGTCGAATCGTTGCTACGTTACAACACTATATAGCTTCAACAAAAAATGATGCATTTGCATTACATCTCTATACAGAAGGTTCTATAAACGCGATATTAGCTTCTGGCGCAAAAGTAGGGCTCGAAATTTCAACGGAGTATCCAAAAAATGGTGTCGTTAAAATTGCGGTTACTGAAACGGGAACCTATACGCTTCAACTTCGAATCCCAGATTGGTGCAAGGACCATTCACTTTCCGTTAATGGTACCGAGTTATCCGAAAAAGCAGATTTACTCGGATATATCAATATATCACGGGATTGGGTTTCAGGTGACTTTATCGATTTCGATCTAAAGATGACCGCAGAATTTTTGAAACCGCACCCTCGAATTGACGCAGCGCGTGGCTGTGTTTCATTGCGAAAGGGCCCGGTTATTTTTGCCATTGAACAAGCAGATGTCAAAGATGATGGATATTTTGTTGACGACTTTAACGTTGATTCAAATGCGGACATTAGAGAGACGGAAGTTTTGATTAATGGTTTTGGGAATGTACTTGCCCTTGAACTCAGCGGACATTTTGAAACTTTTGTTAAATCTGCAACATATCCATACGTAAATCCGCTACCAGTAGAACAGTCTCCAAAAAGCTTTATCACCGCTATCCCATACTCGCGATGGGGAAATCGAATCAAGGGTGGAATGAGAGTTTGGATTCCTGCACAGAGGTAAAAAAGAATTCTCTGATTTCGAATCAGGGGATAGAGACTAGGTGGTCCTAGAGAAAAGGTTTCTCGACAGGCTTTCTGGATAACTAAGGAGAAATAAATGCTTAACAAATTAGGTAATAAGAGAAGCAAGGCTGCAGCGTTTATTGCTGTTGCAGTCGGCGCTACCTCCTTCATAGGACTGATGCCAGCTAAGGCTGCCGATCCAGTTGTTTTGGATTTCTGGTCTCGAGCAGCTCAGGTTGACTTTATTAAGTCAGTCGGTGATGAGTTCAATAAAATCAACCCAAATATTCAGGTAAAAGTTACAACAATCCCTGATGCTGAATTCGTTCAGAAATTGTCAACTGCATCTGTTAGTGGTTCTGCCCCTGACATCACTTCTGTTGACTTGATTTTGGTCCCATATTTTGCAAAGAACGGTGTATTTGATGATCTAACTTCATATACAAAGGGTCTGAGCTTTAAGAAGGAACTAAGTCCAGCACATATGGCTCTCGGTAAGTATGGGAATAAGCAATTTGCCCTCCCATTTACCGCTGAAGCTTCTGTTCTTTTTTGGAATAAGGATTTGTTCAAGAAAGCAGGCCTAAATCCTGAGGTTGCTCCAAAGACATGGGCAGATATTGAAAAGGCAGCCAAAGCCATCACGGCTCTGGGCGGAGATACAAAGGGTTACTACTTTTCAGGAGCTTGCGGCGGATGCAACATCTTTACGTTTGCGCCAATGATGTGGGCATCTGGCGGATCAGTTCTAACCGATAAGGGACGTCCAACTTTTACCAATTCACAGGTTGGAAAAGCACTCGCCTTCTACAATAATCTCTGGGAAAAGGGCTACATTCCAAAGTCAGCAAAAACTGATAACGGTGCTTCATTCGCCGCACCATTCGCTTCTGGAAAAGTTGGAATGGTAGGAGCGGGTGCTTTCTTTATCTCGGGTTTGCGTGACAACAATCCAGAGATTAATTACGGTGTAGCACCACTTCCTGGCGAAAAAGCAGGACAATCGGGTTCATTCGCTGGCGGAGATAACATCGCGATTTTAAAGGGAACTAAACACCCTAAGGAGTCTCGTGTGTTTATGGACTGGGCACTCAACGCAGGGCAAAAGTTCATCGCTAAAAAGGCTGTAGTTCCGATTCGTAGCGATATTGCAAACTCAGATTATGTTCCGCAGGATCCACGATTTAAGGTTATTGCAGACATGATGAAAATTGGAAAAACTCCTTATTCAGTTGCATACACACCTTTGATTGCTGATGGTCAAGGACCTTGGGTCAAAGTCTTGGGGTCAATTTTTGACGGAAAAATCAAAGAGGCTCAGAGAGCTGCACAGAAACAAGCACTTGAAATCGTAAAGAAGCAAGGTTAGGTAAAAGGATGTCAATGGTAGGGCGAATAAATTTCTCGCCCTACCATTGACAAACCAACGAATTTCAACATCGAGAGAGGCTAGCCGATGAGTGCCCTGAGTACCATCAAATTTAAAAACAATTCTTTAACTGATTTCAATAAAAAAAAGTCAAACCTTGCCCTTGTCTTTATCATGCCGGCAATGCTCTTTGTTGGATTCTTTTTCTTGTATCCACTAGTAAACGTTATTATTATGTCGTTTCAAGATTTCCCTCTTCTAGGTGAAAGATCTTGGGTTGGCCTATCTAACTACACTGATGCTTTTCAAGATGCTGAATTTCTTAAAAGTATAAAAATTACTCTCCTATATACAGTATTAGTAACCCCTCTACTATTTTTTACCTCGCTAGGAATGGCACTTTTGATCGTTGGAGAAGATCGGTACTCTAAATTTTTTAGAACAATTTTCTTTCTACCTGTCGTAATTGGATTCGGAAGTGCGAGCTTCCTCTGGTACTGGTTCGTTGATGCGCGAGTTGGTCCACTTCCACAATTTGTCAGGAATTTAGGGTTCGGAAAACAAGAAGATCAATGGCTAGGCGCAATGCCATTGGCGCTTTTCATGGTAATTCTATTAGTGGTCTGGAAATTTTCTGCATTCCAAATGATTCTGCTGATGGCAGCAATACAAGGAATTCCAAAGGAAATCATCGAAGCAGCTCAACTAGATGGAGCAAAGGGATTTAAACTTTTACGAACAATAATTTTACCGCTTATTAAAAGAACAGTAACAATGGTCCTAATCCTCAGCATCGCTGGGTCTTTGCTGGCTTTTGATCAGTTCTACATTGTGACAAATGGTGGACCGAATGGTGCAACCGTCACAACAGTTTTTCACATCTACCGCCAATCTTTTCTACAATTCCAACTCGGTTACGGTGCCGCTCTCTCAGTAATTGTTTCAATCGCATTGATTTCAATTTCATATATTCAATTCCGACTACTAAAGGTGAGTGATGATGAGTAATCTTTTGAAAAAGAGGGAGACAACAGTAGTTGCTCATCAAAAGATGCCCGGTAAGGCGTGGTTTATTATTTGTAGCTGCATTGCAGTAATGGTGCTATACCCTCTGGCTGCAAGTTTGATGTCAAGCTTGAAAAATCCCAAAGAAGCACAGCAAACGTCGCCCTCTTTTTTCCCTAAAGATTGGTCACTGAGCAGTTTTCGACGTCTAACTGGAATCAGTGATGGTGTTACACACTATATTGTTAATAGCTCGCTTTTGGCAGCCGGAACTGTTTTCGGAACATTAGTTCTTTCAATTTTAGCCGGATACGGATTTGCACGATTTAAATTTAAAACAAAAGGGCTTCTATTTGGAGTAATTTTGTTGATGATTATGATTCCTTTTCAAGCGTTGTTAACGCCAATTTACGTTATTTTTGGAAAAGTTGGATTACAAAACAACTTGGTTGGGCTTTGTCTGATTTATATCACCTATCAGCTACCCTTTTCTATCTTTGTGATGCGTAATTCTTTTGCTGAAATTCCATCAAGCTTGGAGGAAGCTGCACTTGTGGACGGTTGTTCACCTTGGACAACTTTCTCACGCGTTATGCTGCCTCTCGCCGTACCGGGGTGCATCTCAGTTGCTTTATTTGCATTCTTTGCTTCATGGAATGAATTTTTAGCAGCGTTAATTCTGATGAATGATCAAGCAAATTACACACTACCTATTATGTTGACCTTGATTAATGCAAGACTTTATGGACAAGTTGATTGGGGTCTTATGCAGGCTGGTGTTATCGTCACCATGATTCCTTGCATGATTTTATTCCTTACACTTCAAAAGTATTATGTCCAAGGCTTGATGGCAGGTGGTGTAAAAGCTTGATTCGAATTTTCTGTTAAATCAATTTTCTATTACCGTTTGGAGTAAGAATTCTAAAGTGAGTTCACACGTAGAAACTTCAGAAGGCGTTCCAATAATTGTTTGCTCGTGCTTGGCGCCAGAGCAGAAACTATTTTCATTTCATTTAAGTCATCAATTCATGCAGAACTCAACGCCGAATACATAGAGAGGCTCCTTCAATGTCACAGACCAAGGTAATAGCGGATCGTCATTTCGAAATTGCTGATATTGATCCACGAATCTATGGTTCATTTACAGAGCATATGGGAAGATGTATATACGAGGGAATATACGAGCCTGATTCAGAGTTTGCAGATGAAGATGGTTTTCGCAAAGATGTTATTGCGCTAGTTAAAGAACTAGGTGTGTCAATTATTCGTTACCCTGGTGGAAACTTCCTGTCTGGTTACGACTGGAAAGATGGCGTAGGTCCTCTCTCTGAGCGTCAAGCGAAACTGGACCTCGCATGGCACTCACTTGAGACAAATCAATTTGGTACAGATCAATTTTTGACCTGGTGTAGTAAGGCTGGTGTAGAACCCATGATGGCGGTCAACCTTGGTTCTGCAGGCTTGCCGGAGGCGCTTGAAATTCTTGAATACACAAATGTGGATGCAGATTCCAAGTGGTCGAATTACCGAGTACAGAATGGCCATAAAGATCCATACAATGTAAAAGTCTGGTGCCTGGGTAATGAGATGGATGGACCTTGGCAGCTAGGGCATAAGAACGCTGAGGAATACGGAACACTCGCGGCCAATGTTGCTCGCGGTATGCGTCAGATTGATGAGAGCCTTGAGCTAGTTATTGCTGGAAGTTCAAATCGCCAAATGCCTACCTTCGGCCATTGGGAGGAGACAATTCTTGAAAAGGCTTATGACCTAGTCAATCATATTTCACTCCATACATACTATGAAGATATCGGCGATACCCAAGAGTTTTTGATCTGCTCGACCAACCTTGACTACTTCATTAACGAGGTCTGCGATATCGCTGACGCTGTGAAGGCTAAATTACGCAGCGAAAAGACAATCACCTTATCTATCGATGAGTGGAATGTATGGCGCCTCTCCAAGTATCAGAATCTTCCCCGAGCTACATCATGGGAAACGGCCCCTCGCATTATTGAAGACGAGTACGACGTAGTGGATGCGGTAGTCGTCGGTAATCTTTTAATAAGTATCTTGCGCCGCAGCGACCGCGTAAAAATCGCGTGCTTGGCTCAGTTAGTTAACGTTATTGCACCGATTCGCGCAGAGGTTGGTCACCCAGCATGGCGTCAAACAATCTTTTTTCCATTCTCATATACCGCCCGGTATGGACGCGGAAAAGTGCTTACAACTCGCATCGACTCAATGAAGATTGAATCTGAGAAATACGGCGATGTAAATACTGTCGACTCAATTGTCACTTACGACGAAGCGACAAATACCGCAGCAATCTTTCTAGTTAATCGCTCTCTGACAGAAACTCATTTGTCAGAAATCTACCTTGCTGGCTTCAAAGACATCACAATCCTAGAGCAGGCAACTATCACCGACTCTAACTTTAAGAAGTCAAATACACTTGCTACTGGGGAACAAGTAAAGCCAGATAAAAAAATTACATCTTCTGTTTCTGGGAATACAATTTCTATTTCATTATCTCCAGTCTCATGGCAGATGGTTCGTGTATCTCTAAAAAAAGATTGGACAAATTCATGAATTCCCAAAGCGATATCAAGTATGTGATTGGCGTTGATTACGGCACTCTCTCAGGTCGTGCACTTTTGGTGCGCGTCTCTGATGGTGCTGAAATTGCATCAGCCGTGCATGAGTATTCTAATGGAGTAATGGAAGATGTGCTGCCAGCTACAGGAAAAAAACTGCCCCCTGACTGGGCTTTGCAGATGCCATCAGATTATCTTGATGTATTAAAGAATACCTTACCGGAAGTATTAAGGCTCTCTGGCATCAATCCAAACGACGTAATTGGTATTGCAACGGATTTCACTGCTTGCACTGTACTTCCGGTTACTGCAGACGGTACTCCACTTAACGAATTGCCAGAATTTAAAAATAATCCGCACGCTTATATCAAGTTGTGGAAGCACCATTCTGCGCAACGTCATGCAGATCGGATTAATGAGTTGGCCCATATTCGTAATGAGAAATGGATTTCTCGATATGGAGGAAAGATTTCTTCTGAATGGGAGTTTGCGAAAGCGCTGCAATTGCTGGAAGAAAGTCCAGAAGTTTACAACCATATGCGATATTGGATAGAGGCTGCGGATTGGATTATTTGGCAACTATGCGGAAATTATGTCCGAAATATTTGCACAGCAGGTTACAAGGGGATTTATCAAGATGGTCAGTACCCATCGAAAGATTTTTTAACAGCCCTAAATCCAAAGTTCGCTAACTTTGTAACTGAGAAACTTGAGCATACATTGGGTGAACTTGGAGCAAAGGCTGGCACGCTTTCCAAGGATGCCGCTCGGTGGACTGGCCTGCCTGAAGGAATTGCAGTAGCTGTCGGAAATGTAGACGCACACGTCACCGCTGCAGCTGCAAATGCTGTTAATCCAGGACAGATGGTTGCAATAATGGGAACCTCAACCTGTCACGTGATGGTTTCAGATCAATTAGCTGAAGTACCAGGAATGTGCGGAGTAGTTCCGGGTGGAATAGTATCTGGAAAGTTGGGATATGAAGCTGGCCAAAGTGGTGTTGGAGATTTGTTCGGATGGTTTGCCAACAATTTTGCGTCAGGTGAGTACCAGGCACTTGCGAGAGAAGCTGGGGTGGATATCCATACCTATCTCTCAAATCTTGCTTCACAATCTCCAATTGGTTCGCATGGTTTGGTCGCTTTAGATTGGCATAGCGGAAACCGCTCTACCTTGGTCGACCACCGGCTATCGTCTCTTATCGTAGGTTTAACCCTGGCGACAAAGCCAGAGGAGATTTACCGTGCAATCGTGGAATCAACTGCATTTGGAGCACGAAAAATTATAAAAACATTTAATGATTCAGGAGTTCCTGTTAAGGAATTCATCGCCGCTGGAGGATTGATTAAAAATAAGTTTGTGATGCAGATTTATGCAGATGTCTTGAATATGCCAATTACAGTAATTAGATCCACACAAGGACCAGCGCTTGGCTCAGCAATTCATGCAGCAGTAGCAGCGGGAGCTTATAAAGATGTTGTGCAAGCTTCAGCTGCTATGGGGGGTGTAGAAGATGAAAAATTCACTCCGATTCCATCCAATGTGAATATTTATGATCAACTCTTTGCTCATTACGACGAACTCTATGAACGTTTTGGTCACGATGGGATGATGCACGATTTGCGAAGAATAAGAGATACCGCACTGATGGTTGTGGGTAACTAATGTCCGATAAAGCGACGAGATTGAAAATTTGCAATCTCAATATTGATCTACAGATGTACGGCCTTGTCCAGTGGACATCAGGTAACGTTTCTGAGCGATTGCCAGAAGGGGACCGATTCATCATCAAGCCAAGTGGAGTCTCATACGACGATTTGCAACCATCCATGATGGTTGTCTGCGATCTTGATGGCAATGTTCTTGAAGGTAATTTAGCGCCATCGAGTGATACCGCCGCACATGCTTATGTTTACCGGCATATGAAAGATGTAAATGGTGTTGTCCATACCCATTCAAACTATGCGACAGCTTGGTCTGCCATTAATAAACCGATTCCATGTGGACTTACTGCGATGGCCGATGAGTTTGGTGGAGAAATTCCAATCGGACCATTTGCACTTATTGGAAACGATGATATTGGTAAGGGGATTGTTGAAACTCTTACAAATCATAGATCTCCTGCAGTCCTAATGAAAAATCATGGCGTCTTTACTATTGGGAAGGATGCTCGTGCTGCTGTTAAAGCCGCCGTGATGTGTGAAGATGTAGCAAAAACAATGTGGATAGCTCAAACTATGGGAAAAATCAAGAGAATTAAGAAAGTTCATGTCGATTTGCTTTATTCGCGTTACCAGAATATCTATGGGCAAAAAGGAGCAACACAATGAGTGGATTTAAAAATCAAAAGTATGAAGTTTGGTTTCTCACAGGCACCCAGAATCTCTACGGAGATGATGTACTTGAGCAGGTAGCTGAGCAATCAAGAATAGTCTCTGATCTCTTAGCCAAGAATATCAATGCGCCAGTCGAAATTATCTGGAAGCCAATTCTCAAGACCTCTGATGAGATTCGACAGACTATGCAGGATGCATCAAGCAATAACGCATGTATCGGAGTTATTGTTTGGATGCATACATTTTCACCAGCGAAGATGTGGATTTCTGGATTGCATGCTCTGACTAAGCCGCTCTTACACCTTCATACCCAAGCCAATTCTCAGTTGCCATGGTCAACTATTGATATGGACTTCATGAATCTTAATCAGGCGGCTCACGGAGATCGTGAGCATGGCCATATTCAGGCACGATTGAACCACAGCCGCAAGATTGTTGTGGGGCATGCGTCCGATGCTTATGTGCAGAGGCGTATCTCTAATTGGACTCGCGCAGCAATTGGTTGGCACACATCACAAAACCTCAAGCTCGCACGCTTTGGTGACAATATGCGCTTTGTAGCCGTAACCGATGGCGATAAAACGGGGGCCCAGATCAAACTCGGTTTCTCTGTAGAAGCGTATGGAGTCAATACTCTTGTGGAGGCGGTAGCAAATGTTACTGATAAACAGATTGATGCACTTATTCCTGAGTATCTCGATAAATATGATGTTGTCCCAGAGTTGAAACCGGGTGGCGCACGCCATACGTCTTTGCGGTATGCAGCATCACAGGAAATTGCGCTTCGCTCTTTACTTGAGGATGGCGGATTCGGTGCATTCACAACTAATTTTGAAGATTTAGGTGGACTTAAGCAACTACCTGGTCTTGCGGTTCAGCGATTAATGGCCGATGGTTATGGATTCGGTGGTGAGGGAGATTGGAAAACCTCTGCTTTCTTGAGAATTGTGAAGTCAATGACCGTAGGAGAGAAGGGTGGTACTTCCTTTATGGAGGATTACACCTATCACTTCGGCCCTGGTGAACCAAAAGTTCTTGGTGCGCACATGCTTGAGGTGTGTCCAACAATCGCATCTGCAAAACCTAAGCTTGAAATTCACCAACTTGGAATCGGCAATCGCGAAGATCCTTGCCGTTTGGTATTTGATGCAAATCCAGGTAATGGTTTTGTCTCCTGCCTCGTAGATATGGGTGATCATTACCGAATTATTATTAACGAAATTGAAGTCGTGAACCCTGATGCGCCTCTACCAAATCTTCCGGTAGCACGAGCTGTATGGAAGCCACTGCCATCGCTAGAAGTATCGGCAGAGTCATGGATTTATGCTGGTGGTTCGCACCACACGGTCATGTCGACTGCCATTGATATTGAAGTAATACAAGATTTTGCTGAGATTGCTGGCGTTGAGCTACTTGAAATCAATGCAAAGACCGATGCCCGAGCCTTCCGTCACAATGTGCGATGGAATAGCGCGGCGCTAAAGTTTCAGTCATAAATAACGAACATGCCCAACTTAAGTATCTCCGCTGGTCCTTACGCCGCTAGCGTGCGCACTAGAGGCGCCGGCTTGAACTCTCTTACCTTCAATGGCAGAGATTTGGTCGACCCGTATATTCCTGCTCCGAATCCAGAGAATTATCGAGGCGATATTCTTGCTCCATGGCCAAATAGAATTGAGGATGGTGAGTACACTTTTGATGGGGTTGTTTACAAAATCCCCATCAACGAACCAAACCGAAATACAGCACTTCATGGTCTAGTTTTTGATCTTGATTGGGAAGTTGTCGACCAATCTCAATCATCTGTCACACTCAACGTGACCTTAGAAAACAGTGACTATTATCCATCCGATCTTGAGCTCACAACGCAATACTCGGTATCAGACCAAGGTCTATCTATCACTATTAGCGCACTTAATGTTGGTGCAAAGAGAGCTCCTTATGGAGTCTCGATCCACCCTTATCTCATTCCTACCTCACATTCTCGGGTCGATGAGTGGAAACTGAAAGTGAACGCCTCACAGGTCCTTGAAGTAGATCTAGAACGTCTTCTCCCGATCGGTCTGCGCAGCGTTGAAGATTTAAATTTTGATTTTAGAGGAGGACGAGTAATTGGAAATCAATTCATTGATCATGCTTTCAAAGTTGACCTTGGTTCAGAGTTAATAGTTTCAGTTGCTGCAGATAATGGTGATGCAGTGGAGATGACATTCACCTCTGATTGCGACTGGATACAGATCCATACCGCAGATAGACGCGGTGGTGCTGATTCGCGAATCTGTCTTGCGGTTGAACCCATGACTTGTCCACCAAATGCTTTCAGAAATCCAGAGGCCTTGCGGGAGCTGAATGGACCTCTTTTACTTCCGCGCGGAGGATTCACATCAAGCACGTGGAATATAAAAGGAAAGTAGGCCTAAAAATTGCGAGGTGTTCTTCTCGTATCACCAGAGTATTTGCTTCAGCCCTCCATCAAAACTTTACCCACGTTCAGCGCTTTGTTCGAGAGAGGCTAGTCAACATCTGAGCGGGTAAACTCGCCCCGGACTTGGAGACGTCACATAGCTTGGTCGAGTGCGCCTCACTGCTAACGAGGTAAGGTGTAAAAGCCTTCAGGAGTTCAAATCTCCTCGTCTCCGCAGATTAAAGATAGGCTTTCGTGCATGCCTTCTTCTGATGAAAAATATGTCATTGGCGTTGATTACGGAACCCTTTCTGGGCGCGCCCTGCTCGTGCGCGTATCCGACGGCGCAGAGATCGCAACAGCGGTCTTTGAATATCCACATGCGGTAATCGAAGAAGTTCTCCCGACATCAGGTGCCAAACTCCCACCTGATTGGGCGCTACAAGTCCCATCTGATTATGTTGATGTTCTAAAGAAAACAGTCCCAGAAGTTCT
>JAIXQF010000006.1 GCA_027484085.1 Actinomycetales bacterium | reverse complement strand
GGTTACGGAGCGCATCACTGTCTTGGCGCATCTCTGGCACGGTTAGAAGCAGAGGCTGTATGGAAGCACCTGCTCCTGAGGTTTCCAAATGTGGCAAATTGGAAAGTAAATGGAGAAGTTATTGCAAAGCGCGGACGCGTAATTCGTGGACTAGAATCTTTTCCTATGAGCTTAGGTTTGGCCAAGGACTGAAACTTCTGTGAAAAAGAAGCTTCCAGTAGTTCTCCATCAGCTTTCGAATTTCTCGTCCGGTTTAGGAAATTCGATCGTGATGATTACGATCCCATGGTTGATTCTTGAAGAAACCGGCTCCCCTGCCTTTGCTGGGTTAGTTGCAGCGATCTCTGCACTGCCTGGATTGTTAATCTCGCCTATCGGGGGTTGGCTGGTCGACCATATTGGCCGACGCGCAGTGAGTATTGGGGCTGACTTACTCTCAGCTTTAGCGGTAGTTGCTTTTCCAGTCGTTGCGTTAACTTCAGGACTTTCCAGCACAACAATCTTGATTATCGCCGTAGTCGGTGCCATCTTCGATCCCGCAGGTTACACAGCACGCAAAACTCTTCTAGCCGATGTTGCGAAGGCATCCGACATCGAACTCGATCGACTCAATGGAATCCACGAAGGCTTCATGGGAGTCTCATGGATCTTTGGGCCTGCTGTTGGAGCAGGCTTAATTTCAACAGTCGGCGCCGTCAATTCATTCTGGGTCGCTGGCGGCCTCTTTATCTTCGCGGCTCTGACTATCGCTTTCTTACGAGTTGGCAATCTCGGCAAAGACGCTCGTGATCTGGCTGAAGAGATGGGCGAAGTTTCAAACAAAAGTATTCGGATTGGCTTCCAAGTTCTCTGGAACGACAGACTGCTTCGCACAATAACTATCTCAGTATTAATCATCGCTGCTGTTTATCTGCCGACCGAAACAGTTGTCTTATCTACCTACTTCGAAGATCTGGGTGAGCCTGCAAGTCTTGGAATTGTCATTTCGGCTCTCGCTGCGGGATCTGCAGTCGGATCCTTTGGTTATGGATGGATAAGCCTTCGACTCTCACGAAAGAATCTGGTGCGCACAACGCTCATAGGAACCGCAGTGAGCATCGTTCCGATGGCGTTCTTGCCCCCATTGCCAATTCTGATTATCGCTGGATTCTTTCTCGGCCTATCGTGGGGACCTTTCAATCCTCTGGTGAGCACACTTATCCAGCAGAGAGTTCCGGCTGATCAACAAGGTCGAGTCTTTGGAGTTCAGACTGCAGTTTTCTATGCTGCCCCACCGCTAGGTATGGTCTTAGCTGGGCTTTCTGTTGAGAACTATGGAGTTCGCGCGACCTACATAGTCTTAGCCGCAATTCTTTCAGCTACCGCAATCCTTGCTCTACTAACGAAATCACTTCGCTCAGAGTTTTAAGTAGATTTGAATCGCCACATCTGCCTACACGCAGCAGATGGAGAAAGTTTCGAATCCTGTATTCTTTCTGAAATCTCAAGAGGGGTCATTTATGGGAAACACAATTTCGTGCCAATTCGTGTTTGAACCTGGCGAATACGATGAGGAATTCCATCAGCTAGATGGCCAGATAGACCTCTTTGCCTCTGAACTCTCCGGCTTTATCTCGGTTCACCGTTGGGTTTCACCCGATGGTCGCCTCAAGAATTCCATTTACTTCTTTCAAGATATGGAATCCGTTAAAGAACTTGCTAAATTCCCGCAACATCTAGTTGCTAAGCGTGAAGTTAAGCGTTGGTACAAGTCATACCAAATCCTGATCACCGAAGTTGTGGCTTCCTACGGTGATGGCAATCTGACTTACCCTTAAAAGTAGACGAGTCGCCCTATAAGTTGGATCCGAGATTGCCAAGTTGAACATTATTGCCGAACATTGTGACAGAAAGTCCCTTGCTACTTAAATAAACTGATTTAACTTTGAGCCCCTTAGGGGGTGTCAGACTTCTTTGGCTCCTGCTTATAACTTGGCTTTGAAGATCGGCGGGTAATGATGAAGCGGGGATTTGATTGCCAAAGATAGAAACGCTTTGAAGTTCAAAATAGAGCCGGCTATTTGAGTATCTAGGAACCAATAGCGCTGTGCCCATTCCACCAGCTCCTGCCGCAACCTGCAGAGTATTTCCCACAATTTGTGCTTCATTGAATTGGGATTGTTCTGTAATCGTCGAAGCAGGAATAGTTGCCGTTATCTCCAAAGAGCCAACCTGAGTTGGTTTTGCTTTACTGATATTCGATACCGAGATATCTAGCGAGGTCTTTGTACCGCTCTCTTTAAGGGCAAAACTCTTGATATTTATCTCTGCTGATTTAATGAAATCAGATGTGAGATTGCTCGGTACATCTACTATTGGAACAGAGGCGCTAATCCCAGAAGCGCTGGGCATCTCACGTTGGACTTTAGAAGTGATCTGCGATGAAATGTATTGCTGGACTCCAAACATTCCACCCAAGAGAATAGATGCAGTTGCCGAAATTGCAACAGTTTTGATTTTCATCGGTAGAACTTATCCACTTAAACTCTTTAAATCACTAGCCACTGGTGAGAATTCCCTGTGAATAAAGAAAAGAAGAGTCGCCCTATAAGCCGGAGAGACTTAAAGGTTCTTATCAGCCCAAATACACACGGCGTCGTAGTGATATTTACCTAGACCTTGGGCAACCTCTTCATAATGGTCCCTGTAAGGAGATGGCAAGATATACGTCATCGCGAGGGATTTGTAGGATTCTTTGTTTGGAGTCCAAAACTGAAGAGTAAATTCATAATGTTGCTTAACAAGTTCTTGAACACTCTCATCGGAGGCATGAACACCTTCAGCCATCTTGGCGGCAAACTCTGAAGTCAATTCACCGAATACCTGAGTGAATTTTTGCTCTTCCTCTTTTGAGTAGTTGTTCTGGTATTGCTCAGAGTGGATGCCAAATTTCATAGCTGAAGTATAAAGAAGAGTCGCCCTATAAGCCGGACACATTCCATTTACGCTTAAAAATAGGCACTTGCCCTCACTTTTGTCCTCAAACAACTACAAACTAAATCAAAGTACTGAATGAGCATTACCCTACATATCATCTGAATTTGATGAAAATTAGGGCAGCAGCAGCCAAGTCTACATATACGCATGCACCTGCGTACCACCAAGGAACGTATCTCTTCTCCGTAGCTAAGTGCCACAAATCCCAAATCGCATGGCAAATTAGTCCGAAGAAAACGAAAAAGGCGCTTCCAGTTTGCAGAGTTGCTCCCAACAAAACGAAAGCAATCAACAATTGGAGAGTAGTTAGAGAGATAAATTTCTTATCCCAGACAATGGAGAAGACCACATACACAAGTGCCGCAAGTATCAGCAAAATCTTCGCCCAAAGAAGACTCGTGGAGTTTCCAAATATTGGCTGGAAGAGGCAAATGAAGCCTAGAACTGTAGCTCCGATTATGCCCGGTGCCCCTAGCCCAGTCCGCAAACCCTTATTCAATGTTGGCTTCATTACATAAGGATAAAAGAAGAGTCGCCCTATAAGCCGGAGACGACATTGTTATGCGTGAGGT
>JAIXQF010000002.1 GCA_027484085.1 Actinomycetales bacterium | reverse complement strand
TGTTGCATTAATGCTACATAGCATATATGCTATTTCCTATGAGTCGCAACCCTGAAGAACCGGTTTATAACCGGATTGAAGAAGCACGTGCTGCCTTGGGGCTATCCAGGCAGGATCTTGCTGACAAGGCTGGTGTGCACTACCAAACAATTGGTTATCTAGAGCGTGAGGAGTACAGCCCCTCGCTCGTCCTTGCCTTACGAATAGCAAAATCACTAAACCAAGAGGTATCAGAGCTCTTTTCATTGACCCCACTTAAGAAAGGAAAGTAAGGATGTCGAAGAGGAATAAGATTTATTGGTTTGAGGGTGTTACTGAAAAGGGCGTTAAGGCTCTGCTTAACGAAGAGAATTCGAAATTCAGATGGCTCAGACCACAGAGAAATAGAAGAGTTCTCGTAATTCTTATGGCGATTGGATTAGTACTTACTTCGATGGGTAGCTACTGGCCGACCCTTAAGACGAACCTGAACTTAAGTGCTGAGGTTGGAATAATCGTTTATTCCGTTACGGCCATCTTCGTAATCTTTGCAACCCTTGGTTGCTATTCATTCTTGCGTATCGCTGTGAGATCAATCGCAGACGCTCCCGATGAGTTGTTAGATGAGCGGCAGATTGCGGTTCGCAATACATCATTTCGATATGCCTACTTTATTTTGGGCTACATCCTCATGGGATTGATGGTGATGATGTTGTTTGGACCAGAACTTCAAATGTTCCAGCCTGAAGGAAATGATGGTAGCTACGTGTTTATCTCTATCTTCTTTGCCTGTGCTGCACTGCCCTCCATGGTCATGGCCTGGCGCGAGCGAGATATCTGATTCGGCATCCAGGGCGACTCTTCGTGAACAATAAAGTTACTACGAGTAACTGAGAAGTTATGCCATAATTTGCAGGAACTTCGGGTTTGGTAGTAATTGGGACTTGGTTAATTTCCAAGTCCCTTTTGCTTTCTAAATTTTTTTATCCACAGGTGATTTCAAAGAAAAAGTTCGGCAGTTTGTAATTGCGTAACTTCGCTCCCGTGTTGGGGGCGTGTTGTAATTGGCAGCAATCGTGTTTACCAAACCCGCAGTACGGGTTCAAATCCCGTCGTCTCCACCACAGTCTTAGCTGCCTCAGCTCGATCTATTGGTAATGGTCAAAAGAGCTGTAGTAGATATGCATGGGAGAGCCCCGAGAAATCGGGGCTCTTTCCAATTTTCTGACCTATTGGGCGACTCTTCTTTATACTCAGGCCATGGCTGATGAAAAGGTACGGTCTGAAATTCTAGAAACCGGTAACCCCAAAATTAAATCTGCTCGAATCATTGTTGAGGCAAGCCCATCCAAAATCTTTGCTCTTCTGAGTAATCCGAAGAGACATAAAGATATTGACGGGAGCGCAACGGTTACTGCCAATGTCAGCGGCCCAGAGGTTCTAGTCCTTGGTTCTAAATTCGGAATGAAGATGCGGTTAGGGATTACATACTGGATCAGAAATACAGTCGTTGAGTATAAGAAGGATGAGTTAATTGCCTGGCGCCATCTCGGCCAATGGAGATGGAGATACGAACTCGTTGATTTAGGCAATGGCAGAACTCAAGTGACAGAGAGCTTCGATGGGACTTTTGCTCCTGCGATCGCTCAAAGATGGCTAAATTTTCGAAAGGCTTATCCATGGACTCAGATGGCTGTAGCTAAGTCTTTAGTTCGCTTAAAAGCCGTCGCCGAGGCGAGTTAAAGTACTTGTATGAAATTTCTAATTTCAGTAATTGATGATCTCTCAAACTCGGGTACTCCTTCGGAGATGGAAGCCATTGGCGCCTTTAATGATGGGCTGCGCGCAAACGGACATTGGATATTTGCATGGGGGTTACAGGCACCTGAGACAGCGACAGTGATTGATAATCGAAATGGCGCCAATACTGAAACCGGAAAACCACTCTTTGATAGCAAAGAAAACGTCAGTGGCCTATGGCTTATCGAAGCGGCTGATCCGCAGATTGCGAAAAAGTTGGCTTATGAAGCATCCAAAGCTTGTAACCGTAAGGTTGAGCTACGCCCTCTGCACTAACTCTTTACCTTGTTGACGTTAGATAAAGCCCAGAGAACGCAGAGCACAATTCCAATTGCAGATAGCACCATGGTCAGAGTGACAGCTTCACCCAGTAATAGCGCGGACCAACCTAAAGTCATGATCGCTTGTAGCTGCTGAACTTGAGAGCCATGAGCGACTCCAAAGTCTCGTAGTCCGCGATACCAAGCGATGAATCCTAGATACATCGACGATAATCCGATCGCTAGCATTCCAAGAACTGCATCAAGGTGAAGCGTGTAATCAGCTGAGGTTGCTAGATACACAGCAACTGTGCCAGGAATCGCTACTGGCAGGCTTACAACAATTACCCAAGAGATAACCTGCCAGCCAGGAAGATAGTTGGTTAAGCCCGCTCCTTCTACATAGCAGTAGGAGGAGGCAATGACTGCGCCGAGAATAATCAGATCAGTAAGTAGGTCAGCGCTGGAAGTTCCTCCTCTGCTGATGGAGAAAAAGATAAGAAGCGCGGTACCGAAAGTTGAAGCCACCCAGAACGAGACACCAGGTTGCTTCTTATTCTTAATCACGGCGATGATTGCAGTCACCAATGGCATAACTGCTGAGATAACAGAAACGTGAGAGGAAGTAGTTCGATCAAGTGCGATTGCAATCAAAATCGGCCAGCCAAAGACTGCGCCGAGTGCTGTGAATGCCATCGGTCTCCAGAGATGGCGAGGTAAAGCTGGCACTTTGAGGGCAAGCATCAGAGGTATTGCTAAGAATGCTGCGATGACAGGGCGTGCAAATGCTGTGAAGAGAGGATCAAAACTTTTGAGAGCCATCTTGGTAAATGGCAGAGAGAGTGAAAATGCAAAGACGCCAATAAAGGCAAAGAGAAGGCCACTTCGCTGGGTCTTGCTCAGAGAAGTGGCCATCTAGGTAGATTAGTTGAGATTAACTTTGACTGCTTTACCTGTTCGTGCGGATTCATGTGCAGCATCAGCCAAGATCAGAGCAGCGCGGCCATCATCGAAGGTAGAGCCAAGGACCTTCCCTTGGGCAATTCCGTCAACGAAGAGCTTAAGTTCATTGCGATCAGAAGCGGCATAACGCTCTAGGAAGAAGTCCATATATGGCTCACCGCT
>JAIXQF010000004.1 GCA_027484085.1 Actinomycetales bacterium | reverse complement strand
CGCAAGGCGAAGCTGAGAACTTAAGCCCCAGTAAACGGCGGTGGTAACTATAACCATCCTAAGGTAGCGAAATTCCTTGTCGGGTAAGTTCCGACCTGCACGAATGGCGTAACGACTTCAGCGCTGTCTCAACCGTGGACTCGGCGAAATTGCACTACGAGTAAAGATGCTCGTTACGCGCGGAAAGACGGAAAGACCCCGGGACCTTTACTATAGTTTGGTATTGGTGTTCGATTCGATTTGTGTAGGATAGGTGGGAGACTTTGAGGCCGAGACGCCAGTTTCGGTGGAGTCAATCTTGAAATACCACTCTGATCGTGTTGAATGTCTAACCTAGGTCCGTAATCCGGATCAGGGACAGTGCCTGATGGGTAGTTTAACTGGGGCGGTTGCCTCCTAAAATGTAACGGAGGCGCTCAAAGGTTCCCTCAGCCTGGTTGGTAATCAGGTGTCGAGTGTAAATGCACAAGGGAGCTTGACTGTGAGATCGACGGATCGAGCAGGGACGAAAGTCGGAATTAGTGATCCGGCGCCGGCAAGTGGAAGCGGCGTCGCTCAACGGATAAAAGGTACCCCGGGGATAACAGGCTGATCTTGCCCGAGAGTCCATATCGACGGCATGGTTTGGCACCTCGATGTCGGCTCGTCGCATCCTGGGGCTGGAGTTGGTCCCAAGGGTTGGGCTGTTCGCCCATTAAAGCGGCACGCGAGCTGGGTTTAGAACGTCGTGAGACAGTTCGGTCCCTATCTTCCGCGCGCGTAAGAGTCTTGAGAAGGGCTGCCCCTAGTACGAGAGGACCGGGGTGGACGAACCTCTGGTGTGCCAGTTGTCCTGCCAAGGGCACGGCTGGTTGGCTACGTTCGGAAGGGATAACCGCTGAAAGCATCTAAGCGGGAAGCCTGCTTCAAGATGAGGACTCTCACTGTTTATCAGGTAAGGCCCCCAGTAGATGACTGGGTTGATAGGCCGGAGGTGGAAGTGCGGCAACGCATGCAGCTGACCGGTACTAATAGGCCGAGGACTTGTCTCTTATCTAATTTATTAGAACAGAATTATTTTTAACTTTTCGCATCGCGTCCACTGTGCGGTTCCCGATTTACGGTCGGGAACTACAACAAATAAATCACTCGCAAGAGGGGTCTATTTGTTTACAACTAAATAGTTGATTGTTCGACCGAAATCAATAGAGTTTCGGCGACCATGGCGAAGGGGAAACGCCCGGCTCCATTCCGAACCCGGAAGCTAAGCCCTTCAGCGCCGATGGTACTGCACTTGTGAAGGTGTGGGAGAGTAGGACGTCGCCGGACAATTATTCAAAAAAGGGCCACCTTCGGGTGGCCCTTTTTTATTTGTGCTACAAGGGTTTTCAGATCGATTTGGCTTATTTGCTTGCAGTAGGTCATACTGAAGACGCATGATCTAGTCACACAGATCACACCAGCAACAAGCAAGATGTTGCCTAAAACAACTAAATAGCGCGCTACTACTAAAGAAATCAGGAACAAATATGTCCTCAGATAATTATTCAGGTTCACGTCCAAGCAGTCGTGGCGGTAGTAGCTCGCGCTCATCATCACCTAGATCTTCGTCAGGCAGACCATCATCAGGTCGTCCATCTTCGGGCGGCAGTCGCGGTGGTTCCGCATCAGGTCGTCCAGGTTCTTCGCGCCCGGGATCATCACGTCCAAGCTCAGGTTCTTATCGTGACGGTGCTACCTCAGGTGGACGCACTGCAAGTGGTCGTGACTCATCCGATCGCAGTTCATATTCAGGTCGCCCAACCACATCCCGTGGTGACTCATCCCGTCCATCTTCCCGTCCAGGTTCAGATCGTTCCGATCGTCCTTCGCGTTCATATAGCGACCGCCCAGATCGTCGCGATGATCGTAGGCCATCTAGTGATCGTCCAACAGTTCGTTCATACGGAGATCGGGATTCACGTCCATCTTCGCGGCCATCGTCGGATCGCGGAGAGCGCAGTTATGGTTCACGCGACTCACGTCCATCTTCACGACCAACGTCAGATCGTTCAGATCGTCCTTCGCGTTCTTACGGCGACCGCCCAGAGCGTCGCGATGATCGTCGTCCATCCAGTGATCGTCCAGCCGGCCGCTCTTATGGAGACAAAGATTCACGTCCGTCTTCACGACCAGGTTCTGATCGACCACGTCGCGATAACCCATTCGGTGGCGATCGACCACGTGCCAGCGATGATCGTGGAGCGCGATCATCTTCGCGATACAGCGAACGCGGTGGACGACCAGATCGTGCCGGTGGTCGGTTCGCCGATGATCGCGAAGAGCGTCCACGCGGTCGCGTTGGCGAAAAGCGCGTAAACGTTCAAGATCCGATCATTCCTGATCACATTACTGGCGAAGAATTACCGCGCGCAGTTCGCAATGAACTTCGCACGCTTCCCGAAGGTTTAGCTCTTCGTGTTGCTCGTCACTTGGCTGCATCTGTTGAAGCAGCAACTGTGAATCCTGAAATTTCTTGGCAGCATGCCAAGGCAGCACTTAGCAAGGCATCGCGCGTAGGAATTATTCGCGAAGCTGCAGCCGAAGCTGCTTACAACGCTGGTCACTTCGCCGAAGCACTTATTGAATTCCGCGCCGCTCGTCGCATGCGCGGCATCAAGGAGTACTGGCCATTGATGGCTGATTGTGAGCGCGCTTGTGGCCGTCCAATGAAGGCGATCGAAATGGCAGGGGATCCACTAGTCAAGAACTTGGATCACGCATCTCGAGTTGAAATGCGAATTGTTGCCGCTGGCGCCCGCATGGACATGGGAAATCTTGACGCAGCTCTCGCAACCCTGCAGTGCCCGGACCTAACCGTGACTTCAGTTGAGCCATGGTCAGCGCGAATTCGTTACGCCTATGCAGATGTCTTAGAACAGATGGATCGCCGAGAAGAAGCACTTGAATGGTTCCATCGCGCCGCCGCGGTTGACGCCGACATGCTTACTGATTCCGATCAACGAATCCGCAAACTCGAAGGTAAGTCAACGGATTCTGATAACGATGATGAATATGGCTACGAAGACCTTGAAGACTTTGATTACTCAGATGAATTTGGCGAGTATGAAGAATCAGGCGATTCGGACGAAGCCGTAAAAGAATAATCACAGCCTGGATTTGTGCACAGCAATGCTTCCCTGATTGCTGTTCATCCGTCCTCTAAGCAACATCTATCCCACAAACAATATTTGGGGGGATAGATGACTGCATTAGCGCAAGATTTTGCGAACTGGGAAAACGCTGTGACTTTAGTTGCGCGCGTAACTACCGAAGCTGAACAATTCGAATTACCAAGCGGTGACACACTCATGAAGTTTCGGGTTGTTGTACCGCGCCACAAGCCGGTTACCAAAGCGACCGTGGACACGATTGATTGTGTTGCATTCAAGCCAGTTGTGCAACGAAAGTCCGCCAACTTAGAAATCGGCGACATCGTAGAAATCACAGGCGAATTACGTCGTCGATTTTGGAGAACTGGTGCCGGCGTAGCTTCTCGCATGGAAGTTGAAGTTTCCAAACTTACAAATGTCAGAGCGTAGCGTTGTTGAGATAGCGATCGGCACTTTGGCTTGGAGTTAGCGGATAGTTCATTTAGCGTTTACTCAAATTCGGACAATACGTAGATTAAGTCGAACTTAAGCAAATGCCATTGCTCGCTAGTTGAACTTCGGATAGGATTTGCTCAGATCCGCAATCGCAAAAACCTCTGCGAGCTCTTCCAACTAGTTGAAAGTGATTTTCATAATGCGACGTCTCGCGACAGTAGTTTCAACAATTGCATTTGCTTTATCAGGGCTGGCGATAAGTCCTGCAAACACAGCTGAAATCAGCCAAGTTTTGCCGAGTGCATCGACTCCAAGATTTACTGCGTCTGATCCTGAAATCGCGACACCAGCAACTTTTGATCCTGGAATCCAAAATGCTATTCCAAGCGATTACTTCAATTCCGTTTCATGTCCATCATCGGGGAACTGCGTCGCAGTAGGTTCGTTCCGAAACGCAGACGGATTCCGGGAAGCCTTTGTACAAACGCTCACAAATGGGAGCTGGAGTAACGGGATTCCTGCAACATTTGATCCTGGAATCCAAAACACCAGCCCCAGCGCATACTTTGTTTCTGTTTCGTGCGCTTCCGTGGGCAACTGTGCTGCTGTTGGTACCTTCGAGAATGCTAATGGTTACTACGAGGCATTCGCTCAAACTCAAACAAGCGGCCAATGGGACACAGCTTTACCTGCAACTTTTGGTGGCGGAATCCAAAACGCCAACCCAGATTCTAGTTTTGCCTCGGTTTCCTGCCCTTCGGTAGGGAACTGCATTGCTGCAGGACGGCTTAAGAACTCCAGCGGTTTCTACCAGGCGTTCACGCAAACGCAAACAAATGGTGTTTGGGATACTGCAACCCCTGTGACATTTGGTGTCGGAATTCAAAGCATGTACCCAAACTCCTCTTTCAGTTCAATTTCATGCACCTCGGTGGGTGAGTGCGTTGTGGTAGGAAAGTTTAAAAACACTAACTACGATGACGAAGCCTTCATGCAAACGCAATCAAATGGCGTCTGGGGTACCGCAATCCCTGCAGCATTCTCTGATGGAATCCAAAATGAAAGACCACAATCTCGATTCAATTCAGTTTCGTGCGCTTCTGTGGGCAACTGTGTAGCTGTTGGCGGATTTAGCAATACTGTGGATGCGAATGAAGCATTCACTCAGACGCTAGTAAATGGCGTATGGGCCAATGCGCGACCAGCCATATTTGGCGCAGGAATTCAAAATGCAAGTCCAGGAGCTGGGCTCGATATCGTTACCTGCCTATCCCCAGGTAACTGCGTAGCTGCTGGACAGTTCAGAAACATAAATGGAGACAACGAGGCGTTCACCCAAACCCAAGCTAATGGTCAATGGGGTAACGCAGTACCTGCAAGATTTGCTAATGGGATCCAAAGCGCCACGCCAAACTCGTTATTCTGGGCTGTTTCGTGCGCCTCGGTGGGTAATTGCGTAGCTGCTGGACAGTACACCAACCCCAATGGAGACAACGAGGCGTTCACCCAAAATCAAATTAATGGTCAGTGGGCAACTGCGATCCCATCCACTTTCGCAGTCGGAGTCCAAAATCAAAATCCCGCATCTTATTTAGTATCCTTTTCGTGCGCTCCTGACGGCTCATGTGTAGGAGTTGGAGAGTTCGCTAATGCCAGTGGCTACTACGAAGCTTTTAGCCAAAAAATCACTTTGACACTTGAACCGCCAGCGGTGGCTCCAGCACCCAAGACAACGAACGTTACGAAGGTTGTTGGATTCGCAACCAATTCAAGTGCGCTAACAGCCGCGCAAAAGGTTGCGCTGAAAGCCTTGGTTGCCAAGTCAGGTAAGAAAGCAGCATTTGTCATTACCGGCACCGCCGGGAAATTGCCAGGATTGTCAGATAAAAAAGTTAAGGCACTGGCAATAAAGCGTGGCGAAATCGTGAAGGCATATTTGGTGAAGCTAGGAGTCAACAAATCCAAGATCACCGTTCGAGCGCAAATCACGAATCAAGGAATTGCGCCAAAGACAAAAGTCCTTGCACGGTACTTAGAAAGTAAGTAAACCCTCCAGGGAAACAGTTATTCGAACTGAACACCAATTAATTAAATTGAAAAATTCGAATTCGGGATTTACGATCCCGAAATGAGTACAAATTTCGTAGTCCATTTTGAAATACCGGTGCTGGACCTGGATCGGGCAATTGATTTCTATTCTGCGGTTTTCGAAACCACTCTGTCTCGAGAAGAAATCGACGGTTATTACATGGCGATGTTTCCAGTTGAAGACGAGGGCTTTGGTGCCAGCGGCGCATTGGTTAAGGGCGATGTTTACGTTCCAAGCGTTGAAGGCTGCTTCCTTTACTTTGGAGTCGAAAGCATCGACGAGACCATTGGGCGTGCGATAGCTCATGGCGGTTCGCAGATGTATCCCAAGAAATCCAACGGGGAGCTGGGTTGGGTTGCTGAGATAAAGGACACCGAAGGCAACCGAATTGCGCTACACCAAGCTGCTGGGGAGTAAACCGGCCAAATAGCAGGGAAATCTGGCTGCGATCATTGAAGTGGGCGGCCAAAATGCCACTCTCTGTTACCTAATCGTTACCGAAACAAAGACAAACAAACAGACAAACGGACATAAACGGGGGTTAAATCGGGGTTAACAAATCGATTCGGAAAGGATCGGCTATGTATGCACCCGAGCGTTACCGGTCCATAGTCGATCGCGTTACCGGAAAAGGTCGAGCATCAGTCAACGACCTCGCCGAAGATTTGCGGGTAACCCCAGAAACCATTCGCCGCGACTTGTCCGAGCTGGAACGCCAGGGTTTGGTTCGCCGAGTTCACGGTGGGGCGGTGCCATTTGGTTCGGTTGGATTCGAGCCAACAGTAGACACTCGCGATCAAGTTCTGGTCGATGAAAAGAATCGAATTGCACGAGCAGCTCTTGCTGAAGTGCCAGAGGCCGGAGCCATCATTGTCGATGCTGGAACTACCACTGCCAGACTCCTTTCTCTGATTCCTGACGAACGAGTACTGACCGTTGTCACCAACTCGGTGGCACATGCCTTGGCATTAAGTAGTCGCGACAACATCACCACGATGCTCTTGGGTGGGCGTGTTCGTGGCCGAACATTGGCGACAGTAGACCAATGGGCGCTTGGCGCCTTGGAATCCGTCTATGCAGATGTTGCGATGATTGGAACCAACGGTCTTTCGATATCCCGCGGACTAACAACACCTGATCAACCTGAAGCTGCAGTAAAGCAAGCGATGATGAACTCCGCTCGCCGAAAAGTTATCTTGGCCGATCACAGCAAATTTGGTGAAGATCACTTTGCACAATTTGGCTCACTATCCGATATCGACGTTTTGATTACCGATACCAACGCGGATCAAGAAGTAGTAGCTGACATCGAGGCACTAGGCGTATCGGTGGTGCAAGCATGATCGTTACCGTAACTTTAAATCCAAGCGTTGATCGCACGATTTCAATCGCGAAACTAGACCGTGGCACAGTAAATCGCGCCGAGATGATTGCAGTTGATCCAGGCGGCAAGGGCGTTAATGTCTCGCGCGCGCTAGCTGCTTATGGCAGTGAAACTTTTGCACTCTTGGTGTGTGGATCTTTCGGAAGCCGTTGGTTTGCAGAGCGTTTAACAGAATTAAATGTTGCACACCACATCGTCTTGGGCAACGGCGTTACTCGAAACAATGTGACTTTGGTTGAAGGTGATGGCACGGTCACAAAGATCAACGAACCTGGTTTTGAACTTAGCGATGCCGTTTTAAGTGATGTAAAGACAGCGCTAAGTGAAATTGACCTAAAGGATTGCTGGGTCGTGTTCGCTGGAGCCTTGAATCCGGACGCAGATCCGCTTACCTACAACAAACTTGCAACTTATGTTCGCTCCCTAGGAGCCAAGGTGGCAATTGACACCAGCGGAGAAGAACTAAAGGCAGCCATTGAAATTGCGCCAGAGTTGATCAAGCCAAATCAACACGAGTTGTCTGAATTAGTTGGTCGCAACTTAATCACAATTGCAGACATCGTTGCCGCAGCTCGCGAAGTACTTGATATGGGCGTTGGCGCCATCGTATGCAGTCTCGGGGCAGACGGCGCGCTATACATCGACAACGAAACTGTGGTTCATGCTGAACCTGAAACTCCGGTAGCAGGTGTTCCGGTAGGTGCTGGCGACATTTTGCTTGCCACATTCATCGCAGGGGGAGCAAATGCCGAAGCACTTGCAAGCGCCGTCGCTTGGTCTGCCGCATCAGTGCCACTTGAGGGAACCGCAATTCCTTCAGCAGCACAGGCTATGGCCGTAAAGGTAAATGTGAATTCAGGGTTTGATGCCACTCGTTCGTTAGTGGAGGTGAGTTAGCAATGTCTGTTTTTAGTCCGGACTTAGTTGATTTGAATTTGGTTGCGACTGACAAAGTCGAAGCAATTCAAAAAATGGCCGCTATGGTCGTTGCTGCTGGTCGAGGAACTGACGCCAACCAAATTGCTGCCGATGTGATTGCTAGAGATGAAATCGGAACTCCACAGGTAGATGGTGTAGCTATCCCGCATGCGCGAAGTGCAGGAGTGACACAGTCAAGTGTTGTGGTGGCACGCACAGCTGGTGTGACTTTTGATCCAGATGAAGATCCAGCCGATGTTCTATTCATGATCCTGGTTCCACCTGGTGAAGGCGATGAACACATCGACATCCTTTCAAGTTTGGCTCGCAGATTAATGGATCCGGAATTCACTGCCGCGTTGCGGAATTTGTCTGACGCCAATGAACTTTCAGCACTTCTTGTTAACGGTCAGAACTAGTCAGGTAGGAAACCAAATGAAAATCGTGGCAATCACATCGTGCGCAACAGGTATCGCACACACATTCATGGCTGCCGAAGCACTAGAACGCGCTGGCAAAGCAGCCGGTCACGAAATGTTTGTCGAGACTCAAGGCGCTGGGGGATACAAGCCATTTGCTCAAGATGTCATCAGTGCTGCAGATGTAATCATTTTTGCCAATGACGTCGGCATCCGTGACAAAGAGCGCTTTGACGGAATGAAGATCGTTCAAAGCACACCAAAGGCCGCAATTAAGAATGCTGCGGACTTAATCAAGCAAGCCGAAGAGCTAGCCAGCTCTTAACCAACAGGTTTCTGAAGTACCGCTTCAGAAAAAGCAAGAAAGACCGCGCACCATCGATCGGCGAAGGTGCGTATTTATAGAAAGGAATCAGCCGTGGGTGCTGGTACATCGTTGCGCCAGTGGTTAATGACCGGTGTCAGTTACATGATCCCGTTCGTTGCCGCAGGTGGCATTTTGATCGCAATCGGATTTATGCTCGCAGGATCCGACAATATCGTTGAAGTTACACAGCCTTCAGTTACAGAAGCTCTTGCTGCAAATAACCTTGCTGCACTTATCTTCCGTCTTGGCGCAACTGCATTTGGATTCTTAGTCCCTGTGCTTGCTGGTTACATTGCATTTGCAATTGCTGACCGCCCAGGCTTGGTTCCAGGTTTCGTTGCTGGCTCCCTAGCTTCAACTCTTGGCGCTGGCTACCTTGGTGGTCTCGCTGGTGGTTTGGTAGCAGGTTTTGTTGCTAAGTGGATCTCGGACCTAAAGGTTCCAGCCGCACTTCGTAGCATTATGCCAATCGTTGTTACCCCTCTAGTTGCAACAATTGCAACCGGTTTCGCCATGCTTTACGTAATTGGTAAGCCAATTGCATCCGTAAACAAGTCACTTACAGACTGGCTAGCCGACATCGGAACTGGTTCCGCTGTTGTACTAGGTATCGTCCTTGGCCTCATGATGGCATTCGACATGGGTGGACCAGTTAACAAAGTTGCTTACACCTTCGCAGCTGGTGGCCTTGCCAACGTTGCTGCTGGTGCAACTGATGCTAACGAATGGATCGTTATGGCTGCAGTTATGGCTGCTGGTATGACACCTCCTCTAGGTCTTGCTCTTGCAACCGTTCTTCGTCCAAAACTGTTCAATGATTCTGAGCGCGAAAACGGTAAGGCTGCCTGGGTACTTGGCGCATCCTTCATCACTGAAGGTGCGATTCCATTTGCTGCTGCAGATCCAATCCGCGTGATCCCATCATTGATGGCTGGTTCTGCGGTTACCGGTGCCATGGTTATGGCATTTGGAAACACCTTGCAAGCACCACATGGTGGTATCTGGGTGTTCCCATTGGTAGGCGGCGTAGGCACTTACCTTGCAGCCCTTGCTGTTGGTACCGCGATTACTGCTGCTGCAGTTGTCGTAACCAAGAGCCTTGGCTCAAAAGAAGCAGTTGCTGCTTAATTAAGTTAAATGTGTGCCCCGATCAATTGGTCGGGGCACACATTGCTGCTCGAAACGCTCGTCATTAGATTTGAGTTAGAACCATTTAGGAGTTTGTATGCCAAGCGAAGTAGTTGTGATTGCAAGCTCTGTGGGTCTGCATGCCAGACCAGCTGCACTATTGATCAAGGCAGCAGCATCTGCTGGTGTAGCGGTCACTATCGGTCGCGTAGGGGACACTCCAGTCAATGCCGCCAGCATGCTCTCGGTACTTGCACTTGGATGCAAGCATGGTGAATCTGTAGAAATAACCGTTGCTGATGGCCCAGATTCGGATCAGGTCCTAGCCAACTTAGTTTCTATCGTCGCTACCAACCACGACGCATAAATCTTTTGTGATGACCCTTTCTGGTATTGGCGTATCGCCCGGTGTAGCCATTGGACCGGTGTTTCGCGTAGACCGCACCGAAGTCACCGAGCCTGTTGCTGCCACACCAGATGAAGTTTTTGCAGCCTTAAGAGCTGTTGCAGATGAATTAGAACATCGCGCAGAAACCGTAAGCCTTGATGTTGCACGTGATGTACTTTCCGCTCAAGCCATGATTGCCCGCGACCCCGCGTTAATTGATGCGCTGGCGGCGCGTTTAACTGAAGCAAAAACTTATTCAGATGTTCGGCCTGCCGTAGACGGTGCATTCGCTGGATTCAAAGAAGCTTTAAGTGCGCTGGGGGATTACTTCGCAGAGCGCGTGGCGGACTTAGATGAAATAGCGCAGCGGACTTTGGCGGTTTTAAGCGGTGTTGAACAATCATCATTGAAGCTGCATGAACCAAGCATTATTGTTGCGACTGACTTAACACCTTCAGACACCGCAGCACTTGATTTGAATTTTGCCAAAGCCTTAGTAGTTGAGCGCGGTGGACCAACAAGCCACACTGCAATCGTTGCTCGTGGTTTGGGTATCCCTGCCGTCGTTGGCTGTGCAGGGATAACAGAGCTTTCAGTTGGCACTGGAATTTTGGTTGATGGCCGTGATGGTGTGATTGAAATCAACCCAACTCAAGAGATTGTGACCGCTCGAACAACGCGCGAAGACGCCTTACGCGCTCGCGCTGCTGCGGTGCAAGGTCCAGGGCGACTATTAGATAAAACCCCAATTTCACTTCTGGCTAACTCGGGCAATGCCCAAGATGCGGTAGTGGCAGCAACCGCAGGCGCCGAAGGCATTGGCCTGTTTCGTACCGAACTACTTTTCCTTGATCGCGAAGACGAACCAACTGTGGCAGAACAAGTAGCGCTATACAGCGCAGTCTTTGATGCGATGGCTGGACGGCGAGTCGTGGTTCGCACTCTTGATGCCGGTAGCGATAAGCCAGTTCCATTTATCAACGCCGAAAGTGAAGAAAACCCAGCGCTAGGTGTTCGTGGCTGGAGATTAACTCGAATCGCGGACGCTGTGCTTAACCGACAACTTGATGCCATTGCGCAAGCAGCGCAAAATGCTCGAGCAGATGTCTGGGTAATGGCACCAATGATTGACACAGTTGCCGAGGCTGCCGATTTCGCAGCGCGAGCTCGCAAGCGCGGAATCCGCGCTGTTGGGGTCATGATTGAAACTCCCGCAGCCGCACTTTTGGCTGACAAGATTTTGGCCGAAGTTGATTTCGCATCACTTGGTACTAATGACTTAACGCAATATGTCATGGCCGCTGATCGTTTAGATTCGCGATTGAGTGACTTAACTTCATCGTGGCACCCGGCAGTTCTCCGAATTATTGGTTCGGCAGGAGATTCGGCGATGACTTTGTCGCGCCCAATTGGAGTTTGTGGTGAGGCTGCAGCTAGTCCACATCTAGCGGCAGTACTGGTTGGACTTGGCGTGACGAGTTTGTCGATGGCACCAAGTGCTCTGGCAGAAGTTCGAGGGTTCTTAGCTGGAGTCGATCGGGCAACTTGCATCAAGGCAGCACAGGCTGCTTGCAATGCAGCTAGTGCCGAAGACGCGCAGGCCATTGCACGCATAATTCTGGGTGATTAACCACTTGTTTAATGACATGGCATTCTTAGAACGTGTCGAGTTTTAAATCCGCTAGCCCAATCCTGGCCCAGGCTTACGACACTGCGCTACTAGATCTTGATGGCGTGGTCTACATCGGCGAAGATGCAGTACCTGGAGTTATCGGCGCACTGAATCAAGCTCATGACGAATTCGGCATGACTCTTACTTGTGTAACCAACAATGCTTCCCGTTCGCCGCAACGAGTCGCTCAGCATTTGAATGAATTAGGTTTGCAAGTCACAGCCGAAGACGTAGTAACCTCTGCGCAGGCCGGCGCAGCAGAACTCGCCAAACTTATTCCGCAAGGCTCAAACGTTTTTGTATTGGGCAGTAAAGATTTAGCTCGTGAAGTCGAGCTAGTTGGTTTGATTCCCAGTCACGATGAATCAGTAACTTACGATGCGTTGATTCAGGGCTACTGGCCTGACATGCCTTGGCGCATGCTCGGGTTTGCCGCCAGCATTTTGCAAACAGGTGTGCCGTGGGTGGCTACCAATATGGATATGACAATTCCAACGCCCACTGGAGTTGGTCCAGGTAACGGAACTATGGTGACTGCACTGGGAACTACGGTGAATCGAACCCCAAATGTGGTTGCAGGTAAGCCGCAGATCCCGTTGATGCAGCAATCGATTGAGCGCACGCACGCCAAGCGTCCTCTAGTAGTCGGGGATCGACTCGATACTGACATACATGGCGCTAACAATGTTGGAATTAATTCTCTTCTAGTTCTTTCTGGCGTAACGACAATTGCAGAGATCTTGCAGGCTCCAACTGAACTTCGTCCCACCTACTTGGCATGGGATGCCAGCGCAGTATTAACGGCACACAACGGAATCGAAACCGTAGGTAATGTGACAACTTGCGGTGGGTGGCGAGTTTCCAATAGTGACTTGCTTGGCCAAGGCGATGGACTAGATGCCGTCGCTGCGATTGCGGCAGCACATTGGAATGGTGAGATATCGCTTGAATCGGGGATATCGGCCCTTGAAGGCATTGGTCTCGAGGTGCGCTAACCATTGATTTCGGGTTAGCGTAGGACAGTGATTGATATTCGTGCGGCGATAAGCATGGCCCAAGAAATGCTTGAAGATTCTGTAAACCAGATCAAAACCAACGTGGAAGAAAACTCCAAGGACGGCATTGACACCCGGTTGGTAGTAGAGGCAATCACAGCAGTTGGGACTCTCGCGGGTGGCATCATCATGGAAGTTGCTTCCAAGTTGCCAAAGGCCGAATGTAAAGGATCTGGCGAAGGTGGCGCTCGCGAGACCGTGATCGCTGAAGTAGACAAAATCATCGGCCGCATGGGACTCGTCCAGGAAGACGAACTAGCTGCCTTGCGCAAGCGCGTAGTTGACCTTGAGGCCGCACTGGCTAAATCTGATAAGCCAGCACCAAAGGCTAAGGCTTAACTAAAGCGCCAGCCTCAACCCAGCAACTGGTACGCCATAGGCTAGAGGCATGGAAAACTCCGAAGTGAACGATTACCTCGATACTCTCGATGAAACCATCGAAGGCTCCGATGATGAATCCGTTGAATCACTTTTGGGCGAGGAGCCAGCGGATTCAGAAGAATTAGATTCAGCTGAGTTTGATTCCGCAGACCACGATTCCGCAGACCACGATTTCGAAGACGACGATTTCGAAGACGACGATTCCGAAGATGACGAAGAGTCAGAGGAAGATGCTGACGAAGAAGATTCCGATGATGACGAAGATTTCGAAACTGATACAGCTGACTTCGAAGAAGAAAATGCAGCCCCGCAGGCACCAATCGTTTCTATGGAAACGCTTCCAATCACTGGCGAAGCTCGAGTTGACGACGCACTAGGTCGTCTTGCAGATCTGCAAGGCTTGCCAGTTCACGAACACGTAGATGTTTTCGAAGACGTGCAGCGTCGCTTGCACGAAACTTTGGCTGACCTAGCCGGTCAGTAATTACCTAAGCCTGTGACTCGCCGCCGCCTAGACGTTGAACTTGTCCGACGTCATCTTGCGCGCAGCCGCGAACAAGCTCAAGACTTAATTTCCGAAGGTTTGGTAATTGTCGGCGGCATGATCGCAACTAAAGCGGCAACTCAAGTTGATGAGTTTGCAGCGATCAAAGTTAACCTCAATGCCGCAGACGACTACGTCTCGCGTGGCGCGCATAAACTCATTGGCGCATTAGAGGCCTTTGATATTGATGTCACCGGTCTTGTTGCACTGGATGCCGGCGCATCCACGGGTGGCTTCAGCGATGTGATGTTACGCCGGGGGATCGCACATATCTATTGCGTTGATGTTGGCTATGGACAACTCGCTTGGATAGTTAGTCAAGATTCAAAAGTCACCGTGATGGATCGCACCAACATTCGTTACCTGACTCCAGAACTACTTGGCACAACCGTTGATTTAATCGTGGCTGACCTTTCCTTTATCTCGCTGGAAACCGTGTTGCCAGCATTAGTTTCTGTCTTAAAGCCAACGGGTCAAGCCTTGTTAATGGTCAAACCACAGTTCGAGGTCGGCAAAGAAGCCCTTGGTCCGGGCGGTGTTGTGGAAGACAATGAGCAACGGATTGCTGCAGTCAATAAGATCGCAGGTAAGGCTTATTCATTAGGGCTTGGAACGGCTGGCGTAGTAGCTAGTCCGCTACCTGGACCAAGTGGAAACGTTGAGTATTTCTTGTGGTTAAAGCCAGGTGGACCAGCCCCACAAGAATCGGATATTGAGATCGCAGTGCAGGAGGGACCGCAATGACACGCAAAGTCTTATTTGTTATTCATGGCGCTCGTACTGATGCGTTCAACGTTGCCCGAGCCGCAGCCAAAGGTTTACTGGCCAACAATATTGCCGTTGCTTGCGCGGATGCCGATGCTGGTCAGCTCGAAATTCCTGAAGTTACCCCAGCAGATAATGCTGCGGGTTGCGAACTCGTCGTTGTATTTGGCGGCGACGGAACAATCTTGCGCGGGATTGAAATTGCTCGCGAACACGACATTCCAGTTCTCGGGGTCAACCTAGGTCACGTTGGTTTTTTGGCTGAAGCTGAACCCGAAGACATCGAGCGCGTAATCAGCGTTGTGGTTAACCATGAATGGTCAGTCGAAGAGCGCCTAGCACTTGCAATCACTGCAACTGATGCTGATGGACGCACTTGGGATTCCTGGGCGCTCAATGAAATCGCAATCGAGAAATTCAATCGTGAACACATGGCCAACTTGCTGGTCAGCATTGACGAGCGTCCAGTTTCACAGTGGGCCTGCGATGGCGTGCTGGTTGCAACTCCAACTGGCTCAACTGCTTATGCCTTTAGTGCCGGAGGACCTGTGGTTTGGCCTGAAGTTGAAGCGATGCTAGTTGTTCCAGTTAGTGCCCATGCATTGTTTTCAAAACCACTAGTTGTATCGCCAGCCTCCGTAGTTGATATTGAAGTTACTTCCGGTCCAGTTGTGGTCAGCGCCGATCGCCAGCGCAACACAGATTTGGCAACGGGCGGCACACTTCGCGTTGTCCGAAATACCAAGCCAGTAAAACTTGCTCGCATTCACGTCACACCTTTTACTGAACGATTAGTAGCAAAGTTTGAATTACCAGTCCACGGCTGGCGAGCCAAGTAAGTAATCCATGATCGAACAGCTTCGAATTAAAAACCTGGGCGTAATTCGAGACGCCACGTTGGATTTTTCACCTGGCTTAACTGTGCTTACAGGTGAAACTGGCGCTGGTAAAACTATGGTGTTTCGCAGCTTGCACCTACTTTTTGGCGGCAAGGCCGATAGCGCATTAATTTCAACCGGCGCCGAACAAGCATCAGTTGAAGCAGATGTGGCAATCCCTGCAGACCTTGTGACTCGCCTTGATGAACTAGGTGGCCAAGTCGAAGATGGCAACATTGCGATCATCACGCGCCAAGTGAATTCAACCGGTCGCTCTCGATCCTTTGCTGGCGGCGCTTCAGTTCCAGCCGCTGCCGTAGGCGAGTTGGGGGATGCGTTAGTCGCAGTTCATGGCCAAAGCGATCAATTGCGGTTGACCAAAACCGAACAACAACGGCTTCTGCTAGATCGTTACGCTGGCGAAACCGTTGCCAAACCAATGGCCAAATACACCGAACTTTGGGAAGCTCAGCGTACCCTCGAGCGTCGCATTAAAAGCCTGACTTCAGATGCCGGCACTCGCGCTGCTCAATTGGAACGAATCACAAGAATCCTCGAGCAGGTCGATTCACTCAAGCCACAGCCAGGTGAAGACAACGAACTTGATGACGAAGCCAAGCGCCTTTCGCACACCGAAGCACTCTATGAAGTAACAGCACGCGCCAGTGATTTGCTAACTGGCGGTCAAGGCGACGAATTGCCAGTGGTGGCCGCTTTAGTAACGGCGCGCAAAGGACTTGATCACGAACGAAACCTCGATGCCACGCTTGGTGAATTCGCAGATCGCATGAAAGAACTTGAAATTCTGGCTGCGGATTTGTCGGCTGACATCAGTGCTTACTCAAACAGTATTGACGCCTCACCACAGCGACTTGCATTTGTGGAGTCGCGCCGAGCTGCGCTCAAGACTTTGACTCGAGAGTTTGGCGATGTTGATGACTTACTTGCTTGGGTTACTGAGAATCGCCCCCGCCTTGCCGAACTTGAAGGCGGCGATGAAGTCCTCGAGCAACTTCGTGCCGAGTTAGCCCAAGTTAAATCTGATTTAGGCAAAGCTGCCGCCGACATCACAAAAGCCAGAACTAAGGCTGCCACCGCATTTTCTGCTCAGGTAACCGGCGAACTTGAATCCTTGGCAATGCCTGGGGCAACTGTGCAATTCAAATTGAGTCCAGCAAACCCAGGTCCATCTGGTGCGGATTTAATCGAACTTGGGCTAATCAGTCGCCCTGATTCGCCTTGGATTCCGATGTCTAAGGGCGCGTCCGGTGGTGAACTCAGCCGAATCATGTTGGCGGTTGAAGTTGTCCTAGCTGCGGCCGATCCTACTGAAACTTTTGTATTCGATGAAGTAGATGCTGGAGTCGGCGGCGCCGCTGCAGTTGAGGTGGGCAAGCGCCTGGCTCGATTAGCGCGAAGCGCCCAGGTAATTGTGGTTACCCACTTGCCACAAGTCGCCGCCTTTGCAGATCGCCATCTGGTGATTGCTCGCTCCGACGGCCAAGAAGTCCATAGCTCCTCAGTCTCGGAAGTGCAGGAAGGTCAGCGTGTGGCTGAACTATCCCGCATGCTGGCTGGCCTTGCTGATAGTCAGGCTGGCACGCAACTGGCTGAGGAATTGCTGGCGCTGGCCAAGGCTGAACGCACGTCAAAATAATCAAGTTTTGGCAACACGAAAAATAGCAATCGACCCGAGTGCTCAACTCAGGCAAGCGTGAGATACGTTTGTATTCCGTGGGTAATAGCAAACATATATTCGTTACGGGAGGCGTCGCCTCATCACTCGGCAAGGGTCTTACCGCCTCCAGTCTGGGAAATCTTCTAACTGCTCGTGGCCTTCGCGTCACTATGCAAAAACTTGATCCGTACTTAAACGTCGATCCCGGCACCATGAACCCATTTCAACATGGCGAAGTTTTTGTAACGAATGATGGCGCTGAAACCGATCTTGATATCGGTCACTACGAAAGATTTCTAGACCGCGACTTACATGGCAGTGCAAACGTCACAACCGGTCAGGTCTACTCAACTGTGATTGCCAAAGAGCGCCGCGGTGAGTACCTAGGGGATACGGTTCAAGTTATTCCGCACATCACCAATGAAATCAAGGCTCGAATCCTTGCTATGGCTAGTGATGACATTGACGTTGTGATCACCGAAGTTGGCGGCACCGTTGGTGACATTGAATCCTTGCCATTCTTGGAATCAATTCGCCAAGTTCGCCATGAAGTTGGCCGCGATAACGTTTTCTTCGTTCACGTATCGCTATTGCCTTACATCGGTCCATCAGGCGAACTAAAAACAAAGCCAACTCAACACTCAGTTGCAGCTCTTCGCAGCATTGGTGTGCAACCAGATGCCATCGTGCTTCGCGCGGATCGCCCAATTCCAGATGGCATTAAGCGCAAGATTTCTTTGATGTGTGACGTTGATGAATCTGCAGTAGTTTCTGCAGTCGATGCGCCAAGTATTTATGACATTCCAAAAGTTTTGCACGCCGAAGGTTTGGACTCTTACGTAGTTCGCCGACTTGGATTGCCAAACACCGAAGTTAACTGGAGCTCATGGGATGACCTACTAGAGCGAGTTCACAATCCAGCACATGAAGTAACGGTTGCGTTAGTTGGTAAATACATCGACCTACCGGATGCCTACCTTTCGGTAACCGAAGCACTTCGCGCTGGTGGCTTTGCTAACAACGCGAAAGTAAACATTCGCTGGGTTGCATCCGATGATTGCGAAACCGAAGCTGGCGCTCAAAAAGTGCTTGGGGATGTGGATGCAATCTGCGTTCCTGGCGGCTTTGGTGTGCGCGGAATTGAAGGCAAGCTTGGCGCATTGCGTTACGTGCGCGAAAACAAAATTCCAACCTTGGGCCTTTGCCTTGGCTTACAGTGCATGGTCATTGAATACTCCCGCAACATTGCTGGCATTAAAGATGCCAACTCTGCTGAATTCGATGAAACCACCACAAACCCGGTGATCTCCACAATGGCCGATCAAACAGATGTAGTTTCTGGTGAACGCGACATGGGTGGCACGATGCGTCTTGGCATGTATCCGGCTGCCCTAAAGGCTGGCAGTACTGCCGAGCGAGTTTACGGCTCCAACCTGGTCGAAGAGCGCCATCGTCATCGCTATGAAGTGAATAACACTTACCGCGAACAACTTGAAGCGCTTGGCCTAAGTTTCTCGGGAACCTCACCTGATGGTCACTTGGTTGAATACGTAGAACTTCCAGTTGATGTTCATCCGTATTACATCGGCACTCAGGCACATCCAGAACTTCGTTCCCGCCCAACTCGCGCGCATCCGCTTTTCAAGGGACTCATTGAAGCTGCGCTTGCGCGTCGTGCGTAATGATTTCTGATCGCGTAGTTGCTGTTCCGCTATTAGATCGCCAGACCGTTTTTCCTGGCATGGTTTGGGATGTCCGTCACGATGCCTTTGAACTAAACGGTGAAAAAGTCGAACGCGATTACATAGTTCACCCGGGTGCGGTGGCAATCATTGCGCTTAATGATTCCGGCGAACTGCTTCTGATTGAGCAGTATCGACATGCGCAAGGCAAAATCATGTGGGAAGCCCCCGCTGGCTTAATGGATCTAGTGAACGAGGATCCGCTTGAAACAGCTAAGCGCGAACTCTTCGAAGAAACCGGATACGTTGCTCAGACTTGGAATGTGCTGCTCGATCTAGCAAATTCTCCTGGGGGATCCTCGGAACAAATTCGGATTTACTTTGCCCGCGATTTAAGCCTGCATCCTGATGGCCGGCCAACTGGAAGCGCCGAAGAGCTCGATATGCCAGTGCACTGGATTTCAATTCAAGACGTGTTGGAGTCAATTCGCCGGGGAGCGGTGACTAACCCACAACTTGTTGCCGGAACTCACGCAGCCTTAATTGCAATGGCCGAGCCAGACTTAGCCCTGCGTAGCCAAGACGCGCCATGGCACGCCCGAGAAGATCTGTTAGCCACTGATCGCGTCTGGTTGCCAAAAACAAGGTAAATCGTTGCCAATTTGGCATGGTTTTACGAATTTCGCATATTCACCATTACGCAAAGACGTATTCCGAATTGGCACCTACGAATTCGGTACCCCGAAATATCAAAATCGCAATTTCGTAGGTAGCGTATGGGGAGGCGAGCAAAACGGCTTGGCCACATCCGAAAGGTTTTCGTCATGAAGATTGGCGTCCCACGCGAAATTAAGAACCATGAATACCGCGTTGCAATTACTCCTGCTGGCGTTATGGAAATGGTTCGCCACGGCCATGAAGTTTTTATCGAGCATGATGCAGGAATTGGTTCCTCAATCTCAAACGAAGAATACGTAAAGGCTGGCGCCAAAATGCTAGCGACTGCTGATGAAGTTTGGCAGACCGGCGACATGATCATGAAGGTCAAAGAGCCAATCGCAGCTGAATACGATCGCATGCGCGAAGGCCAGTTGCTATTTACTTACCTTCACCTTGCAGCCGAACAGAAGTGCACTGATGCATTGTTAAAGAACAAGGTAACCGGCGTTGCTTACGAAACAGTTGAGCTTGCCGATCGCTCCCTTCCACTACTTGCCCCAATGTCTGAAGTTGCTGGACGTCTAGCTCCACAGGTTGGCGCTTACTCATTGATGCGTGCTAACGGTGGCCGCGGCGTATTGCTTGGTGGCGTACCTGGCGTGAAGCCAGCCAAGGTAGTTGTTCTGGGTGGTGGCGTCTCCGGACTTCATGCTGCCCAGATCGCACTTGGTATGGGTGCAGATGTAACGATCCTTGATCTAAACATCCCACGCCTTCGCCAGATTGATCTTGCCTTCAATGGCGCTATCAAGACCCTTGCCTCAAACGCTTATGCAATCGAGCAAGAGTGCTTGGCTGCTGACTTAGTAATTGGCGCAGTACTTGTGCCAGGTGCAAAGGCTCCAAAGCTTGTAAGCAACGAATTGGTTTCTCGCATGAAGCCAGGTTCAGTACTTGTTGACATCGCGATCGATCAGGGCGGTTGCTTTGAAGATTCACATGCCACAACTCACGCAGATCCGACTTACACAGTTCACAATTCAGTTTTCTACTGTGTTGCAAACATGCCAGGTTCGGTGCCAAACACTTCAACGTACGCGCTAACTAACGTGACCTTGCCTTATGCAGTTGCGCTAGCTAACAAGGGTTGGAAGCAGGCGCTAAAGGATGACAAGGCACTAGCTCTTGGCCTGAACACTCACGATGGCAAGGTAACTTACCCAGCCGTTGCTGAAGCTTTCGGCTACGAATTGCTAAAACTTGAAGACGCCATCTCGTAATCAATTGATCTAGTTCTAAACAACGAAACCCCGGGTACGGCTAACTCCATAGCTGTACTCGGGTTTTCAGATATGGTTACCTGTCATGAGGCTTACCGACTTTTGGGATCGCATGGAGCAAGCACTTGGGGCTTCCTATGCCAGGTCCTGGGCGGCTGATTTTCATGTGCCCAGCCTGGGCGGGCGAACCGTCAATGAGGCCCTTTCGCAGGGCGAAGACACCCAGACAGTCTGGCGCGCAGTCCATCAAACCCTTGATTTACACCCAAAATATCGATAACTCGCCCTTTCGGCGTGTCGAATAGCCATTCGAACAGGTGTTCGATAACGTACTACTGCGAGCACAAAACAGTGCCCGATAAAGCGCAAGGCCAGGCACGGATTCCTGATCAATACTTCACAGGGGCTCGCGACACACAGGCCGACACGCTTTTGCCGGAACTGTCGTAGGTCGCAACTAACGTTTCGGTTCTAATCAAAAAGTACCGAATACCGGTCTTAACCAGACTCATAGGAGACACGAAATGGCAAGTGCAAAATCCGCAAAAGAGCCAACCGCTCGCGAAACCAACGATCGCGACAAGGCGCTTGATACTGCGCTAGCTCAAATCGAACGCCAGTTCGGCAAGGGCTCAATCATGAAGCTCGGCCAGGAAGATCGTGTTCCAGTTGAGGCCATCCCAACCGGTTCCATCGCATTGGACATCGCTTTGGGTATTGGCGGCCTGCCACGTGGTCGCGTAGTTGAAATCTACGGTCCAGAATCTTCCGGTAAGACCACACTTGCACTTCACGCAATTGCCAACTGCCAAGCCGCTGGTGGCATTGCGGCTTTCGTTGATGCTGAGCATGCATTTGATCCAGAGTATGCAAAGAAGCTTGGCGTAGACATCGACAACCTTTTGGTTTCACAGCCAGACACCGGTGAACAAGCCCTAGAAATCGCAGACATGTTGATTCGTTCTGGCGCATTGTCACTTATCGTTATCGACTCAGTTGCTGCACTTGTGCCACGCGCTGAAATCGAAGGTGAAATGGGCGATAGCCACATGGGTCTACAAGCTCGCTTGATGTCTCAGGCTCTTCGCAAGATCACCGGTGCACTTTCCACCAACAACACAACTTGTATCTTCATTAACCAGTTGCGCGACAAGATCGGCGTAATGTTCGGAAGTCCTGAAACCACAACTGGTGGCAAGGCTCTTAAGTTCTACGCATCAGTTCGCCTAGACATTCGTCGCATCGAAACTTTGAAGGACGGTACTGAGCCAGTTGGTAACCGTACTCGCGTAAAGGTTGTTAAGAACAAGGTTGCGCCACCATTCAAGCAGGCTGAATTCGACATTCTTTATGGCGAAGGCATCTCACGTGAAGGTGGCATCTTGGACATGGCTGTCGAAGAAGGCTTTGTTCGTAAGTCCGGTGCCTGGTACACCCACGATGGCGATCAGCTTGGTCAGGGCAAGGAAAATGCTCGCAAGTACCTAAAGGACAACCCAGGTCTTACCAACGAATTGGAACGTCAGATCAAGGAAAAGAAGATGGCTGCAGCTAAGCCTGAACTAGCAGTAGTGCCAGTTTCAATTGATGATGACGAAGAAATGCCAGAAGAGGATTAATCCTTCTCGCTTCTTAAATAAGTTCTAAAACGAATGGACGCCTCGGTGGATACTAAGCCAAGTCTTAACGACTTAATTAGTGCCACCGAGGCTGTTTTAGTTGCGCATGAAAGTAGCGCTAAGGATTCGCATGCCGAGGCGCGCAACATAGTTCTAAATCAACTTAACTTCATGCCACGCTCGCGCAAAGAACTAGAAACTGCGTTAGCGAAGCGAAACGTCGAGCCGGATGTAGCTAAGAGCGTGCTGGATCGCTTTGAAGAAATCGGTATGGTCGATGATGCTGCCTATGCCGAACTCTTGATTCGCTCCAGATGCAACACCAAGCGCGTTTCTCGTTCGGTCTTACGCCAGCAACTGCGCCAAAAGGGCGTTGATCAAGAAATCATCGAAGATGCACTACTTGTGGTATCCGATGATGACGAACTTCGCATGGCTACTGAGTTGGTTGAACGAAAAGCTCGGGCGATGTCGCGCCTAGAACCAGAAGTTCGCAAGCGCCGGCTCTTTGGGTTACTGGCACGCAAGGGTTACAACACTTCAATCGCCCTTCGCGTGATCAACGACCTCGAAGCTGCTGATTTCAATGGCGCAGAAGAAATAGCGTTTTTATCCTAATCCGAAGCACATTTTGCAAATTTGTCGGCATTTGCTGTTTTTAGGGATTAGTTACTGCGTGAAAACGTAAACTCTTCATATGAGTTTTAGCCCTAAGAATTTGAACCCAAGGTCTATCGGATTTCGGGTTACAAGTATCGCAACGATTGCAGTTCTCGTGATTGGATCTGGTGTTGTTGTAAATGGAAGCACAAGGACCATCGCAGGCAAGACAGCTGCGACGTTTTACGCCTGCTCGAATAATTCAACTGGCGTAATGCGAATGGTTGCGTCCAATAAAGCATGCAAGAGCGGTGAGACGCGTTGGCAATGGAATGGGGCTGGATCTAGAGGAGCAACCGGTGCTACTGGTCCACAAGGCCCTCGAGGCGACACGGGTGCACAAGGTCCTGAAGGCCCACAAGGTCCTCAAGGTGCACAAGGTCCTGAAGGCCCACAAGGACCAGCAGGCGGAGGCAGCACCGCATCTCCAACTCCAAATCCAACAAGTAGCACAGGATTTTTCGTGAAGGACTCCTTGGGTCGAGTCTTGGGTGACTGGACAGGGGAATTTTCTACTGTAGAGGATTTCAGGGAGGGCACTTTTGAATCTTCAGGATTCACTATGCTGCTGAACGGAACCGAAGTTCGAATTGGCGAAAGTTTAGGCAATATAAATTTGTTTGAACCTAGCGGGCGACCAATTTATACCTATCTGTATTATCAAAATTCAAGCTGCTCTGGAACGCCCTACGTGCGCCAGTCAGATTATGACGATTACGGCCCTGCTGCCCTCAGGTTCGTTCGCGATCAATCCAGCGCTACCCGGGAATACCAACTTGTGGACACCACTGTAGTGACTCATCAATTTAGCTCCATGATGATGTTTGGAGGATGTACTTTGAATAGTGAAGCTTCCGTTGCAGCTTATCGAGTTGAACTGGTTAACGCAGCGGTTGTTCACACACCTCCACTTTCAAAGGGAAACTAGGCGCTAGGGTTCAATCACCATGCCTGACTTCGAGTGAATTAGGGCACTTCAGGTGAGTATGTGTCACTCCATCTTTGTCTAGAATTGCGTAGTGACTTCAACTAACGCATCCAGCACCTATGAGGTGCGCACCATGGGCTGCCAGATGAATGTTCACGACTCCGAGCGATTCGCTGGCCTTTTAGATGCGGCTGGCTACTTGGCAGTTCCTGAAGGCCAGCAGCCTGACGTCATAGTTTTCAATACTTGTGCAGTCCGCGAGAATGCTTCGAACAAGCTGTATGGCGCACTCAGTCAGCTTGTGCCTCTCAAGGAGAAGAACCCGAAGCTCCAGATTGCTGTTGGGGGATGCCTGGCTCAAAAGGATCGTGGCGACATCATCAAGCGCGCACCATATGTCGATGTGGTTTTCGGAACCCACAACCTAGACGCGCTACCAATCTTGCTAGAGCGTGCCCGCGTTGAAAAAGATTCCCAAGTTGAGATTCTTGAATCCTTAGACGTATTCCCATCAACACTTCCAGCTCGTCGTGACGCTGCGCATTCAGCTTGGGTCAGCGTCAGTGTTGGCTGCAATAACACCTGCACATTCTGTATCGTGCCTGCGCTACGTGGCCGCGAGAAAGATCGTCGCCCGGCTGACATCTTGAATGAAATCAAAGTCCTAGTTGAGCAAGGGGTCCTCGAAGTTACTTTGCTTGGCCAAAACGTAAATGCCTATGGCGTTGAGTTTGGCGATCGCAATGCTTTTTCAGATTTACTAAAAGCTTGTGGCGAAATCGAAGGCCTTGAACGAGTTCGCTTCACCAGTCCGCACCCACGCGACTTCACTGACAATGTGATCGAAGCCATGGCCACCACTTGGAATGTCATGCCACAACTTCACATGCCACTTCAATCCGGTAGCGATCGCATCTTGCAAGCAATGCGCCGCTCTTACCGCCAAGACAAATACTTAGGCATCATCGAACGCGTGCGCGCTGCGATGCCAGATGCGGCAATCACGACTGACATCATCACTGGGTTCCCAGGCGAGACCGAGGAAGACTTCCAGCAAACTCTCGAAGTAGTTCGCCAAGCACGCTTCTCGAGCGCCTTCACATTCCAATACTCAAAGCGCCCTGGTACACCAGCTGCAACTATGGATAACCAAGTTCCACAGGAAGTTATTCAAGAGCGTCACGAACGCTTAGTTGAATTACAAAATTCCATTGCTTGGGATGAAAACAAAAAGTTCATCGGTAAAGAAATTGAAGTTATGGTGGCAACTGGCGAAGGTCGGAAAGACGATGAAACTGGCCGAGTCAGTGGGCGCGCACGTGACTTCCGCCTGGCTCACGTGTCTCGCACTGACATCCACGGCGTTGAACACAAACTTCGTCCGGGCGACGTTGTGATGGCTGAAGTAACTCACGCTGCACCATTCCACTTCTTGGCTGACAAGTTGATTTCCGTTCGCAAAACAATTGCCGGTGATAACTATGAAGCTGGGCAAATGCCAACGACTCCAGGAACTGAATCTGGCGTAATGCTGGGAATGCCAAGCATTCCGGTTCGGTAGTTTGGCGCAAGTGTCAGCCATGCAACCAGTCTTTGTAATTCTCGGCGCTACGGCTGTTGGAAAAACTGATCTGTCACTAGATCTAGCTGAATTGATCGATGGCGAAATCATTAACGCCGATTCAATGCAGCTTTACAAAGGCATGGACATCGGAACTGCGAAACTTCCACTTGCAGATCGCCGAGGCATTGCGCATCACATGCTCGATGTTCTCGACATCACCGAGATGGCAAATGTCAACGATTACCAAGTTGCTGGCCGCAAAGTAATTGACGACATCCATGGCCGCGGTAAGCGAGCGATTGTTGTTGGGGGATCGGGTTTGTTTATTCAGGCTCTTCTCGAAGACATGCAGTTCCCGCCTGGTGATGCTGATGTGCGAGCCAGGTTAGAGCAGGAATGCGAAGAACTCGGAATAGCCGCACTTTACAAACGCTTGATGGACTTTGATCCAGAAGCTGGCGCAAAAGTGAATCCAGCAAATGCCCGCCGAGTGATTCGCGCACTTGAAGTAATTGAAGTTACTGGCCAGGCGCCTGTTACATCGCTAACTGCGTTACCCGAAATTGTGCCAAGTATTCGCGTTGGCCTGCGTCGCGTACGTCCAGAACTCGATGAACGAATAACTAAGCGAATTGCGTTGATGTGGGAGCAAGGTTTAGTCGATGAAGTCCGCGAGCTTGAGGCCAAAGGTCTGCGCGACGGCGTAACGGCTCGCAAGGCTCTTGGTTATGCTCAGGTCTTATCTGCCTTCGATGGTGAGTTCACGCTTGAGCAAGCTCCAGAACGAACCATGATTGCCACTCGTCAATTCGCTAGACGCCAAGACTCTTGGTTTGGCCGAGATTCCACCATCCTTTGGCGAGATGCCAACTCCTTGACTGCCCAAGATGTGGTTGCGCTTCAGGCTTAAATCACAGCCTGGTATTCAAACGGACTGATCCATCGCTGCGCGGTAGAATTCAAGTAATGACAAATTCTGGTGTGCCGTTTCGCAAAGGCCATGGCACTGGCAATGATTTCATCGTGGTTAATGGCCTCGAAGGCTTTTTTGCTGACCCTAAATCTGTAACGCCAGAACTGTCCCAAGCACTTTGTGATCGCCATCGAGGAATCGGGGCCGACGGCATTTTGCGCGTCGCGAAAGCTTCGGAGATCGACACTGATGACGCTCAATACTTCATGGATTACACAAATGCTGACGGCTCGAAAAGCGCTACATGTGGCAATGGCCTGCGGGTATTTGCTCGCTACCTTGTCGAAGCGGGACTTGAAAGTCGCGGCCTTTTCACAATCGGTACCCGTGCTGGAACAGTAACTGTTGCCATTTCTGAAACTGACAGTGACTTTACAAACATCGCAATAACAATGGGCCGAGTTTCATTGGGGCCAATGGATGTCACAGTTCAAACGGAATCTGGTTCTTGGCCTGCAGTTGGCATCGCAGGTATGAACAATCATGCGGTGAGTGTTGTTGATGATATAGCCCACGCCGGATCGCTAACCGAGATTCCAATTGCACTGCCAGCTAACACTTACCCAGATGGTGTGAACTTTGAATTCATTCAAGCCAAGTCACCAACACACATCGCTATGCGTACGCATGAGCGTGGTGTGGGGGAGACCCTCTCTTGCGGCTCAGGATCTTGCGCTGCCGCTTACGTGCACGCAACTAGCAATCATCTAAATGATCCTTGGACGGTTCAAGTCGATGTGCTTGGTGGCACGGTTTATGTCGATAGCGATTCAGATGGCGTCTTGACACTTCGCGGACCGGCGGTTTTCGTTGCCAATGGAGTCATCGAGCCAAGTTTGTTACAGAGCTAGTACTAGATGTCTGAATTTTTCGATCCACGTTTCGCCGATAACAACCTTGAAGAGCAAACCACAGGCGAACTAGACCTGGAAGCCCGATCCGGCCTTCGCCGAGTGGTCGGTCTCTCAACAGAACTCCAAGACGTTACCGAAGTTGAATACCGACAACTTCGTTTGGAGAAAGTTGTTCTAATTGGAGTTTGGACCGAGGGCGACTTTGATCAAACCCAAAGATCACTAGCCGAACTTGCCCAACTAGCCGAGACCGCTGGCTCACAAGTTTTAGATGTCTTAGTCCAGCGCCGGGATCGACCTGATCCAGCAACTTACATCGGCTCGGGCAAATTACAAGAACTTCACCAGATTGTCATGGCAACTGGCGCAGATACTGTGATTTGCAATGGTGAACTTTCGCCGTCACAACTTTCCAAGATGGAAAAGGTTGTGAAAGTTAAAGTCATCGACCGCACTTGGTTGATCCTCGATATCTTTGCCCAGCATGCGCGAAGCCGCGAAGGTAAAGCCCAAGTGAGCCTGGCTCAAATGCAATACATGTTGCCACGCCTACGTGGTTGGGGTGATGCGCTATCTCGTCAGTCCGGTGGCATTGGAACCCGTGGCCCTGGTGAAACCAAGCTTGAATCTGATCGCCGGCGCATCGGTAAGTCGATGTCAAAGCTTCGCCGCGAGATTAAAGAAATGGGTGTGGCTCGCACCACTCAACGCGCGCAACGCCGTCGTAGCAACATCCCATCGGTTGCCATCGCTGGATACACCAACGCAGGTAAATCAAGTCTGTTAAACCGCTTAACTGACGCTGGAGTACTCGTAGAGAACGCGCTGTTCGCAACTTTGGATCCGACAGTCCGCCAAGCCAAGACTCCTGGCGGCCGAGAGTTCACGCTTTCCGACACTGTTGGGTTCGTGCGCGATCTGCCGCATCAACTAGTTGAAGCATTTCGCTCCACACTTGAAGAAGTCGCAGCTAGCGACTTAATCTTGCACGTAGTTGACGGCAGCGATCCAGATCCAGAAGGTCAGCTATCGGCAGTTCGTAAAGTTCTGGCAGAAATTGATGCCCACGACATTCCAGAACTAGTTGTTATCAATAAAGCAGATGCAGCCGATCCTTTTGTAATCGATCGCATCAAATTACATGAAAAGAACGCCATTGCGATTTCGGCCTTAACTGGTCAAGGCATAGCTGAGCTTGTCGCATTGATTGAAGCTCAGTTGCCGCACCCACAAGTCGACATAAAGGCAACGATTCCGTATGACCGCGGAGACTTGTTAGCTCGGGCTTATCGCGAAGGCAATGTCTTGTCGCGCACAGACACCGAATCCGGAACCGTCGTGATTGCCAAAGTTCCACAAGCACTTGCCAACTTGCTCGAGGAATACTGTGGCTAAAGAATCCAAATCTGTAAAGCCCATCGAGTCCGCGCTACAACAAGTAGTCGAAGGTATCGGTGGCACGCCGCGCGAAGGCCAGATCGAGATGGCAACTGCGGTCGACAAGGCCATGAATGAGGGCGAGCACTTATTGGTTCAGGCCGGAACTGGCACGGGAAAGTCCTTGGGTTACCTGGTACCGGCGATCTTGCGAGCCAACAAAGGCGTGCTGCCAGATGGCACCAACCGAACTGTAATTGCGACCGCTACTTTGGCATTGCAGCGACAACTAGTTGAACATGATCTACCAAATGCAGTTGAAGCGTTATCAGAGCAAACCGATCATCCAATTTCCTATGCCGTGCTCAAGGGTCGTCATAACTACATATGCCTGGACAAGTTCAATCGAGTCGAAGTTGATGGTGCTGACGATGGGGAAGAACAACTATTTCAAACTTCCACTTCTGCGTTAGCTAAACAGGCCAAAAAACTTAGGCAATGGGTCGATGTAACCGATACTGGCGATCGCGATGACTACGAAGAAGAACTTGATGGCCGACTTTGGCGCTCACTCTCGGTCTCTGGTCGCGAATGTGTTGGCGCATCGAAATGTGCTTGGGGTGAAGATTGCTTTGCCGAAGCGGCTCGTAACAAAGCTCATGCCAGCGACATTGTCGTTACTAACCACGCACTTCTTGCAATTGACATATTGGAAAACTTGCCGATTCTGCCAGACCATGACTCAGTCATCATTGATGAAGCCCATGAACTAGTTGATCGCACTACAAATGCCCTCGCGGGATCGCTTGAAGTCGGTGGCATGGGTCGAGCAACTGGCATGGCTCGTAAATTCATTCAACCTTCAACGCATGATCGCATGATGGAAGTTGCCGAAGACTTAGGTTTAGCGCTTGAGAGCTATAACCGAGAGGGCACCACAACTCGGATTGAAGGCTTCGAAGGTCAGTTGCTTAAAGCACTCACCGATGTCCGCGATGTTTACAAAGTTGCCCAAGCAGAAATGACAACTTCTTCGCAAGATGAATCTGATGTTGCCGCGCAGAAACAGCGCGCTAAGGCAGCCGTAAAAGATGTTTACGATGTTGCCGCTGAATTACTCAGTGCAGACGAACACAGCGTTACTTGGATTGATGTGTCACGAACTGCAGTGCTGCATCATGCGCCACTTTCAGTTGCCGGATTCCTCGGAGAAGCGCTATTTGGTCAACACACCATCGTGCTAACCAGTGCCACACTGGCTGTTGCTGGATCAATGGACTCAACGGCTAAAGCAGTTGGGCTAGGGGATTCCAAGTGGAAGGGCTTAGACGTTGGCAGTCCATTCGATTACAGCAAACAAGGAATTTTGTATTGCCCATCAAACTTGCCTGCACCGAGTTCAAGTGGGGTAGCCGAAGAAGCGCTGGACGAACTAGGTGACTTGATTGACGCTGCAGGCGGCCGAACACTTTCGCTGTTCTCATCGTGGCGCGGAGTCGAGCGCGCTGAGGAATATCTAACGGTTCGATTTAAGGGTCGCAGCGACCGTCCGATAATTGTCGCTCGCAAGGGTGATTCCGTTTCAGATCTCGTCCGCAGATTCAAAGAAACGCCAGAATCAAGTTTGCTTGGCACGGTTTCGCTTTGGCAGGGCATTGATGTGCCAGGCAACACCTGCACATTGGTAACCATTGACCGAATTCCATTCCCGCGTCCAGATGATCCTGTGATGGCGGCCCGATCGGCACGCGTAGATGAATCCGGTGGCAGCGGTTTCCGGTCTGTGTCTTTGCCAAGAGCTGCGCTGCTATTGGCACAAGGCGTTGGTCGATTGATTCGCAGTACCGAAGATCGGGGAGTAGTAGCGGTTTTGGATTCCAGACTCGCAAACTCAGGCTACGGAACTACCCTGCGTAAATCGTTACCAAATTTGTGGTGGACCACTGACAAGTCAGCGGTTATTTCTGCCCTTGAGCGTCTCGACGATTCGGCTTCAAATTCACAAGACTGATAGGTTTAACACGTGTTGAAATTGGATTCAAAGCTCGGTAAGTCAGTTGCAGCCCTGGCGGTTGCCAGTCTCGCCCTTTCCCTAGCTTCGTGCGCCAGTTCCACTGAAGGTACGGCTACACCAGATCCCACATCAAGCACAGCCGGACCTTCTGCTTGGTCACCTGAAGAAACGGAATACTTAAACGCAATTAACGATGCAGATCTCGCAGCCAGCATCTTCTTGTCGGCTAGCAACTATGTCGAAATTGGCGCCACAGTATGCAATGGCTTAAAGCAAGACATACCGCTAGATGAAATTCTTAGCGCGCTAGCTACTTCAGGTAAAGAAAACGGCTTGAACGAGAACCAGCGCAATGAATTCACGCTGGTAACTTCAGCCGCTGCAGTGTCATTCCTGTGCCGCGATCAAATCGAAAAATACAAACTTACGAATTAGAGTTTAAATTCTAGGCAAACTCTCGGGTTTCGCCCACGGTCGCCGTGTAGCCTGATGGCATGAATCAGATTCGCACGACCTTGAAAAGCATTCGCAAGAAACAATCTCTTTTGCCTTCCTCGATCGTTATTGCACTTGCACTAGTCGTTGTGTCAGGAAACCTCTCAGCTAGCCAGTCCAGTGGTACAAGCATCACTACTTGCTACAACAAAACAACTGGAGATCTGCGTTACTTGGTAAAAGGAAAGTGCAAAAGCTCTGAGCGCACTTTGAGTATCGGCAAACCGGGTGTCCAAGGAGCGCGCGGCGCAACGGGGGCTCAAGGGCCAACAGGTTCGCCTGGACCAACAGGAGCACCAGGTCCAACGGGTTCACCTGGACCTTCGGGAGCCCCAGGGTACTCATCGGGTTTATCTGTATCAGACATTAGTTCTGAAATACAGCCTTACCGACCAACAGTGGAGATACCTGAATCAGTCGGATTTATTTTGCCGGTTGTTATTTTCCGAACCGACGATGTTTCTACATACGGTGCGTCAAGTTCGGATCGACTGGCGCTGACATCAAGCAAATTGGTGCAAGTCGCAGCCAAATTAAATTTCGTTCAAGTCTCTGGCAATGATGCGGCCCTTGAGTCAGGACTACTGATGTGCAACATGTTTAGTGGTTCTCCTGGCGCTAACATCTCTGGATACACATACGTGATTGGATCTGACACTTACTTAGATATTTCTGAGAAATCAATTGATTCCGGATTTAGTGGAACCATGCACATAAACGGTTGGGTGCAAGCCTCTAGCGACACCGCATTTGCAGTTAAGTGCATCCGATTTGGAGACAGTCCATCAGATGTCCGAATGAATACCTATACACTCAACGCAATCGCAATTGGCTAGTTAACTAGTCACAAAAAAGTAGCGCTGCTGGACCAAGTTCCAGCTAGCGCTTCTTTTAGTTCCGGCTGCGAACCGAAGATTTTGTTTTGTTAATTTGCTCAGACTTTGCGCAAAACCGAAACGACTTTGCCCATGATGGTTGCATGATCGCCAGCAATTGGTTCGTAAGCCGGGTTATGCGGCATCAACCAAACATGTCCATCACGCTTCTTGAACGTCTTCACAGTTGCTTCATCGTCAAGTAGCGCAGCAACAATGTCACCGTTCTCGCAAGTTGGCTGGCGACGAACTACAACAAAGTCACCATCGCAAATCGCAGCATCAATCATTGAATCGCCAGAGACCTTAAGCATGAATAGCTCACCTTCGCCAACAAGTGACTTAGGTAGCGGGAAGATTTCTTCGACAGCTTGCTCCGCCAGGATTGGACCACCTGCAGCAATGCGACCAACTAGTGGCACATAAGCCGCAGCAGGGTTAAGGTCACCCTCAAGTAGATGTTCAGGCATACCGGAAACTTCTTGGCTCAAAACGTCCAACGCACGAGCGCGAGTGGCATCGCGGTTAATGAAACCCTTTTTCTGCAGAACACCTAACTGATGCTGCACGCTCGATGGGCTAGCTAGGCCAACTGCGTCCGCGATCTCGCGCACACTTGGCGGATATCCCCGCTCGGCAGTGGTGGTGGTGATCATTTCCATGATCAACCGCTGACGTGGTGTTAAGCCATCATCGCCGTCTGGGCCATCTGGCAGGGACACAATCTGGGCACCTGATTCCGGGGTGTTCGAATCATTCTTAGCCATGATTTACCTAATTTCCGATCAATATTCGCTTATTTCAATGGGTTTCTTACAGTTTTCGAGCTTTTCTTGCGGTTCTTGCTAATGCCACATTAGAACACTTTTGGAACTTATTCAAACATTTGTTCGAATATAACTTGCAAAGTGTCGTAGGTGGGGTGTACAAATAGAACATACGTTCGATTAGAACACTTGTTCGAATGTATCACATCAAGAAGGTAAGGCTAGCAAGACCCGCAAGTCCAGCAACTAGAAGGAGAAATACCATGGCTCAAGTAACTGCAGCAGCACTTCCCGTACAGCGAGCCGCTGTTCGATCAATCAATTCCGCACCATCAGCCAAGCCAGCCAACTCTGGTTTGAAGCTAACTGTTCGTGGTCGACGAGTGGTGGCTTTACTTGCCCTGCTACCAATCGTCATCGCATTCTTCTTCGTTGGCACTCGCGCGGTTCAAGCCGACCAGTCCGGTCCAACAACTGAAGTGATCAAGGTTGAAGCAGGACAGAGTCTTTGGGATGTTGCTGTTGCAGTGGCACCAAGTGAAGATCCACGGTCCACAATTTGGACTATCAAGGAACTAAACGACTTAACCACCAGTGAAGTATTAGCTGGCCAAGCCTTGGTAGTGCCGCTATCTAACTAATTCCAAAATGCGTAACTAAGTTTGTCAATACACTTAGGAAACACTAGGACCGCCTTGCTGGTTCTTTGAAACTAGCGAAAGTGATTTCTAATGCGTAGGTCATTGATTGTTGCCAGTTCATTAGCTTTGGCCTTTTCGGGCTTAACCGTCGCCCCAGCCTTCGCCGTATCCGATGGTTTGATTAATTGCGTAACAGATGGAGCCGTGACAGGTTCTGGCACATTTACAATTGAGAACAATGTCGTGATAGATAGAAATGCGTGCACCGGTAAGGCGATTATTCCTGATGGTGTGACGGGAATCGGCAACTACGCCTTTTATCAAGCACCCGGGCTTACATCGATCACTATTCCATCCAGTGTTACAACGATCGGAACTGGTGCCTTCGGATATGCACCCGGGCTTACATCAATCACTATTCCATCCAGTGTCACAACTATTGGCAACGCCGCCTTTACGCCAACAGCATCGCTAACTGCAATTAATGTTGACGCGGGAAACAGCAATTACAAGTCGACCAATGGCGTTCTATTTGATAAGTCGGGACTCACGTTAATTCATTACCCCGCTGGATTGAATGCAACTTCATACACAATCCCATCCAGCGTTACGACAATTGGCGATTACGCATTTTTTAGTGCAACCAGGCTTACCTCTGTCACGATCCCATCTAGCGCTACAACCATAGAATCGGATGCCTTTGCGAATGCTTCTGGTCTTACTTCCCTGACAATTCCAGCCAGCATCACAACGATGGAGGACAACGCTTTTGGTGGTGCAACTTCACTAAGAGCGGTCACATTTGAGCCAGGAAGCAAACTGACAATAATCGGGAGTTACGCATTCAATGGAACAACTTCGCTAACTTCAATTAAAATCCCAGCGAGCGTTGTGACAATAGGTGAGGATGCATTCGATGGAGCAAGCGCGCTAACTTCTGTGACTTTTGAACCTGGTAGCAATCTTTCAACCATTGCCGACTGGGCTTTTTATGGGGCAAGCAGCCTTCCCTCAATCACGATTCCATCTAGTGTTACAGCTATTGGGGATGGTGCTTTTTATGCCACCCCTTCGCTCACCAGTATCTACTTCTTAGGCAATGCCCCAACAACAGGTGGCCTGGATGTATTCACCGGAACTGGAGACATAGTTGGCTCCACTGCGTACATACAATCCACGTCCACAGGCTTCCCGTCAGTTGGATCACTTTGGAATGGCTTAACGGTTGCAATCGGTGTTTATGAGGCAAAATACAACTCAAATGGTGGCAGCACAGTATCGGCGTCAAGCTTTGTTCGAAACGGATCAATTGCATCAGCTCCAACGCCTCCAACTCGATCTGGTTACACATTTGCTGGGTGGAGTGCAGCTAATGGCGGATCTGTTATTCGGTTCCCATACACACCACCATTCAATGGTGACCTGACGCTACATGCCAAATGGACAGCAACTTCCACAACGCCGGTAGCCAATAACCCTAAAGAAACAGTTACGTTCTCAAGTGGTTACCGGGTATTAACTAAGGCAAATAAGTTAGCGTTAAAAAAACTAGTCAACTCTTTCGGGAAAGATGCGTCCTATGTAGTTACTGGAACTGCGGGTCGACTATCTAGTGCAACTGAAGCACAGGTGAAAAATTTAGCAAAGCTACGCGCCAATATTGTTAAGGCTTATTTAGTAAAGCTAGGCGTCAAGAAATCCAACATCACAATCAACACAAAAATCACAAACCAGGGGATTGTGCCAAAGACTAGCGTCCTGACTCGCTATTTGGTTTTGTAAAGGTAAATCTCAGAAGCAATTGATTAAGCAGCAAACGGATTGCGTATGCGCAGTTCCGTGAATTGTTCAAAACCCCTGTCACCGGTAACGAACTCAGTGACACCGTTATCAATACAAATCGCTGCAACTTGTACGTCAAATATATTTTGACCAGTTCTGCCTGACTCGGCACACAGACGCGCAAATGTCTTGAAGTCTTTGTCGCTATTTCTAATCACTTGAGTGCCTGGTGACGAAAGCCAGTTTTCTATTTGGGCAATAGCTTGAGAGGCTGTCAAAGATTTCGAAGGATCTGATTGATTGGTGACTTGAGCGATAAATTCAAAAATCACAATGTCTGTGAATGCAACCGCTTCTTTGTTTGAAAGCATTGCCTCAAGCGTTTGCTTGGCTACGACATGGTTTTTTTCATACGTTCGGACGGCGTTAAGCAATATGTTGGTGTCTACGCCAATCATTAATCTTCCTCAACCATCATGAAATCGTTTGCCATCATGTTTTCGTACATGGCGGCGATCTCTGCATCAACATCGGTATCAACCATCACATCTCCATGAATCAGAAACTCATCGGTCGGTTGCCAACGCGGTTGGGCAGAGAGCTTTTCGATCTCTGCAGCGAGCGCGCGCTCGATCAAACCCTTCATCGTGATGTTGTGTAGGGCGCAAACCGCTTTAGCCTCTGCCATTAACGGATCTCTGATCTCAACTGTTGTTTTCATAACATTCCTTCACTACTTTCAATTCTTCGTCGCCCATATTGATAACCGTGTTTATGTCGAGGTCTGCTAGCCATGGGTGCAAACCGTCACCGTTAACGCTGAAATCACCATTGGGGTCCCAGGGCTCTTTGGGCACAGCATTTGTCTTCATAAACCCAAGAATAACATAAACCCATAATTATGGGTTTTGGATTTTCTGGAGTTTTCAGCCCAAGCCAGCCCATCCCGCTAGCCATTTGCCCAAATCCCACCCGTAGCCTTTAAAGGTGAGAACTTTTGCGCACGTGGTCATAGGCAAGGGCTTGGTTGGCACCGCAACTGCCAAGTATCTGGCCAAATCAGGTGACTCAGTATTGATCATCGGCCCAGATGAACCCACGGACTTTTCCACTGCCACGATGTTCGCTAGTCACTATGACCAAGCTCGAGCCCAACGGATTATCAATTTCACACCGATGTGGACTCAGCTCAGCATTGACTCGGTGTCCGCCTACCCAGACATTGAAGCCGAATCCGGAATCAACTTTCATAACGGCGCTGGCTGCATTTATCTAGCTGAATCCGAAGATGAATACTTGGCAAGCGTTGCGTCCCAATCAAAACAATTTGATTTGAGTTACCAATTACTAGACAACGCGTCAGATGTTGCAAAGCTCGCACCGGAGTTTGCCTTCGATCGCCACGTGCAAGGTATTTATGAACCAGGTCCTGCTGGCACGATCAACCCACGAGTATTGGTCGAAGCCCAGCTTGCAGTGTTTGAAAAATCAGGTGGAAGTGTTTTGCGTGATGTAGCAACTGATGTTTCCCGCAACGAATCTGGTTGGATCATCACCACAGCAACAGGGGAGCAGATCAGCGCGACCAAGGTAGTTGTTGCTGGTGGGTCCTTTTCTAATTTCCATAATTTACTGCCGGTAACCCTAGACATCTTGGTCAAGAGCGAAGTGGTGATTTTGGCCGAAGTTAGCGCGGAACAAGCTGGCGCATTGGCCAATCTGCCGTCGCTGCTTTATGAAATTCATGAACCTGACTTCGACGGAATTTACTTAATGCGTCCCGTGCAGTATCCAGATGGCAAGTGGTACCTAAAGATGGGAATGAATCAACGCATTGATTTGTTTACCAATTCACTGACCGAACTAAACGCTTGGTTCCAAGGCCAAGCTCACGTACAGTACTTACCGATCTTGCAGCGCGAGATTGAAAAACTTTTCCCAAGCATCAACTTTTTAAGTTTCCAAACCAAGCCTTGCGTCATTTCGCGCACCACCACACTTAATCCCTATATAGATGTAATTGAGCCAGGGCTGTTTGTAGCAACGGGTTGCAATGGTTATTCCGCGATGACTTCTGATGGGCAAGGCAAAGTGGCGGCCAATTTGGTCTTGACGGGAAAGTATCCTGCCGGATACTCGGCAACTGACTTTGTGGCAGCAACTAGGTAGCAGGCGGAAATACCAGCTGAAAAACGGCCGCAATTGGCCCAATATCCGATATTTGCCACCTAAATCCGCCTCGAAACGGTCCAACAGCCCCAAAAACCACATCATCTAGTGGTCGCGACACGCCCAAAACGCCATATATAGGTAAAACGCTTGCGCCCCTGCCCATTTACCAATAAAGTCATCACTACATCTAGTGGTCACAGCAATGTGATTCACCCACAGATTGTGGTTTTCTCCACACAGGTTATCCCCAAAAGGATCCACAACCTGGAGAAATGCACACTTTTTGGGTGTCACACCAGTAACACGAGATAACACCAAGTAACACCAGTAACACGAATAACAGGCAAGCGGAGCTAGAAATAGCCCCAAAACGGACACCACAAGATGTGGGGTCTGAGCTAGATCGAACCGAACTAGAACGAAGACTTGAATCGAAGGGAGTTAGACATGAAGTGCCCATTCTGCCAACATGACGATTCCCGCGTAATCGATTCCCGTTCCAGCGATGAAGGTCTAAGTATTCGTCGTCGTCGCGAGTGCCCAGAGTGCTCCCGCCGGTTCACTACAAACGAAACCATCACACTCAACATTGTTAAGCGCAATGGGGTAGCAGAACCGTTTAGTCGCGACAAGGTAATCGCTGGCGTACGCCGCGCTTGCCAAGGCCGACCTGTTACTGAAGACGATCTTGCAATTTTGGCAGCTCAAGTCGAAGAAAACCTTCGCGCTTCGGGCCACGCTGAAGTTCCAAGTAACGAAGTTGGCCTTGCAATCCTTGGTCCGCTTCGTGAACTAGATGAAGTTGCATACTTGCGATTTGCAAGTGTGTATCGCTCATTCGAATCCATCGCAGACTTCGAATTAGAAATCGAGGACTTGCGATCTGCGCCCTCAAAGGTTCCGGCCGCTGTAAAGCAAAAAGAACCCGCGAGCTAGAAACTTTCACTTCCCCCGAAAGCCCTTCCCACAACTAAGACAAACTTCCTAACAAACCAAACAAAAATGAATATCTAGTTTTCTCTTTTATCAACCCGATGAGAAAAAGAGACATTAAGTCCATGAGGAGGACAACATGACCGACGTGGTCAACGCAGAAACAGGAACGAAGAAGTCAGGCAAAGGCTTGACAATGACTCGTCTATACACAACCGAAGGTGTTCACCCATACGCAGAAGTGATCTGGGAAAACCGCGACGTTGTGCAGACAAACTGGAAGACCGGCGAAACTGTTTTCGAACAGCGTGGCGTCGAGTTCCCAGATTTCTGGAGCGTTAACGCTTCAACAATCGTGACCACAAAGTACTTCCGTGGCCAGGTCGGCGCCGAAAACCGCGAGCGCACACTTCGCCAGCTGCTAGACCGCGTAGTCCTTACTTACACAAAGGCCGGCAAAGAGCACGGTTACTTTGCAACTGAAAAGGACGCAGAAATCTTCGAGCACGAACTAACTTGGATGCTTCTGCACCAGGTCTTTTCGTTTAACTCACCAGTATGGTTCAACGTTGGCACCGCATCTCCTCAGCAAGTAAGCGCGTGCTTCATCCTTTCTGTGGATGACACCATGGACTCAATCCTTAACTGGTACAAAGAAGAAGGCATGATCTTCAAGGGCGGCTCGGGTGCCGGTCTTAACCTTTCACGCATTCGTTCCTCCAAAGAAATCCTCAAGAACTCAGGTGGAACCGCCTCAGGTCCAGTTAGCTTCATGCGCGGCGCTGATGCCTCTGCAGGAACCATCAAGTCCGGTGGCGCAACTCGTCGCGCGGCCAAGATGGTTGTTCTAGACATCGATCACCCAGATGTTGAAGAATTCATCGAGACCAAGGTTCGCGAAGAAGACAAGATCCGCGCCCTTCGCGATGCTGGTTACGACATGGACCTTGGTGGCAAGGACATCGTTTCGGTCCAGTACCAAAACGCCAACAACTCAGTTCGCGTATCCGATGAATTTATGAAGGCTGTCGAAGACGGCACTGAATTCGGCCTGCGCGCCCGCACCAATGGCGAAATCGTAGAAACCGTTGACGCACGAGAGCTATTCCGCAAGGTAACTCACGCAGCTTGGGCATGTGCTGATCCTGGCATCCAGTACGACGACACGATCAACGACTGGCACACCAACCCAGAAACCGGTCGCATCAACGCATCCAACCCATGTTCTGAATACATGTCATTGGATAACTCATCATGCAACTTGGCATCACTTAACTTGCTTAAGTTCCTAAAGGATGATGACACCTTCGATGCCGCAACCTTTGGTAAGGCCGTTGAATACATCATCACTGCAATGGATATCTCCATCTGCTTTGCTGACTTCCCAACCGAGCCAATTGGCGACACCACACGCAAGTACCGCCAGCTAGGTATTGGTTATGCAAACCTTGGCGCATTGCTAATGGCAACAGGTCTTGCTTACGATTCCGAAGGTGGCCGCGCACTTGCTGGCTCCATCACATCGCTAATGACCGGAACTGCATACAAGCGTTCAGCAGAACTTGCTGGCATCGTTGGCCCATACGAAGGCTACGCACGTAACGAGCAGGGTCACAAGCGCGTAATGCGTAAGCACCAGGCCGCATCCGAAGCAGCAGTATCTGCAACTTCACTTGATGGCGACATCTGGAAGCTTGCAACTAACGCTTGGATCGAAGGCAACAAGATCGGCGAAAAGAACGGCTGGCGTAACGCGCAGGCTTCCGTGCTTGCACCAACAGGAACCATCGGTTTCATGATGGACTGTGACACCACCGGTATCGAGCCTGACTTCTCGCTAGTGAAATTCAAGAAGCTTGTTGGCGGCGGTTCCATGCAGATCGTTAACCAGACAATTCCACGCGCACTTCGCCGTTGGGGTTATGCCGAAGAGACCGTAGAAGCGATCATCGAATACATCGCTGACAAGGGTCACGTAGTTGACGCACCAGGTCTAAAGACTGAGCACTACTCAATCTTTGACACTGCAATGGGCGAGCGTTCCATCAGCCCAATGGGCCACGTCTACATGATGGCTGCTTGCCAGCCGTTCCTATCCGGCGCGATCTCAAAGACCGTAAACATGCCAGAAGATGCAACCGTTGAAGAAGTAGAAGAAATCTACTTCGAATCATGGAAGCTAGGCATCAAGGCCCTTGCGATCTACCGCGACAACTGCAAGGTTGGCCAGCCACTATCTGATGCAAAGGCAAAGACCAAGGATGCCCCAGCAACTGAAGAAGTACTGGCTCACCCAACTCGCAAGCGTCTGCCAAAGACACGTAACAGCCGCACCACTTCCTTCCAGGTTGCTGGCGCCGAAGGTTACCTAACCGCAGGCACCTACGAAGATGGCGAACTAGGCGAAGTATTCCTAAAGCTTGGCAAGCAGGGTTCAACTCTTGCCGGTGTAATGGATGCATTCTCAGTAGCAATCTCGATTGCATTGCAGTACGGCGTGCCACTGGAAGCATTCGTTTCCAAGTTCGTCAACATGCGATTCGAGCCAGCAGGTATGACAGATGATAAGGACATCCGCATGGCCCAGTCCATGATGGACTACATCTTCCGTCGCTTGGCTTTGGATTACTTGCCATACGAAAAGCGCGAAGCACTTAGCATCTTCACAGCTGATGAGCGCGCTGCCCAGGTTGCCGGTTACGACCAAGCACCTGCACCAACCGCAGAAATTGCAGCAGCAGTAACAGCCGAGCTCTCCTCAATGAGCTTTGCTGATGCCGAAGCCCCAGCAGCAGCCCCAAAGGCTGATCAGCAAGCAACCCGCGCAGCAGTGCCAGCAGCAGACCGTGGTACCGGCGATGCCCACTCAAGTGCTGAACTACTTGAGCAGATCACCGGCAAAACCTCAGATGCACCACTTTGCATGACCTGTGGCATCAAGATGCGCCCAGCAGGATCCTGCTACGTATGTGAAGGTTGCGGAAGCACAAGCGGCTGCAGCTAGCAAATAGGCAACATACAACAAAGGCCTCCTGGGAAACCAGGGGGCCATTGTTTTGTCCAATGTATTCAATCTACTGGTCGTGTAAACTATCGCCATGGTGGCTTCTCGAGGTAAACTGGCGACAGGCAATGAACCGGCTGCCGATAAGCCCAGCGACGCACGCTTGATGAGTCGAAATAAATCCACCAAGCGCAATCCAGTAGCGATTAACAAAGAGGTACTTGATTCAATTTACGAACTTGATAAGTTGGGAATTCTAAATGCTGAAAATGTGACATTGGCTTGTGCATCAAATGTAGACATAGTCAGATCTATCTTTAATAGATTTGAAGAAGACCTTGTTCGCCTATCCAAGGAATTGTCAAATGTAAAGAAGTATATTCATTCATATGAGGTCTCGTTAAAAAAATGGCATGATGCGGAAGCCACTATTTGGGCTAAAGCAGAACAAGCTGGAAAAGAGTCTTCGAACAAGTACTGGCATCTAGATGTGCACTACATCGACGGGGTGGAGCGGGTTCCTGGAGTTCGAGAATACAACTACAAAGAATTACGCTATGTCCAAACGCATTATCTTGCCGACCGTAATGGAGATCGCAAGATTCTAAATTGGGAACAACCTGACGAGGAAACTATAAATGCGCTTAAGACGGCGTATAGAGAGTTAGCAAAAGCACACGCACAGATGACTAAATTTCCTCCAGATATTCCCGATCAAATACAGAATCTGACGCGAATGAATAATGTTATTGGAGAAGGACTGGCGCTGCTAGTTCATCGGGAATTGCACACTCAGCAGCCTTCGTACCCGTCACCTCCTACGCAGATAGACTTCCAGCTTAGTGCTACGGTCGTGGACAAGGATAAAGTTCTTGAGCAATTGCGCCAGTTTGTAGCCGATCGCGATTGGAAGCAATTTCACACACCCGAGAATCTGGCAAAGAGCATCTCAATTGAGGCAGCTGAACTACTTGAACTGTTCCAATGGGACAGCGAAGCCGATGAGGCCAAAATCGAAGATGAACTCGCTGACGTCCTTACCTATTGCATTTTGCTTGCCGATCAGTATGGTTTAGATCCTTACGAACTCGTAATTGAAAAACTTGAGAAGACCAAAGAGAAATACCCTGTAGAAAAATCAAAGGGTAAGAGTGATAAGTATGACCGACTTTGAGTTAATCAAAATGCCTTTTGATCAAGAATCAATCATTACTTGGTCACTTTCAAATGCCATAGCGCGTGACTGGCCAGTCGTTTATCTGCTAAGTGACGACAAGTCGGTTTATGTTGGGGAAACTAAGAGTGCAACAAAAAGATTTTACCAACATCTTGCCCACGAGAAAAAGAAGCATCTAAGTCAAGTCGGAATTATCTTGAATGAAAAGTTCAATCGATCAGTATGCACAGATCTTGAATCTAAACTGATTTCACTGTTTTCCGCCGATGGCAAGCACAAAGTTCTAAATGCCAATGCGGGTATGGCAAGTGGCAATTACTACCAACGAGATGAATATCGAGATTCATTTAATGAAATTTTTGAAATTTTAGTCAATGATGGACTGCTGTCTCGACCGGCATCAGAAATCATAAATAGTAATTTGTTTAAGTTCTCACCATTTAAGGCACTTAATGTAGATCAAGAAATTGCATTGTCAGAAATCATCAAGCGACTATCCACGGATGCAGAAGCAAATCAAGGCTCACAATTAATTGTTCAAGGCGAGCCAGGAACCGGAAAGACGATCGTTGCAATCTATTTAATTAAGCTATTACGGGACATTGCACAGATGTCCATAGACGACCTTTCTGATCAAGATTCGATTTTTGCCGACTTCTTTAGCAGCGAGTATGCGGAACTTTTTGAAAACATGAAGATTGCACTTGTGGTTCCCCAGCAATCCTTGCGCGAGACTATAGAAAAGGTCTTCGCACAGACTCCTGGCTTGGATAAAAGCATGGTTCTAACGCCATTTGAAGTAGCTAAAAGTGAAATGCACTTTGACTTACTCATTGTTGATGAGGCGCATCGATTGGGACAACGAGCGAATCAGTCATCCGCAATGCTAAATAAGCAATTCACGGAAGCGAACATTAAGCTTTTTGGAATTGATGATAAAACCAAAACACAATTGGATTGGATTGAAACTAAAAGTACGCATCAATTACTTCTACTGGATCCAGAGCAGAGCGTTAAGCCAGGCGATTTGCCACTGACAATTACACATGAAATTATCAATACAGCAAAGAATGATTCGAGGCTATTCCAACTTGTTTCACAAATGCGCATAAAGGGTGGCAACGATTATCTAAATTTTGTCAACAAGTTGTTCTCAGATTCCCCAGCGCTAAAAAGAGATTTCAACGGATACGACTTGAGATTTTATGATGATTTTGAATCCATGAGGAACGACATTCTTTATTTAAATGAAGAAGTTGGTTTATCAAGACTGTTGGCTGGGTTTGCATGGAAGTACAAATCAAAAAAGAATCCAGATTTGTACGACATCGATATAGATGGACATCAGTTGCGTTGGAATCAAACAGTAAAAGACTGGGTAAATTCACCAAATTCTGTTAACGAAGTTGGGAGTATTCACACAATTCAAGGTTATGATCTGAATTTTGCGGGAGTAATTATTGGAAATGATTTGGGCTATGACCCAATTAATCAAAAGATTGTGTTTAATCGTAATTGTTACTTTGACGCAAAAGGCAAAGAGAATAACAAGGTATTAGGTGTGAAATATTCTGACGATGAGATTTTGCAGTATGTCTTGAATATATATCGTGTCCTTTTGACACGGGGGATTAAAGGAACTTTTGTTTACGTTTGCGATTTGGAATTACGAAAGCTGATTTCAGCAAGAATGAGTCTAAAGGCCTAAAGTCCATCGGCTAGACCATCACAGACTACCTTCGGGCTATGTCGTACCTATTGGCTATTGTTGATACATGACTTACAAGTTTATTGACCTATTTGCGGGAATTGGTGGATTCCATTTAGCCCTACATAACCTTGGAGCTGAGTGTGTATTTGCATCTGAATGGGATGAAAATGCAAGAAAAACTTATGAATTGAACTTCAAAGAAATTTCACCAAAATTGTTTGAATCAGGCAATTACGTGGGGGACATAACAAAAGTCGATAAAGCGTCCATCCCCGATTTTGATATTTTATGTGCTGGATTTCCTTGCCAGCCTTTCAGCCAGGCTGGTCATAAGCTCGGATTTGATGATACACGTGGAACCTTGTTTTTTGACATAGCCGAAATAATTCGCATAAAGCAACCACAAGCATTTTTTCTTGAAAATGTGCGTGGTCTCTTCAAGCACGACGAAGGCAAGACGTTCCAAGTTATCAAAAACGCACTGACTATTGATCTTGGTTATTCGCTTCACTATTCAATTGTTAAAGCGTCTGAACATGGACTTCCTCAACATAGACCTAGGTTATTCATGGTTGGCTTCAAGAATCCTGATACACCATTTGAGCATCCAAAGAAAAAAGATTTGCTTTTCAATATGTCTGATGTCATGAAAGGCCAAGTTAATCGGGAAGTTGGTTTTACCCTAAGAGTAGGTGGAGGAAGATCCCCAATCGATGATCGCAGAAATTGGGATGGTTACATTGTGGATGGAGAGGTTCGGAGAATAACTCCAACCGAAGGCAAGAAAATGCAAGGTTTTCCTGATGATTTTGAATTCCCAGTCTCAAACTCGGAGGCTCTCAAACAGCTAGGAAATAGCGTTGCAGTTAACGCCATCCAGGACTGGGCTGAATCAATGATTCGCTCATTAGAACATAAAAAGAATTCAAAATGAACTCCGCAAATAGAGGTGAGTGGTCCGAACTTTATGCAATTGGATACCTGCTTCTAAATGGCGGCGGCTTTGGAGCAGACGAGAATGCAAGAAGAGACACCTCTATTTTCTATAAGGTTCTTCAGGTTGTGGACAATCCAAGCGGAAGTTTGGAAACAGTTTATACACTTGGAAACTCTGACATTCAGGTAACACAAAATGGAATAGGAATTGTAAGAATAGAGAGAGAAAATCTAGCTCCTAATTTGGATGCCTTCTTCAAGGCATTAGTTAAACACACGGGTTCTAGGGCATTTAACCTACCTTCTGGAGATGCCCTTCTGAAGTTGCTGATGCGCGAAAGACTCAGTTCAAGCTCGTCAAACGTGGAAGACCTGCATCTAATTCTTGAGGATATTGAGACCAGAATCGCGACACCAAAGCGCAGCTTCAGTATTAAATCTGAAATAGGAAGTCCCGCTACGATCTTTAATGCATCAGGCTCAACAAATTTGACGTTTAAAATTCTCGGCAATCCGCGGCCTGAACCATTTCTGAGTGCATCTGCTGTAAAAACAAACCTTCGCGCACTCGTTGACAAAGGCCACTCCTTGGAATTTGTTGAGTACGATAACTCAACATTTGAGCAAAGCCTTGAAAATATTGATAGTAATTTGCCTGAATACCTAGCTGAGTTAATGCTCAACTATTACCTAAGTTCAACTACAAATCTATCTTCGCTTTGTAAGACAACTTGGGCTAATGAAAAAAAAGGTAACGCGCTTCAGGTAAGCAAGATTAAGAAGTTTTTGAGTGCAGCCTCTATGGGCTTGCGAGCAAATAAAATTTGGTCAGGGTACCCTGAAGATTTTGGTGGGCTACTTCTTGTTAAGGAGAATGGAGATGTCCTTTTTTACTATCTCTACAACTTGCAAAAGTTCGAGGACTACTTATTTAGGCATTTGAGGTTTGAAACGCCGTCTGCAAGCAAGCATGGTTTCGGGCAAGTGTATGACTTTCAAGGTGAATCAAGGATTAAACTCAACTTACAAATTAGGTTCAAGTCCAGGTAATCTCGTTTTGCATGAATTTCAGTATCTACCAATAGAGTCAGATTATGAGCCTAGACAGTCAATTTGCGCCCGCAAAAAGTAAACTTGAGGCGGTTGGGCGCATAAGCAATCTAACCAATAGCGGTCCAGAAGACCTTGGACCTGGAAGTAAAGAACGCAAGCGCGTTCTTATCAATTTGGCCAACGGTCTAAACCTTGACCTGGATGCTGAATCCCTGTCAAAGCAACAGCTGGGCGAAAGACTGCTGAGTTATTTAGGTGGAAAGTGGAATTCAGACTGTGAGTCCACCGGTCAAACGATCACCTTGGTGGGCCTTAATCGAATTTTAGAATTTTCAGAAGTGCACTTTCGTAAGACAGCTAGCCCAAATACATGGACTTCTTTGACTGATGAAGCAAACTCGATCCTGAACATAGCAAAGAAGTCGATACCGAAGAATTGGATTGGTAAAGATTGTGTAATTGAGATGAAAGAAGGCGGTTCGACCAAGTGGAGGCAAACTGAATGGCAAGGATTCTATTTTGAGTTTCGCGCTATCGGCCATTTAGTCAACTCATTAGGTGGCGGTCCCGTGAAAATTGGATTCACGGAATTTGATTATCAACTGCAAAGAGTATGGGATTTAAAGGTCCACAGTAACTTCGGAGTGGCTGGCCCAAAAAGCGTTAACAAGGCCTGTCAACTAAACGATCAATTAGCAATGAGGCAGGTTGTTGGTGAGGGTGGATTGGGATTAGTGGTACTTAGCGGTGATCCAACCTACAGCCTCGAATTCTCGAGATGGCATAAGCAGTTTCGCGGTTCCGAGGGGGAGCCAATTAAGCAATTAAAGGAAGTTTTTACCCCAACTCACTTAGAGGCGTTTTTCATTCCGGATGAGTCAGTTCTCGAAAGCGCCCTTCGAGATGGATTGCTTAATCAATTTGCTCAGGGTAAACAACCGAATGGTGCGCCTAGAAACCCCAAGTATTCATTAGATATATCAAAAGCAAGAGGATCCGAGATTCAGTTTGCCGAACTGCCTATTTAGACGATTGGGCACAGTTCCTGAAATTGTCAGTTGCTTGCTATAGCGTAGTGTTTATCCGCAACAGCATTTATGTAAGAAAGCAGCCCGAATCAGCTATGTGCAGTGACGCAGACTGGAATTACTACCTTGAGTGGAATAAAGCGATTCTCAGCGTAGTTTATCCAGAAATTGACGATGCTGTGCCTGTATATCTCGATCTTGATGACGACACGCTGGCTGAGATTGCAAGAAAAGTTGGATATGACGGTGATCCAAAAGATGGATTGTGTGAAGCAGTATCCAGAGTTGTGGTGAATGGGTCAAGTTTCAATCTGCAAAAAATTGTTCTTGAACACAGCAAATGGATGCGCGAGATACGAAAAACTAAATCAACTAGAGAAGATTCTTTGCAAGCAGAATCTATTGGCAATCCTCCTTCGGTAGGGTTTCTTGCGCTTGCGACATTAGCTGCGCTTGATATGGGTAGAGACGAACTGCCTTCAATAGCTTACTATCCAAGAGTTGCAGATCTTACAAAGTTGGCCAAGGATGAAAGATCCATACAGGCGCAGTTTCATGATTATTCGGAACGATTATGGCGAGAGCTAAACATTTGGATTGAAAGCCAAGAGGGGCGCATCGGACTTCCTACTGCATACTCATTGAGTAAACGGTACGTCGGTATTCCGCAATCGCAAGCTCTTGTACGCAAGGCGGATCGTCAAAAATTGCCTGGCTTTTTTTCACAGTATGGACTTGATCCAGGAACAAATGTATCGACAGAAACCATGGTAGTTTTTCTCGATGCCTGGATTAATTCCGACCTTACGAGCGCGGGAGAGGCGCTAAAGCGGTCTTGGTCAAATACGGCAACTCACGAGCGCATTGCAGAAATAGTTTCATTAGAGCTTGTCGGCTGGGATGGAACTGTACCAAGAGGGATGAGAACGGAAGGAGCCATTCTTTCTCAAGTTAAGTTGATGGCAAGTATGAACCAAAACTTTCTTGGCAGAACCTTTAATCTTTCTCTTACTTATCGCCATGCAGGTGAGCCACTCCTTGATGGAAATTTAGAACTTGAAACTTCCAGCGGAGAATGGGTTGAAATTTCATTTCAACCATTAGCTGGAAATCTATGGCGTACCAGCAATTCTGATGGCTTGGATGTTGGTTCTGTTTTAGAAGGATCGGTTAACATCCGCATTCCTCAAAATGCTGAGCATGTGTCTAAGCGCTTTCCGAGAACCGTGGTTCCACTGGTGCTCGATGAGATACATGGCGGTTACATGGAACAGACTGCAGTGCATCTTAATACGGATTGCATTCTGCTTGTGAGAAGAAGCAAAGATAGCGTCGAGCAAGTCAGGGCAATACTTGCGCAGTATGCCCGCCCAGGGTACGAAGAACTGCACTTCAATGAACTGCCAGAAGATTGGACAGCATTCTCGGGCGTTCAACTGTTTGGCGTTCCAGAAAAAACTAGATTCAAAGAATTGCAGCCGATCTCAAGGAGCCAGTTAACCATTGCGGGTGGCGTGAGAATTCCGTCATCCGTGAGGAAATGGACAGCCTTGGCAGCCCCGGAAATACGGGTTGCAATTGCGGATGCTGACTTCTTTGAAGTATCGATTACGGATTCATTTTCTGGCGATGAGTTACATCGAGAATCTTCAAGTGATGGAGCACTTGTTATTGAAATGTCGAAACTGGAGTTTAGCCCTGGTGACTATAGAGTTTCGGTATATGTTTCATCCTCAAAGGAGCCGTCGCATCAGTCAAGTGTGCGTCTGCGTTCATCGAATGAAGTCGATTCGCGCTGGCATTTGGTTGATGCACTTGCGTACAAGATTGACAATGAAGGTGTTGCCCTTGGTGCGCTATCTGCGGTTGATGAAGACACTGAAGATGCGCTCGTAACTATTGATGGGGCAGTAACGCATGGCTCGTTTAACTTCGTTCTAACGGATACTTCTGACTATTCAGCAGCCTGGACGAGTTATCAAGAGCCGTCCCATGAATCCGCAATCAACCTAGTCCAAATTGCCCCCGTTAGTCCTGATTCATGCGTTTATACAGGCGCACACAGAATGCAGATAGAGACAATTGATCAGGCCACCCCATGGAGAGCCTTAAGAGGAAAATTTCAGCGAGGGGAATGCACGCACTGTCATTTGGTCAAGCAGTATCCAATATGGCCCAAACCGTTGAAACCTAGGGTTTATGGAACTGCGACTATAACTCCAGAGACAATTACTTCCTTCGAATCTTTAGTTGGCGTAAGTAATGCAACTACTAACCTTTGGGATGCTGCATTAGATTCCTTGATGCATCTTGGAGGGGGCACGGGACAAGCCCTGAATTCGCTTGCTAATCAAATTGATAATGATTCTATTTTTGCATTCAATTTTGCTAACACCTTGGAGCAACTGGGCCACCTTGAGCTAAAGAGAGAACCAGATGGATCCGTAACTAGTTGGGAAGTATCTCCAACTTGTCTTGCTGAGACCTCTAAAGGTGAATGGCTCCTTGTGGGTTACTGGCCTCCGCACCTACTTGAACAAATTAAAGATTTAGTCGCCAAAGTGAGCGGACAGATTACTTTGGTAGGTAGTGATGCCCAGCCAACAATTGTCAAGGTTTCTGGCTTGACTAAAGAGCAACTCACTGATGCTCAAATTGGAGAGGTTGTTCCGCTGGCTGGGATGAGCATGTTGAAGGGCTTGCCGCTGCTGTCTAGCGTAGGCGCGGCATTGCCAAGAAAAGTAATGCCAGGTTTCAATAAAGCAGAGTTTTTTGATGTTAAAACTGCGTCTTGGCAAGAGACAAATGACGTATCAAGGCCAGGCTCTTTTCGCCTTAAACGAGATTTTCGATCGGAATATATCTTTAGAAACGAAAATGATGTAAACCAAGGCACGGCAGCAAAAGGAACTCCGTATCTAGTCAAATATTTGGGAGCTCAAGTTCTAAAAACTTCTTTAGTTTCTTATAAGAAAGAGTCAAAGGAACTACTAGTTCCATTTGGCGTCGAGCTACCAGGACTCTATGGGCGCGCAATGGTACTTATGAGTGGTAGTACACCTGAAAGCGTAAAGTTTAAAGGCGAGAACGGCAGTCGTAACTGCAGAAAATACAATGAAGTAGAAGAGTCTGCGGCAAAATTGCTTCAAACGCTTCTGCTCAGTTAGTGAGACAAAAAAATGACTAATCCAATTCAAATGGCAAAAGAATTGCGCTCGACTTTTCTAAAGTACATAGATACGGCCTATTGGCTGGATAGCCCAAGCCTCATGCGAGAGCGTCGATCATTGCTTGAGGAAAATGGAACCTTGATTAGCGATGTTTTATTAGAGCCTGTTTTGCCATACCCGAACATAGAGCCCTATCTCGAGGTATGCCAAGCTGCTGGCCTAACTGAAGAAGTCGCAACAATGGTAGGTAAGTCACTTTTTCCATTCGCCGAACCGAATTCTCTCAAGTTGCGCCAACACCAGGCAGCGTCAATTACTCACAGCTTTAGAGGTGGCTCCTCGGACGGCAGGAATGTAGTTGTAACTTCTGGAACTGGTTCAGGTAAGACTGAATCCTTTCTTCTGCCAGCATTACTGAGGATAATGGCTGAGTCTTCGACTTGGAAACCTCAGATTGAGGCTCAATGGTGGTGGGATGGACACAACCCTCAATGGACAAACATGAGACATTCAGAGACAAGGACATCCGCAGTCAGGTCATTGATCTTATATCCAACCAACGCCTTGGTTGAGGATCAGATGACACGACTCCGAAGAGCCGTAAGAGATTTGAGAAATCTGCAACCGACCAAGCCAATATGGTTTGGTCGGTACACAGGAAGCACGCTAGGGAACAGCGTTCGAAAGCCTTCGAGTACTGGGGCAAAAGAAGTTGCATCTGAAATTTCCAAAATTCAGTCCACGTACGAACATCTAAAGAATACGAATAAAGTAATTGAATCTGAACGCGCTAATGGAGTTCTGACTCGAGAAACAATCGATCTCGCACAGTTTCCTGATTCAAAATCTGGTGAGATGTTAACGCGTTGGGACATGATCTCAAATCCTCCTGACATTTTGGTCACTAACTATTCAATGTTGAATACCATGATGATGCGAGATGTTGAAGAACCTATTTTCGAAAGCACCAGGAAGTGGCTAGAAGAAGACCCTGAAAATGTTTTCACTTTAATCGTTGATGAACTTCATCTATATCGTGGGACTCAGGGTAGCGAAGTGGGAATGATTGTCAGATCATTGCTTAACCGTCTCAACATAGCAACTGACTCACCTCAACTTCGTATCATCTCAACCTCGGCTTCGCTGTCGGCGGACGAGGAAGGACTGGCGTATCTGGAGCAATTTTTTGGCGTTAGTAGATCAACATTTATTCTTCTTCCAGGTAAACCCGTAAATGTCGACATTGCAAACACAAAGAAGATATCGCAAAGTGAAGTTGCATCTCTATCCCTGTCAGAAATTTCACATATTCTCACCGCTGCTTGTTATGAAACTGAAAGTGAGCGATTGAGAGCAACATCAATTCAAGAGATTGCGTCGCGCATACTTCAACCTGGAGTTGACACAGAAGCTTCGATGTTAGAGCTGCTGGATAGACTTTCGAACCCCACGCCTGATGATTCAATCGAAGAGGTTATACCTCTGCGCTCTCACTTGTTCGTACGAACACCCAGAGGAATCTGGGCGTGCACCAACTTTGAATGCAAAGATCCCTCATTTAACGACAATGAAGATGTTACATTAGGGGTTGGGAGACTATTTACCTCGCCATTAAATTCTTGTACGTATTGCGGATGTCGCGTACTCGAACTTCTTTATTGTTTTGAGTGCGGCGACGTTAGTCTTGGTGGTTTCATTGCGGATTCAACTGCTAATGCTCAATTATTGGGCCCAACTCCAATTGATGAAAAACAGTCGGGAAAATTTGTATTCCTTAGGTCTACTAATGAGTTCACCTGGTACCGGCCTGGAAGAATCGAGGATCTCGGAACCAAGTGGACTGTAGGCGGAATTGAATTCCAATTTGTCGCCGCTCACTGGAATGCCATGTTAGGCCAACTTGAAATTGGATCTAGTGCTCAGCCAACTGGCGTAGTAGTTAGACATGCCAAAGCTGTCGAAAGCGATCGAGTGCCCGCTTTGCCTACCAAATGCCCTAAGTGCAATTTTAACAGCAAGCAAAGTGCGGTGAGTGATTTCAAATCAGGAGAAGTTCGATCACCGATTCGTGCACATACGTCTGGTCAATCAGCTGCAACAGAACTCTATCTATCTCAAATGATTCGCTCGTTAGCTGAAGGCAAGCAGGGTAGAGGTGCGATCGTTGACTCAAAAACCATTATTTTTACCGATAGTAGAGATGATGCAGCAAGAACTTCAGCTGGTGCTTCTAAAAACCATCATCGTGACTTAGTACGCCAGGTATTACGTCAAGAAATAGAAAAGAAACCTGATCCTAAAAAAATTCTTTTTGAGATGTCCTATGAGGCACTCGCTTCTAATGATCTTTTAGAAGCCAGAGCGCTTCTCGGCAAAGTTATAGCAGGGGAAGTACTCGACTCCAATCAGGAAAGATCACTCCAAGAAGCACTTGACAAATTAAAGGTAGAAGGTGAAGTGTCATTAGTTGCTCTGTATAGGCAAATGACAGAATCATTTGTCAGCATTGGCGTAAACCCTGGTGGTACTGACCCTAGAGATCAGTTTCTGGAGGATGGTTATGTCGGAACTACCCCATGGTACAAGGCGTTTGATGCTCCATCCACTGATCTATGGAACGGCCCAATCATTTTCCAGGGTCAAGAGAAATTAATCAGGAACTTAAGAAAGTATGTTGCTGAGGCTTTATTCGACAGGGCCCAGCGAGACATTGAATCGGTTGGCGTGGCATTCATGTCGGTTAAAGATCAAGAGCCTGTAGATGGCCCATTAAATGATCAACAACAAGTAATGCTTGTAAATTCAATTTTAAGAATTCTAGGACTTTCAAGACGATACATGGAATCTACTTCGGCGGATGAGCAATCAACCATGCCAAAAACCATCGAGCGCTACATTCAAGTTGTAGCTTCACGTAATGATGTTCAGATTGAACTATTGATTAAACAATTAGATAAAATTCTTTCAACCCCGGCAATGAAACTGGCAATTGGAGGTTGGTTATTGCAAACTGCCAAAGCAGATACTTCACTTGTTTTGGAAGCGGCTGGAAGAACATGGTGGATCTGCAAAAATTGTAACTTTAGGCATTTGTCGCCTTCACTTAATGTTTGCGTTAATGCAAAGTGCCAAGGCGGAGAGTTGCGAGAGGTTGCAATTGATGTCGATTCATCCGATTACTATGCATGGCTGGCCCGCCAAGAACCTAGAAGATTGAAAATTGCTGAATTGACTGGCCAAACCAGGCCTTTAGAACTACAGCGTGATCGTCAACGACTATTCAAGGGTGCGTTCGCGGACGGTGAGTATGCACTAACTGATGAGATTGACGTACTTTCCGTCACCACAACTATGGAAGTTGGTGTTGACATTGGAAGTCTAAGGGCAACCATGATGGCGAATGTTCCACCTCAGCGATTCAATTACCAGCAACGAGTTGGGCGAGCTGGAAGGTCTGGTCAATTCCTGAGTTTTGCAGTAACTATATGCAGAGATCGCACACATGATGAGTACTATTTTAATCGCCCGGAGCGGATTACGGGTGACATACCGCCACAACCATTCCTCGACTTGGAAAGAGTGCGAATTGTCCAGCGAGTTGTTGTAAGTGAGGTCTTAAGGAAAGCTTTTTTGTCGGTGCAGGATTCACCAAAGTGGAATGCAAACAGCAATCATGGCACCTTCGGCAAAGTTAGTGACTGGTCAGTTTTCCGCAATGACATCTCAACGTTCTTGGCAACTTCAAATTCCCTAAGGCCTGTTATAGTTCGATTGAGCGAGTTCACATTGATCTCAGACCAGGAACGACTGCAAATTGAAACGTACGTTAAAGAATCTTTGATTTCTGACATAGACAATATTGTGAACATGTCGCCACCAGCGGGCGATGAAGAACTTAGTGCGCAGCTTGCACGAAATGGAATTCTCCCGATGTTTGGATTTCCTACAAGAGTTCGCACCCTTTGGTCAAGGTCAATCTGGGCGCCTAATGGGCTTGAAGATTTTGCAGTTTCGGATCGTCCACTGGGAATGGCGGTGGGTGCATTTGCTCCTGGTGCAAGAATTGTAAAGGATGGCCTGGTTCATAAAGTCAACGGTTTTGTGTCGTATAGGACGCAAGGGAAAAAGACTTTCACAGTCGATCCAATGGGTGCTCCTATGAGATTTTGCAAGTGTATTTCATGTGGCAGAAGTGAGCTTAGTTCATCGGCAATTGCGTGCAATACCTGTAATGATCAATATCAAATCTATTCGCTCTATGAACCTAAGGGATTTAGGACCACTTATGCACCAGAAGCGTATTCGGAAGAGAGTGAACAAGTCTCGGGCGCATCTGCACCGGAATTGACCGTTAGTTCTATGCCTACAAGTTCATTGTCATTGGATACCGTTGAAGTGGAAGTATTTGAACAATGTCGCCTAGTAACCATAAATGATAACTTTGGCCGAGGTTACGACTTTGTTAGGCAAACAGACGGCTCAGTAATTGCAGATGCTGGTAAGCAGGGGGCCACTGAACTAGACGTAATTGGTGAAGTGAGAGTTACAGATGCCTTATTGATTTCACCAAATCGGCTGGATGTACCAACAGGAGCAATAGGACTTCATGAACAAAGTTCGGGTCAGGCAGCCTATTACTCTATGGCCGAGGTCCTTCGTAGAGGTGCGCAAGTTGCATTAGATCTTGATCCTAGTGAGTTGATTACAGGAATTATTCCAATACGAATACCACTACCTAATGATGAAGGCGATGTGAAAGCACAAGTTGCGGCAGGAATATATCTTTCAGACGCTGCCGAAAATGGAGCAGGATATGCTGTCGAACTGGGAAACCGAGACAATTTTGAATCTCTGCTACTCAAAACCTATGAGGATGCATTAGAGCGATGGGACGTTAGTAAGCATTCACAGAACTGCGACACATCATGCCCAGATTGTATGCGCTCATATGACAATTCCCGGAAGCATTCATTGCTTGATTGGAGATTGTCATGCGACATGTTAGAGCTACTTTTGGGAAGGCAATTAAATGTACAGCGTTCATTGCCACCATTGGATGATGGAATGGCGAAGATTGTTGCAGAGCTCGGTGGCGCAAAAATTCAGATGATCAACAACATACCAATGATTTATAGAGGTAAATCTGCGGTCATGCTGTCCCACCCACTTTGGCGGACAAATTTGAGTTGGTTGAATGAAGATCAGGCAGTTGCTCACGCGATGATAGAAGGCAGTGAATTTGACTCCATCACTTGGTATGACGCAAGAAGATTTAGGCTAAATCCACTTTCGATCTGGAGATTCCTTCAAGGATAAATGTGTACAAGCAATTGATTTGGATATCTCCGACGTCCTTGGAGAATTTTATTTCCTGTAAAGCCCGTTGGCAATTTACTCAAGATTCAAATTATAAAAAGTTGCGTAGAATTAGTGATAGAGCAGCTGTAGGTCTTGTAGTCCACTCAGCAATCGAACTCTTGTACGCAGGAAAATCGTTCGATGCTGCGTGGTCAATTGCTGTCTCTAGCATTGAAAACACAATGCAAGAAGAATGGGAACCTGCGCTAATTCCTCGACCTGAGAGCTGGGCGGGGTATCAGGTGAATAAGGCGCGCCTTGCAGTTCGCGCGAGCAAGGGCGAGTTTGGAAGCGTGTCTTCTGGGCACAAATTAGGGGTTGGGTCTGCACAGCGCAAGAATTCAAATCAGGTCGATTTTGCCAGTGAGTTAGCAAACATCCCTTTTCCATGGGTCGAGCGTAAGCTTTTCGACAGAGGGCTAGGTTTGGTGGGAATTCCTGACTTAGTGCGAATGGACGGGGAAGACCTTATTGTTGTAGATCACAAATCAGGTTTGAATCAGGCGCATCCAACGGAAAGTCAAAGACGCCAACTCATGTTCTATGCGTGGCTGGTTTATGTTAACTATGGAGTTTTTCCAAAGAGAGTCGAAATTCTTACAACGCAAAATGCACCGTATGCAATTGAAGTCAATGAGAGTGACGTGAGAAAAGTCGTTGATTTAGCAATTGAAACCCGGAGATTAATGGAATCTGATTCAGAAGCGAAATTGAATGTACTTGAAGCCAGCCCCAGCGAAAGCAATTGTTCTTGGTGCTCATTCAAAGTCGTTTGTCCCGCATTTATTGACGAATGCAAACAGGAATGGAACACAAATCGTGTCTTGGTGGGACAGGTAGTCAGATTGGAAAACATTTCAAATAAATACACTCTGGAGATTGACGTTGAGTCTCCAGAGTGGATGTCTAGTCCGATGACGATAGTGAACCTTTCTACTGCACGCCCACCGCGTCTGGGAGAACGCATATCACTCTCAAATTTCCGTGAAAGAAACGGGTCATGTGCAGCAAACTGGAATACCCTCGTTTACCAATGGGATTAATGAAATAATCGTTTTCTTATCTACGTTTCCGCAGAATTGCATCAGGTGACATGGGCGAACTGGAAATTGCGTCTAGCAATTCAGGTTTACGTTTTGTCAGAATCTTCGCATCTCGTTCCGCAAGTTGCTTAAGAACATGCCAAACCACACCAATGTTCACGCCATTGCCAAGTTGTTTAAATGTTGCAGCAGGGGACTGGCCGTCGAACTTAAATGAATCAGGAAACCCCTGAAGCCTAGCGGCCTCACGTGTAGTCAGTCGGCGCTTTTCAGGGCCAATGATTGAAGTTTGAGTTATAGCAACAAGCGCGGGCAAATACGTAGCCTTCTTTGCACGGATCCCGGAGGGCCTAAAGTGCATTACTGTTTCCCACAAAGATTGAGCGTCTTGTGCTTGCCATTCAAGTTTTCTTCGTGATGGCGGAAACTCAGAAACTTTCCATTTGGTTTTCCAGCTATCAATAAGTTTCTGATGGTCAGCATAGAAATTTGAATTCTTCTGAAGAAAGTCGATTTTCCAGCCAGGAGTTCCTTCTTCAATATCAAGATCCTCGGGAAGCACCCATGAGTCCGACCAAAGAGGGAAACCAGGGAGTTTCTCACCCTTACGGGACTTAAGCATCTTTAATACAAAGTCATCCCAAGCATCTATCCACTTGATTTCTTCTTTCGAAAGCAATGACTCCTCAGGTAGTTCATCGTGGGCATCCAATAAGTCGGCACTTAGATACCAATTCTGGGGATCCCAACCTGCGATCGGCTTATTTGAAACAGGGGGTTCAACTTCTAAGTCTGCCTGGGATAACTTTTTACCAACATAAGTAGCTGCGATAAATACCCGTTCACGAATCTGAGGACGTCCACCGTGCTTCTTGTCCAATAGATGAGGACTAAAGATTGCTGGCGTATCACTAACTCGATATCCCTCAGCGCGAAGGGTCTCTATAATTACTTCCCATTCGTGCACGTGACGCGGACCAGCAAGATTGCGAACATTCTCAAGCAGAACGATTGCAGGGTGGTGCTTTTCAATTATCTTGAGGATATTCCAGTAAAGCGTGCCGCGGGTTTCATCCATTCCTCGCTGAGCACCAGATTTTGAGAATGGCTGGCAGGGAAATCCTGCGACTAGTACGTCGTGCTTGGGCAGTTTTACGCCATTGTCATTTGCAATTTCAGTTATGTCAGCAAGGGCAGGAGTGCCCCAATTCATCTCATATATGGCGGCAGCGCGAGGGTCAATTTCTACCGCCGCAACACATTCGCCGCCCATGGCAGACAGGGCTGCGTGAAACCCGCCAATTCCTGCGAATAGGTCAATGTAGGTGAATTTTGCGGCCATGTGAATAGCTTACTTGATGTCACCGACAATAGCTAGTTCCGAGGTGGTTTAGTAGTTGGTGCCGAATCGCCTACAATGGTGCTTGGAACTTAGACAGTTTTTCCTCTACTTCACTTTCAAGTCCATGGCGACTCAGCTCCTTTGCGCGCACTAAAACTTGTTCGTAGGTGGATATGGCGTCGGCACTGTTTCCTTCTGCCAAATCCAAATCTGCGATAGAAACTAGAACTTTGTCCAGGGGCCATGACCAGTCAAGCCCTGTATAGATGCTCCGTGCCTGTTCAAGTAAGTCTCTTGCCTGCGTGGGATCAGATTCCTTTAGCGCTGTTGCCTTTGCGAATAGACAATGTCCTTGCATCCCTGGTTCATTGATTTTGTGAAATGCTTCAAGCGCCTTCTCAATGTATTCAACGCCTGAATCTATCTGGCCGGCTTTGACAAGGCATTTGCCAAGACGAAGGTGTGCATCAGGAACACACCTAGGGCACGGACATGTCTTAGACATGTTGAGATCTTCACGAGCATGGGTGATGGCTTCATCCGTTCGATCAAGTCGCAGGAGAGAGTCAGCAATCCTTCCTTCTGCGGTGGCAACTTGAGTTACGTCGCCATGACCAACGATGTAAGAACGAGCACGAGTATAGGTTTCCAGTGCTAGCTCATATTGGCCAAAGCGCATCTGGAGATCACCAAGTTCAAGTGCCATCGAGTAGGCCCGGACATGAATTTGAGCCGCGGCAAAGAGAGCTTCGGCTGCAAGGTAGCCATCGTGAGCCTCATGGAAACGATCGGCTGCAAGATAAGAGTTTGCTTTATTGCCTTGCAAGATGGCGAGGTCTTCGTTCTCACCGTAAGCAATAGTTGGTTCATCGGCTTGGTCATAGTAGGCGATGGCATCGACATAGTTTTCTTGAGCGTGCTTAGCGTTGCCGGAGTAAACCAGCGCCATTGCGTACTCGCGTGGATGACCAGATTCTTTAAATACCTCACTGGCTTGGATTGCATAAGCATGAGCTAGGCCAAAGTCATTTGCGTCGTACTTTCGGTTAAATAGGGCAAAGAGGACCTGGCCTTTATGGAACCCATCAGATGACTCCATCTCAGTCCAAAGTTCATCAATTGTCATTTCGTCGAAATCGCTCACTGGGGCTCCGTTCAAACTTGGGGAGTTTTAATCTAGGGGTGGATACTGACAATTCTTAGTTCAGGGAAATGACTAGGAATAGGCCCAAAATCTCTAAATTAGAACATTTGTTCGATTATAGGATTCTGATCGACGTGTTGTCTAGGGGCAACAAAAATCCGCGGTGGGGGCTTTTCTCCCAAATTCTGAGATCACTGGCTTCAGCATCCTTTGCAGCAGACTGGGCGTCCAGACGCAATTATGTTGATTTTCGCCCACCCAATTAGGAGGTGGCAAACGACACTAGTCGATTTGCTGAATAGGTATTTCTAGTAAATCAAGCAAACTTTGATTCGGTTCGAATCAATCGCAATTAGTCAGATAAGCAACATAGTTTCATTATCATTGTTGCATGGTTAGCCAATCCCCAATTTTGGATGGACGCTTTAGTTTCATTAATGCGGAAGCGAAGCGGCTTGGCGGCACTGCCTATGTCTGCAAGGCAAGGGATCTAACCAATGATCAAGAGGTTGCGATAAAGATTTTCGAAGGTGACATAGAAGACAGCATGCTTCGAAGGATTTATCAGAATGACGTTTCGAGTCTACGTGCATTGAGACACGAGAACATTGTCAGGTACGTACATCATGGCGTCACATCTAAGGGTCAGCCATACTTGGCTACCGAATGGATACAGAAGTCGCTCAAAGAATATCTATCTGAACAACCTGGAGGTAAGTGCTCGTTACCTGAAACATTTCGTTCTATCGGTCTGCCACTTGTGGAAGCGATAGCTTATGCTCACTCACTGAAACCAAATCCAGTTGAACATCGTGACATTAGCCTCGGAAACGTAATGTTGCGCTCGGGCTCAATTCCTGTACTAATTGATTTCGGCATTGGAAAAACCCAAAGTGAAACACAGAACGAGTTGACGACAATGGAGTGGACTTCACCGCTGTACACGCCCCCATGGAGTCGAACGACAGATAAGCGATTCGTACGGGACGTTTATTCACTGGGCCTTCTGCTGCTTAGGTGTGCACATGGTGAGACGTTGACTAAGTTTGAAGATGTTGCGCCCTCATTAGATGCTGTAGAGGCAAGAAATTCTGAATTCGGCACCCTGCTAAGGAAGTGTGTCAACAACGACCCAAATAGGGTTTTTGATAACGGTGTAGAACTGCTGGCTGAGTATCGTGCAATCTTTAAGTCGAGAATAGCTGCCGATGTGGCGAAAGCGAGAATATTAAGGCTTGAAATACAAAGTAATGCTATAGAACACGTTGCAGAGGACATGCCTGGAAATCCTTCAAAAACCGAAGTTTTGGGGCAGATTATGAGTGAGATGAGTGCTGGGTATTGCGCGGAGTTTCGCCTCAAGGCTGACAAGTCAGGCGATGACCGCAACCAAATTCTAATTGGTACTTCCGAGCGCATTCTATTTGGCGAGATAGATAGGGCAATGGGAGCTATCACTGTTTATCGAGCCTATGGAAAACAAGTCGCGCAACTAGAAGACATGAGGCGTAGGGCATTGTGGGTTAATGATGAGTTACCAATTGCATTAACTGGTCAATTGAATTTAAGTCTGTCGAAGAATGGCCTTGATTGGCTTGTGCAGGCTATCGATTCCCATCAAGAGTCAAAACTCGGAGCACTTTCAAATGAAAACGTAGGTCCACGGGACTACCTTGAACAACTGGATCGAATTCTAGAAATCAAAGAGAAGTTGGCGAACTCTTCTCTTTCCAGTTTTCGAGTTAATGCAGTCGTTCAGTCCAATAACGGGCTGGAAGTGGATCTAATCGAAATCGGCGATGGAGAGGAGCGTGATTATTCCGAGCTTGGCGAAGAAGTTGAACTAGTATCCAATGATGGCGAGAAAATCATTGCCAGAGGCGACTTGGCTTATCAATCTGGCGATCAGTTAATTGTTAGACCTCGTGGGCGCGTTGGTAATGTTAAAGAGGCTAGCCTTGTCAGGCCATCAAGAAATGCCACCTTCCAATCACTGAAGAGGCAGAGGCAGGCTCTACTCGCAATTAGATCTGGGGAAAGTGCAAATCCAGGTATTAGAGAGGTCTTGAACATTCCGACCTCGGCAACTATTGATGCTTCAATTACCATCGGTCAATGGTTTAGCGATGATTCAAAAGAGAGTGCGATCGATGAGGATAAGAAACGGGCAGTTTTAGTGGCCCTTCAATCGGAAACTCTATCGCTTGTGCAAGGACCACCAGGGACTGGGAAGACGGCGCTCATTACTGAATTAGTTCAGCAAACTCTTAGAGCAAATCCCGGCGCCCGAGTTCTACTTGTAAGCCAAACCCATGTTGCGGTTGATAATGCGCTTGAACGTTTGGCGGCTGCGGGCGTGAACGGAATGGTTCGTCTTGCTCGACCAGAACGGGAGTTGAGCGAAACCATTGAAGGCTTTCGCCTAGATATCCAGGCTGAGAAGTGGCGAGAGGATGTTCGAGCTCGTTCGGTTGAATTCCTTAAATCAGAGTTGGCCGCTTTTAATCTTGACCACAATCGACTACGAAGTAGCCAGATTCTAGGTGAATTGCGATCACTTTTGGACTCACAGCAGAGATTAGAGAGAGATCTTGAGAGAGCAAAACAAGAAGAAGGTCAATATACTTCCCTGACAATCGGACCATTTGATTCTGAAAATGAAGATGACTTTGAGGATACGTTGGCGTCTATAGATCAACGTCGCTCGAAGTTAGTAGAACAGTTGGGAGCTTTTTCTCCAAGTTGGTTAAATCTCTCACTGGATTCTCCTGAACTACTAGATGAATCACAATTGAGGACCATTCAACATTCCTTGGTGCCGCCAAACGAAGAGTCTGAAACTATTCAAGGAATTGTTGATATGCAATCTGAATGGCTTGAAAGACTGACCACAGACAACACTTTAATTGAAAGTTTTCTATCATCACGCTCCGTCCTAGCGGGAACTGCAATTGGCTTCATTGGGCTTAAGAATGTAAGTCAACTCACATTTGATCTTTGCATCATCGATGAGGCTTCAAAAGCGACAGCAAATGAGCTATTGGTTCCAATAGCAAAATCAAGAAAGGTTCTTCTTGTTGGTGACTCAAAGCAACTCCCACCCTTGAGTGAGTATCGAGCAGGAAAAGACTTGGCACAAGAAGCTCAAATTGCGCAGGGAACATTTGATGAGACTTTATTTGAATACCTTGAGAATTCTCTTCAAAGCAATTTGATAACGAATCTCTCGACCCAGTATCGAATGGTGCAGGGTATTGGCAACTTAGTCTCAGATTGCTTTTATGGCGGCAGACTGATTTCTTCTGGGCGTGAATTTAATCAAATACTTCAGAGTTTCCAAGAAAAACCTGTTCTATGGTTGAATACGGCAATCTTGAATTCTGACTCTTTAGAGCAACAAGCGAAGGACTCCAATAGTTTTCACAATCCAGCTGAAGTAGAAGTCATCATTAGGCGCTTAGTTGAATTGGATAGATCCTTGTTGGCTAATGATGCTCACCCTGGCGAAATTGATGTACTTGTCATCTCCCCGTACAAAGTACAGGTAAATGCCTTGAGTAGGGCGATTCGAACAAAGAATTGGAATGTCATTGATCCAGAATGTCTTTCAATTGATCAGGTCCAAGGTCGTCAGGCCGACGTTGTTTTCTTAAGTCTTGTGCGGTCAAATAATAGTTCAAATGTTGGATTTCTATCAGACTGGAGACGCCTAAACGTGGCGCTTTCTAGAGCTAAGCATTTGTTAACAATAGTTGGAAACCTCGATTTCTCATTGGGTTCGAAATCTGGTTTGGGTACGGTTGCTAAATATGTGATTGAAAATGATAAATACTGCAGCGTAGAGGAAGCTGTTCTTTATGAATGAAGAACTTGTCTTGGCTTCGCGCTTCTTGGCAATGAATCCTGAGGCGACAATTATTGCCATGCCCAATTGCATCGTGCCGGTGTCTGCAGTTGAGATAGACATGGTAGTTCAGTTAGTGAAAGACCTTCCCTTATTGCACGAGTTCTTACTGCGCTTGATTCTGCAAGGCGAAGTTAAACTTGATCGAATATCTAAGTTGCTTGGACTTGATGGCGATGATGCAATTGAATTGTGTGCTGCTGAACTGGTCTCCTCAGGAGCACTTAGATATGACCGTGATGCAGGGTTCAGCTTGACTTCCGTGGGACGGAAATTAGCCATTGAGCACCAAGAGATCGTTCCCACCGCACATGTGGCGAGTTTTCTTTTTGATAAATCAATTTTCCAACTTTCGTCCGTAGATTTTTCTCGGCGCGTTTCGTCAAAGGCTATAAAGGAATCAGAACTTGTTACCTTGCCCCAGATTACAAAAGCGGCTGTTACTGAAGCAGCAATTCCGATTAGAGATTTGCGCGCCGTTATGGAAGCGGCCCAAAACACACGCGGACAATCGAATGTTATTCGTATTGAGGCAGTGAATCGCAAGAGAGGTAACTTCGGATTTATAGCAAAATTGATTATTTACAAACTTCGACACAATACCGAGCCCCAAGCAGCAGTCTACATCGACGGCGAATTTAGCGAGAAGCACGAGGAATTAATTTCATCCCGAGGTGGCGTAAGTTCACTTGGGATAACAATTGAGAAGATTGAACATGTTTCTGAAGTCCCTCAAGAAATTGAGAAAGAGCGTGTTGAGGTATCCCAGCTTGAGAGTATCCGCCTAATTGAGACAATCGGGGAGTCAGTGAATGAAGATGACTTGCCCGTAATCCCAGTTCCAAGGCTCAGGAATCTAAAGGTTTTTGAACATCGTCCAATTATGTTGGCAGCATTGGCCACTGCAAAGGAAAGATTCTTTCTCAAGTGCCCGTGGATTAAGGGGACAGTTGTGGACCAGGAATTCTTGTACTTACTAGATGAATGCGCCAGCCGAGGTGTGGTCGCCACAATCGTTCATGGCTATGAGGATGGTGAGAAATCGGATGCCGCAACCGTGAGGAAACTTGAAAGACTTGCAGATCGACATCCAAATCTTTCGATTTTGAGGCACGAGAACACGCATGGAAAGGTACTTATATTCGATGATGTTAAAGTCGCGGGCAGCTTTAATTGGCTTAGTTTCAGACCCGATGAAGAGAGCACCTATTATCGGGATGAAGATAGCGATGTTATAACTGATAGGGAATTTGCAGACCTAAGTTATGAAGCGCAGATGGCAGAGATAACTGAGCATCTTCTGGTGGGAGCGAGTAAGTATGTAGAGCGACGAAAGTTAAAGTCATCGGTAAATCGCACAGAAGGCGCAGCACGTTCTTTCGTTCATCGAAGCAAAGGAGATAAACGCTTTAGATCTGACGCCATAGCCTCAGATTTCGACATACAACCTAGCTTCCAGACTGGTCAGATTGTCACTGGAATTGTTGAAAATCTACTTAACTTTGGTGTTTTCTTGAGACTTGAAGACGGTCCCTATGAAGGATTAATGCATGTGAGCATGACTGGATGCAATTCAATCGAAGAGTTGAGTGAAGATTTCCCGAAGCACACAAAGCACCGAGTGTTGATCACAGAGATAGAATGGTCAACAGTAAAAAGTAGATGGCAATTTAAACTGGCTCCAGTTTTTGAGAGTAATGAACCGTAGTTAAAGAGCCAAAAGTAACTGGTAACGGCTCTTGTTGCACGCAAGTACTGAAGCTGGTTATCTATTCATCCAGGGTTCGCCTAACTGTATAACTTGTCTTTCAAGCCTAATCATTAATTCTGGGTTCAATGCAGAAGCAAGCTCGGATCGCTTTGCCACAATGACCAGAAAATCCCTTGCCCTGGTCATGCCAACATAAAGCAGGCGCTTTGGATCAACTTCGTCATGGAATCCGTTAACTGTGAGAATCACGCAGTTGCGCTCAAGGCCTTTAAATCCACTCACAGTTCCATAGAAGATGTCATCGGTTTTCCAAAGCGTTTTGAGGTACGCATCCGCAGCACGATCCGCAAGTTCTCTGTGGACTGGATGACGACTCTTTGTGGTTAGTAATGCGACATGCTGTGGGCCGTAGTCATCCCTAAGGTAATCGACTACGTCATCTGCCGCATAGATGATTTCATTGTCGCTTGCATCCTCTGGAACTTGAACAAATCGAATCTCTGGTCCATCAAGCCCAGCTGCTGGAGCTGGAGTATCGGTTAGGTAGTTTGCTGCATCTGCGATTGGTTCTGCGTTCCTCAGATTTTTATGTAGTCGTAGTGGCACGAAACCTAGATCTGCTGTTCCTGCTCGATTGAAGATGCCTTGCCCAAGATCGCCGAAGGCATAAAGTCCGCCTTGATCCTTGTCCTTTAGTAACTCCGCTGCCGCAACCCACCAATTCACACCAAAGTCTTGGGCCTCATCAACGATCACTGCATCAAACTTCTCTGAGTCAGGGGCTTGGGTTGCTCTTTGAATCAACTCAAGAGTTGCAGTTGATTCCCAGAATTCGTCGGTAACTCCTGCTGGAACAGTTACGCCCCAATCACGAGCTAAGGCGTGGAATGTCCTGACTACATCTATGCGCTCAGATCTGTCCCATGACTCCACAAGGTGGCGAATATGAGCTGAGAGTGCTCGGCTGTAGCAAAGAAACACGACACGTTTACCCTGTCTTTTAAGCCTCTTAGCGTGCTCTAAGGCAAGAGCTGTTTTCCCTGTTCCGGCAGCTCCTCGAACATCGAAGCGGTTTAGTTCTGAAACAAAGTCAAGGAGTTTTAGGTTCTCCTTTGCGAGTTCGTTTACCAGCTCTGTCCGAGAGTCAATAAGCAGTGCAAGCGATGCCGGGTCAGTTACATCCAAAATGTTTGCTTCTAATGCCTGGGCAATTCGATCCAGGTCCTCGGTGACCGGGGCAATTGCGTGGCCAGAGTGTGACTCAATTGACCTTCGTACTAAATCGGATGCGTTTACCAGATCGTCACGGTCAATGAATTGGCTGCGCTTGGCACGTGTGCTCTCGTAAGAACGTTCCAGAACGGAATTTGGAAAGGCCGCCATTGCAACCATCGGATACCAGTATCTAAGGCTGGTATGAGATAAAACCCAATCACGAATCTGATACATAGCACCGTGTGCTTGGTCAATTGGATCAATCTCACGCTTGTTTTTGCCTGAGCCTTGAGTGAACTTTCCGTTGGACTTAGAGGTTATGTAGCCGCCTTTGATTTCAATAAAGGCGATGCCCTTCTCAGGCCACATGACTATAAGATCACCTTCACGATCACCCGAAACATTAGTGATTCGCACACCATGCAACAGCCAGCAAGTGTCGGGGAGTGTTTTGTTTAGGGCAAGCCAAACTTCCTTTTCTGCATCATTAGCAAAAGAAGGATTCTCGGGGACCAGGATTGGCATGTATTGATTATGTCCTGGCTCGGTGACCACTTGAATGGCAAGTGAGGGGATAGGTATGCACTTGTGATTCTTTGAATCTAGACATTGACCTAATCCGCATATCCAACATTCTTATCAACTATCAGCGCAGCCTTTACCTGAATCTCTTTTTGGAATTTTTCGTAAAGTTCTGGATGCGCCTCTTTGAAGGCACTCTTATTGAACTTTTCTGTCTTCTTTTCCAAGCGATTCCACGTACAAACATCTTCGATTCCAGAATTTAAACCACAGATAACCTTCAAGTTGGCTAAAGCTACCTCTTTATCCCATGATTCTTTCGCCAACAGCCCCCAAAGGCTAAGCCAAGGCTTATGAAGTGAAACCTTCCCTAACTCCCCAGCCTCGACGCGTTCAACAACTTGAACAATTTCGGAAGTTAAAGGCATCAGAACGTTGTCGATTAAATCCTGATCCGTTGGGACCTTTTTTGGAACAAATTTACCGGTTGGTTCGCTGACCACAATTTCAAAAAATAGTGCATAGATATCCGGATGCGCAGCTTTAAGCGCGTGCTCATCTAGATCGAATCTTATTTTCTTCTCTTGAATTTTCGCGACCTTGGCGACATCCTCACCTTTTTCGATGGCATCTAAAATCAGGGAGTTAATTCTTTTTACTATTGGCTCATAGTAAGCAATTGAAAGATTTGCTCGGGAGTAAACTGCGTGCCACTTTAGAGCGTCATCGTCTGCTTGCAACTTTGTGCCGTTAGAAGATTTGTTCTTCAGCTCTTCTGCGTTTGTCATAATTGGACCAGCAGATTTGGCTTCATCTACGAGCTGAACTAGTTGGCTTTTGATTAAATCAATGTTTCCATCTTGAATCCGCATCCACTCTCCGCGAATGCCAGCCTCAGCGTTAATTGCCTGCACAATCGTCTCAAGTTTTTCAGCAAGTGGTGTCTTGAAAACTTCATCTAGAACAAGTTCACGTGGGTTTCCAGTTTGATGGTCCTTGAGACGGTCCTCACTGTTACGTCCGTTTTTTCCACCTTCCCTTACTATTCCAACCTTGAAGTATTCCGTTAACTCATTACTAATCAAGTCACGCTCACGTATGAAATAGATCTCGCCACCTGCAAATGTCATAACTCTATTGTGTTGCATTTGGGTGACATTTTGAAGTGCCGATGTTTAGGGCAAATTCTGGGCCAAGACCTACAGTGTTAGGCGTTTCCCAGGTTCGTGAATCTAGAGTAATGCCGGCTCAGATGAACCAAATAGGCAACGGCATGTTTAGATTCTTGAGCCGATGAGGCCGGCTCAATCTATAGATAAAGCGTTGATTCCTTGGCCTGTTGCGGAGTCCATCCGTACTCATCAGCCATTTGTTGATCTTCTTGATTTGATTTCTCGTTTTGCTCGAAATTCTTGGCCGCTGGAGCGTCAGGCGACAATTCCTCGGAATCTACCTGACTTACGTGTTTTTCTTTGTTCATTTGTTCCTCATGATCTGGTTGGTTTCAATCTGGTTGGGGTCGCGCTAGAGGTACAAGCTCATTTCCTTGGCCTGCTGCGGCGTCAATCCATACCGCTTGACCATTGCTGCATAGGCTGGATCATCTGAATAAGTATCCGATTCAGATGACTCAGTAGAACTGGTTGCCGGTTTCTCTGGATCGGTCTGCCCTAGGTCTTGTTCTTTGTTCATTTCAACCTCATTGCTTTGCTTGTTATCTGTTCCGTGGTGTTGCTCTAGAGATACAAGTCCAACATTTCGGCCTGCTCTGGCGTGAGTCCGTAGCGCTCGGCCCGCGCAGATGTACATGGAACAGTCGATCCTGCTTTTGTTTCATTAGATTCCGCTTCGGCTGTGGCAGGCTCTTGCTGGTTCTCAGGGATTTCAGCTGGAGTTTCATCCGACATGTTTAGTCCTCAACTTCCTGCTTTGGGAACTTTTTCTTAAGCGCTTCGCCTAATGCATTCGCCCAGGCCCGGCGCTCTTCCTCGGTCATCTCGTTGAGCTTTTTCGGTGGCTTTACGAGGTGGACCTTTTGTGGCTTGGGTGCTCCAATTGAGGCTTGCACCAAATTCTCATTTTCATTGTTCATTATGTTCTCCGTGTGGGTTGGGCTTTAAGGCAATTCTTTTGTGTTAGAGATAAAGGGACAGCGCTTGGCTTTGCTCAGGCGTTAGTCCGTATTCCTTGCCACGCTTGACTAAATGTGATTCAGCTGCTTCTGGCTCACACTGCTCTGCTTGCGATACTGAATTAGAGGGCGACTGTTCGTTTTCCATTGCTACTCCTTGATTATTTTTATAATCACTTTTCGGTGCTAGAAGCAAGGATTGCAACCAAGAGGCTAATGGCTGCAATCCTTGCCTTGAGACAGATTTAGTCTTCGTCGTCCGGAATTTGATCCGGCATCGTAAAGCCAATGCCTTGACCAGGCTGCTTTCGGAAGGTCTTCATCGAGTCATTCATGGATTTGTATGCTCCGCGTTGACCTTTATCTGATCGACTAAATGAAGCAGAGTTCATACCCATCTGGCGACCTTGCCAGGCAGCTTCTTCAGCACCGATGAACTGGAAAGTCCAGCCATGGTCTTTGCGCTGGGTTTCGATGCTGTCTTTGACAGCCTTGAGCGTGAACTCATTGCTGGCGTTTTCTTGACCGTCGGTGACGACAACAAAGAGAACTTTGCTTGGTCGAAGTGCCTTAGGCAGAGCATCCAGTTCCTGAGCGGTTCGAGTGATTTCCTTGCCAACAGCATCAAGCAGGGCAGTGCTGCCACGTGGGGATAGCTTGTAGGCAAATGGCTTGCCGCTCATTCGAACTACGTCATTGAAATGATCGTCGAACTCAGAAAGAGTTACGGTCAGCTGACCTTCTTCGGCGAACTGCTCAGCGATGAGGGTATTGATGCCGCCTTGGGCATCGTCTTTAATGTCAGCCATTGATCCGGAACGATCAACGACAAGTGCAAGGTGGGTGTAGTTGCTGTTTGTCATGGGGGACTTACTCCTTTTCTGTTGGGGAGTTTCAAGGTACCTCGCGACCATGACATTTTTAGCGTGCTCGAAAATACCTGTTGTAAATAGGCCACACTCTTGAGCTGAATGATCTGAGGTGAAGAAATGTCATGTTGGGCTGTTAACTTTCTCGAACTTGCTAGGCACCCGGTCGCAGCAGGTATTCAGAAAAGAGGTAACGCTGTGGCCCAAATCAAGTCAGCAACAACAACTAATCCTGTAATCATTCATGATGATTCCTATAACAACTGGAACTTAACGGTCACTAGAGGCCGCCGATTCAGCAATGGCCTAAGCCAGTTGCAGAACCACTTTGGTGACAAGCTCTCGATTGTTGCGCCACGGCTAGCGACCATTGAAGAGTTGACTTTAGTTCATGAACTGAACTATGTAGAAGAAGTTACCGAAGACTGGGTAACGGATGAGTGGGATAACCAAAACGAAGATCTTGCCCTCCTGGCACAGACTTTTGCAGGTGGAACATTGGTTGCGCTGGACGCTTTGCTCAATGGCGAAACGCTAACTGCCATTCACTTACCGGGCGCCAAGCATCACGCTCAATTCGATCATTCTTCGGGATTTTGTGTGTTTGCCGACTTTGCAATCGCTGCAAAGGTCGCTGTGTCCAAGGGTTTGAAAGTTGCAATCCTGGATGTTGATGCACATCATGGCGATGGCACTGAGAACTTATGCAGTGATGATCCAAACATCTTGACATTTTCCGTGCATCAACTGGGAATCTTCCCAGGCACTGGAGCGCACGAAATTCCGGAGAAACTGGTTTTCAATGAAGGACTAGCTGGCGGTGCCGGCGATGCTGAACTACTGGCAGCTGTCGAGAGATTTATCGAACTTGCAACGGAATTTGCGCCAGACCTGATCTTTGTTGCCGCCGGCGCTGATGGCCATCGCGAAGATCCGCTGGCTCGTTTGAACTATGAGACCGAAGGCATGTTCGCTGCGATGAGTAAGGTGCGCGAGAGCTTTCCAAGTCTGCCGATCCTGATGGGTGGCGCTGGTGGTTACGAACCAGATAACTACACACCACAGATGTGGTTGAGCGCTGCAACTGGATTGGTTAGCGGATCGGTGGTGAGCTAATGAATGATCGTCCAATGTTTGAGGATCATAACTACGAAGATTTCACACCTAAAGATCTTTGGACTGAAGTCCTGCCAAGACTTTGGATTGGCGGCACCGCAGACAACGACATGATTGGCATGCCCGAAATCGAGCCACAGATTACAAAAGACTCGTTCGACACCGTCGTGACACTGCATGCCTGGAGTAATCCGGTTGATTGGCAAGTTCGTGAGTTACGCCAAGCATTTCACGATGGGGAAGTCGCTGACTTTGATGTAGATGACCTACGTTTCTTGGTTGCCAATGTGTATGCCGATTGGCAAGCCGGAAAACGAATCTTGGTTCGTTGTTTAGCTGGCCTTAATCGCTCCGCGTTAGTGGTGACTCTTGTAATGATTGCTGCCGGTTACACCGCTAACGATGCAATTGAACTGATTCGAGCTAAGCGAAGTGTTTGGGTAATGCATAATCCAGAGTTTGAACGCTGGCTTCTTGCTCTTGATACTTCTGATTGGCTATTCGGCGGATCATAACTAGGGCAAAAATGTCATGCCCATGCTTTATTCTCACTAAACCAATTACTCGCACCTAAAGGAGAAACCCAAAACCATGAGTAAAACCCCAATAAATAACCTGTTCGCACCACGCTGGCATTCAGATGACCAGTACCCAACCGAACTGTTTGCTGAAATCCTGCCTGGACTTTTCATGGGTGGGACGGCTGACGACGCAACGGTAAATTATTCAATGCCGCTACCCGGCCTAGGTGATTCCTGCCAATTCGACGCAGTTGTGACGCTGTATTCCTTTGCCCAGCCAATGGGTTGGGGAGTTGAAGAGATGCGTTACGGATTTGCTGATGCTTCCGTTGAACATTTCGATACTGATCGACTATTGCGCGTATCCAAGTGGGCATTTGATCGCTGGAACGCCGGTGAGCAAGTCTTGATTCGCTGCCAAGCAGGCCTTAATCGATCTGGCCTGGTAACTGCGCTGACTTTGATGCACGCGGGCTACCAACCGGCAGATGCGATTAAGTTGATCCGAAAGCAGCGTTCAAAAATGGCGTTGTTCAACAACCACTTCGTGACTTGGCTTGTGGAGCGGGCTCCAGAGTTTGTTGAGAATAAGTCCTCAAACTCTGCGGCCTAATACTTGGCCTTGGCATCAAGGTAACGAATAAACATTAGAGAAATGCTGGGTAACTCCGCTTCTTCAAGCAAGAACTGATCATGTCCGGAAGTGCCTGTTACATCAAGCCTTGCGACATCTATTCGGTTCTTGCCAAGAATCGCATCCGCATCAGCTAACCAGGCTTGGATCTCATTGCGAGCAAACTTCGCAGAGGTCCAAGACTTGGTTAGCTTGATCGGACTTGGTCCATTTTCCAAAAGAGTAGCTGTGACCGATGTGATCTTCGGCGGTTTCTCAGGATGCAAATCAATACCTTCGGAACTTGCCATTCGGACAATCGTCCGAGATAACTCACGAGGGCGCTTGAATCGCTCATCGCGGACATTCTTTGGCGTTACTCCGTTTTCAGCTCGGCGCTGCATCTCGCGCCAAATGCTGTCAAAGTTTCGAGTAGTGAATGTCATCCAAGCGTTTCGATAGGTGCGAACGGCACTTGAATTGATTCGACCCTGAGACCTACTTGACACCTTTTTCACATCTGAAAGATTGTCGAAGCGATCGAACATGTAGCCAAGCCAATCCCTAAGGTCGGACTCGGAGTTAATGGGGAAGTCAATCATCTCTTGTTGCTTGCGCTCAAGGTATTCACGTGGCAACAATCCACTCTCATCCGAGCTCTCGATCTCGTCAATCCAAGATGTGTAAAGCGGACGGCAGACGCTTCGAATAAAGGATGCCTGAGTGCGCAGGGCATGCGTGTCTCGACGTTGCGATTCGGTTTCATCCAGGATTTCGTTGATTATGTGATCGGCGTCGAAGGAGTCCGTAAAGCTGATATCCAGATCGCTTGAATTCAGCGATTTGCCCAAAACCATGGCAATACTGTCTTTGGCGCGTTCCCGAGAAGCGGTTGAAGCGGCACCACGGGATAGGGAAGTGATCAGGCGTCCAGGCACCATGCTGGGGTCAATTCGCAGAGCGCGACACGCCGTTTCCCGGAGTCTTTGATCCAGGTCAGCTTCGGCCGATTCCTTGATTTCTTTGGCGAAATCTTGGATAACTACGGCTGCGAGACCGCCATCTAGTTCCTGCATTGCACTCCTAAGTTGACTTTCAATACTTTATCGTGGTATTGTAAGTTTATCAAGAAAGCAGAGCGCGAAATACCACTTGCAATCTGAAATCTTGGTAGCTGCAAGTTGATTTAAGGCCAAAAAGCCCTGAATCTCGTGCAGTTAATGAATTTACCGCCACTCGGGCGGTATTTTTCGGCAGTTTGTTGAAATACAAATTTCTAGTATGAACAGGAGAATGAATGAAAAGAGAAATGTCAGACTTGATTTCGGGCCTTTACCCAGAGTTCCTAGAGAACCTGCAGATCCCAACCGAGATCACAAAGGGTGGCGCTTGTGTGGGTGCGGACCTGAACTTGTTCTTCAGCGACAACATTGTCGAGATCAACCAAGCCCGGGAAATTTGCGGCGGCTGTCCGCTAAAGGCCACTTGTCTTGAGTACGCAACCTTTGCCGAAGAATTCGGCGTTTGGGGTGGCGCCACAGCAGGGGAGCGAAAGAAGCTTCGCCAAGGTAAGCCACTTTTCACACTAGAAGAACGTCGGTTTGCAGTGGATTTCCGCAATGACCTAAAGCGAATTACCGCTGAGGCTTTTGCAATGAAGTACAAAATGACGGTTAGACACTGTTTCCGCTGGAAGGTAAAGCTTGGAGTCGAGGATTTGGCTTCATAAAGCCAGTTCGCTCGTGTTTACGCTTTGCATTTCCCAATCAATTCACTAAAAACAACAAATCCAAATACATATTATATAGGAGGTACTAAACATGTGGATTTTCACAGATACCGGATTCTTAAGCGCTGTTTGCACCGAGCGCGGTTCAAACAAAATCAAGGTGCGTTCGCGCGATCTAGAGTCACTTCGACCACTGATTGATCAGACTGGATCTGATGTCATAAAGACGCCGAGTGCGGACTATCCCTACCGAGTCATCATTTCAAAGGATGAATTTGGTGTATTTCTTGCGAAGAGTCTTGAACTCATGGAATACACAAACTTCAAGAGCGAAGTCCAGGTCACCAGGGGATACGACTTTGCTCATGCCTTGAGTTCAGTCTGGTCAACGATGCACGATGTCGAAGATGACGAAGCTCGGAGATACATGCGGTAATACCTGTTAATTAAGTCTTACTTGTGACCCCTTCAGCTAATGCCCCGCAGTTTTGTCCCTTTCCTGCGGGGCATTAGTGGTTTCTAGAAACTGTCAGACCCCGATGTCATACTGAAAGTGCTCAAGAAGATCGTCGATAGCCCTCCGGCTGACTATCTGCCAACCGCCAGCTCGATGTAACGGTGGCCCCGGAGGTAGAGCTGCTTGCGGGAAGCTCTCGCAGGAAAGCGAGTTAGGAGAAGCCGATGGGTATACCAGATCGGATCTACTTAAAGTTTGAAGGCCTGGATTGGGATGATCACAGCGCTATAGATGCTTTTGCCGCATCTTTACATGGCGCATTACTTAACCATTTAGATCCAACCAAAGAATTCCGCTCACAAGAGCGAGACGAAAAAGAAGGAGATCAAAGATGATCCCACAAACAAAAACCGCGCAAGCTTTTGCGCTAGCTGAATGGTTGCATGGCGACCAGTATCGCAAGAATTCAGATGAGGAAGCGCCAAAGATTCCTTACTTGACCCACCTGATTGATGTGATGAGTTTGCTGATTCAGGTTGGGGCTAATGATGATCAGTTGATTGCCGGGCTGTTGCATGACGCCCTAGAAGATCAGTCGACTACGCCAAATGGCGAAGTCACCCACGTTGTAATCAGCGAGATGTTTGGCGCTCGAGTGCTTGAACTCGTTGAAGCTGCAACTGATGGAAGTTCTGGGGTGCCAAGGGATGAAACTACTTGGCGATCTCGCAAACAAGCACATTTGAATGAAATGGCTCTACATCAGGAGACTGATCCCGAAGCGTTGTTGGTGCCGTTGGCGGACAAGCTGGCTAACGGACAATCAATAGTTAATGACTTGCATCATGTTGGGCCTGTTGTATGGGATCGGTTTAATGCGGGTCGCGAGGATGTGATTTGGTATTACACCAGTGCATTGGCCGTATTCGAATCAGCTTTTGGCGCTGATCATGTTTTGGTTGGACGCCTGCGCCGAGTTGTTGCAGAAATGGCCACCGAGCAAGCCGGTAAGTAGATGTGGCAGATAACCATTGAGGTTCTTGAAGAACTGGGTGATACGGGTATTGATTACGGGGGACGGGATCTGACCTACCTGGAGATCTATGGGCCGGGTGGAAAGTTGGGATACTTTTCTGGATCTTGGCCAACTGCTGAAGCGATGCGCAGCGATCTGTTTCAAAATCATGGAGGCGGAATACCGGTTGATGTCATCGAAAAACTGGTACGTGCGTCGGAAGTTGTCAGTTAGGTCCCTAGCCTCGCGCGAATTGTCTGGCAATTCACTCCACTGAATCTACAAACTTGTCTTTCTCCGGCTCGTACGTCAATCCCATGTAGAAGCCAAAAACTATCGCAGCCACGAGTGAAATAACCATTAACCCAATAAGAATCAGAAAGAGGAAAACTAAAACATCAGCCATAAATCGCACCCATTTCTATTGATTGCCATCGACCCACTTTTGAGGCCAATTTGCAACATTATTTAGGTTTCTATCAGCAGAGTCAGACATTTGAAATAGGCTTTAACCGTAGTGCTAGGGAGGCAAAAGAGTGGACGTCATAATCGCTCTGCCGATGAAAAATCAAGAAATTCCTCCATCGATTTCCAACCAAGATTGGGAATCTGGGCCACTCCGTACTGTTACAGCTGCTGGGGCGCCAGGATCGCCTGCAACTGATTTAGTTAAATCTGAACTCCCGCTTCCGCTCCAGTCCACACTGAATCGAAAGTCTGTATCACTTTGGCGCGAGCCAGTAGAAATCAATCACAGTATGGACGTTGTGGGACTGGAATGGTTACACAGCCCAGATGGATTACCCGATTTGCTCTTGATTCACATTGAGGACAGCACCCATTATCACGCGAGTACGACGGATGACTTCCGAAGAAGAGAGATCGAATGGATAACTCGAACGAGAACGAGTAAATCAGCCACATTTATTCAGAAGATTTTCCAAGGTGATGTGGAGATGCATTCGATTGCCACGCGTGGTATCGCAGTCATGCACGAAAACATGCACGATCCTGAAGTATTGTCCGCAGGAGACCATGTGCTTGAATTCCTAACAGACAAAAGTCAATCAAGATTTTTACACAGCAGATGTTCACATGTACTAGCGGTTGTGGCCCTACAAAGCTTTGCGATAGAGATGCTTAACAACTCTTGGCCATCCTCAACTGGCAATAAATCTGAAATCAAAAAATTTAGTGAAAAGTTCATAAGTTATCGCCATAATCTGGAGTGGAGTGATGCATTTATTGATCTTGAGTCACGCAGGATTTATCGAGAACTTAGGGCACTACTAAGTATTGAGCAGAAGTTTGACGCTTTCGGCAAGGAACTTCAAGACCTGCATCGAGCGTTGGAAGTAAATAATTCTTCAGCGCTAAATCGCACCGGCTTGATTATTGCTATTGCGGCGCTAGTACCAGTGTGGCTTACTGCTGAACTCGAAAAACTAAATAATCCACGCGGAATTGTGGGACTCTCAATTGCACTTACATCTACAGCGATCGCTATTTGGATAGGTAGAAGAAAATGAATGTTAATCAAAAAGGGAATCTAATCTTCGAGTTTTACAAGCGGTTCCGAGAAGATCCAAAATTTAGAACGTATTTTACGATGCGAAAATACGGCGTAGCTCTGTCTGTCTATGCAGTTGCGGGAGTGGAGCGGCAAGATGACTTGGTAGACCCACAAGAATTTGATGACGTGAATTCAGATGAAGTCGATAGGTTAATCAACAATGCTTGGGTAGGACTTTGCCATGAATTAGGAGACATAAATCCAGATTTAGAATTTGAGTCACTATCCGAACTTCTCGATTATAGGATGCCAGTTCTTGCAAGCGTAGATGAGATTCTTGAAAGAATTGAGACTTCAGACAAATCAGAAACATACACACTGGGGAAGTACAGCGCATGGACAATAGATGCGCTCGAAAATTTAGTTCCGATTGCTTTCGCTGATGACCAAAACGCTCACTTAAGGATCTTTATATACGGAGCACTGTCAGGCCTAAGAGACAAGAAATGTTTTTGTAGTAAAGAACACAGCGAGAGATTTGAACCGTTCGGCGAAATGCTGAATCAAATAAGTATTGATGAACTCCCGGAAACCGGATATCGAAATATACTCGCCTACTTAATTGTAAGGGCTACCAAAACGGGCAAGTTAGATAAATTGATGGACGATCAAGCATTTAAACGCGGTTCCGCTTTGGACTTTGATGACCCATCATGTGCCTTCACCAAAGAAGGCAAATTAGATCCAGGCAAGTATGAGCCGCATAGGAAGTTTATTGAGTCACTTGGAAAAAACTTTGATGAATTCATTGATGCGACAAGTCAAAACTTTTTAGAAACGGGCAATTTCGTATTCACCAATCTAAGGTATGTCGAATCTGACATGCTCGTTGACGGCAGCGAGGGCCTGGATCAAGCAATTGAAGAGTATGAGTTTTTGCGCGACGAGGTAAATGGTGTAGACGAAGAAGACTTCGTGAATTACGTGTTCGAAGATGAAAACTGGTATCCGAGAGCTCTCTATACGGCGGTGGCAAACCGCAGTAGCCGATTCCCTGGCAAGATTCCGGAAGGAACAGAAACGCGCTGGAATTATGAACTAAGCGGTGAACCGCCTGGATTTTTCCCGCTTGACCTACAGGAGATTCTCTCTTTAATTCCAAGGTTTAGGGTTTTTTCTCAAAATGAATTACTTGGTGAGATCCTTCAGGAATGTCATTATGTCTTTATTGATCCCATGCCCGGCCTCGTAATGACTCGATCGGAAATTCAGGATTCTCTCAGAATTCAGCAGCTAACAGACCTAAGAGAGCGCATGACGAGCGGTGATCTTGAAGGTTATGCCTACGATGATTCAATTGAAAGTGAATCAATCTTGACCACATGGTTCACTGACATTGCTGCCACATTGTACGTAAATGACCAAGAATCTCTGAAAAAATTGGCGGGGCTTGGCTCAGGTTTGCTTAGTCATGCGATGATCCTAAATCCAGCTCTTTCTCTCGAGGCTAGAGAGTCGCTGATGGAAGAGTTAGACCTGGAATACATCCATGACGAGTTAGAAGAATTTATTAGTTCAGCAGAAGAGAGCCGAGACTATGAATTTGCTGAATTGCTAAAGACGTTTCGAGATTAGGCGTCATTAAGCCCGCTAGTAAATTGATGTAATCCGATGAACACGAAGTTTGCTCGTGTCCCTGATAGAGATTGAATGGAACTTGATACGATGAATGTTAATCAAAAGGGCAAACTCATCGCAGACTTCTACGATGCGTTTGGGAACGATCCTGAATTTGAAAACTTCTTTAAGCACAATGATGCTGGCGTTCCACTTGCACTGCAATCGATTACTCTTCGAACGGTAAGTGACAGTCGGTATGACACAAGCAAACTTGATCGTTTCACATCCAACGAGATCGATGGCTTGATAGATCAGACATGGAAGGATCTATGTCATTGGATTGGGGGAGTTGACCCTGATGGAGACTACGCCACACTAGGTAATGTCTTAAAGCAGGTTCATGAAGCACTTGAGACGGAATCTGATGTTTTTGAAGCCATAAACGGTCGGTCTTTACTAGAGGCATTCGTTTGTGGTCGATTTGGCTCGACACCTTCAGATGTAGTGATTGAACTTTGCCAAAGCGCTTTTGAAGTTGATTCAGAGGGATTGCAAGGAAACTCTAATCTAAGAGTTTTTATCTATGGCTGGATTTACGAAGCAGGATTGGCAAATTGCAGCTGCCCAAATAGTTCTGGAACGGAACACGATACAAGGAGGGTAAAAGCAAGAAATGAACTCGAGTCGCTCATTGGTTTAGATTTTGATGAGAACGTAGATGAAATGTTCAGATTTTTATTGTCAGAGTCATTGAACTACGACCCTGATTTTATGACTCTAAACAATCAACAGGAACTGCATCTCAGAACGATCAATACTGGGATCCCATTGTTTGCAACAAACTCCGATGGCTCATTTCGAGGTGACTTTTATGCCGATGATGAAGTCCTTCTAAGTGAACTGACAAGAATTGGCGTCTCACTTGAGAGATATTTTGAGGTTTTCTTCAATGATTTTGCTTCACGTGGTGACTTCTTAAACAATGCAGGTTTTGGCTTCGAAGCTGGCGATGAAGTGCCTTTTGAGATAGAGGAATTTGAATTACTCTGCGAGATTGGTGCAATTGTTGAACACGAATTTTATGACTGGCAACACTTAGAGGATTTCTGGTACCCGAAGGGACTTTATTTGATGGCGGCCAACAGAAGCAATAAGTTTCTCTCGCCGTTTCCAGAAACGATTAATGTTCAATGGAATTTCACTAAACCCACGCCTTCTTTGCCCAGTGAATTAATTGAAGTCTTTTCATTGATTCCAAGAATCTATGTACTTGGTTTTTGCCCATCACTAATTGGGATTTTCAAGGATTGTTACTCCGTCTTAATCGATCCCATGCCTGCAATTGTTGCGTCACGTCCTGAAACTTCGGACACCAAGAGAGTTGATGAAATTACTTCGATTGTCGCAGACGAGAATGCTGGCTACCTTCAATATTATGATGAGCCACTCGAAAAAGAAGGCGAAGAATACTCCGGAACCTTGGAAAAGCTAAGCGCAATTCTGCATGTCTGTGATGAGCGCATCCTACAGCAAGTAGTAGATTGCCAGTCCTTGCTATTAAAGTACGCGGCATTTTTGAATCCAGCGTTATCCGAAGAAACTAGAATGCACATAAGAGAGTCTTTAGACTTAGATTTCTTGAGCGATAATCTTGATGATTTTATTCGCATTGCTGACACTAATCTTGATTACGAGTTTTCAGACTTGCTTCAGTCACTAAGGGCAGAACCTTCGCTAGAAGATGAACTACGTGCATCATTTGCTGATTCTCGCGAGAAGTCGGATGATTCCGCCGCAAGGGTAGTTGAGCAAATGAAGAAGCTCTTTACCGTTAACGAACATCGATTCGTGGAAGTAATTGAAGACCTAATTGATGAAGGTATTTCCAAGGACTTTGGTTACATGATTTCGCATTCCTTGCTTGAGCTAATTGCAGAAGATTTCGAATTTGTTGGAACCTATTTCGCAGTGTTGAGTGGTGCAGATTTGATTGACCCATCAGTGATGCCTGCTGTCAAAAAGATGCAGGTTTATCCATTTGCTGGAGATGGTAGCGATGATTTTAATCGAACAAAATGCCCGGCAGCTTCAGTTGTATTGTCACCCAGTGTCAACTCGGACTTGCTTGAAGAGCTTGCGAAATCTGGAGATTATGAGCTTCAATACCGCATTGCTTTGAATCCAATTGCAAATGAGCAAACTCTATTGACTCTTGTAAGAAACTCTCTCCAAAATGAACAAGATTCAGATTTGATTTGGAATGAGTTCATTCTTGGAACCGTCGCGCTTCACCGAAACTCCACGGACAAGGTCATTAAGGCGTTAACTGAGTCATCGTTTGAGTCTACAAATCAAGCAATTGGATTGAGGCTAAAGGCGACTTCTGCCCTCTGCAAAGTTGATAATACGGATTGCGCAGCGCTTTCATCTAAAGCCATATTTGGTAGTTCATTGTTGTGGTGGGAACTTACGTCAATGTCATGGGCCATTCCAGGGATCACCTGTGTCCAAGGAGTTGGATGTCGCCTAGGAATCGGCGACAACACCTAGAAATATTTGCTCGCATAGCTCTCATCGATACCAAATAATTGTCAGACATCTTGGTTACTCTGATTAGCAACACAGGCGGTAGGAGCTGAAATGACCGAGCTATATGACCAAGACCAAGATCTTGAACCAGAATCAGGTACATCAGTAATTCGTGCTTTGGCTACCGCGCTGGTGTTTATCTTGGTGGCAGGTGCAGCTGGATATGGGTACGGGTATTTGAGCCCAGGCACTGAAGCTCCGGTGTCTGCGACGGGTGACCTGAATCTTGATACTTACCTGGCTCAGTCTGTGTCATGGGAATCTTGTTCTGAAGATTCGATCCTTCCTTCTGATTATCAAAATGATGGCTTTGAAGCCGATACGGCTCAGTGTGCTTCGTTTAATGTGCCAGCAAGTTATTCATCTGAATTTGGCAGAGATTTACCTGACTTGAACATTGCTGTTTTGAAATCACCAGCACTCGATCAGGCAAACAAGCTTGGCACGCTGTTCTTTAATCCGGGTGGTCCAGGCGGCTCTGGCATCGAGATTTTGCAGCGGATAGAAGTTCCTAACGAGATTCGACAGAAGTATGACATTGTCGGTTTTGATCCTCGCGGTGTCGGCAAGTCTTCTCCAATTCGTTGTGACGACAGTGCTTCGATCGATTACTACTTCGAGACGGTGTCTTCTCCTGAGAATGAGCAGGAAGGAATTGCTAACAGTAAATGGCATCAGGAATCTGTCGCCGCTTGCGCTAAGTTGAATCCAACTTGGTGGGTTATGACTACCTTGAACACCGTCCAAGACATGGACATCATGCGTGAAGTGGTTGCTGGTGAAGACAAGCTGAACTTTGTTGGGATGTCCTATGGCACAACATTGGCCGTGGAATACATTCGGGCATTTCCAGAGAATGCCGGGCGAATCGTTTTAGATAGCGTTACATCAAATGACGACACTGGCGATAATCAAGCCGAGTTAGAAAGCACTTACAAAGCCTTCATGGCGCTCTTTGAACTGTGCGCAAAAGATAAGAAGTGCCCAGGGGATTCTGTTGCGGAAGTTGAAGAAATCATTTTTGCTGCCCAAGATAAAGCCAATGCAGGAAAGATTTCTGGTGCGGCAAAGAACTTATCGAGTTTGGCCTCAGATGATGAGTTTGTGAACTCAGATGATGAACTGATTTTCAATGGTCTCTTGTCGATGAGTTATGCCGCAACCGAGGATTATTACCCATATTTTTCTGATGCGATGAATTCGCTAGTAGCTGGAGATGCATGGGACTTTGAGTTTGAAGCACTAGTTCTCTATGGCTGGACTCCAAATTATGAAAAAGATGGCGAGTGGGAGCGAGACAATTCCGAAGACTTGCTCAACATAGTTAACTGCCTGGATACCGATAGCCGGGATCTGCGGACTAAAGAAGAAGTAATCGAAGACGAAAAGATTTATGCCGAAGCTGATCCGTTTACTTCCGAATTCTTTGCCTCAGATTCAGGATATGTATATGTCGGGGATCGAGGAGGCTGTGAATGGTCATGGCTAGCTTTTGATGATCCAAATATCCCAGACCCACCAGCGAGTATGGAAACTCCAGTAAACAAGTCAGGGCAAACCTTCTTGTTCATCGGTTCAAAACTAGACACCGTCACACCAATTGAGAATGCCCGCGACACAGCGGCGCGTATGCAATCTCGTCTCCTTACATATGAAGGATCTGGCCATGTGACATCATTTGCGGGAATTGCCTGCATTGATGACGCAATAACGAAGTACTTAGTTGATGGCTATTTACCGGATGTTGACATCGTTTGCTCAGCTGAGTAAATCAATCGCTACCGGGAATGTTCCGCCGTTGCCATCGCCGCAAACTACAACTCGACTATTGGTTTCCAGGTTTATGAACGCTTCGGTGCGAGCGCCTCGGGTGCCACCGTTATGACCAACGATCTTGTTGTCCTTGAGGAACATCCAGCCCAGGCCAATAGCTGAACGCTTTGCTTGATACCGAATCTTGAAAGTCTCGGCGAAGGCTGCCGATAGCTCATGGTTTGGATCTTGGGATAGGACGAGGAATTTATCTAGGTCAGAAGCAGTCATTCGAAGCCCGCCCATGGCTTTGAAGTCGCCCATGTGCCAGGGACTCACTTCCTTATTGCGGGCATGTCCAACGCGCAATCCTTCATCTGTGAACGTGGCCGAAGTTAGGCCGAGGGGAGTCAGAACTTCAGATTGCAACAACTGTTCATAGGTTTGTTCTTGGGATAGCCCTAGAACGAATCCAAGTAATCCAAAGCCATAGTTGGAATACCTTGGTCCCTTTGTTCCTGGGGTGCGCTTTAGTTTCGTTTCTTGGATGGCTTGGTAAACCCGCTCTTGGGAAAAGATCGCATAAGGATCAACCATTGCGTCTTTGCCAAAAAGTTTCATTCCAGCTGGCAATCGTGGCAAGCCAGATCGATGAGTTGCAAGATGTTCAAAAGTGATTTGGTGGAAGTTCGCAGGCAACACCAGGGACTTGGGCAGGTATTGGGCAACTGGTGTGGCCATGTCCAGACGATTGGATGTGTGGAGTTTGGCTAGCAACAGCGCGGTGAAAACTTTTGTGATTGATCCGATTTCCCATCGCTGATCAATTGGGCCAATTGATTGAGTGCCAGATTGATTGGTCCAAATGATTGCTGGATCTAGGTGCTTAGCCTTGGCAAGCCTCTCGCTTGCCGAATCTAGATCCACAACTTTGCCCATAGTGGATTCAGATTAACTCAAGACCAGGTCTTCCCAAATGTCGAGTGAGCCTTTAGCCTTATAAACAACAAACCGGCGCAAACCTGGAGTGGACTTGGACTTTAAGGAAGACCAGCTGGCCATTGAGGCTCATGTGAGAATGCGCTGTGGTTGGCGCGATATGGATGAGATCTCCGAAGAGGAGTATCTGGAATACGCCATCGAATACATGCAAGAAAATCCGTTTGCCGACGAACCAGTGATGTTGCCAAGAGAAGCCATCTCTTACGATCGACTCTCCGGTGAGTTCACTTACTGGAAGCGAATCCCAAGAACCAATTTCTATTGGGAGCCAGGGCAGTTTTGGTATGGGATGCGAATGTCTCTTTGGTGCAACTATGTTCGGATTGGTCGCTTCCGCAGGAAGATCAGATCGCTGGCTGAGTATTTCGGATTAATCGCACCGGCTTATTAGGATTAGATTTCGATAACTTCAGTGACCAGCGGCCCAACTGTGTCTCGCCAAGTGCCTCCACGGCCGTAGCACCAAGCGATGATGTCTGGCAGCCAAAGCAGAGGTTCGTGACGAGAGTTCATGTGGCGGTAATGGGGGAATTGGAAACTGGCGTTTCGTGAAACTTCATTTAACGTCCGATTGTCGCGACGCATTGAGTTACTGTTCTCCAAGATCATGATTCGGGACTCCTTGAGCATTCGGATTTCTGCAAGAGCCTTGAAGGCTAAAAACCTAGAATCGGGCTGCTTGCACGTAGCGCTAGAAACCGAGATTAACCAAGCTGAAACATCAAGATTGCTGATTTCGCGGGCAATATAGTGTTGTCGCCCTCGAGTTTCTTCATACATGTGAACCCTTGACTTACCTCTTTGAGTAAGCGCCTTTAGCGCACTCCTTGTCTCCGACAGATTCTCCTGACGTACATTGACTCCGCAGAGCATGTACTGTGAGCGCGCAGACTCATCAACATAAGAGTTACATGTCATTCGAAGAACTTATAGGCCAGTCAGTTGTGAGGACGCAAATTATCCACAGCTTCAAAAGTCATTGACAAAAAGAGGCATGAGGTTCAAAATTAGAGAGTTGGTGGACACGTAGACTGCCAAAAGTGAGCCAGGATTCCTGCCAATGTGGGAGTGCCTGGCTTCGCGCTTTCTGGAACTAATTAACTCTTAAACGGAGATGGGCAAGCGCCAATCTTTGGCACGCCCATGCGAGCAATTACGCTTCCTGGACCGCCGGCAGAACCATGTGTTGATTGCGCAATGCCGGCATCGCCTGCAACTGACAAGAAAATGAAGGCATCTTCAATTGTGAAACCCCATTGATCAACGAGTAGCTTCGCGGCTTCTTCACAAGCGATTGTTAGGGCTTCTGTGAGGGTGCCGTTTTCTTCGATTGCGCCGTGGGTGTACCAGTGGGTTGCGGTCTCAGTTATTGGGTATTCGGCAATTCGATTCTTAATCAGTTCAACTTTGATTTGTCCACAACCGCAAGTAGTTTCATCAATGACTATCGAGCAAAACTTCAAGTAGAGGCAGCCGGGGCAATTGGCCTTAAGTCGATCATTGCTTATCGATACGGACTAGATTTTGATCCGTTGCGACCAAGTGAATCTGAGGTTGTGGCGGCTGCTACCGAGCTGCTCAAAGATTTTGAGGCGACTGGATCGGTTCGAGTTGCTGACCCAGTTCTGCTTCGTCACTTCCTATACGAAGGTATGGATTTGAATCTGCCGATTCAGTTCCATGTTGGTTACGGTGATCCAGACCTGCAATTACACCGCTGCGATCCGTTATTAATGACTGAATTCATCAAGATCGCAGAAGCGCGAAACATCCCGCTTATGTTGCTGCACTGCTATCCATTTCATCGAAATGCCGGCTACTTGGCCCAGATGTTTAGAAATGTTTATCTAGATGTTGGCCTAGCTATTAACTACACCGGCGCGCAATCTAGCCAGATTATTGCCGAGAGTTTTGAATTGGCCCCGTTTAACAAGATTCTTTTCTCATCAGATGCCTGGGGACTTTCGGACTTAACTTATCTAGGAGCCAAACTTTTCCGAGTCGAAGTTGACCGCCTGTTTAGTCGATGGGTTGACGAAGGCCACTGGTCTGAGGCGGACGCAATTCGAGTAGTGAACATGGTGGCTTTCGAAAACGCCCGGCGAGTCTACGGAACTCACTAACAACAAATAGTTTTGTTGTCAGCCCACGCCGTTATCCTAAATAGCAACGCCAGATTTCCTGGCTGAGATGGAGAAGGTAGTGGTTATGGCTAGCTCTGCAATACGTAAGCCCTGGTATACAAGGCCCACCTTCTGGTTTCTGATAATCATTGGTTGGCTGATTACTATGCCACTTGCCGATGCTTTCGGATCTTGGGTTTGGTTTGCGCTAGTTGTAGTTTTGGTTGCAATTGATGCGCGTAACTCTGGGTCCAAAGGTAAGTCAACGGATCTGCCAACAACTCCAGCGCCGGCGGCTGTTGCGCCTGAAGAAATTAACGCCGCCAAGTCGCAGTCAGTGATTTCATATTTGTTTGGTGGCTGGTCTAAGCACTCCAAGATGCAGTTGTCTCTCGCCCAACATCACACCTACCAAACCCGTTTGACCGAAGAAATGACCCACTTTCAATCTTTGTTGGACTCATTTCCTGATTTCAACGCAGTTACGGACAACGAAGAGCAAGTTTTGGTCATCGACGGTGTCGCACTTGTTGAACCTCGCAAAGGACCAAGAGTTACCGAAAGTACCTCGCGATCAGCAGGTCGGCCCTTCATTGGTATTCCTGTTGGAGGGGTATTTCTCGGCGCTTCGGGTCGATCAAGTAGCAAGTCTCGATCAGTTTCGACTCAAGGTCCAGATGAACTCACTTTGATTGAATCAAACGGTCGGTTCATTGCCAGCACCCAGGGCATTGCGTATGTCGGCGAGATGTTTAATCGAAAAGCTGATTACTCAGCAATCATTGACTGGACCGGAGAAGGGTTCCAGCTTCGAATTTCAGCCAGCGGTAAAGGTACCAACTGGATTGTGATTTTCTCTCGACCTGCAGATATGTGGGCGGCTGGAACTTTGCTGGATGCGGTAGATGAAATCCCGGCGCGATCACTTGATACCTCTGGAAAAGCAACAGCCGGTGAGATTGCAGCAGCGATAGCCGAGAGCATCAAGTTGCAAAAGGAAAAGTTTGCCGAAGCTCAAGAAATTGCTGCACGTGATGTTGCTGCAATTGAGTCGCAAATCGAGCTCTTGCGCAAGCAATATCCATCATGGGTTAAGTAGGTTTGAACCATGAATCTGACGCGCGCTATCGCTGCGGGTATTGCAGCAGCATTCGTAGCTGGATGTTCTCTCAGCATGACAGGAATGGTTGATTTGGATCCGGTTCCGTATAGTTTTCATCCGCCAAGTGGTTTGGAGAGCAAGCTTTCAGTCGAGCCAATGACAGGGGACTGGGCTAGCGATGTGTTTGGTGCTGGGGTTGAATCGGCGGTCACAGTCACTTACACACCGGAGCAAGGCGATCCAACAATACTTATGGGCGTTTACTACATGCCCGAATCTGTGTTCGATGGAGCAGTTAACCCCAATGAGCCACCTCTATATGGCAGTGAAGTCGCCCGAGCAGATGGCTATGTTCTGTCGGTAGCTGGGCCTCAGGACTCGATTTATGACCCAGAATCGCAGGATGGCCGGAATATCGGACTTTTGTATGACGCTTTGTATGATTCCGAAAGCTATATGACTAAGTAAAACTGCCTTTCATCAGGGATTTTGCAAAATTGGATCCAATCTGCATTGAAATTGGATACAATCCTTATACGGATGCGAGATTGATGGGTCCGTGCAATTGTTGAGAATCGCCCGAGTGCGGCGAATCGGCGTTGGGACGGGTCATGAAAAACGTTGTTACGGCAATCACAGAACACGGCAATGCCCAAGATTTTGCTGGCTTATCCCTTCCGGACTCCTTCAAAGCAGTAACCATTCATAAAGACGAAACTGAAATGTTTTCGGGACTTGCCTCCAAAGAAAAAGATCCGCGGAAGTCACTTCACATAGATACAGTCCCATTTCCTGAACTAGCTCCAGGTGAAGCCTTAATTGCCGTAATGGCATCAAGCATTAACTACAACACCGTGTGGACTTCAATTTTCGAGCCTGTTTCAACTTTTGGATTCCTTGAGCGCTATGGCAAGACTCATGAAGATGCCAAGCGTCATGACTTGCCATATCACATCATCGGAAGCGATGCCTCTGGTGTTGTGCTTCGCGTTGGACCAGGCGTTAATACTTGGAAGCCAGGGGATCGAATTGTCGCGCATTGCTTGAGCGTTGAACTTGAATCTCCACTTGGACACAACGACACCATGCTGGATCCAGAGCAACGTATTTGGGGATTTGAAACTAACTTCGGAGGTTTGGCTGAATTCGCAATCGTTAAGGCGAATCAACTGTTGCCAAAGCCAGAACATTTAACTTGGGAAGAAGCAGCAACCCCAGGTCTAGTCAACTCAACGGCTTATCGTCAATTAGTTTCGCGCAATGGTGCTGGAATGAAGCAGGGCGATGTGGTTTTGATTTGGGGCGCAACTGGTGGCCTTGGATCTTATGCAACTCAATACGCGCTAAACGGTGGCGCGATTCCAGTTTGTGTTGTTTCTTCGCCAGAAAAGGCAGAGATCTGTCGCAAGATGGGCGCGGAATTAGTAATTGATCGCAGCGTTGAAGGTTACAAGTTCTGGAAAGACGATGCCACGCAAGATCCAAAGGAATGGAAGCGGTTAGGTAACAAGATTCGCGAGCTAACTGGTGGCGATGACGCTGACATTGTGTTTGAGCACCCAGGCCGGGAAACTTTTGGTGCCAGTGTTTATGTCGCTCGTAAGGGTGGCACGATTGTAACTTGTGCTTCAACGAGTGGTTTCATGCACGAATATGACAACCGTTACTTATGGATGAACTTAAAGAGCATCGTTGGGTCACACTTTGCTAACTACCGCGAGGCTTACGAAGCTAATCGTTTGATCGCAAAGGGCCTTGTGCATCCAACGTTGTCAAAGACGTTCACGCTTGAAGAATCTGGTCAGGCTGCATACGAAGTTCACCACAACTTGCACCAAGGCAAAGTGGCAGTTTTGGCACTGGCTGAGGAGCCTGGACTTGGTGTAACAAACCCAGAACTTCGGGCCAAGCACATCGATGCGATCAATCGGTTTCGCCAGGATTAATTGAGACCACTGGATTGATTGGGTTATAGGGCAGAGAAAATGACTGACAAAAACAATGTGGATCGCCCATGGGTGATGCGCACATATGCAGGTCATTCTTCGCCCAAGGAATCTAACGAGCTTTATAAAAAGAATTTGGCTAAAGGCCAAACCGGACTATCCATCGCTTTTGATCTGCCAACTCAAACTGGTTATGACCCAGATGCGGTCTTAGCGCGTGGGGAAGTCGGCCGCGTTGGGGTGCCAATCGCTCACTTGGGTGACATGCGCACTTTGCTTGATGGCATTCCACTAGCTCAAATGAATACTTCGATGACAATCAATGCACCGGCTATGTGGTTGCTCGCACTATACGCAATTGCCGCTGAAGAACAAGGTGTGGAACAGGCACTACTTGCTGGCACAACCCAAAACGACATCATCAAGGAATACTTGTCTCGCGGAACCTACATTTTCCCGCCCGCCGAATCAATGCGTTTGATATCAGACATGATTTCTTGGAGCGTCGCTAACGCACCGAAGTGGAACCCGATAAACATTTGCTCGTACCACCTGCAAGAAGCTGGCGCTACACCGGTTCAAGAGCTGTCTTTCGCACTATCAACTGCGATTTCAGTCCTTGATGCTGTTCGCGATTCAGGTCAAGTAAAGCCTGAAGATTTCCCAGACGTGGTTGCTCGGATGTCATTCTTTGTGAACGCTGGCATGCGCTTTGTTGAGGAACTTTGCAAGATGCGGGCTTTCACTCAGCTTTGGGATGAAATCACCTTGAATCGCTATGGCGTAACCGATGAGAAGAAGCGCCGCTTCCGCTACGGCGTGCAAGTTAACTCTCTTGGACTTACCGAAAGCCAGCCAGAGAACAACGTGCAGCGCATGGTGATTGAAATGTTGGGCGTGACCTTATCCAAGTCTGCTCGCGCCCGCGCCGTGCAATTGCCCGCATGGAATGAAGCACTTGGGTTACCGCGCCCGTGGGATCAGCAATGGTCACTTCGGATGCAACAAGTTCTAGCTTTCGAAACAGACCTATTGGAATACGAAGACATTTTTGATGGCTCATCCGTGATTGAAGCCAAGGTTAATGAATTAATGGAAGCGGCTCGCGCCGAGATTGCCCGCATCGATGACATGGGTGGGGTAGTTGCCGCAATTGATGCCGGTTACTTAAAGAGCCAATTAGTTGCCTCTCATGCCACGCATCGCCGCAACATTGAATCAGGCGCTCGCACTGTGGTCGGCGTTAACGCTTTTACTGAATCTGAAGTCAGCCCACTAACAGCCAGTATTACTGATGCGATCATTCATGTTGATCCAGCAGTAGAGCAAGAAGCGGTTGCAAGTTTGACCGCTTGGCGAGCAGCACGTGATGAAGTTAAAGCAACTGCTGCAACGCAGGCACTTATTGCGTCAGCTAGAACAAATTCAAACCTGATGATTCCAACTTTGGAGTGCGCTCGGGCCGGAGTGACAACAGGCGAGTGGGCCGATGCGCTAAGAAGTGTCTTTGGTCAGTTCCGTGCTCCAACTGGTCTCGCTAATGTCCCAGTCGGAGGTGGCAGTGGCGCGCTCGCTGCAGTTCGCGATTGCGTGAAAGTCACCGAGCAAGAACTCGGTCAGCGTCTTCGCTTGTTGATCGGTAAGCCAGGACTAGATGGCCATTCAAATGGTGCTGAGCAGATCGCAATAGCGGCCCGAGATGCCGGCTTTGAAGTGATTTATCAAGGTATTCGCCTAACCCCGGACGAGATTGTGGCAGCCGCGGCTCAAGAAGATGTGGACTGCATCGGCCTGTCCATTTTGTCGGGAGCCCACGCCGACCTCGTGCCTCAGGTGCTTGATGGCTTAAAGGCTAATAACATTTCCAACATCCCAGTAATTGTGGGTGGCATCATTCCAGCAGCTGACGAACTCAAGCTTGTTGGCGCTGGAGTTGCTGCGGTATTTACCCCTAAAGATTTTGACATCCCAGCGATCATCCTTGGGATACTCAATGTAATTCGAAGTAATCACGATAAAGCACCACTAACTGCAAAACCAGTTGCGCAAGAACACACCATTGGAGTCATAAGTGAGTAACAAAGTTCTACGTCCCCGTCGTTCATCCCTAGCTGTGCCAGGCAGCAGCGTAAAGATGCTGGACAAGGCTCGCGGCCTGAAGTCCGATCAGCTGTTCATGGATCTAGAAGATGCAGTAGCGCCGCTTGCAAAAGCTGATGCTCGAAAGAACATCGTGCAGGCACTTAACGAAGGTGGTTACGAAGACAAGATTCGCGCCGTTCGCGTCAACGACTGGACTACTCAGTGGACTTACACCGACGTCATCGAAATCGTGGAAGGTGCTGGCGCAAACCTAGATTGCATCATGTTGCCTAAGGTGCAAACTGCAGACCAGATTGTGGCCCTTGATCTTTTGCTTACCCAACTAGAGCGCACTAACGGTCTTGAAGTTGGTCGCCTTGGTATCGAAGCCCAGATTGAAAACGCAATGGGTCTCATCAACATCAATGCAATTGCGGCTGCCAGCCCACGCATAGAATCAATCATCTTTGGACCTGCCGACTTTATGGCAAGTATCAACATGAAGTCCCTAGTTGTTGGTGAACAGCCACCGGGTTATGACACTGGCGATGCTTACCACCACATCTTGATGAGCATCTTGATGGCAGCTCGCGCATACAACAAGCAAGCAATTGATGGCCCTTACCTTGGCATCAAGGATCTTGAAGGTTTCCGTCGCGTGGCCGGTCGTTCAGCTGCCCTTGGCTTTGATGGCAAGTGGGCCCTGCATCCAGATCAGATTGCGTTGGCAAACGAAGTGTTCTCGCCAAAGCAAGAAGATTACGATCACGCCGAAATGATCTTGGATGCTTACGACTGGGCGACCAGCTCGGCAGGTGGCGCAAAAGGTGCAGTAATGCTCGGAGATGAAATGATTGATGAAGCATCCCGCAAGATGGCTTTGGTGGTTTCTGCCAAGGGCCGGGCCGCTGGAATGACTCGCACCCAGACATTCACCCCACCGGAGGCATAACCCATGGCACGCCTTGCTCAAACTGAAGGTTTAAACGATGTTCAAGAAGCAATCTTGGATGCGGTGCATTCCTTCGTAGAAAACGAAATCATTCCAGTTGCCAATGAACTTGAGCATGCTGATGAATACCCACAGGCGATTGTTGATGGCCTAAAGGAACTTGGGGTGTTCGGTCTGATGATTCCGGAAGAGTATGGCGGGTTAGGGGAGTCACTACTTACTTACGCACTTGTTGTTGAAGAGATTGCCCGTGGCTGGATGCCAGTAAGTGGTGTAATTAACACCCACTTCATCGTGGCTTACATGTTGATGCAGCACGGCACACAGGAACAAAAAGATAAGTACTTGCCACGGATGGCAACTGGCGAAGTTCGCGGTGCTTTCAGCATGAGTGAGCCAGGTGTTGGCTCTGACGTTTCCGGTATTACGTCAAAGGCTGTTCGTGATGGCGAAGGTTGGAGCTTGACTGGTCAAAAGATGTGGTTAACCAACGGTGGTTCATCAACTTTGGTTGCGGTCTTAGTTCGCGCCGACGAAGATGCTGCGCCGGATGCCAGCGTCTACAAGAAGATGTCAACCTTCCTAATCGAGAAGGAATCAGGCTTTGGTGAAGTTCGTCCAGGTCTAACCATCCCAGGCAAGATCGAAAAGATGGGTTACAAGGGCGTTGATACAACGGAACTAATCATGGATGGCCTAAAGCTTTCTAATGACGATCTGTTGGGTGGAGAAACCGGCAAGGGCTTCTACCAAATGATGGACGGTGTTGAAGTTGGTCGCGTTAACGTTGCAGCTCGCGCATCTGGACTAGGACTTCGCGCATTTGAACTTGCAATTGATTACGCGCAACAACGTCATGCGTTTGGTAAGGCAATCTCAGAGCACCAAGCAGTTGCATTCCGCCTAGCGGACATGGCAACCAAGGTAGAAGTTGCTCACACCATGATGGTTAATGCGGCTCGTAAGAAGGATTCTGGCGAACGTAATGACATGGAATCTGGCATGGCTAAGTACATAGCTAGCGAATTCTGTAAAGAGATTGTTGAGGATTCATTCCGAATCCACGGCGGCTATGGCTACTCGAAGGAATACGAAATCGAGCGTCTTTACCGCGAAGCACCGATGTTACTTATCGGTGAAGGTACCGCCGACATCCAGCGCATGATTATTGCTCGCCGCTTGCTGGAAGATTACAAAATCCGCACCTAGCCCATTCATAATAGAGATATGTCTGAAGCTTATGACTGGGTCGACGATCCTGACGTTCCTTTTAGAGTCCTTTTGGATTACGTGGAGTCACTTCCAGAACTAACAGTCGAAGAGAAGTCTGAGCAGAACTAGCCTTCGATTAAGTAATGCGTGTCCTGAATTTCGCAGTTCGGGCCATTGATCGGAACGATGTCTTGCGGGCAAGATGAAAATGCAATGATGCAATCCATTTCGGCGCGAAGTGTGATGTATTCGCCAACCCCAGCTGGACATCCGTCCCACTTAATTGAGTTGTTGTCGGTTTGGCTGACTGGAATATTCATGAATAGGTTTAGCGGCGCAGGATGAACTAGGCGCTCAACATCAATCTTGTCTAATGCAACTTCTAAGTTGTCTTTGCAATTCATGTGGTACTCGGTGCAACCAAGCTGTTCATAGCGATAGCGATCACACGATGGCATTAATGTGTCGTGGATTCCAGGAGTGGTGTCTTCGATGATTGTCATGATGTCGCGCCGCTTGGTCGTAACCAATGTGTCACCCACACTTGGAATGATTTTCAGAAGAGCAGCATGGGTGTGATGCATTGACATGTATTCGTTCATGTCGTGCGCTGCAAATGCCCAGAAGTCGATAACTTGCTGCCCAAAAGTATTGATGACCTTGAGCGTCTGTCCCTTTTTCATGCGGTCAGCTACACCGTGGCGGGCTGGAATAAGTTTCAATTCAGACATATTGACCTCCATAAATACACGTTATAGAGACACCTTAGGCTGTTAGCCATGGCTATTGATACATCCCGGTTCACAATTCACCCAGAGGTGCAAAGCGCCCTTACCGCAGGTCGGGCAGTTGTTGCTTTGGAATCAACCATCATTAGTCACGGTTTACCGAGTCCGCGTAATGTCGCAGTTGCTGGAGACATCGAACAAAGTGTGCGTGATGGTGGCGCAATCCCAGCCACGATTGCAATCATCGATGGTGTGGTTAAGGTTGGCCTAACACCGCAAGAACTTGAAATCCTAGGCGACCCAAATAGTGATGTGGTTAAGGTTTCAACTCGTGACCTAGGGCCGGTTTTGGCAGCCGGGGGTCATGGTGCCACGACCGTTTCAGCAACCAGCCATATTGCGCACTTAGCTGGAATCAAATTCTTCGCCACCGGTGGTCTAGGGGGCGTTCATCGTGGCGCGCAAGATACCTACGACGAATCTGGCGATCTAGTAACTCTGGCTCGGACTCCAATCACAGTTACTTGCGCTGGAGTTAAGTCCATCCTTGATGTCGGCGCGACACTCGAGCGCCTGGAAACTCTTGGCGTCACAGTTGTTGGCTTTGGCACCGATGCCTTCCCAGGTTTCTATCGCGCAGACTCTGGCTTTGGTGTGACGTGGCGCGTGGATACCGTTGCTCAAGCAGCAGCCGTGGGTATTCAGCGTGATGCCATTCAAGCGCCAGGTGCAGTAATCATTGCTAAGCCCGTTTCCGAGGCAGATCAATTAGATCTTGCTTTGCATGATCGCGTATTGGCCGAAGGTATGGCAGCAGCCGACGCAGCAGGAGTCGTTGGTAAAGATGTCACGCCGTTCTTGCTTGACTGGTTCCACACCCAAACCGACAATCAATCTCTTGAGGTGAACGTGACGTTGATCAATGCCAACGCTCGGTTAGCTGCTGAGATTGCCGTAGCGGCTCAATCGTCATGACAGCCAGCGTCAATACTCGAATTTGTGTCATCGGTGACATAAATGTTGACGTAATTACCTTGCTCTCTGGTCCACTGCAAAAGAACACAGACACAACTTCAGTAAACGCCATCACTTTAGGTGGCTCCACTTGCAACATCGCGGTTTGGCTAACCCATCTGGGAGTTCCTACCGATTTAGTGGGCGCCATCGGCGATGACGTTCTTGGCACTTGGGTGATAACTCAGCTTCAGGCTTTTGGTGTGTCCGATGCAAGCATTCGATCGATTAACAACAATCGCACCGGCACGTGTGTGATCTTGGTCGACGAAACCGGAGCGCGATCGATGATGCCAGACTTTGGGGCAAATCTGGTGCAGTCGGTCGATGGGGAATTAGAGCAACTGATCAATTCATCTGACATCGTGGTGATGAGTGCTTACACATTCTTGCGACCTGAGTCTCGTAAATTCGCCCTAGATGTTCTGGAGTGCGTAGAAAAGGCTGGTGTCCGCATGGTGATTGATGCCGCTTCAAGTTCACCAATTCAGATCGCAGGCCCAGATAAGGTTCGAAAGTATTTGTCGCGAGCTGATTTGGTCCTGGCTAACGAAGATGAGTTTGCAGCTCTTGAACAAGGTGCACCAGGCGACTGGACTTCGGAATTCAAGAACCTGATTGTTAAGCGGGGTTCACGGGGAGCGCTTTGGTTAAAGCTCGGCGAAGAAGTAGCTTCCGTCAAGGCCGAGGACATCAAAGTTATTGACACAACAGGTGCTGGAGATGCTTTTGCCGCCGGCCTGCTGTCTCAATTGTGCCTACGCGAAGATTGGAACAACTTGGGCGATGTGGATTATGCCCAATCGCTATTGGTTGCCTCACATACCGCAGCAGAAAATTGTAAAACTCTTGGAGCCACTCCAATAGTTTGAAGTTAGTACGCCACTTCTTCTTCGGCTACAAATGTCCAGACCAAACCATTGTCTTGGCCGGTGATTTCGATGAAGCCGATTGCTTCGCCTTCTTCACTAAGGACAAAAGCTGGGCAAGTGACCACTAGGTTGTCAGTTTCGCAGGGTCCCATGGTGTTGAAGGGGACATCAGAACCCGAAATCAATCCATTTGAAGCCCAAACTCCGTTTTCTGCGACGAAAGATTCAACTACTTCAGCACTTACTTCACTGTTTTCGACGCCACAAGCCACGGTTGCCACTCGATACTTAACGTCATTGACAACTAAATCGGATTGTTGGCGCACGAATGGTTTCGCGTCTGCGGAATAGCTCGCACATTCCAGCGTTACGTCAGCTTCCGCCACTGGTGGCAAGTCCTCATAGGCAATGCTCGGCGCAATACTGGCTGGTGCTGAACCCTCATCTGCAGTAGACGCAACAGGTTTCTGTTCAGAGCACCCAGCTATAGCCAGGCTTACGATGAGACCAGAAATGCACATCCGAAACTTCATGCCTTTACCCTACGTCTGGCGTGCACATAGGCGAGTTAGCCACACACGACGGGATACTCACCATTACGTCTGAGTAGGCGAGTACATTCAACGTATGGATTCACGATTTGCCAGCCCTGGTGATATTGGGCAATTCCTGCATTACGGGGGATCGGGCGGAACCTACGAACTTGATAATGATTTTGTCATCGTCGATGTTGAGACGTCCGGACTGGATCCAGCTGCTGGGGCGCGAGTAATCGAAATAGCTGCCGTTCGCATTAATCAAGCTGGCCAAATCCAGGACTCTATGTCGTCACTGGTAAATCCAGAAGATGGAAACACTGGGGCTGATTGGATCCATGGCATCACGCCAGACATGGTTCAAGAGGCACCAACTTTTGATGAGATCTTTGATGAGTTAGCGCGAGTGATGGATAACGCGATCTTCGTTGCACATCATGCCAAATTCGATGAAGGCTTCGTGGCTGCGGAAGCCCAATTGGCTGGAGCAAAACTTTTGACCATGCCGGCCATTTGTACTTACTGGCTGGCGCGCAGCACGGTTAAAGGTACTGACAATTTCAAACTAGGAACACTTGCAACACATTTTGAAATTTCACAAGAAAGTGCTCACACTGCTTTAGACGACGCCAAGGTTGTGGCCCAAATGCTTCCTCGAATGTTGGCCAACTACAAGACGCTTACTTACTTCACAACACCAACTGAGCAGCCAAGAATTGGCAAGAGTTCAGTTTTGCTTCCTCGATAAACTTCGAGGAACTTAGCTAATTGTTACAGCGCCGCTTGGGGTCTGGAAGGTAACGGACGATAATCCAATTTCATCGTCTTCAACCCAAGTTAAAGCGATGTCATCTAGTAGCGCTTCCGGTGAATCACCCAACCAGGAAGTTAAAGAATCGCGGTCGCCACTTAATGCAAATTCTGTAATGCTTACGGATTGAGATCCGCCAACACTTGGGTGGGCGCTCATGTCATCCCACTTGATGAAGAACGGCAGAATTGGCTCAGCGATTAGGTCGATAACGCCAATTTGCTTCCAAGTTAAGTCTGTACCGCCCGGGCGCAACCGGTGTCCAAGTCCTGCTGGACGACCAATGCGAGCCTCAAGTGGTGCAACGTCATCTACTCGAACTGCCCAACCCATCCAGCCGCCACCTGCTTCTGCGCGGTTACGAACTGCTTGACCAAAAGGAACGGTTTCAGCTACGGGGTGTTCCAGCGGGGCGACAATTTCGATGTACTGGCCCGATGCCATAGGAAAAATAAAGTTGCGGGTGCCCGCACGCGGGTGCTTGCCACCATCAATAAATGCAACGCCCAATTCTGCGCCCAGGCGCTGCACTGTATCCGCAAGTTCGGCATTCGTAACGGCGTAAGCGACGTGATCTAGTTGCATGAGAAAACTTTGGCACAACCGGGACAGATCCGCATCACCGGGGTCAGGTTTTGAGATGCGACACGCTGGGCGTGTCATTACCGAGGTTGTGGGCGTTTGTTGTCTAGATTTTCGGTAAGCACCTAGAGGGACGGCGGAGGGGAAGCCACCCGAACTCTAGGTGCTCTTTTGTGCCCAAAATCAAGTGGGAATTAGTTGAGTTATTTCGGCTAATTCAACTCTTATTCACAACGGAAATTTGCTCACAGTTACAAGCTCAACCTGTTACCGTTTTCTCTTTTGATTCAGGCTTCGGTTATGAAAAACAAAACCGAAGAACAGATTCAAGATCAGGTGCTTGACCTGGTAACACACGCGCTGAGTGCGGACCAAATAGAACAGCGCGACTCTCAGATTCTGTCGATAGCCAAGGCTTTTGCGGAAGCGATTGCGGTCGATGCTTACCAGGCTCGAGACCAGCTTGTTACTGAGATGTTCGCCAGACTCCAGCTAGCGACAGAGTTGAATTGGCAAGAACATGCTCAACTCTGCATAGGTCTGAATGACATCCGAACTCGAGATGGTTTACTGCGAATGCTCCATGATGCGCCCGAACTGCGCAGCCAATTTCAATCTCATTTGATTCGGGAAGTTAGTCGCGCCCAGCAAGACTTTGCGGCACCGCTTGCCACGGTTTTTGCCGGCATAGCATGGCTGGAAGGCGAACGTCAGCTGACACGTTTGGCTGTGGATCACGCACTAGAGATTGATTCCAGTTATTCGCTCGCTCAACTTTTAGATATTGCACTTCGGCATGACGTGCCAGCAAGTGTTTGGTCATCATCTCTAGCGGCCGTCAGTTTTGATGCCTGCCTTAAGGGCGCTGCTTAGCAGTGCGATCCAACTTATCCACAGTCAGAAATTCTCTGCCCAAAAAATTAAAGCATGAACTTAGGCTCAGATTCTTGCTGTCTAACGTTCACCGAGTTGCCGCTCTATCCGACTTACAGAACTAGACGTAGTGAATACCGGATGAAGCCGAAAGGGGAGTTGAACTTGTTTTCAACGACTTTGCGTATCTGTGTGGTTGCCGCAGTCACATTTGGATTGGTTTCCGCAACGAGCGCACCGAGTCTCGCGGCCATTCCTGATGTTGTCGGCAGTAACTCAAGTGCAGCTTATGTAGGAACAGGCGGACTGTTGCTACCCGAATCATTCTCAGGTTCAGATGAGACGAGATGGAAAGTTTCAGACTGTCTGGGGTGTACTTGGCAATACACGATCTATTGCATGCAAGGAAATAACGAGCCATGCAAACATGCAGTTACGTCCTGCCCGCGTGGAAGTTTGTTGTACCGAGTTTGGTTCGGTCGAGATGCGAACTCACTTGAAGTTGTCGGATCTGTCTGCTGGGGAAGCACCAAACCAGTCACGCGTCGCCAAATTGAAACCCAGGTAGAAGATTACGTAGTTCGATACCTGCCGCCACTGCTTCCAGGCTTTGATCCACCGGGAGGCTCGCTAACGGCCATCCCAGTGATCTTTTGGACGGGACAGCCAACAAGCTTCAGGCCACCCAGCTTCATGCTCTCCGGTCATTCAGTTTCGATTTCGGCAAAGCCAACCTGGAGATGGACCTGGGGAGACGGTAATTCAAGTTGGAAGAGTGTGGCCGGAGCCCAATACCCAAGCCGACAGATAACTCACCAGTATCGAATTCCTGGACGCTATAACGTCGGAGTAACTGCCGTCTGGGAAGCCGTCTATACAGTTTCGGGAATTGGGACCTTTGACGTTGGGGGCGAAGTTATTCGGCAAACCAAGTCGATGGAGGTGCCGATTTTGACGGCCAGAACCATTCGAATTTCTCACCAGTAACCCCTAAGACCCTAGATTCTGCGATGTCACGTTTGGGGAGTACACTTAAATCACATCCTTGCGGTGTGGCCCGTGTTGAGCTTCTTGCTTGACAAGGGCTCTTGTTATTGCACAAACACTGCAAGTTAGTTCTGAAAGAGGCATAAGTGGCAGCGAAGAAGGCAACACCAGCCAAGAAGACAACAGCCAGCAAAGCAACTGCTAGCAAGGCAACCGCCAGCAAAGCAACAGCAAAGAAGGCTGCACCAGCAAAGCCAGCCAAGAAAGTCGCGACCAAATCCGTTGCGAAGTCTGCGCCCGCAGCCAAAAAGAATTCCGTGCCCGTAAAAAAGTCCGCGGCAAAGGCTCCGGCCAAAACGACCGCTAAGTCGCCTGCGAAAGCGCCTGCGAAGAAAGCTACGTCAGCACCTGCTCCAGCGAAGGCAAGTAAGAAGGTTGCCAAGATTGGTGCAGACGACGAGATTGAGCTTGATGGCGAAGTAATCGATTTAGATGTTGACGTTGTAATCGATGATGTTGAGCTTGCTGCCGCAGCCGTTCTTGAAGTGGATCTAGAAACTGAATTAGTAGCTGATCTAGCTGACATCGCTGACGAAGACGAGACAAAGCCAGTTGTTGCCGCAGACAGCGACAACTTAGTGATCTCCGATGTTGATGACACCGATGAACCAGTTCAACAAGTTATTACCGCAGGCGCAACGGCAGATCCAGTAAAGGATTACCTAAAGCAAATCGGTAAAGTTCCTTTGCTGAATGCGGAAGAAGAAGTTGATCTAGCAAAGCGCATCGAAGCCGGTTTGTTTGCCGAAGAACTATTGGCAACTCGTGGCCCATTTAAGGATCGTCGTCAAGGTGATTATGAATGGATCGCCGAAGATGGTCAGCGCGCAAAGAATCACTTGCTTGAAGCCAACCTTCGCCTCGTTGTTTCCTTAGCCAAGCGTTACACCGGACGTGGAATGTTGTTCTTGGATTTGATTCAAGAAGGCAACCTGGGCTTGATCCGCGCAGTTGAAAAGTTTGACTACACCAAGGGTTACAAGTTCTCGACGTACGCAACTTGGTGGATTCGCCAGGCTATTACCCGCGCCATGGCTGACCAGGCCCGCACAATTCGTATTCCGGTTCACATGGTTGAAGTCATCAACAAGCTGGCTCGAGTTCAGCGTCAGATGCTTCAGGACCTAGGCCGCGAACCAACACCTGAAGAACTAGCTCGCGAACTAGACATGACCCCTGAAAAGGTTGTTGAAGTTCAAAAGTATGGTCGCGAACCAATCTCGCTGCACACCCCACTTGGTGAGGAAGGCGATAGCGAATTTGGCGACTTAATCGAAGACTCAGAAGCGATCGTTCCAGCCGATGCAGTCTCGTTCACATTGTTGCAAGAACAGTTGGACTCAGTGCTCGATACTTTGTCAGATCGTGAATCTGGCGTAGTCAAGATGCGCTTTGGCCTGACTGATGGTCAGCCAAAGACTTTGGATGAAATCGGAAAGGTTTACGGAGTTACCCGTGAACGTATTCGCCAGATCGAATCAAAGACAATGTCAAAGCTTCGCCATCCGTCTCGTTCTCAAGTTCTGCGCGATTACTTAGATTAAGAATTTTTGATAATAAGTCATCGTCTCAAAAAAGGGATCAGCTAACCGCTGGTGCCTTTTTGCGTGTCGTAACCCCTTATCGTATTGAGTCTCGGGCAGGGTTAAATAGAAAAGTAATCTAGTTTTTGGTGGTTTGGAATGAAAAATCTTGGACGCGGCGCAACTCTCTTGGTAGCCGTTTCGCTACTGCTATCAGCCTGCTCAAAGGACAATCAGGCAGTCGATGCATCTCCAACACCTAGCCCAACGCCTTCGCCAGAAACGTTATGGCCATTTACCCAGCTGCCCGGTCCGATAGACGCTGCCGAGAAGCCAGTCCTAGCAATCAAGATTGAAAATGATCCAAGCGTTCGACCGCAGTATGGCTTGGATATGGCTGACATTGTTTTTGAGGAACTTGTCGAGGGCGGAATGACCAGATTTATCTCGGTTTTCCAGTCAGAGATTCCAGAAGAGGCTGGACCGGTTCGTAGCGGTCGACATGTAGATGCCAGCATTGTGTCAACGTTCTCGGATTACTTCATTTTCTCGGGCGCTGCTCGCGCTACTTTGAATTACTTTGCAAACACAATTCCAGATGATGTCGTTGTGTTCAATGAAGGCGCACCCGGCATGCACCGAACTGACTATCACCGCAAACCACATAACTTATTCATCTACCCACAAGATGTAATCGACAGTGGCAAAGCTAAAGTTTCGAAGACCGATGGCTTTTTTGTAAAACCAGTGGAAGCAATTACGCCTGCTGGTACCGAAATTACAAAGGTGGCTGTGAAATTTAGTATGGCGTCAAAGCCAAACTGGACTTGGGATGCTGCAACGAAACTATGGTTACGCGATGACGGTAAGAAGCCACACATGGCAATTAGTGGTAACCAATTATCAGCAACGAGTTTGGTCATCATCCGAGCAACTGAAACCGACGCTGGCTACAAGGGTTCAACTGGGGGTTATGTTCCGCGCACAGTAGTTACCGGAACTGGCAAGGGACATTTGATCATTGGAAACGTTGTTACCGACATAACATGGTCGAAAGCTGATGATCTATCCCAGATGAAACTCACTGATTCATTAGGAAATGTGGTTCACCCGGCGCCTGGAAAGACTTGGGTTGAAGTGATCACAACCAGTGGCGACGCGACTTTCACGCCGGCTGCAGTTCCGTCACCTTCGCCTTCAAAGTCGTAGGCGATTGAGAAATTTAGACGCCGTCTAATTGGTGAGTTTCGTCCTGAACATCAACAGCTACCGCGCGGAGGCGAACTTCGTGCTCCTTGAAGTGGTGACCACAGAACTGAAGGGCAGAGCCGCCCTCTAAGAACACGCGCACAAGAGCTTGAGCGGCACAACGATCGCAGCGGTCTGCAGCAGTAAGTGGAGTACGAGTGATTGTTGAACTCATCCTGGCACCATTTCCTTCGTTAGCATTTCGCGCGTTGTGACTATTGTTCAATCATTTCAGAAAGTTCGCTCTCTAACACGCCGAAACCAGACAACCTTGGATCAGGTTCACTACCGGCGTATTAGTTAATTGCTCTCGCGTTCACTGGTGCAAGTGTTCACAAGCGCACATGCTGATCACTTAGCAGCGGCGTGGCAGCCCCAGAGACCAGCAATTTCTGCCTATTCTTAAAGGGTTATGGCAGCCAAAAAGACCTCTGTTGCAGGTGATTACAACGCATCAGATCTCTCGGTCTTAGAGGGCTTAGATGCGGTTCGCAAGCGTCCAGGTATGTACATCGGTTCCACAGATTCGCGCGGACTTATGCACTGCCTCTGGGAAATCATTGATAACTCAGTTGACGAAGCGCTAGGTGGCCATTGCACGCGAATTGAAGTCACACTGCATTCCGACCAGATTGCCGAAGTTCGAGATAACGGCCGCGGCATTCCAGTGGACGTTGAGCCAAAAACCAAGCTCACAGGCGTTGAGGTTGTCATGACCAAGCTTCACGCTGGCGGCAAATTCGGTGGCGGTTCCTACACGGCTTCCGGCGGTCTGCACGGAGTCGGTGCATCAGTGGTTAACGCGCTTTCCAGCCGCTTAGATGTTGAAGTAGATCGTTCTGGAAATACTCACGCAATGAGCTTTAGTCGCGGAGCGCCTGGTGTATTCGTTGGCAAGGACGAGACCGGCAAATTCACTAAGCAAGGTGGCTTAAAGAAAGCTGGCAAGCCAGCCAAGAAGACCGCGACCGGAACTCGAATAAAGTTCTGGGCTGATTCCCAAATCTTTACACCGGATGCAGCTTTTGATTTAACCGAGATCCATGCTCGGGCCAGACAGACTTCGTTCTTGGTTCCAGGCTTAACAATTGTCGTTACAGATAATCGCTTAAAGAGCGATAGCACAACTGAGTTTGTTCACGTAGGTGGCATTTCAGAATTCTGCGAATTCTTGACAACGGGTGAAGCAGTATCGCCGGTTATTCGACTTAAGGGAACTGGCAAGTTCACCGAAACTGTTCCCGTACTTGATGACCAAGGGCACATGACGCCGCAAGAAGTAGAGCGCGAGCTTGGCGTAGACATTGCATTGCTTTGGAATAACACTTATGACACCACTTTGCAGTCCTATGTGAACATCATTTCCACACCAAAGGGTGGTACACATGTCACTGGCTTCGATCGCGCCATTGTCAAAGTAGTTAATGAGCAGTTAAAGGCACAACGTTTGCTTAAAGCCGGCGAAGACGCAGTATCCAAAGAAGATGTACAAGAAGGTTTGACCGCAGTTGTAACGGTCAGACTGGCTGAACCGCAGTTCGAGGGCCAAACAAAAGAAATCCTGGGCACGCCGGCGGCAGCAAAAATTGTAAACACTGTAGTCAGCAATGAGCTTTCTAATTGGTTCACGAATCCACCAAGAGGAGCTAAGCCGGCTACCAGAATCGTTTTGGACAAGGTTGCCAACGCTTCCCGAGCTCGACTGGCTGCACGTCAGCACCGTGATACCCAGCGGCGTAAGACTGCGCTGGAGTCTTCAACTTTGCCGGCCAAGCTTAAAGATTGCCGAAGTGAAGATAACGAACGAACTGAATTGTTTATCGTTGAAGGTGATAGCGCACTTGGTACCGCTAAGTCTGCGCGCAACAGTGAGTTCCAAGCTCTACTTCCGATCCGCGGAAAGATACTTAACGTTCAAAAAGCCTCACTTGCTGACATGTTGAAGAACAATGAGTGCGCATCGATTCTGCAGGTAATTGGAGCTGGTTCCGGTAGATCATTCGACATGGAGTCAGTGCGCTACAACAAGATCATTATTCTGGCGGATGCGGATGTGGACGGAGCGCACATTCGAACTTTGCTTTTGACGCTGTTCCAGCGCTATCTAACTCCATTGCTTGAAGCAGGACGGATCTACGCCGCGGTACCACCACTTCATCGAATTGAAGTAATCGGAGCTGCAAAGAAGCCAGGAGAGATCATCTATACCTACAGCGATGCAGAAATGGCTGCGACTGTTAAGGACCTCACCAAGCAAGGTCGACGTTGGAAAGAACCAATTCAGCGTTACAAGGGCTTGGGTGAGATGGATGCAGTTCAGTTGCGGGAAACCACAATGGACCCCGAAAAGCGAACTCTCCGCCGGATCACAGTTAGCGATGCAAAATCTGCCGAGAACGTATTTGAATTGCTTATGGGTAGCGAAGTTGCGCCGCGTAAAGATTTCATAATTGATGGCGCGGCCAAGCTAGACCGCACCAAGATTGACGTTTAAGGTTTTTTAGCCCGACTCACGGCTACAGGTACGCCACCGACACCCCAGTCATCGGCAGTAACTTCATTAATCACGATTCGAACGTTGTCGGGATCGGCATCTAGAACTCGAATGGCTGCTTCAGATATCTCTTTGATCAACGCATGCTTTTGTTCGACGCTGCGTCCTTCGATCAATTGCACAGTAATGAACGGCATTAGATTTCCTATCTAGAAGTCGTACGTTTGAAGTTTGCCAGTATTAACATCGAACACAGCGCCACCAACTACAACGCCACTAGCCAGTAATGGATAAGTACGAATGCGCATTACGTCAGTTTCCAGCGCCTCAATTGGATTGCTTACGGTTCTAAACTCCACGCTACGAGTATCGACGCCATGATCCTTGAGAATGGTTTCGTGAATCTCAGGCTCTGTGGCACTGGCCATACGACAATCAGTGTGAGGCATTACCAGTACGCGGTTCACGCCTAGTAGGAAAGTTGCCAATACCAGGGTTCGCAGAACGTCATCCGTGACGCGTGCGCCTGCGTTACGCAGAATCTTTACATCTCCTGGTCCCATTCCAACAATTGCTAGCGGACTGATTCGAGAATCCATACACGTGATGATTGCAAGACCTTGCGCTGCTTTACCGGTTAAATGCGAGCTCTCGAAATCTTTTTCGTACTCAAGATTTGCAGCCAGCACATCGCTGAATACATCTTTAGGAAATGGTTGGTTTGGCATTTCTACTCGCCGCCACCGCTTGAATGACCCGGGAAGACACCCTGATGTTCATCGATGTATGGCACTGAATTGTTTACCGCCAAGCCGGCTTCACCAAAACCAACGGAAATCAATGGAACCTTGCCAACATAGGTTGTGATGTCACCCGCGGAATAAACCCGAGGCAAGTTAGTTTTCATTGTCGTGTCAACCAAGATTCGGCGCTTCTCTAGTTCGATGCCCCAGTTCGCAATTGGACCAATGTTTGCGATGAAGCCGAGAGCAGCTACGAGTGTCTGGGCTGGCAGGGTTCGAGATTCCCCATCCTTGTTCTTGATGGTTACTGATTCAATCCAAGCTTCACCAGCAACGCTTTCGACTTCAGAGTTGATAATCAGTTCGACACCCATGGCACGCACCTGGTCAACTGTTGCAGCGTGGGCGCGGAAGGTATCGCGTCGGTGAACTAGAGTTACCGATTTAGCGATTGGGGCCAATGAGTAAGCCCAGTCAAACGCCGAGTCGCCGCCACCAATAATCACGACATCTTTACCTGCATGCACATCAAGTTTGGGAACGAAGTAGACCAAGCCTTTGCCAACGTACTCATTTCCAGCTGGCAATTCACGGGGAGTAAAGGAACCAATCCCACCTGTGATGATCGCAACTTTGGCTTCGATTACTGTGCCCTTGTCAGTAACCACTCGGACCGGACCTTCTTCGCTAGTTTCTAACTCTTCGGCTCGTTCGCCTAAAACAAACTTTGGATTGAAGGCGCCGGCTTGCTTCATCAAGCCGTCCACTAAATCGCGGCCTTTGACGGCTGGGAAACCGGCAATATCAAAGATCTCTTTTTCGGGATACATGGCAGTGATCTGACCGCCAGGTTCGGTTAAGACATCCAGAACCGTTACTGAAAATCCTCGAAAGCCTGCGTAATACGCAGCGTATAAACCAGCAGGACCAGCACCAATTACTAAGACATCACTCATACCGTCGAGTTTATCCGTTACTTCGCATAGTTGCGAGAAGAGGCAATTGGCTAGCTAAGCGGTGATGCGCAGACCGCAGCAACTGGCTTTTGCAACTTAGTTCCACTGCTATCGCGCTTGCCGTGCTTGTCAGGTACTTCAACTGCAGCACCTGAGGATCCGCAAGCGTGAATCGGACCGTTACCTGCAGTGGCAGCAACAAGTAAGTCTTCGCCAGATAAGAACTTGTGACAACGCACGCCACTAGTTGCTCTACCTTTGCCCGGGAATTCGCTTAGGGGAGTTAGTTTCATGGAATGTGCGGCAGTTCCTGGCAGAGCGCCAGCTTCGCCTCCAACGGTTGCAACTAAACACTCATCATGCGCATCAACAACTGAGCCAAAGATGACTTCGGCGCCTTCGTAAAGTCGAATTCCAACTACACCACCGGCTGGACGACCTGTTGCTCGGACTACAGAAGCGTCAAAATGCAGTAACTGAGCGTCGCTGGTGATCAGAACAACTTCGCCACTTTCGTCCTCGCACTGGATCGCCCCAACTAGGTAGTCGCCTTCATCGAGGCGGATCACATTCCAGTCGCCCGCAGATCCAGGTACGTCATTCACAACTCGTTTCACAGTGCCAAACGCAGTTGTCAGAAAGAGAGTGGATTCTGGTTGGTCTAGTGCCATCAATGCAATTGTAGTTTCACCCTTATTAAGAGTTGTGTATTCCTTAAGGGCTGCGCCGCCAGCTGCGGATAGCGCTGCGCCTTCGGCTAGTGCTGGAAGATTTACAACTGATTGGCGGATAACTCGACCGAAGCTGGTCACGATACCGACGTCGCCACGAGCAGTGGTGCGAACCATGGATCGAATTGTGTCGTGACTGGTTCGTTTCTTTGCATGTTCAAGCGGGGTGTCACCAGTGGTTCTTGCCAACAGGCCAGTTGCCGACATTAGTACGAAGCATGGATCATCCTTCACTTCAAGTGGAATTGGAAGTGCTGCTGAAATTATGCCGTCATCGGAAAGCAACTGGGAGCGTCGGTCATCTCCATACTTATTGGCTACATCAGTTAGTTCTTGACCGACAACTTTTCGTAGGCGTTTGTCGTTTTCCAAGATGTCCGTTAAGTCAGCAATGAAGGCACGCAACTCGTCTTGCTCTTTTTCCAATTCCAATCGAGAGAACTTAGTTAAGCGACGCAGCGGCATTTCCAAAATGTAGTTTGTTTGAATTTCGCTCAGATCAAAGACGTTCATCAATCGCTCGCGTGCGGCAGCCGTATCGTCGCTGCCACGAATGACTGCAATGACTTCATCTATGTCAAGAATTGCAATTAGCAGACCATCGACTAAGTGCAATCGATCATTGGCTTTAGCTCGGCGGAACTCACTACGACGTCGAACCACTTGCAAGCGATGATCGATAAAAACTTGAAGCAATGGTTTCAAACCGAGAGTTACGGGTTGACCATTTACTAACGCAACATTGTTGATGTGGAATGCATCTTCAAGGGGAGTGAGTTTGTAAAGTTGCTCAAGCACTGCTTCAGGGTGAAATCCATTCTTGATTTCAATTACTAGCTCTAAGCCTGATTCGTAGTCAGTTAAATCAATGACATCTGAGATACCTTGAAGCTTCTTGTTAGTAACAAGTTCTTTAATTCGTTCGATAACTCGCTCTGGGCCTACCTGATATGGCAACTCGCGAACCACGATGCCTTGGCGGCGAGGTGAAATCTGTTCGATGTCGACTTTTGCACGAACTTTAAAACTGCCTTTGCCAGACTCGTAAGCTTCACGAATTCCGTCAAGGCCATAAATGATGCCACCAGTTGGCAAGTCAGGTCCTGGAACGAAAGACATCAACTCATCGAGTGTTGCTTTTGGATGCGCTAACAGATGCGAGGCAGCTGCCACAACTTCACGCAAGTTATGTGGTGGCATGTTGGTGGCCATACCAACTGCAATACCCGATGCGCCATTTACTAAGAGATTTGGAATAGCCGATGGCAAAACTGTTGGTTCTAGTTCGCGACCGTCATAGTTTGGCGCGAAATCAACGGTGTCCTCATCGATTGAATCCACCATCGCACTTGCAGGACTGGCCAGGCGAGCCTCGGTGTAGCGGTAGGCAGCAGGGCCTTCATCAAGAGATCCAAAGTTTCCATGCCCATCAACAAAAGGAAGGCGTAGCGACCACGATTGAGCCATGCGAACTAACGCATCGTAAATTGCGCTATCGCCATGTGGGTGTAGCTTGCCCATAACTTCGCCGACAACACGAGCACTCTTCACATGTCCTTTATCGGAACGCAATCCCATTGCAGCCATAGTGTGCAGGATTCTGCGCTGGACTGGCTTTAACCCGTCACGAGCATCCGGCAGGGCGCGGGAATAAATTACGGAATAGGCATATTCAAGAAACGAATCTTGCATTTCGTTAGCAACATCGATGTCTACGATCCGACCAGCGTTATGCGCAGGTTTCGATGAAGTGGGCTTAGCCATTGTTAAGAGAATTCCTTGCTAACTATTTGGGGGCTTACTGGTCGTTCGGACGGTGTCCGAACAAGATGTCGTCCCACGAAGGTGAATCATCGACTGCCACGACTGGTGCCGGCGTAGGTGTTGCAACCGGCATAGGCACTGGCATTGTTGGATGACCTGGACCGGCCCAAGCTGGTGGTTCTAATTCTTCAACTGGTTCTGAAACGGTCGGCAGTCCAACTAAACGTGGTTTTGTTTCTTCAACCTTTGTGGCAGCGGCATTAACGCCAGCGGCTTCATCAAACAACCAACGAGCTTCGTCATCAAGAGCCACAATGCTTTGCGCTAAAGGATCGTAAATCCAGCTTGCGATTCCGCCGCCGCTTCCGCTGGCCCAAGATACGGTTACAGTCCAACGGGCGTCATCACGTCGGTAAGAATCCCAAACTAAAGTCAAAGTATCGATGCCACGGTTTGCTAATTGTCCGGTTGCTAATTCTCCAAGAATAACTTCACCGTGTGGACGGCGAACTAAAGTTTCAGATGCACGCTTTGCCATGTATGAGCGCTCAGCCAAAACCGGACCTGCGTAACGTTCAATGCGCGCAACATCCACACCTGCTTCGGCTGCGATCTCTTCAGCGGTTTCACCTCGACGAATTCGCGTCTGGATGTCACGCGGCGAGATGCCGGAATCTGTGGTGGTGACGGATGCGGTGTCATTTGTATTAATACTGCGACGGATGTGATCATCAACGGCTACTGCGAATTCGCCACCGTCTTCGTCCATAAAGATAAGTTCAAGGTTGTCTTCGGAGCGTCCGACAAAAATTAGCTCTTTCATGGCCACCCTTTTCTATTGCTTATGCCCTCCTATTTTCGCGGAAAAATCAATAAAATCGGGGTTGTTGCGGGGTGTGTCGCAAGACTTAACACCTAGGCAGGACAATATCGAAATGACCTCTCTGCCGCCAAGTGCAAGTCTTGATTCCTTTAACAAACTTACAAGCGATCCCAACCTCGAGCTTGCGGTGCGCATTGCCTCTGGCGCCGGCAAACTTCTCTTGGATCGTCCTGATGACTTGCAGGTTGAAACCAAATCAACAGCAACGGACATTGTCACGTTGATGGATCAACGCGCGGAAGCTTTCATAGTTTCTCAAATCAACGAAAATCGTCCCAATGACGCCATCTTGGGGGAAGAGGGTGCCAATCAAGACGGAACTTCAGGATTTCAATGGGTGATAGACCCGATCGATGGCACCGTTAATTACCTGCATCGAGTTCCGTTTTGGTGCGTTTCGATTGGGCTGATGGAAGAAAGCACTGGACAGGCTTTAGCTGGGGTTGTTTTTGTACCCGAATTGGATCAGATGTATATCTCAAGTCGAGGTTTAGGTTCTTGGGTAATTGATGCCGGAGTTCCAAAAGAGTTAGCAGTTTCTGGTTGTAGCGACTTGAGCCAGGCTTTGGTGGGAACTGGTTTTGGATATTCCAGCACTAGACGAGCAAGCCAAGCGCGAGTTTTGCAAAACGTGTTGCCAAATGTGGCGGACATTCGTCGACTTGGTTCCTGCGCAATAGATCTGTGCCTCGTTGCTGCCGGAGTTCTTGACGCCTATTACGAGCGAGGAGTTAACGCCTGGGATCACGCCGCTGGAGAGTTGATTGCTAGGGAAGCTGGTGCGTTATCAACTGGACTGTTTGGCAAATCGATCGGAAACGACATGATTGTCGTGGCAAATCCTGCAATCCATGGTCATTTAGTTGCCATACTTGAAGTCAATCAGGCAGATCAGGATTAACGTGGCGATTTATTCATTCGGTGACAAAGTTCCGAACATTCACCCGAGCGCATTTGTGCACCCAGAAGCAGTAATCATTGGAGATGTCTCGATTGGCGAACTCTCGTTCATCGGTCCCTGCGCAGTCCTGCGAGGTGACTCAAGTCGCATTGAAATAGGAGCCCGGACATCTATTCAAGATGGCTCCGTAATTCATTGCACTTCCGAGTTACCAACAATCGTGGGCGATGAATGCACCGTTGGCCACAACGCACACCTAGAAGGTTGCACTGTTCAAAGTGGAGCTCTTGTGGGCTCTGGATCGTTAGTTCTACATAACGCTGTCGTGGAAACCGGGGCGTTAGTGGCAGCTGGCGCCGTAGTACTGGGTGGCACAGTCGTTCCAGGCGGCGCGCTTGCGGTTGGTGTGCCCGCGAAGATCAAGGAAGGCGCAGCAGATCCAGCCACTATCGCGTACAGCATAAAAACTTATACGGAAAATGCGCGCAGATATCCCTTAGAAATGAAAAGAATCAATTAACCTAGGGGCGGTGCTCAACAAGGGCATTGCATGAAGTAAATTCCGACACGATGGAATAAACCTTCATCACAAAAACGCTAGGAGAATTAGCACGTAATGGCAACAGACTACGACGCCCCGAGAAAGACGGACGAAGAGGAAAACGAGGAAAGTCTCGAAAACCTTAAAGCCCAGCATGCCTCGAAGGTCAGTTCAAGTGTCGATGCCGACGAAGCTGATCTAAATGAATCGCTGGAATTGCCTGGCGCAGATCTTTCTGATGAATCAATTACCGTAATGGTGATTCCGAAGCAGGCTGATGAATTCACTTGTTCTCGATGCTTCTTGGTTCACCACCGCAGCACATTAGCTAAAGAAGTTAAGGGTCAGCCCGTCTGCGCTGATTGCGCTTAATCAGACTTAGCTAGGCGAGTCTTACTGATTTTTGACTGTTACTAGAGCTGCTATCAACTCCGCAGGCCTTCTTGTTGAGACCTGCCAATAAGGGTGAGGATCTTCTGGATCAGTGACCTCAATGATTACTGAATTCTTAATTCCGCCGCGCAATTGAAAGTATGCATTTGAGTTTGCATCAGTTGACCTCGCTCGACGAGATTGCACATTATCAAGTTGCTTAATCTGACCTACATATTGAAGTGGCAATCGTGCGCGATCGGCTCGAAAATTTAGCTCATCAACTTGAATCAACGGAGTATTTACGACGATCCCTAGTGCGACGGCAAGAGATGTAGAAATGCCGACAACTATTCCAAGATCACTTCCATAAGCTCGTCCATATGCGATCCCTAGCGAAGCTGTCATGATGAAAGCGAAAACCCACATGCCCAGCGAAGGCCAAAGGCGTTCTTTATAGACAGGGGATTTGCCGTCAACACCTTCGGAAGTCATTAAACAACTTTCTTTGAACTTACGGGTCACTGCTTGATATCGAACTTATCGGAAACGATACCCTAAAGAACATGGAACGAATTGGTCGCGAGATTCATCCGCTCAGCATCCCTAGTGATGCTCAAGTTCCACAGCGCCATGTCGATGCTCCAAAACCTGGGGAGTCACTCGCTAGTCACTATCGCAATTGCTTTGGATGTGGCATAGATCATCCAACAGGTCTGCACATCCAAATCGAAGCGGGTGAAGGCATGTCCACTCGCGCGGTGTTTGAGGTTACGCAACACCATCAAGGCGCACCGGGTATCGCGCATGGTGGAATCTTGTCCTTAGCTTTTGATGAATCTCTTGGGGCAACTAACTGGTTGATTCGGGCGTCTGCAGTTACGGCACATCTTGAGGTTTCATATCGACTTCCAGTGCCCGTCGGGACTCGTGTCTACATTAAAGCAACTATGCAGGCAGTCAAAGGTCGAAAAATCTGGTCAACGGCTGAAGGCAGATTGAATTCGCCTGATGGCCCATTGGCTGTTGAGGCAGGTTCCCTTTACATGCAAGTTCCGATTGATCACTTTATGAAGCATGGTCGTAAAGAAGATTTAGATAAAGCCACAACTGACTCGAATGCCGTTAATTACGTAAACAAATTGGATATCGCCCCATGAGTCAGATAGCGGTCGAATTCAAGTTGCTGCACGAGTTAGCTCAAGCGCCAAGTTATGCCCACGATGGTGATGCTGGTGCCGACCTTGTTTGCGTTGAGGATGTAACGCTCGCACCTGGTGAGCGGATGCTTGTTCCGACGGGAGTAGCGATTGCCTTGCCTGCGGGTTACGTAGGACTCGTGCATCCGCGTTCAGGTTTAGCAAACAAACACGGCATCAGTATTGTGAACACGCCAGGCACAATCGATTCTGGTTATCGAGGTGAACTAAAGATCTGCTTGATCAATTTAGATAGCACTGAAACTGTGAGCCTTCCGGCAGGTAGTCGAATTGCCCAACTGGTAATCCAGGAAGTCACTACTGCAAAGTTCCTGCAGGTCGAGGATCTTGATGACACGGAGCGTAGTGATAAGGGATTTGGTTCGACAGGGATAGCAACGTAATGGACGAGATTCGTGAGTTATCTGACGAAGTAGATACCAGCTCAATGCTTAATCTCGGCGCGCTCCTGGTGCCCAACATTCCTGGACTCGAAGTCCATTTAGATTTAGATCCAAGGTCAGGTATCGGTAAGTCCGTATCGCTTCATCTCAATATGACGATTGCTGAAGTTCAGGTTTTTGCATCAGCCAGCAACGAGGATCACTGGGCGATCATGCGCGATGCAATCGTTGCCGGATTGAGCGAGCAACAAGTGGATTGCAGCGTCGAAATGGGAAGATTCGGCACCGAGATTCATGCAGTTATGCCAACCGTGGACTTGGATGGCAACGCGCATGTGCAGCCCGTAAGGTTTCTGGGCGTAAGAGGTACGCGCTGGCTAGTGCGAGTTGTGATTAGCGGTGACGGCGCTTTGGCAAATCTAAATCAGAGCCCAAGCGATGTGACTGAAATCAACAATCTCATTGCTCAATTAGTCGTTCATCGCGGAGACGAGCCATTGCCGCCAGGCGAGAGGCTAGCCTTGCGTAGCCCAGACATGGAAGCGGATGGCGATAACGCATCCATGAAGGCTAATTCAGGCGCAGAGAGCAAGTTCGCAAACTTTCAAGTGCGACTGTAAGTGTGGATGAAAAGTATTAGAAGTTAACTGGTTACAGTTATAGCGTGAGCAACGCTGATCCAGATCCAATTGACGAAGACATAGTTTCTGAAATCAAGGATGATTCCGAACTGTTGGCTTCGGCACTTGGTGGCTGGGCGGGCGTCATTGACTCCGGCCTGCCATTCGTGGTTTTCACTTTGGTCTACCTTGTCACCGACCGAGATCTGGAAACGACACTTTATGCCTCAGTTGGAACTGCTGCACTATTGGCAGTTTTGCGATTGCTTCGTAAGCAATCATTAGTCCAAGTCGTCTCTGGTCTAGCGGGAATTGCGATTGCTGCTTTTCTAGCTCAGCGCACTGGAAATGCTGAGAACTTCTTTTTACCTGGAATCATTACCAACGCGGTTTACGCCGGCGTTTGTTTGATCAGTATCGCCGTGCATAAACCGCTATTGGGGTACGTAATTCAAGCTATGCGCGGCCGCGACATGTCTTGGGTCAACAATCCCGAAGAGCACCGATTGTTCAGCACAATTACCTGGCTATGGGCTTTGATTTTTGGGCTTCGGGTGGCGATCATGTTCCCTCTCTTCTTACTTGGGCAGACCGCAGCACTTGGCACGCTAAAGCTGCTTTTGGGTTACCCACTATTCGCACTTGGAATATTTGTAACATTCAAACTGCTATCAAGTGCAAAAGAAAAGACCGGGAGAAATAATGACTGACGCCGATGTAGTGAAGATCGGTGATGTCGTTGATTTGGTAATCGACAAGGTTGCCAATGGCGGTTTTTGCATTTCCCGATACAACGGTCAAGTGGTGTTTGTGCGCCATGGCATCCCTGGCGAAACTGTCAAAGCCGAAATTACTGACATAAGCAAGAAGTTTTTACGAGCAGATGTTGTTGAAGTCATTGAGGGTAGTGAGCATCGAGTTGTGGCACCGTGCAACTACGCAGGTGCATGCGGCGGTTGTGATTGGCAGCATGTAAGCCTTTCGCATCAACGAAGTCTCAAGAGCGAAGTTGTTAGAGAACAGCTTTCACATCTCGGCGGCATAACCCACGTCAACGGAAAACCATTAGACGATTTTGAAGTAATCGCATTAGGTCCGAACGAGGATGGATTACGTTGGCGGACTCGGAATCGGTATGCACGTATCGGCGACGTGTCAGTTGGTATGAAAATGCCTCGCTCTCACACCGTGATTGAAATTGATGACTGTTTAATTGCCGTTGAAGGTTCAGTTGAACTGGCCCAGGCCAAAGTTCACATTGGTCGAGGCGATATAAGTACGGCACAAAGTTCCACCGGACAACACGTTGTTGTTGATCAACGTGGCGGACCATGGCTGGATGAAACAGTAGGTGATCGCAGTTGGCGAATTCATGCCGGCTCATTCTGGCAAGTGCATAAAGATGCACCACGAGTGTTTGTCGAAACCGTGCGTAGATTTGCCAGTTTGAAACCAGGAGAGAAGGCGCTTGACCTATATGCTGGCGCCGGATTGTTTGCTGCCAGTATTGCTGCCGATGTGACCGAAAAGGGCGAAGTTGTTGCAGTGGAGTCGGTAATCGATTCAATGCGAGATGCTCGACGCTCCTGCAGCGACCTACCTCAAATGGACCTAATTACTGCCGATGTTTCTAAGTGGATCACTCAGATCGATGAAGACTTTGATGTGGTGATTCTGGATCCGCCACGAGCCGGCGCTGGGCTAGATGTAGTTACCGAGTTGGATCGAATTGCAAGGCGCTCAATCATTTACGTCGCTTGTGAGCCAAGTGCCTTGGGAAGAGATGCCAAGTATCTTGCTGATGCAGGATGGAACATGACACAGCTTGTGGGATTGGATGCCTTCCCGATGACGGGTCACGTTGAATGCATTGCACTTTTCGAGCGGTTCTAACCTCCAACTAACAAGTTCCGCTAGCTCTTGGCGTAGAATCTATCTTGACGTCAAGATACTTTAGGAGCTTCGTGAGCAGCCTCAATTCATTCCAGGCCCAATCCGAATTAACTGTTGATGGACAGTCATTTACAATTTTTCGACTCGATGCCTTAGCAGGCAGTGAGCGTCTGCCATTTACGCACAAAGTTCTTTTGGAAAACTTGTTGCGCACTGAAGATGGCGCAAATGTGACTGCTGCTCAGATTCAAACTTTGGCCAATTGGGATGCGAGTGCGGAGCCAACTGACGAAATTCAATTCACTCCAGCGCGGGTAATCATGCAGGACTTTACTGGCGTTCCTTGCGTTGTGGACCTAGCAACAATGCGCGAGGCATTCACCGAGTTAGGTGGCGATCCAAATCGCATTAATCCACTCGCCCCAGCCGAGTTAGTGATCGACCACTCAGTAATTGCAGACTTCTTTGGCAACTCTGTTGCCGCAGAAAAGAATGTGGAACTTGAGTACGAGCGAAACGGTGAGCGATACAAGTTCTTACGTTGGGGTCAGGATGCATTTGATGACTTCAAAGTAGTTCCACCTGGCACAGGAATTGTGCATCAAGTAAACATTGAAGCTCTTGCCCGAGTGGTAATGGTTCGCAATGGCATGGCATATCCAGACAGTTGCGTTGGAACTGACTCTCACACCACTATGGTCAATGGTCTTGGCGTACTTGGTTGGGGAGTAGGCGGCATCGAAGCAGAAGCTGCGATGCTAGGTCAGCCAGTATCGATGCTAATTCCACGAGTTGTTGGCTTCAAACTATTTGGACAAATGCAACCAGGCACAACTGCCACAGATTTGGTTCTAACAATTACCGAGATGCTTCGTAAGCACGGCGTAGTTGGAAAGTTCGTCGAGTTCTACGGTGAAGGCGTTACTGCGGTGTCACTTGCCAACCGCGCCACGATTGGCAACATGAGTCCGGAGTACGGCTCAACTGCAGCAATCTTCCCAATTGACGAAGAAACCTTGAATTACATGCGACTAACTGGCCGCCCAGAGTCCCAACTTTCTTTGGTTAAGGCATACGCGCAAGCCCAAGGGCTTTGGCACAATCCTGAAATTGAACCGGTGTATTCCGAATACATTGAACTTGATCTCGGTTCGGTTAAGCCATCTATTGCAGGACCGAAGCGTCCGCAAGACCGAGTTGAGCTTTCAAATGCAGCACCAGCCTTTGAAACAGCCGTTCAGACTTACACCCAGGATCGTCACAAGACCGGAAGCGTTTCGTTGAATGGTGACAATTTTGAAGTTGCGCACGGCTCAGTGGTTATCGCAGCGATCACATCATGCACCAATACATCGAATCCATCCGTAATGATGGCAGCAGGACTGCTTGCCAAGAAGGCTGTCGAAAAGGGACTGACTCGTAAGCCTTGGGTTAAAACAACTTTGGCTCCTGGTTCACAAGTCGTAACGGATTACTACAACAAGTCCGGTCTAACTCAATACCTTGACGCATTGGGATTCAACTTGGTTGGTTACGGATGTACTACTTGTATTGGAAACTCTGGACCAGTCGCGCCGGAGATAAGCTCTGCAATTCAAGACAATGATTTAGCCGCAGTTGCAGTCCTTTCGGGAAATCGAAACTTTGAAGGACGCATTAATCCTGATGTAAAGATGAACTACTTGGCATCCCCACCGCTAGTAGTTGCCTACGCAATTGCTGGAACTATGGCAATCGATTTGCAGAATGATTCACTTGGTGAGGACACAAATGGGAACCCCGTTTACCTGCGAGACATTTGGCCGAGCGCCCAAGAAGTTGCAGCAGTTATCGATTCTTCGATCGATGCAGAAATGTTCACTTCGCGCTACAAGGATGTATTCGCGGGCGATTCACGTTGGCAAAATCTCGACACACCTACAGGTGCAACTTTTGATTGGGACGAAAAGAGCACATATGTTCGTCGTCCACCGTACTTCGAGAACATGCCAGTCGAGCCAGTTCCTGTTACTGATGTTGTAGGCGCGCGAGTACTCGCAAAGCTGGGGGATTCGGTAACTACTGATCACATTTCTCCAGCCGGTTCAATTCGTGAAGATAGTCCAGCTGGCAAGTACCTGAAGGAAAATGGGGTTGCTAAAGCGGACTTTAATTCTTACGGATCCCGACGCGGAAATCATGAAGTCATGATTCGCGGAACATTTGCTAACATTCGCTTGCGTAATCAATTGCTAGAGGACGTTGAAGGTGGATTCACCAGAGACTTCACAGTTGACGGAGCACCGCAAACTTCTATCTATGAAGCATCGGTGAATGCGGCCGAGAAGAACATTCCGTTAATCATCCTGGCAGGGAAAGAATACGGATCGGGTTCATCTCGTGACTGGGCTGCAAAGGGAACTGCATTGCTTGGTGTGCGCGTGGTGATTGCGGAGTCGTACGAAAGAATTCATCGATCGAACCTGATCGGTATGGGTGTCCTACCTCTGCAGTATCCGGTTGGCCAGACCGCAGACTCTTTGGGTCTAGTTGGTACGGAAACATTCAGCGTAAGCGGAATTGTGGCGTTGAATTCTGGAACCACTCCTAGTTCCGTTCTGGTGACCGCAACAGCAGTTGATGGTTCAGTGAAGTCCTTCGAGGCGGTCGTGCGAATCGATACGCCAGGGGAAGCCGATTACTTCCGCCATGGTGGAATTTTGCAGTACGTTTTGCGTTCACTTGCTAAAGCATGAGTAGTTGGCCATCTGATCTAATCCCAGCTGGGGCATCTGGTTGGGAAGTGAAGGCCACTGCTTGGTTACTTGACCGCTGCCCATCGGAGTTTCGCACCTACGAAATTTTCCGTTCCCATCCAGCTGCGCTTGGCTATGTTGCTATGTTTCAGCTTGAGCATCAAGTTGAAGCAATTAGGGACGCCTATCGGAGCGCGCGAACCACTGCGAATTTGTCTCCCGAAGCATTAACAGATCTGCTTTCCGCTCTAGAGCATGAAGGCGCGAGATTGGCACTTGAATTAAGCGCGGCTACGGCCGTTATTGAAGCCTTGAATTCGAGTAAAGCCCCGATTCTCTAAGGATTTTGCTGCCTGCGGTCAGGCGCAAATCCCAAGTCCTCATTAGACTTAGGAGACTTACTAGATAGTTAGGGGCATGACTGTGGCTATTTTGCCTGGAATAAATTCCCCTAGCGACTTGCGCGCCGTAGCCCCGGAAGATCTCGACAATCTGGCAGCTGAAATCCGGGCGTCATTAATTGAAAACGTCACTAAGACAGGTGGCCACTTAGGACCGAACCTTGGTGTCGTTGAATTAACCTTGGCCTTACATCGCGTTTTTGATTCACCGAAAGATCCAATCCTTTGGGACACCGGCCATCAATCGTATGTACACAAGATGGTCACGGGTCGAGCAAATGATTTTGAAACTTTGCGACAAGAGGGTGGACTTTCTGGCTATCCAAGTCGTGCCGAGAGTATCCATGACGTCATTGAGAATAGTCATGCGTCAACCGCGCTTTCTTACGCGGACGGTATAGCCAAGGCTTTCGAAATTCATGATGAGACCGATCGTCACGTAGTTGCCGTGGTCGGCGATGGCGCACTTACGGGCGGTATGACCTGGGAAGCGCTAAACAACATTGCCGATGGATCAGACCGATCAGTTGTAATTGTTGTTAACGATAACGAACGCTCTTACTCGCCAACTATTGGTGGTATGGCTCGACACCTAGCAAAACTTAGAACCGCTAAAGAATATGAAAAGTTCTTGGGCTGGGGTAAATCAGTACTAAAGCGCACACCAGTAGTCGGCGCGCCTATTTATGATGCTTTGCACGGCATGAAAAAGGGAATAAAGGATTTCGTAGCACCGCAAGGCCTATTTGAAGATCTTGGCTTGAAGTACATCGGGCCCGTAGATGGTCATAACATCGCCAATTTAGAGTTTGCGTTGCAACGTGCTCGAGATTTCGGCAAACCAGTAATCGTTCACGTGATCACCGAAAAGGGTCATGGCTACAAACCAGCTGAAACTGACGAAGCGGATCGTTTTCACGCGGTAGGTGTTGTGGATCCAGACACCGGAAAACCTTTGACTCAAGCTGCAAAGTCATGGACTTCGGTTTTCTCACAAGAACTGGTCGCAATCGGTGGTGAACGCCAAGACGTTGTGGCGATTACCGCTGCCATGCTTGGACCTACTGGACTTGATGCGTTTTCAGGAAAGTTCCCAGATCGCACTTTTGACGTAGGAATTGCAGAGCAACATGCCGTAACTAGTGCAGTTGGAATGGCGCACGCTGGATTACACCCAGTGATTGCCGTTTACGCAACGTTCTTGAACCGAGCTATTGATCAAGTGATCATGGATGCAGCGCTTCATAACGCCGGCGTAACGTTTGCTTTAGATCGTTCAGGCGTGACCGGTGATGATGGCGCAAGTCATAACGGAATGTGGGACATGGCTCTGTTGCGCGTTGTGCCAGGTCTTGAATTGTTTGCCCCTCGTGATGGTGCTCGCTTAACTTCGGCACTGCGAGACTCAGTTGATAAATCTGATCACCCAACAGTCATAAGATTCCCAAAGGGAGCTATCCCAAATGACATTCCTGCGGCCCAGTCACTTGGATTTGCGGATGTTCTGATTGCAGAGACAAACCCAGATGTAACAATCGTTTCGATTGGCGGGATGGCTACGCAAGCACTTGATGCTGCTTCATCTTTGCGCGAACGAGGATTCTCCGTTGAAGTATTGGACCCGATCCAAGTGCTACCGGTAGCAAGTGAACTAATTGAATGCCTGGCCCAACGAGAATTCGTCGTCACGATCGAGGACGGATTGGTTGATGGTGGCATTGGTGAAGCAATCGGCAGCGCGCTGCGAGCCGCTAAAGCCTCAACCCGCGTAACTTCCATGGGTATTCCAAAGAAGTTCCTGGATCATGCGTCCCGCAAATCCATCCTGGGTAAGTTGAATCTTGATGCTCAAGGTATTGCAGACTCAATTGAGCAAGAATTAAAAACTACGGTTCGTTAGTTTCACTCCGGGCAAGACCCCATAATGCTGCTTCTAAGATCGGGCCAACCAATTCGACTTGCCATGGGCGAGCGCCAAACTCAGCAAGGGATTGACGCAACATTTCGGCATCGTCTGGGGGAGACCAAAGTACTCGTCGAATTGTGTCCGGCGTCATCAGATTCTCAACTGGAAGACCCTTGCTGTCCGCTAACGCGGACAGTTGTCCGCGGGCAAACTCGAGACGGCGCCAGGCCTGTGGGTTGCGCACTTCCCAGCTCCTTGGCGCAGGTGGTCCAGTTACCGGAAGTTTGAGTGCTGGCAACTCTTCTTCAGGCAAGCTATGTGCCTTTAGTGCGGCCGAGATCCAAAGCTCCGAATGTCGCTTTACATTCCTAAGGTGCATGAATGAAAGCGTCTTAAGTTCGGATGCTTTAGTTAGCCCTGAGTTTGCCAGAGTGACAATGTGTGAGTCAGACAGAATCCGACCAGCCGCAATGTCTTGCTCGCGTGCTATTTCATCTCGGGCGTACCAAACCTCACGTACCACTGCTAGATCGCGTCGATTGCGAATCACATGCATTCCAGAAGTTCGCCGCCAGGGATCTACACGTTCATTCGGCCGAGTATTGATCTTCACATGTTCGAACTCTTGGATTGCCCAGTCGTACTTGCCTTCTTCGCGTAGCTTTAGCTCCAGTACGTTCCACAACTCGATCAAGAACTCAACGTCGAGGGCTGCGTAGTTCAGCCAAGACTCAGGAAGTGGGCGAGTAGACCAGTCTGCTGCACTGTGTTCTTTTGCCAATGAATAACCAAGTTGAGTTTCAATCAAAGGACCAAGACCGACTCTTGGCAAACCAAGCAATCTCCCAGCAAGTTCCGTGTCGAAAACATTTGCAGTCGGTACGAGTCCAACTTCGGCTAAGCAAACCAAGTCCTGTGAAGCGGCATGCAGAATCCAATCGACTCCATCCATTGCCTCCTGTAGGGGATTCAAGTTCGGAAACAAAATTGGATCAATTAAGTGAGAGCCAGAGCCCTGTCGGCGCAGTTGTATTAAATACGCGCGCTGACTGTACTTGAATCCAGATGCTCGTTCTGCATCAAGTGCAATCGGACCAGAGCCTCGAGCTATCGCAGCAATAAGTTCACTTAGCTCTTCTTGTGTTGAAACTATGCTCGGTAGGCCCTCTTGAGGTTCAGTAATACGAACACTTTCAACTTCAGTGGTGTCTGAAGTTTCGGGTTCGTTTGAATTTTGTACGGGATCAATTTGTTCGGACATAAAAGTTACTAACGCTTTCGAGAAAGTGCAGTAACACCTTCCGGAAGAGGCGTTAGCCCGGAGCTTTTCTCGACCAAAGCTAACCATGCCTGAATATGTAGAGATAGATCTTCAGTGTCAGGAGACCAAGACGCCCTAATTTCTAAATCTGTTTCAGTAGATCGATCTTCGAGGCCTGCGAAGGATCGAGATACTGTCCGTGTCACAGTTCCGGACACATTATGAAACTGCGCACCAGCATCCGCGAGCGCATCTGTAAGCCAAGACCAAGCGACTTCGTCGAACAAGTCATCCGTTACAACATCAGATTCCATTGGGGCTCGCACGAATGAAACGACTCGAAATGTTCCATCCCACGTGTCTTGCCCATCTGGATCATGCAACACAATAAAGCGCCCTACGGCTAGTTCTTCATCGTCTGAATCCACGGCTTCAACTGCTAACGCAATGCTGTGGGGGGCTAAGCGCTGGGGAGCAGGAACTTCTTCAAGTGCGAATTCAGCCCGCAATACTGGGCTTTGCAAACTATCAAGGGCACTCTGCCAAACGTCCACGTTTGTTGCACCCACCCCAGAAGAATTCATTTCCTATAAGCATATGAATAATGTGCAGGTTGTTGGCATAGGCGCGCGGTCAGTTAGGCTGACGGAATGCCGATTATTCTCGCTTTGTTCTCAAGTGTGGTCTGGGGTCTATCTGATTTTCTAGGTGGCACTCTAAGCAAGCGTCGCAAAGCGATAGCCGTAATCGGTGGCTCGCAATCTTTCGGTCTATTTTTTGTTTCAGCTTTGGCACTAGTGCTCGGTGTCTGGACTTTAGACACCACAGTTTGGATCAACGGAGCAATTGCAGGCGCCATGGGACTACTTGGGCTAGTTGGCTTTTACACTGCGCTGGCAACTGGGCAGATGGGAATCGTCGCACCGATCTCGTCCCTAAGTGCCGTTGTGCCAGTGACTATTGGACTAGTGCAAGGTGAACGCCCCGGAAGTTTGCAAGTTGCTGGAATCGTTGTTGCATTAATCGGCGTGATCCTGGCCAGCGGTCCAGAACTAAATGGCAAGGTAGATTCACGACCGGTCTTCTTGGCGCTTTTTGCGGCATTCACTTTCGGCTTTTGTGTTTACTTCATGGCTAAGGGTGGACAAATAAATCCAACAATGACCATCACTGCAATGCGAGCAACTCAAGTTTCAATCGTTTTCGTCGTCGCACTCGCACTGCGTTCAATTGGCGGACTGGTCAAGAAAGATGTTCCGTTACTTGCTGCGATTGGTATGACGGACGCTGGCGCGAATGTGCTTTTCGCATTTGCAGCATCTTTGGGTCTACTGTCTGTTGTTTCGGTACTTGGATCGCTCTACCCAATCGTGACGGTGATCTTGGCTTGGTGGATTCACAAAGAACGGTTGATGCCAGTGCAGTACCTTGGCATCGCTATTACATTCAGTGGCGTAGCACTTATTTCTCTGGGCTAAGTCGAAGCGATTTAGGATTCGTCAGAAATTAGCGTCATCGAAATTGAATTGATGCAATAACGCAAGTCGGTCGGTGTTTTGTAGCCTTCACCCTCAAAGACATGGCCAAGGTGAGAGTCACATGCGGCACATCGAATCTCGGTTCGCACCATTCCGTGTGACATGTCTTTGATTTCAGTCACCGACTCTGCTGCCAGAGGTGTGAAAAATGATGGCCAGCCACAGCCACTGTGAAATTTTGCGTCACTTCGGAATAGTTCGGCGCCGCATGCCCGGCAAGCGTAAATGCCGTTGGTTTCAGTGTCGGTGTATTCACCTATGAACGGAGCTTCAGTTCCGGATTCTCGTAGTACGCGGTATTCCTCAGGACTTAGCTCGGAACGCCACTGCTCATCGGACTTGATTACCTTTTCGCTCATAGTCAAAGGCTAAGGCAACGAGTCGTTTCGGGCGAGTGCAGAAGTTCGTTAGCTGTGTCGCAAAAGTCTTTTGAACTCGAAATCTCCTGAACTGGCGCTATCAACTTCAATCCAATCCGTAATTCGGGGTAGTGCCTCAGGCCATTGCGCAGTGCCACCAACTGTAATTGGAGAAATAGTCAGGTCATATTCGTTAACCATCTGGGCATCCAACAACTTAGTTAGCAAGGTTGGACCGCCTTCGCAAGTGATCTTTAGAAGGTTCAAGCTAGCAAGCGCCTGCACAAGGGACTGAGCAAAATTCTGATCGCTCTGCACTGAAACAACATCTGCAACTTCTAGTAGGTCTTTACTAGGTACACCTTCGCCAGCATTAATCACGAGAGTGCGATGCTCACCACCATGGAAAAGATTCGAAGCAACGTCAAAATCTAAACTTGCGCTGACAATGACCAATCTAGGTGCTGGTCGGTTTAAGAACGTGAATTCTTCACGTCGCCTAGGCTGACGATAACTTTCTTGACGTGCAGTATTTGCGCCAACTAAAACTGCGTCTGACAAGGCACGAAGCAACAAAAGTAGTTTGAGATCGCTTTCCCCGGTTAGGTCACGTGAGGAATCTCCGGCACCAACAAAGTGACCGTCCTGAGAAACAATCATGTTTGCCCTGATCCAATTGATTTCATCGGATTGATAATGGGCGGCAATTTCAGGAAGTGTCGCCAGTTGCAGATCTAACATCTAATTTCCTGACGTCGTAAAAACTATGGTGGTCGATACAGGACTTGAACCTGTGACCTCTTCCATGTCAAGGAAGCGCGCTAGCCAACTGCGCCAATCGACCGTTGTGAAACGGATGTTCAGTTTTGGTTTACTTACGAGTTCGTGCACTTACGAGGTGGAGACGGGATTTGAACCCGTGTACAGGGATTTGCAGTCCCTTGCCTCGCCTCTCGGCCACTCCACCGGGGTAGCCCAATGTGAGCTCTTCCGAGCGGATGACGGGATTCGAACCCGCGACCCTCACCTTGGCAAGGTGATGCTCTACCACTGAGCCACATCCGCGTACAGGCTAGGCCTGACCTCGTTACCTTAGCCCAATTATGGGATGGGTTCAAAGTCAGCCCAAGTAGGTTCGTAGGGTGTAGTTATGAAACCGGCCCTGGCAGTTGCAATATTTGGCAACTTTATGGCTACTAATTTCATAGAAGCCACAACCGATGTAAGCCGTTTAGACGGTGAAGGTTGGTGGGCTGTGACCCATACATTTGAGGGCGAATTTCAGGCTTTTAGATTCGAGGGTTTGCAACCGATCGATTTAGAGATCTTGGTAGAACTTGGTCACGATCTAACTCACGTAGCAATCCCACATTCCGACTGGAGTTCTTCGCTATCCCAAGCTGCTTATGTTGATGCCGTTGAGGGCATAAGGCAGGACATCGCAAGAGGTTGGGTTTATCAAGCAAATCTGTGCCGAGTGCTGAGCGCACCGATAACTCAGGACGTAAATGTTGTCGCGCTGTGGAATCTGCTAGCGAAACACAACCCCGCACCGTTTCTGAGTGCTCTTCAAGTCCCAGCATCGGTATCTGGCTTGGAAGCAGACGTTCGGATTGTCAGTGCCTCGCCAGAACTTTTTCTTTCTCGAAACCAGCACACCTTGAGAACAAGTCCGATTAAGGGAACTGCGCGCATCGCAGATGAACTGCTTGAAAAAGATCAGACAGAAAATATCATGATTGTTGACTTAGTTCGAAATGATCTTGGTCAAGTTTGTGAATCGGGATCCGTCAAAGTTGTGGACCTATTGAGGTTGGAACAACATCCTGGTTTAGTTCACTTAGTTTCCGACGTTGAAGGGACTTTGCCGAAAGACACTGGTTGGAGCCAGATCCTGGCAGCCATGTCTCCTCCTGGTTCGGTAAGTGGCGCGCCTAAGAGCAGCGCACTCGAAGTAATTCACCGACTCGAAAATAGTACTCGAGGAATTTACTGCGGCGGATTTGGTTGGGTAGATGCCGACGCAAAAACAGCGGAGCTTGCAGTTGGAATTCGAACTTTTTGGCAAGGCTACAACTCGGGCGCTAAGTCGTTGCACTTTGGGACCGGCGCAGGAATCACTTGGGCAAGTGATCCGACCGGAGAGTGGCACGAAACTGAGTTAAAGGCGCAGCGCTTGTTGTCTATTGCAGCCATGACTCTTGAGGAACAATCAAGCCCGTCATCCGAAGCAAGTTTTACCAGTAACTCGTAGGTAGGCTTAGGAATATGTCGGTTTCGCATTACTGGATAAATGGCGATTTAGTGCCGATCGCTGATGCAAAAGTTAGCGTGTTAGATCACGGCTTTACGGTTGCCGATGGTGTCTTCGAAACCTTATTGGTGAGTGATGGAAAAGTCTTTGCCCTTGACAGACACCTTGCGCGCTTAACTAAGTCTGCAACTGGTTTGGGTCTGCCAGCACCAGACATTGAGCTGATATCCAAGGGCGTTACTCAAGTCCTTTCAGGCAATCAAAAGATTGATTTTGGAAGAGTGCGAGTAACGCTGACTAGTGGATCCGGACCATTAGGTTCAGATCGAGTTTCGAGCGAACCCACGATGGTGATTTCACTGGCCGAACAGTCTGCCTGGCCAGCAAGCACGGCAGTGCTTTTGGTTCCTTGGAGCCGAAATGAGAATTCGCCACTGGCCGGATTGAAGACGACTTCGTATGCCGAGAATGTTTATGCTTTGGCTGCAGCAAAGCGTCATGAATTTTCCGAGGCTGTTTTTTGCGATACCTCAGGGCGATTATGCGAAGGCACCGGATCGAACATTTTCTTTGTCAAAGATGACCAGATTGTCACACCATCGGAAGCCAGTGGATTGTTAAGGGGCGTTACCAGAGATTTAGTCATCGAGTTAGCCCGTGAATCTGGCTTTGACGTTGTTGAGCGAGATGTAGACCCACAGGAATTATGGAGTGCCCAAGAAATATTTATAACTTCCTCAACCAGGGATGTGCACCCAGTAACAGAACTGGCAAGACTTGATTCCAGTGACACGGTTGTCGATCGGCGAAAACTAGAAATCGGATTACTTACGCAACAACTGGGTAAAATGTTTTTAACCCAGAGAGCTGAGAATTTAAACCCATGAACACAGACGAAGACGTGAAGGTTTACGCTTCATTTAGTGATCGGATGTACAGCAGGTACATGCAGCGGCGAAATTCCATTCGCTCAAATCGTGCTTTGGACACAACTTGGCGTGGCGTAATCCTGATTTTCGGACTCACCATCGTTGGCCTGGGTTTGTTCTTCCTGCTGTTCCCAGGTCCGGGCTGGGCAGTTATCTTTTTCGGACTAATTATTTTGGCAACGGAATACGCTTGGGCACAACGCATCCTTAATCCAGTTCGACAGTTTTCATCGCAAATTGCCCGTGTGATTGTTAGTCACGAGTTTCGTGCCAAGCGAAGCAAAGTGATATTGGTTGTCACATTTGTGCTGGTCGCCATTGCTTATGCTTACTGGGCCAAGTGGGGAGCCACTATGCGAGGTTTTGAACCAATCTTGGTTCCGATTGAAAACCTGTTCAACTTCGAGATCTAGTTGAATGTCTAGCGCTAATGAGGAGCCAGGTATCTCTTCTTTAGCTTTCGCTCGCGTAGACTCTGGTTATTAACGTTTGAAAAGGAAACTTCCGTGACCCACGTTTTAGTCGGAGCCGATCGAGTCTCAACTGAGATTGAGGCAGGAGCCTGCGCATATGACGTTGTTGGCGATAAAGCGCGCCAAGTTGTAGTTGCCAGAGTTAACGGGGAAGTAGTTGACCTTTCTCACGTTCTTGACGATGGCGATATCGTCGAACCAATTTTGATCACTGATCCCGAGGGTCTATCAGTTTTGCGCCACAGTGTGGCCCACATTGTGGCTCAGGCCACCCAGGCTGTGTTTGATGACGTAAAACTTGGAATTGGCCCACCAATCAAAGACGGTTTCTTCTATGACTTTGGAACGACACGTACTTTTACACCCGACGATCTAGTAACAATCGAAAAGAAATGCGTTGAGATTATCAACTCAGGCCAGAAGTTTTCACGACGCGTTACAAATCGTGAATCCGCTCGAACCGAATTAAGTAATGAGCCATTCAAGATTCGTCTTTTAGGTGCCGACGAAGATGCAACTGTGATGTCCGAGGACGTTATGGAAGTTGGCGGCGGCGAGCTAACTATCTACGACAACATCGATTTGCGTAGCGGTGAATTGCGTTGGTGCGATCTTTGTCGCGGCCCACATGTTCCCGATACTCGCTACATAGACGCTCGAGCTATCAAGTTGATGCGTACTTCGGCCGCTTATTGGCTTGGCGATCAAAAGAATGAATCGATGCAGCGGGTTTACGGCACCGCATGGCCGACTAAAGATGGTTTGAAGCAGTACTTGAACATGCTGGAAGAGGCCGAAAAGCGAGATCACCGGCGTCTTGGTGTCGACCTCGATCTGTTTTCTTTCCCGGATGAAATTGGATCTGGTTTAGCTGTATTCCATCCAAAGGGCGGAATCATTCGTCGCCAGATGGAAGATTACTCACGCGTGCGCCACGAAAGTGCTGGCTACCAGTTCGTTTACACGCCGCACATCACAAAGGGTGCGCTGTTTGAGCAGTCAGGTCACCTGGACTGGTATCGCGAAGGCATGTTCCCTGCGATGCACCTTGATGAGGAGCTGCACGAAGACGGAACGGTAAAGCGACAGGGCCAGGACTACTACCTCAAGCCAATGAACTGCCCATTCCATAACTTGATCTTTAAGTCTCGTGGGCGTTCTTACCGAGAATTACCGTTGCGATTGTTTGAGTTCGGTTCGGTGTATCGATACGAGCGTTCAGGCGTGATCCATGGTCTAACTCGTGTTCGAGGTATGACGCAAGATGACGCTCACATTTATTGCACGCCGGAGCAAATGGGCGGCGAGCTGCAGAACCTTCTAGGTTTCGTTTTAGATTTGCTTCGCGATTATGGTTTGGATGATTTCTACCTAGAGCTATCAACGCGAAATCCGGAGAAGTCAATCGGCACTGAAGCTGAGTGGGAGCAAGCAACTGCAGCTTTGGCTGAGGCAGCGCAAAAGTCTGGTCTGGAGTTAGTGCCTGATCCAGGTGGTGCTGCGTTCTACGGTCCAAAAATCTCGGTTCAAGCGCGCGATGCAATTGGCCGAACCTGGCAGATGTCGACAATTCAGGTTGACTTCCAACTTCCGCAACGCTTTGAGCTGGAGTATCAGGCCTCCGATGGCACCCGTAGTCGTCCAATTATGATTCACCGAGCATTGTTTGGCTCGATCGAACGCTTCTTCGGTGTATTGCTTGAGCATTACGCCGGAGCGTTCCCGCCGTGGCTAGCGCCCGTTCAAGTTGTGGGAATTCCTATTGCAGGCGCTCACGTCGATTATCTCGAGGATGTTGCAGCACAACTTCGCGCGCAAGGAATCCGCGTTGAGGTTGATGGATCGGACGAGCGAATGCAGAAGAAGATTCGGACTGCTCAGACTCAAAAAGTGCCATTCATGCTGATAGCAGGAGACGAAGACATTTCAGCAGGTGCGGTTTCTTTTAGATACCGAGATGGCAGCCAAGAAAATGCCGTTCCCGTAGCCGATGCAATCAAGAAGATAGTCGAGATTGTTTCCGCTCGCGTCCAAATCTGAGTTATTCGTGTCAACTGATCCACGTGGCCCCAATGCCTGGGACCGACTTTGGGCGCCACATCGCAAAGAATATTTAGTGGATGAGGCCGGCAAGTTTGATGGAGCAACTTGCCCGTTTTGCAAGGCGCAAAAAGCTTCAGACGTTGATGGGCTAGTTGTCGTAAGACGAAGCGCCGCGTTCGTGGTTATGAATAAGTATCCGTACAACAGCGGACACTTGCTGGTTTGCACAACCCGCCACGTTTCAATGTACGACGAACTCAGTTCTGAAGAACAGGCTCAAGTCAGCGAACTTACCTCGCAGGCGATGAGAACTTTACGCTCTGTCTCGAATGCTGCCGGATTCAACATTGGAATCAATCAAGGAAATGTTGCTGGCGCAGGTGTACCTGACCACATTCATCAACACATTGTTCCGCGCTGGGCTGGTGATGTTAACTTCATGCCGATAGTAGGTGGCACTAAAGTCTTGCCAGAGTTGATAGAACAAACTCGGATATTGCTGTCAGAAAGTTGGAGCGACTAGAACCGCTTCGAAATTCTCATCAGAAATGGTGCTTCCTGGCGTTAAACCAATGGCAAGGATTGCAACTGGAGTAGAAGCCACTAGTTCTATTCCCTGCTTACCTGCAGAAACGGTTTCAAATAGCTGAGCTTCGACGTCGGGACCCCACATTCGAGCAACCTGTTCGGTTATCGCGATGCCCACTCGGCTTGTGGTCTCATTCACTTCGCAAGCTAAGTCATCAACTGAAAGCACAGGAATCCAAATTGGTTTAAGGGTGCCAAGCCAATTCGAAAGTATGTCTACGCCGATGCCATCGTCGATTGGCGTGATTGACACCACATCGGGATGCGACCAGGCGCCCTCCAACTTCGTAACGCTAATTGGTAAACCTGCTTGGTGATTCTCCAGGGTTGAGTCGTCCAAACCTAGAAACGCTAATTGGTCGAATAAGTCTTCGCGGGCTGAACTTGTGATTGCTATGTGTTCAGGGTCAGCAGCCTTTGTAATCCACTGGGAATCAATCAGCGCATGAATTTCGCTAGTGAGAATGTCATACACACCTGTCAATGAAAGCTCATCATCAGAATCAATCGGCAAGTAGCGCACTAGCAAATCAGGCTCCAAGACTCGACTCGCGATTGCACAAAGTTCATCAAAATCCGCTCGTCCATGAACAACATTGAAGGCAAGGATGTGACGCGGCAGCGTTATGTCGCGTGCATTCGACCACATCTCAATGATTCTCGGATCAACACCAGCCGCACCATCCAATGAAACGACAAGTGCGTCACAAGACTCAAGGATTCTTGTGTCAGTCTGTGATGGCCGATGCACGATCGCAACTAAATTGGGAAACTTTTTAAAGGTGGCTACATGAGATTCTTCGACCCAAGAGTCAGCCCCAATGTCTGCGAAAACTTGAGCAAGATCCGAGGTTTCTGACGTAATCACATAGATTAGAACGTGCGGGTACCCGGTGCGTTGGCCGTCACTATGTAACATCGTCATATCCCTACGAATCGTAGCGGTCAAATGTCTGTAGAGGTATTGAACGTGCTTGATAACGCGAATGCGCGTCGTTTAGTAGCGCGATTCATCGACCCAATCGCCAGGTTCCTATTGCGACTTAAGATCACACCGGATGGCATTACTTGGTTTGGCTGCATAGCAACTGTTGTTATTTCGGCTGTGTTCTTGGCTCAAGGAAATTTCCTTGTTGGAGCGATTCTTTATGGCGCATTTAGTTTGGTCGACCTTCTGGATGGAACCATGGCCCGAATGCTGGGAACGGCCGGCTCATGGGGCGCCTTTTTAGATTCCACGTTAGATCGAATCTCAGATTCAGCCGTGTTGTGTGCGTTGATATTCTTCTATGTCAATTCAGGTACAGATCACAAACAATTAATGGTTGGCGCAGCGATTGTTTCATTGGTCATGAGCTTGATGACTTCGTACATTCGAGCTAAGGCTGAGTCATTAGATGCTGAATGTAAAGTCGGTATCGCTGAACGCGCAGAGCGAAACATTATTCTATGGGTGTCGCTTCTAATCACTGGTTTCTATGTCGATGTAATGCTTTATGCGCTAATTCTGCTTGCAGTCGTCACAACCATCACGGTTTTCCAGAGATTGCTTTTTGTCCGTAATCAGTTGGTGTTGAAGTCTTGAAGTCAAAGTTAGTCGACCTCGGCTTCTGGCTTGGTTGGAATGCACTTTGGATAATGCCAACTAAAGCTGCGTTTTATTTATTCGATAAAGCCGCTGAGATGGTTTGGCGTAGAAGAGGCTCCTCAGTTCAGCAACTTGAATTGAATATCGCGCGGGTTCTAGATTGTGAATTGAATGACGATCGAGTTCGCGAGCTAAGTTTGCAGGCGATGAAAAGCTATATGCGCTATTACTGTGAAACTTTCATGCTTCCTAGATGGAACGATGAGCAGTTGCTAGGGAAAGTGCGATCCGAAAATGCCGAAGAAGTTCTAGAGGCGTTGAACTCAGGAGGGGCAGTCTTGACTTTGCCTCATTTGGCAAATTGGGATTGGGCGGGTGCCTGGGCTGCACGATACTTTGGGTCACTTGTCACAGTCGCAGAACGGCTGCGACCGGAAGGCGTCTTCCAGAAGTTCTTAAAAGCAAGAACCGATAGAGGTATAACGCTCATGCCACTTAAGGGCGAGGGCGGAACTTATGAATTCTTGCGAGATCATTTGAATCAAGGTCGCTTAGTTGCCTTACTAGGGGATCGAGATGTCGCAAAAAGTGGAATGGGCGTTAGCTTCTTTGGTCATCGCGCACCACTTCCAATTGGTGCAGCTTTGCTAGCTCTTGATACTGGAAGACCGCTGTTTACCTGTGCTACTTGGTATGACGGCGAGCAGCTCGTCATTACCTTTGATCCTGAAGTCGTTTTTGATCGAAGTCCGGTTCAAGGGCGTGACCGGCTTCGGCGCGCTCAAGAAATCACCCAGCAAGTGGCAGCAAATTTCGAAGTGCACATTCGAGAGCATGTTGAGAACTGGCATCAATTACAACCAATTTGGCCGGATCTATTCACAGGTGAACCAGTAAGAAGTAAGCGGCTATGAGGATAGGAATCGTTTGCCCGTACTCATGGGATGTTCCAGGTGGCGTTAGTGCGCATGTCGCCGATTTAGCTGAAGCCTTAATTCAGATGGGCCACTTCGTAAGCGTTTTAGCGCCTGCGGAATTTGATGAATTGCTACCGGATTATGTGGTGTCCACCGGAAAGCCCAGAGCAGTCAAATACAACGGATCGGTGGCCCGATTAAGTTTTGGCCCGATTGCTGCGCGAAAGGTTTCCAAGTGGATTGAGGAAGGCGAGTTCGATGTGCTTCATGTCCATGAACCACTTGCACCAAGCCTTTCGGTTTTAGCTTGTTGGGCTGCAAAAGGCCCAATAGTTGCAACCTGGCATTCCTCCATGGAGAAGTCGCGAATGATGTTGACGCTTTCAAAACTCGCGCAAACCGCGATGGAGAAAGTTTCCGCCCGAATTGCTGTCAGTGAAGCGGCTCGGGCAACTTTGATCAAGCATGTTGGTGGCGACGCAGTGGTAATTCCTAATGGTGTCGACCTTGCATCGTTTGACAACTCCAAACCAATGTTTGGTTGGCCGGGAGCAAATCTCTCACTGGTTTTCTTGGGGAGAGGCGATGAACCTCGTAAAGGGCTATCTGTTTTGGTTGATGCCTATCCAGAGATTCGACGAAGTTATCCAGGTCTGCGACTTTTGATTGCTGGCCCAGGCGAGCCAGAGAAAGTCTTAAGGAATCTTTCGCCAAGTGATCGAGTGGGCGTAACCGTCTTAGGAATGATTGCGCCGCAGGATAAGGCGAGTGTTTTGGCGTCTGGAACAATTTATGTTGCGCCAAATACTGGTGGCGAATCATTTGGAATTGTGTTACTCGAAGCTATGGCTACCGGAACTCCGGTAGTAGCTAGTGACCTCGAAGCATTTGAGAGAGTGCTGGATCATGGCAAAGCGGGAATCACTTTTGAAAATGAGAATCCAGATGACTTGGCGAAAGTGATTTGTGATTTACTCGGTGATGCTTCGAAGAGAGCAGAATTATGCCATCAAGGAAAACTTCGAGCAGCCGAATTTGATTGGTCTGTAGTTGCAAAGCGAATAGTTGATGTGTACGAATCCGTGCGAGTCCCAGGTGTGAAAGTAGAACCAGACTTAACCGGGCAAATGATCGGGCGACTCGGAAGAGGACGCATCACACCTGAATCTAGGAATGACTGATGAACAATCAATCTGTATTCATAATTGTTGCCGTAGCGCTCGCAGTTTGGTTCCTGTCATATCAAGCTGGTCGGTTAGATCGTCTGCATCATCGAATTGAAGTAACGGAACTTGCGCTACATGGTCAATTGTTGCGACGTGGGGGAATCGTTGCAGAGCTCGCAGGGGTTCCAGGGATAGATCCAGCGCTAGCTGTTCTTTGGGGACAGGCCGCACACGAATCTTTAGTCTCACCCGAAACGGCCCTCTCGAAATGGACTCAGGCCGAAGATGAGCTAGCAAACGTTTTACTTATGACACTAAGCGACCCTGAAGAAGTCGAAGAAATTCGTAGCAACCAACACGCTTCGCTCTTGCTCGACGAGTTACTGCAGGTATCAGAGCGAATCAAAATGAGCCATCAATTTCACTCAGATGCCGTGCGAGACTGCCTAGAAATTCGAAGCCAGTTGTTAGTTCGGGTGTTCCGGCTGGCCGGCCGAGCCAAACTGCCTGTGCCAGTGGATTTAGATGTCCAGATTCCAAGTGCCCTATCCAACTAGCAAAACCCCCGTGGCTCGCTAGACTTGGGGAAACCTAAGAACCACAACGAGGATAAACATGGCAACGGATGCAACAGGCACAGGCGTAACCGGAACTACTCGCGTCAAGCGCGGCATGGCAGACATGCTCAAAGGCGGCGTCATCATGGACGTTGTTAACGTAGAGCAAGCCAAGATTGCTGAAGATGCAGGTGCAATTGCAGTTATGGCACTTGAGCGCGTTCCAGCTGACATTCGTGCGCAGGGTGGCGTTGCTCGCATGTCAGATCCCGACATGATTGACGAAATCATTCAGGCTGTATCGATCCCTGTAATGGCAAAGGCACGCATTGGTCATTTTGTAGAAGCGCAAGTTATCCAGAGCCTAGGCGTGGACTACATCGATGAATCAGAAGTTTTAACACCAGCCGATTACATCAATCACATTGATAAGTGGGCTTTCACGGTTCCTTTCGTTTGTGGCGCAACTAATCTTGGCGAGGCACTTCGTCGCATTAATGAAGGCGCTGCCATGATCCGTTCCAAGGGTGAAGCCGGAACTGGCGATGTTTCAAACGCAACCGGTCACATCCGCACAATCAAGGGCGAGATTCGCAGACTCTCGTCAATGAGCAAAGACGAACTTTATGTTGCAGCCAAGGAACTTCAGGCTCCTTACGAATTAGTTTGTGAAGTTGCCGAGAAGGGCGCGTTACCAGTTGTGCTATTCACTGCCGGTGGTATTGCAACTCCAGCTGATGCAGCGATGATGATGCAGCTTGGTGCGGATGGCGTTTTCGTAGGTTCAGGAATCTTCAAGTCCGGAGATCCAGTTAAACGTGCTAACGCGATTGTGCAGGCTACCCTTCATTTCGATAATCCAGACGAGATCGCAAAGGCGTCAAGAGGATTAGGCGAAGCCATGGTCGGAATCAATGTTTCCGACATCCCAGTGCCTCATCGCCTGGCTGAGCGCGGCTGGTAGTTGCTATGTCCCCAGTAATTGGGGTTCTCGCAATCCAAGGTGACGTGCGAGAACACGCGCGATGCCTAGAACAGTTAGACGTCGATGTTCGACTAGTTAAAACAGCGGAGCAGTTAAAGGGCATCGCTGGGTTGGTTATTCCTGGTGGAGAATCGACGACTATGAGCATCCTTGCCGTAAAGAATCATCTGTTCGGTCCGTTACGTGAGCTTCGTCGTCAAATTCCCATGTATGGCTCCTGTGCGGGCTTGATTATGCTTTCAGATTCAATTTCCGATGGCCGCCCAGATCAAGAAACAATCGGTGGCCTAAACATCACCGCAAAGCGCAATGCATTTGGTCGCCAGGTCGATTCGTTCGAAATTGACTTACACATCCCTGCGATAGGTGAGCCCGACTATCACGCGGTTTTCATTCGGGCACCACTAGTTGAGGCTGCTAGCTCAGAGGTTGAAGTACTTGCCGCAATACCGGCAGGCAAGTCACTCACGGGAACTGATCAAGTTGTTGCAGTAAGACAGGGAAACCTCATGGCAACTTCGTTCCATCCAGAGATAACCTCAGATTTAAGAATTCACAAATATTTCGTAGACATGGTGAGGTCAGCATGAGTGGACATTCCAAATGGGCAACCACGAAGCATAAGAAAGCAGTCATCGATTCCAGGCGCGGCAAACTTTTCGCGAAGTTGATTAAGAACATTGAAGTCGCAGCTCGAGTAGGCGGGGGAGATCCTGCTGCTAACCCCACTCTCTATGACGCAATCACAAAAGCGAAGAAGAGCTCAGTTCCAAACGACAACATCGATCGTGCGGTAAAGCGAGGTTCGGGAGTTGAAGCAGGTGGTGCTGACTACCAGACCATCATGTACGAAGGCTACGGACCAAATGGGGTAGCAATCCTCATCGAGTGCTTGTCAGACAATCGCAACCGCGCCGCATCGGACACAAGAGTTGCCGTCACAAGAAACGGTGGCAACATGGCAGATCCTGGCTCGGTGTCTTACATGTTCGAACGTAAGGGCGTCGTAATGGTTCCAGAGGGCGCGTCAACTGAAGAGCAAATCATGGACGCGGTTCTCGATGCCGGAGCGCAAGAAGTGAATGATCATGGCGGCAGCATTGAGATCATTAGCGACTCCAAAGATGTAGTTGCCGTTCGACAGGCTCTGCAGGCCGCTGGAATTGACTACGAATCTGCGGAATCAACGTTCGTCCCGAACATGACAGTTCCGGTCGATGCTGATACTGCCCGAAAGGTATTCAGCTTGATTGAGGCCCTTGAAGATGTAGACGACGTCCAGAACGTATTCACAAACATCGACATCTCCGACGAAGTACTGGCTGAACTTTCGGAGTAGATAAGGACATTCCGTCAGAATTGTCCGGATCTGGCCTTAATTTCCCAATCAAATAGCCACGCTAGGTTGCTAGCAGCTCGTAAATCCTTCACTTCAGGCGGTTTATGACGTAGGCTTTCGAACAGATGTTCGGAGGATTCATGCGGATTTTGGGTGTTGACCCAGGTTTAACGCGATGTGGTGTCGGGATAGTTGATCTCGATGTCAACCGTCGCGCCACTTTCGTCTGCGTTGACGTGATTCGAACTCCGAGTTCAAGCGAGTTGCCTTCGAGGCTTTATGACCTTGAAGCTGGCCTTACGAGTCTGTTTGAAATGTACCAACCAGATGTTGTGGCTATTGAGCGCGTATTTAGCCAGCACAATGTGCGCACTGCAATGGGAACCGCGCAGGCAAGTGCGGTTGCGATGTTAGTTGCGACTCGGAAGCAACTTCCGGTCGAAATGTACACACCTACGGAAGTTAAAGCTGCGGTTACCGGTTATGGACGGGCTGATAAATCCCAGATCACTGCCATGGTCACTCGATTGCTTAACCTGCCAGAACCACCAAAACCTGCTGATGCAGCCGACGCGTTGGCTCTAGCGCTTTGTCATGCCTGGAAGGGTCACGGCAAGAGTCGAATCGCAGAGCACTTAGCAAAGCAAGCAGTGGTGAGTGCTCGATGATCTCATCAATTCACGGTCCGGTTTTAGAGATTCGGTTGGATTCCCTCGTAGTTGGAATCGGTGGAATCGGTATGACGGTGATGTGCTCGCCAGACACAATTTCACAAGCCCGATTAGACAATGAGATAACGCTGTTCACATCTTTGATCGTTCGCGAAGACTCGTTAACTTTGTTTGGATTTGCAAATTCAGAGAACCGCGAGATGTTTGAAGTTGTGCAGGGTGTTTCTGGCTTTGGTCCCAAACTTGCTTTCACTATTATTTCTTCACTTCCAGCTGACGAACTTCGAACCGCGATCGGCAATGAAGATGTCGCTCGGCTAAAGCAGACACCAGGAGTGGGTGCCAAAGGCGCACAGCGCTTAGTGCTCGAACTTAAGGATCGAATCGGCACCCCTTCGTCAGGAGCTAAGCGAAGTGGCAGTTCCGGTACGCAATGGCAGATTCAAGTCGAACAAGGGCTAATGGGCCTTGGCTGGTCACCGCGTGATGCACAACGTGCCATTTCAGCTGTAATTGAAGAAGGCGCGTCTGATTCACAGGATACTTCTGAGCTACTACGTCGCGCGCTTCAGATTTTGGCCGGCGCATGAACGATCGATTAGTTAATCCTCAAATGTCTACCGAAGAACGGGTCGCAGATGCCGCCCTGCGCCCAAGTTCGCTGTCGGAATTCGTAGGTCAAAGCCGAGTAAAGGATCAATTGCATCTCGTGCTCAGTGCAGCCAAGCAACGCAATGCCAGCGCTGATCACATCTTGTTATCAGGTCCTCCAGGACTTGGTAAAACGACATTGGCAATGATCATTGCCGCAGAAGTAGGTGCGCCACTACGGATCACTAGTGGTCCAACGATTCAACATGCGGGGGATTTAGCAAGCATTCTTTCAAGTTTGGTGCCGGGTGAAGTTTTATTCTTGGATGAAATTCACCGGATGTCGCGGGCAGCTGAAGAGATGATGTATTTAGCCATGGAGGACTTTCGAGTTGATGTCATGGTGGGCAAAGGCCCAGGTGCAACGTCAATCCCGCTAGAACTTCCGCCATTCACTTTGGTTGGAGCAACCACCAGATCTGGAATGCTCCCGGCACCACTTCGCGATCGGTTTGGATTTACTGCGCATCTGGATTATTACGAGCCAATAGAGCTTGAGTCCATTGTGTTGCGATCCGCTAACCAACTGGGAATCGCAATCGATGCTGATTCGGCCCGTGAGCTTAGCCTTCGATCTCGAGGTACCCCCCGAATTGCGAATCGACTTTTGCGCAGATCTCGCGACTACGCACAAGTGCATCACGACGGAGAGTTGAACTTGACTCGAACTCAGGCCGCGCTTGAACTTTACGAAGTCGACGAACTTGGTCTAGATCGCTTGGATCGTGCAGTTTTGGTCGCGTTGATTGACAAGTTCAATGGTGGCCCGGTCGGACTTTCGACTTTGGCGTTAGCTGTTGGCGAAGAAGCCGAAACCGTTGATACCGTTTGCGAGCCATTCCTGGTTCGCGAAGGTTTCATCACACGAACCCCGCGTGGTCGCGTAGCTACGCCAGCGGCTTGGATCGCGCTTGGCCGCATTCCGCCGGTTTTGTCAGGCCAATTGCCAGCGGAACAACTCCCACTTGAGGATTAACGGGCGGGCGCTCTGGGATAGTTTCCGCACGCTAAACTTGAACAATCACGCAGTCAGTGTGAATTCGCGTCAGTTTCCAATACGAAAAGGCTTTTCAAGTGGCTCAGCATTACCGTCCGGTTCGATCGCTATTGATTTTTACCGTGGGCATTGTCGGATTGATCGTATGGACTTTCCTGCCAGGTGAACGAAATACGCCAAAGCTTGGCCTCGATCTTCGCGGCGGTACCCAAGTCATCCTGTCTCCGTCTGTCGCTGCTGGTGAGACACTAACTCAAGACCAACTGAATCAAACTGTTTCGATCATCCGTCAAAGAGTTGATGGTTTTGGTGTAGCCGAATCTGAAGTTGCCATTCAAGGTTCTGGGAATAGCGCCAAGATCATCGTGACGATCCCAGGTGAAACCAGTCGTTCAGTAGTCGATCAACTTAAAACTACGGCTCAGCTGAATTTTCGCCCAGTGTTAGCAATTGACCTTGGTTCCCCGCAACCAAGTGCGTCGTCAGACCCAAGTGCAACACCTGCTCCAACTCCAAGCCCTACAGTTTCAGTCGCACCTGAGTTGTTGCTGTCGCCAATTCAGTCACCAGATGGAGCAGGGGATTTTGCTGACAGATTTGCAGCTCTTGATTGCGCCAACTCTGACGTTCTCGGCGGCTCAACAGATGATCCAGCTCAGTATTTAATTACTTGCGCGGAAGATGGTTCTGTTAAGTACGCACTTGCGCCCGCTGACCTGGTTGGTACCGACATTGATAGCGCCACAGCAGGACTTCCGCAGCAAGGCGCCGGTGGCTGGCAAGTTGATTTGCAGATGACAACCGACGGTGCAAAGAAGTTTGCAGATTCAACAACAAAACTTTCTGCACTTGAGACTCCTAACGATCAATTTGCAATTGTGCTTGATGGCGTCGTGATTAGTGCTCCAGCAGTAAACGAAGCCATCTTGGGCGGTTCTGCAGTAATTTCTGGCTCATTCACTGCCGATGATGCTCGCGGGTTAGCACAAGTCTTGAAATATGGCGCCCTTCCGGTTGGCCTAGAAGTTGATGAAGTTCAGCAGATCTCTCCGACTCTGGGTAATGATCAACTCAAAGCTGGATTGATAGCTGGCGGTATTGGTCTGCTGCTAGTTATTGTTTACCTTCTTGCTTACTACCGTGCCCTAGGAGTAGTTGCTGTGGTCAGTTTGATTGCTGCAGCGCTGATGACCTACTTGGTGTTTGTAATCCTGGGCAGAGGCATCGGTTTCACATTGACATTGTCAGGCGTGGCTGGAGCCATTGTCGCCATCGGTATTACCGCTGACTCATTCATCATCTACTTTGAGCGAATTAGAGATGAGATTCGAGAAGGAAAGCGCCTTCGGGTAGCAATTGATCAAGGCTGGACCAGAGCGCGTAGAACCATTTTGGCTGCGGACTTTGTTTCATTGCTGAGTGCGGCAATTTTGTACTACTTATCGGTAGGTAGTGTTCGTGGTTTTGCCTTCACATTAGGTTTGATCACCTTCGTAGACATCGCAGTGGCATTTATGTTTACTCGAGCGCTGGTTACCAAGCTCGGAAACTCCAAATGGATGAATACCGGTTCAGCCTGGACCGGGGTTTCACCAACCCGTCTTGGTGTCAACGCTTCAACATCGGAGGTCAACTAAATGGTTAACTTGAGCCAACTTGGAAACAGCCTTTACCGAGGAGACGTTTCGTACAACATCGTCGGACGCCGGAAGGCTTGGTACGTAGTTTCGGCCGTACTCATGGTTGTCTCGATCGCAACACTTGGAGTACGCGGACTTAACCTAGGTATTGAATTTAAGGGTGGCGCAGAGTTTTCGGTTCCGCTGACTTCAGCAGACGATAGCTCGGTTACCCAAGCCCGAGAAACAGTTTTGGCAGAGGGTGAGACCCCGTCAACCGTCACAGTTGTTGGTGGAAAGACGGTTCGGATCCAAACTCCTGCACTTTCAACCGAAGCTTCCAATGCGTTAAGTGCAGCGTTGGCAGAATCGTTTGGCGTAACTGAAGCCAACATCAAAGTCCAGCTAGTAGGACCAAGTTGGGGTGATGAAGTCACGAAGAACGCGCTACGTGCGCTATTGGTCTTCTTGATCCTGGTTGCTATTTTCCTTTCGATCTACTTCGAATGGCAGATGGCGGTAGCTGCACTCATAGCCCTTGCGCATGACGTGTTGATTACCGTTGGAATCTACGCGCTCAGTGGTTTTGAAGTTACCCCGGCAAGCGTCATCGGATTCTTAACGATTCTGGGTTACTCGCTCTATGACACTGTTGTAGTTTTCGACAAGGTTAAGGAGAACACCAAGGGGATTCATGGTGGCGCTCGAACCACCTACAGCGAAGCTGCAAACCTCGCTTTGAACCAAACTTTGGTTCGAAGCATCAACACATCGGTTGTTGCGTTGTTGCCAGTTCTTTCGATTCTCATTGTTGGCGTATCTTTACTTGGAGTTGGAACGCTGAATGACCTGTCGTTGGCGCTCTTTGTGGGCATGTTGGTTGGAACGTACTCATCGATTTTCGTTGCCACACCGTTCCTGTGCCAGATGAAAGAACGAGTCGCAGAGAACATTGCGTTGGCAAAACGCGTTCAAGCCCGACGAAAAGGTTCTGATTCATCCGCCGATAGCAAGCCTGAAGTAGCTGTAGGGGTTCAGACGGTTGCACCAGCTGGTCCAAGGCAACAGCGAGTAAAGCAGACGCGTTCACGTCGATCCGGAAACTAGTTCGACATGGATCGCAGTGGAGTCAATGCCTTAGTCGCTGAAATTCCTGATTACCCGCTGCCTGGTGTGATTTTCAAGGATGTAACGCCGATATCTGCTAATCCAGATGCGGTGCATTGGGTTAATTCAGAGATTGCCAGCAAGTTTGCTAACACTGGAATTACTCACATAGTTGGTGTCGAGGCTCGCGGATTCATTCTGGGTGCTTCATTGGCTGCGCACTTGCATCTGGGCTTCATTCCAATTCGCAAAAGTGGCAAGCTGCCACGAGCAACATTTCGTGCTGAATATGAGTTGGAGTACGGTGCCGACTCGATTGAAATTCATCAAGATGCTTTGTCAAAAGGTGATCGGGTCCTAATAGTCGATGATGTTCTTGCCACCGGTGGCACTGCTTGCGCGGCAATTGATCTAATCGAAGAGTGTGGAGCACAAGTTCAGGGGATTGCAGTGTTACTGGATCTTGCATTTCTCGGCGGAAGTACAAAAGTTGCCAATCGAGACTCGAGAATTGAAGTCTTCGCAGTTCTATAGGTACCCAAATAGAATGTGGGAAAGCATAGGAGGCGAGATTGACTACTGATTTATCAGAGACCTTGCCACTTGCACTAGCCGAGCGCTTCCCACAGGGCCTGCAATCGCCAATTCCTGAGCAATTGCAAGAAGTCCTAGATACCTTGCACAAGTTTCATCCGGGCAGCGAAGTGTCTGAAATCATTCGCGCCTATCAAACCGCGGATTACTTGCACCGTAACCAGAATCGCAAGTCAGGCGAGCAGTACATCACACACCCCATCGCTGTTGCAGGATTGTTAGCTGACTTGGGTATGACTTCTTCGACGCTAATTGCTGCCTTGCTGCATGACACGGTCGAGGATACTGAGTATGACCTGAGCCACCTTCGTGCCGATTTTGGTGATGAGATAGCAAATCTTGTAGACGGTGTAACGAAGTTGGACAAGGTCAAGTATGGTCAGGCATCGGCATCAGAAACTGTGCGCAAGATGGTTGTCGCTATGGCCAGAGATATCCGAGTACTGGTCATCAAGCTGGTTGATCGACAGCACAACATGCGAACATTGTCCTTCTTGCCTCTAGAGAAGCAGGAGCAGAAGGCGCGGGAAACTCTAGAGATATATGCACCGTTAGCGCACCGCCTTGGCATGAACTCGGTTAAGTGGGAACTTGAAGATCTCGCCTTTGCATCGCTCTATCCAAAGATGAGTGATGAAATCGCACGTCTAGTGTCGCAGCGCGCCCCAGCTCGTGATGAAAATCTTCAAACTATTGTCGACCTTGTTGATTCAGACTTTGCGGACAATCAGATAAAAGCGACAGTAAGTGGTCGACCAAAGCATTTGTACAGCATCTATCAGAAGATGATCGTGCGCGGTAAGGACTTCGATGACATTTACGACCTGATCGGCGTGCGCATTTTGGTTGATAGTGTCCAGGATTGCTACGCAACTCTAGGCGTAATTCACAATCGCTGGAATCCAGTCCCAGGCAGATTCAAGGACTACATCGCGATGCCAAAGTTCACGATGTATCAATCCCTACACACGACCGTCATCGGGCCGAATGGTAAGCCGGTTGAATTTCAAATTCGAACTCAAGAAATGCATCGCGCAGCTGAATATGGTGTGGCCTCACACTGGCGCTACAAGCTCGACAAGGTTGCAGGTAAGGACGGGCCTGACGATCTAGGTTGGGTTCGCCAGCTCCTCGATTGGCAGCGAGAGACAGAGGATCCAGGAGACTTCCTAGACTCGTTACGCGACGATTTGGGCGCTGCAGAAGTTTATGTTTTCACTCCAAAAGGCGAAGTGTTGGCACTTCCGGCTGGTAGCACGCCGATTGACTTTGCCTACAGCGTTCATACGGAGGTTGGGAATCGCTGTGTGGGGTCTCGAATCAACGGCAAGTTAGCGCCACTCGATACGAAGTTAGCAAATGGTGACAACGTAGAAATCATCACGAACAAGTCAGATACCGCCGGACCATCTCGTGACTGGATAAACATAGTTGCAAGTGCACGTGCCAAATCAAAGATCAAAGCCTGGTTCTCTAAAGAGCGACGCGAAGAAGCGATTGAGACCGGCAAGGAATCTATCGTCAGAGCAATGAAGAAAGCTGGCGTACCACTACGCCTCCTCACCAACAGCATGCTCAACACTTTGGCTGTTGAATCAAACTATGCCGACGTAAGTGCACTTTATGCTGCGGTCGGTGAAGGCCACCTGGGTGCCCAAACCGTAGTAACGCGGCTAACCGCTTCGCTGGGTGGCGATGAAGGCTTAATCGAAGATGCTTCAGAATCAGTATTGCCTAGTCGAGTCGCACATCGACGAGATGCTAAACCAGATCCTGGAATCACAGTTATCGGTGCTAACGACACTTGGGTGAAGCTCTCACGCTGCTGCACACCGGTTCCTGGTGATGAGGTACTTGGATTCGTCACTCGCGGATCTGGAATTTCAGTGCATCGAACTGACTGCGTCAATGCCGATGATCTGCGCACTCAGCCAGAAAGACTTGTCGAGGTTGCGTGGACGCCTGGCAAGAGCAGTATCTTCTTGGTGAACATCCAAGTTGAAGCACTCGATCGAGCCCGACTACTTTCGGATGTGACTCGTGCCTTGTCAGATCAACACGTAAACATTCTTAATGCATCAGTTACGACAACGAAGGATCGAGTCGCAATTTCAAGATTTACCTTTGAAATGGGAGATCCATCTCACTTGAATCAAGTTCTGCGTGCTGTCAAAGGTATCGACGGCGTGTACGACGTCTATCGAGTTTGAGAAGTTAGCCTAGTGAAGCTGCGCCGGAACGAGCAGCATCAAGAAGACCCTGCGTCTGGGTAATCTGAGCATCCAACTTTGCTGCTTCGTCTGACTTACCTGCAGCTTCTGCTGCGGACTTTTGCTTCTGCAGTTTGGCAATGTTGGCTTCAAATGAGGTGACGAGGGTGTTAGCTCTATCAACAACCTCCGGCTTTGTTCTGTGCCAGTGTTCTTCTTGAACTTTACGAATCGCATCCTCAACAACTTTCAGACGACGCTCAATCTTGTCTTTGTCGTTGCGGGGGACGTGACCGGCCTTCTCCCAGGCTTCCTGAATCTCACGGAGCGCGGATTTTGCTGATTCGGCATCGCTAATTGGAAGTAAGGCTTCAGCTTTCTTAAGTAACTCAAGTTTGACTTCCAAGTTCTTAGTGAACTCCTCGTCGCGAACAGAGTTTGCTGCGTTTCGGCTTGCAAAGAATTTATCTTGAGCAGCCTTAAATTCATTCCAAAGCTTTTCTTCTTGGCCTTTGGCGGCGCGAGCGGTGGCCTTCCAGTCATCCATGAGTTTCTTGAAAGCAGTTGTAGTGCTTGCCCATTCAGTTGATTCAGCAAGTTCATCAGCCTTCTTGATAAGAGCCTTCTTGGCACTTATAGCTTCGGCACGGCCAGCATCTAACGTGGTGAAGTATGCGCGACGTGCTTTATCAAAAGCGGATCGAGCGTGACTAAAACGCTTCCAAAGTTCTTGTTCTTTGGCTCGGTCTGCACTTGGTAACTTCTTCCACTCTTCAAGAAGTTCTTTGTACTTCTCGCCGGTAGCTTTCCAGGCATTGGATTCCGCTAAGGACTCAGCTAGGGCAACTAACTCTTCACGCTTTGCTATTGCCGCTGCCTTAGCTTCTGCCTTCTTTGCCGTAGCGACTGCTTTATATTCCTCGAAGCCAGCCAGAAGTGCGTCTTTACCCGCCTTAATCTTTTCGAAGTCACCCAACAAGTTTGGGCTCTCGATAGCTTTATCAATTCGCTCAATTAGAGCAGTGATTGACTCTACGTTTCCTTTGCCGTCTTTTAGGCGTGCGGCAGCAAGTTCAACCTCGGAGATCAAGTCGTGGTAGCGCTTGGTAAAGAACGCCAAACCTTCATTTGGCTCTCCAGCTGCGTATTGACCAATCTTCGTGGCACCGGAAGGACTGTTTAGGAAGACATTTCCTTCGTCATCGACGTAGCCAAATTCGTTTGTGGTTGTCATGACGTGTCCTTTGTTCAGGTCCCAAATGGGCTCTTGTGTGCCTTCTAATTATGGCGTAGTTGAAGCCTTGGCAATTACGACGGCTTGGCTTGGTAATCCATCAGAGGAACCATCAAGAACGCCAGCAGCTGCGACATTGTCAATTACATCTAGCCCCTCGGTGATCTGGCCAAACACTGAATAATTCGGTGGCAACGGAGAGTCTTGGTAAACCAAGAAGAATTGACTGCCATTGGTGTTTGGACCACTGTTAGCCATTGCTACTGTGCCGCGAGGGTATACATAGTTGCCATCGGCTCCCGCTGTGGGCAGATTCTCATCTGCGAAGGCAAATCCAGGGCTGCCGGTGCCATTGCCCGCTGGATCGCCACACTGAAGGACAAAGATTCCTTGAGTGGTTATGCGGTGGCAGGAAGTGTTGTTGTAGAAGCCTTGATTCGCAAGCCATGCAATAGTGCCCACAGTATTAGGGGCTGCGGATTCGGCGGCAAATTTGATTACGCCACAATTTGTTTCGAGAGCAAATTCACTTGCCGTTGGAAGATCTGTGGTTGCGCTTCCATAAGTTATGTTGTCTGCGCGGACTTGAACAGGTTGCTCACATCCAGCAATCGGAGCGTTGGTCGAGATTGACACTGGGGTAGCGCTAACGGCGGGATCTGCAATCTGGTCAACGGAACGATTCTGATACCCAATGATGGCCAATAAACCTAGGACTACTAATCCAGCACTGACATAGCTGAAGAATTGATTTCTAATTCTCCGATGGGCACGGCGTTCTTGTTGACGCGCGAATTTGGCTCGGGCAAGTTCCCGTTCTCGTTTTGAAGGCACAATTCATCATTCTACGGTGCCCTAGAAATAGGCAAATTCGCGGTAGCCTTGAATGATTCCTAGCAACAGGTGCGTGAACATGTTAATCAAGAGCTTCGGAGCCGGACCATGGCAAACCAATTGTTATGTCATCGCACCTAGTGCAAACTCCGAGTGCATCATCATTGATCCAGGTTTAGGCAGCGCTCCTGGAATCAAAGAGATCATCACCGAGCACAACTTGAAGCCAATTGCCACGATGTTGACGCATGGACACATAGACCACATGTGGTCGATTTTTCCAGTTGCTAAAGGCTATGGAATTCCTGCGTACATCCACGGATCTGATCGGTTCCTTCTTAATGATCCCGGTGCGGGAGTTTCAATTGAAACCAAGAATGCACTCATGGAGATGATGGCAAGCGACGATGTGTTCGCTGAACCAGAAGATACAAGGGAAGTCACAGACCAAATGACTATGGAGCTTGCTGGTTTAAAGTTCACGGTTTTGCATGCTCCGGGTCACACTCAAGGTTCCATCCTGTTTGACTTTGCTGGCGACGTTAATCACGTATTTACTGGCGATGTCCTTTTCGCTGGTGCGATCGGCAGAACAGACCTGCCCGGAAGTTCTCCCGTTGATATGGATACGTCACTGCGCGATGTTGTACTAAAACTTCCAGACTCATCGCTAGTTTTCCCTGGCCACGGTCCAGCAAGTGACATGTCCACGGAAAAAGCTAGCAACCAGTATTTGTTACGTGTCGCAAAAGGCTTAAGCGCTTTATGACCGACTTGTTCAAGGCACCTAAGGGAACTTACGACGTAATTCCACCATTCTCGGCACTGTGGTTGAAGGTGCGAGATTCGCTGTCGACGCCACCGCGCAACTCTGGGTACGGATACATTGAGACACCAATTTTTGAAGACACTGCTTTATTCGTCCGAGGAGTTGGCGAATCAACAGATGTTGTTTCCAAAGAGATGTACACCTTCGAAGATAAAGGCGGTCGAAGTTTAACGCTTAAGCCAGAGGGCACTGCTGGTGTGTTAAGAGCAATGCTTGAGAATCGAATGGACCGTGGTGCGCTACCTGCCAAAGTTTGGTACACCGGTCCGCACTTTAGATATGAGCAGCCGCAATCTGGTAGGTATCGCCAACACACCCAAGTTGGAGTTGAAACTATCGGTTCATCCGATCCCGCGCTGGATGCTGAAGTTATATGGATGGCACATCATGCGCAACGAAATATTTTGGGCTTGAAGCAGGTGAGAATTCTCGTCAACTCTTTGGGATGCCATGAGTGCCGACCCGCGTACCGTAAGACTCTCGTTGAGTTTCTCAGTACTTGTGATCTTGACGATGCAACAAGGGCGCGAGCTGAGATTAATCCATTACGAGTTTTAGATGACAAACGAGAGTCAGTACAGGCACAACTGGTGCAAGCGCCGCTTATGCCAGATCACTTATGTAACGCGTGTGCTGAGCATCATTCGAAAGTGCTCGGCTACTTGGATGCACTCGGCGTGATCTATGAAAAAGCACCGCGTTTAGTCCGTGGTTTGGATTACTACGTTAGAACAACCTTCGAATGTGTCCACGATGGTTTAGGTGCTCAATCGGCTATCGGTGGCGGTGGCCGCTATGACGGCCTAATCGAAACCCTGGGTGGTCCTGCAATTGGAGGCGTCGGATTTGGCCTGGGTGTAGATCGAACCTGCCTAGCCGTTCAGGCGGAAGGCTTGAAGTTAGTTGATGAGTCAAGTACTGATGTGTTCTTGATACCTGTTGGTCAAGAGGCCATTACCAAAGTCGTGGAAGTAGCTGGAGCAATTAGGTCGGCCAACATTAATGCCGATCTTGCATATGACGGTAGATCTATCAAAGCAGCCATGAAGAGCGCAGATCGAAGCGGTGCAAAATTTGCAGTCATTCTTGGGGAAGAGGAGCTAGCAAACTCCACTGTAGTTCTAAAGAATCTTGTTGATGGTTCCCAAGAAAGCCTGACCGTAGAATCACTTGTAAGCGTTTTACTAAATCGACTCAAATAACTCATCTAAGGAACTTAAATGCTAAGAACTACCAATGCTGGTGCGCTCCGTTTAAGCGATGCTGGCTCCCAAGTAACTCTTGCTGGCTGGGTTGGTAAGCGTCGAGATCATGGTGGCATTGCGTTCCTGGATCTGCGTGACTCGTCAGGGACTGTTCAAGTTGTTGTGCGAGATGAAGCAGTCGCGGGTGAGTTGAGGTCTGAATTTTGCCTACAGATCATCGGTACGGTTGAAGCGCGTCCATCCGGAAACGAAAACTCCGAAATCGCTACTGGTGACATTGAAGTTATTGCTGACAACGTGGTGGTTCTAAGTAAGAGCGCGCCACTACCGTTCCCAATCGACGATTCAATCAACGTTGGTGAAGAGACTCGGCTGAAGTATCGATACCTTGACTTACGTCGTCCGGCTGCCGGGAACATCCTGCGCATGCGCAGTAACGTGAACCGATTGGCCCGCGAGGTTTTGCACGAGCGCAACTTCGTCGAGATTGAAACCCCAACACTAACTCGCAGTACTCCCGAAGGTGCGCGTGATTTTTTGGTTCCGGTTCGACTGCAGCCAGGGCATTGGTATGCGTTGCCACAGAGCCCGCAACTCTTTAAGCAACTTCTCATGGTGGGCGGAATGGAACGCTACTACCAAATTGCTCGTTGCTATCGAGATGAAGATTTCCGCAAAGACCGCCAACCAGAGTTCACTCAGCTCGACATCGAAATGAGCTTCGTGGAACAAGAGGACATTCTTGAAGTTGGCGAAGCAATCGTGCGCAGCCTGTGGCAAGGTACTTTGGATTACACCATTGGAGACATTCCTCGGATGACATATTTCGAGGCCATGGATAGATACGGGTCTGATAAGCCAGATCTACGTTTCAACATCGAATTGTCTGATTGCACGAACTACTTCAAAGACACCGAATTCCGAGTATTCCAGAATGAATATGTGGGTGCTGTGGTTATGCCTGGCGGCGCCGATCAACCACGCCGCGCATTCGATGCCTGGCAAGAATGGGCAAAGCAGCGTGGCGCTAAAGGTTTGGCGTATGTGACCTTCGAAGCAGACGGAACACTTGGTGGTCCCGTAGCTAAGAACTTGTCCGATAAAGAGCGCGATGGACTTGCAGCGCATCTTGGTGCAAAGAGTGGCGATTGCGCTTTCTTTGGCGCTGGCACCAAGTCTGCGACCCAGCAACTTCTAGGCGCTGTAAGGCAAGAAGTTGGTGAGCGTTGTGGCTTGATCGATGAAAGCCAATGGTCATTCTTGTGGATTATCGATGCTCCAATGTTTGAGAAAACAGATGAGGGCGGTTGGACCGCAGTTCATCACCCATTCACATCACCAAATGCAGAATGGGTAGATCGATTTGAAGAAGCTCCAGATCAGGCATTGGCTTGGGCGTATGACATCGTCTGCAACGGCAATGAAATAGGTGGCGGTTCAATTCGTATTCACCGAAGCGATGTGCAAGAGCGAGTGTTTAGCCTCCTGGGACTCAGCGATGAGGAAGCGCGTGAAAAGTTCGGATTCTTGCTGGATGCATTTGCATTCGGACCACCTCCACACGGTGGCATAGCCTTCGGTTGGGATCGAATTTGTATGCTGCTTTCCGGTGCAACAAGTCTGCGAGATGTAATCGCGTTTCCAAAAACGGGTGCCGGATTTGATCCACTAACAAGCGCACCAACTCCGATCACTGATCAACAGCGACTTGAGGCTGGTATCGACGCTGATCCACTGGCACAAGACGCAAGTGATGACTGATTCACTTTTTGATCAAGAACCGAGCGGATCTCCGTTGGCCGTACGAATGCGTCCGCGAACTTTGGATGAGTTTGTCGGCCAACGCAAAGCAATCGCGCAAGGCAGTCCGCTACACAAGCTCCTGCAGCCCGCAGATGTTGATACTAAGTCATCAGTGATCCTTTGGGGTCCACCAGGCACAGGGAAGACCACACTTGCCCAGCTAATCGCGCGAGCAGGTTCTGCCAAGTTCATGGAACTTTCGGCGATCAGCGCTGGGGTTAAGGACGTCCGCGAAGTAATAACAGCGGCACAAGAGAACAAGTCACTGTACGGAGTATCGACTGTTCTATTCGTAGACGAAGTGCATCGCTTTAACAAGACACAACAAGATGCTTTGCTCCCTGGAGTAGAAAATGGCTGGGTAACTCTGGTCGCGGCCACAACTGAAAATCCGTCCTTCTCTGTAATTTCACCGTTGATGTCACGATCACTTCTCGTCACACTTTCTGAGTTGGATGAACAGGAGATCTCAAGTGTTATCAACCGTGCGATATCTGACCCGCGCGGATTGAATGGCACAGTTTCAATATCTGATGATGCAATACAAATGCTGATTCGCTTAGCTGGTGGTGACGCTAGGCGGGCATTGACTGTGCTTGAGGCCGCCAGTGGCGTAGCGCGCGGAAACGCGCATTCCGAAATCACAGTTGATGATGTGAGTTCGGCCAGCGATCACAACGTTGTTCGTTATGACAAAGCCGGTGATCAGCACTACGACATCATTAGCGCCTACATCAAATCAATTCGTGGCTCAGATCCTGATGCGGCGCTGCATTACTTGGCGCGAATGCTCGAAGCCGGCGAAGACCCTAGGTTCATTGCCCGAAGACTGATGATCAGCGCCAGCGAAGATATTGGTCTAGCTGACAATGCAATGTTGCAAGTTGCAGTTGCAGCAGCTCAAACCGTTGCACTAATCGGTATGCCAGAAGCACGCATCACACTTTCGCAAGCAACTATTGCGCTTTCATTGGCACCAAAATCAAATAGTGCTTACTTGGCCATTGATCGCGCCATTCAAGATGTGAGAAGTGTTGACATCGGTACTGTGCCACCACATCTGCGCGATTCACATTACGCACGAGCGGGTGATTTAGGCCATGGTGTCGGGTATTCATATCCGCACGATGACGCATCTGGGGTGAGCGAGCAGGAATACTTGCCGGATTCTTTGAAGCGGGTCCGCTATTACGTACCAACAGATCGTGGCCAAGAGGCGGTACTCCATGCGATTTGGTCCAAGATTCGTTCCATACTGGGTAGGGATTGAGCCAACCGCTGCATTGTTCGTTAGGGTTTAGGGAACACTAAAACTGGCTCGTCGGCCCCGCCGCAAGAGCTTCTGCACAGTAGAGAGAGTTGATAGCAGTGGAATCCGCTGAAATTCGATCAAGATTTTTGAACTATTTCGAGTCCAAAGGTCATACGGTCGTGCCTAGCGCCAGCCTGCTACTTGATGATCCAACTCTTTTGTTCGTAAACGCCGGCATGGTTCCGTTTAAGCCATATTTTCTTGGCGAGGCGGCGCCGCCTTACCCAAGAGCAGTATCAGCACAAAAAGTTGTTAGAACGCTTGACATTGAAGAAGTCGGCAAGACAACTCGCCATGCATCCTTCTTTCAAATGTGTGGAAACTTCTCATTTGGTGATTACTTCAAGGAGCAGGCGATTCCATACGCCTGGGAACTACTTACGTCTCCAATCTCTGCGGGTGGTTATGGTTTTCCTGAGGACAAGCTATGGGTAACCGTCTATCTTGACGACGATGAAAGCGTAGATATCTGGCACAAAGTTGTCGGAGTTCCAATGGAACGTATCCAACGCCGAGATATGGCAGATAATTACTGGTCAATGGGCGTTCCCGGACCATGTGGACCGTGTTCTGAGATTTATTACGATCGCGGACCTGAACATGGTCGCGAAGGCGGACCGATTGCAGATGAAACCAGATACCTCGAGGTCTGGAACCTAGTTTTCATGCAGTTTGAGCGCGGTGAAGGCCCTGGAAAAGAAAACTTTCCAATCTTGGGTGAACTTCCCTCGAAGAGCATTGATACCGGAATGGGCCTAGAACGCATGGCCGCTCTGCTTCAAGGTGTCGACAACATCTACGAGATTGACACGACCAGAATCATTCTTGATAGAGCCAGCGAACTAAGCGGTCGTAAGTATGGCTCTGACGCTAAAGCGGATGTCGCACTACGAGTAGTTGCAGATCATGCCCGAACTTGCGCCTTCCTCATTGCAGATGGGGTTCTGCCTGGAAACGAAGGACGTGGCTACGTTCTCCGCAGAATCCTGCGCAGAGTAGTTCGTAACATGCGACTACTCGGCACGCACGAACCTTCAATGAAGGAACTCATTGCAGCAAGCATTACGGCAATGGCACCGCAATACCCAGAACTGCTAACCGAACAAGGTCGCATCATGTCGATCGCTGCCGCAGAAGAGGAAACTTTCCTGAGCACGCTTGAGCGTGGCACATCGAAGTTTGATTTAGCTGCCGCAGATTTAAAGTCCACTAAGACAAATGTCTTGAGCGGTGACTCGGCTTTCGCGCTCCATGACACATTCGGTTTTCCAATTGACTTGACACTTGAAATGGCTGCAGAGCAAGGCTTGAGTGTTGATGAAGAAGGCTTTAGGCGCTTGATGCAGGAGCAACGCTCACGTGCGAAAGCGGATTCCGTCGCCCGAAAGAGTGGGGTAGCGGCGGTAACGGTCTATCGCGACATCATGGGTAAATCAGGCGTAACAAAGTTCACTGGTTACACCGAAACTCAAACTGAGAGTGTTGTAACCGGATTAGTCGTTGACGGCGTTGACGTTGCTAGCGCAACCGAGGGCGACGAAGTTGAGGTACTTACCGACCGAACATCTTTCTACGCCGAAGGTGGTGGGCAGCTAGCGGATCACGGATTGATCACGCTAGACGATGGCTCAGTGGTTGAGGTAACGGATGTGCAGACTCCAGTACCAGGGCTCTACGTGCATCGTGGGCGAGTAGTTTCAGGCGCACTTGCGGTTGGCGCAAGTGCGATCACCCAGGTAGACGTACAAAGACGCCTTGCGATCTCGCGAGCCCACACTGCCACTCACATGGTTCATAAAGCATTCCGAGAAGCTCTTGGTGAAACTGCGACTCAAATGGGTTCGGAGAATTCACCCGGTCGCTTCCGTTTTGACTTCCCAAGCGCGGGAGCAGTTCCACAATCTGTCTTGTCTGATGTCGAAGCCCGAGTCAATGAAGTATTGCTAGACAACCTTCTGGTCACTGCTGAATTGATGACTCAGGAGCAAGCGCGGGCAACCGGAGCTATGGCCTTGTTCGGCGAGAAGTATGGCGATCAAGTTCGTGTTGTTAGCGTTGGCGATTGGGCACGTGAACTTTGTGGCGGCACCCATACTGAGCGCTCAGGACAACTTGGTGTGATTACCTTCTTGTCGGAAAGTTCCATTGGCGCTGGTGTTCGTCGAGTTGAGGCACTCGTTGGTGCGGATGCTTATCGATACTTGGCCAGAGAGCATCACTTAGTTGGGCAGCTAGCAGAAATGACCAAGGTTCGAGCTGAAGAACTGCCCGAGCGGATTTCCAAGATGATGGAGCGCCTAAAAGCTGCCGAGAAAGAAATAGCCAAAGCGCGAACTGCTGCTCTTACGAGCAACATCGAATCTCTTGTCGGCGAGCCACAAATCTTCGGAGATGTCTCTCTGTATCGCTTCATCGCACCTGCTGGCACTGAAGCCGGCGACCTTCGCGATTTAGTAACAAACGCAAAAGCAAGCATTAAGAAGTCCAATTTCGTCCTTGTTGGTGCCGCAGTCGATGATGACAAGGTTGCGTTGGTTGTTGCCACGGACTCTGCCGCGAGGGATAGCGGTGCGTCGGCATCGGCAGTTTTAAAAGCAATGTTGCCGGCCATTGACGGCAAGGGTGGCGGCAGTCCAGAGATGGCTCAAGGCGGTGGAACGGGTGCTGGAAACATTGATACCGCGTTCACATCAGCTGCAAATGGTTTAAGCAGTTAATGCATGAAACTAGGCGTCCGGATTTCGCTTGACGTTGGCACCGTTCGAATTGGGGTTGCTAAGTGCGATGCAGAGGGGTTGCTAGCAACACCATTGACTAATGTTGCCGCTGGTCCATCGGCGCTGCAACAGGTTGCGGACTTGGTATCAGAACACGATGCTGTTTGTGTCTACATAGGCAAACCTGTGAGTCTGAGCGGAAACGATACTTCTAGCACCAATCTCGCCATTGATTTTGCAAGGAATCTATCTAGCCTGCTCGTCGATAGTTCAACTATTGTTCGGCTCATCGATGAGAGACTGAGCACGGTAAGCGCACAACGCGGATTGCGCGAGGCTGGCCGTAACACTAAGCAAAGCCGTGATGCAATAGATCAGGCGGCAGCCGTGGTAATTCTGGAACATGCGTTAGACGCGGAGCGCCACTCGGATGGTTTTGTGGGAGAGGAAGTGATGGGGTAGATGAGCAACGTAGATCTATTCAGCAATCCCTCGTTACCCGAACCTAAGCTCCAGCGGCGTCGCCCTAGAAAAAGTTCCGTCGTCAGAAATCTGCTATTTGTTTTAGCTGCATTGACCGTTGTTGGTTTATTGGGGACAAAGCTACTTGGGCAACTTTCGGGCGCTCCTGAGTTCCCTGGGCCCGGTTCTGGATCTGTACAAGTTGTAATTGAACCTGGGGACACGCTCGCAAAGATTGGGAACAACCTCAAAGCACTTGGCGTTGTGAAGTCCGTGGATGGATTCATTGCTGCTGCCAACGACAATCCTGATAGTGCGCTGATTGCGCCCGGCGCCTACAACTTACTCTTGCAGATGAAAAGCTCAAGTGCGATTTTGGCGCTGCTAGATCCAGCTAATCGTGTTGTGACAAAGATTGTCATCCCAGAAGGAAAGCGCGTCACCTGGATCCTTGAGACACTGGCGGCACAGACGGGTATTCCATTTTCTGACTTTGAAGCCTCGATCTCTAAAGCGAGCGAGTTGGGTTTACCTGATTACGCAAATGGAAACCCAGAGGGTTTTCTATTTCCAGCAACGTACGAGTTTGCGCCTGGTGCAAGCGCCGACGAGATAGTTAACACAATGCTTATGCGGTTTAATGCTGAAGCTAAAAAACTAGATCTTGAGGCGCGTGCTGCTCAGATGGGTAGGACGACATACGAAATCGTCACAGTTGCGTCTCTACTGGAAGGCGAAGGACAACCTAGAGATTTCGCAAAAGTTGCTCGCGTCGTTTACAACCGGCTTGCGGAGCCGATGCGCCTGCAGTTCGACTCTGCTGTTAATTACGGTCTGGGTCGAACGGATGTGCTTCTCACAACTGAACTGCTTAATACCCCAAGTAATTACAACGTGTACTTGAACGATGGATTGACACCAACTCCTATCAACAACCCAGGTGGGGCCGCGCTCGAGGCGGCGCTAAATCCAGAGTCCGGAGATTGGCTTTACTTTATAACCACAGATTTGTTGACAACTGAAACGAAGTTCACAGCTTCCTACAGTGAGTTTCTAAAATTTAAGGATGAACTTTTAGCATTCTGCGACGCGAATCCGAGTGTGTGCTACTAATGAAGGCTGCAGTTTTAGGTAAACCTATTTCGCATTCACTCTCGCCCGTTCTGCATAACGCTGCATACAGCACACTGGGCTTGTCGCACGAGTACTCGGCCATTGAGGTTTCTAAAGAGGAACTTGGAGTTTTTCTGGCAGAACATGATTCTGACTGGCTCGGCGTTTCACTCACTATGCCACTGAAGGAAGTTGCCTTCGAGTTTGCTGATTCGGTGGATGAAGTTGCCAAGTTGTCAGGATCCATAAACACATTGGTGTTCAGGGAAGGTATTCAAGCTTTCAACACTGACGTCATTGGAATAGTTGATGCTGTCAAAGAATTCAATTCAGAGATCATTTCTACTGGCGTGATATTTGGTTCAGGTGCCACTGCGAGATCTGCTTTGATAGCTTTAGCTCAGCTTGGGGCGGCTCGTGTTAACTGTGTTGCGCGCAATCAGACTGACGTTGACAAGATGATTGAGCTTGCAAATGCAATTAGCGTTGAGCTTGTACGTGCTGACCTTGAAGATTCAGATTGGATGTCGGCAGATGTCGTTGTGAATACCACTCCTGTCGGTGTGCTTGACGAGGTGGCCCGCGAAGTATTTTCACCTTCCGGACTGTTGCTAGATGTGGTTTACAACCCATGGCCAACTCAACTCGCGGCATCTTGGGCAGTGACGGGTGGATCGATAGTTTCGGGGTTAAGCATGCTGCTTCATCAAGCTGGTCAGCAAGTACTCCTAATGACAGGCGAACCTGCCCCCATTCCGCAAATGCGGGAAGCCCTTAACTCAGAACTCTTGTCCCGAGGACTATCGACGATTTAACCCTTCAATTCGGTGTTATGGGCGAAAAGGTGAAAGACTAGGAGCATGTTGCGCTGGTTGACCGCTGGAGAATCACATGGTCCTGCGCTAACGGCAATAATTGACGGCCTACCAGCCGGTATTGAAGTTCAAACCTCAGATATAGAAGCAGCCCTAGCCAGACGGAGACTAGGTTTCGGTCGCGGCGCCCGAATGAAGTTTGAGCAGGATGCAGTCACCGTTACAGGTGGGATTCGTCATGGCAGTACCCAAGGCGGACCAGTCGCCATCACAGTAGCCAACTCTGAGTGGCCAAAGTGGCAAGATGTCATGTCAGTTGACCCCGTGCCTGCGGAAGATCTAGAAAGCATTGCTCGCAACGCTCCGTTAACTCGACCAAGACCGGGACATGCAGACTTGGCTGGCATGCAGAAATATTCACATTCTGATGCCCGTCCCATTCTGGAGCGCGCTAGCGCTCGCGAAACTGCAGCGCGAGTTGCACTTGGTGAAGTCGCGAAGAAGTTTTTGTCGCAGGCCGCTGGAATCACCGTTCTAAGTCACGTCGTTAGCGTTGGTTCAGTTTCAACAGACACTGATGAAATTCCTACCTACTCTGACCTGGAAGCCATTGATCAAGATCCAGTTAGATGCTTTTCGGCAACTGCGAGCGCTGCCATGCAAGCCGAGATTACGGCTGCTCAATCAGATGGAGACACACTGGGCGGCGTAGTTGAAGTGGTTGCGCATGGTGTTCCGGTGGGGCTTGGCTCACACGTGCACTGGGATCGAAGGTTGGACGGCAAGCTAGCCGCCGCTTTGATGGGAATTCAGGCAATCAAGGGCGTGGAAGTTGGGGATGGTTTTGAAACTTCACGCCGACGAGGTTCCGTTGCTCACGATGAGATCTATCTTGAAGATGGTGAAGTACTCCGCCAGACATCTCGCAGTGGCGGCACTGAAGGCGGAATCAGCACTGGCGAACCGATTCGGGTAAGAGCGGCAATGAAGCCGATCTCGACTGTGCCGCGCGCTCTGTCAACGATTGATGTAACCACAGGAGAGCCAGCAACTGCTATCTCGCAGCGCAGCGATGCTTGCGCAGTACCTGCGGCTGGAGTCGTAGCCGAAGCCATGGTTGCACTTGTATTGGCCGAAGCGTTGCTAGACAAATTCGGTGGCGATCACATTACCGAAACAGCGCGAAACATCGAGGCCTTTAAATCGAATCTTAGGATCTAGTAATGGCAACTATTGTTTTAGTTGGCGTACCTGGTGCAGGGAAGTCAACTGTGGGGAAGTTGTTGGCAAAGGAATTGAAGTTCCAGTTTTTTGACAGCGATCAAGTTATCGAGGCTAGAGCTGGAAAGTCCGTTTCAGACATCTTTACGCAAGATGGTGAGCCGGCATTTCGACAAATAGAGCATGATGTAATAGCTGATCTGCTCGACTCTGCTGATTCAGTTGTTGCACTCGGTGGCGGATCACTAGGTAACGAAGAAACGAGAAGCAACGTAAAGAAAGCAACTGCTGTATGGCTAGTAGCCGGACTTGCCCAGGCTGTTGATCGAGTTGGAATGAACCGAAACCGACCACTATTGCTTGGAAATGTTCGTGGACAGCTTGCTGACTTGATGGCAGCTCGGGAACCGCTGTACAAGGAAGTCGCTGACGTTGGCGTTGACACATCAAAGTTAACCCCATCAGAAGTTGTGACAGAGATTGTGTCCGAACTGAAAAAAGTCGGTGCCTTATGAAATCAATTCAAGTTAATGCCGAACATCAATATCAAGTCAGTGTCGGACGCGGCATAGTTGGCGATATCGCAAATTATGTTGCGGGCGCTTCTCGAATTGCGATAATTCATCCGAACTCTCTAGGTGCTAAGGCAGCTGAGTTACGGGCACGTTTCCCTGAGACTGAAACGATTTTGATCGAAGTTCCAGACGCCGAGAGCGCAAAGACGACTTCGGTTCTGGAGTTCTGCTGGACTGCTCTTGGTAAATCGGGCTTTACTCGAAACGATGTGGTGATCTCCTTGGGCGGAGGTGCAACCACTGATTTGGCGGGATTTGTTGCCGCAACATGGCTGCGTGGCATCAGAGTAATTCATGTGCCGACAACTTTGCTCGCCATGGTTGATGCCGCAGTTGGTGGTAAAACTGGCATCAATACAAACGATGGCAAGAATCTAGTTGGTGCAATCCATTCACCAGTTGCAGTTATTTGCGATACCGATTTTCTTCAAACCCAAACCCGCGATGATTACATCGGAGGTTTAGCAGAGGTTATCAAGTGCGGCTTTATCAGAGATGAGAACATCTTAAATCTGATTGAATCTGACTTAACAAGTGCGCAGAGTCCAACTTGGGTTAGTACCGAAGAAATAATTTCGCGAGCAATTCAAGTCAAAGCTGACGTAGTTAGTGGTGACTTGCGAGAAACGCTTGGAACCTCTGCAGGTCGAGAGATTCTGAACTACGGTCATACGTTCGGTCATGCGGTAGAGAGGATTGAAAATTACACTTGGCGTCATGGCAATGCAGTTAGCGTTGGAATGATGTTTGTGGCAAATCTATCTATGCTTGCAGGTCGCTTGGATCAGGCTGCGGTTGATCGTCACGAGAATATCCTGGCAGGTGTGGGTCTGCCTGTGACCTACAATCGCGCGACATTCGAGCAATTGCACGATGCTATGCGGATTGACAAAAAGAGCCGCGGATCCAAACTTAGATTCATAATTCTTGAAGAGATTGGCAAACCAGCAATTCTTGAGGGTCCTGATTCGGCGTTGCTAATTGCTGCTCATAGCAAACTAGGGCAGGCTGATTCACATGCGTAAAGTAATGATTCTCAATGGCCCAAATCTAGATCAACTCGGAACACGTGAGCCAGAGCTCTACGGAAGTTTGACACTTTCAGACATCGAGAAGCTGTGCCAGGAAACTGCAGTTGCTTTAGGATTCGAAGCGGACTTTCGGCAGACAAATGATGAATCGACACTTATTGGTTGGTTACATGAGGCAACTAAATCTGACCTGCCAGTCATTATGAATCCAGCTGCATTTACTCACTATTCGGTTGCAATTCGCGATGCGGCTGCCATGCTTTCTGCGCCGCTAATTGAGGTTCACATAAGTAATCCAATAGCTCGGGAAGAGTTTCGGCATACTTCATTGATTTCTGGAATCGCCAAGGGAACTATTAGCGGATTTGGGGCCAACTCTTACGTTCTTGCCTTGTCTGCTTTAGCCAAGCTGTGACCCTGCATCGGATAAACCGGCTACAAGACTCAATTGAAGCTGGTCAGATTGTCTACATCACCAATCTGACAAACATCCGCTATTTGACTGGCTTCACAGGCTCTAATGCAGCCTTGATGGTTTCAGATGTCGATGCGACCTTGGCAACGGATTCAAGGTACGAGATTCAGGCACGAAAGCAAGTTCCAGATTTGGAGACTGTAATTGGCAGAAACTTTCCAGAATTACTCTTGCGAAGTACAAAGAAGTCGGAAGTGGTTGTAGAGGGAGCGCACCTCTCAGTTGGTGCTTTCCAGACTCTAGTCACGACGTTCGAACATAAATTCACTACGAACATTGGACTTGTTGAGACTCTCAGAGTTACCAAAGATGATTCTGAGGTTGCCTTGATCAGGGCGGCAGCAGAGATTGCAACGAATGCCTTCCAAGATACCGTGAAAACTATCAAACCTGGACAGACTGAAAAATCGATTCGTAATTCACTCGAGATTCGGATGCGAGAGCTGGGTGCTGATGAGGTTGCTTTTGAAACGATTGTTGCTTCTGGTCCGAATAGCGCCACTCCACATCACGAACCGACTGATCGAGAGATTTCAAATGGCGACCTTCTCAAAATTGATTTTGGCGCAAAGGTTGATGGCTATCATTCGGATTGCACACGAACTCTGATTGTGGGCAAACCTGCCCAGTGGCAAATAGATCTGCATAGTGCAGTCTCAAGAGCTCAGGCGGCCGGTCGTGATTTGATTCATGAAGGCATTCAATACAAAGCCGTTGAGGACGAAGTTAGGCGCTCACTTAGCGATAGTGGATACGAGAAGTACTTCACGCACGGACTTGGACATGGCGTAGGACTCGAAATCCACGAGGAACCGTTTTTTGGCAGAACTGGAGACGCTAAGATTGCAACTAACACTGTTGTGACTATCGAACCTGGCGCCTATTTGCAAAGTAAAGGTGGCGTGAGAGTCGAGGATACGATTGTGGTTGGTTCGCAGGGGTACGAAAACTTGACGAACTTACCCTACGAATTAATAGAACTTTAAACATCGATCTAGGAGAGCACGTGGCCTCAACGAATGACCTTAAGAATGGACTAGTCCTAAATATTGATGGACAGCTTTGGACAGTTGTTGAGTTTCAGCATGTGAAGCCAGGTAAAGGTCCGGCTTTTGTTCGTACAAAGCTAAAGAACATTTTGTCTGGAAAAGTAGTTGATAAGACTTTCAACGCGGGTGTCGCAGTAGAGACCGCCGAAGTCGATAAGCGCAACATGCAGTATCTCTACAAAGATGGCGATGGCTGGATATTTATGGATCTGCAAACTTTCGAGCAATACACGCTCTCTGATGCCATTGTTGGCGATGGTGCTAAGTACATGCTGGAGAATCAAGAAGGTGTTGTGGCAATTCATAATGATTTGCCAATTTATCTTGAACTACCAGCAAGCGTGGAGTTGATGATCACCTACACGGAACCAGGTCTGCAAGGTGATCGCTCCAGCGCAGGAAGTAAGCCAGCCACTCTAGAGACTGGTGCTGAAATTAAAGTACCTCTCTTCATTGAGTCAAATACCAAAGTGAAGGTTGACACCAGAGATGGTTCTTATTTAGGTCGAGTCAACTAAGTGCGCACTAGAACCAAAGCCCGGCAACGCGCTGTTGAGTCTCTGTTTGAGGCTGAACAACGCGGAGTTAAAGCTCCTGATGTGTTTGAGCGAAATCCAGACGTAAATGATTACGCCGTTGAGTTAGCTGCGTTAGTGGAGCAGAACATTGATCGAATCGATGAAGTCATCTCCACTTACTCGCAAGCTTGGCCACTCGATCGCATGCCAGCTGTGGATCGGGCAATCGTTCGGGTCGGTGTTGCTGAGTTGATGTGGAAGCCTGAAGTCGATAGCGGCGTTGCTGTTTCAGAGGCAGTTGAGATTGCTGGGACTCTGAGTACTCCGGAATCAGGAAAGTTCATTAATGGCCTGCTTGGCCAGGTTGCGACTATCAGAGATTCGCTTAGAGCGCTTTGATCTACACCTGATTAAACATTTGTATAAATCTAGAGTTAGAAATCCTTGGGTGCCCTGAGTGGGATTCGAACCCACACTGAACGGTGTTTGAGACCGCGCTCTCTGCCAGTTGGAGTACCAGGGCGTAACTTTCTTCTCGGGAAAGGCTATCGCATGAAAACCGGCTTCTTAACCGTAGGCTTGTGATGTGGGGAATCCTAAGCAGTCGGTAGCAACGGGTAGCAATTGGACTATTCCCAACGCCCTTAGTGGACTTCGGCTACTGGGCGTGCCCTTCTTTTTCTGGCTTATTGTTGGACCACAAAACGATGGACTGGCGCTAATCATTTTGATTGTAAGTTCCTTTACGGATTGGCTTGACGGCTACTTGGCAAGGAGACTAAATCAGTTCAGTCGGCTAGGGGAATTGCTTGATCCACTCGCGGATCGGCTGTATGTAGTTGCCGCGTTAATTGCTCTCCTATATCGAGATCTATTGCCGCTCTGGGTGGTAGTTGTACTACTTCTAAGAGACTTAGCAATGTCTCTGCTGTTGGTCTATTTGAAGAAGTTTGGATTCACCGGCATTCCCGTGCATTTCGTCGGGAAGGCCGCGACTATGAATTTGTTATATGCACTTCCACTCATTTTGCTGGGGACCTTCAGTAACCAAGTTGGCCAAGCGGCCCACATCTTTGGTTGGGCATTCCTACTTTGGGGGATTGCTATGTACTGGTACGCAGGTGTGCTGTATTTTGTGCAAGTTTTTCAGATGAGAAGAATCATAAATGCGAGTTGATGCCTCACTTGACGCGCTCCTCGCCGATGCGTTGACTTCCGATTACGTAAACACATCACCTAACCAAGACGAAGGTCGGTTTAGGGTGATCTTTATCGCTGCCGCCACCACTTTGGTAACACTCGTTCTAGGCATAGCCATCGCGCAAACTCAAACACAAGCTAGTGAGTATTCGATTACCAGAGATGCTTTGGTTGAAAGAGTAAGTGCTGCGGACAAACGGGTTCAAGAACTAGAAGCAACTGTACTGACCGCTCAAAATAATCTTCTGAATGCTGAGGCAGCAGTCTTGGCCGGAACTTCACTAGGCGACCAAGCGCGAGCTCGGCTAGACCGGCTTCGAGCTGCAACTGGACAAACAGAAGTTTTCGGGGATGGAGTAAAAGTTTCTATTGATGACGCACCGATAGATTCGACTCAAGGCACTGAGACTCCTCCTGGTCGAGTCGTTGACCGAGATCTGCAATTGATTGTGAATGGCTTATGGCAAGCCGGAGCAACTGACATTGCAATAAACGGTCGAAGGCTTACTTCAACCTCAGCAATTAGGGCAGCGGGGGATGCGATCCTGTTGAATTATCGACCGATGTCTCCGCCATACGTGGTTTCCGCAATTGGACCAGACGCAGACAAACTTGCTGGTCGATTCAGGGAAAACTCGGCCGGGCTGTTACTTGAGGAGTTAGAGATGAATTACGGCGTAATCTGGGGATTAGAGAAAGTCAGTAACATTTCGTTGCCGGCAGCTAGTTTGACTTCTAAATACAGTGAGGATGCATCATGATTCCCGCAGTTGGATTATTGGTAGGAATCGTACTTGGACTCCTGTTGCAACCCACTGTGCCGGTTTGGTTACAGCCATACCTACCGGTAGCTGTCGTGGCGGCCTTGGATGCAGTGTTCGGCGCATTCCGATCTGTTCTTGATGGCTTGTTCAATGATCGTATTTTCGTGATTTCATTTCTTTCAAATGTTCTCGTTGCCGCCGTAATTGTATTCCTGGGCGATCAGCTCGGTGTTGGCTCGCAAATGTCTACCGGTGTAGTTGTGGTGTTAACCATGAGAATCTTCGCGAACGTTGCTGCGATTAGAAGACATCTGTTAAAGGCATAAGCATGGGATCCCATTCAGCACCTCGCCGAGCCCGTCCAGCGCGCACTTCAGAAGAAGCGCGGTTTCGACTCAAACGTTCATTGACGCCGCAACGAAGTGGCACCCAACTGGTTATAACGGTTTTGTTTGTAGTCCTGGGTTTCACTTTGACGGCTGCAATATCTGGCACAGCCAATGATGCAATCTTGGCCAATGCGCGACAAAGCGACCTTGTCAGCTTGCTTGATGATTTGGCGCAACGAGAAGCCAGACTTGAAGCTGAGAATGCTCGCCTTGAGAATGCGCGTGAAACATTACTTGGTGGGGATGAATACTCTGCGTTAAATGAAGCTAAGCGTAGAGCAGATGCTCTTGGCGTATTGGCTGGCAGCGAAGTAATCGTTGATAGTGGAATTGTCATCACAATTACAGGGAATCTGTCCGCAACCACTTTGCTTGATGCCATCCAAGAGTTACGAGACGCCGGTGCACAAGCTATCCAAATTTCAGATCGAGGTCTTGCCGTACGTCTAGTGGCCAGCAGTTGGTTTGCCGATAGTTCCAGTGGGGTCACGGTATCGGGGACGGCGCTACAGGTTCCAATCAAAATCTCGGTAATTGGGGATCCTGCGGTCCTAGGGCCAGCCGTAGAGATACCGGGTGGCTTAATTGACACGGTGGGATCGGGTGGCGGAAAAGTCACGGTCGTTGAGAGCGAAAATGTTGAGATTTCCGCAATTGTGCCCCTGCCAAATTCTTAGTGCCTGATGCCGTAGGATTTTCGCATGAGTAACATTCCTGCAGATTTGAATTACACAGCCGAGCACGAATGGGTTCAGGTTATCGATGAATCCACGATTCGCTTCGGTATCACTGATTACGCCCAAGATGCCTTGGGTGACATCGTTTTCGTGTCGCTTCCTAAGGTTGGTGACGTACTAACCGCCGGCAGCACCTGTGGCGAAGTTGAGTCAACCAAGAGCGTGTCTGACATTTACGCTCCAGTCTCTGGGGAAGTCATCGCTCGTAATGACGCCATTGAAACCTCACCAGACACCTTGAACTCTGATCCGTACCAGAACGGTTGGATTGTGGATCTGCGCGTAGATGGCAGCGCCTCTGAGTTGGCGTCACAGCTTATGGATGCGGCTGGCTACCAGGCTCTAACTTCAAGTTAACCCTCACGTTAAGGTAGAGGCATGAGCAGTCATGGGGACGAACCAGAACTAACAAAGGCGGTTTCGCTTGAGTTGGATGCCACCGGTGTTATCCCTTCAGTTGGCGGCCCTGAAACGGGCGAGTTCGCGCCCATAGATTCCGGCAAGTTAGAGGCATTGGCAAGCGGTTCGGCTCACTTAGTGGTTCGTCGAGGCGCTCTAGAAGGAATGCAGTTCGCACTTTCTCCAAGTGAACAGATGACAATCGGCCGGTCCTCTGAAAGTCGAATATTTCTTGATGACGTAACTGTTTCGCGTAAACATGCGGCAATCTCGTTAGTTGATTCAGACTGGGTGCTTAGTGACTCAGGATCATTAAACGGTACGTACGTGAATAAACAACGAGTGATTTCAACCGCGTTACTCAACGGGGATGAAGTGCAGATCGGCAAGTTCAGATTTGTTTTTGTGCTTGCTCCAGCTACAGGCCAGTAGATGACTTCTCCAGATTACGATTTTTCTCAAAGTTCACCTGCACTATTGACTATCGGTGAGGTGCTTGTGCGACTGCGTGATGAATTCACCGACATTTCTATTTCCAAGATCCGCTTCTTAGAGACCAATGGCTTGGTTGCCCCAGAGCGAACTGCTAGCGGATACCGAAAGTTTTCTTTAGTAGATGTTGAGAGATTGCGCTACGTATTGAGAATGCAGCGTGACCATTTTCTCCCTCTCCGTGTTATTAAAGAGCACATCGATGCACTTAATCGAGGTTTGCGGCCTGCCGAAGTTGGTGACGTTGCCCCTAAGGCACCACGTCCGCTGATTAGCGCTGATGCGATAGATGTCTCAAACCAACTCCTCACTGTCAAAATGAATCGACTTGAATTAATGTCGGACACTGGAGCGGACGCTGAATTTGTCGATCAAATGGTCGAATTTGGCTTGATTCGACCAGATAGCCAAGGGTACTTCTCTGTGACGGCCTCAGCGGTAGTGAATTTAGCTCTAACGCTTCGTGGGTTTGGCTTGGAGCCGAGACATCTAAAAACGGTTCTTACTAGCGCAAGTAGGGAAGTAGACCTGTTTTCGCCGTTAGTGAAAAGCGCTGCCTCCGGTAAGGGTGAGAATGCCAGTGCTCAGGCACAGGAACTTACACTTCAACTAGCCAATTCGATCACATCGCTTCATGGCTTATTGATTCGCGAAGTTATCGAACGTCAGAAATAGCAAGTAGCGATTAGTATTAATTTGTGAGACAAGTTGATGTAGTCGGTGTGCGGCTAGAGCTGCCATCAAATCAGCCCGTCTTGATCTTGCGAGACCAACAAGCCACTCGATATCTGCCGCTTTGGATCGGAACTGCAGAGGCCACGGCTATTTCACTTGCCTTAGAAGGTGTTGAGCCTATGAGGCCACTTACACATGATTTGTTGGCTGCCACCATTGTGCAACTAGGTGGCCAGGTCACCTCGGTAACAGTAAGTGAATTGATCGAGGGCACGTTCTATGCAACCATCAATTTCTTGAATCATGACTCGATTAGTGCCCGCCCGTCAGATGCGGTGGCATTGGCGGTCCGCAATAAAGTGCCGGTCTTTGTAGCCCAAGATGTCATGGATTTTGCAGGCATGGACTTGGCTATCGATGACGATTTTGTTGCAGATGAGGCAAGTTTCAGCGAAACCGAGATGTCCCAAGAAGAGTTGGATAAGTTCAGAGCCTTCTTGGACGAGATCCAGCCGGATGATTTCAGCTAACTCAATAAGTAACCTGCCGCGTTAATCCATGTGAAATTTGTTGAATTCTCCTGATTTTGCGGAAATTTGAATCTCAACTAAAGGTTTAGGGTAAGAGTTCGGCGTGTCGAAGCCCAATGTCTTTGACCTAGATATCCGCTAGTTCTATTGTGAAAGTACACAGGTTCCCCGTGAGGCTAAAAGCAGTCTCTCCCTGCTGTCTTCAGGAGCGTCGCATGACTGATCTTGGCAACTCGCCAGACAACACAGTTAAGGGTCATCGCGATATTGCCCGCGACGCCGCTGCCATCAAGGCGGGGGAACAAGGCCTTCTCTTTGATGACACATACATGGATTCGTTACCAGAAGTCGGATATCGTGGTCCAGTTGCAGCCGGAGTAGTTGGCATCACATACCGTCAGCTGGATTATTGGGCTCGCACCTCACTTGTGCTTCCAACTGTTCGTCCAGCAACGGGCTCAGGCACCTCCAGACTTTACGGTTTCCGCGACATCCTTGAGCTAAAGATTGTTAAGCGTTTGCTCGATACCGGCGTATCGCTTCAGCAGATTCGTACTGCCGTTGAGCATTTGCGCAGCCGTGGCACGACAAATTTAACCCAAGTCACACTAATGAGTGATGGCGTGAGCGTTTACGAATGCACGTCACCAGACGAGGTAATTGACTTGCTAGCTGGCGGTCAAGGAGTATTTGGCATCGCAATCGGACGAGTCTGGCAGGAAATTGAGGGATCGCTCTCTCAGTTACCAAGTGATCAGTCCGAATACGCGGTTAGCGAATCAGACATGACTGGCGCAGAGATTTCCACCTCAGGTAACGACGAACTTTCCAGGCGCCGTCGGGCCCGAGTAGCTGGCGAATAACACCACATTTCCGAGATTTCGGTAGTAGCATTTAGTTGCTATCGAATCCGTGTGGGAGAGAGCGCACAGCCAGTGCGCCGCCGAAGGGGCAATGCTCCCCAGAACCTCTCAGGCAACAGGACCACTTGGGATCAGCAACTCTGAAGTATCCATGACAGAGGGGGAGGACCGGTAACGGTCTATCCATCTATTGTCATTGGGGTACAAAATGTCAGTGCAGGCCCAGCAAGATTCATACGCACAGTTTGCGGATCGTCACATAGGTCCAAACACAACCGATCTAAATAAGATTCTTTCTTTCATTGGTTACAACTCACTAGACGAACTAAGTCGTGATGCGGTTCCAACCAACATTCAAAACCCTGCACCACTTGCCCTCGCTGATGGCCAGTCTGAAGCTGATGTATTAGCGGAACTCAGAATGTTTGCTGATGGCAACGAAGTACTAACTTCTATGATCGGCCTTGGTTACTACGGAACGTACACACCGGGTGTAATCTTGCGAAACATCACCGAGAACCCAGCTTGGTACACGGCGTACACCCCGTATCAGCCAGAAATTTCACAAGGTCGCTTAGAAGCGTTGATCAATTTCCAAACTATGGTTACAGATCTAACTGGGCTAGACATCGCAAGCGCTTCATTGCTAGATGAATCAACTGCGGCTGCTGAAGCCATGACATTAATGCGTCGCAGTTCAAAGAGTGAGTCGAATGTATTCGCAGTAGATGCAGACACTCATCCACAAACCCTGGCTGTACTAGCAACGCGCGCAGAACCAATTGGAATTGAACTTGCACTTATCGATGTCGATACCCAAGAGATCCCGGAAAGTTTCGGCGTTCTTCTAAGTTACCCAGGCAGCAGCGGCAAGATTCGAAACATTGAACCAGTAATCACAGCTGCCCATGCCAATGATGTACTTGTTGGCGTAACCACAGACCTGCTAGCGCTGACATTGATTAAGTCGCCAGGCGAGCTTGGTGCGGATATTGTCGTAGGTTCTTCACAGCGATTCGGCGTCCCTATGGGATTCGGCGGACCGCATGCAGGCTTCATGTCGGTTCGCAATGGACTTGAGCGTTCATTGCCAGGTCGGTTAGTTGGGGTCAGCGTTGATGCTGATGGCCATACGGCATATCGCTTAGCGCTTCAGACCCGAGAACAACACATTCGTCGAGATAAAGCCACTAGCAACATTTGTACGGCTCAGGTTCTGCTTGCCGTTATGGCTTCAATGTATGCGGTTTACCACGGTCCAGACGGACTAGCGCGAATTGCAACTAATGTTCATCGCCGCGCTACCGCCTTAGCCCAAGGATTAGCTGCAGGGGGAGTGTCGATCAGTGAAGGCTTCTTCGACACCGTCCGAGTCTCTGTGCCAGGTAAGGCACGTGCCGTGGTTGATGCCGCGCGAACTCGTGGCATCACGGTTTGGGAAATTGATGCCGACACAATTTCACTAAGTGTCGATGAGACCACAAGCCAAGAGACCGTTGAACAAGTTTGGGTATCTTTCAAGGAAGCCACTGGGGGATCATTCCCAGCTAAGTACTCTGAAGTTCTTGAAGTGGAAGCATTACCGACCGAACTTATTCGAACTTCTGCCTACTTGGAGCACCCAGTATTCAACTCGTACCACAGCGAGACGGAGATGCTTCGTTACATCCGCAGACTCTCTGACAAAGACATTGCACTTGATCGTTCGATGATTCCGCTTGGTTCTTGCACGATGAAACTCAATGGCACTACAGAGATGGAATCAATCACTTGGCCAGAGTTCGCCGGCATTCATCCGTTTGCACCGCTTGATAGCGTCGGCGGTTACTTAACGATGATTCGCCAGCTCGAGGATTGGTTAGTAGAAGTAACTGGCTACGATGCGGTTTCGCTACAACCTAACGCTGGTTCGCAAGGTGAGTTCGCCGGATTGTTAGCAATCCGCGGTTACCACAAGTCACGTGGCGACGATCAGCGCAAGGTTTGTTTGATTCCTAGTTCAGCTCACGGCACCAATGCGGCATCTGCAGTTATGGCAGGCATGCGAGTAGTTGTAGTTGGTTGCGATGATTTCGGCAACGTGGACATGGATGATCTAAAGCACAAGATCATGGAGAACGCAGATGAATTAGCTGCGTTGATGATTACTTACCCTTCGACTCATGGTGTTTACGAAGCTACCGTTTCTGACATTTGTGCAATGATCCATGACGCCGGAGGTCAGGTTTACGTAGATGGTGCAAACCTAAACGCGTTAGTGGGACTTGCAAAGCCAGGAAAGTTCGGTGCCGATGTTTCGCACTTGAACTTACATAAGACTTTTGCGATCCCACACGGCGGCGGCGGACCTGGAGTTGGTCCGGTTGGAGTTCGTGCGCACTTAGCCCCGTTCTTACCGTCACATCCACTTCGTCCAGAAGCAGGACCAACAGCTCGTGGTTATGCCGATGGTGGGGTAGGAGCAGTCAGTGGTGCACCTTGGGGAAGCGCAGGCATCTTGCCAATTCCTTGGTCATACATTCGCCTCATGGGTGGAACTGGGCTCACCAAGGCGACTCAGGTCGCTGTGGCATCCGCTAACTACATCGCAAAGCATCTTGGTGACGATTTCCCAGTTCTCTATGTGGGGGCTAACGGCCTCGTAGCGCATGAGTGCATTTTGGACCTTCGTGACATAACTAAGGAATCTGGAGTCACAGTCGATGACGTAGCCAAGCGACTTATCGACTTTGGCTTCCACGCACCAACAATGTCTTTCCCGGTTGCTGGAACCTTGATGGTCGAGCCGACTGAAAGCGAGTCATTGTTTGAATTGGATCGCTTTATTGAGGCCATGAAGGCTATTAAGGCGGAAATCAATAAGGTTCAGCAGGGGATTTGGCCAGTTGAGGACAATCCGCTTCACCACGCGCCTCATACTGCGGCCTACCTACTTGGAGACTGGGAGCATCCTTACAGCCGTGAGGAAGCTGCATATCCAGTTTCTAGGCTCCGGGAGAACAAATATTGGCCGTCCGTGCGTCGTCTAGATGGGGCTTACGGCGATCGAAACTTGGTTTGTGCTTGCCCACCGATTTCGGATTTCGCATAAATCACTGATTTGGCCTTTTCATAGAGTTCAGTCCAGCCAACCCTTAGTTGCATTACAGAACCGACTAAGGGTTGGCTGTGACGTGCTCTGGGGGCTTGCAGTCATCTCCACATGTTCACATTTCCGTAGTGGCTCCCGTTCTTGGAATCTTTGTTACTTGACATAATGTATCTTATCGGGTACTTGGTAACCCAATATTGTGAGTAACCATAGGGTTTCTAATCTCATCAATTACCGCAGGGTTTCAATACCAATCAATCTGGGTATCACAGCCATACAACAAGTTCATAAGGTAAATGAGGTTGATTATGGGTGAAGCAATGCGTGGGACGCGTCTAGGCGCAACTAGCTATGAAGTTGATCCTGGACTGTACGCACCAAGGCAACTAACAACTTACGTCTGCGAGAACGAACATCGCGTGACTATGCCATTCTCAGTTGAAGCCGACGAGATCCCGGACACCTGGCCGTGTGCCTGTGGCTCTGAGGGCCAACGACAAGGCGTCCAGGCTCAGCCGGCGGCAGCACCAAAGCACGTGCGTAGCCACTGGGACATGTTGTTAGAGCGCCGCAGCATCAAAGAACTTGAAGGCATCCTAAAAGAGCGCCTAGAAGTCATCCGCGCAAAAGCTTCCTAAAACGATTTTCTACGCGTTGGGTACGTTTTCGTAAGTACCCGCTCCAGAAAACTGTCCGTCAAGGTCCAGTAAACCCCTGGAAAACTCCGATGCGAAAAATTTGCGAAGCAACTCTTTTGAGCAGTGGACTGTTTTCCAGAGGGTTTACCTGCGTTGAAGAACTTTTTGTAGATCGGACAAACGCTTTTCAATTCCCCATTGCGTAACCCGCCACAAAGCTTCTTTAACAATCGAACCATCCATCTTGCTCTCGCCTAGTTCGCGCTCAATGAATGTGATTGGAACTTCGGTAACTCTTAGATCTGCTTTCACGGCGCGCCAAGCCATGTCGACCTGGAAGCAATATCCTTGACTCTCAACTTGATCAATATTCATTTGATCTAAAGCGCTCATCCGATAAGCCCGGAAACCGCCAGTTGCATCCTTAACTGGAATGCCTAGCCACATTCGGGTGTAAAGATTTCCACCACGCGAAAGAACTTCGCGACTTTTGGCCCAGTTGACTACCTTGCCTTGCTTAACCCATCGTGACCCAAGAACTACATCGCTGTCACTTAATGCATCCAGAATCTTGGACAGGTCAGCTGGACGATGCGAGCCATCCGCATCCATCTCAACAACTACGTCGTAGCCATTTGTCTTAGCCCAACCGAAGGCATCTAGATACGCTGCTCCGAGGCCCGCCTTAACCGTGCGATGCAGGACATGGATTGCTGGGTCATTAGCCTTCAGAGCTTCAGCCACTTCCCCAGTTCCATCGGGTGAATTGTCATCTGCAACCAAGATGTAAACATCTGGTTCAAACTGACGTATTCCAGCGACAATGAGCGGCAAACTCTCTCGCTCGTTATAGGTTGGCACGACGACCAAGACCTTACCGAGAGCGCGAACTGTCATTGCTCAAGAATACGGCAGTGAACCGCGTTATGGCTCACTGCGCCTAGCTATTGCTGCTTACGTAACCAGAGATTTCGTGTTGTAGTTAACAAAAGAGCAATGCTTACCAACAACACCCAATTTGGATACCTAGTACTAAATGTTTTGTCATTGATCAGTACCGCCTGACCTGTGACTATGGCCGATTCAAACTGGTTAGTGCGCGCAGATACCGAACCATCATTCTGAATTAAGCCTGAAATTCCTGAAGTGCTTGCAACCAAGAAAGCTCTTTGGGTTTCAATGGCGCGGAATCTAGTGATCGCAAACTGTTGCTCCGGCTGGGTGGTATTGCCATATGTCGCATTATTAGTCTGAACCACAACTACCTGCGCGCCAGCATTAATTGTTTCGTAGATGTGATTTGTAAAAGCAACTTCGAAACAAATGACATCGCCTACTTGCTTATCTGCAATGTTGAATACTCCAGTTTCAATCCCTGGCAAGAAATCATTTGGTATTTGATCAAAGCGAGTAATCCACTTTGCCAAAACCTCGCGAAGCGGAATGTACTCGCCAAACGGCACTAGATGGTTTTTGGAATAAATTTGTCCTGGTCCAGAGTCTGTCCACAAGATTCCTGAGTTAGTTGGCCCACTTCCACCCGAATATGCGTCATATCCGTTCCAAGTAGTTGCGCCGATCAGGATTGGTATCTCGCTATCGGTGAATAAGACATTGATTTCATCTGCAGCAATACCTGGTACCAATGGATCAATGTCAGTGCCACTTTCTGGCCAAACAATGAGATCTGGTACGAGCGATGCTCCCGAATCGATCTCCGACAGCAACTTCTTGGTAGTTGAAATGTGATTTTCTAAGACCGCAGCTCGTTGGACACTGAGCTCGTTACCTATTCGGGGTACATTCCCTTGAATCGCCGAGAATGTAATCGTCTCATTGGAATGCATAATGTCGACACTGCGGGCGGTCAATAAACACACCACAACTATCAGGACAGAGGTCAAACTACGATGCTTAATGAGTTTGATAAGTGCCGCAGCACACACAACCACTGCCCCGCTAACGATGGCCTGTCCACCCAGTGCCGCAAGATTAACCAGCGGTCCATCCAATTGACTAAACGCCAGTAGGCCCCAAGGGAATCCGCCCCACGGAGTCGTGCTTTTGATCGCCTCGAGAACAATCACCATGGCAGCCGGTTGCAACAGAAACCACTTAGATTTGGAATCAATAGGTAACAGCGCAAAAAGCAGCCAAGGTAAAGCGCAAAGAAGTGTGAGACCTACCCAGGCATCGTTACCCAGAACACTTACCCAACGAACGTGGAATCCAAAGAGAGTCAGCGCGAATAAGCCGGCAAGCTTAAACCGAGTACTTCGAGCCTGAGAATCAAGCGTTGTGAGCAGTATCGCGAAACCCACAATGGCTGCCCACCAATGATTCGGATAAAACGACCAAGCTACAAGTGCGCCAGCGATGGCCGAGACAAGGTACCGCATAAGTAACTAAAGAACCACAAGTTCGCGTGAGGTGTTGTTTGCACTAGAGATTCCAGTATCCGTGCAGATAACAATGTCTTCGATTCTGGCCCCATACTTGTTAGCGAAATAGAATCCCGGTTCGATTGAAAAAGCATGGCCCGGTACTAACAGCGTCTGATTTCCCGAAACAATGTAAGGCTCTTCGTGAGTCTCCATCCCAATTCCATGACCAGTTCGGTGGATGAATTGATCACCTAACCCAGCTGAGGTCAAAATGTCTCTGGCAGTCGAATCAACGGATTCACAAGTCACACCTGGCCGAGCGTGCTGCCTTGCAGCTTCTTGGGCCGCAAGCAAGACTGCGTAATGTTCAACGTATTCAGATGGAGCCTGCCCACAAACGTACATTCGGGTGCAATCGCTGCAGTAGCCACTTGGCATGGTGCCACCAATATCGACAACAACTGGCTCACCTGCCTGAATTACGCGATCGGATAATTCGTGATGCGGACTTGCGCCATTTGGCCCGCTTGCGACGATGACAAAATCTACTGTTACGTGACCAGCTGCGAGGATTGCTTCCGCAATGTCTCTGCCGACTTCGCGCTCAGTGCGGCCCGGCCGTAACCATTTGTCCATATTGGAATGCACTTCATCAATGGCAGCGCCGGCTTCATGTAAAAACGTAATTTCCTGAGCAGACTTAATTTCCCGAATGTTAGACAACAACTTTCCGGCCAACTCGACAGTTACGCCTGAAGATCCCTGAATACCAAACGCTTTTTCTACCCACATTAAGTTGTTAACTAGGGGCCTCTCGATCGCTCCTACCTGACTCATCAAAAGTTGATACGGGTTCTCGGTCTCTTGCCAATCCAAAAGCTCAATGCCAATGTCAGGAACACCGTGGGCTAGAGCGGAAGGTTTCTCCAAAGTTGGAACAATCATCCAAGCCCGTCCATCGCTTCGAACTGCCAGGCAGGTTAAGCGCTCTAGCGGTAACGCGTCATAACCAGTTAGATAACGCAGATCAGCACCTGGCGTAATGAAAAGCACATCATTAGCTGACTTTGCCAACTGCGACGCGACGGTGGCAATTCGCTCACTATGAATTAGAGACATAGGACTAGGCTACCCAATCGATGTTTAAGGTCTTAAGAAATCTCTTAACCTGCTTCTCTATGCCCCAAGCATCGACCAGTTCATGCAAACTATTTCCATCGGACACTGACTTTGGTGGCTCAAGCTTCCTTGGAATTTTGGCTGTGGTCTTTACGCGCACAACTTTGCCAGCAGCTTTCATGTAGTCCTGGCTCTCCAGAAGATTTCGCCTTACCGCTGATGCAAGATCAGAGGTTGAATCTTTAGCGGCTGAAATCAACCCTGAAACATCTCGGTATTCGTTAACTAACTTTGCTGCAGTTTTTTCACCGATTCCCTTAACGCCAGGCAGACCATCGGATGCATCACCTCGAAGCATTGAAAAATCCGCATACTGAGAGCCGGAAACTCCATAGCGATTAATCAAGTACGCATCATCAACTACTTCAAGATTCTTTACTCCTTTGGTGATCGATACAACTCGGGAATCTCGATCGTCACTAACTAATTGAAAAAGGTCCCGATCCCCTGTAACAACATCACAAGGAACATCGACTTTACTGACTAAGGCACCTAGAACATCGTCGGCTTCGTGCCCAATCTGACCTATTCTTGGCAATCCAATCGAATCTAGAATCAGAGAAATTGCATCAATTTGAGGTGAGAGCGCATCGGGAACGACCTCGATCGAAGCGTCAGACTGATCTGGAATAGTTTCATCGATCCGGTGAAGTTTGTAGCTTGGAATCAAGTCAACGCGCCACTGTGGTCGCCAGTCATCATCCCACGCAAACACAACTTGATTCGGTGGAAACTGTTTAGCAATTGCGCTAACCATGTCTAGAAATCCGCGAACCGCTCCCGATGGAGTTCCATCTGGTGCGGTAACACTCTCTGGCACAGCAAAAAAGGCCCGGTAGTACAGCGTTGCAGTATCGAAATATAGATTTCGTTTAGATGCTTCTGAATCAAGTTTCACAACCGGCGCCTTCTGATTAATGCTCTTTACCATGCCACAATTCCTCGATTGATTAGATCACTTGATGCCCGAGCAGCCCTGGCTACGTCAGGATCTTCGCTTGCCAAGGCAATTTGTCCTAGGAGATCGATCACCTGTTTGCTCCAGCGCACGAAGTCCCCTGCCTGCAAGTCTGAACTCTTCAAGACTCTCGCAATTGATTGACCTCTGGCCCATTTCAAAGTGAGCCAAACAAACCCTGGATCCATGTCTCGCAAACTGTCCATGCGGTGCTGAGATTCGATCTCTTTTAGTTCACCCCACTTGTAAACCATTTCAGTCAGTGCGATACCTAACGGACCCTCTGGAATTGCCTGCGTTTCTCGATCATCATCACGGCGCGACTCATAAACCAATGTGCTGGCTGCACTAGCCATTTGTTCCGCCGATAGATCCTTCCAAATTCCACTACGTAAGCACTCGGCAGCCAAAAGGTCGAGCTCGCAATAGATGCGTCCCAGAACTGCACCAGCTTCGGTAACTACGTGCGTTGATTCTTGCTTCTCTAGATACTTAAGTTCTGTCAACACGTCACAAATTCGATCAAACTCTTTCGCAATCGAACTGGTTCGAGATTCGACACGAGACTCAAGTTTCTCAATTTCACGTTGCGTTGAATAGATGCGCTCGTGCCAACGAACGTGTTCTTCTCGATCGTTGCAGCCATGGCAAGGATGGGCACGCAACGCCTTCCTTAGCCGCGACATTTCTATCTCAGCTTTTGATTCAGATTGAACTACACGATCAAATCTTGGTGCATCGCGGGCAACTTCAGCTATCTGATCTGCTAACCAATTCCTGGTTTTTGGAGAACGAGAATCAAATGTGGCTGGAATCCGAATCCGACCGATCACTCTGCCTTGGTCACCAACATCGCTATAACCAATTCGCTTTACCACGCGAGACCTAGACATCACTCGCGGTCTTGGGTCATCTGAGTCTCGCGCTGCATCTAGTACGACGTAAGGCGTACTAGATCGACGATCAGATTCAACGACGATGACATCACCGCGCTCCACTTCGTTTAAGAAATTTGTTGCATTGTGTCGGCGTTCTCGAACGCCGTCTCGCTTAGTGTCTTTCTCTAGGTTTGAAAGTTGACGACGTAACGCCATGTAACCTTCAAAATCACCCAGATGGCACTCCATAGCTTCTTGATAGCCGTCGATTGCTGATTCGTTTCGGCGCATTTGAGTGGCTAATCCAACCACTGACCTATCGGCTTGAAATTGGGCGAACGAAGATTCCAGCAGTTCACGGGCTCGATGTGTTCCGAATTTGCCAATCAAGTTGATTGCCATGTTGTACGAAGGCTTGAAACTGGATTTAAGTGGATAGGTACGAGTGCTAGCTAGGCCGGCTAACGAATCAGGGTCCAATTCGTTATGCCAAACCACAATGGCATGACCCTGAGTATCAATCCCGCGCCTTCCAGCTCGACCGGTTAACTGGGTGTACTCACCAGCAGTAACTGGAGCATGCACGGATCCATTCCATTTAGTTAACTTCTCGAGTACAACGCTTCGGGCCGGCATGTTTATTCCAAGTGCCAGCGTTTCAGTAGCAAAAACTACCTTGACTAACCCTTCTTGGAACAGCTGTTCGACCACTACTTTAAAGGCAGGAAGTAGGCCCGCATGATGTGCTGCTATTCCTTTCTCTAGTCCTTCACACCAGGAAGCAAAGCCCAAGACTCGAAGTTCCTCGGAACTCGCATCTGGGAAATGGGCGTCCACTACCCCACGAATGATTAGTTGTTCCTCGGGAGTAGTAACGCACAATCCACCAGCTAGACACTGTGAAACTGCATCATCGCAGGCAGCGCGCGAGAAGATGAAAGTAATGCTTGGTAGTAAACCTGCCCGATCTAATTCTTCGATCACTTCTACGCGCGAGGGCGTGTAGCGACTGCGAAACCGGTTTCCTCTGCCATATCCATGCCTGGATTGCTGGCGATCGTTGCGCGCAATGCGCTGCAGTTCTGGACTGACCTTAGTCTTTGCTTTATCAACAAAAAGGTCGTGCAGTTCATCGCCAACCATTACATGTTGATGTAGTGGAATTGGGCGATGTTCTTCGACAATCACTTCGGTTTTGCCTCTTACGGTTCGCAACCAGTCACCAAACTCTTCGGCGTTACTCACGGTTGCAGATAGAGCTACAACGGAGACGGCTTCGGAGAGATGAATGATTACTTCTTCCCAAACTGCGCCTCGCGATCGGTCTGCTAAATAGTGGACTTCATCCATCACCACATGGCTCAAGCCGTTAAGTCCACTAGATCCTTCGTAAAGCATGTTTCGCAGGACTTCAGTCGTCATTACGACTATTGGGGCATCACCGTTAATGGAACTATCACCGGTTAGTAATCCAACACTCTCTGCGCCGTAGAAGTCAACGAATTCATTGAACTTCTGGTTGGACAAGGCCTTAATTGGAGTGGTGTAGAAGCATCGCGACTGCTTTGAAAGTGCGGTGTAAACCGCAAATTGGCCAACTACTGTCTTTCCCGCACTAGTAGGCGCAGCGACCAAAACACCCGATCCGGCATCAATTGCGCGACATGCCTGAAGCTGGAAGTCATCCAAGACAAAACTAAGTGACTCCTGAAACGCGCCTAATAATCCGCGGGATTCCTTAGTCCGAGATTTTGCCGCCGCATATCTTTGGGCTGGCGACTCCGTCATGTCTTTAGATTACGGCGTCTCTGTTGGTTGTGCTTGCCACACACGCATGGCACCTGGGTGAATAGTGATAACGGCAGGGCCCATTCCGATTTTCTCTCCGTCGGCATAGATTGGGAACTCATCGCCCTTGATCTCAACCTTCTGAGCAACTTTTTGAATAACTTGGCGGTGCTTGGTGTGCCCACCCCAGAACACTTTTGGTAACACTCTCACCAAAAGTCGGCGGGAAATCTTTTCCACAAATGTGACTTCAAACTCTTGGTCGTAAGCATTCGCAGTGGGGCACATTCTCAGCCCTCCGCCGTAGGAAGAAGTATTCCCAATGGCAACCAAAGTGAACTCATCAGCCAAGGAATCCCCACCATCACACGTTACTTCTAGTTTTCGAGAGTTCAAGTTGACTAGCTCTACCGCCAAGGCTGCAAGATACTTCAAAGTTCCAGCCGGGCCGCGATAGGTGTTCGCTCGTTCGTTAACTTGGGCATCGAAACCGCAGGATGCGATACCAGCAAACCGATGTATCGATCCGTCCGACAGCTCAATGGACCCCATGTCCATACTCACTGTTTTCACGGAGGTGTCACTGGGGAACGAAGAATCTAGCAGTGTGGAAATTGCTTTCTCAGGTTTCCCTAGCTTCACGTATCGAGCAAAGTCATTACCTGTTCCCATGGGCACCACAGCAAGCGGAATTGATAAATCAGGAAGCGCATTGAGTGCAAGATGAATAGTTCCATCGCCGCCACAAGCCACAACAGTCAGATTCGGATCCTGCAAAGACAATGCTTGAATTTCAGACCTCAGATCCTCGACATTTGAACCACCGAGCACGACTGGTTGAAGTTCCGCCAACCGCTCTAAAAGCTTCGCGAGTTTTGGTTTGCCATTCAGAGATGGCTTTACAACTAAAGCAAGCATTCTCGAACCTAAGACTCACCAGTTGCACGCGAGCGTCGCGCGTCATTGAGTAATGCAATACCAACCGCAATAAAACTCAGAGCAATCATTGGCAACGCTACAAATGTCATTGCAAGTGGATCACCATTAGGGGTAGCTACGGCACCAAACACGAAGCTGCCTAAGATCAACCAACGCCATGAGCTTTTGATCCGCTCCCCTGATAGCAAACCAGCAAAGTTCAATGAGACCAGAATCAAAGGTAATAGGAATCCGATTCCGAAGAACAGAGTTAGGTGAAGGAAAAAGCTTAAGTAACTTTCCACGCTTGTAACGTTCTCAACATCAGATGGAGTGAATTCAAAAAGTATGTCTAACATTCGAGGCATAACGTAGTAAGCCAACAAGACACCACATACGAATAGCGGTACGGCTACCAAAGTGAACAAGTATGCCCATTTGCGTTCGTTCTTCTTCAATCCTGGCGAGACAAATTTCCAGAGCTGATAGATCCAAACTGGACTCGAGACCACGAATCCCACAGCAAGTGAAACGCGAAGCTGTAGCGAGAAGCCGCTCGTAACTCCCGTTAACGCAAGTACCGCACTTGATCCCAGCCCTTGCACACTGTCGTAAGGTGCCCGTATCGTCTCAAAAATTGCTGGAAACTGATTCCAAACTGCGATTGTTCCTAGTATCAGCGCAAGAGCGCTACGCACAAGGCGCATACGTAATTCACGGAAATGCTCTATGAGCGTCATTTCACCGATTTTCGCACCGCGAGTAGAGGCTTTCGCCATTGCAATAACTAACTCTTGTTTGAGTCGTTAGATTCTGTGGGCTTATCGGATTCCATCTCAGACTTGAATGCCTTAATTGACTTGCCGACACTCTTGGCTGCATCAGGTAGACGACGAGCACCAAACAGCACAATTACAAGTAGTAAAAGAATTATGGCTGCTGGTGAATCAAAAAGGGCTCGCATCTTGTCTCCTTAAAGTGCAATGCTTAACGGTATCGCATCTGATGATCGGTGTTGAATCAACACTATTCCCACGCCTGAGCCCGCTCAACCAATGCAGCGATCAAGTCCGGTGGTCTAACGGCTTTAACCCGTCCTCCTGAGGCCAGAATCATGGAAACTAGCCAATCACGTGAGTACACCTTCAATTCCACCTCCACGGCATGCCACATGTACTCCTTGAAACTCACGACATCCACTTGATCAAGCTGTCCGTAATAGGCCTTATCCAACTCGATGGCAGCTAAATACTCACGCTTGGCCTCTTGAGACTCTTCGTATTCTGGAATGTCCATTGCATCTGCGGTCAGGGTGGCTTCAAGAATTCGATCTAGCCGGAAGCTTCGCCAAGCTTGCGAGTTGCGACACCAAGCCTTTAGGTAAACAAAGTCATCTTGACCATATGTAGAAATCGGATCTACGAGGCGAATTGATACATCGTCCTTCGTTATCCCCAAGTATTTAATCTCAATAGCTTTGCGGTTACTTAAACCTTCACTAACAATGGCGCGGATACTTTCCGAAGTCGGAGCAGCCACCACACTAATCGGACTATCAACTGTTGGCATAGCCTGCTGAATTTTTGCAATAAGTCCTGAGATGATTTCGACATCCACAAAATCGGGCAACTGTTCTAGATAGTGCAACCCACCAAGCAAGGTCGAGGCTTCAAACTGCGAGAGCTTAATCGGGCGATCCAATGCTTTTGCATCCGATACGAATATCGATTCGGCATCCTCAAAGTCAATGTCGACCAAACCACCTCCAGCTTGTGAAGGTCCGGTCACGACTAATTGACCAATCAGATCTAACGCATGCCTTTCGGAGATCTGGAACTGATTTGCAATGTCAGATAGCGACGACCCGTTATTGGCAACCAACCAAGGAAGTAGCTTTATCAAAAGCTCTAGATCATTTGCCATAGTTATGCACCGACAATGTTGTTGCTACAACCCGACTTACTGAATCGTGCAATGACTGTGGGGATTTGACTCTTGTTACATCACAAGCGCTAGCAATGAGTCCAACGAGTTGTGACTCATGCTGATATGGAATGGTCAATTCATCCCAATCGCTACCTATTTCTATCTCGGATGCGAGAGCTCGAAGAGAGGCACCTCGACCAGGCCGAACCAATACCTGAGCGATAGTCGCATCTTTATCCGAACTTTCCCAACCAGAAATGACCGAGTAGAGGTCAAAGTCAGGTGGCATCGGTTCCAAGATGTCGTGCTTGGTTTCTACTAAGTCGCCAACAATTCGATCGGTTCGAAAGGTTCGAACTTCGCCCTTTTCTTGGTCGAAACCAATTAGGTACCAGTGACCGGAATGCAGCAATGCTCGCCAAGGATCTATGGTTCGGCGCACTACTTCGGAGTTCCTTAATCCAACGTAGTCAAACGTGACTGTCTTCTTGTTTGAAATGGCCGCCAAAATTTCAGCAATGTGCCGACGTCCCTTTGCTAGCGAGACAGGTACCGCAATCTCAGTGTCTTGCTCGCGCAAGTCCACACTTGAAACTGCTTGCTTGGCAGCAGTTCTTAGTTGCGCGCTCTGCCACGCACTTGCTGCCAAACTTAAGTAGGTGCGTTCCTGAGTATTAAGTGTGATCTCTGGCATTAACCAGTCGCTTCGATCAATTCGATAGCCCAAAACATCATCATGAAATAGGTCTACCGGTTTGGTTTCTACCGGTATCGCAAGATCTCGTAACGCTGCTTTATCTCGTTCGAACATGCGCTCAAATGCTTCATTGGATTCACCATAGCCAGGTACGCGTTCGCGAATCTGTTCCCGTGTAAGAGGTGTGCGTGAATTTAACAGCACAAAGAGCAAGTTGAGCATTCGCTCAGTACGTGCTCGAGCCATGACTTAGGAAACGGCTAACAGATCGATTATGAAAACTAAGGTCTTGCCGGACAGGCGATGTCCGCTGCCAGCTGCGCCATAGGCCAACTCGGGCGGAATGGTTAGCTTTCTACGACCGCCAACTTTCATTCCTGGAATACCTTCTTGCCAACCTGCGATGAGTCCCCGTAATGGAAACTCGATCGACTCGCCACGATCCCATGACGAATCAAATTGCTCGCCAGACTCAAAATCGATACCAGCATAGTGAACCGTGACTTTCTGACCTGGCGCGGCTTCAACACCGTCGCCAACAGAAATGTCTTCGATTACCAGATCAGTTGGCGCTGGGCCTTCTGGAAAGTCAAACTCTGGTGCTTCCATGGTTCCTTCTATCTAAGTCGGTAAATCTTTAGCGGGTAAAACGTGCCTATTCAAAACTTACTAGGTCGACAACAAAGATCAAGGTCTCGCCCGGTTCAATGCCGCTTCCAGCCGGCGGGTTGATTCCGTAGCCGAGCTCGGATGGAATCACCAATAGACGTCTACCGCCTACTTGCATGCCCAACAAACCACCCTGCCAACCAAGAATCACGTTAGCCAATGGAAATGTTGCCGGCTCGCCACGCACCCAAGACGCATCGAACATCTGGCCTGTAGTTGCGCCGTATCCCACGTAATGTGCGGTCAACGTTGAGTCGGAAGTAAGTTCGTCACCTGTTCCCACAATTAGGTCCGTCACTTCAAGTTCGGTAACTGGCGCACCAGGCGTGATAACTACGACTGGTTCACTGCCATATTCGCCAGTGACCTGAACGCTTACAGGTTCCGTGGCTGCAGTGTCAGTGTCAGAATTTGAAGAGCAGGCAGTTAGTGACAGCGTGACTGCCATAAGTAAAGCCGAAGTTTTTGTGAACATGCCCAAAGTCTAACGTTAGGGTGTCGCTACTCCTGCATAGAGTCGATGAGTTTCTGGACACGCTCATCCACGTTTGCGAAGGGATCTTTGCATAGGACAGTGCGCTGAGACTGGTCATTCATTTTTAGATGAACCCAATCAACACTTATATCTTTGCCGGCAGCCTGGGCAGCTGCAATGAAGTCTCCACGAAGCTTTGCTCTCGTGGTCTGTGGTGGGACCGTCTGTGCAGCTTGAATCTCTGCATCGTTCGTAATTCGGTTAGCGCGACCATTCTTCTGCAAAAGATAGAACAGCCCACGGCTCTGAGTAATGTCGTGATACATCAGATCTAGTTGGGCAACTCTTGGTGAATCTAGATCTAAGCCGTTCTTGTCTCGATAAGAATCGAGCAATTGCTTCTTGATTGCCCAGTCGATGTCCTTTTCGATCAAGGCGTGGTTTCCGGTTTCTACTGCCGTTAAAGTTCTTTCCCATAGTTCAAGTGCGATTTCATGCTCACGGGTCATGTTCATGTCCCCCGTCGCAACATATGCCTTAACCATCTCTAGGTAGGCCCATTGCATTTCAAGGGCCGTCATAGTTGAACCAGAATTCAAGGTGACGCTTGCAAGTCCCGTGATGTCATGGGAAACGTCGCGAATCGCTCTTATCGGATTATCAAGCGTAAAGTCCCGATTCAGGTTTCCAGTTTCAAGGAGGCGCAACACAAAATCCATCGAGACAACTTTGAGCAACGTTGTCATTTCTGACATGTTGGAATCGCCAACGATAACGTGAAGTCGGCGAAATGCTTCTGAATCAGCGTGCGGTTCATCTCTTGTGTTGATAATTGGCCGAGATCGCGTAGTTGCGCTTGATACGCCTTCCCACATGTGATCAGCGCGCTGCGAAAGCGAGTAGATGGTTCCACGCGGAGTTGTGAGTACTTTGCCGGCCCCACAAATCAGCTGTCGTGTAATCAGAAACGGGAGCAGCGCTTCGATCTGCTCCAAATAGTCCTGTCTACGCTTAATCAGGAAGTTCTCATGGCAGCCGTACGAATTACCGCCAGAGTCTGTGTTGTTTTTAAAAAGGTAAATCTCCCCTTCAATGCCTTCTTCGCGCAACCGATCTTGGGCATCAAGGATTAGCTCTTCAAGAATTCGCTCGCCAGCTTTATCTTGAACGATCAAGTCATGAAAGTCATCACACTCGGCTGTTGCATACTCCGGATGGCTACCAACATCTAGGTAGAGCCTTGCGCCGTTCGTGAGAAAAACATTTGAACTTCTTCCCCATGACACAACGCGCTTGAATAGGTATCGCGCAACTTCGTCAGGAGTAAGTCGACGTTGGCCTTGAAAGGTGCAAGTTACACCGAACTCAGTTTCAATTCCAAAGATACGTTTATCAAGTCGACCCGATGACACTTACTGGCCACCTTTTTGCACGAAACCTTTAACGAACTCTTCAGCATTTTCTTCAAGAACTAAATCAATTGCATCAAGTAAGTCGGTCACGTCAAGATCAGAACTCGAAACCGTTGGAAGCGGACTTAAATCGCTCGCTTGTTCTCGGTCGGAGCTTCCTTTTGCAAACTCACGCTCGCTCATACCAAACTCCTAAGCTTTTTTAATAGTGGAACTTTAGACATCAGACTAAACCAACTACGTAAACCTTATGCCAACACATGCTCTGGCAACAGGTTGGCCATCAAGTCGCTCGCAAGTTTCGAGCGCTCAAAAAGTTCTGACGTGGCAAGTTTGGTGCCACCAAGTGCATCGGGAGTTGCAATGCGCTTTAGCGGCAAGTCAGGTCCGAGATCGAGAATTACCGAATCCCAGGAGGCCGCTGCCACTTGATCCACAAACTTTGCAACACAAGTGCCGCGGAAGAAGGCCCGAGTATCTGAAGGTGGATTCGCCACTGCCATAGCCACTTGCTCCTCAGTGAACATAAGATCCATTTTGCCCTTTTGCTGAAGTACGCGAGCCAGACCTTTATCTGGGCGCAGATCAGCAAACTGAATGTCTATCGCTGCCAAACGTGAGTCATTCCACAAAAGCTGGTCGCGATTTCGATAACCATTAAGTACTGAGAGTTTTGAAATCCAGTCAACTTCGTTAACCAATGACATAGGGTTTTGTTCGAGCGCAGTAAGGATTCGGCCCCAATTTCTCACGACGTCATGTGCCATCTCGTCGGTCTCATTGGTTTCAACTAAGAAACGCACTGCGCTCTCCTGATAGTGCTTTTGAATCTCCAGCGCTGACATTTCAGATCCGTCACGCAAGCGTTGCTTAGTTTCAAACTTGTAGTCATGACTCACAAGATGCATGGATGTCACAGGGTCATATAACTCGAAGTCAAGTTTCAAGAAGCCTGCCTCAATCATGCTGAGCACGATCGCAGTTGTTCCCATCTTCAGGTAGGTCATCTTCTGTGACATGTTTGCATCACCGATAATTACGTGAAGACGACGATAAAGATCGGGATCTGCGTGCGGTTCATCTCGTGTATTGATGATTGGTCGACGCAGTGTGGTTTCTAATCCAACCTCGGCCTCAAAAAAATCCGCCCGTTGGCTAATTTGAAAACCAGGTTCCAGATTCTCCTGACCCAGCCCGACTCGACCGGCACCAGCGAAGATACATCTGGTTACGAAAAACGGTGTGAGGAATTTGACGAGATCGGTGAATGGTACATCCCGAAGTACTTGGTAATTTTCATGAGTTCCGTAACTAACACCTTTTCCGTCGGTGTTGTTCTTATATACCGTGATCAGTTCACCTGTTAACTTGCTGGCAAGTCGGGCACTTCGTTCAATAATGCGATCCCCTGCGGTATCCCAGAGAGCGGCATCATAAGGATTGGTAACTTCTGGCGATGCAAACTCTGGATGCGCATGATCAACGTAATATCTGGCACCGTTTGGCAAAACCAGATTTGCTAGTCCGTAGTCGTCATCTGTTAGTTGACTGGGATCCGCTTCAGCTCGACTCATATCAAAGCCTCGTGCGTCCCTGAGTGGAGATTCGACATCGTAGTCCCATCGCATTCGTCGAATCCGATTCGGCATGACTTCATTTCCATATGCGTTAACAACTTGGCTGGAGAGGAGCATGGGATTTGCGCTTGAATCCTGCGGATTGGAGATACCGAATTCAGATTCGATACCCATAACGCGACGAACTGACATGACTGAACCCTTAAGCGAATGGATTTGGAGAAAGCGAAGTGTCGATGCTTCTTCCTGAATCATCACCCTTCTTGCCATGAATCAAAGTTCTCATGAAGACAATTCGATCACCCTTCTTGCCAGAAATTCGGGACCAATCATCTGGGTTTGTGGTGTTTGGTAGGTCTTCGTTCTCGTGGAACTCGTCCAAGCAAGCCTGTAGTAAATGCTCGATTGTGATTCCTTTTTCCCCAACTGTAAGGAATGACTTGATGGCCGCCTTCTTGGCGCGGCTCACAATGTTTTCAATCATGGCGCCGGAACTGAAGTCCTTAAAGTAGAGAACTTCTTTATCCCCGTTGGCGTATGTGACCTCAAGGAATTCGTTATTTGGCGTAGTCGCATACATCTCTTCAACCACGCGCTGGATCATGCCAGTAGCAGTGGCTTGGGGATCATTTCCGTGCAGTGCTAAATCAGCTTCACTCAGCGGCAAGTCAGTGGTTAAGTACTTTGCAAAGATATCGACTGCTGCTTGGGCATCGGGTCGTTCGATTTTAATCTTCACATCTAGTCGACCTGGTCGAAGAATTGCGGGATCAATCATGTCCTCGCGATTTGAAGCTCCAATAACGATTACGTTTTCAAGACTTTCAACGCCATCAATCTCGCTAAGTAACTGCGGCACGATCGTATTCTCAACATCGCTGGAGACTCCGCTGCCTCGAGTTCTGAACAACGAATCCATCTCATCGAAGAACACAATCACCGGTGTTCCTTCACTTGCTTTTTCCCTTGCTCGTTGAAAGATGATCCGAATCTGTCGCTCGGTTTCCCCAACGAACTTGTTCAACAGTTCAGGACCCTTGATGTTCAGAAAGTAACTTCGACCCTCACCGACACCAGAGATTTCTGAAACTTTCTTTGCAAGCGAGTTGGCAACTGCCTTAGCAATTAACGTCTTGCCACACCCCGGAGGGCCGTAAAGCAAAATACCCTTTGGTGGCTTTAACTCGTATTCCTTGAACAGTTCTGGGTGAAGGAAAGGCAACTCAACTGCATCTTTGATGGTGTTGATCTGATCACCCAAACCACCGATGTCCTCGTAATTGATGTCAGGTACTTCTTCTAGAACTAGATCTTCAACTTCTGACTTCGCAATGCGTTCGAATGCATAACCGGCCTTCATGTCTGCTAACAAACTGTCGCCAGACCTAAGTGGGACATCTCGCAGCGGTGCTGCTAAATGGATAACGCGCTCTTCGTCACTGCGCCCTGAAACGATAGCTCGAAGGCCGTCTTCGAGAACTTCCTGAAAAATAACGATCTCACCTTGATCGTCGTAAGTACCAGCCACTACCACGTTCATTGATTCATTTAGGATGACTTCTTGCCCCGGACGCAAGGTTTCTCGGTCAATCTCTGGTGCCATTGCAACGCGCATTTTGCGACCATTAAATGTGACGTCAACAAGTTCGTCAGCTGCTGGGCCCAAGTAAATGGCATAGCCATTAGGTGGCGCACTAAGGCGATCCACTTCTTCTTTTAGGCCGATGATTTGTTCACGGGCTTCACGAAGAGTTGCTGTTAACTTCTGATTAGATTCCGAAAGATCGTTGATTTTGGAATTCAGTTCACGCAACTGGTCCGCGTTAGATGAATCAGTCATGTGCTGCCTCCCCGTTTAAATCAACTGCAATGTCTGCCCCTTGTTCTGTAACAGTATCCAATCCGCCTTTCGTTGGGCGAATTCGACGAGCCGGTAAAACAACTCCTGGGGCTAATCTACGAGCTGTAACAAGAAAACCAGTGTGGCCTTGCATGCGGTGATTTGGGCGAACCGCAAGGCCTTCTAGGTGCCAAGGCCGTGCGATCAGCTCTTGACCCTCTGGATTCGTCCAACGCTTGTCTAGCCGAAGATCCTCGACAAATCTCGACATCTGCGTTGTGGTTGCAACGTAAGCAATTACCACGCCGCCTGGACGCAGCACTTGAGCAATTGCGTCTATACATTCCCATGGTGCCAGCATGTCTAGAACTACTCGATCAACGCTGGCATCCGGTAACGCCGTGACTTTATCTTGTAAATCCCCTAGCGTCACTTGCCAGTTAGTTGGTTCAGAGCCAAAGAAATTAGTTACGTTCTTCTTTGCAATTTTTGCGAAGTCTTCACGGCGCTCAAAACTGTATAAGTAGCCGTGCTCGCCAACTGCACGCAGAAGTGAACAAGAAAGAGCTCCCGAACCAACTCCAGCTTCGACAACAACACATCCGGGGAAAATGTCGGCAAGCCCAACTATGGCTGCTGCATCCTTCGGGTAAACCACTGCAGCACCGCGAGGCATACTCAACACGAAATCAAGTAGTAGCGGTCGCAGTGCCAAGTAGATCATGTTTCCAGTTGAGGCAACTGTGGATCCTTCGCTTAATCCAATTAGATCATCGTGCTTAATCGCACCATGATTCGTATGAAATTCTCGGCCAGCTTCTAAAACGATGGTGTGCTTGCGAGCCTTGGTATCTGTCAATTGCACTCGATCACCAACAGCGAACTCGGCGGCTTTAGCGGTGCTGACGACGTTTACGGATTCCATCTATCTATTCTTTCAGCATTCACCAAACTCGCTGACTCGGCATCTACTAGATCGCCTAAACTGGGGCTAAGCCATAAGCAAAGGAGTGTCTTACTTGGAACTGGATCAAACCTTCCCAAGAAACACCACAATTGTGATCGCGGCTTTTGGTGGCTGGAATGATGCCGGCCAGTCTGCAACCGATGCGTTGGAGCATTTATTAGAAGTTTGGCAATCAGAAGAGATTATTGACCTCCCTGGTGACGACTACTACGACTATCAGTTCAATCGACCTGAAGTTAGCTTGGGTATTTCTGGAGATCGAGAGATCGCTTGGCCAGGAACCACGATTTTCAAGGCAACAACCGATACCTTGCCTAACACTGAGATCTACCTAGTTCATGGGGTTGAACCAAGTATGAGATGGAAGCAATTTTGTGCCGATATCTTGTCTCACATAAAACTTGGTGAACGTACCGTTCTGATCACCCTGGGCGCGCTTCTTGCTGACGTTGCACACACTCGACCTATACCGGTTAGTGGAACTACCTCAAACAAACAGCTACAAGACATTTCAGGATTTGAAACTTCTAAATACGAGGGACCGACTGGCATTCTGGGCATCCTGCAATCGGAATTTGAAGTGCAAGGAATTCCTTCTGTTGCCCTTTGGGCAGCGTTACCGCATTATGTTTCCGCACCGCCCTGCCCCAAGGCGACATTGGCGCTCATTCGTGGCCTTGAAGATCTGCTCGATACTGCTATCCCAGTTGTTGAGCTGGTTGAAGAGGCCAGAGCATGGCAACTGGGCGTCGATGAGTTGTCCACGGATGACGATGAGATTTCAGATTACGTTCGCACACTAGAAGAAACTCAAGACACGGCTGAACTACCTGAGGCTTCTGGTGAAGCGATTGCCAAGGAATTTGAACGCTATTTACGACGACGCGAGCCTTAAATCCTGCTCGCACTTCCTCTCATAGACTTGGTTCATGCAGTCTTGGAGTGAAGTCGATGTTCCAGCACTGAATCTAGCGACAGCGGAACTAAGTGTTTTTGACTCCAGATCCGCATCCCTAAAGGCACTTCCAACAAAGCAGACAGTCCAGCTATATGTCTGTGGCATCACTCCCTACGATGCGACGCACATGGGCCATGCCGCCACTTATGTTGCTTTTGATACTTTGCACAGATTCTGGCGCGCTATCGGCACTCAAGTTCAATATGCGCAAAACGTTACCGACATTGATGACCCACTTTTAGAGCGCGCCAACTTAACTGGTCGTCCTTGGCAAGACATTGCCATTGAGCAAACGGCATTGTTCAAAACTGACATGGAAGCACTTCGGGTCATTCCACCCCAGAACTACATTGGCGTCGTAGAAGCCATGGACGTGATTGAACAAAGTGTTGTGAAACTCAAAGAATTGGGTGTCACTTACTTGCTCGATGATGATTTGTATTTTGACATGACGCAAACCGACTTGCTTGGCGATGTCTGTCACTTAACTTCAGAAGAAATGCTGGAAGTATTTGCTCAACGCGGTGGAGATCCAGATCGTCCAGGCAAGCGCAATCCTTTTGATGCCCTCTTATGGCGTGGTCGATCCGGAACCGATCCTTTTTGGGAGTCGGAACTTGGCCAAGGTCGACCTGGTTGGCACATTGAGTGTTCCGCGATTGCAACGCATTACCTTGGGGCTGAAATAACTGTCCAAGGTGGCGGAAGTGATTTGAAGTTTCCCCATCATGAGATGAGCGCGGCGCACGCCGAATCTCTCACCGGAAAGCGTCCTTTCGCGCAAGCATTTATGCACGCCGGCATGGTTTCACTTGACGGCGAGAAGATGAGTAAGTCCTTGGGCAATCTTGTATTCGTTTCCAAATTGCGGGAACAAGGTGTTGACCCGATGGCAATTCGCTTGGTTCTACTTTCCCACCACTATCGCAGCGACTGGGAATGGTTCGATTCGGAGTTATCAGCGGCGCAAGCGCGACTAGAACTATGGCGTAAAGCATTTGCAAAACCGATGGGTGCACGGAGTCCAGTCAGTGACCTGGTGTCCAAACTCAGCCAGGATCTTGATACCCCTGCAGCTATTCAGCTCGTTGACACTTGGGCCCAACAAACTGTGTCGGGTGACGAAATCGAAGCAACAAGTTCGGTTTCGATTGCAGTCGATGCCATTCTTGGCATTGTTTAGCAAGTGCAAATCATCAATGGATAACTACAAAGTCATTGGACAGATGGTAAATGCCTCTAACTCAACCCTTGTTGTGGAATCTGACCTAGGACGATTCATCTACAAACCTCTCTCGGGTGAACGTCCACTCTGGGACTTTCCAGATCACACACTTCATCAACGTGAGCGTGCGGCATATGTAGCTAGCCAGCTGTTGGCTTGGGATGTCGTTCCGGAAACTACTATTGCGGTTGGTCCATACGGTATTGGCTCATTTCAAAAGTGGATTGATGCCGAGCCAACCACGGTTGACATCTTCTCCCCAAGTGAAGTACCCGAAGGTTGGCTCACAATCATGAGTGGCATAGATGAGGATGGCGATCAAGTCACTCTGGCGCACGAAAACTCAGATCGCCTTAAGCAGATCGCAGTCTTTGACGCGCTTATCAATAATGCGGATAGAAAAGCTGGGCATCTTCTGACAACCGAATCAGGTCAGACATATGGGATCGATCATGGAGTTACATTCAATTCTGAAGACAAATTAAGAACTGTGCTTTGGGGATGGATCGGACAAAGTATCCCTGAGCAGTACATCAATGATTTAAAGAATTTTCTGTCGAAGATTTCCGACAGTGAACTAATTGAGCTGCTCGATGAATCTGAAATAGCGGCGTTGCAGTCAAGACTTAACCTTCTAATTGAGCAAAAGAAGCTGCCGAGCCCGAGCCCAAATTGGCCAGCTGTCCCCTGGCCGGTCTTTTAGATCTTGTCAGCCGCGTCGCAAGTATCCATTCGCACGCGGACAAATGTGGCCTTGCTGGTCGAGCGGTTCGGAGCACAGCGGGCATGGTGGACGACCAGCAGAAACTACAGCTACAGCTCGAGTGCAAAATGCGGTTGCAATCGGACCTGTGAGTCGCACGCGCAAAACATCGGGACCGTAGTCTGAATCTTCTTCTAAGTCGGGCACATCCTCGAAACTCTCCGAGGTGGCGTGAGCCTCTATAACCACTTGCTGGCTCTCGGTATTCCAGCCCAAGGCCAAAGTCCCGACACGAAACTCCTCTTGAATCGGATTGTCTAACGGCTCAAGATCAGCTGGGCCGAAATATGAAATGTCCACACCTTCAGCGAGAGCTACCTGATCTAGAAGCTCAGTCAACCTATCTGCAAGCAATGCAACCTGTTGCTTCTCGAGTGAGACACTGACAATACGTTGGTCAGTTCTAGCCTGCAGAAAGAAAGTTCGTTCGCCAGGGACGCCGACAGTTCCGGCTATGAACCTTTGTGGGTTATCAAAGGTGTGAATGATGCGAGCCATGTCTATTTACTCCCACTTTCGCCACCGAGTGTCGGAGCCTTTGTTGCTTCATCGTTTAGCTTAGAGAGCCATTCCGAACCAGTGTCATTCAACTTTGAAACAGATGAGCCGGTTTCGGCATAGTGGATGACGCTAACTGATGCAGGTTCAATTAATAGCGACTGAAACTTTCGAAGTGGTAACCCCATTGCATCGGCACAGATCGCTTTGATGATGTCGCCGTGACTTACCGCTGCCCAGACGACTTTGTCACCGTGCTCAGCAGTAAGTTTTGCATCCCATTCTCTTGCCGCAGAACTAGCGCGCGTCGACATGTCATTCATGGATTCGCCATTCGGGAAGATCATCTCATCTGGGCGCTGTTGCACGATCGGCCAAAGCTCATGAACGGCCAATTCGCTTAACTTGGAACCCTGCCAGTCCCCGTAATCGCATTCCAATAATCGATCCTCAAGAACGACATCTGCATTGCCGAACAGAATCGAAGCCGTCTCGCGCGTGCGCTCTAGCGGGCTGGAAACAACTTGGGATACATTGACGCCCTTTAGGCGTTCTGAAAGTGCCTTCGTCGAAGATCTACCCACTTCATCGAGCACTACACCTGGCGTGCGACCGGCTAACACACCTGACGCATTCGCGTCTGTGCGTCCATGTCTGATCAGCAGCAGAGTTCCCATAGGTAAAGACTATGCGGAAAGCAGGTAAACCTAGGTTGCAGAAAATACGCCGGTAGCGAGCAAAACCAGCAATAACGATCCGAGTGCGATCCGATAAATAACAAAAGGCAGGAACGTGCGAGTTTGCAAATATTTCATGAGGCTAGCTACCACGAAGTAGCCCACAATAAACGCCACGACTGTTGCTACCACTGTTGCCGGCCAGTTAACGAAAGAATCGGAAGCGATGTCCCCAGCCGTCAGAGCTGCCGAGGCAAACACCGCCGGGATTGCCAGCAGGAACGAATACCGTGCCACAACATCGCGTCGAAAACCCATTGCCAACCCCGCTGTAATGGTGGCGCCGCTTCTGGAAACACCTGGGATTAAAGCCAGAGCTTGGCCAATTCCGAAAAGCACTGCACTTTTGGAATTGAGATCTGCCTCGTCCTTAGTATGTTTTGCAAATCTGTCGGCTACACCTAACAAGACACCCATAAAGATCAGCGCACCGGCAACTAACCAAAGATTGCGAGCGGTGGTTTCAATTGAGGCTTTAAACACTAACCCAGCAACACCGATTGGAAGGGTTCCAATGATTACGTACCAACCCATCTTGGCGTCTGGGTCTGAGCGCAGGCTGGAGTTAAATAGGCTACTTAGCCAGGCTCTCAGGATTCGTGCGATGTCATGTCGAAAATAGAAAACAACGGCAAGTTCAGTACCAATTTGGGAAACCGCGGTAAACGCTGCGCCCGGATCTGGCCACCCCAACAATCTTGAGACGATGAGGGTATGAGCGGTTGAAGAAATTGGTAAGAATTCGGTTAGCCCTTGCGAGATCCCGAGAACGATGGCTTGAAGCCACGAAAGTTGCTCCTCCACACGCCCCCCTGCTACAAAATTCAAAGACACACACGAGTCATTGAAACCAATCTATGTGTCAAACGCTAGCGTGAACTTATGGAACTAAGGTCTTTGGGTAACAGCGGATTGCTGGTGTCGCAATATTCGCTGGGCACCATGACTTGGGGCCGCGACACCGACATACATGAGGCTCGAGATCAGTTCAATTTGTATTACGAAGCAGGCGGACGTTTCGTTGATACTGCCGATGTTTACAGTGAAGGCACATCTGAAGAAATCGTCGGTGAATTATCCCGCGAAAAGCCAGACTTATTGATTTCATCTAAAGCTGGAAGCGTTCGCACTAATCGTCGCCGAGATGCCAGTCGCAATCACTTACTCAATGCACTCGATGCATCTTTACGGCGCTTACGGCGTACGCACATAGATGTTTGGCACGTTCATGCCTGGGATCCGTACACCCCAATCGAAGAGACCCTTAGCGCCATGGCGCACGCAGTAGATTCTGGCAAGGTTCGCTATCTAGGAATTTCCAACTACTCAGGCTGGCAACTAACCAGCGCCGCGCTTGGCTCAAACTATCCGATCATCAGCGCCCAAATGGAGTACTCGCTATTACAGCGCGGCATTGAGCGCGAAGTTATTCCAGCTGCCAGTGAACTTGGGGTTGGCATTATGGCTTGGTCTCCGCTTGGTCGAGGCGTGTTGACTGGAAAGTATCGACACAGCACACCAGCCGATTCGCGCGCTGCAACATCTCATTTTTCGGCATTCATAACGCCTTACTTGAATGATCGTTCTCGAGCTATCGTTGATTCGGTTTGCACTGCCGCTGAAGGTTTAGGACTTACTCCAATCGACGTTGCGTTGTCCTGGATCTGCGCCCGACCACAAGTCTCAACGGCAGTTGTTGGAGCCAGAACAGCGGCTCAATTACGTGTGGTACTCAACTCGATTTCAGCTCAGTTACCAGATGGGATCCACGAAGCGTTGAATGAAGTCTCTGCTCCAGATCGGGGTTACCCAGATTACGGATGGAATCAATGAGTGCCGTTTGGGAGTTTCGCGAAATCAACTTTCATCGAGCCACAAAACGCTCCGACGTAAAGTCATACCTAACGGCAATGGCGGAAGTCGATCGCTGGGAACTTGAACGAGTACGGGTTTATCAAGATGGCAGTCGATATGTTCGCCTCCGCCGTAAGATTTACCACTTGCAACGCACTGCGTAGTTTCCGTTAAAGGCTTCGGACAAACCGATCCATAACACGGGCTCCAAATTCCAAACCGCTTGTAGGAACCCGCTCGTCAACACCGTGGAACATTGCACTGAAATCTAATTCAGGTGGCAGTAGTAACGGCAAGAATCCATAACAGGTAATACCAAGCGTGCTGAACGCCTTCGCATCGGTGCCACCACTGACCGTATAAGGAACCGGGGTGCCAAATGGATCTTCCGCTCGAATAGCTGTGCCCATGGCTTCGATAAGTGGACCCTCGAATGGTGCTTCTAGCGCGATACCGTTCACAACGTCTTCAAGTACGACACCTGGAGGTAGCAGATTTTCGATATCCTTGATCAGTTCGTCTTCAAACCCAGGTAAGAATCGGCCATCAATCATTGCTTCAGCTGCGCCAGGAATTACATTGTGCTTATAGCCCGCGTTGAGCATTGTTGGGTTAGCTGTATTGGAAAGCGTGGCGCCGATGATGCGCGCTATTGGTCCAAGTTGTGCAAGTAGTTCTTCTGGATCGTCAGCACTTAGTTCCATACCAAGAGCATCAGAGACTGCCTTAATGAAATCCCTGACAGTTGGTGTCAAAGCCAAATCAAATTTGTGATTGCCAACGGCCGCAACTGCTTCTGCCAACTTCGTAACTGCATTGTCGTTGTTAAGGAAAGATCCATGTCCAGCAGTTCCTTCGGCCTTTAGCTTCATCCACCTAATACCCTTTTCAGCGGTCTGAACTAGATAGAGACGCACATCCTCACGAAGCGTTAGCGAGAAACCGCCCACCTCACCTACCGCTTGAGTGACGCCTCGATAAAGATCAGGGCGATTAGCAACAAGCCAGCCAGAACCATGCTCACTTCCAGCTTCCTCATCAGGCAGCCAGTCAAAAACAATTGTTCTATCTGGTTGCACACCATTGCGGGCCCAGGATCTAGCCAATGCCAAAATCATGCCGTCGCCATCTTTCATATCAACGGCTCCCCGACCCCAGATCATGCCATCATGAACTTCGGCCGCAAATGGATGATAGGTCCAGTCTTTTGCTTCGGCAGGAACAACGTCTAAGTGCCCGTGAATCAACAGTGCAGGTTTGCTGGGGTCCTTACCTTCAATTCGGGCATTAACGCCTTGTCGCTTACCGCTTGTGGTCTCATAGCGTTCACACTCAATACCAACTTCTTTAAGCTTGGCTTCCACGTACTCAGCGGCGAGAGCCTCCCCAGGACCACTGCCGTCTCCGTAGTTGGAGGTATCGATCTGGATTAGGTCGCGAACAATCTCAACAACCTCGGAATCTACATCTGCAAGTGGCTCAATTGACATACTCATAGTCTGGCGCATGAATGTATTCATTGCTTGCAGGGTATGGACCATTTGAGCCCAATAGTGATTTGCAGGTATTCTTACGAGGCTGGCTTCCAGCACACCAGTCCGAGTGGCGGAATAGGCAGACGCGCTAGCTTGAGGTGCTAGTCCCTTCACGGGGATGGGGGTTCAAGTCCCCCCTCGGACACAAAACACTGCGATTCGGCGCAGCAATTCAAGTGAGGTGACTATGGCCATTCCTAAAGTCATCCTCTACTACGGCTTTGCACCAGTGGCGGATCCGATCGCACTTAGGCTCTGGCAATACGACTTATGTGAGTCACTTGGGCTAACCGGTCGAATCATTATTTCTGAGCACGGGATCAACGGAACTCTCGGTGGAGACATCAACGCGTTAAAGCGCTACATCCGAAAAACCAAGGCATATCCTGGATTTAAGAAAATAGATTTCAAGTGGTCGGACGGAACTGGCAAAGACTTTCCGAAGTTAACCGTTCGAGCTCGTGACGAAGTAGTTTCATTTGGTGCGCCTAACGAGCTTAAAGTCGACGAGAATGGCATCGTTGGCGGTGGCATCCACTTAACTCCGAATGAAGTTCATGACTTGGTGGCAGCTCGGGGCGATGAAGTTGTCTTTTTTGATGGACGAAATGCTTACGAAGCTCGGGTTGGCAAGTTTCGTAATGCGATTGTGCCCGATGTCGAGACCACACGTGATTTTGTATCTGAATTCGAATCCGGAAAGTACGATCATCTTAAAGACAAACCAATCGTCACTTATTGCACCGGAGGTATCAGGTGCGAAGTGCTTTCCGCAGTGATGAAAAATCGTGGCTTCGAAGAGGTCTATCAAATTCAAGGTGGCATAGTCCGATACGGTGAGCAATTTGGTGACGACGGACTATGGGACGGTTCGTTGTACATCTTTGACAATCGAATGAGCATGGAATTCTCTGATCACACCAAGGTCATAGGGACTTGTGACGACTGTGGAACGCCAGCAAAAGACTTTTATAACCGCCATCATGACGGGAGCCGGGTGCAATTCCTTTTGTGTAAGTCATGCGCCACTAACACAGGCGCTACCAGGCCAAACACTACAGATGAAGACTTAGTAGGTTAACCGCTCAATCAATCGACGCGATAACGTCAATCTCAAGAAGTAACCCTGGAATTGCCAATGCGGTTACTTCTACAGTTGTGTCAGCTGGATATGGCTTTGTAAAGTACTTTTCTCGGCATTCGATGATTGTTGGAAAGTTGCTCATGTCGGTCATGTAGATGTTTACTTTAAACACTTTGGACAGATCGCTGCCGGCACTTGCAAGTACGGTCTTAAGGTTGGCAAAAACTTGGTGGGCTTGGGCCGCAAAATCATTCTCACCAACTATGGAGCCATCGGCGCCCAACGCTGCCTGACCCGAAACATAAACAACCCCATTGTGGACAGTTGCTTGCGAGTAATGAAACGGGCTATCCCAGGTGTAAGGACTTTCAATGCCGGTGTGAGCCATTTTCCCTCCAATTGAATTTAGATAAGGATTACACGTCCTGGAGTAAGTGTCAGGAGATCTAGAAAACTAATTTAGTTAAATAGCTAGGGCGACTCAGTTGAAGTCGGTCCGCTCTTTTCGAGGGCTCGCAGGCTGGAGATACGATCTTCGATGGCCGGGTGGGTAGCAAATAGCTTGGAAGCGATGTTGTTATCCAGTGGCGATTCGATCCAAAGATGTGCAACCGCATTTGATTTCTGATGAACCACCGTGCTGTCGGCCGCCAGAGTTTCTAATGCCCGTCGTAATCCTGTTGGATTTCTGGTGAACGCAACGGCGGTAGCGTCGGCTAGTGCTTCGCGCTTTCGCGAGATAGCAGCCTTTAGCAAGACTGCAGCAAGTGGCGCTAACAGTGCCGCGACTAAGGCAGCCACCAAAACAAGTGGGTTTGATCCCCCGTTGTTATCCCGTCGCGAGCCACCGAACATCGTGATCCGAAGGAGAAAATCGCTCATCAAGGCAATTGCTCCTGCGGTTGTTGCAGCAACAGCCGAAACTAATGTGTCTCTGTTTGCGACGTGTGCTAATTCGTGAGCAGCTACACCCTGCAACTGTTCTCGGTCCATAACTTTTAAGATCCCAGTTGTGAAGGCGATCACGGCGTGTTGAGGATCCCGACCAGTTGCAAAGGCATTTGGCGCCTCATCTTCAACGATGGCGACTTTTGGCATTGGCAATCCGGACGCAATCGTGATTTCGTGAACCAAATTGAACAATTGCGGCGCAGTGTCATGGTCGATGACCTTGGCGCCAGTCATTGTTAGAACAATCTTGTCCGATGAATAGTAAGAACCCCAGACACCTATCATCGAGATTCCTACAGCGATGGGTATCAATCCCACGCTGGTATAGCCCAGGTATAGCGCAAATGCATAAATCACAAATGCGGTAAGACTTCCCATCACTCCAAGGAGCAGGTAAGTCTTGCGCTTGTTGCTCTTTTGCTGCGCCCGGAAGTTAGACAAGAGGTTCCTTTAACTAGGAAGCGGATGAATTAACTAGTTGAAGGAAACGTTTGGTACAACCCGCTTGCCTGGGTCATCCACAACATAGAAATCGCGTTCTACGACATTTGCCGGTCCAGCGAAGAATTTGCCTGGGATTGAAACAATGGATTCATTCAAAGCCCGAACTGCATCGTTGTAATACTGGCGCGCAAAGCCGACCTTGTTTTCCGTGCCAGATAGTTCTTCTTGCAATGAGAGGAAGTTTGCAGATGCCTTAAGGTCTGGGTAGGCCTCAGCAACTGCTAACAAACCTCGCAGGGCCTGAGTTAACATGCCATCAGCCTCAGCAACTGCTGCCACACCTTGCGCAGCGGTAGCTTGAGCGCGAGCCTGAACTACCTTTTCAAAGGTTTCCTTCTCGTGTGAGGCGTAGCCCTTAACAGTCTCTACAAGATTAGGAATCAAGTCGCCTCGACGTTGAAGCTGAACTTCAATCTGGGCGAATCCTTCATCGACAGCAACATTTAGTCGAACTAACTTGTTGTACTGGATGATTCCGATAACGATAATAAGCGCAACGATGGCGAGAATTACATAAAGAGCAGTCATGGGACTAGGTTACCCGTTGACTCAAGAAGCAAACCTGATTTCGGGGCGAATTTAGCACTTCCAGAGGAAGCTTTTAAACCAAACTAGCCCGATGTTCCTCATCATGAGTCAAAATCTGAATGATCAGGCCGGCAATGTCGATTGTTCCAAATGTTTCATGAACTGCTGATGCGCCCCATTGCTCTGGCGTTAGGTCCTTGACCAAAGTTAACAATGCGGTTCGAGCAGACATCGCTTGAGCGGATGCCTCCTCAAGACTCATCTCACTAAACCTTGCGAATGTGGCATCAGCATCGGGCTCCCACCATGGGAATGATGGAGGTTGCGCCCCATCAGCCAACGCTTGGCACATTTGAACGATCCGAGGCACCCAAACTTGTTCATCAACCTGCGAAACGTGCCCTAGTACAACTTGCGCGGGCCATTCACCCGGAATCTGCAAGTGGCTCTGCGCCTGTTTAGCAGATTGCGCCGATTGAATCATGCGATCAATTGACATCACGAGTTCAACCATGAGAACGGCGGGCGGATTAGGCATGAGCCAATTCTGCCTGACTCGAGGTTAAATTTCTATTTAGGAAGATTAATTTTCTGACATTCCGGCTTACTCAAAATGGAAACAAAAACTTCCTTTTCGGCAGCCGTCACATAAAGTCCCCACTTTGCCTTGACTGCAACTTGAGTTGCAATGAATGAACATCGTCCTGGCTTATACGGCGGCAACCAAGAGGCGGCGTTGGAATCACTCTTTTGCTGATTCAATGATGCGATTGTCACTCGCAAATTCAATGGGTCATTGGCGTACTCAACGCGCATTTGGTCGTCCCACATATCAGCACCCATTTCCCAGGCATTCTTAAGCGAAACCACATGGTCAACTTGAGCTCCACTTGGCGCCTCGGTAAAGGTGTAACTCTCGTTTGAGTACGGGTCTATCCAGGTGCCACCAATGACCTTGCAGTCACCTGTGCCAGGTTTAAGGACTGAAGTCGTGAAGTCGCGCTGCAGAATGTCATTACGGGTATCGCACCCATTGCGATCCACGTCCTTCCACGCGGAACCAAAAGCGTCACGACTGTAATTGCTCGACGAAGCTCTTCCCCTTACCGGTAACGCCTGAGCAACAGACAGTGCTTTGGATGGCGAAGTACTTTCCGAAGGTGCCGGAGTTTTTGATTCTGTCGGTGCAACTTCGGACGGAGTTGGTGATGGTTTCGGAGTGAAAGTCTGAGACTGACTTGGAGTTGATGACCCAGGTATTGCGATTTCGCTAGTGTCCGAACTGCCGCAGGAACCGAAGAGCCAGAAAAATGCGACTATCGCAAGCAATGGGTAATACTTTTTCACCAGCTAATCCCCGGCCTGTGATTAGCTTCAAGAATCTCGTTGACCTTAGAAAATGGCTTAGATCCAAAGAAGCCACGATTGGCACTCAACGGACTTGGGTGCGTGGATGAGATCACAGAGTCGGCATCGAACAAGTTAGCAAATTGCTTTGCATGATTGCCCCAAAGAATCGCAGCAACCTTCGGGTTGATTTTTACAACTTGATTCAAGATAGAGGAGACGATCTCATGCCATGGCCAACTTGCGTGCGCGGCGCGAAGATTGACTTGAGTGGTTAACGAGGTATTCAAAAGCAACACTCCTTGGTCAGCCCAATGTACGAGAGATGAATCCGCTTTTGAATCGGCTCCTGTGTCAGATGCCACTTCCTTGAATATGTTCTTGAGCGAAGCAGGTAGTGGCGAAGTGTTCTCGGAGACGGCAAAGGCCAGTCCATTCGCATGCCCACTAGTTGGATAAGGATCTTGCCCAATGATTACAACTGCTACCTCGCGCGGTGCAACAGCAAGCGATGCGAAAATCTGATCTCGAGTCGGAACTACGGCTGTACCTGATTTTTCGCAGGCTGAAATCATTTCATCAATTTCGTGAACAACTGATCGGCAATCTTCCAAACATTCCAGCCAAGGTTCAGGAATTGAATCCCACAAAGTTGCGGACATAAGACTAGACGAGACTTGGAACCCATTCACCGGCTTGTTCAACAAGTGCTTGCAGCTCAGAAACGCCAGCCGGCTCTAATTCCGCTAATGGACCTCTCGTTGAAGAGCATGGGACACCAAGCAGACCCATAAGTGCCTTAGTCTTCGCAATGTATCGACCAGACTCAATGTGTTCTAACAATGGCAGAACCGCTGCGTGCGCTTGTGCCCGAGTGCCAGGATCAAGAATTCCAAAGTGAGCTTTAGGTAGGGCGTTTGCCATTCCACCAATCCAGCTTGTCGCTCCGGCATTGAAGAATGATGGACTATCTGCATCGGCGCCACAAACGATTTCAATTCGGCCTGCATAGCGATCATTAAGCATTGGAATTCGAGTTAAATCCCCCGATGCTTCCTTTATGCCAATCACAAATGGGTTGTCTGCAAGTAAATCCAGAGTCTCTTGGTCAAATGGAACACCTGTTCGTGCTGGGTAGTCATAAAGAACTGTTGGCAGGTTTGCTGCTGCAAGAACTACGGTTACATGCTGAGCCAATTCAGTTGGGGTTGGTAAAACGTATGCCGGAGCTGCAACCATTAAGCCATCGCACTTTAGTTCAAGTGCTAATTGAGCTTGCTTGATGGCTTCTTTAGTTGACATGCCACCTACGCCTGCGAGTACGGGGACTCTGCCATGAACTTGCTTAACAATGGTGTCGATGACAGTTTGACGCTCTTCAAAATTTAGCGCGTATGCTTCGCCAGTTGTACCGGCCGCAACAATTCCGGAGATGCCATTGGCGATCATTACTTCAGCTATGTGAGCGATTGACTTGGTATCAACCACGCCATTGCTGTCAAACGGCGTGACCAACGGTACGTGAACTCCACTGAGATCCATGTTCTCTCCTTGCTTGCGCTCTTTGGATGCGCTCTTTGCTTGTACTCTTAAATGTGCAGTCTCCAATCTATCCGCAACCCGTCGAGGAATCCCAACATCCTCACATTCGGACATTTCATGCTCGGCATGGCCGCATGTCCGCGAGGCGTGAGTATGCCTTGACGGAATTGTTACCAAAATTCGAGATTTCTGAGCTTGATCGACCAATCTGCCTGCAGCAAGAACTAGGCACAGAGTTCGTGGTTATTGATTTTGGCTCCGGCATGGGAGATCACGCCACAAAACTTGCCGCTAACAACCACAACATAGGTGTGCTTGCGATTGACGTCCACACTGTTGGTCTGCTCCAAGTTGCCGAGGAAGCCACCAGACTCGAGTTAACAAACATCTGCACTCATCACGGTGATGGAATGGACGTCTTCAAGAATTGGCTGCAGTTTGGGTCGATAGATGAAATCCACATCCTTTTTCCGGACCCTTGGCCCAAGGCTAGGCACCATAAACGGAGATTAATTAGTCCGCTTCTTTTGGAAATGGCTCATAACCTGTTGAAGCCTTCGGGGCGAATCGTATTTGTAACTGATGCAGAGGATTATTTTGAATCCGCCAAATCGATTATTGAGGAGTTTGGGAAATTCACAATCACGCTAGACGACTGGGAAATTCCAGTTACGAATTATCATCAACGTGCACTGCGACTCCAGCATAAGATTTCGCAACTAAGCGCTCGTAAGTCCTAGTATTTGGCGAGTACGTCTTCAATCGCATTGAGAATATCTGACCAATTCGATGCAAATCCCGGATGTAAATCTAGTTCGGAAACTTTCGCAAACTCTACCCATTCAGCAAGCTCAGCTTCTTCATTTACTTGAAACTCAATCTCTCTAGACGCCAGTGCAATAACCGTGTGGTAGCTCCAATCAGCATGATCTGCCCACATGTTGTCGTGGACGACTTCAACTAAGTCTGGATGAATCGATAGTTCTTCCGACATTTCACGCAGTGCAGACTCAATTGGTGTCTCATGTGAATCCCGTGCGCCGCCAGGAATCCCCCAGACCCGACCGCCATGCGTCCACTCGGCGCGCAACTGCATCAAAATTGATTTTGATTGTGGATCTAGGAGCACTACGCCTGCTGCACCGAAACGTCCCCAGTGTCGAGCGCCGCACTGGCAGTCAACCCAACCATCACCATCTCTCTCAGCCATTTAATCCAGATTCCTAAGAAAGCGCGCCGACGTGCGCCAGAGCAAGTTGCACTAACAAATCTTGGCCACCGGTCATCTCTGCCCTAACATTCTGCGAGATCGCTTCAGCGGGTGTGAGCCAAACTAAATCCAAGGCATCCTGGCTCGGTGCGCAGTCACCTTTCACTGGCACGACATAAACTAACGAAACCGCGTGCTGTCGCGGGTCATAGAATCCTGAAACCTCAGGATCCGGGAAATATTCGGCAACTGTAAACGGCGCTGGGTTTGGCGGAATCTGAGGTAACGCGACGGACCCTAGATCCTTCTCGATGTGGCGCAGCAGGGCCTCTCGAATTCGTTCGCCATAAAGCACTCGACCAGAAATCACCGCTCGACTGATGGAACCATCGGGCCTACCCCGCAAAAGCAGGCCAATTTTTATTACGCGACCAGAATCATCAACACGAACTGGAATAGCATCGACATACACAATAGGTAGTCGCTCACGAATCTGTGCTAGGTCATCGGCAGTTAGCCAAGTTGATTGCACGTCTGTAATGTCCGTCACGCCTTCATTATGTCAATGCTGACACCAACTTGCTCGCTATTCGAACTAAGACTTCGCTCGGCGCCCGCGACTTGGGATACGCCCTTGCGCGTGCCATCTTTGCTCACCAAATTCAACATCCAATGGAACGCCGAATGCTTCGGACATTGGGTCGCTGGCAATCACATTGGCAAGTGGACCTTGAGCTGACACTTTGCCAGACTTCAAAAGCAAAGCGTGTGTAAAGTTTGGTGGTATTTCCTCAACGTGGTGTGTAACTAGGACCAAACTTGGTGAATTCTCGTCAGCTGCTAACTGTGCAAGGCGGGCTACCAAATCCTCGCGACCTCCAACGTCAAGACCGGCAGCTGGCTCATCAAGAATCAGCAACTCTGGATCACACATAAGTGCTCTGGCGATTTGAACTCGCTTTCGCTCTCCTTCCGAAAGATTTCCAATTCGCCGACCTGCAAAGTTAGTCAGTCCCCAATCTTGCATTAGAGCGTGAGCACGATCTCTATCAACCTGGTCATACCGTTCGCGCCATCGCCCAGAAATGCCGTAGGCAGAAGTGAGAATGCTATCTAAGACGGTTTCCTCGGGGGGCAACAAAGCAACGATGGCAGCACTAGAAATGCCGACAAGCGTTCGCAATTCCCGCACATCCGTTTTTCCTAATTCATATCCAAGTATGTGCGCTGTTCCTGTGGTGGGATGCATAAACCCAGAACAGATCTGCATCAGAGTGGTCTTTCCAGCACCATTGGATCCCATTACGATCCAGCGCTGTCCAAGAGCAACATTCCAGGAGACGTGACTGAGAATTTCTGTGGACCCACGCCTGACCGTTACGTCCTGCAGGTTCAAAATCTCTGACACACGAGTAATCTACCTCTAGAACCTCTACAACACTCCCGTAAGGTAACAAGATTTCAGTCATGCATGCTTTGCCCCCAGCTGTGCTGATTGGCCTATGGCTAAATGCCACAAAGGTTGGTTTCGTATCGGTAACGGACGCAGCCAATGCCATCGAGACCATCACAAATCACCTGGAGATAGAAATCGATCTCAATGCTTCGCTTGTTGAGAAATCCTCATGGTTGGATCTTGTTGGGCAAGTTGCAGCCAAGTCCCAGCCAGTTGCTGTTGGGCTGCCAATAGATGGCGATCCAGCCGGAGTGGCAATCAGCGTCCTAAGCAAAATTGATCGAAGTGTTGGTGTTGTTGCAATTGATAGAGATCACCTACTTTGCCAAACTTTGCAAGACAACTGGGTGTTAATCGCGGAAACGAACAACGTGCTGCACTATGACTTAAGTCAAAGCAAACGTCGGCTCACTGAAAGTATTTCTAGTTCAGTTGATCAGTTATCTGCAAGTGAACTGGTTGGCGACGACGCCGAGATTGTGTCTGCTTTGGAATCTTTCCGAACCCTGCATCTTCCACCACACCTGACCCAACGAAGCGTAGATGCCATCGAACTTGCTGCCAGGATCTGGATAGTTGCTCGAGGTGCCATATCAAGTTCAATAGCCATGCACAGTCCGAGTATTGATAAAAGAAGAATTCAAGTGCTTGAGCAACTGGTTCGCGAAAGCCGAACCGTCCTGCAGTCAGTCATAACTGCGTAATTCTTACGGACCACCCTGGCTGTGTACGCCGCCATCAACGTGAATGATTTCTCCAGTCGTAGCTGGGAACCAATCAGAGAACATCGCGATGCAAGCTTTCGCAGTTGGGACTGGGTCAGAGGTATCCCAACCAATTGGCGCACGACGTTGCCACATCGGTCCAAACTCGTCAAAGCCGGGGATCCCTTTGGCTGCAGTTGTGTAGAGAGGTCCGGCCGCGATCAAGTTAACGCGAACATTCTTGGGGCCAAGGTCTCTTGCTAGATACCTACAAGTTGATTCAAGAGCTGCCTTGGAAACACCCATCCAGTCGTAAAACGGCCACGTGACAGTCGCATCGAAATCTAATCCAAGAAGTTGTCCACCGCGCTCTTGCATTAGTGGCAAAGTTGCCATCCCAAGTGACTTAAGGGAAAAGGCCGAGATCTCTAGGGCAACTTTTACATCTTCCCATTCAGTGTTGAGAAAATTTCCACCAAGTGCAGCCTCTGGCGCGAAAGCAATCGAATGCAGTACACCGTCTAAATGAGGAACATGCTCGGAAACAGCGGCAGCTAAGTTGTCGAGATCATCTTTATTTGTGACATCAAGTTGCACAATCGGTGCTTCGTTAGGTAGTCGACCAGCAATTCGCTTAGTTAGTCCCGCAGCTCTACCGAAAGAAGTAAGTACCACATTGGCACCTTGCTCCTGGGCTAACCGAGCCACATGAAATGCAATCGACGAATCGGTGAGGACGCCTGTTACTAATAAGTTCTTGCCTTCAAGAATTCCCATGATGCTCTAGTGTCCCATACCTAGGCCACCATCAACAGGAATGACAGCGCCTGTTATGTAACCAGCCTCGGCTGAAGCCAAAAATGCCACAGCATCAGCGACTTCAGAACTAGACCCATAGCGAGACAACGGAATATTGCCAACGATCTGAGCCTTACGGTCCTCGGAAAGTTCAGCAGTCATGTCGGTATCGATGAAGCCTGGAGCGACGACATTGATTGTTACACCGCGTGATCCGATTTCCCGAGCTAACGATCGAGCAGCCCCAACTAATCCCGACTTTGAGGCAGCGTAATTCACTTGCCCGGCAGATCCCATGAGGGCGACAACGCTTGATACAAAAATTATGCGACCGCTTCGAGCCTGCGTCATCGACCTGGTTGCTCTACGGGCCACTCGAATGGCTCCCACTAAATTCGTGTTAAGAACGTCGTCAATGTCTTCATCTGACATGCGAACCAGCAACTTGTCCTTAGTGATACCGGCATTTGCGATTGCCACCTCTACTGGGCCAAACTTTTCCTCAATTGTCGAAAATGCCGCATCCACACTCTCTGTGCTGGTCACATCACATTGGACTACATGCAGCCCATCGATTGGTTCGCCACTTCGACTAGTTACAACAACCAAATCGCCTAAAGCCTCGAATTTGCGGGCTATCGATAGCCCAATTCCGCGGTTTCCACCTGTTACCAACACAACTTTTGCCATGAGTTAAGGCTACCGCTTGGAGATGTGAAGTATGGCTAGGGTTAAAGAACTTAGAAAGCTTGATGAAAATGATTAAAATTCCGAATACTTCTGCACCTGAAGTGCTGTCAGCGGCTGCCCTTGAAACGGCGTCTAGCTCAGGAGCTACAGTTGCCCAGTTTCGCCTAGCCAAACACGATTCACGAGGTGTTTCCTTGCGAGACGGCGCTGTCGAGAACATCGGTTCGGAATCCAATGTCGCGCTCAGCGTTCGAGTTCTGCATTCTGGGGCGTGGGGATTTGCTGCGACAACTGAAATCTCGATCGAAGCCGCAGTTGATGCTGCAAAGCGCGCAGTGCAAATTGCCATACTCAGTTCGAAGGTGCTTTCAGATGATGTGGTTTTGGCTGATGAACCGGTTCATGGGCGACAATCTTGGAAGTTGCCAATAGAAATTGACGCTTTTGAAAAGACTGAGTCTGAAATTATTAATTTCTTGCAGGGTTGGAATTCTAAAGTTTCTGCATCAGCGATTGTTAGCCACATTGAGAGCAACATCGCAATGGGTCGGGATCAGACTTTCTATTCCGATTTAGTCGGAAACGAGATTTCGCAGCAACGTGATCGAATCTCAGCCGCGCTAACTGCAATACACGTTAGTGATTCCGGTTTCGAAGACATGCGAACCTGTGCCCCACCTGCAGGTCGAGGTTGGGAGTACCTAACTGGCACTGGCTGGGACTGGGATTCTGAAATCTCGCGCATACCTGATTACTTGGACGAGAAAACTAAGTCTCCATCAGTAACACCAGGTGCTTGGGATCTAGTGATCGATCCAACGAATCTTTGGCTAACTATTCACGAGTCAATCGGGCACGCTACTGAGCTAGACCGCGCGCTTGGTTACGAAGCAAACTACGCCGGAACATCTTTCGCAACCATCGACAAGTTGGGGTCATTCAAATACGGCTCACCCATAATGAATGTGACTGGAGACAGAACTGCAGATCACGGCCTTTCAACAGTTGGTTTCGATGACGAAGGTGTCGCTGCACAGAAGTGGGACCTGATAAAAGACGGTGTATTGGTTGGCTATCAGACAGATAGATCAATTGCGAGCAAGATCAACATGGAGCGCTCAAATGGCTGCGCCTTTGCTGACTCCGCACTTCACTCCCCAATCCAGAGAATGCCTAACGTTTCTTTGCAACCTGGAGTTGAGGATCTGTCTACAAATGATTTGATTTCTAATGTCGAGTCTGGGATCTACATTGTTGGGGACAAATCTTGGTCAATCGACATGCAGCGATTCAACTTTCAGTTCACTGGACAAAGGTTTCACGAAATCAAGAATGGCAAGATTGTTGGCCAGCTTAAAGATGTTGCCTACCAATCGAGAACGCCCGATTTTTGGGCCTCCATGCGACAGATAGGTGGACCGAGTACCTACCTCTTAGGTGGCGCGCTTAATTGCGGCAAAGGGCAACCGGGGCAAGTAGCACCCGTGAGTCATGGTTGTCCATCTGCAACATTTACCCAAGTGAACGTTCTAAACACCCGAGATGAGAGTTCCAAATGAGCAAAGTTTCATTACCAGAGGCGGTAGAAATTGCTCTCGAACTACTCGGCAAAGATGGTGGCGTCGTAATCGGCGGCAATAGTGCCTCAAACAATTTAAGGTGGGCGAATTCGGTTCTCACGACTAACGGGGACTCAATTGATCAGACGCTAGCAATCTCTGCCTTTGTGTCTGCTCCTGGTGGAGTCGCCAGTGGAATGTCCAGCGGTCAGATCCGCAGTCGTGAAGATGTGGAGGACTTAGTTTTCGCAAGTCAAGCGTCAGCAAAATCTGCTGGGCCATCCGTTGATGCCATGGAATTGGTAACAGGTCCTGCACATAGCGATTTCCATGAACCTGCTACTTCCCTTGACGTTGCAGAGATTGGACATGTTACAAGTGGGCTCTCAGAAGTTTTTGCTCAGTCAGATATGCAGTTCTTTGGATATGCCGAGCAATCGCTAGATACAACTTATGTTGGAACTTCAAGCGGTACCCGAATGAGGTATTCAGAGCGATCAAGTCGATTCGAGTTGTGCGCTAAGAGTCACGATCGAAAGAGGTCTGCTTGGTCCGGTCAAGGTGGCACTTCCCTCCTAGATGTAAACACCAACTCACACTTGGCAGAAGTGACCGCAAAACTTGATATTCAACTTAACCAAATAGATACAGAAGCGGGACGTCACTGCGTGACTTTGTCGCCAAGTGCAGTTTCCGACTTAATGATCTACCTGCTTTGGAGTTCAGCTGCGCGTGATGCTGCTGAAGGACGTAGTGCCTTTTCAAACATTAAAGGGGGCACTCGAGTTGGTGAACGGCTCTCTGCCCGAAATTTAACACTTGCTACTGATCCAACTTTGGCAGGGATAGAAACTTTTGATCATGTCGTTAATTTAGGTTCATCAGCTTTAGGAAGCGCATTTGATACCGGATTAGAGATTGGTCGCTCCGAGTTAATCTCAAATGGTGTCCTCACCGCATTGGGTAGCAGTCGGCATGCAGCTCTAGAAGCAAAACTGCCATTCACTCCCCTGGCCGAGAATATTTCCCTAGTTGATTCGCAAGGGCACGGATCACTGACAGATTTAGCTAGCCGTATGGGCGATGGATTATTGGTTACGTGCCTTTGGTACATCCGTGAAGTAGATCCGCAGAATCTTCTACTTACTGGCCTCACTCGGGACGGAGTCTATGTGGTTTCAGGCGGAGAAATCATTGGGGCAACGAACAACTTCAGGTTTAATGAATCACCAATTGACATGTTGTCTCGGGTTATCGATGCTGGAAGTACCGTTCCTTGTCTACCGAGAGAATGGGCCGACTGGTTCTCTAGATCTCAAGTAGCGCCACTATCGATCGAAGGATTCAATCTTTCGACAAAATCCGACGCGGTTTAGACGTCTTCGAGGCGATAGCCCAACTTCATTCCAACCTGGATGAATGTGAGATCTCCATCACGGAGATTCCCACGAATCTCGGTTACCTCGAACCAATCAATGTGGCGAGTGGATTCTGACGCGCGTTTGATTCCATTGCGGATTGCCTCATCGATGCTTACCTGTGAAGTTCCAACAATTTCAGTTAGAGCGTAGGTACGAGCGGTCATTTAATACTCCTGTGGAAATGCCAAATAGGTAGTAACACCGTAGCCTAGAAGAGTCCAACCAGCATCAGTAGGTAGCCATGAAACAAGAACCTGAAGTTTTCAGCATCTCTCAGGTGGAAACTGGCCTATCTGAGGACCAAACCGGTAGGCAACGTCGTTACCTAATCAGTATGGGTCTGCGGACTGCATGTTTTGTTGGCGGAGTAATGGCTGAAGGTTTGCTGCGCTGGGCTCTCATTGCAGGAGCAGTGCTGTTGCCATACTTTGCTGTGGTGATCGCAAATGCAGGGCGAGAACGAGGCGGCTGGGCCGGGTCTGGTGACTTTGTGGCGCTAAACAATGAAGCAATTGAAGCCCCTAAGAACCGCGCCTAGCAACCAGACACAATAGATCTTGTGAAGACCTTTAAGTTTCTACTCTCTCCCAAATGGATCATTGTGACCCTAGTGTGCTTTGCGATGCTTCCAGCTTTCCAAGCGCTCTCCAATTGGCAGTGGCATCGGTTGAGTGATCGCCAGGATTACAACCTGCAAATTCAGTCTCAGATTGATAAGGCTCCAGTCGAACTCAGTGAAGTAGTTTCTATAGTTTCAACATCCAAGACTGTGTCGGCAAATTCCCAGTGGAGAACTGTGGAGATGACAGGCGTTTGGTTAACAGAGCAACAGGTACTAGTTCGGAAAAAGAGTCTCGAATCAAACCTCGGTTTATGGGTGGTGACGCCGCTCAAGTTACAAGATGGCACGATCATAATGATTAATCGCGGCTGGACCGCAGCAGCAAACTCTGCGGTGGATAGTCCAGCTGTTGCTGAGTTACCAAGTGGAATTATCGAAGTCTTAGGCCGAGTTCGTGAGGTTCAACAGCGAACCAAACCGGCACCTACCGATCTACCGGAAGGCCAAGTAGACCGAATCATTCCATTGGAGATCGTTGACAACCCAAACACAGTCAGCAATGCCTATGTAGAGATGACAGCAAGTCGTCCGGAATCGAAATCTTCTGACATCCGTACCTTGCCAGAACCTGAGGTCACCGAAGGTGCACATAGGTCATACGCCTTGCAGTGGATGTTCTTTGAAATCATGACCATTATCGGATGGGTGATTTTGGTAAGAAACGAAGTCAAGGAACAGCGTAAGATCACCCTGAATTAGTTCTTGCCCTCTGCAAATTGCCGTTGGTATAGGTCAGAGTAAACGCCTCCAGCGACAAGTAGCTCATCGTGCGTTCCCCGTTGAACGATACGGCCGTCGTCAATTACCAAAATCTGATCGGCTTGCCGAATTGTTGATAGTCGGTGTGCCACAACAAGAGAAGTTCGGCCCATAAGTGCGACAGCCAAAGCCTCTTGGACGGAAGCTTCATTTTCAGAATCCAAATGTGCGGTTGCCTCATCAAGAACGACCACGTCGGGCGCCTTCAGCAGGAGTCTGGCAATAGCAAGGCGCTGCTTCTCGCCACCAGATAGTCGGTGACCTCGGTCGCCCACAACAGTGTCGAGCCCATCAGGCAATGACCTAACCATTTCTGCGATTTGCGCACTTTCACAAGCACTCCAGATCTCGGATTCGCTGGCATCAGTATTGGCGTAAAGAAGATTTGCTCGAATTGTGTCGTGATACATATGAGCGTCTTGCGTAACAGCACCAACAACTCTGTGTAACGATTCTTGGCTCACGTCCCGTACGTCTATGCCAGATAGTTTGACCGATCCTGAACTTGCATCGTAGAGCCTAGATACCAAGGCGCTGATGGTGCTTTTCCCGGCTCCAGAAGGTCCGACCAATGCAACCAATTCCCCTGGATTCGCTTTAAATGTAATGTCCTTCAACGTAAGTTCTGCGGTTGCTCGAGACTCTGGTTGAGCAACAGATTCCAGACTCGCTAACGAAACTTCAGCGCCTGATGGGTACCTAAAATCGACATTTGAAAATTCAATACTTGTGGCCCCACGTTTTAGCTCCTGCGCATCTGCCTTGTCCTTGACCATAGGCTGCAAGTCCAAGACTTCAAATACTCGCTCAAATGAAACTAATGAAGTCATAATGTCAACGCGAACATTTGCTAACGCTGTAATTGGTCCGTAAAGGCGACCGAGAAGCGCACTTAAGGCAAGCAGCGTTCCAAGGGTCAGCGCTCCATTGATTACCGAGATGCCTCCCATGCCGTAAACCAAGGCAGTCGCCAAAGAACCGACTAAAACTATGGCAGTAAAAAACACGCTGTTTGACATCGCAATCTTTATTCCCATAACACGTACCGAGTCCGCTTTCTCTGAAAACATCTCGGATTCTCGCTTAGGAGTTCCGAAGATCTTCATCAAAAGTGCTCCAGAAACGTTAAATCGCTCAGCCATTTGGGTACTCATTGCCGAGTTAAAGTCGGCCTGTTGCCTAGTTAACTGCTGGAGGCGCGTTCCCATCCAACGAGCTGGAATCATAAAGAGTGGAAGCAAAAGTAGCGAGGCAACAGTAATTTGCCACGACAAAACAAACATCGTGGCTGCAACAATGACCAGACTAATTACGTTTCCAACCACACCACCCAAGGTGGAAGTAAAAGCTCGCTGCGCGCCCATAACGTCACTGTTGAGTCTGGAAATCAAAGCTCCGGTTTGAGCGCGCGTAAAGAATGCAATTGACTGTTGCTGCACATGATCAAACACCTGAGTTCGCATGTTGAAAATCAAGCCTTCACCAATGGTTGATTGCATCCGCCGGCTCAGTAATCCAAGTGCAGCCCCCAAGATTGCTGTAAGAGCTATTCCAAACGCCATTATGGTGACCATCTGAGTATCACCATTTGGAATTGCAACGTCTACGATTTGCTTAAACAACAGTGGTTGGGCAACTACTAAAAGTGAATCGATAACTAACAAGGTTAAGTAAGCCGCGATGTAGGTGCGAAACTCTGTCGCATAAGTTAGGACTCGCTTGATAGTTCCTTCGGCTAGCGTTGTCTTTTTAACAGACTTATCTTTTGTAAAACCTTGATATGCAGCCCAAGGGTTTCCGCCATGCAAACTCATGTACTCGCCTAATTTCGTTTCTCACGTGAAGTTTATCTGTTGGCTAGCCAATAAAGTCACAGCACAAAGCTAATCAAGCCAGTGAAATCAAATCTAAGTAATCATCATTCCAGAGATCTTCTACGCCATCTGGAAGAAGCAGCACGCGCTCTGGAGCAAGGGCAGTTACCGCGCCTTCATCGTGAGTCACTAGAACCACGGACCCTTCATAATCGTGAAGTGCATCCAAGATTTCCGCTCGACTCGCTGGATCAAGGTTGTTAGTTGGTTCATCCAACAGCAGAACATTTGCTGCTGAAACCACAAGCATGGCCAAACTTAAGCGTGTCTTTTCGCCACCTGATAACACGCCAGCTGGCTTAGAAACTGCATCACCGGAAAATAGAAATGAGCCAAGCACGCTGCGAACTTGAGCATCGTTCATGTCACCTGAAGCGGTAAGCATGTTTTCGAGCACTGATCGTTGTGGATCGAGAGTCTCGTGCTCTTGCGCGTAATAGCCAACTTTCAGCCCATGTCCAGGCTGAATCTCGCCAGTGTCAGGCGTGTCAACACCGGCAAGAATGCGCAATAACGTGGTTTTGCCCGCGCCATTCAAACCAAGTACTACAACCTTGCTACCCCGATCGATCGCGAGATCTACATCAGTAAAGATCTCTTGCGAACCATAAACCCGGCTCAACCCAGTTGCCATGAGAGGCGTCTTGCCACAAGGTGCTGGCGTTGGAAACCTAAGTTTCGCAACGCGATCAGCCTGACGAACAGTTTCAAGGCCACTCATTAACTTGTCAGCCCGCTTAAGCATGCTTTGAGCAGCTTTTGCCTTTGATGCCTTGGCTCGCATTCGATCAGCCTGGGCTTGTAGAACTTGAGCCTGCTTTTCAGTGTTAGCTCGTTCCCGCTTTCGACGGCGTTCATCCGTCTCACGTGAGTTCAAATACTCTTTCCAGCCAACGTTGTATAGATCTAAAGTTTGACGATTGGCATCCAAGTAGAAGACTCGGTTAACCGTGGCTTCTAGGAGTTCAACGTCGTGGCTAATCACTACCAAACCACCTTGATGATTTGCCAGAAATCCTCGGAGCCAAACTATGGAATCTGCATCTAAGTGGTTTGTGGGTTCGTCCAAAAGTAGGGTCTCAGATCCACTAAAAAGAATTCGGGCTAGCTCAATTCGACGTCGCTGACCACCCGACAACGTACCCAAAGTTTGCGCTAAGACATCAACTGTTAAGCCAACACTGGCAGCCAAGGATGCCGCCTCACTCTCGGCTGCATATCCCCCAGCCGCTTGAAAGCTTTCCTCAGCGCTTGCGTACTTGCGCATGGCCTTATCTCGAACTTTTTCATCTTTTGCACCCATGTCTAATTCGCATTGGCGCATACGCTTCATGATTTCATCTAGGCCACGAGCACTTAGAATTCGATCCATTGCGACGACATCTAGGTCGCCGGTTCTCGGATCCTGTGGCAGATACCCCACCGAAGCCGAGGTTGCGATAACACCTTTAGCAGGTTGCACCTGACCAGCCAAAACTTTGGTGAGCGTTGTTTTGCCAGCACCATTGCGGCCAACTAATCCCACGCGGTCGCCAGTATCTACTCGAAACGTAGCTCCGGAAAGAAGCAGTTCTGCCCCAGCGCGCAATTCAATGTCTGTTGCCTGAATCACGTTGAGAACTAGCCAATCTTTGAATGTGCGAAACTTCGCAAATCCAATGGTATCGCGAGAATTTAGAGGTTAAAACCTAGCGCACGAAGCATTTCGCGACCTTCGTCAGTGATCTTGTCTGGTCCCCATGGTGGCATCCAAACCCAGTTGAGTTTGAAGTCAGAAACATGACCATCTAATGCAGCGCGGGTCTGATCTTCAATTACATCCGTCAGTGGGCAGGCTGCAGATGTCAATGTCATGTCAATCGTCGCGATGTTTCCTTCATCAACCGTTACTGCGTAAACCAATCCAAGGTCAACAACGTTGATACCTAGTTCTGGGTCTACAACGTCTTTCATTAATTCGAAAACATCATCTTCTTGTAGCACAGTCATTAGTTTTGCTCCTTGGTTGAATCGACAGAATCTTCATTTTTAGTTGAATTATCCGCACCGGCCTGAATCGCAGCATCCCGCCACGCCATCCAAGCCAACAATGCACACTTAACGCGAGCTGGATACTGAGCCACGCCCGCTAGGGCAATACCGTCACCAAGAATGTCCTCATCGGCTTCAACTGAACGCTGAAGCATGGAAACAAGATGGTCAACAGCGGTGTCACCGAAGTCAAAATCCTGATTGTTTATCTGATCAAACATAATTGACGCTGAAGCCTGGCTAATGGAACATCCCATGCTGTCATAAGAGACCGAAAGCTTCCCGTCATCGGAGCGACTAATCCGCAAGGTGATCTCGTCACCACACGTCGGGTTCACGTGATGTACTTCCGCGTCAAACGCTTCGGCAAGACCTTTGCCGTGGGGATGTTTGTAGTGATCAAGAATGATCTCTTGGTACATATTCTCTAGCTTCATACCTACACTCCAAAAAACTTCTTAGCAGAATGAATACCTGCCACCAATGCCTCAACGTCGTCGAGATCGTTGTAAATGTAGAAAGTTGCTCGAGTGGTTGCCTGTACGCCGTATCTTATACAGGCTGGCTTAGCGCAGTGCTGTCCTACTCGAACCGCGATACCACTTTCGTCAAGAACTTGGCCTACATCATGTGGATGAATTCCCTCAAGCGCAAATGAAACAGCGGAACCTCGATCGAAACTGGTTTCCGGGCCAATTATTCGAAGCCCAGGAATGCCAGACAACCCAGCAAGCGCAGCTTCGGTCAGCATGTGCTCATGCTCAGCTACCTCGGCCATTCCAATTGCATTTAGGTAGTCAACAGCGGCAGACAGACCAACTGCCTGAGCTGCCATAGGAACTCCGGCTTCAAATCGTTTTGGTGGTGCCGCAAAAGTAGTCCGCTCCATCGAAACCGATTCAATCATTGAACCACCTGAAATAAATGGTGGCATGGCAGAGAGAATTTCAGACTTACCCCAAAGGCAACCAATTCCCAATGGGCCAAGCATCTTATGGCCGCTCCAGGCAATGAAATCAACACCTAGTTCGACTACATTCACCGGCATGTGCGGAACACTCTGGCAGGCATCCAAGAAAACCAGGGCGCCCACCGAGTTTGCAAGTTTCACGATTGTCGAAACATCATTCACAGTGCCAAGCAAATTCGATTGGTGAGTTACCGCAACGATCTTGGTTCGGTTGCTAAACAGACTAGTATCGCTCAGATCTAATCGGCCATCTTCAGTCAAGCCAATCCAGCGGAGCACTGCGCCAGTTTTCTCACACAGCTCCTGCCATGGAACCAAGTTAGCGTGGTGCTCCATTTCAGACACAAGGATTTCATCGCCCTCAGCTAAAACAAATCGCTCGGCGCCTTTAGGAAGCTCGGCACCACGCATTGACTTTAAGGTCGCATTTAAGAACGAATAAGAAACCAAATTAATGGCTTCCGTTGCATTCTTGGTAAAGACTAGGTCGTCTGGCTGAGCGCCGATAAACCCTGCGATGTTCGATCGTGCGTGCTCGAATGCATCTGTAGCCTCTTCAGCTAGCAGATGGGCTCCTCGGTGTACTGCTGCATTGTGGTTTTCATAGAAATTGCGTTCTGCATCTAGGACCTGGAACGGTTTCTGCGAAGTTGCTCCGCTATCCAGGTACACCAAACTCTGATCATTGCGGACTGTCCGTTTGAATATAGGAAAGTCCGCTTTGATCGCAGCAACGTCTAGTTTGGCCATAAGTTATGCAGTTACAAACTGAGCGTAGCCATTTGCTTCGATGTCATCTGCAAGTTCTGGCCCACCTTCACGCACGATGCGACCGTCATAAAACACATGAACGAAATCAGGCTTAACGTACTTCAGGATTCGAGTGAAGTGAGTGATCAAAAGCACTCCAGTCTCACCCTTATCGCATACTCGGTTAATTCCTTCGGAAACTACGCGCAGGGCGTCCACGTCAAGACCTGAGTCTGTCTCATCAAGAACTGCGATCTTTGGGTGAATGAGTTCCATTTGAAGAATTTCAGTGCGCTTGCGCTCACCACCGGAGAAACCTTCGTTTACATTACGTTCGGCAAACTGTGGATCGATCTGAAGTCCAGCCATTGATTCTTTAAGTTCCTTGATCCAATGACGTAAGTTTGGAGCTTCACCGCGGATCGCAGTGATCGATGTACGCAAGAAGTTCGAGATTGAAACGCCTGGAACTTCAACGGGATACTGCATGGCTAGGAATAGTCCAGCGCGAGCTCGCTCATCTACGCTCATTTCAAGCACGTCTTGGCCATCAAGTGTTACTTGGCCGCCAGTGATTGTGTACTTTGGGTGACCGGCAATTGCGTAAGCAAGTGTTGACTTACCTGAACCGTTTGGACCCATAAGTGCGTGGATTTCGCCAGCCTTAACAGTCAAGTCAACGCCACGAAGAATTTCCTTCGGGCCATCTTCGGTGGTTACCTGAACGGTCAAACCTTTGATTTCTAGAACTGACATTACTAACTCCTCGCACTTTCGGATAATGAAACAAAGATCATTGGATCGGATTGGTTTTCTTCTAGCTTTATTGCAAATGTCTTGATTGGTGATGTAGCAGGTGGACCAGATGGCTTTCCACTACGCAAATCAAATGATGACCCGTGAAGCCAACATTCAATTGCGCAACCATAAATCTCGCCCTCACTTAAAGAAACTTCAGAATGGCTGCAAATGTCACTGACAGCAAAAATTTCGTCAGCAATCTTTGCGAGCAAGATGTCTTCACCGTCAACGACAACGCGTAACGGCTTAGATTCCTCAAGCACAGACTTTCTAACAGTTTCGAACATTGTTGTCATTAGATTTGACCGCCTAGACGAGCCTCAATGCTGTCCCTAACTCGTTCGTTAATCTCTGGCACACCAATCTGACCAAGTAGATCTTCGAAGAAACCACGCAAAACTAATCTGCGGGCTTCATCCTCGTTGATTCCACGAGATTGCAAGTAGAACAATTGCTCGTCGTCGAACCGACCAGTTGTACTAGCGTGGCCTGCGCCAACGATCTCGCCGGTTTCAATTTCTAGGTTTGGCACGGAGTCCGCGCGACCGCCGCCACTTAGAACTAGGTTTCGGTTGATCTCGTAAGTGTCAGTTCCGACCGCATTAGCGCGAATCAAGACATCGCCGACCCAAACTGTGTGAGCACCTTCGCCATCAAGTGCGCCCTTGTATACAACGTTGCTTCGGCAGTTCGCTTCACTGTGATCCACGAATAGACGATGCTCAGCATGTTGTCCAGCACCAGCAAAGTACAGACCAATCAACTCTGCCTGACCGCCAGGAGCTGAATAGTGAACGCTTGGGAGGATGCGAACTACTTCGCCACCCAAAGTCACTGATACGTGCTTCACGGATGCATCTCTACCCAGCGTGATGCGATGTTGGGCTAAGTGAAGTGCTGAGGTATCCCAATCTTGTAGCGATACAACTGTTACCGAACCGCCATCTGCGACATTGATGTCGATGTTCCCGGCATAAGTCGCAGCACCAATGTGGTCAACGATGACAACCGCGCTGGCAAACTTTTCAACGTTGATGTCGAGTTGACCATAGGCAACTGCGTCCGAACCAACAATAGAAACAACGACAGATTCAGTTAGATTCTGATTTGCTTCGATAGTTAGTTTAGAAACGGATTCAATTTGTGACCAGGCGCCTGCAGCGATTTTGTCAGTAAAACCAATCCGATCCCCTGACTTATCGGCTGCAACTTCAAACGTTGAACCAGCTACTTTGTTAACCGCAATTGCCATACTTCCGGTAGCAGCAACATTGCCTTCCTGCAAATTCCGCAATCTCGACATTGGAGTAAACCGAAATTCCTCGTCACGACTTGTCGGAGTTGGAAATTCAGTTGGATCCAATGAACGGATGACTGGCGTGTGGTCCTTTGGAGGAACAATCGCTACTTCATGTTCTTTAACTTCCGCCATGATTAACCGACTGCACCTTCCATTTGAAGTTCAATCAGACGATTCAACTCGAGTGCATATTCCATCGGTAATTCACGAGCGATTGGCTCTACGAAGCCACGTACGATCATTGCCATGGCTTCGTCTTCTTCAAGACCACGGGACATCAAGTAGAACAATTGATCTTCGGAGACCTTTGAAACCGAAGCTTCATGGCCAAGTGCGACGTCGTCTTCACGAACATCAACATATGGGTAGGTATCTGAACGAGAAATGTCATCTACCAGAAGCGCATCGCACTTAACGGTGCTCTTGCTTCCATGGCAACCTTCTAGAACTTGAATCAGACCCCGGTAAGAAGTTCTACCGCCGCCACGGGCGACTGACTTGCTGATGATTGATGAAGAAGTAAACGGAGCAGCGTGAACCATTTTCGCGCCAGCATCCTGATGTTGTCCTTCGCCGGCAAATGCGATCGATAGGGTTTCGCCCTTTGCATGTGGACCCTGCAACCAAATTGCTGGGTACTTCATGGTCACCTTGGAGCCGATGTTTCCATCGACCCATTCCATAGTTGCACCTTCGTGTGCGACAGCACGCTTAGTCACCAAGTTATAAACATTGTTCGACCAGTTTTGAATCGTGGTGTAACGGCAACGTGCGCCCTTCTTTACAATGATTTCGACAACGGCTGAGTGCAACGAGTCACTTGAATAAATTGGTGCGGTGCATCCCTCGACGTAGTGAACGTAGGCATCTTCGTCAACGATGATCAAGGTGCGTTCGAATTGACCCATGTTTTCGGTATTGATTCTGAAATATGCCTGAAGCGGAATGTCTACGTGGACACCCTTAGGCACGTAGATGAATGATCCACCTGACCATACAGATGTGTTCAAGGCGGCAAACTTGTTGTCGCCGACTGGGATAACAGTTCCGAAGTATTCACGGAAAAGTTCTTCGTGCTCACGCAGACCTGTATCAGTATCAACGAAAATTACGCCTAGCTCTTCAAGGTCCTCACGAATCTTGTGATAAACAACTTCAGATTCATACTGAGCGGCAACACCAGCAACTAGACGCTGCTTTTCGGCTTCTGGAATACCAAGGCGATCGTAAGTGTTCTTAATGTCATCTGGAAGGTCTTCCCAGCTGCTTGCCTGCTTTTCAGTAGAGCGAACAAAGTACTTGATGTTGTCGAAGTCAATGCCTGACAAATCGCTGCCCCAGTTTGGCATTGGCTTCTTGCCGAATAGGTTGAGGCCCTTTAAGCGAAGATCTAGCATCCACTGCGGTTCACTCTTGAGACCGGAGATGTTGCGAACAACTTCTTCGTTGATACCGCGACGCGCGTTAGTACCAGCCTGGTCAGCATCGTGCCAACCAAACTCATAGTTTCCGAGTGCGTCTAGATGTTCCTGTTGGGTTGTCATGCGTTTTCCCTTCGAGTGTGTGGAACTAATGTCGTGCAAACTGCGTGTCCCTTAGCGATCGTGGCCAAGCGAGTGACGTGAACCCCAGTCAATTCTGAGAATGCCTTTGTTTCTTCTTCGCAAAGAGTTGGAAATTCAACAGCAACATCGCCCATCGGGCAGTTGTGCTGGCAAATTTGCGTGGAACCGTAAAGTCCAGGTGTTTCTGTAGCTGCAAAACCATCTTGGTTAAGCGCATCAATGAGTGCTACTGCACGTTCTTCGATGGTCTCTAGTTTTGAAATTTTCTTATGTCGCGATACGAAATCTTTTGCAATTGAGCTTGCAAACTCAGTCACTGCTGCGGCACCACCGGTGCTATTCAAGTACTTAACTGCGCTTAATCCAAGACTTTCTTGATGGGCGCCAAATCTCGCGCGACCCGCAGGTGTCAGCATAAAGACGCGTGACGGACGACCTCGTCCACGCTTGGAATCCAAAGCTGCTGGTCCATAAGGCGCACGTTCGCTCGATTCAACTAAACCGGTTTCAAGAAGTAGGTCCAATTGCTTGCGAACTGCAGCTCCCGTGAGTCCCAGAGCGCTAGCTACATCCGTTGCTGTTGATGGGCCAGCCTGCAAAAGGGTGCGCGCCACTGTTGCTGCGGCGGAACCTTCGAATTTCACAACTTCATTGTTGCGTATATCCCAAACTTTCGCACATTTAGGGGTTTGGGCGAGCCTAAGAGCCAGATATGTAGGAATTACTAGATAAGCAGGCATTGCCAGTCACGTTTAGGCTGTAAGAATGACTCCCCCGAACTTGCGCAGCTGGCAACACCGAACCCTGATAGCCAATCTGGTGGCTCAAACCGGAATTGTTTTAACTGGAGCAACGGTTCGACTTACCGCCTCTGGCCTTGGGTGCCCAACTTGGCCGGAATGCGTTGAAGGTTCAATTGCCCCAACTTCTGAGCAGACCGAGGCCTTCCACAAATACATTGAGTTTGGTAATCGTCTACTGACTTTCGTGATTTTGATCGTGGCCGTCGCTTCACTTATTGCAGTACGTCAATTGAATCGTGCAAGGCTTAACTCTGGACTAGAAAAGCGACGCTCGTTAACCGTTTTGGCACTGGGCGTGATTCTGGGAATTTTTGTTCAGGCAGTTCTGGGTGGGATTACGGTTCTTACTGGGTTGCATCCACTTACAGTGGCAGCACATTTTCTGGTGTCCATTGGCTTGATTACTGTGGCAACGCTGTTGCTGGTCAAAGCACAAGAAGCCAATGACCGACCAGTCTCACTCCAAGTTGCAAAGCCAATAGCAATTGGAATGAGACTGCACATTTGGCTAGTGCTTCTCGTCATTGCACTAGGCACGCTAGTTACCGGTTCCGGACCTCACGCAGGAGACACGGATGACATTGTGCGACTTGGATTCGAGTTTCGAAACATAACCACAGCCCATGCTGCATTGGTGTGGCTGTTTGTTGGCCTTACGGGCGGACTATTGGTTGCGCTCATTGCGACTTCCGCACCTAGGCACGTTGTTAAGCAAGCTTGGATCGTATTGGGAATCTGTATTGCGCAAGGCGTAGTTGGCTACGTTCAGTTCTTCACAGGATTACCTTGGGGGCTTGTTGCAATCCACGTTCTTGGGGCGTGCCTGCTTTGGATTTATAGTTTGAGGTTTTACTTAGCTCGAAATACTCGAGGTTAAGTTAAATAAACGGGTCGATTCCGATAGCGAGGAAGACCAACGAAAGATACGTAATTGACCAATGGAAAAGTCGCATTGGGTTTAACTCGTCTAAGTCCTTCCGAACTCTGGCTCGCAGTGCATAAGCCTCGTAAATAAACAGTGCACCACTTGACACAGCAACAACTGAATACAGCCAGTTCATATTTGCGACAGGAATCAGAACCAAAGTTGTGGCGACCATAACCCAGGAGTAAACAATGATCTGTTTGGCAACTTCATGCGGTGTTTCTGTAACGGGCAACATAGGCACACCTGCTGCCGCGTAATCTTCCTTGTATCGAAGTGACAAGGGCCAGTAATGCGGTGGGGTCCAGAAGAAAACAATCAAGAATAAAACTACTGGCGCCCAGGACAGCGATCCAGTCACTGCACTCCAACCAATTAGTACTGGCATGCAACCTGCTGCGCCGCCCCAAACAATGTTCTGCGAAGTTCTGCGCTTAAGAAGCAGCGTGTAACCGATCACATAAAAACCAATTGCAAAGGCCGCAAGTGCTGCTGCCAGAAGATTTACCGTGAGCGCTAAAGCAACTACTGACAGCGTTGACAGAACTAGGCCGAACAAAATGGTTTTGGTTCCGGAAATTTGTCCAGTAGCCGATGGACGATGTGCCGTCCGATGCATCAGGGCATCAATGTCGCGGTCGAGGAAGCAATTCAAAACATTGGCACCACCAGCTGCCAAAGTGCCACCCAATAATGTCCAGCAAACCAATGCCAATTCTGGGAACCCTCCAGCTGCCAAAAACATGGTTGGAATTGTGGTTACCAGAAGCAGTTCGATGATTCTTGGCTTAGTGAGAGCTAGGTAAGCGCGCCAAGTGGGCGTGATCCAGTTGGCGACATCTGATTCGGGGTTATTCAAATCGTTTAGCTGCGCTGACACATAATGAGCCTACCCGCGCCTAACGCGAGTCGCGAACGGCGAGTAGATAACCTTAGACCGTGAGCAAATTCATCTGGACAGATCTTGACGACCAAGCCGTAATCGCCGCCCGCGCCCTTGCGATGGATAGCGTTCAAAAAGTAGGAAACGGTCATCCCGGCACTGCGATGAGTTTGGCCCCAATGGCCTACCTGCTATTTCAAAAATGGATGCGCCATGATCCAGCGAATCCGAAATGGCAGGGTCGCGATCGATTCGTTTTGTCCAATGGTCACAGCAGCATCACGCTCTACATTCAACTCTTTATGAGTGGCTACGGACTTGAGCTTGATGATCTGAAGTCCTTTAGAACTTGGAACAGTAAGACTCCAGGACACCCGGAATTTGGGCATACCGAAGGAGTAGAGGCTACTACCGGACCGCTTGGTACTGGTTTAGCGACAGCTGTTGGTATGGCCATGGATGCTCGGTACGTGCGCAACTTACTTGATCCAAAGGCTCCCTCCGGTGAAAGTGTTTTCGATCACAAAGTTTGGGTGATCGCTGGCGACGGCTGCCTTCAAGAAGGCGTCACGTCTGAAGCCTCTTCACTGGCTGGGCATCAGCAGCTTGGCAATCTCGTAGTGCTTTACGACGACAACCACATCAGTATCGAAGGTGATACTGCAGTTTCATTTACTGAGAATGTTCTTGAGCGCTATGAATCTTATGGCTGGAATGTAAGTCACGTAGAGATGTTGGAATCTGGCGAAATTGACGTCGTTTCATTAGATCAGGCAATTGCTAGTGCGGTTTCGCAATCTTCTAAACCAACTTTGATTCGGGTGCGTAACGTTATTGGCTGGCCAGCGCCTAATCTTCGCAACACTGGCAAGATCCACGGCTCGGCGCTTGGTAATGATGAAGTGGCAGCCACTAAGGAATTACTTGGCCTCGATCCAAACCAAACGTTTGAAATTTCACCAGAGGTACTCACTCACACTAGGCAAGTTTCAGTGCGAGGACGTGCCAGTCACGATGAGTGGCAAGCAGGTTTATCAAAGTGGGCTGAAAGCAATCCAGAATCCGCAAAGCTACTTGAACGTCTAACTGCCCGCGAATTTCCAGCTGATTGGCATCAAGTGCTGCCTCGCTTTGAAGCAGGTACATCCGTAGCAACTCGCAAGGCATCGGGTGACACCATTAACGCGATTGCTCAAGTTCTGCCTGAACTTTGGGGTGGCTCTGCAGACTTAGGTGAAAGCAACTTGACCACAATCGAACACGGTGGGTCATTTCTTCCTAGATCAAGCACTATGTCCGGCGCGGCCGAAGGCGGTCGAATCATCCACTACGGCATTCGTGAATTTGCGATGGCTTGTGCGATGAACGGTATGGCCCTTGGTGGTTTGACGAGACCGTTCGCTGGAACGTTCCTAGTTTTTAGCGATTTCATGCGTGGCGCGGTTCGACTTTCGGCACTGATGGACCTGCCAGCAACTTACGTTTGGACGCACGACTCCATTGGACTTGGCGAGGATGGACCAACCCATCAGCCAGTTGAGCATCTTTGGGCGCTTCGTGCGATTCCAAACCTAAACGTGATCCGCCCAGCGGATGGCAACGAGACAGCAACGGCTTGGCGCATTGTCTTGGAGTCAGGCAAACCTTCAGGTCTGTGTTTATCTCGCCAAAATCTGCCAATTATTGATTCACCTGCGACTTCAGATGCATCTTTAGTTGGGCGCGGTGCCTACGTGATTTCCGAGAGTTCGAAGTCACCTGAAGTTATCTTGTTGGCTACTGGCTCCGAGGTTTCAATTGCACTGTCAGCCCAAAAGACTTTGGAATCAAGTGGGGTTTCAACCCGCGTTGTTTCGGCACCGTGTCTAGAGTGGTTCGACGCTCAAGACCCTGAGTACCGTGAATCAGTTTTACCTAGCGATGTTACCGCGCGAGTTTCGATTGAAGCCGGAATTGCGCAAGGCTGGTGGAAGTACGTTGGATCTGCTGGGCGTTGCATAAGCTTGGAACACTTTGGTGCATCCGCAGGTGCAGAAAAACTATACACAGAATTCGGAATCACTGCTGACGCTGTAGTAGCCGCTGCGCAAGAAATTCTTAACTAGTTATTTTCCGCGTAACTTAGCCAGGGCTTCATCAAGAATCCCCTTGCCGTCTTTATCGTTGCGACGCTCTTTTACATAGGCTAAGTGAGTTTTGTATGGCTCAGTCTTGGCTAATACTGGCGGGTTCTCTTTGTCAGTACCTGCGGGTAGCCCGCACTTTGGGCAGTCCCATTCTTCGGGAAGTTCTGCATCGTGAGCAAAGCTTGGTGTTGTCTCATGGCCTGCAGCGCAGTAAAAAGGTAGGTAGATACGAGGCGCGGCTTCACCACGTTCTGCTTCACCCATTGGACCGGCGCCAACGCGACTACCGCGAATTGCACTACCACTAGCCATGATTTACTCCTGAATACTTAAACGGTTTTTGATAACAAGCCAAGACCAACAATTGCTGCGGTCCAAATTAAAGCCAGTGCGATCGTGATGCGATCTAGGTTTCGCTCTGCAACAGATGATCCACCGAACGATGAACTCATTCCGCCACCAAACAAGTCGGAAAGTCCGCCACCCTTGCCTTTATGAAGCAAAACCAAAGCGATTAGTAGAAGGCTTGTGATAGCTAGAAGGATTTGAAACGCTGCAATCATTGGTCACCTGCTGAATCGTGGTTTGCGGACATCCCTATTCTACGCATGCATTCGATAGCGACAAACCGACACGAATTCATCGGGATCTATTGAGGCGCCACCAACCAAACCGCCGTCAATGTCCGCTTCCAGCATGAGCGCAGCCACATTATCGGCCTTCATAGATCCGCCATAAAGGATGCGGGTTTGATCGGCAGCTGAGCCATGCACTTCGCGAATTCGGGCTCTGATCGCGCCACATACTTCTTGGGCATCAGCCGGAGATGCCACTTCCCCAGTTCCGATTGCCCAAACTGGTTCATAAGCCACAACTAAATTCGCGACATCATTTGCGGAAACGCCGGCAAGGGCTGCATCTAGCTGAGCAAGCGTGTGCGCTACATGATCTCCAGCTTTTCGAACTTCCAGTCCTTCACCGATGCAAACAATTGGGGTTAAATTATTGCGGAGCGCAGCTTGCGTTTTGAGGTTTACGATCTGATCGCTTTCGCCATGGTATTCGCGTCGTTCCGAATGACCAACGATTACGAAAGTACAACCAAGCTTTGCCAACATTGGTCCGGAGATCTCGCCAGTAAACGCACCCTTATCGGATTTAGCTATGTCTTGAGCTCCGTACTTAAGAGCCAACTTATCTCCATCCACCAAAGTCTGAACGGATCGGATGTCAGTGAAAGGTGGCAGCACAGCAACATCAAGCGCCGCAAAATCCTCGGCGTTGAATGTATAGGCCAGCTTCTGAACTAAAGCAATCGCCTCTATGTGATTGAGGTTCATTTTCCAGTTGCCGGCCATTAATGGGGTGCGTGTCATTTACTTGTCCTCCAGGACTGATAAGCCAGGCAATTCTTTGCCTTCTAAAAATTCCAAACTTGCTCCGCCGCCAGTAGAGATGTGCGAGAACGCATCCTCATCTACTCCCAGTAAGCGAACTGCAGCAGCTGAGTCTCCACCGCCCACAACTGTAAGTCCAGAGTTTTTAGTCATTGCAACCGCTACTGCTTTGGTGCCCGCAGCGAACGCTGGCATTTCAAAAACACCCATTGGACCATTCCAGATAATGGTTTGGGCATCCGCCAAACTCTGCTCAAACAAATTGATTGACCCTGGTCCGATGTCTAGCCCCATCCAGCCATCAGGAATCTCTTGCACAGATACGATCTGACGATTTGCATCGGAAGCAAACGCATCGGCAACAACTAAATCCACTGGTAACAGAATTTCAACATTTAGTTGCTGGGCTCGTTCGAGAATTGCGCTTACGTTGTCAATTTGGTCTAGCTCAAGCAACGAGGAGCCTACTGAATATCCTTTTGCCGCGAGGAACGTGAAGCACATTCCACCACCAATCAAAAGACGATCTACTTTAGAGATTAGGTTGTCGATAACTTTTAGTTTGTCGCTAACTTTGGAACCACCGAGGACTACGACATAAGGTCGGGCCGGATCACCAAGAACCTTGGCGAAAACATCTGCTTCCGCTTTAACCAACAAGCCGGCGGCATGCGGAAGTGCTTCAGCTAGATCTGTTACAGATGCTTGCTTTCGGTGTACAACACCAAATCCATCACTAACAAACAAATCACCAAAAGTTGCCCAGGTTTTAGCTAATTCTTGCCGAGCAACTGCATCACCAGTTTCGCGGGCGTCAAACCTGACGTTCTCAAGCATTCCTACTTGGCCGTTCGCAAGGTTTTCAGCGACTTGTTTTGCACTATCTCCGCAAACGTCAGTAGCGAGGGCTACGTCGACTCCAAGAAGTTCGCCTAATCGAGCCGCAACTGGTGCCAAAGAATACTTGGGATCTGGTGCGCCATTTGGACGACCAAGGTGTGACAGCACAACAACTCTCGCGCCGCGTTCAGTCAAGTTTGAAATCGTCGGCAGACTTGCTCGAATTCGACCATCATCAGTGATTTGGCCGTCCTCAATTGGAACGTTTAAGTCACACCTGACAAAAACTATTTTTCCTGAGACTTCAAGGTCGTTGATACCGCGAATCATGAAATTAAAGTTTGGATCCAACGAATTTTGTGATGTCCACCAAACGGTTTGAGTAACCCCATTCATTGTCATACCAGCCGACAACCTTGATGGTGCTACCCATTGCATTTGTTAGTGAAGCATCGAAAATGCAAGATGATGGATCTGTAACGATGTCAGAGGAAACAATCGGATCCTCGGTATAGCTTAGGTATCCCTTTAGTGGACCTTCAGCCGCTGCCTTTACTACGGCATTTACTTCTTCCTTGGTAACTGACTTCTTTAGAACAGCAGTTAAATCAGTTGCTGAGCCAGTTGGAACCGGAACCCGCATGGCATAGCCATCTAGCTTGCCCTTCAGTTCAGGCATAACAAGTCCGATGGCTTTTGCTGCACCTGTAGTTGTTGGAATTAGGTTTGTGGCTGCTGCCCTGGAACGTCGAAGATCAGCGTGCGGGAAATCCAAAATCACTTGATCATTTGTGTATGCATGAATAGTTGTCATCAACCCGTGGTCAATTCCAAATGCATCATGGATTGCTTTAGCCATAGGTGCTAGGCAGTTGGTCGTGCAGGACGCGTTGGAAATCACGTGATGAGTCGCAGGATCGTAAGAATCATGATTTACGCCCATCACGATTGTGACGTCTTCGTTGCTGGCAGGAGCGGAAATGATTACCTTCTTGGCGCCAGCTGAGATGTGTGCCGCTGCCTTAGTTGCGTCTGTGAAGTGTCCTGTCGACTCAATGACAATGTCCGCACCAAGATCACCCCAAGGCAAAGCACTGGGGTCGCGTTCGGAAGTTACCGTAATGGTCTTGCCATCTACCACGATTGTGCTGTCAGTGAAGGAAACGTCCTTGCCTAAACGGCCAAGAATTGAGTCGTATTTGAGCAAGTGGGCAAGAGTTTTGTTGTCTGTTAAATCGTTGATGCCTACGATTTCGATGTCGGCGCCAGTTGCAGCGATCGCTCGAAAGTAATTGCGGCCAATTCGACCAAATCCGTTAATTCCAACGCGAACCGTCATCTGATCTGCTCCTAAAAACTAGGTCAAACCGCGCTTTTAAGCACGGTGATTATTGGTCGAGCATATCAGCCGTAAGGCCTGCTTCGGTGTTAGGGATGCCCAAATCGGAAGCCCGCTTGTCTGCCATTGCAAGCAGTCGGCGGATTCGCCCAGCGATGGCATCTTTAGTCATTGGTGGGTCTGCCAGTGCGCCTAGTTCCTCCAAACTTGCTTGTTGGTGCGTAACTCTTAACTGCCCTGCTTCAAGGAGGTGCGTAGGGATTTCATCGCCCAAAATTTCAATAGCTCTCGCAGCTCTTGCGCCGGCAGCCACAGCCGCCCGGGCGGACCTTCGCAAGTTCGCGTCATCAAAGTTTGCTAGTCGATTTGCGGTAGCACGAACCTCACGACGCATGCGACGTTCTTCCCATGCAAGTACTGATTCGTGTGCACCAATTCGAGTTAGCAGCGCACCAATGGCATCGCCATCGCGAACCACAACCCGGTCCACTCCGCGCACTTCACGGGCCTTTGCGGCAATTCCTAGTCGACGAGCGCTGCCAACTAATGCCAACGCTGCCTCAGGACCTGGACAAGTAATCTCGAGTGAAGACGATCTGCCGGGCTCTGTTAGAGAACCGTGCGCAAGGAACGCTCCACGCCAAGCTGCTTCGGCATCACAAAGGCTTGCGGACACGATGTGCGGTGGCAAACCTCGAATTGGGCGTCCGCCGCCATCAACTAAACCAACTTGCTTGGCTAAGTGTTCGCCCTCAGTAGCAACTCGCACTAAGTAGCGACTGCCTTTACGAATACCAGCACCTGAAAGCACTGAAACTTCACTTTCATGTCCAAAAATCTCGGCAAGATCACGGCGTAACCTACGAGCCGCCTGGCCTGTATCCAACTCTGCTTCAACAACGATTTTGCCGCTGACAATGTGCAAGCCACCAGCAAATCTAAGCAGCGCTGATACTTCTGCTTTTCGACAGCATTTCTTGGTTACTGGTAGACGACTAAGTTCGTCCTTTACCGCCGCTGTCATTGCCATGGCTTTATCCTGCCATGAGTGAATATTGAACCGAACGCCGAGGCTAGTAGTGCTGGATCATGCTGATCTGACAAACCACTTTGATTTGCCAGTGGGGTCAAAATCAATTGAGCTCCTATGCTTTCGGCCAATTTCTGCAGGAGTTCGCCGGATGAATCTAAATCCTTGTCTGCATGGACGACATCAGCCAATACGTAGTCAACTACGAAGTCCGGATAGTTCTTAGTTAAATCAGCTAGATAACTTGCGGCCGAATACCCTTCAGTCTCGCCAGATTGCGGGCGCAGATTTACCACCAAAATTCGGGCAGCCGTCGTCTCGTGCAATGCCTGAAGCATCTGTGGTACTTGAAAATGTGGCAGCACGCTGGTGTACCAAGATCCCGGTCCAAGAACTACAAAGTCCGCATTTCGCACCGCAGCCACCGCTTGTTCGCACACTGCTGGATTACTTGGCTCTAGACCTATGGACTGAATTAAGTGAGGGGTTGTAGCCACCTGGACTTGGCCTCGGACTTTTTCTAAATCTCCCCCAGACGTTAGAACATCAGCGTAAATCTCGAGCGGCTCGATGCATAAGGGTAAAACCTTGCCTTTTGCATCGAGCAGACGCGCAACCCAATCAAGACCTTCGACCAAGTCATCAGTTTCTTCCCAAAGAGCTGTGATCAAGAGATTCCCTAACGAATGACCGTCTAACTCGCCCTTTGAAGAGAACCTATGTTGCAACACTCTGGCCCAAGTGGAACCCCAGTTGTCATCACCACAGAGCGCAGCCAAAGCCATGCGAAGATCACCAGGTGGAACTATGCCGAATTCTTCTCGCAATCTGCCACTGCTGCCACCATCATCACTCACACCGACAACAGCCGTTAGATGCGGCGTCACTCGTCGAAGCGCTTTCAAGCTAGCGGCTAATCCATGGCCACCACCAAGCGCTACAACGTTTACCGATCGAACTGGTGCGTTAGGCAACTATTCACGTCCCAGGTCGCGATGTACCACTCGAACTTCAACGCCAGACTTGACCAATCTTGCGGATAGATTTTCTGCCATAGCGACACTTCGGTGTTTCCCACCAGTGCATCCCATCGCAATCGTGACGAATCGCTTACCTTCTCGCAGGTATCCATCTTCAACTAAGTCGATAAGTTCTGCGTACTTGGTGAGGAAATCTTGAGCCTCTTTGCTCGCAACCACATAATCATTTACTGCGGCGTCCAGCCCCGTTAGCTCTTTAAGACTTGGGTCCCAGTATGGATTAGGCAGAAACCTTAAGTCCGCAACTAAGTCAGCATCAACTGGTATTCCATATTTGAACCCAAATGACATAACTGTGGCTCGCAATGCCACATGCTCATCATCCCCGAACGAGCCTTCAATAGCCCGACGTAATTCGTGCACGTTCAAATTGCTGGTGTCTATCACCAAATCCGCATCAGCTCGCAGGTCGCTAAGCAATCGGCGTTCGCGCTGGACCGCACCCAACAAATTGTCGTCTCGTTGCAGCGGATGAGGGCGACGTGATGACTCGTATCTACGAACTAATGCCTCATCACCAGCCTCAAGAAATAGCACGCGCAAGTCATGGCCAGCGTCTTTGATTGCTACCAAGGAGTCACGCAACTCCTCAAAAAGTTGGCCACCTCGAACGTCCGCGACTACCGCGACTTTATGAGATCCAGTTCTTTGAGCAACATAATCGACGACATTGGTCATCAAAGTTGGTGGCAGATTATCAACAACAAACCACCCGATGTCTTCGAGAGCTCGAGTGGCAGTGGACCTTCCAGCTCCGGACATACCGGTGACCAGAATTACGTCAATTTGAGTTTCGCTCACGAGTCAATTATCTCGCCTGTTGCAGTATTAACTGCAGGTGACTGCTCATTTTCTTGATTCAAAAACTGCCAGATTTGCTCCGCTTGAACTGGGCCAATCCCAGGAACCATGCTTAGCTCGTCAACCGAGGCTGCTGCCACCTTCTTAAGTGATCCAAAATAGGCGAGGACTGCTTTTTTCTTTATTGGTCCAAGGCCTGGAATGTCATCAAGAACGCTATCCACCATTCCTTTGGACCTACGATTGCGATGCAATGTGATGGCGAAGCGATGAGCCTCATCGCGGACTCGTTGAAGCATAAAAAGCGCTTCGCTGCTTCTGGGCAGAATCACTGGGAAAGCAGCACCCGGCGTCCAAACTTCCTCCATGCGCTTAGCCAGACCAATTACATGCATGTTGCCCACACCAGCTGCTTCTAGCGCCTTAGCGGCTGCATTAACTTGCGGCAGGCCCCCATCAATTACCAGAAGGTTGGGTCGATAGGGACGCTTTTCGTCGTGGTCTTTGAAGCGCCTAGATACCACCTGTGCGATCGAAGCCGAGTCATCGCGAGGATCTTCGATTATGAACTGTCGATAGTCCTTCTTTTTCGGTATGCCATCTTCAAACACCACCAGCGAAGCAACCACATTGGTACCAGAAATATGTGAGACGTCGATACATTCAATTCGCAGCGGCGCATCAGGTAATCCAATTGCTTGCTGGATTTCGGCAAGTGCCTTGCTTCGAGTCACCAAGTCTGTTGAACGTTTGGTTTTGTGCAATCCGAGCGCCTGGCCAGCATTCACCAAAACCGTATCCATGAGCATCTTTTTGTCCCCTCGAATAGGAACTCGAACGCTAATTTGAGCTTCTCGAATTGTGCCGAGTAGTTCGGCCAAACTAATGGAGCTCTCTGGCTCGTGACTTACTAAAACTTCAGTAGGGATTTCATCCTTAGTGGCAGCTGAGTAGATGTGCATAAGTGCATCGGTCATCAATGACTCACTAGTTGCATCTACCGCATTTTCCATAATGAATCCGCGTTGACCGACAATTCTCCCACTGCGAACCGAAAACACCTGAACTGCAGATTGCAACTCATCGTGGTGCAAGCCAACTATGTCGGCGAATGTGTCATCCGGCAAAACCACAACACTTTTTTCTAATACCCGCTCGAGTGCGGCTAAGTCGTCTCGCAGCACACTCGCCTGCTCATAATCCTGCGATGCTGAAGCTTCATTCATGCGGCGGGCAATGTCAGACATAATCTCTTTCGAGTTTCCGGACATGAATGACATCAACTGTTTAACTAAGTCACGATGACCATCTGCATCAATTTTGCCTACACATGGCGCACTGCAGCGATCGATATGGGCTAGCAAGCATGGTCTTCCGGAAGCCTTAGCGTTTCTGTAAACACCTGACGTACAGCTACGAACTGGAAAGACTCTCAGCAGATGGTCTAAGGAATCTCGAATCGCCCAAGCTTGAACATATGGACCGAAATAAGTAACACCTTTTCGCTTGTCTCCGCGGTAGACAAAAGCCCGTGGAAACTCTTCCTGAGTCGATAGGGCTAAATACGGATAACTCTTGTCATCTCGATATCTAACGTTGAATGTTGGATCGAACTCTTTAATCCAGGCGTACTCAAGTTGAAGAGCTTCAGTTTCAGTGCGTACTGTGACCCAATCTAAGCTGCGCGCAGTTGAAACCATGGTTTGGGTGCGTGGGTGTAAATCATTTGCAAAGTATGAATTGATTCTGCTCTTCAGGTTCTTGGCTTTGCCAACATAGATCACGCGATCTAACGAGTCACGCCAGCGATACACGCCAGGGGAAGTCGGTATGTCAGCTGGTTTATCCGAGATCTGCACGCGTCCTACTTGGTGGAAACTTTGCCGGCTGCAGCTTTCTTCGCCGGCGCTTGCTTGCTTGATTTGGTGGCCTTTTTTACGACAGGCGCCTGACTCTTGGTATCACCTAACAGTGGCTTCAGGAATCGGGCCGTATGACTTATGGCATGCTCTGCTACTTGCTCCGGAGTGCCCGCGACAACGACTTTTCCACCTCCAGAACCGCCTTCTGGACCCATGTCGATGATCCAGTCCGCTGTTTTGATGACGTCCAGGTTGTGCTCAATAACGATCACCGTATTGCCCTTTTCGACAAGGGAATGCAGAACTATGAGTAATTTTCTAACGTCTTCGAAATGTAATCCGGTTGTAGGTTCATCCAAGACGTAAACCGTGCGACCGGTTGAGCGCTTTTGCAATTCCGAGGAAAGTTTTACGCGCTGAGCTTCTCCGCCACTAAGTGTTGTAGCAGGTTGTCCCAGTCGGACATAGCCCAGACCGACGTCCACCAAAGTCTTTAAGTGTCTGGCAATCGCAGGGATGCTCGCGAAGAATTCAAGTGCTTCTTCGACAGGCATGTTCAGAACTTCAGAGATTGACTTGTTCTTGTAGTGCACTTCAAGGGTTTCCCGGTTATATCTGGCGCCATGACAAACTTCGCAGGGCACATAAACATCCGGCAAGAAGTTCATTTCAATCTTTAGCGTGCCATCTCCAGAACAGGACTCACAGCGACCGCCCTTAACGTTGAATGAGAACCGACCCTGCTGATAGCCCCGCATCTTTGCTTCTGGAGTTTCCGCAAACAGTTTCCGGACATGATCGAACACTCCGGTGTACGTTGCAGGATTTGAGCGAGGGGTTCGACCAATCGGACTCTGATCTACATGGACAACTTTGTCGAGCTGCTCGACGCCGTCGATCTTCTTATGGCGACCAGGAACGGTGCGCGCACCGTTTAGATCTCGCGCCAGCACGTTATAAAGAATGTCGTTGATGAGCGTGGATTTACCTGATCCAGATACCCCAGTTACAGCAGCGAATACCCCAAGCGGGATGTCGACTTTCACGTCAGCCAAGTTGTGCTCTTTAGCTCCATGAATTGTCAACAGTCGCTTGGGATCAACCGGCCTGCGGATTTGCGGCACTTCAATTGAGCGTTTGCCAGACAAGTACTGCCCCGTGATTGATTCCTTGCTGTTAATCAATTGCTCATAAGAACCACTCGATACGACATAACCACCGTGTTCGCCTGCACCTGGGCCAATGTCGACGATCCAATCCGCGGTGCGAATTGTGTCTTCATCATGTTCAACCACAATCAATGTGTTGCCTAGATCACGCAGTCGAATCAAGGTTTCGATTAAGCGGTGATTATCGCGTTGGTGCAACCCGATACTTGGTTCATCTAGGACGTAAAGCACGCCAGTCAATCCACTGCCGATTTGGGTAGCTAGTCGAATGCGTTGCGCCTCGCCGCCTGCAAGGGATCCAGCAGAACGCTCTAGCGATAAATAGTCAAGGCCGACATCTATTAAGAACGCAAGGCGTTCATTAACTTCCTTTAGAACGCGATCTGCAATCGCCCGTTCTCTGGGTGATAGCTCTAGTTTCTTGAGGAACTCAGCGCACTCACCGATGGGCAATTGGGCTATTTCCGCGATGCTCTTTTCATTGAGAGTTACTGCCAATGAAAGTGGCTTCAACCTTGCCCCGGAGCAAGCTGGACACGGAACTTCGCGCATGTAACCTTCAAGTTTTTCGCGACTGGAATCGCTTTCAGATTCTTGATGTTTGCGCTCGATGTATTGAATGACGCCTTCAAAGCCTGTCGAATATGTTCGCTGTCGTCCATATCTGTTTTTGTACTTAACTTGGACTTCGTGATCGTTGCCATACAGCAAAGCAGTTCGGGCTTTTACAGGTAACTTCTTCCAGGACACATTTAACGCGAAATCCAGTTCATTCGAAAGTGCCTTGGTCAACCTAAAGAAGTAATCGAAAATATGACCTGATGCCCAGGGGTCAATGGCCCCTTCTTCTAATGTGAGGTCCGGATTAGGGATTACCAGTTCTGGATCCACTTCCATTTTGTTACCAAGACCGGTGCACTCCGGACAGGCGCCAAACGGTGAGTTGAAGGAAAAGGACCTTGGTTCTAATTCTTCGAACTGATTTCCGTCATAGAGGCAGACAAGGTGTTCGCTGAACATACGTTCGCGATCTGGATCCCCCTCAGGTAGGTCTACAAACTCGAGAGTCACCAATCCGCTGGATAGTCGAAGCGCAGTTTCAACACTGTCAGTAAGTCTGCGGACAGCATCTGGCTTCACTGCTAAACGATCAACTACGACTTCAATGGTGTGCTTTTCTTGCTTCTTAAGCTTTGGTGCTTCTTCAAGTGGATAAACCACACCGTCAACTCGCGCTCGGGCAAACCCCTGCGCCTGCAGACTTCTAAATAGTTCGGCGTATTCGCCTTTGCGCTCTCGAATAACTGGCGCTAACAACTGAAATCTAGTTCCCTCTTCGATCTCTAGAATTCGATCAACAATTTGCTGCGGCGACTGACGTGCGATGGGACGCCCACAGTCTGGACAATGCGGGCGACCGGCTCGGGCAAAGAGCAACCGTAGGTAGTCATAAACCTCAGTAATCGTCCCCACCGTAGATCGTGGATTTCGATTGGTCGACTTCTGATCGATCGAAACTGCTGGTGATAGGCCTTCGATAAAGTCCACATCAGGCTTGTCCATCTGACCAAGGAACTGTCGCGCATAAGCCGACAACGACTCCACATACCTGCGCTGGCCTTCGGCGAAAATGGTGTCAAAGGCCAGAGATGACTTACCAGAACCAGACAGTCCCGTGAAAACAATTAGAGAATCTCGAGGTAGATCAATGTTTACGTCCTTGAGGTTGTGCTCGCGAGCGCCTCTGACGATAAGTTGATCAACCACACCCCTATGTTAGTTGTCAGGATCCTTTGGCGCATCGGTGATACGACCTGCATGCGCATGAGCCGTAGGATCCTTACGAACCTTGATGAAGCTAGCAACCGTTGCAATGGTAAGAATCGCAGCAATAACCGCTAGCGAAAGTGAAGTCGGAATCTTAGGGATAGTCTCGTTAACTTCATGTCCGTATAACAAGATCAACTTAACTCCAATAAAGACCAAGATTGCCGAAAGGCCAAGTGACAAGTAAACCAACTTGTCTAGAAGTCCCTTGAGTAAGAAGTACAGTGCGCGCAGACCTAGCAAGGCAAACGCGTTAGCCGAGAAAACCAAGAATGGTTCCTGAGTTACGCCAAACGTGGCTGGAATCGAATCTAAGGCAAACAGTAAGTCCGTTGCCCCGATCGCGATCATAACTAGAAGCATCGGAGTTCCGTAACGCTTACCAGCCTGCTTAATCGTCAACTTGGTGTCGTGATATTCGTCGGTAAACGGTACGAATTTGCGAATCGTCCGAACCATGACGTTCTCACTCGGATCTGGGTCTTCATCCCAATGTTTAAACAGACCATATCCTGTGTAAATCAAAATTGCCCCGAAAATTACGAAGGTGAAAGCAAACGCTTGGAGCGCTGCCGCTCCCAAAGTAATAAAGATGCCTCGGAAAACCAGGGCTAGAAGAACGCCCACTAGCAATACTCGCTGATGATAAATACTTGGAACCGCAAATTGCGTCAGAATAATTATGAACACAAACAAGTTGTCGACAGAGAGAGACTTCTCAACCAAGTAGGCTGCAAAATATTCGGTACCGAAAGTTGAGCCATAGCTAGTCCAAACCCAAGCACCAAACGCAACTGCAATGCCGATGTAAAAAATGGACCAGGCGGCTGCCTCTTTGAACATAACGTCATGTGGCTTACGACTTACTGTTACGAAGTCGAGCACAATCAATCCGAGAATTCCCAGAATTAATGCGGCCCACAACCCTTGACTTACGTCCATTTAGATTCCTTAAACTTATGACTCCTCTGAACCCAGGTGCTCAATTGCATCACCGCGGTGTTCAGTTGACTCTTCCATTGCATGGGAAATCTCAGACTGTTGCGCCAATTCCGGTGAACGGCGAACTGCAATGAGACTTGTGATAATTGTTACCCCCAAAACCGAGGCAATAAACATTAATGACATAGCAATCGTGATGTGGGGTGGATGAAGGTCCGTAGTCCCCTCAATTGCTTCCAAAAACAACTTAATCGCAATAAAGCCAAGGATGATAGCCAATCCGCGGGCAAGAAAAATGATCTTGGAAAGCAGTCCATCTAGCAAGAAATAGAGTTGGCGCAATCCCATTAAGGCAAAGGCATTGGCTGCGAAAACTAAATATGGTTCTTGCGTGAGCCCAAATACTGCAGGGATCGAATCGAGAGCAAACAGCAGGTCCGTGGTGCCAACGGCAAGAATGACTACGAAAAGCGGAGTTATGAATCGCTTGCCATTAATTTTCACAGTGAACTTAGCATCCGAATACTCTCGTGATGTTGGTACATATTTCTCTACCAGCCGTACCAGGCCGTTACCTTCAGGATCTGGCTCTTCGTCATGCGATCGCCAAACCGATACAGCTGTGTAAAACAAAAATGCTGCGAAAACGTAAAAGGTTGCAGTAAATCGAGTGATTGCAGCAGCGCCAACAAGAATGAGAATTCCACGCAACACAATTGCGATTGCGACACCAATCAATAGGACTCGGTGCTTCAGTAGTTCCGGAACTGCGAATGATGACATCAGGACGATAAAGACAAAGAGATTATCTACCGACAAGCTGTATTCGGTAATCCAGCCAGCCAGAAACTGCTGCCCATATTCAGCACCGAAGTAATTCCAAACAAAAACTGCGAAAACCAGGGCTGCTGCGATGTATGCAATTACCCATCGCGCCGCTTGCTTTGGGCCAAATACGTGTGGTCGGGCGTCTACAACCAGAAAATCAAGCACAAAGGCTGCAACGAGAATTCCTAGTGTGATGATCCAGATTGTGGTTGAAACGTTCATTTCACAACTCTAGTCGCGACAGACGCCACTAGGCATGTCCAGCTTGCGACATTTGTCGAAGTTCCTTCTTCAACTCAGAGACTTCATCACGTAAACGTGCTGCTAATTCGAATTGCAATTCACTAGCAGCTTTGTGCATTTGCTCTGAAAGTTGATCAATTAGGTCACCCAGATCCCGCGCCGGAATGCTCTTCAGGCTTTCTCGAATTGAAGTTGGTACCCGCATGCCTGACTTTTGGTCAGCCATAAACAGTTCCGTATCGTCATCCTCTTTGGTAATCAGGTCAGTGATGTCAGCAATCTTTTTACGCAATGGCTGTGGATCAAGCCCATGTTCCAAGTTGTAGGCAACCTGTTTCTCGCGACGCCGATTGGTTTCATCGATAGCAACGCGCATTGAATCCGTTATTTTATCTGCGTACATATGGACTTCGCCCGAAACGTTTCGAGCGGCGCGACCAATTGTCTGAATCAAGCTTCGATGACTTCGTAAGAAGCCCTCTTTGTCGGCATCAAGAATTGCGACCAGAGAGACCTCGGGCAGATCCAGACCTTCGCGCAACAAGTTGATTCCAATAAGTACGTCATACTCCCCAAGTCTGAGCTCTCGGAGTAACTCGACACGGCGCAAAGTATCAACTTCCGAGTGCAGATATCTAACTCGGATTCCCTGTTCAAGTAGGTAATCGGTTAAGTCCTCTGACATCTTCTTGGTCAGTGTTGTAACAAGTACGCGTGTCCCATTTGCTGCTCGCAGGCGGATCTCATGAATTAGATCATCAATCTGACCCTTGGTTGGCTTAACAATGATTTCCGGATCGACCAACCCAGTTGGTCTGATTACTTGCTCGACCACATCGTTATCTACAACTCCTAGTTCAAACGGTCCTGGAGTAGCTGATAGGTAGACAGTCTGGCCGACTCGCTCAAGAAACTCTGGCCACTTCAACGGTCGATTGTCCATGGCACTCGGCAATCGGAAACCATGCTCAACCAGAGTTCGCTTTCGGGAAGCATCACCTTCGTACATCGCACCGATCTGTGGCACGGTGACGTGACTTTCGTCAATAACCAACAAGAAGTCTTCCGGAAAATAGTCAAGCAAGCAGTTTGGCGCAGAACCAGCATCTCGACCATCGATGTGCCGTGAGTAGTTTTCAATTCCAGAGCAGAATCCCAAATTCTGCATCATTTCAATGTCATAGGAAGTTCGCATTTTGATTCGCTGCGCCTCTAAAAGTTTGCCTTGACTTTCAAGTTCTGGAACTCGAATGGCAACCTCTGCCTCAATGGCTGCAATCGCCTTATTCATTCGCTCTGGACCAGCTGTGTAATGTGACGCCGGAAAGATGTAGATCTCATTATCGTCGGTGAGAATTTCGCCAGTCACGGGATGCAGTGACATTAGTCGATCTATGTCGTCACCAAACATCTCGATACGTACTGGGTGTTCTTCATAAACTGGATAAACCTCGATAGTGTCGCCTCGAACCCGAAAAGTTCCCCGAGTAAATGCAATATCGTTTCGGTTGTATTGAATGTCGACCAATCGGCGCAGCAGCGAATCACGATCGATGCTCTCCCCGACCTTCAGTCGAATCATTCGATCTACGTACTCTTGCGGTGTCCCTAAACCATAGATACAGGACACACTCGCCACAACAATTACATCTCGCCTAGTTAGCAAACTGTTGGTGGCGCTGTGTCTCAGTCTTTCGACTTCTTCGTTTACCGATGAATCCTTTTCAATGAATGTATCGCTCTGAGGTATGTACGCCTCTGGTTGGTAATAGTCGTAATAAGAGACAAAGTATTCAACCGCATTGTTGGGTAAGAGTTCACGGAATTCATTGGCAAGCTGGGCGGCTAGCGTTTTATTCGGCGCGAGAACCAGCGTTGGTCTCTGTAATCGCTCAATCAACCAAGCGGTAGTCGCACTCTTGCCGGTTCCAGTGGCACCAAGAAGCACCACGTCCTTGTCGCCGTTACGGATTCTTCGTTCAATTTCCGCAATCGCAGCCGGCTGATCACCGGCTGGCACAAATTCACTGATTACCTCAAACGGTGCAACAGTACGTTGCAGGTCAGTGATCGGCCGAGTCATAACTTAAGACTACGCCGAAAGTTGCTGCCACACGTTGGTGACGTTCTCCTTCAGTTCTTGCATGGTTCCGTCGTTGACGATGAGAACATCGGCCACGGCTTTGCGCTGCTCATCAGTTGCTTGATTTGCGATCCGCGCATCTATGTCCTTGAGTAGCAACCCCCTGGATAACAGTCGTTCTCGTCTAGATTCGAGATCCGCTAAAACGATCAAAACGGTATCGAATTGGTCCTGAAGGCCTTTCTCGATCAGTAATGGTGTGTCATACACAACAATGGCTGAATCTGGAAGCGACTCACGTATTTGAGTGACTCTAGACACGACAGCAGGGTGCACAATCGATTCAAGCTTTGCCAGCTTAGTTTCATCTTGAAATACAAGTTCAGCCAGCTTTTTGCGGTCAATGTTTCCAGTTGGATCGAGTACTGAATCTCCGAAATTGTGAATCACATTCTCGTAGCCCACTTGGCCAGTCTCTAAAACTTCCTTGGCGATAGCATCAGCGTCAATTACGACAGCGCCTAATTCAGAAAGGATCTTGGCGACAGTTGATTTACCGCTACCGATGCCGCCTGAAAGTCCTATGTACACACATCCAGCCTATTTGCTGCTTCCCTATTCATTCATTTAGAAACGAAAAAGCGGCTACCAAACTAATGGCAGCCGCTTTTTCTATTGCAATCTATTCGGCTTTGTCGGCCAATTCTGATCGAAGTGCCTGAAGTCCTGCATCGTCTGCAAGGGTTCCTTCTGAGGTACTTTCACCAGAGTAGGAAGTTGGAACTTCTGAATCTGCATTTGCAGCTGCATCCGCTTTCTTGGATTCACCAACGGCAAGCTTGTGTGCTTCCCACTTGGCATGTGCTGCAGCGTACTGAGCTTCCCATTCGGCCTTCTTCTCTTCATGTCCCGGCAACCATTCGTTGGTATCTGGGTCGAAGCCTTCTGGGTAGATGTAGTTTCCATTTTCGTCGTACTGGTTCATTCCGTATAGGCCAGCATCGAATGAATCGGTTTCATCGGAATCTACATCTTCATTTGCTTGACGCAATGAAAGTGAGATGCGACGACGCTCAAGATCGATGTCGATTACCTTTACGAATGTTGAATCGCCAACCTGAACAACCTGTTCTGGAATTTCAACATGGCGGCCAGCTAGTTCAGAAATGTGGACCAGACCTTCGATGCCATCGCTTACGCGAACAAAAGCACCAAATGGAACCAGTTTGGTAACTTCACCAGGAACAACCTGTCCCATTGTGTGTGTTCGAGCGAAGTGCTGCCATGGATCTTCCTGGGTTGACTTCAACGACAGCGAAACGCGTTCGCGATCGAAATCAACTTCAAGAACTTCGACAGTAACTTCTTGTCCTACTTCGACAACCTTGGATGGATGGTCAACGTGCTCCCATGAAAGTTCAGAAACGTGAACCAATCCGTCAACGCCGCCAAGATCAACGAATGCACCAAAGTTAACAATGCTGGATACAACACCCTTACGGATCTGACCCTTTTCAAGTTGATTCAAGAAGCCGTGGCGAACCGCACTCTGTGACTGCTCAAGGTAAGCGCGACGAGAAAGCACAACGTTGTTGCGATTCTTATCTAGCTCAATGATTTTTGCTTCAATTTGCTTGCCAATGTACGGAGCAAGATCGCGTACTCGGCGCATTTCAACAAGTGAAGCTGGCAAGAAGCCGCGAAGTCCGATGTCCATGATCAAGCCGCCCTTTACGACTTCGATGACGGTGCCGGTTACGACGCCATCTTCTTCCTTGATCTTTTCAATCGATCCCCAGGCGCGTTCGTACTGTGCGCGCTTCTTGGAAAGAATAAGTTGACCTTCTTTATCTTCCTTCTGAAGAACTAGCGCTTCGATTACGTCGCCAACTGTTACAACTTCGTTGGGATCGATGTCGTGCTTGATGCTTAGTTCACGTGAAGGGATAATTCCTTCGGTCTTGTAGCCGATGTCGACGAGAACTTCGTCCCGGCTAACTTTTACTACGATGCCTTCGACGATGTCTCCATCATTGAATGGCTTAATTGTGGCGTCGACTGCGGCCATAAATTCTTCGGCTGATGCGAAATCGTCGACGGTTGAGAAATTGCTCTTGTCAGTAGTGACAGTCATTAAGTTATTGCCTCGATGCGGATAGAAATAGTGCGGATGTTGCATTCTTTCCTTGCGGATCCCGTGGAGCTAGGTCTGTCCTTGGGCAAATGGCAACCTTCTAAGGATAGGCACCTACTATTGCTGGGTCAAAACCGATATGCCTGTTTTCAATGGGTTTAGTGACCCGCACTAGCCCATGAGGTACCAATTCCGGTTGAAACCTCCATTGGAACCGATAATTGCCCTACTGATCGCATGTTTTCAACTACTAGCTCAGTTACTTGTTCGAGTTCACCCTTAGCGACTTCAATAACTAGTTCGTCGTGAACCTGCAGGAGTAGTCGGGATTTGACGCCAGCAGCCTTGAGAGCAGCATCAACTTGAAGCATTGCCACCTTTACCAAGTCAGCTGCAGAACCTTGAATCGGAGCATTGAGTGCCATCCGTTCTGCCATTTCTCGAAGCTGTCGGTTATCGCTATTTAGATCTGGAAGGTAACGCCTGCGTCCCATAATCGACTCGGTGTAGCCAAGTTTCCGCGCCTCAACAACTACGTTGGCTAGATAGTCGCGCACGCCACCAAATCTCTCGAAGTAGGTGTTCATCAAGGATTTTGCTTGATCGTTACCAATACTCAATTGTTGTGCGAGGCCATAAGCAGACAATCCATAAGCCAAGCCATAAGACATTGCCTTAATTTGTCGGCGCATGTCTGCATCAACTTTCTCCGGAGGAACTCCAAATACCTGGGAGCCGACCGTGGTGTGCAAATCTTCGCCAGTTTTCAGTGCGGCAATGAGACCTGGATCGTTAGACAGGTGGGCCATAACTCTTAATTCAATTTGGCTGTAGTCCGCTGTAAGAAGAGTTTCAAAATCTCTACCAACAACAAATGTACCCCGAATTGCAAAGCCCTCGTTGGTTCGAATTGGAATGTTTTGCAAGTTAGGTTCAGTACTAGATAGTCGACCAGTAGCAGCAACCATCTGATTAAAACTGGTGTGGATTCGACCGTCTTCACGAACTGTGGCTAACAAACCGGTGACCGTTTGCTTAAGTTTTATAACTTCGCGATATCTAAGTAATGCCGTGAGCAACTCATCGTCTGGGAACTTCGCAAGTAGACCAAGTAAAGATTCAGCATCCGTTGTGTAACCCGTTTTGATCTTTTTCGTCTTGGGCAATCCTCGTTCTTCAAAGAGCACTTCCTGGAGCTGCTTTGGAGATCCAAGATTAAATTCATGCCCCACGGAATCATGCGCTTGCTTAACCGCTTGTGAGGCATCGGCATCAAAACTATCCTCTAGCTTCTTTAGTGCCTTGGCATCGACTGCAATTCCATAAGCTTCCATCTCGGCTAAAAGCGGCACCAACGGCATCTCAACTTGGTCAAAAAGATTCTGACCGCCCCGTGATTGCAGTTCCAGCTTTAAGAACTCGCTTAAGTCCAAGGTTGCTCGAGCCGCTTTAGCCAAGTAATCGCCTGAAATCTCTAACGACGAATCCAATGAAAGTTGAGCACTTGCACCCGATGAGTCTGCGTCTAGCGTCTTTCCGAGGTAGCGAAGGGCTAGATCGGATAACTCAAAGTTTCGACCACCTGGGGAAACCAAATACGAAGCTATCGCGGTATCAAAGACAACGGAGTTAAGTGGCGAGCCCATTGCATTAAGCGCAAGCATTGGACCTTTTGCGTCGTGAAGAATCTTTTGCGCAGGCCCGGCCAACCATTGTGAGAGCGTGTCCCCACCTTCAACAGGCGTGCACCAAACAGAATCGCCAGCCGCATTTACAAAGGCAATAGCGTCAACAAGTCCAGAGCCACTTCCCCAATTTCCTGACACTGCTACGGCAACAGCTTCCTTCTGAGCTTTTAACCACTTACCAAGTTCTGCTTCGGCTACCTTCTTCGTTACAACGTTGAACCCTTCACTCTCAACATCCGCTGCACTAGAACCAGAGGCGGTAGCAGCGTCTGCTGAGTTGGCTCTAGAGGCTGTTGCTTTGGACTTAGGTGCAACACTTGCCTTGCCTTGGGTAGAAGCCTCTGACGTTACAGACTTTCCACTCGGCCAAGCTGAAAACAACCGAGGTCGGAGAGCTGAGAATTCCAGAGCATCTAAAGTCGCGTGCACCACACTTGCGTCGTAGTCCCGTTTCGCGTAGTTCTCGATAGCTCGATCTATCGGAGCATCCTCAACCAGTCGATTCAATTCATAGTTCAGCTTTACTTGCTCTATGTGGGCTCTTAAAGCCTCGCCAACTTTTCCGCTAATGGAGTCAGCAACAGAAAGTATCTTTTCGAGTTCGCCAAATTCCGCAATCCATTTAGCTGCAGTTTTAGGACCGACTCCGGGAACACCAGGTAGGTTATCGCTACTTTCTCCAACGAGAGCGGCAAGAGATCGGTACTGCTTTGGCGTGACACCATACTTTTCGAAGACTGCATCCGGAGTCATGTTAACTAAATCAGACATGCCTTTTCGCGGATAGAGAATCGTTACTCGCTCATCAATTAACTGGAATGAGTCGCGATCCCCACTAACTATGCTGACCGGGAAGTCGCAACTCTTGGCCAGCGTGGCAAGTATGTCGTCAGCTTCGAAACCATCTGCTGTAACCACGGCAATGTTGAGTGACTCAAGAACTTGCTTAATCAGTTCAACTTGACCCTTGAACTCTGGCGGAGACTTTGCGCGGGTCGCTTTGTAGTCCGGATAGCGTTCACTCCGAAACGTTTGCCGAGAAACGTCAAAGGCGACCACAAGATGAGTTGGTTGCTGATCCTTCAGAACATTAACCAGCATAGAAACGAATCCGTAGACGGCATTGGTATGTTGACCCGAACTTGTGGCAAAGTTTTCAACTGGCAGACCATGAAACGCTCGATAGGCAAGCGAGTGGCCGTCCAAAATGAGAAACTTAGAAGTATCGGCCACGTAACGATCCTAGAGGGGTATCCATGAGCTCTAACCAAGAGAACCAAGCCAGCGACATAGCGATTGGCGCAATGGCCGAAAGAATGGGAATTACCGTTAGTTTTGCCACAGCCAACAAGGTTGTCGGGCACATGCCCGTTGAAGGTAATACCCAACCCTTTGGATTACTCAATGGTGGCGCTTCGATGGCACTAGCGGAAACTTTGGGTTCAGTCGGTGCGCACCTACATGCCGGACCAACCCGCAGCGTTGTTGGGATCGACATCAATGGCACCCATCACAGAAGTGCAACCAGTGGCCTTGTTACTGGAACGGCAACACCGCTGAGCCTCGGCAGAACTATTGCAGTTTATGAAATTGTCATAACTGACGAGCGAGAAAAGCGAATCTGCACAGCTCGCCTGACTTGCCTGTTGCGCGACCTTACCTAAACTTCCCTTCGCTTCTTACCTCTGAAAGGTTAAGTACTTGTTTATTGGATCTGGAACCGCAATCAACATCGTTGCTGTGCTTATTGGCTCAACTTTAGGTGTTTTCATTGCCCATAGGCTTAATGAAAAGATTCGTGACGTTGTTACCGATGGCCTAGGTCTGGTGACTGGGATGATTGCTGTCCTCACCTGTGCCTCGATAACCAATCCCCTGCTTGAGAAAACCCTTGGTCCTGGCTGGCCAGTACTAATTGTTCTAGCAAGTGTCGTAGTTGGCGGAATGCTAGGAACTGCGATGCAGATCGAAGAGCGCCTTGAGCAAGCTGGAGACCGCCTTAAATCAAGATTTTCCAGTGATGGCTCCTCTAAATTCACAGAAGGCTTCGTTGCCGCCTCGCTGCTGTTCTGCGTTGGTGCAATGTCTGTACTCGGCCCGATTACTGACGGCCTTGGCGGCGGCAATGAAATCCTGGTTCTTAAATCGACTCTGGACTTCTTTGCCGCCATTGCATTTGCATCGGTTTTTGGTTGGGGTGTAGCTGCTTCCGCCTTAACAATTCTGGTATTTCAAGGTTCGCTGACAGCCCTAGGTTTCGTATTGGGCAATTTCATGTCGGAGGTTCAAGTTCTGATGCTCAGCGCTACTGGTGGTCTGCTTATCCTGGGAATTTCACTCCGGCTGTTGAACATCAGGCAAATCCCGGTTGGGAACATGCTGCCGGCACTTGTAGTTGCTCCAGTATTAACAGCTCTCGTTTCCTGAGGAACTTAGAAATAAAAAAGGCCCCGAATCATCGGGGCCTTTTTTATTGAAGTTAACTATCCGCCTAGGTAAGCCTGGGCAATAGCTGGATCATCAGCCAACTTAGAACCATCACCCTCAAGCTTTAGGTGGCCTGATTCAAGTACGTAGGCGTAGTCAGCAATTCGCAATGCAGCCAGCGCGTTTTGCTCCACCAAAAGGATGGTCACGCCTGACTTACGGATCTCTTCGATTGTTTCAAAGATTAGATCCACAAGCACTGGAGCAAGTCCCATTGAAGGTTCATCCAAAATCAATAGCTTTGGATTACCCATCAAGGCACGACCAACCGCAAGCATCTGTTGCTCGCCGCCGGACATAGTTCCTGCCTTTTGGTTGATTCGTTCCTGCAAGCGTGGGAATAGTTGCAATACGTGATCGCGAGTTTCCTTAACAGCAGCCGAATCCTTACGTAGGTATGCACCTAAATCCAGGTTCTCGTCAACAGTCATTTTTGGGAAAATGCGACGACCTTCTGGTGAGTGGCAAATACCCTTGGCCACAATTTCGTGACCAGCAATGCCGTCGATCTTTTCGCCCAGGAACTCGATGTTGCCTGACTTTGGCTTAAGTAGACCGCTGACGGTTCTAAGCGTGGTGGACTTACCAGCACCATTTGACCCAATCAGTGAAACAATTTCGCCTTCGCGAACTTCAAGGGTCAAACCCTTTACAGCTGTGATTGCTCCATAGCCAACGGTGATGTCATTTATCTTGAGCATTGCAGGAGTGTTTAAACGTGCCATTACTTGCTCGCCTCCGATCCGCTCTTGCCTAAATAGGCTTCAATTACTCGTGGGTTCGACTTAATTTCAGCCGGTGTTCCTTCAGCGATCTTTTGACCTTGATCTAGAACCGTGATGCGCTCTGAGACCTGCATGACAACGCTCATGTCATGTTCAATCAACAAAATGCTGATGTTTTTGTCGGCTTTTAACTTACGAACGAAATCCACAAATGCTGCGGACTCATTTGGGTTCATACCCGCTGTTGGCTCATCAAGCAACAAGACCTTTGGTCGCAACGCAAGTGCACGAGCTACCTCAAGACGACGCTGATCACCGTATGAAAGGTTACGAGCGTATTCGTTAGTTACGCCCCCAATGCCAACGTAATCCAAAAGCTCCTGCGCAAAGCGGCGAGCTTCTGCCTCTTCTGCTTTCTGCTTTTTGGTGCGGAAGATAGTTGCAAATACGCCAGCCTTCATCTTTGAATGCATAGCAACCATGACATTTTCCTGAGCGGTCATGAGACCAAACAGGCGAATGTTCTGGAAAGTTCTAGCCAAACCGCCATCAGCGATTTCGTGAACTGGGTCGCCGGTAATTTCGACGTTGTCAAAAATGACCGCGCCACTTGTTGGCTTGTATAGGCCGGTAAGTACGTTAAAGAATGTTGTCTTTCCTGCGCCGTTAGGTCCGATCAACGAGACGATCGACCCTTCTGGGATTGTGAATGAAACATCGTCAACAGCTACCAAGCCACCGAATTCAACTCGAATATCCTGAGCATCTAGTACTGCTCTACCATCAAGACTCATACTTAGTTGCTCGCAATCTTTGTCTCGTCGGAAACTTTATCTAGATCCTCAGTCTTCTCTTCATTCATAACCATGCGGATCCGCGCTTCAGGAATAAATCCTTCACGACGGAACAGCATCATAAGAACCAATAGAAGTCCAAATAATAAGAACTGGTAGGACGGGAAGTTGATGTCAGTTCCGAAGGAATTGTTCACCAATTCACCAACCTGGATCAAACCAATTGAGTTAATCCAGGCTAGGACTGTCGCGCCAACCACTACACCCCAGACATTGCCCATACCGCCAAGAACAACCATGGCAAGGATAATGATCGAGATTACGAAGTTGAAGCGATCAGCATAAACACCGCCGACCAGAATTGCGAAACCTACACCACCGATACCGCCACCGACAGCTCCAATGGCGTAGGAGTAGAACTTGGTGCGCCACAATGGCACGCCCATCATGCTGGCAGCTAATTCATCTTCACGAATTGCCAACCAGGCGCGGCCCAGTCGACCATCGCGAAGGCGGATTGAGAAGAAAATCATTGCTCCAGCCATCAACGAAACCATCAAGAACTTTTCAGGTAGCGCAAAGGTTCCAATGACATACCCAAATAGGTTTACGTCATCGAGACCACCAATACCTTGCGAGCCATTGGTTACGTTTAGGCCGCCGATGTCTGCACCGTTAAGCATGAACTGCGGGATAATTTCACCAAATCCCAAGGTTACAAGTGCAAGGTAATCGCTCTTAAGGCGAAGTGTCGGTCCACCAATGATGATTCCCCAGATTGCCGTGAAAACACCACCAAGAATCAGAACCAAGAAGACATGGAAGTGGATACCTTGCTCGAGACCTGCGCGCGCATTTCCAAAGAAATTGATCTGGAAAGAACTCAAGAATGGTGACATCAACCAGCCGGCTACGTATCCACCAAGAGCCCAGAATGCTACATAACCGAGGTCCAGAAGACCGGCGTAACCGACGATGATGTTAAGACCAAGAGCCATAAGGATCCAGATCATGATTTCTGCCATCGAAGTTAGCGAAAACCAGGCGTTGAAGAACTTCTGCACCTGACCTGACGCTTCAGGAAGTACGAACTTGTTCAACAAGAAAAAGAATGCGACTACGGTGGTGAAGCCGATGGCCCACTTTCGGTTACTAGAAGCAGCAGTATGTGCTGGAGCTGTATTTGTCATGTCAGACCTTCTCTTGTGCTGTCTCGCCCAATAGGCCACCGGGACGGTAGACCATAAGGAGAATAAGGATTGTGAACACCATGGTTTGAGACCAGCGCTGGCCTGGACCAATTGCTAGACCGTCGTTGTAACTCTGGATCAAGCCAATGATGATGCCGCCAAGAACTGCGCCATAAAGATTTCCAACACCACCGAGAACTGCTGAAGTGAAGGCGATCAAACCTAATTGGAAGCCAAGGTTGTAAGCCACGGTTCCCGTAGTTTGGGCCCACATAATTCCGGCAGCACCAGCAGCGGCACCCGCGATTGCGAATGTGAAGGAAATGGTTTGGTTAACGTTAATGCCCATCAAACGTGAAGCATCTTTATCCTGCGCGGTAGCGCGCATAGCGCGACCGCGACGAGTCTTGTTGACGATAAAGGCCAAGAAAACAAGAAGCGGGATTGTAACTCCGAAGATGATTACCGTCTTAAACGCAATCACAACTCCTGCAATTTCAAAACTTGTTGAAGGTAAAACAGTATTGACGTTTACTGGGTTTGAACCAATCCACTTTAGGCCAATCCACTGAAGCACGAATGACATACCAACAGCGGTAATGAGTGGTGCAAGTGCTGGAGCATTACGCAACCGGCGGTAAGCCAGGCGCTCAATTGTTACGTTAACAACCGCACCGAAAAGCATGGTTAGAAGTAAAACAAGCAACAGAAGTGCGTAGTTAGTAGCACTCGGGCCTACGGCACCAAGAAATTCAGTTAAGACCGCAAAGCTGAATACCGCACCTAGCATAAAAAGATCGCCGTGAGCAAAGTTGATGAGTTGGATAATTCCGTAAACTAGCGTGTAGCCGAGCGCGATTAGCGCGTACATCAATCCGTTGTTCAGACCATTTACAGTTACCTGAGCAAACTGTCGTGGATCGTTAGTTAAATTCAAACCTAGCCAATAGACGGCAACACCAATGATCAGAACCATTGAGAGTTTTATAAGTATTGCGCTTGGCGTTACTTTCTTCTTGCGCGCTACGCCGGATGCAACCGAAGTCATCTGCGGTTTCTCCTTCAAGTAAGACACCAGATTCGGTGCTTGGAATATTCTCTTAATTAAACACTATAGTTTCGAAAATTTACAGGAATTGGGCGGGATTGGTAAACCAATCCCGCCCAAACCTATTTGTTCATTACTGAACGGCTAATTAGCTGATGTCAAGAGTTCTAACGTCAGTTTCTACGCCGCCTAGCATCTGCTGAAGAGTCATTGTGACTGTATCAACGTCACCAGTCTCAGTGCTTAGGCAGAAGCCCATGCCTGAGATTGATTCTTCTGCTGTTAGACATAGTGATTCGCCAGCGAATACTGCATCTAGAACGCCCTGACGGGTACCATCTGATGCTGCAATTGCCTTAAGAATTACCTGCATAGCCACGCCACCGTAAACAGCGTATGAGCTGTTTGGCTGTGCGCCGTACTTAGCTGTGTAGTCTTCGATGAACTTAGCTGGAGCGCCGCCACCCTTGATGATGCCATCAAGTGACTTACCAGCGAATGTCATCCATAGACCTTCAGCTTCTGGCATTTCGCGAAGTGTTGGGTATCCGGAGAAACCATCTGGTGCCATTGCAAGGAATGCAGTGTTGTCACCAAGAACGGTTGTCTTGTCCTTAACTAGCTGAACACCGTTGTTATCGAAGATACCACCGTAGTAAACAGCTGTTGCGCCAGATGCCTTGATCTTTTCGAATGTTGCTGTGTAACCCTGGGTCTGCTTTACATCCCATGATTCACGAATAACAGTTCCACCTAGACGTTCGAATTCGATCTGTACTGCATCTGCAATACCGATTCCGTATGCCTGTGTGTCATCCATAACTGCAAGTGTCTTTACACCCTGCTCGTTGAATAGGAACTGTGCTGCTGCTGTTCCCTGGAAACCGTCATGTGCAATTACGCGAGCGTAGTTACGTGCACCGGATGGGTAGTAAAGACCTGGTTCGCCCTTATCCCATTCAACAGTTAGACCTGGGTAAGTGTTTGCATGTGAAACCATTAACATTCCAGCCTGGTTTAGAACTGGGATGATGATCTTTGCGCAACCGGAGTTGTATGTACCCATAACAGCAACTTCAGCTGTGTTGGCTACGTGATCCTGTGCGTTCTTTGCACAAGCTGCGTCGTCCCAAGCACCCTTAGCGGCTGTTGAGTCGTCGTATTCCTTGATTTCAACTGTGAAGTCGCCGGCTTTGCCGCCTGCTTGTTCAAGAACAAGCGCTACAACTTCGTTGGTTGACTTGCTAGCGTCAGCTGATGCGCCCTGTAATGGTAGATCTGTGCCCACTACAAGTACTTCACTGGCTGAATCGCCGCCACCGCTGCAAGCAGCAAGTGCAAGTGCGCCAGATACAGCTAGAGCACCAATTTTGATCGACTTGATCATTTGTATTTCCTCTCGTTGGCCCGACGAATTCTTTTCGGGCATCCCTAAAGTAACGGGAAAAGATAGGCAAATTCAAGGTAAATTGCCATAGCCCTCAAGTAGTTACGTGTTTGTTACCTGACGGTCCCAGGCTGTCGGCCTAGATTTATGGCGCTAAATCGCCTATCGACGGCGTTTTTCGCGAATTCGAAGGTTAATCACGATTGGCGACCCAATGAAACCAAATTCTTCGCGGAATCGTCGCTCTACGAATCGGCGATAACCAGCCTCGAGGAATCCAGATGTGAACAGCACAAATACCGGTGGCGCAACACTTGCTTGGGTACCAAACAGGATCTTGGGTTGCTTGCCTCCCCTGACTGGGTGTGGATGGCTCGCCACGATGTCTGCCAAGAATGCATTCATACGACCAGTTGGAACTCGGGTTTCCCAACCTGCAATAGAAGATCTAAGTGCTGGAACTAAGCGATCTTTATGCCAACCAGTTTTTGCACTGAAGTTGATTCGTGGCGCCCACGCAACCTGTACTAAATCGCGCTCGATCTCACGCTCTAAGTAGTACCGGCGTTCTTCATCAACAAGGTCCCACTTATTGAATGCGATAACCAGCGCCCTGCCGGATTCAACAACCATCGAAATGATTCTCAAATCCTGCTCAGTGAGTGGCGCACTCGCATCAAGTAGCACAACCGCAACGTCCGCTTTATCAAGCGCAGATTTCGTGCGCAAGGTTGCAAAGTACTCATGACCAGAGGCGTTCTTTGACTTGCGTCGAATGCCAGCGGTATCTACCAAAATCCACTCTTCGTCATCCATCACAACTAACTCATCAACTGGGTCCACTGTGGTGCCTGCGACGCTATCGACGACAGCGCGCTTCTCCCCTGTTAACGCGTTCAGCAAACTAGATTTACCGACATTTGGTTTACCAAGTAGTGCAACACGGTGCGGTCCTCGTGGGCGAGCTTGCCCGGAACCTTCTTCAGGTAGCGCAGCTAAAACAACGTCGAGTAAATCACCACTGCCGCGTCCGTGTAGGGCGGAAACGGTGTAGGGCTCACCCAAGCCAAGTGACCAAAGTCTGGTTGCTTCCAACTCTGCTCGTTCATCGTCTACCTTGTTGGCAACCAGGATAACTGGGACTTTTGCTTGCCGAAGCACTCTTACGATTTGTTCGTCCGCATCAGTTGCGCCCACAGTTGCATCAACAACGAACACCACAACATCGCTGGAATTGATGGCTGCTTCGGCTTGGGCAGAAACCTGTGCACTCATGCCCACCGCATCTTGTTCCCAACCACCAGTGTCGACAACAATAAATGGGACACCATTCCATTCAGATTCATATCTGACACGGTCGCGAGTAACACCAGGAGTGTCTTCCACAACCGCTTCGCGGCGACCGATGATTCGATTAACCAGGGTGGATTTTCCAACATTTGGTCGACCTACAACAGCCACGATTGGCAGGTTAGATAAGTCGTCTGGCTCATCCAGCAATTCATCGGATGGAATGCCTAATTGATCAAGCAGCGCCGTGTATTCAGACTCAGTGAGATCTTCCCAGCGCTCAGGGATTTCTACTGAGTCATCTAGCTCAACAACATCACCAGCGACGTCATAAATGATGGTTTCGGCATTTGGATCTAATTCGTTATCCACGGGCAGCCCTCGCAATATCTATTACTTGTGCAATCACTTCAGCGAGTTCCAAGTGTGTTGTGTCAATCACTCGCGCGCCTTCTGCAATCTCTAATGGCGAAACTTCGCGCGTTGAATCCGCTAGGTCTCGTTTCGCTAACTCGGTCTTCGTGGCCGAAACATCTTCATGATTTTCTTTTGCCCGACGGTTTGCGCGAGCTTCTGGATCAGCCGTGATGAAAAGCTTGACGGAAGCATCGGGAAGAACGACTGAGCAAATATCTCGCCCTTCAACAACAATCCCAGACTTAGAGTTTGCTGCTAGCTGACGTTGAAGATTGACCATTAATTCACGGACTTTTGGAATAGCGCTAACTGCACTAACTGCACTAGTGACTTCTGGGCCACGAATAGCCTCGGAAACATCTGTGCCCGCAACGCGAATTCCCGGCTCACTTGGATCCACACTTGGCTGAATTACTTCGGCTTTTGCCAAAGTCGCCACAGTTTGGGCATCAGTTACATCGATTCCTTGATTTTGCAAAAACCATGTCATGGCTCGATACATACTGCCGGTGTCTAAGTAATCAAGTCCCAACTCAGTGGCAACTGCCCTGGCAACACTAGATTTACCAGAACCACTCGGGCCATCTATGGCGATTACGAGTGAATTGGGCACGAGGACTAGCCTACCCGTTGAGTTACTTAAGAAATAACTACAAAATCTTCATTCTGAAGTGCTGGTCGCAGGATTTCGATAGTTGATTGCGCCACCGTAAGTTCAACCAAGCCCGTTGGCTGGCCTAGCGAATGATCGATCCGAACATCTTCAAGGTTGATCTGCGCTTTTGCTGCGGCAGCAAATAGTCGGGCAAGTTCACCTGGTTTGTCATCCAATCGAACTACTAACGTGGCGGTTGATTGTTGCGAAGCACCATGCTTGCCTGGCAGTCGATCTCGACCTTGGCTGCCTTTGACTAGTCGCTCAGTTACCGAATCTCGATCTCCACTGTCGAGTGCAGAAGCAAAATCTAGCAAGTGTTTAGCCACCTGAGTTAGCTGTTGCGAAATGTATTCAGAATTTTCGCTAAGTATTTCAGTCCAAAGCCTTGAGTCCGAACCAGCAATTCGAATTGTGTCTCGGATCCCTTGTCCCGCAAGTTCTACATAAGAACTCTCAGCATCTACAAGTTCACCCGCTAAAACAGATGCCACTACTTGTGGCGTGTGCGAGATCAACGCAACTGCGCGATCGTGCTCTTCTATCGTGCGAAACAGCGGAAATGCCCCAAGCGCTTCTACCATTTCTTTAACGGTAGCGATTGCCTCTGGTGAAGTTTTGGAGCTACGGGCAATCACCCAAGGTCGATCGAGAAATAGATTCCCTTGAGCGCCGATGGCACCTGAAACTTCACGTCCTGCCATTGGGTGGCCGCCAACAATACGATCCCAACCGCTGGTACCTAGAAGTTCAAGTTCGCGGAAAATTGATCCTTTGACACTGGCAACATCAGTAATTACTGCCTGCGGATGATCAATTGCCGCGGCGGCAATAATCTTTGCAACGCTGGCTGGTGGTGTTGCTACTACAACTATTGAGATTTCTTGATCTATGTGTTTACTTGCGCCACTTACTTTGACGGCGTCATCCAATGCTCCGGAATCAATATCCGACAAGAATACTTTTCGGCCATGAGAGGTTAATCCAAGGGCGATAGAGGTGCCGATTAATCCGGCACCGATAACAAGAATGTTTTTATCTTGATTCATAATCTCGACGAAGCAATCAACTTATTGCGCGATGTCTTGGCGAAGCGCTTCTGCGCCACGTAAGTACACGTGCTTTATCTCGGATCTGGCTTTCGAAGTCTGCACTTGGACCATAACTCGAACCACACGCTCCATGGCACCAGTAACGTCTATCTCTTGAGCGCAAATCAGCGGTACGTCAGATAGTCCAACTCCCCTAGCTGCTGCAGCTGGAAACGCACTGTGCAAATCAGGTGTTGACGTAAATAGCACGCTGATTAGATCATCAGGTTCGATGGAATTTCGTGACATCACTTCTCGCAATAACTCAGTGACGGCGTCAGCCATTTCTGCTGCGTCATCGCGCTCTAGGCACGTTGCTCCCCGAATGGCTCTGATGTTCATAACTTGATTCTAGAGCCCAACGGAACTATAGAGTTTTCCTAATTCCTTGTTCTCAAGCACCCGCAGATGCCCAGAACGCAAACTACCTAAAGATATCGGACCAATCTTGGTTCGAACCAGGTCCACTATGGGATATCCCAACTCATCAAATAGCTTACGCAAAATTCGATTACGGCCTTCATGAATTGAGATTTGAACGACAGTCTGATTCTTACCACTTTCAAATATCTTGCAATCTGTAACAGCTACGGGAACGCCTTCAATTGGAAACCCGGACAAGATTCTTTCAATGTCGGCCTTGCTAACCCGACCAGAAACCCTAGCCAAGTAAGTCTTAACGATTCCATGTGATGGATGCCCTAGCCGCTGGCTTAACTCACCATCGTTAGTCAAGAGCAATAAGCCTTCGGTATCGGCGTCTAACCGACCAACGTGAAAAAGTCTTTGTTCGAACTCAGCAACCAAATCGCCCACGCATTCGCGACCTTGATCATCAGCCATCGTTGTGACGACTCCCCGCGGCTTATTGAGTGCGACAACAATGTGTCCACTCGTTTGGGCAATCCGAACTCCATCTACATGGATGATGTCGACATCAGGATTAACCCTCGAGCCAAGCTCGTCTACGACTTCACCGTTAACAGTCACTCGTCCAGCCGTGATGAACTCTTCGCATTTTCGCCGCGAACCTAAACCAGCACTGGCAAGAACTTTCTGCAAACGAACTTCGTTCTCTTCCATGACGTTCTAGTTGTTCGCTAAATCTAAAACTTCTTCGACATTGTCAGGCATAGGTAGATGTGCTGCGATAGGTGGCAGTTCATCCAGCGATTTAAGGCCAAGGCGCTCGAGGAAGTATGTGGTTGTTCGATACAAATGCGCACCAGTCTCGTGATCATGTCCAGTTTCTTCAATCAAGCCACGTGTGACTAGGGTGCGAACCACGCCATCAACGTTTACACCTCTGATTGCGGATATTCTCGAGCGAGTCACGGGTTGGCGATAAGCCACTACCGCAAGTGTTTCTAGGCCAGCTTGGGATAGGCGCCCATGTTGTCCATCCAAGACAAAGCGCTCAACTACTTGCGCACAATTGTCGCGCGTCCAAAATCTCCAGCCGCCACCTAATTCTCGTAGGTCAAAGCCGCGCACCTGGACTGCATACTCTTGCGCTAGATCATGCAATGTTGTTATGACTGACTCTTCTGGAGTCCTAGTTAAAGTCGCGAGTGTGGAAGTGCTCATCGGTTCTTCGGTCACCATCAACAAGGCCTCAAGTGCGGCGCGCAGCGAAGGTGCGCCTAGAGAAATACCATCGTCCAATTCAGCATCTGTTGCGGATTCACCGTCGATTAAGTCAACTGTATCTTCACTCATTTGGCTCTTCACCTGTCTCATCGTTTAACTGTTCAAAATCTGCCGGTTCAACATCTGCCGGTTCAACATCTGCCGGTTCAACATCTGCCGGTTCAACATCTGCCGGTTCAACATCTAACTCTTGAACGTCTGCTATGTCACCCAACTGGTTTCTAAAGTCTTGCACTTGCGTCGAATCAAATTCGTCAAACTCTCGCATAGAATCAACGCTCACATCATCGTCCCCGATCCACCGAACGTATAGTTCACCCAAAGGTGTTGGTTGATCGAAAGTAATCAATCCATCACGATAAATTTCTAGTAATGCTAAGAACCTTGCAACAACTAGAAGGGTTGTGTCACAGTCTCTGGTTAGCGTTCGAAATGATGCTTGCCCAACACGACGAAGTCGTTCAACAATGATTGCGGCTTGTTCGCGAACTGATACGCGAGCGGCGTGGATATGCGCAACCGAAATAACATCAGGCAACTTTGGCTCGAGCGCGCGAGCTGCGAGATTTGCAAAATCGTCTGGACCTAATCCGAGTTCAACTTCAGGCAATAGTTTGGCGAATTTTTCGTCAAGTCCAGCTGCGCGAGGGTGTTGACGTCCGGCAGTAGCTAATCGATGCTTAAAGTCGGCTGACATTTCCTTGAAGGCTCGGTATTGCAGTAATCGAGCAAGCAACAAGTCTCTGGCTTCCAGAATTGCGATGTCTTCTTCGTCTTCGACTTCACCACCAGGAATCAAGCGGGCTGCCTTTAAGTCGAGCAACGTGGCAGCGATTACCAAGAATTCTGTGGCCTCATCCAAGGTCCACTCATCGCCACGGGCCTTAATGTAACTGAGGAAATCGTCGGTTACTTGGTGAAGCGACAGCGCAGTTACATCGAGGCGGTGCTTTGCAATAAGTGAAAGCAGAACATCAAATGGGCCAGAGAATTCCTCTAGTAAAACTACAAATGAGTCTGAAGATTCTTCCGGCGCAGCGGTCTTAAGGTCAGGCTCGGCAGACGCCGCAAACATTACTTCGCAACCGAGCCTTGAGTCTCTAGGCGAGCTACAAGTTCCCAAGCTAGGTTGCGGTAGTTTTGTGCACCTGAAGAATTTGGCGCTTGCTCAATAATTGAAACACCCGCTTTAGTTGTCTCCGGGAACTTAACGGTACGACTGATTGTGGTGTGGAATACCGCATCCCCAAATGCATCTAGTACTGCCTGAATCGTTTCCCGGGTGTGCAGAGTCCGAGCATCAACCATGGTCGGCAGAACGCCGTCAATCGTCAGGCGGTTGTTTAGGCGCTCTTGCACCTTAGAAATTGTTTCTCGTAACATTTCCACGCCGCGTAGTGCGAAGAATTCACACTCCATCGGAATGACTACGCCGTCGGCAGCGGTTAAAGCGTTAACGGTAAGTAGGCCTAGTGATGGTTGGCAATCAATCAAGATGTAGTCGTATAGCGGACGCACCGACTCAAATGCTCTATCAAGTGCGTATTCACGAGCCACTTCCCCAGCCAAACGTAATTCGGCAGCGCTTAATTGAATATTTGCTGGAAGTAGATCAAGGCCGTCAACCGAGGTCTTCATCACAACATCAGATGCAGGCACAGCCGTTGAATCCATCAACATGTCGTATACGGTTCGTTTGCCAGTTAAGTCATCCGGGTTTACGCCAAGGCCGATTGAAAGCGATCCTTGTGGATCCATATCAACCATCAAAACTTTGCGTCCAGCTTCTGCTAACGCCGCTCCGAGATTAATTGTTGTCGTGGTCTTGCCTACACCACCCTTTTGGTTTGTCATGGCAATGATGTACGCCGGGCCGTGACTAGTCACCGGACCAGGGGCATTGAAAGTTGGTAGCGGACGACCAGTTAGCCCAAGGATTGTTTCTGGCATTTTTTGTTCGCCACTTGGCGCAATCGGAGTCACTGAGGCTTCATGATTAGCTGGCAAAGCATCCGAAACTTGTGGCTCTATCGGATCGGAATTAACGACTGAGGCAGCAATTGGATCATTCAAAATCTGCTCTTGAGGAATTGGAACTGTCATTACTATCCTTCCCAGCACGAACGCGATTAACGAAAACATTCCGTCAATCCAGAAAAATCGTCGCTGAGGAAGTTACGACTACTTTAGATTAAGCCCTTTTTTCAATAAACACTGGGATGCCATGCCGATTTCGGATCGGTGTCGCTGGTCACTTTGCAGCGATTTTGAACCTAGTTACCTAGCTCTGGCACGCGGGTGTGCAGTTGCATAGACCTCACGCAGTTGATCTACAGTTACCAGGGTGTAAATCTGAGTTGTAGTCACCGAAGCATGACCCAAAAGCTCTTGAACTACCCGAACATCTGCCCCATTTTCCAATAAATGCGTGGCGAATGAGTGCCTCATGGTGTGAGGAGAAACCTTGCCGGCCAAATCCGCGCGTTGAGCTGCCTGCTGGAGAATCATCCAAGCGCTTTGGCGGGAAAGTTTGGAACCTCGAGCATTCAAGAAAAGTGCCGAGTTTGCAGCAGATTTTCCAGAAAGCACCGGTCTACTGCGAACTAGGTATCTATCGAGGGCTCGCAAAGCGTGCGAGCCAACCGGAACAAGTCGCTCTTTGTTTCCCTTGCCTCGCAATCTGAGAATTGGAAGATCCTTAGTAAGCGAGGAAACATCATCCAGATTTAAGTCCATTAACTCCGAGATTCTTGCCCCAGTGCCGTACAGCAACTCCAAAAGGGCTTGATCGCGCATCATCAATATCGATAGATCAGACTCACTTTCGGTCCCCACTGCAGCAAGTAACTTCTCGATTTCAGCAAAAGTCAAAGCCTTAGGTAGACGTTTAGAGACGCTAGGTGGCTTAACTGCTCTAGCTGAATCTGAGGTCGTAATGCCTTCTTTAGCTAAAAACGCGTGTAGGCCTCTTACCGCAATCAGTGTCCGGGCTGCCGAAGAAGGCGCAAGTGCCGGATGTAGATCATTTCCAAGCCGCAAGCCAATCAAAAATTCTGATACGTCATTTGCGCTCACGTTCGAAAAGTCATGAAAAGCCTTGCTAGTGAGAAACTCCAGATATCTGGCTAGATCCCTGCGATATGAGGACATCGAATTTTTTGCCAGACCGCGCTCAACCAACAAATGATCTAGATAGCCATTGATGTGTCGCTCTAGTTGAGATTGATTTGGTTTTGACACTCTTTGAACTTACCTGACATAACTACGGAGCTTTCACATTTAAGGCAATTCAAAACCAGGGAGTTTAAGCGCCCTGCGGAAATTTGCGTTAGCTAAGCGATTGAGAAGTGGGTGCGATCGGAGAGCATTGCTTCCCGCCTTGCAACTTCGCTGCTAACGCCTGCCAGCAAACTAGAAAGCGGCGTATCCAGGGCGAAGCAAATTGCTGCCAGTAGCTCTGACGAGGCTTCTTTTTGACCGCGTTCGAGTTCGGACAAGTAACCAAGGGAAACTTGGGCATCACGAGAAACATCTCGCAAAGTACGGGACTGCTCGTTGCGTCGACGGCGTAATTCTTCGCCGATGACCTGGCGCATTAGAACCATCTTCTTGCCAGAAGTTGGAACTGATACCGCTGGGTCAGCGATCTTTACCGTGTGGGTTAGTGAACTCTGGGTTAGTGAACGTTGCATTGGATTCTGAATTGCACCAGATCTGGTTGCAACTAGCGTTTCCTTAATCATTTCGCTCTCCATCCCTCAAGTTTATCAATAATCCATTGATTGCGTCTTGTTGTTTATGTTGCCCATAAAGTCTGGGAATAAACCCTTTGATTGCAAGTATCTACTGGGCGACGCTAACACCAGCATTTCTAACCTGGAAAGCGCTCCCAATGTTGAAATCTTGGCTCTTGCTAGAGCATCGTAAGCAACAACTCGAGAGCAGCCGCTACCGTTTCTTCGCGAACCTGGTCTCTTTCTTCACGAGCATCGTCACCATCGGGAATCAGGTGCAACTCATCCACAACCGAATCGATTACGGATCCCTGTTCGTCACGCATTACACATGCCACGAAAACTGTGCCTGGTAAATGTCCATCTTGAGATGCCGGACCAGCTACACCAGTTACGGCCAGTCCGAAGTCAGCATCGAGTTTAGATGCCACCCCAGTCGCCATTTCTAAAGCTACTTGAGCTTGAACCGCTCCACCATCTGCAAGGACAGATTCTGAGACTCCGAGCAAAGTAGATTTCAAATCTGTTGCATAAGCAATTACCCCGCCACGAAATATCTTTGAAGCCCCAGGGATAGCCGTGATGGTTGCGCCAAGCTGTCCACCAGTAACTGATTCAGCTGTTGCTAGCGTTCGCCCTTGTAATGCGATGGCAACTGATATCGCTAACGAATCGATGTCCGTTTTCATGCATTAACTCTCTGTGTTGAAACCATGTGACAAGAGTACTAACTAGCCTGCGGGCGAATGCGTGCTTTCAATACATAATCAATGCCCGTGGTAATTGTTAACGCCAAGGCAACGCCAAGTGACATTTGAGCCACCATGTCCACCCAGCCGTGAATTGGAATCAAGAAAGCGACAATCGCCACTATCTGGCTTACTGTCTTTACTTTTCCGCCGCGGCTTGCAGGAATTACTCCGTGCTTGATTACCCAGAATCTCAAAAACGTAATTGCAACTTCTCTAAAGATAATGATGCCGGTGACCCACCAAGAAATTTCCGCTTGGATTGAAAGTGCAACTAGTGCAGTTCCAATAAGTGCTTTGTCTGCGATCGGATCTGCAATCTTTCCAAAATTTGTCACCAGGCCATATCGCCTAGCCCAAACTCCATCAACAAGATCAGTAACGGCAGCGATTAAGAAAACCGTCGCACTCGCCCACTGCACATTTATTGTTTGATCTACGGTCAGGACTAAATAGCCAAAAACTGGAACCATAAGCAACCTGGCAACAGTAAGTAGGTTTGGAATGTTTAGAACCGGCACTTCATTACTTGGGTCGCCTAAATGATCTGGCATTGGCATCTGTGTCATGCAGAAATCAACTTTGCAACTAAGTCCACACCATCTGAGTCAACAACAATTGCCTTAACAATTTCACCGACTGCCAAGTTTTCATCCGAAGCCACCGTTGTTGCTCCATCAACTTCAGGACCTTGATGTGCGCTGCGACCATGATTGCCAGTCTCTTCAATCAAAACCGAAACCTCCTGGCCGATTCGACTTCGCGCAACGTCTTCACTAATTCGCAGTGCGACTTTGCTAACCGCTTCAAGCCTTGCCTGCACTTCATGTTCAGGTAAGTGATTATCTAGCTTTACCGCAGCAGTGCCATCTTCGTCGGAATAACCAAAAACGCCGACAGCATCTAGTTGGGCGCCCTCAATGAAACTTATTAACTCAGCAACATCGGCTTCGGTCTCTCCAGGGAATCCAACAATAAAGTTTGTCCTGGCCCCCGCAATAGGGTTATGCAGTCTGATTGCACTTAACAGATCTAAGAAACTGTCGGTTCCACCAAATCGCTTCATACGCCTCAACACAGAGTTACTGGCATGCTGAAACGAAAGGTCAAAGTATGGAACGATTCCTGGAGTATTTGCGATGACGCTAATCAGATCGGGACGCATTTCGGCTGGCTGTAAATATGAAACTCGCACCCATTCAATGCCTTCAGGTTGAACCAGTAACGGCAGCAACTTTTCAAGGAGCCTTAAATCCCCTAAGTCCTTACCGTAGGAAGTTGAGTTTTCGCTAACTAAAAGCAGTTCGCGAACACCGTTTTCACCAAGCCAGGCCGCTTCCTCAAAAATCTCACCAGGATCTCGAGAAACAAAAGATCCACGAAAAGCCGGAATCGCACAGAACGTACATCTGCGATCACAACCGGAAGCAATCTTTAGCGGAGCCCAAGGTGTGGACTCCAGGCGTTTGCGATAGACGTGCGGACCCATGCCAGGCGTTGAAACTTCAGATGACACAGACTGACGATCAACTGGGGAAATCGGAAGGAGTTTTCGGCGATCGCCTGGAGTGTGCGCGGCGATCGTTTCACCCGCTAAAACTTTTCTGAGCGTGGTACCGATTTCTGCGTAGTCATCAAAACTCAATACCGCATCTGCCTCAGGCAGTTCAGCCGCAAGTTCTTTGCCATACCTTTGCGCTAGGCAACCAACGGCGACGACTTTTCCATTTCCGGCCAGAAGCTCGCTGGCTTCCAGAATGGTATCTATCGAGTCCTTTTTCGCCTGTTCAATGAATCCGCAAGTGTTGACGAGAACTAAGTCAGTTGCTTCGCCGTCACCGACTAAATTCCAACCGTCTGCCGAAAGTCTGCCAGCTAGTTCTTCCGAATCAACATCGTTGCGCGAGCAACCAAGCGAAACAATGGATACACGAGGATTAGCGGTCACGCTGTGAAGCCTACTCGCCGCGAATCAAAGCAATTGTTCCCGCAAGATCTTCCGCAGTTACTAATACTTCACGGGCCTTGGAGCCTTCGGATGGACCAACGATGTTTCGAGATTCCATAAGATCCATCAGGCGTCCTGCTTTGGCAAATCCAATGCGGAGCTTACGTTGCAGCATGGAAGTTGATCCAAATTGCGTTGAGACAACTAATTCAACAGCTGCGAGTAAGTCATCAAGATCATTGCCAATATCCCCATCAACTTCTCTTGAAGCAGTAATCGGAGCGACTATATCTTCGCGATATTGGGGAGCCATCTGACCCTTGGCATGAGCTACCACGGCACGAATTTCGGCCTCAGTCACCCATGAACACTGGATGCGAATTGGCTTAGATGTTCCCATTGGCAAGAACAGTCCATCGCCTTGGCCAACTAGCTTCTCAGCACCTGGTTGATCCAAAATCACGCGACTGTCAGCCAAACTTGAAGTAGAGAAAGCAAGGCGGCTAGGTACGTTTGCCTTAATCAAACCTGTGACCACATCTACCGACGGACGCTGGGTCGCAAGTACCAAGTGGATGCCTGCCGCTCTTGCCAACTGGGTAATGCGAACTACCGAATCTTCTACATCTCGAGGTGCAACCATCATTAGGTCAGCCAATTCGTCAACTACGACAAGTAAGTATGGATATGGACGCAAAACCCGTTCAGATCCTGGCGGTGGGGATACCTTTCCGCCTCTAACTGCCTTATTGAAATCATCAACATGACGGAAGCCATATGCGGCTAAATCGTCATAACGAGCTTCCATTTCCTTAACGACCCAAGCAAGAGCCTCAGCAGCCTTCTTCGGGTTAGTAATGATCGGGCTAATCAAATGCGGGATACCTTCGTAGGCTGTTAGCTCAACGCGCTTAGGGTCAATCAAAATCATGCGCACCTCGTCAGGGGTTGCCCGCATCAAGATCGAAGTGATCAATGCATTCATGCAACCTGACTTACCGGCACCAGTCGCACCAGCAACCAACAAGTGCGGCATCTTTGCAAGGTTTGCGACAGTAAAACCACCTTCGACATCTTTGCCCAAGCCAACGAGCATCGGATGTTCATCACCGGCGGCTTCTCCACTGCGCATAACGTCGCCCAAAGAAACTACTTCACGATCAGTGTTAGGAATTTCAATTCCGATTGCACTCTTGCCAGGAATTGGTGAAAGAATCCGAACATCCGCGCTCGCAACTGCATAGGCAATGTTTTTGCTAAGCGCAGTAACGCGTTCAACCTTTACCTTTGGCCCAAGTTCCACTTCGTACCGGGTTACAGTTGGTCCACGCTGGAAGCCAGTAACTTTGGCATCAATGTCGAACTGTTCGAGAACTTGAGTTAACGCTTCAATCACTGCATCGTTTGCGGCAGTTCGAGCCTTTGGTTTTGCACCTGGCTTAAGTAGGGATTCGCTAGGCAACTTGTAGTTTGAAGCGGAAACAAACTGTAACTGCTCTGGTTTTGCTGGCTTAACATCCAGCATTGAAGCTGGTTGCGATGGAGCGACATTAGCAGCGGCCTTTAGCGTTCCAACCTCTACCGAAACTGCTTGCGTGTCATTCGATACAACTGGAGCCATAACATCAACAGCGATGGTGTTCATTTGAGTGATATCTTGAACCTGCGCAACCGGCTCAATTGCTTCCTCAGCTACAGCATTACTAACTACTGGAGTTGCAAACGGGGTATCCCCAGCAAGTTGACCAATGGCCAAAGCCGGATCAATTTCAGCAGTCGTTGAGCTCTTCCGCCGCAATCTACTAAACAAAGTGCGATTCGGAGCAACTGAAAGATCGAGAGCTAACTGAGCCTGGGCTGCGGTAATCGCATCAACATTTGGGTGAGTCATTTCTGATTCATTTGACTCATTTGCGATTGGCGCACGATTGAACTTTGCAGTGATCGCACGAACTCGAACTGGAATCGCGTTAATAGGGGTTGCGGTAATGATCAAGACAGAGAAGAAAGCGATAACAAGTAGCAGTAGGACAGTGACGATGGTTCCGACGGCACTAACAAATGGCGCGGTAATTGCCCAGCCAATCCAGCCAGATGCTTCGCGCATTGCCGTTGCGCCGGAAGATGGAATTGGGTTGCCACGGTTGATGTGCACGATGCCCATAAGGCTCAACGAAAGCAATGTCCAACCAATAGTTAACCGACCCTTCTTTTGAGAAGGTGTATCTGGATGGCGCAAAATTTGAACTGCAATTGCAAGAAGTGCAACTGGGGCTAGCACGTCAAAGATTCCAATTGCTCCGGTTACAACACTCGTAACTACACCCGAAACAAATCCTGTGACATCAAACCAAATCACAGACGAAACAATTATTGCTAGCGAAAGATAAATGAGGCCTAGTCCGTCGCGTCGATGAGCTGGATCGAGGTCACGGGCACTCTTGCCGATTCCGCGCGCGATAGCTCCAATGACATTGGCGATTCCTAGCCAGACTGCCGTTACGAATTTCTGTAGGCCATGCAAAGCAGTGGTTAAGGCTGAAGGCTTTGAATTCTTGCGTGCTTTAACTGGCGCGCGCCCAGAAGATGAATTTCTTCCCTGTGGACGGGATGTTGCTGAGGTACGCGGACGAGTCTTTGCCGACGACGGGGAAGCCATATAACAAATATATGCGAAACACTCCAGTAACACTGGCACCAAGAGGCGCGGCGTGTCGGAATTAAATTGACCGGATTGCTGAATTAACTGGAAATTATCAGCGGGACGATCATGGGACGTCGGCGATGCTTCTCGCCCACCCACTTGCCCGCTACCCTGCGGACCATTTGGCCAAGTTGGTGCGTGTCAGTGACGCCTTCCGCGAGGGCAACTTCGAGGGTGGATTTGATCTTTGGCAAGATCTCCTCGAAAACGCTTTCTTCCTTACTAAAGCCTCGCGCGTGAATTTGTGGGCCAGCTATAACTTTTCGCTGCTCGAAATCAATCGCCGCAACAATCGATAGGAATCCGTCTTCGCCAAGAACTCGGCGATCTTTGAGTAAAGATTCCGACACCTCGCCAACAGTTGAACCTTCAACGTAAACATAACCACATGGCACTGCCCCGACTATGTTGGCTTTTCCGTTGACCAAGTCGACGACTATGCCATCTCCGGCCAGCATCACACGAGATTCCGGAACTCCAGTCTTGATAGCCAAATCAGCATTAGCTCGGAGGTGACGCCATTCGCCATGAATCGGCATCACGTTCTTTGGCTTAACAATGTTGTAGCAGTACAGGAGCTCACCTGCGGCCGCATGACCAGAAACGTGAACTAGTGCGTTTCCTTTGTGAACTACGTGGGCACCAAGGCGAGTTAAGTCATTAATGATTCGGTATACGGCATTCTCATTCCCAGGAATTAGTGAAGATGCGAGAATGACCGTGTCACCAGTCCCAACTGAAATGGCATGGTCTTGATTGGCGATGCGTGCTAGCGCCGCCATAGGTTCGCCCTGAGATCCTGTGCAAATCAAAACTGCCTGATTGTCAGGAAGGTCCGTCATTTCATCGCTTGAAATGAGCGCACCACCTGGAATTGTTAAATATCCAAGATCGCTGGCCAGGGCCATGTTGCGAACCATGGACCTTCCAACAAATGCAATCTTGCGATTGTTTCTAACTGCAACATCGATAATCTGCTGGACTCTATGGACATGTGATGCGAACGACGCCACGATCACGCGACCCGATGCGCCACCTATAACTTGTTGCAAGGTAGGGATGATGTCTTTCTCGCTGGTGACAAAGCCAGGAACTTCCGCATTGGTTGAATCCACCAAAAAGAGATCAACGCCTTTGTCGCCCAAACGTGCGAAGGCATTCAAGTCTGTAACCCTGCCATCGAGCGGCAACTGATCCATTTTGAAATCTCCAGTTATCAAAATGGTTCCAGCATCCGTGGTTATGGCAACTGCTAATGCGTCTGGGATTGAGTGATTCACGGCGATGAACTCAACAGTGAAGTCACCGAACTTTTCAGTCATGCCTTCTTTGACGGCATGGGTGTATGCAGAAATTCGATGCTCTCTTAATTTGCTTTCAACGAAAGCTAGTGTGAGTTGAGACCCAACGATTGGAATATCTTGCTTGTGTCGCAATAAGTATGGGACTGCGCCGATATGGTCTTCGTGACCGTGCGTCAAAATAATCGCGGCTACATTATCTAGGCGTTCCTGAATGTAGGCAAAGTCGGGAAGGATTAAATCAACGCCAGGCTGAGTTTCTTCCGGAAACAGAACACCACAGTCGACAACTAAGAGTTTTCCTCGGTACTCCAGCACCGTCATGTTGCGACCAATGTCGCCAAGGCCACCTAGCGCAACTACCCGAAATGTGTCATCGCCCAATGGCGGCGGAGTTGGTAGGTCAATTTGTGAAAATGTCACAGACTGAAGCCACCCTTAATCAAATCGTCCCGCAGAACTCGACGCTGCTCATCCGTTGCTGGAATCAATGGCAATCGAAGCGATCCACCGCCAACTCTGCCGAGCTGGTCAAGGGCGGCCTTAACCATAATGGCGCCACCAGCTCTGGTCATAATGCCTTCAGTGACCGGAACTAGGGTTCGATTAATTTCGCGCGCAGTGTTCACATCGTTGTTTTGCATTGCTTCAACCATTAACTTGTGACGGTCAGCAACTATGTGACCCGTGACGCTGACTACACCAACGGCACCAACGGCAAGTAAAGCAAGATTTAACGGATCATCACCCGAATAGTAAGCAAGATCCGATTGGGCCATGATTTGGGATGCAGCCCAAAGATCGCCCTTGGCGTCCTTGTTGGCAATAATTTTCGAGTGCTGGGAAAGCTGCAGCATGGTCTCATTGGTGATTGCAACACCAGCCCGACCTGGGATGTCGTAAACCATCACTGGTAGATCGGTTGCATCTGCAACTGCAACCATGTGTGAATAAATTCCAGCCTGCGGAGGTTTGTTGTAATAAGGCGTCACAACTAGCAAGCCGTGCGCCCCAGCTTTTTGGGCGTCTTTGGCCAACAGAATTGAATGTGCTGTGTCGTTAGAACCAGCGCCAGCAACAATCTTGGCCCGATTCCCTACTGCATTAATAACAACTTTCAGCAGTTCCAGTTTTTCGTGTTCGTCCGTAGTTGGTGACTCGCCAGTAGTTCCATTAACAACTAAGCCGTTGTTGCCAAGATCTACTAAATCGTTGGCCAACGCCGCTGCCGCATCGTAATCGATTTTGGATCCATCAGCAGTAAACGGAGTGACCATTGCAGTCAGTACCGTTCCGAATGAAGCTTCAGCGTTCACAATCTCACCTATTCATTTTCACTATGGAGCAACTCGACCATTGGCCACAAACGATGCGTGAGTAAGTGGCATGATTCGTTCAAATTCCAACTCATACTTCTCTGCAACCATTTCAATTTCACGCTGCGGGAAGGACGGGAAGTGCGAACCTTCAGCTTTACGCCGCAGGCTTAAGAAGTTCATTAGTGCTCGTGCATTCATTGTCACGTATGCCGAACTGTAAATTGTTACCGGCAAAACGATTCTCGCCACTTCGCGAGCAACTCCTGCTTCGAGCATCGCCTCATACGATGCATAAGCAACTTCACAAGCTTTTTTAGTTTCCGAGGTAACGATTTCCAATTGCTCTGGAGTGCCATCAACAAACTCGTAGGCGCCAGCTTTACCAACTTGAATGAGCTTTCGCTCAGGTCCCGGTGTATAAAAAACTGGTTCTAAAACTTTGTAGCGGCCAGACTCTTCGTTGTAACTGGCCATACGGTGACGAAAATGTTCGCGCCACATAAAGATCGGTGCTTGCACAAAAAATGTAAAGACGGAATGTTCAAATGGGCTACCGTGACGATCGCGCATTAGGTAATTAATCAGTCCAGCAGATGCCGCAGAATCGGCATTAACATCGACCGCCGACTGGTCACCTTTAGTTGAAACTCGAGCAGCCCAAAGAACGTCTGCATCACCTGCCGAATGCTTAACTAGCTCGACAGTCACATCGCTTCTAAAGGAAATCTCTTGTGCCATGCTGATTAGGGTATCTGGAAGGTAATGCCAACCTGACTTTGCCATCAGATTTTCCATTTGACCCACCCCATGATTTTCGCTACCTTTTAGTTACTTATTTATTTATGCAACCTTGTGGTTGCATAAATGCTTACTCTGAGGATTTGAATGACCACGCCAAAGATTTATGCCGCTGCAATCGTTGCGTTATCACTTGGACTTACGGGCTGCGCCAGTGAGACTGCCAGCAGCCCTGATGCCTCGAACAGCGATCAATCGATTGTTCTCTATTCCGGGCGGTCAGAAGCCTTGATAGCTCCGCTAATCGAAATTTTTACCCAAGAGACTGGCATTCAAGTAAGCGTTAGATATGGAGAATCTTCCGAAATGGCTGCCACTATTTTGGAAGAAGGATCAAACACCAAGGCTGACGTCTTCTTGTCGCAAGACGCTGGTGCTTTAGGTGCCGTTAGTCAAGAAGCAACGACTTACCCGCTTCCATCTGATGTCTTGGATTTAGTTCCAGATCAGTACCGGGCCCAAGACGGATCTTGGGTTGGAGTTTCAGGACGAGCCCGAGTCCTAACTTATAACCCTGAAATGGTTACGGATTTGCCGCAGTCTGTCTTTGATCTAACAGATCCAGGCTGGAAGGGTCGGATTGCGATTGCTCCAACCAATGCTTCATTCCAGTCGTTCATAACAGGAATGCGAGTTTCCGAAGGTGACGAAAAGACTGCAGAATTTTTGTCAGCTATGAAAGAGAATGCCGTTCTTTACGAAAAGAATGGTCAGATTCTAGATGCAGTTGAAAGCGGTGAGGTAGCCGCTGGATTATTGAACCACTACTACTGGTTTGAAAAGGCTGCCGAAATTGGCGCCGATGCAATGAAATCAAAAATGTCTTGGTTTACTGACGGTGATTCAGGAAACTTGGTTAACGTGGCTGGAGTTTCGTTACTCTCAGAAAACCCAAGCGCGCTAGTTTTTGCGAAGTGGCTTTTGGGCGAAACTGCACAGACATACTTTCTTGAAACCACGTACGAATACTCACTAACCTCAGACATTTCGCCAGATGCTAGTTTGCCGAAGTTAAGTGAGATCAGGAGTCCTGAGATCGATTTGTCAGAGCTTTCTACCTTGGATCAAACTCTCCAGCTCTTGACCGAAGCAGGCTTGATCTGACAAAGCGCCTAAACCAAAGGCCACCATTGCAGATTCAGGCAGTGGTGGCATTTGGTGTTTTAGTTTCGTTACTCCCACTGCTCTATTTGATGATTCGAACGACTCAAATGGGTATAACCGAACTAACCGACACTGTGTTGCGAGCAAGAACACTCGAGCTCGTAGCTAACTCACTGTCGCTATCTACAGCAGTTTGTCTGACTGCCATGACTATCGGTACTGCCCAAGCTTGGCTGGTTTACCGCACGGACATTTCGTTTCAAAAGTTTTTTAGGTTAGTTGCGATCTTGCCACTTGCGCTACCTTCATACGTTTTGGCCTACGCCTGGCTATCGGTATCTTCCAAAGTCAATGGCTTTGTTGGTTCTTGGCTGGTGCTAAGCATCAGCACAACTCCATATGTCTTTTTGGCTGTCACTGCTGCGTTGCGGCGCCATAACAGTGCCAGCGAAGAAGTCGCGCGAACTTTAGGAAGAAGCCAATTCAATGTGGCCAAGTCAATCACTTGGCCAGCAATTAGATCTGCGGCACTTGGGTCTGGGCTACTTGTGGCGCTATACACACTTAGTGACTTCGGCGCCGTATCACTAATGAGATTTGATACTTTTACTAGAGCTATTTACAACGCATACCGGGCTAGCTTTGATCGCAATTCTGCTGCTGCCCTGGCGTTGATACTTATTGCACTCACCCTTTTCTTGATCTATCTAGAAAATCGGACCAGGACGATTCAACCTAGAACAACTATCGACCAATTCCGGGTGCTCAAAACAAAACTAGGCTCATGGAAACTCATGGCACAACTAGGTTTGACGATTTGGTTCATTCTTGGTGTGGCAATACCTGTCGTAAGCATTATCTTTTGGGCTGTTATTGGCCAGTCGAAGGCCAACCTTGGCGAAATCTCTCGCGCTTTTATAAACACCATTAGCTACGGAATGGCTGGTGGAGTGCTAGTTGCATTCTTTGGGCTCGCGATTGCAATTTTGGTAGTTCGTTACCCTGGAAGTAATTCCAGGCGCATTGAGCAAACCATTTTGATCACTCACGCACTCCCCGGCGTTGTAGTTGCACTCTCGTTCGTCTTTCTGGTTAATCAATCGGTTCCGATCTTCTACCAAACGAGTGCTTTGGTACTCCTGGCTTATTTAGCGCTCTTTTTACCCAATGCCGTCACAGTCCTCAAAGTACCTATTGCGCAAGTACCAATTGGAATTGAAGAAGTTGCTAGGACACTTGGCAGCAATCCCACACAAACACTTCGTCGAATTGTGATTCCTGCCGCCGGTCCCGGGATCCTGAGTGCCATTGCTTTTGTATCACTTACTGTAATCAAAGAACTACCGGCGACTTTAATACTGCGACCAACTGGAATTGAAACCCTGGCAACTCGTTTATGGTCGGCAACTTCGGTTAATGCTTTTAGTGCAGCTGCACCTTATGCGTTGTTGTTAATCGTGATAGCTGGGCTTCCAGCCTTGCTGGTAAATCGCGAGATCCGAAATGTGCAAAATCAAAGTAGCCTAGAGGTACCGGCATCCGTTTCTAAACCAGAGCCAAGTGAGGTGAAGTAAGTGTCAGAAAAACTTAGGCTCACAGGTGTCTCAAAGTCATTCGGAACAACTTCAGTTCTCCAAGATGTCTCGTTCTCGGTCACAGATGGAACCCTGCTGACAATTCTTGGCACATCCGGCGGCGGTAAGACCACGCTGCTTCGCCTAATCGCAGGTTTTGACACTGTTGATTCTGGTTCGATCGTCATGAATGGCCGCGAAGTCTCCTCCGAGTCAATGTCCTTGCCGCCGGAGAAACGAAATGTTGGATTTGTGCCCCAAGAGTCGGCACTTTTCCCCCATCTTTCTGTTGCAAAAAACATTTCCTATGGGCTCTCCCACTTGAACTCAACCGCACAGGATTCCAAAGTCAGTGAACTTCTAGAACTAATTGGAATGGGTGACCACCGAAACTCCTTGCCAGAAACTTTGTCGGGTGGGCAACGCCAACGAGTCGCGATAGCTCGTGCCCTGGCGCCTAATCCAGATGTAGTTTTGCTTGATGAACCATTTGCAGCACTAGATGCACAACTGCGCTCAAAGCTTCGCGAGGATGTTCGGGCAATACTCCGGGCAGCAAACGCCACCGCAATCCTGGTTACCCACGATCAAGAAGAAGCGCTTTCGATCGCTGATCAAGTTGCAATTTTGCGAGATGGCGTTGTGGCGCAAGTAGGAAGCCCGCGATCTATCTACTCTCAGCCCATTGATGTCGAGCTTGCAAAGTTTCTTGGAGATGCCGTCGTTATTCCAGGAGTCGTTCACTCAGGCAAAGTGGCTACTCAGCTTGGCGACTTGATTCCTAACGCCACACATCCTGAAGGTGCATCTGGTCACGTAGCAATTCGACCCGAAAACCTATATCTGCAACCAGATCCGAAAGGATTAGCGATCGTAACTGGTAGACAGTTCTTCGGTCACGATGCTCTAGTCGAGGTACGTACCGCAGCTGGAACCGTGAAAGCCCGGACATCTGGACCAATCTCGCCTGAAGTTGGTATGCCAGTCACGGTTTGGGTTAGAGGCTCGGTTAACTTTTACCCTGCAAACTAGCGACTCTGACTTTTTGGGTGATTGCGACACACACCACAACGACGCTAGCGGCTATCAAAGTCTTACCTGTAACTAATTCACTGAGCAGCAATGCCGACCAAAGCAAAGTAAGCAGTGATTGCACAAGTTGGATTTGGGAACCACGCGCAACACCAAGCTCAGATAATCCTCGATACCAAGCAAAGAATCCAAAATACATTGAACCAAATGCAGTGAATAAGAACGCAAGAAATGAAACGACGGTTACTGTGTGTTGTTCGCGACCAAGCCAAAGCGATATTGCGAAGTAAGGCAGAGTTAATGGCAATGTCAAAACCACACACCATGAGACCACCTGCCAGCCCGGCATAACTTTGCTTAGTATCGCGCCTTCCGCGTATCCAATCGCCGCTGCAATTACTGCACCCACCAAGAACAGATCCGCTTTTAAGGAGCTGCCTTCTTGACCTCCGTTGAGCCAAGCGTAAATCACTAACGTAAACGTTCCAATTAGTGCAGCGACCCAAAAAATCCTTGGAACTCTTTCGTGAAGCCTGAATACTGCTAATACTGCTGTCGCAAGCGGAAGTCCTGCTGTAATCACTGCTGCATGTGCGCTGGTGGTTTCTTGCAATGCCAAAGTTGTAAGAATCGGCCAACCTATGACAATTCCGCCTGCCGTAAACAAAAGTGGGCCAATTAACTTTCGCTCTGGGAACTTAGCGCCAGAAAACTTCAGAAACACAAGTGCCAACAGCCCGGCGAGGGTTGCTCTGCCAAACGTTAAGGTCCATGGAGAAAAGCCAGGGAGGGCAAGCTTTACCATCGGCAAAGTGAATGAAAAAATTAATACGCCGAGAAAGGCAAAGCCGATTCCCCGAATGTTCTTTGGCATGCCCTCAGAGTAGTGCGATAGGTTTAACGGATTATGAATTCCGAGGGCAATGAGTGGGCGGTTACGCGACGCCAAATAGTTGGCAACGCTGCCAGTATCGGAATTGCCGTTGCAATGTATGGAGTTTCATTTGGCGCGCTAGGTACAACTACTGGACTCACCATCCCCCAAACCATGGCCCTATCGCTATTGATGTTTACTGGCGCGAGCCAATTCACATTAGTTAGCACATTAGCCTCAGGTGGCACTGCGTTAACTGCAGTCGTTGCTTCCTGGTTAATGGGTACCCGAAACGCTGCCTATTCAATGCGAATGACTCCAATTTTGAAGACATCAGGCCCAGGTCGATTAGTTGCAGTACAACTAACGATTGATGAGTCCACGGCGATGGGACTAGCGCAAGATGAAACCGCATTTGAAGGTCGATCTTCTCGCCTGGCCTTTTGGGCAACTGGGCTTTCGGTTTACTTGCTTTGGAATCTGGCCACTTTTATCGGTGCCGTAAGTGTTTCGGCGATCGGAGATCCGAAGTCATTCGGTTTAGATGCAGCTATTGCGGCTGGGCTGTTTGCTTTGGTTTGGCCTCAAATCAAATCTCGAATCGACTTATCGGTAGCGTTCGGAGGCGCATTAATTGCGCTGGCTTTGACTCCAATGGTCCCACCAGGTGTACCAGTGCTAGCCGCTGCGATTGTTTCGGTGGTAGTCGGTTGGGTTACAAGTAGGCGGCTATCGTGATGTGGTTTGCCGTGTTAGCTGGTGCAGCTGGATGCTACGCACTTAAATACGTAGGAAGCGTGATTCCAAGTCATATCCTCGAGCAACGAACTGTAAAGAAGATAGTTCTGCTACTGCCGATTTCATTACTAAGTGCATTAGTCGCAGTTCAGACGTTTGCTGATAGTCAAAACCTAGTTTTAGATGCAAGAGTTCCTGCCCTTGCCGCAGCAACAGTAGCCCTAAGATTCAGATCGCCATTCATTCTTGTGGTTCTAATTGCTGCTGTAACAGCTGGGACACTCAGATACTTTGGATTAGCTGTCTAAGTCCAAAAGATTTTCAAGTCCATATGTGAGACCTGGAGTTTGCGATACTTTGCGAACGGCAAGCAATACTCCAGGCATAAATGATTCTCTGTCGTAAGAATCATGCCTGATACTCAATGACTCGCCAGGTCCACCGAATACAACTTCTTGATGTGCCACAAGGCCTTGAAGTCGAATACTGTGTACCGGAATGCCCGAAACATTTGCTCCTCTAGCTCCTGGCAGTACATCGCTAGTTGCGTCAGGCATTGCAGCCATTCCGCTTCGAGCATCTGCAATTAACTCAGCAGTTCGGCGCGCAGTTCCACTAGGTGCATCCGCTTTACGGGGGTGGTGCAACTCAATAATTTCGACGCTTTCAAAATGCGGAGCTGCTTTGGCAGCAAACTGCATCATGAGTACGGCAGCCAATCCAAAGTTAGGCGCAATGACAATGTTTGCTTCACTGGAAGCAAATTGCTTCTCTACATCCGATAACTTATCGGTATCAAAACCTGTCGTTCCAACTACTGCATGAATATTGTTTTCAGCCAAGAATTTTAAGTTGGCTTCAACTGAATCTGGTGTAGTGAAGTCAACAACTACCTGAGCACCGCTGGCAGTGAGCCCAGACAATGCATCGCCTAAATCCAAAGCTGCAACAAGTTCACAATCTGGGCTGGCGGTGATCGCATCGCATACCGTTGCTCCCATTCGACCTTTAGCGCCGAGAACTCCCACTTTAATTTTTGACATCTCTACTCCGGTCCAACAACGGCTGTGAGTCGATCTTGCGACCAAAGTTGGTGCGCAAGCGCCTGCACTTCTTCCAAAGAAACCGAGGCAACCCGATCAAGTACTTCGGAAACTGACGGCACATACCCATTGTTCATCTCGGACCTAGCAATTCTGCTCATTCTTGATGAAGTGTCTTCAAGCCCTAGGACCATTCCACCACTCACCTGGCCTTTTGCCTTAGCTAATTCCGCCTGCGTGATGCCATTACTGGCAACATCATCAAGCACGTTAGTAATTACCTCACGAACTTGATCCAGATTCTTAGGGCTGCATCCGGCATAGACTCCAGCCATGCCAGCGTCTTGGAACTGTTGACCAAAGGAATAGACCGTGTAAACCAGACCTCGCTTTTCGCGAACTTCTTGGAATAGTCGACTGGACATGCCTCCGCCAAGGGCTGCATTGAAAACTGATTGGATGTAGCGTCGTTCGTCGGCGCGGTCCAGACCTGGAACACCGATTACCAAATTTGCTTGCTCTGTGGTTTTGTCCTGCTTCACGAATCCGCCAGTTTGCAAAACCTTAGTCTTGTTCTTCACGGAAACGTATGGTGACTGGTCGCCGTCGAGAGCAAAGCCGCCTTGATTGAAAGCCTTACGGACCAACTTTACGATAGTTGCATGGTCAACATTGCCAGCGACCGAAACAATCAAACGATCCGGCGTGTAGTACTTCTTATAGAAACTATTTATCGATCTACGGGACAGCGATGAAATGTTTTCAACGGTTCCGAGAATGGATCGCCCAAGTGGTGCGTCGCCGAACATAGCTTTTGAAAATTGTTCATGAACTAGGTCTGCGGGGTCATCGTCACGCATTGCAATCTCTTCGAGCACCACTTGGCGCTCTTGATCGACGTCAACTGAAGTGATTGTCGCTGAAGTAATCATGTCAACCAAGACATCAATGGCTTGAGGCACACTTGTGTCCAAAACTCGGGTGTAGAAACAGGTAACTTCTTTGGATGTGAAGGCGTTCATCTCGCCACCGACTGCATCGATCGTTGAAGAGATTTCAAGCGCACTGCGATTCTTAGTTCCCTTGAATAAAAGGTGTTCTAGGTAGTGTGCTGAGCCGGTTTGTGAGGCAACTTCATCTCGGGATCCAATGTTTACCCATATGCCAATTGCGGCAGATCGGACAGATGGCATTTGCTCGGTAATGATCCGTAGGCCACCGGGTAGCACGGTGCGCTTGACCAGTCCGCCTTGATCGGCAGTCAATAACGTGCGAGTGGTCCCTGGGCGTTGTTCATGCCCAAGGACCACTGCGGAGTTTCGTGATGTCACGTTTTAGTCTTCGTCTCCAGCGTCATCTGCGCTGTCGTCTGAACCTTCAACGACTGGTACGAGTGAAAGCTTTCCACGTGGATCGATTTCTGCGATCTCAACGTGAACCTTGTCGCCAACCTTTAGTACATCTTCAACATTCTCTACGCGCTTACCACCGGAAAGTTTGCGAAGCTGACTGATGTGAAGCAAGCCGTCCTTACCTGGTGAAAGTGACACGAAGGCACCGAAGTTAGTTGTCTTAACAACTGTTCCCATGTAGCGCTCGCCCACTTCAGGCATAGTTGGGTTTGCAATCGCATTAACTTGGGCTCGAGCAGCATCTGCTGCTTCGCCGTTAGTTGCGCCAATGTAGACCGTGCCGTCATCGCCAATGGAAATTTCAGCACCAGTCTCTTCTTGAATCTGGTTAATGATCTTGCCCTTTGGACCAATAACTTCACCAATCTTGTCGATTGGAATCATTACCGTGATGATACGCGGTGCGTATTGCGACATTTCATCTGGCGCATCGATTGCTTCTAGCATTACATCCAGAATTGCTAGACGTGCTTCGCGAGCCTGCGTTAAAGCACCAGCCAAAACGGAAGCTGGGATGCCATCAAGTTTGGTATCCAGCTGCAATGCGGTAACAAATTCCTTCGTACCTGCAACCTTGAAGTCCATGTCACCAAATGCATCTTCGGCTCCAAGGATGTCAGTTAGTGCAACATACTCAGTCTTGCCATCGATTTCATCGGAGATAAGTCCCATTGCAATACCGGCAACTGGAGCCTGAAGTGGCACACCAGCATTTAGTAGCGAAAGGGTTGATGCACACACGGAACCCATTGAAGTAGAACCGTTGGATCCCAACGCTTCAGAAACCTGACGGATTGCATATGGGAAGTCCTGCTTCGAAGGCAGAACTGGCACAAGTGCACGTTCCGCCAATGCGCCGTGACCAATTTCGCGACGCTTCGGGCTACCTACCCGGCCGGTTTCACCGGTTGAGTAAGGCGGGAAGTTGTAATTGTGCATGTAATGCTTACGAGTAACTGGCGACAAAGTGTCCAGTTGCTGTTCCATCTTCATCATGTTCAGGGTGGTAACACCGAGAATCTGAGTCTCGCCACGTTCAAACAATGCGGAACCGTGAACTCTAGGAATTACATCTACTTCAGCACTCAAGGAACGAATGTCGCGAAGTCCGCGGCCATCAATACGAATCTTGTCCTTGATTACGCGCTTGCGAACTAGCTTCTTGGTTAGTGAACGAAGTGCAGCGCTAACTTCCTTTTCGCGACCTTCAAAGTTGCCAGCTACCTTTTCGATAGTTAGTTCCTTAACGCGATCTAGTTCAGTTTCACGCTCTTGCTTGCCAGCGATAGTAAGTGCTTTGGCTAGTTCGTCAGAAACTGCTGATTCAACTGCAGCAAATACATCGGCTTCGTAGTCCAAGAACACTGGGAAGTCGGCAGTTTCCTTGCCTGCAACATCTGCAAGTGCAGACTGTGCGCGGCAAAGTTCAGCGATGAATGGCTTTGCAGCTTCAAGGCCTTCAGATACAACTTCTTCGGAAGGTGCCTTAGCGCCACCCTTGATCAGGGCAATTGTGTTTTCAGTGGCTTCAGCTTCAACCATCATGATGGCAACGTCATTACCAACAACGCGACCAGCAACCACCATGTCGAATACAGCTTCTTCAAGTTGGCTGTGAGTTGGGAATGCAACCCACTGACCACTGATTAGTGCAACACGCACACCACCAATTGGTCCGGAGAATGGCAATCCTGCAAGCTGCGTTGACATAGATGCAGCATTAATTGCAATTACGTCGTAAAGCACGTCTGGATTCAATGCCATTACGGTGACAACAACCTGAACTTCATTACGAAGTCCCTTAACGAATGACGGACGCAACGGACGGTCAATTAGTCGGCAAGTAAGAATTGCGTCTTCAGTTGGACGGCCTTCGCGACGGAAGAATGATCCTGGAATTCGACCAGCTGCATACATGCGCTCTTCGACATCCACCGTTAACGGGAAGAAGTCGAACTGATCTTTTGGTGACTTTCCTGCTGTTGTTGCAGACAGCAACATAGTGTCGTCATCTAAGTAGACAACTGCGGTGCCATTAGCCTGACGTGCAAGACGTCCGGTTTCGAACTTTACGGTGCGTTTTCCGAATGACCCATTGTCAATCACAGCAACGCTGGTCTGTACTTCGTTACCCTCCATGGGTAACCTCCCTCTTTATAAAGGGATAACACTGCACTTCAAACTCGTGAAATGCATTCAAATCACATGTCGATCTTCGATCGAGAAGCGCGGCTCATTGAGCCGAACTTCACTACCGAGGACCGACCAAACTGCTCGAATGTGCGTGCTATCCGCGGTTTTCGCGAAATGCGAGTCTTGATTTTGTGCTTGCTGTGCCGATTGAAAACCGGCACAGCTCACTTCCATAGAAGCGCACGAAAAGTTATCTGCGGATTCCGAGTTTTTCGATAATCGCGCGGTATCGGTTGATGTCTGTCTTGGTTAAGTAATCAAGTAGACGACGACGCTGACCAACAAGCAGTAGCAAACCGCGACGGCTGTGGTGATCGTGCTTATGAGTTTTTAGGTGTCCGGTTAGATCATTGATGCGCTGTGTCATCAAAGCGATCTGGACTTCTGGGCTTCCGGTATCGCCAGGCTTAGTGCCGTGTTCTGCGATGATGGCCTGCTTTACTGCAGATTCCAATGGCATAGATTTTTCCTCTCGGGCGCGAACAGATCCGAAGATCTTTAGATGTGACACGAGATGTGGGGCGCCCGCCCCGCATTCGTCTGTGTTGTAAGGCTAACAGTTGAGGGTGGGTACCGCGAAATCGTGAGATTGAGCCTGATAAGCACTGCGAAATCGTGAGATTGAGCGTGATGAGTACCGCGAAATCGTCAGATTGAGCGTGAAATAACCCTTAACTCAGGTACTTTTCGAGATCTGCCTGGGCTTTTGCTACGTCTCGATCCATGGCTTCGAGTAATTCTGGAATCCCAGAAAAACTCTCCATATCTCGAATATGTGAGACAAAATCCAAATCGACGATTTTTCCGTATAGATCTAGCCCGGACTCGCCAATTACATAGGCCTCAACCCTGCGGTTGGTCACGTCATTAAATGTGGGATTAGTTCCAATGCTGATCGCAGACATGTGCGATTTACCATCAATCCAAAGTAGTCCGGAATAGACCCCATCAGCTGGGATTAGCAATCCACCTCGGACATCGATGTTTGCAGTTGGGTAGCCAATTTCTCGGCCACGATGATCACCATGTACAACCTCACCCGAAATTCGATGGGCTCTGCCTAGCAATCCGTTAGCGCCTTCAATGTGACCCTTCAAAATTGCATTGCGAATTCGAGTTGATGACCAAGCATTTGCATCCCCCACAAGATCAACGATGCGAACTTCGAAGCCGAACTTCTTCGCCAGTTCTTGCAAGGTCTCAACAGTTCCACTCGCCCCGTGACCAAATCTAAAGTTGCGACCCACGATAACTACTTGTGCATTTAGGGCACCCATCAGAATTTCTTCGACAAACTCATCGCTGGACATGTGTGCCATAGCATCGTCAAATTTCAAAGTCTCAACGTGATCCACGCCATTTTCCATCAGTAAACCTGCGCGGCGCTCCGGCAAAGTGAGCAATCCTGCGAATGACTCGGAACGAAGGAAAGCTTTTGGTGGTGGATCGAATGTGGCGGCCGTCAAAGTTCCATTGATGCTTGATGCAATACTTTTTGCGATTCCCAATACTTGGCGATGTCCAGCATGAACTCCGTCGAACACACCTATGGTGACGACAACTGGAGCGGTAGAACTATTCATTAGTTGCAAACACTACCAACGGATGTAGCACCGAGTCAGAATTATCAAACAATCCAATCGCTCGACCTTCTGGCGAAATTAGACCTACATGACCATCAGGCAGGTCTGAGGGCGCCTCAAGTCTCACTCCGTTTACGGCCTTGCCCGCCTGAACTTCTGACAAAACCAAATGCGGAAACCCAGTCTTCATTGCAGTAGCTAAATCCATCACTTCTGGTTTTTCTTGCAGTGCATCAAGAGTGATCATCGAATCAAAAACTCCCGAGCGCGTCCGCCTTAATTCGGTTAGATGCCCACCAACTTGGAGTCTTACACCGATGTCACGAGCTAAAGCCCTGATGTAGGTTCCGGCACTACATACGACGCGAACCTTCACGTCGAATACCTCTAACTCATCCAATCTCTCGATCGAAACAATTTCTAAGTCATGAATCATCACACTTCGAGAGGGAATGCTTATCTCTTCACCGTCTCTAACTCTGGCGTAAGCGCGTTTTCCGTCGATCTTGATCGCGCTAATAGCACTTGGTTGCTGCATGATTGGTCCACGAAAATCCCTAACTGTTTCGAGGATCTGAGTCTCGGTAATGTGCAGTGCTGATGTTTGAGTTACAAGTTCTCCTTGTGCATCATCAGTGGTTGTTGAGATTCCAAGCCGAATCGTCCCTAGATATTCTTTGTCATGCGCCGTGAAGTAGCCAAGCAATCTAGTTGCTCGCCCAATTCCAATGACGAGCATTCCAGTAGCCATTGGATCTAACGTGCCCGCATGTCCGACTTTGCGGGTATTGAACAACTTGCGCATCTTGGCAACAACATCATGTGATGTTGGTCCCGCTGGTTTATCAACCAGCACAATACCTTCTTGATTCATGGCGCACTCGATAGTTTCTAGCTATTGCTCTTAGCGTCAAGTGATTCGATCAACTTAGAAATTGTGTCCTCAAGATCTGCAGTCGAGCTATAACCCGATGCGTGTTTATGTCCGCCGCCGCCTAGTTCGTTTGCGATGGCACCAACGTCAATTGTGGTCTTACTCCGCAAGGAAACTTTCCAGTGCCCATCGTCTGCTTGCTTCAGTACGGCAGCAACTTCCGCTTCTGTGGTTTTGCGAAGTGATTCGATTACGCGCTCGACGGCTAACTCATCGAGTCCGCGCCTTTGCTCAATTGAAACTGATGTGTAGACAAGTCCTTGACCAGATGCAACTTCACGCACCAGATTTGCCCTACTAACCGCATCCCCCATCATCACCAGCGCAGCTAAAGGCTCATCATCGAATAGCAGGCGGGCTAGCTTGGCGCTATCTATGCCGGTATCAAGTAATCGAGCCGCCATACGAAGTGTGTGCGAAGTGGTTGATTGATACTTAAACGAACCTGTGTCAGTGGTTAGTCCCGAATAAATAGCGCCAGCTATTTCTGTGGAAATCGGTAACTCAAGACGATCAATTAACTCAAGAACAATCTCAGCAGTCGCAGCGGCCTTTGGGTCAACTAAGTGAATCTTGCCAAATCCAGTGAATGACTGATGATGATCGATTGCGATTGATAACGGTGCCGATTCCAAAATCGTCTTTGCAATTCCTAGGCGAGCATCCGATGAAACATCGCAGGAAATAACTAAGTCAGCAGGCTTCAAATCTTCTGGTGCGTGTATCAAGTCGGTACCAGGTAAGAAACTTAAGGACTTTGGCGTACTGAAACTTGGCTCGCCGACTGTGACTTGAACCTGCTTGCCCATTTCTTGCAATGCAAGGCCTAAGCCCAGAGCCGAGCCTAAAGCATCTGCATCCGGCGTCACGTGAGCAAGCAATAGAACACTTTCTGAATTAACAATTGCAGAAATCGCTTTTTCCCACTCGGGTGCAGATGTAAACGGTGACAAAATGCCTACTCGGAATCAGATTTGCGGTAAGGGTCAGAATCCCCGGCGTACCGAGCTTTAGCCGCTTGGTCATGCACTGCTTTATCTGCAATAGCAGCCTCTTGTAGCAGATCATCGATAACGCGAACATTCTCAGGCAGTGCATCGCGAATGAATTCAACGGTTGGAGTGAACTTGATTCCAGTTCGCTTACCAATTTCACTTCGAACTAAGCCTTTGCTTGACTGCAACGCAGCAGCAGAGCTGGTTGCCTCAGCTTCGTCACCAAAGACTGTGTAGAAAACGGTGGCCTCTCGCAAGTCTGCAGAAACTCGAACACTTGTGACTGTTACAAATCCGAGACGTGGATCTTTAACCTTTAGCTCCAAAGTTTCGGCGACAATTTCCTGGAATCTTTCACCCAGTTTCCGCGCTCTTGCTGCATCTGCCATTTCGAGCTCCCTAGATTTCTATTTACGAAAATAGTGCGCAGTATTAACTGCGCACTATTTCACGCATTTCAAATGTTTCGATGATGTCGCCGACCTTGATGTCGTTGAATGAGCCAAGTCCGATACCGCACTCGAATCCTTCTCGAACTTCAGTTGCGTCATCCTTGAATCGTCGCAAGGTATCAATGGATAGATCTGCTTGAACGACCGAACCATCGCGAACCAATCTGGCCTTAGCCTTGCGCTTGATTTCGCCATTAAGAACCATGCAACCTGCAATGTTTCCAAACTTGCTGGAACGGAATACGTCACGAACTTCAGCCGAACCAAGTTCTGCCTCTTCGTATTCAGCCTTTCGCATACCCTTAAGGGCCGACTCGATGTCATCAATTACGCCGTAGATCACGTTGTAGTAGCGGATTTCAACATTCTCACGGTCAGCCAAATCACGTGACTTGCCCTCTGGGCGAACATTGAAGCCAATGATCATGGCATCAGATGCCGCAGCCAAGGAGACGTCGTTTTCGGTAATGGCACCAACACCACGGTGGATTACGCGCAAGATCACGTTCTCATCATCAACGTCAATGTTCAACAAAGCATCTTCAAGAGCTTCAACCGAACCAGATACGTCACCCTTGATAATGATCTTGAGCTCGACGACTTCGCCCTTTTCAAGAGCCTTAAGAACGTCTTCAAGTGTGTGACGGCCACGTCGAGCTGCCAGTTCAGCGTTGCGCTCTCGGGCACCACGTGATTGTGCAATCTGGCGCGCGATTCGATCTTCGGCAACCACCAAGAAACTGTCGCCAGCACTAGGAACTGAGGTAAGTCCAAGAACCTGAACTGCGCGAGCAGGACCGGCTTCCTTTACGGCTACCCCATTTTCATCCATCATTGCGCGAACGCGTCCGAAGGCGTCACCGACAACGATTGAATCTCCTGGGCGAAGCGTTCCGCGCTGGACCAAAACGGTGGCAACTGGGCCACGACCTCGGTCGAGGTTGGCTTCAATTGCCACACCTTGAGCATCCTGAACTGGATTAGCCCGAAGATCTAGACCAGCATCAGCGGTTAACAAGATCGAGTCAATCAAGTCATTGATGTTGAGGTTATTCTTCGCCGATACGTCAACGAAGATTGTGTCGCCACCATACTCTTCTGGAACTAATCCATATTCGGTCAGCTGCCCACGAACCTTAGTTGAATCTGCGCCTTCTTTATCGATCTTGTTGACTGCAACAACAATTGGAACATTTGCAGCTTGCGCATGATTCAGTGCTTCGATTGTTTGTGGCTTAACGCCGTCGTCAGCGGCAACAACAAGTACAGCGATATCTGTCACTTGCGCGCCACGAGCACGCATAGCAGTGAATGCCTCGTGACCTGGTGTGTCAATGAAAGTGATCGCGCGTTCTACGCCTTCGTGAAGGTGATGAATCTGGTAAGCACCAATGTGCTGGGTAATTCCACCAGCTTCGCGTTCAATTACATTTGTTTGGCGAATTGCATCAAGCAATCTGGTCTTACCGTGGTCAACGTGACCCATGACAGTTACAACTGGCGGACGAATAACTAAGTCTTCATCGTCGCCTTCGTCACCAAACTCAAGATCGTAAGACTCAAGCAATTCGCGGTCTTCGTCTTCTGGCGAAATGATTTGAATTTCATAATTCAACTCCGCGCCAAGCAACTGCAAGGTTTCCTCGTTAACCGACTGGGTAGCGGTTACCATTTCACCCATCTTGAAAAGAATTTGAACTAAGGATGCTGGTTCAGCATTGATCTTGTCGGCAAAATCGCTTAATGACGAGCCGCGTGCCAGGCGAATTGCATCGCCGCGACCCATGGCCACAGACGAACCACCTGTGACCGGAGCCATCATGTTGTCGAACTCTTGACGCTTCGCGCGCTTGGACTTTCTTCCCTTTGAAGGACGTCCACCTGATTTACCAAAAGCACCTGCTGTGTTACCACGACCACCGGTTGAATTTGGACGACCACCTGGTCTGCCTCCCGGTGCTCCTCCTGGTGCGCCACCTGGTGCACCTGCACCGGCAAATCCACCACCAGCACCTGCTGGACGAGGTCCGCCAAAACCACCTGGGCGATCTCCACCTGGACGGCCTCCGCCAGGAGTAAAGCCACCTGGACGACCTGGGCCACCAGGACGAGGTCCGCCAAAACCACCTGGGCGATCTCCGCCTGGACGGCCTGGTCCACCGGGACGTGGGCCGGCTGGACGAGGTGCGCCGGTTACACCGCCACCTGGACGTGGGCCAGCGCTACCCGATGAAAAAGGATTATTGCCGGCACGCGGAGGACGCGGCGCCGAAGTAAATGGGTTGTTACCTGGGCGAGGTCCGCCAGGACGAGGCCCTGGAACTGCGCCCGGTATTGGACCTGGAGTTGGGCTTGGAGCAGTTGGCGCTGCGGTTGCATCTGTTGGTGCCGCATCTGAAGTGCTTACGGCAGCAACTTCGTCAGTCGCTGGTGCTGGTGATGAAGCGCTCGAATCGACGGATGCTGTTTCAACAGGGGCAGCAGCTTTCTTCGCAGGTGCCTTCTTTGCGGGTGCGGGTGCTTTACTAGCTGATTCCTTTAACTCAGGAAACTTTTCATGCAGCCGACGAATAACGGGAGCTTCGACAGTCGACGATGCCGACTTAACGTACTCACCAACTTCTTCAAGTTTTGAAATGATGTCTTTGCTTTCGACGCCTAGCGCCTTTGCAAGCTCATACACTCGGACCTTGGACACGATTCTCCAGTCTGGTCCGAGGTCTAATTAATAGATCCGAACCGTCTCTTGTTTTTGCGCGCTCATTTCTGAGCACTCTGCTTATTGATGCTCATTAGCTGAGCATCTTGCCTGTTGGCGTTCATAACTAGAACGCAAGCCTGGCGTTGAACATAAACACTCCCGTTTTCAGCGGTAGTTAACGGATACTGATAACAAGTTGATCCAGAATTACTCGAGATCCTCAAATTCCACCCACACAGAACGGAAATCAAGCTACTTGCTTCCCCTACTCTAGCCCAATTTGTAGATACCCATTATCCATAGGGTTTTTTGGAGGTTTTCTACTTAGCGCTTTGTTTAAGCCTCGGTAGCCATGTCAGATTTGATGTCGATTTTTGCACCGGTTAATCGGGCAGCCAATCTGGCATTCTGGCCCTCGCGACCAATCGCAAGACTCAATTGAAAATCGGGAACGACGACTCGGACAATTCGGTTTTCTTCATCGATAAGCGTTGCCGAAATAACTTTTGCTGGAGAAAGTGCGTGCTTGACGTAAAGCGCTAGATCTTCGCTGTAGTCGACAATGTCGATTTTTTCACCACCAAGTTCACTCATGACAGCCCGCACTCGGCCTCCAAGCGGACCGATACAAGCTCCCTTTGGATTGACGCTCGCAGCCTTTGTGGAAACAGCAATCTTGGTACGGTGGCCAGCTTCACGTGCCAAGCCTTCAATCACTACCGTTCCGTCTGCAATTTCTGGCACTTCAAACTTAAACAACTCTTCTACTAACTTTGGATGGGATCTTGACAATGTGATCACAGGGCCTTTGGGTCCCATCTTTACGGCAACTACATAACACCTAAGTCGAGTTCCATGCGAATAGTCTTCACCTGGAACTGTTTCTTCTGGAGGCAGCACTCCTTCAGTTTTTCCCAAGTTAACGAAGATCAGTTGGCGATCACTGCCCTGTTGAATCACACCAGAGACTATGTCGCCTTCTTTTGCTTGGTACTCAGCCACGGTTGCGTCATCGTCTGCCGCCTTGAGTCTTTGAGTAATTACGCCACGTGCCAAAGATGCAGCAACGCGACCGAATCCTTCAGGAGTGGCCTCAAACTCGCCAATCTTTTCACCTTCGTCATTCAACTCATCTGCAATGACAAGAACGTGACCGGTTACTCGATCCAGCTCTACTCTGGCACTTTCATGTGCACCGGAAGAATTCAAATACGCAACCAGAAGTGCCTGTTCGATTGAATCAACCACGTAATCCAAGGAGAGGCCGCGCTCACGCGTCAATCCCTTGAGCGCTGAAATGTCAATATCCATAATTCAACTTCCTACTCTGACTCAAGATCAAAGTCATCGGACAAGTCTTCGGCATCTTCTTTAGGCATTTTCTTAAATTCAATTTCGATGTTCGCGCGAGAAACTTCGTTAATACTTATGGTTCGAAGTTTTCCCTTTATGTCAAGAGTTACATTCGGCTCGTCAAATTCAACAATTCTGCCCACTGCGTTAATCGCATCACCCGCAACGTTAACTAGGCGCCCAACATTTCTGGCCCAGTGAACTGGTTTTGTGAGAGGTTTGGATACGCCTCTTGTTCCAACTTCAAGAACATAAGGCTCTTCACCCATAACATCTGCGTTATCAAGAAATTCTGAAATTGCGCGCGAGACTGCAGCGACTTCATCAAGATTTACGCCACTATCGCCATCGATAGTTACATCAAGAATTCTCTGGCCACCAGAACGAGAGATCTCTACTTCGTCTAAATCAAACGAAAATGTGGCAACCACAGGCTCCAGTAGCAAGGTGAGTTCAGAGACTGGAATCATTTTCGTGCCTTTTCAATTTGGTGGAGCAGTTATGTTCCTATCGTAGTCGCAAAATTGACCAAGTTTGGCTTAACTAAGATTCAGTTTTACCAACGCGCCACGTCACTAAACGGTTGCTATCAACCTAATCACTAAAGCTGTGAGCATTGTTAAGAAAATCAATCGAACGAAAGAGTTCCCTCGATCAAGCGCAGTTCGAGCCCCAATGTATCCCCCGATTAAATTCGCCGGAGCCATTGCGGCAGCCAATACCCAAATCACGTGTCCATTAGGGATGAAGATGATGAGCGCGGCGAGGTTGGTTGCGACGTTTACAAACTTTGCGATAGCCGAAGCCCCCAGAAAACTTGTTCCCAGGAAACTAACTAATGAAAACAGTAGGAACATTCCCGTGCCTGGGCCAATTAGCCCGTCGTAAAACCCAATAAATAATCCGACCAAAGGTGCCAGAATCGGTGAGATGTTCCGGTCCGACTGAATTTTTCCAAAGTCCGGCCGCAACAACGTAAAGATCCCAACTGCGATCAGAATCACTAAAATCACTGGTTCAAAAATTGCCCGCGAGACATTCGTCGCAAGTAGTGCTCCAAAAAGTGAACCAAGGAAAGCGGCCACAAGCATAGGCACTAATTGATTTGAATTGATCTTGATTCGCTGGCGATACGTATTCGCGGCAACGCTAGTACCAACTATTGATACCGCCTTATTGGTTCCCAAGATGCTAGCTAATGGCGCGCTAGGGAAAGCCCAAAGTAGAACAGGTAGTTGAATAAGTCCGCCACCACCGGCAACGGCATCGACAAAACCTGCCAGAAACGCAGCAGCTACGCAAAGTGCAACCATCCAGAGAGTTATCTCGACTAATTGCAGTTGCATTTCCGCTAAACGCTCCAGCCTGCAACCACATCCATGACTTCACCAAGTCTTTGGATTGTTGCATCAGGAGTAATGCCCAAGTCAGTTGATTGTGATGCCGGGATATTTGAATGCGGAATCCAAATACCCTTCATGCCAATGGATTGAGCGCCGTGAATGTCATCAAATAGTCGATCGCCCACAAATGCCGCATTTTTGGGATCAACATCCAAGTTGTAAAGAACATCTGCGAATACAGACTTATGTGGCTTGCCAGCTGGAGTTTCACTCGTAAACAGCAAGTAGTCGAATAGATGCAAAACACCATCACGCTCTAAAACTGACTCATGGTGCCTACGCGGCCACATTGTGTTTGAAAGCACTGCTGTCTTGATGCCCATTCCCCGAAGTCCTTCGAGGAGTTCAACAGCATCTGGATCAGTGTAGGTATGAGGATCCCAACCACTCAGGTATCGCTCTAAAGCCTCGAAGTGAAGCGGACTCGAGGTGTCAACACCAGCTTCATGAAAAAGTTCGTCAAGAATACCAGTTCCAACTTCGCCATTTGTTTCAAACTGACGAGACCAACGAGCTTGTTCACCATGATTAAGCGTTTCTGCAAGATGTTCTGCATTAGCTGGATCGTAAATCTCGGCATAACCCATCCAGAGTTCTTGCAAATCAACATTGTGCCAAGGAGTTAATGTGCCACCCCAATCGAACACCACAGCTTGGATTGTCATTGCGACTACTTAGAAGCGATTAGTGCAATTACGTCTGATACAAAATTTGCGACTGGAACTAAAGTTTGTTCCCCAGACTTGCGGTCTCGAAGTTCAATCACGCCATCTGCCAAGCCTTTACCAACAATTGCGATTGTTGGAATGCCTAACAACTCAGAGTCATTGAATTTCACACCAGGCGAAACACCTCTGCGATCATCAAACAAAACTCTAACCCCGTTAGATTCCAACTCTTCGCTGATCTTTAGTGCCACATCGAACGGTTCATCTTCTCGACCCGTTGCAACTATGTGGATATCAGCTGGTGCAACTTCGCGAGGCCAAATCAATCCCTTTTCGTCATGAGACTGCTCGGCAATCGTGGCCACAGCTCGTGAGACGCCAATTCCATATGAGCCCATGGTTACCGTTACCAATTCGCCATTCTCGTCCAGAACCTTTAGATCCAATGCCTCGGCATACTTTCGACCCAGTTGGAATATGTGACCGATTTCGATGCCACGAGCTATGCCAACTTCGCTATCGCAATTAGAGCAACCATCCCCTTGTCGAACCTCGGCTGCTTCAATCACGCCATCCCAAGAAAAATCTCTGCCGGCGACTAAGTCGTAGACGTGATTACCTCGACGGTTGGCACCGGTAATCCAACGTGACCCTTTAACTACCCGAGGATCAACCAGGTACTGAATGCCCGAAACGGAATTTAGTCCCAATACTTCTGGTCCGATGTATCCCTTTACTAGCGCTGGGTGCTTTTTGAAATCTTCCTCTTCGAAAGCCTCAATTGAAATTGGATGGAGGGCAGCTTCAACGCGCTTAAGGTCAACTTCCCTGTCCCCTGGTAAGCCAATTACTAGTGGTGTGCGGTTTCCAGATAAATCAACTTGCATCAACACAACGTTCTTTAATGTGTCGCCAGCCTGCCAATCCCGATCAGATCTACGCAGTTCTGGACGAGAGTTCGAGATATCAACCAGTGATGCAATTGTTGGAGTGTCTGGTGTGTCCTCTACGTGAGCAGATGGAACCCCAGTGGCATCTATTTCTGCCGGTACTCGAGTGACGATGGCTTCAACATTTGCAGCCAGTCCACAATTTGGGCACTTAACGTAAGTGTCTTCTCCGCTTTCACAGGTGGCGAGGAATTCTTCACTCTTCGAGCCACCCATGGCACCTGACATTGCAGAAACAATTTCGTATTTCATTCCAAGTCGATCAAAGGTTTTGATGTACGAATCGCGATGACGTTGATACGAAACATCAAGTCCAGCATCATTAATGTCGAAGGAATACGAATCCTTCATGACAAATTCCCTTGCCCTTAGAATTCCAGCGCGCGGGCGAGCTTCATCGCGATACTTGATTTGAATGTGATAGATGCAAAGCGGTAGATCTTTATATGACGAATACTCACCCTTGACCATGAGCGTGAACATCTCTTCATGTGTTGGACCCAGCAAGTAATCTGCTTTTTTCCGGTCTTGAAGTCGAAATAGGTTGTCGCCATATTCATTCCAGCGACCCGTCTTTTCGTATGGCTCACGAGGTAATAGTGCCGGGAAGTGAACTTCCTGGAAGCCCGCCTTGTCCATTTCCTCGCGAACTATGCGCTCTACGTTTCGGTAAACCAAATAGCCAAGTGGCAACCACGACCAAATACCTGGACCGATTCGGCGCACATATCCGCCACGGACCAAAAGGCGGTGGCTAGGTACTTCGGCATCCGCTGGATCCTCGCGTAAAGTCCGCAAGAACAGGGTTGACATGCGTAGCACTAGCGCTCCTAAGGTCTAAGTAAATAGTGCCTCAATCGTACCGAGGCCACCGGTCTATTTTGAGTTGCCTTGGTTCTTGCTTGCGAGAGTCAGGGCCGAGCAGTCACTTAACTAAAGAGGACAGTTGCAAAAGTATCAACGTGCTCAAATCCGACACTTTGATAAGTCTTGAGTGCTACTTCGTTGTAGTCATTGACATAGAGCGAGACTACTGGGGCTAAGTCAGCTAAAACTAGTTTCACAACGGCAGCCATTGCGGGTACCGAGATCCCTCGGTTTCGGAATTCGGGCCTAACCCAAACACCTTGGATTTGGGCAACTCCTGCGCCAACAGTCCCCACCTCGGCCTTGAACACAAGCTGGGAACCTTCGTACTTTACGAACGAACGTCGCGCGGAAACCAACTCAGAAATTCGGTTTCGATATGCATTGCCGCCGCCGTTTGCTGTTGGACTCACGCCGACCTCTTCGGTGAACATTGCAATACAGGCAGGTAGTAGTTCATCCAAGTCCGAATGATTCGAATACCTAACCTCTTCATCAAAATCTTTGGTTGAGTTCGACCGAATGGCTAAGACAGGTTGATTAGCGCGAATATCTCTAGCCGGTCCCCAGGTTCCTGACACCTTCGACCAAAGATCTAAAACTTCTTCGACCGGACCGACTATTGAAGAGCTGCGCCGACCATATCTGTTTAGCGCAGTTGCAAACTCTTGGCGCGCAATCAGAGAAGTGTTAACTGGCACCACGTTTGCACCAGTCATTAAAAGTGATTTGAGTTTTCCATCATCAAAGTAGCCAAGTAGATCGGGATAGCTTGGTCGAAATCTACTTTGTCTACTTTGTTCTAACCGAGCCGCCAGAAAACAATGTCGAATTGGATCTTGATCGATTAAATTCTTAACTTGCTCAATGGAATTTGCGTCTATTGCCCGGATTTCGTGTGCCATGCCAAGTGAATTACGAAATAGAAACGATTGGTGCGCCTTCGGAATCCATGCTCTCGGCTAGTTTCATCGCTTCTTCAATTAGCGTTTCAACAATTTGAGCTTCAGGCACTGTCTTGATGACCTCGCCCTTAACAAAAATTTGTCCCTTACCATTTCCGCTCGCAACACCAAGGTCGGCTTCTCTTGCCTCGCCAGGTCCGTTAACAACGCAACCCATAACGGCAACGCGCAATGGAACTTCAAGTCCTTGCAAACCTGCGGTTACTTGCTCGGCAAGTGTGTAAACATCAACTTGAGCTCGACCACAAGATGGGCAACTAACAATCTCAAGGCCGCGCTGCTTTAGGTTGAGTGATTCCAAAATTTGATTTGCAACCTTTACTTCCTCAACGGGAGGCGCTGATAGCGAAACTCGAATTGTGTCGCCAATGCCGTCGCTAAGTAAGGAACCAAAAGCCACTGCGGACTTGATGGTTCCTTGGAACAGTGGCCCAGCCTCAGTAACACCAAGGTGAAGTGGGTAATCCGATTTTGCAGCAAGCAGACGGTACGCCTGAACCATTACGACTGGGTCATGATGCTTTACGGAAATCTTGATGTCGCCAAATCCATGTTCTTCGAATAGTGATGCTTCCCAAAGAGCTGATTCGACCAAAGCCTCTGGAGTTGCTTTGCCGTACTTCTCAAGCAGTCGCTTGTCTAGCGAGCCAGCATTAACGCCAATGCGAATTGGAATGCCTGCATCACCTGCAGCCTTAGCAATTTCTTTTACTTTGTCATCAAACTGTTTAATGTTGCCCGGATTAACGCGAACTCCAGCAACTCCTGCATCAATAGCGGCGAAAACATATTTCGGTTGGAAGTGAATGTCTGCGATGACAGGGATACTCGATTTTTTAGCGATCTGCGGTAACGCATCTGCATCATCTTGACTAGGAACGGCAACGCGAACTACTTGGCAGCCAGATGCTGTTAATTCGGCAATCTGCTGAAGCGTGCTATTCACGTCAGCCGTGAGCGTTGTTGCCATGGACTGAATGCTGATCGGGGCATCTCCACCAACGAGGATCGGATGCGTGCCGTGGCGAAGGGTGATCTGACGGCTCTTTCGACGTGGAGCTAACACAGGAGGCGGCAATGCCGGAAGGCCAAGGTTAATCGTCATGTTTTCTATTATCCGCCACTTTCAAGACATTTGCCTGATCAGGGTGACACTAAGTCCTGAGCGCTAAAAACTCATCGGTTTAATGAAGTCAGCAAGAATAACTATGGCCGACATGACAAGTAGAACAAGCGACATTGCATAGGCAATCGGAAGCATTTTCGCGGTATCCACGGGTCCTGGGATTGGCTTGCGACGAACTCGTGCAATTTGCCTACGCGCACCTTCGTAGAGAGCGCCCGCTATATGGCCACCGTCTAGTGGCAAAACAGGGACCATATTGAAAACAAAAAGGAAAAGGTTCACGGAGGCCAGAAGCGTAATCAAGTCGCCGACTTTGTAAATCGTTGGAACAGTCTCACTGCTCGTGATCTGACCACTGATCCGACCAATTCCGACAACACTTACTGGTCCCTCAGGATCTCTTGGGGAATCAGTAAACAATTCCCCAGCAAGTCCAAAAACTCGAGCTGGGAACTCAAATAGTGCGCTAACACTGCTCGCAGTCACGGACGTCATGAAACCTGGTACTTCAGCAATTGGAGATTGAACCAATTCAAAGCTAGGCGAAACTCCTAGGAAGCCTCGGGTCGAAAACTCCCCTGTTGGTTCACCGGTGTCCGTGAATACCTCTGATTCAATTCCAGCAACCGTTATGTTCTTGGTTACCGACGCACCCGCAGCAGTTAGGTATGTAACTGGAACGACTTTTCCTGCCTGATTACTAAGGGCGGTTCCGAGATCTTCCCAGGAATTGATCTCAAGTCCATTTACCGAAATCAACTTGTCGCCTGCGGCTAATCCAATTTCAGAAGCCGGTGTTTGTGATCCCCCATCGCAAGTTCCACTAGTTGATGCAATGCCATTTGGATTAGCGCTCGTAGGTACACACGCAACCACTTCACTAACGGTGGTAGTTACCTCAGGTCGACCAATCACGCTCAGCGAAATCGTGAAAAGAATCGTTGCTATGACCAGATTCATGAATGGCCCACCAAACATTACCGTCAATTTTTTGGGCACACTCAACTTGTAAAACGTTCGCGACTCTTCTTCAGGTGAAATTTCAGAAAGCACTTCGTCACGAGCTGATTCGATCATTAGCCCAATCCGGCCTAGTTGCTCTCGGTCTTGAACACCTTTTGGATTAGGTGGGAACATTCCAATCATTCGAATGTAGCCACCCAGCGGAATGGCCTTGATTCCATATTCAGTGTCGCCTTTTTTGCGAGACCAAAGTGTTGGTCCGAAGCCCACCATGTATTGCGGAACCTTTACGCCAAACTTCTTTGCTGGGGCCAAATGGCCAATCTCATGCAAAGCGATGGATGCGAGTAATCCGATGGCGAATATCAGTATTCCGAGCAGGGTCAGCATTCAGTTGTCCTAGTTCTTGGAATCAAGTAATTCACGACCATAGTGTTGTGCCCAATCTGCAGCCTTCAAAACTTCTTCTATTGTCAGGTCTTGGTCTGACACAAAATTAGTTTCTAAATGCTTCTGCAAAACTTCCGAAACAAATTCAACAATTCCTAAGAACGGAAGCTCGCCAGCAAGGAAAGCAGCAACGGCTACTTCGTTTGCGCCATTAAGGACTGCCGGTGCCGTGCCAGCTTTAGTTCCAGCCGATTTTGCAAGAGCGACCGCAGTAAAAGTTTCAGTATCTAATGGTTCAAAAGTCCAGGTTGCTGACTGAGTCCAATCACACCCAGTCGCCACCCCAGCCATTCGGTTGGGCCAAGCCAGCCCTAGCGCGATTGGTAATCGCATGTCTGGTGGACTTGCCTGCGCAATGGTTGAGCCGTCTATGAATTCGACCATGGAATGAACTACCGACTGCGGATGGACGACTACATCTATGTTTTCAAATCCGATATCGAATAGCAGATGCGCTTCAATGACTTCAAGTCCCTTGTTCATCATCGTGGCTGAGTTGATGGTTACCACTGGCCCCATTGACCACGTTGGGTGATTGAGGGCTTGTTCTGGAGTTACGTTTGCCAGTTCTTCCCGTTTCATGGATCGAAACGGGCCGCCACTAGCTGTTAAAACCAAACGCTTTACCTCACCGGAATGACCAGACCTTAGGCACTGCGCAATTGCTGAGTGTTCACTATCTACTGGCACAATTTGTCCTGGTTTAGCGAGTTTGGTTACCGCCCTGCCACCGATTACTAGCGACTCCTTGTTTGCCAACGCCAAAACGGAACCTGCACTTAAGGCTGCAACAGTTGGAAGTAACCCGACAGCTCCAGTAATCCCATTCACAACTACATCGACGCTAATTGCCGCCAGCTCAGCTGCTGCTTGTGGCCCGATCAGCATTTTGGGAAGCGAGAAGTTTCCTTCAGAATATCCAGCCTTTTTGGCTTGCGCGTAAATCGCTAGTTGCACGTCTTGCGCTGCAGTGGCGTTGGCGATTGCTAAATACTCAACGTTGAATTCCAAGGCTTGCTCGGCAAGCAGACTCGGATTACTTCCCCCGGCAGAAATACCTATGACCTTAAATTCAGAAGCACTTGCCCGGATCACATCAAGCGTTTGAGTTCCAATACTTCCCGTGGATCCCAGCACAATAATGGAGCGCATTAAGTCTCACGCTCCACTATCTGACATTTTGCTAACTTACTAGAGTGCAAGATCGCTGAGAACCAAGATGCGCTCATGAGTTAGGTCGCGCATGGCATGCAGCAAACCTTCTTTGCCAACACCTGATGCCTTAACGCCACCGTAAGGCATCTGATCTGAACGGAATGTCGGAACGTCGCCAATGATTACGCCACCAACTTCAAGCTCGGAATGAGCCAGGAAGGCAGTCTGAACATCATGCGTGAAAACCCCAGCCTGCAAACCAAACGGTGAGTCATTGACTATGTCAAAGCCCTCCTGCGTGGAGCTGATTGAATTCACAATCATTACCGGTCCGAAAACCTCGTTACAGGCAACCTTTGCATCAATTGCAACGTCAGCCAGAACAGTTGGTTCGAAATAAGATCCCTTGCGCTTGCCACCAGTTAGAACTCTGGCGCCTCCGGCAACGGCTTCGTTAACCCATTCCTCAACTCGGATTGCAGCTGCTTCGTTGATCATTGGGCCGACCACAGTCTTTTCATCTCGAGGATCGCCATTTGGCAACCCGGAGACTGCAGCGACAATTCGATTAGTCATCTCTTCAAAGATCGAGTCGTGAATCAATACTCGTTGAACTGAAATGCATGATTGACCAGCTTGGTAGTTCGCAAATGTGGCAATGCGCGAAGCGGCCCAAGCCATATCTTTCTCGCTATTCCAGTCTTCGAGAATTACGGCTGCGGCATTTCCGCCAAGCTCAAGAGTTATGTGCTTACTTGGTACTGCCTTTTGAATTTCAAAGCCAACTTTGTCCGATCCTGTAAAGGACACAACCGGTAAGCGAACATCAGCAACCAACCCAGGTGCTGCTTCGTTACCAACAGGAAGAACTGACCAGGATCCTGCCGGCAAGTCTGTTTCCGCAAGAATCTCACCGAGCACTAATGCGCTTAGCGGGGTACTTGGGGCTGGCTTAACGACAATAGGTGCGCCAACAGCGATAGCGGGTGCGACTTTGTGGGCAACTAAATTCATTGGGAAATTGAAGGGTGAAATACCGAGTACTGGACCGTGTGGGAAGCGGCGAATAATCGCCATTCTGCCGGCAGTCGAGGCTTCAGTGTCTAATCTTTGTAGTTCTCCCGAGAATCTACGAACTTCTTCGGCTGCCCATCGGAAAGTCATTCCGGCACGACCCGATTCGGCGCGAGCCCACAACAAGGGCTTGCCATTCTCATCCAAAATCAATTGGGCGATCTCTTCGGCACGCTCAGTCAGGCGCTTTGAGATATGCATAAGTGCATCCGCACGTTGGGCTGCGGTTGTTCTGCGCGCGGCATGACGGGATTCCCAAGCAGCAGCTACAGCTTCTTCAACCTGGGCAGCGCTAGGAATGTAATACTGTCCAACGACTTTTCCATCACCAGGGTGAATTACGTCTGCGACAACATCGCTAGTGGCTGACTTTCCGGCAATCCAAAATGGGTAAATAGCACTCATAACCCAATACGTTACGCCCATATCTGCCTCGTTACTAACTGCGGGTCAGTGGATTTTTGGATTCCATGGGTTCAATTTGTCAGAATCTGCCTCAGGTCTAACATTGTGTTCATGACTGCTTCAAATTCCTCAGCTCCAGTAAATGGCATCGCTCAAGAGCGAAACCTCGTAACGGCCGTTCCAGGTCCCAAGTCCTTGGCTTTGCAGGCCCGTCGCACTAGTGCGGTTAGCGGTGGCGTTGGCGTAGCCCTACCTATCTATGTTGAACGTGCCGCTGGTGGCATCGTTGTCGATATTGATGGCAACTCACTTATTGACATGGGTTCAGGTATTGCTGTTACTGGTGTGGGAAATGCTGCTGAAGAAGTAGTTACCCGCGTACAAGAGCAGGTTGCAAAATTCACCCACACTTGCTTCACCGTTACCCACTACGAAGGTTACGTAGAAGTTTGTGAAGCTTTGAATCGCTTAACACCTGGTGATCATGAAAAGCGTTCAGCACTTTTCAACTCTGGTGCAGAAGCAGTTGAAAACGCAGTCAAGATTGCCCGCTCACACACCAAGCGCCAAATGGTTGTGGTTTTTGAACACGGCTACCACGGTCGCACTAACTTAACTATGGGCATGACTGCAAAGAACATTCCTTACAAGGAAGGCTTTGGCCCATTTGCTCCGGAAATTTACCGTATGCCAATGTCCAATCCATCACACGATGGATTAGCAGGCGCTGAAGCTGCGGCTCATGCAATTAGCAAAATGAATAAGGAACTTGGTGCAGGAAACATCGCTGCAATTGTTATCGAACCAATCCAAGGTGAAGGTGGATTCGTAGTTCCTGCTACCGGCTTCCTTCCAGAACTTGTTAAGTTCGCAAAGGAAAATGGAATCGTATTCGTTGCTGACGAAGTTCAGACTGGTTTCTGTCGAACTGGTCAGTGGTTTGCTTCCGAACACGAAGGCATAGTTCCCGACATGATTATCACCGCCAAGGGCATAGCGGGTGGACTTCCACTAGCTGCTGTTACTGGTCGCGCCGAAATCATGGACTCAGTTGCCGCTGGTGGTCTTGGTGGAACTTACGCCGGTAACCCAATTGCCTGTGCTGCTGCGCTTGGTTCAATCGCCGTCATGGAACGCGAAGATCTAAACGCAAAGGCTCGTCGCATTGAAGAAATCATGAAGCCTAGATTGCAAAAAATTGCTGATGACACCGGCGTTATCTGCGACGTGCGAGGTCGTGGCGCCATGATCGCTGTGGAGATTGTCAAAAAGGGTTCCATGGAGCCAGATGCCGAAATGACAAACAAAGTTGCTAAGGCGTGCCATGCAAATGGTGTTCTAGTGCTAACTGCCGGAACTTATGGAAACGTTCTTCGCTTCTTGCCACCAATGGTTATGTCAGAACAGTTACTTGAAGATGCCCTAACAATTATTGAGCAGCAATTCAAAGAAGCTACTGCCTAGGTCAAACCTGCTATGACTCAGCAAACTGAACATGCTTCAGTCAAGCGAGTTCGAACGGAACTAGAGAATCACGGTATTGCAACTGAGATTCGTCATCTTTCCGATACCGCCCGGACTGCTGTTGACGCCGCTAACGTTCTTGAAGTTGAGGTAGGACAGATTGCGTCGTCAATTGTTTTCAAAATTGAGACGGATCAAGGTGAACGTCCCCTGCTGGTCGTAACATCCGGAAGACACCGGGTAGATACGGAATTAGTTGCTTCGGCTTTACAGGTTCCAAAGTTAGGCCGAGCTGACGCTGACTTCGTGCGGCTTTGGAGTGGGTTTGCCATCGGTGGCGTATCCCCTGTGGGCTGGCTGCACGATGGTGAAGTTTTTCAACCGAAAACTATCGTTGACACGGCATTAAGTGAGTATGAAGTTATTTGGGGAGCCTGCGGACACACACATGTAGTTTGCAGTCTTGATTTTGAATCACTACTAAAGATCACGGCAGGAACAGCGCTCGCAGTCGCAGCAGACTAAAGTCTTAATTGTGTTTGTTCGCCTAGATATAACCAAAGTTAGCAATCGACATATTCCGATTGCGTTCACGCTTATGGCGCGACAACGAAGTTCAATGCGCAAATCTCCTGGCCTTACCTTCTATAAATTGATGGGCACAGGTTCTGGCAAGACATTCACGGTTCGGGATGCTGACCCAAGCCACTGGTGCGTCTTGTCGGTTTGGGAAACTCAGGCAGATTGCACCGCTTACCTAAGCAGTAAGCCAGCGAAGCAATGGCAGAAGATCGCAACGGCGCAGGCCCACATAGAACTTGAACCACTTTCTGCTAAAGGAACCTGGGCTGGCAAGACACCGTTTGGAAATCCAGTTCCCGAGAAATGGGATGGGCTAACCGCTGCCCTTACGCGAGCTGCAATCAAACCGCGGTGGTGGCGAGAATTTTGGCGCAGTGTGCCGCCAGTATCAAAAGATCTGAATGCATCAGCTGGCCTGATCACGAGTCTGGGAATTGGCGAGGCTCCGATCGGGCTGCAAGGCACATTTAGTGTCTGGCAAACAAATGAAAGCATCACCGCTTTTTCAAGTAAACAAAAGCCTCATGCAGATGTCATCGCCAGAACTCATGAGACGGGATGGTATTCCGAAGAATTGTTCGCCCGATTCAAAGTCATTGAAGCATCTGGAACCTTCGCAGGCATTGATTTCTCGAAATTGACTAAGTGAACCTTGCTGTGTACAAACTGAACCTGCCAACAAGTCGAGCGCTGAAGATTTCGTTAGTCGCGGCTGTGGTGACAATTCTGGTGCAAATCTTGTGGGCACTTACATCTAATGGATTACGCGACGCTACAACAATCGTTGGAGTATTAGCATTTGCAACGGCATCAGGTTCACATGCTTATGCCGCTTACGGCAGAACTTTTTTGATCAAGTTTCTATTGGTCGCGCTAATGGCAACCTTCGTAATCGAAGCAATTGGCGTTGCCACCAATTTTCCATTTGGAACTTATGAATACGACCTCGAGCGTCTTGGCTTTACTGTCTTAGGGGTTCCACTGCTGATTCCCTTTGCTTGGTTCATGATGCTCTACCCATCGTGGCTAGTTTCAAATTCGCTATTCAAATCTAGATTCTTAACCATCCCGACCGGTGCCTTGTTGATGTCAACATGGGATCTCTACTTGGATCCGCAAATGGTAAACGAAGGTTATTGGACTTGGTTCATTGATGGAATAGCAACTAAAGAGATCCCGCTTACCAATTTCTTTGGTTGGTTTATTTCGACGGCCGCAATCTTCGCTCTACTGGCTCTCGTCTTGAATCCCGTATCCAAGCACGCATCAAACTTCACGCCGTACCTGCTCATGTTTTGGGTTTGGCTCGGTAGCTTCCTAGTAAACATTGTTCCGATGTCGCCATTCTTTAATCAGCCGGCAGTCGCGGTATCTGGCTTTATCGGAATGGGAATCGTGTTAATCCCTTGGTCTTGGATGCTATGGCAACGACGTTGATCACTATTGCGGTAGTTATCTCACTGCTGCTGACGCTAAATACGATCGTCAATCAGCTCTTTTTGATTCGAGCAAAGCCAGGTCAGATTTCAGAAAAAGTTGCAATTCTAATTCCGGCACGCAACGAAGAAAACACAATCACGACTGCCGTTCGCAGCGCCCTGGCTCAAGTGCAATTAGATAACTTTGAGGTTGTTGTTTTGAATGATGCTTCGACAGATGCAACGGCACAAAAGTTACTCGAGTTCAGCGATCAAAGACTTACGATTATCAACGGCGAACCTGACTTGCCTGAAGGGTGGCTGGGAAAGAATTGGGCATGCCATCGACTGACCGAAAGTGTTGACGTCGACTTCTACGTCTTTATCGACAGTGACGTGACTCTCGAGCCGAGCGCAGTAGCAAGTGCGATTACAGCGCTTACCCAGAATCAGCTTCATTTAGTTAGTCCCTACCCCAAGCAGATCGCACCCATCTGGCTTGCTCGACTCATTCAGCCGCTACTGCAATGGTCTTGGCTTACAACAGTGCCACTACGCGCAACTCGATCAACTAAGCGACCAAGCCTTGCGGTTGCCAACGGGCAGTTTCTAGTGTGTCGCGCAGATTCATACCGAATCAGCGGAGGCCACCAAGCAGTCAAGGGTGAAGTGCTCGATGACATTGCATTGTTAAGGGCCTTCTATCGAAATGGATTCTCTGGATGTGTAATTGATGGCTCCGACATCGCAACCTGCCAGATGTATGAATCAAATCAGGCACTTGTTTCTGGATATTCCAAAAGTCTTTGGAACGCTTTTGGCGGACCGATCGGATCATTGTTTGTAAATCTGTTCTTTTTGTTTGTTTATGTTTACCCACTCGCTGGTTTTGCAATCGGAGAAAATCTTCTTGCAACTTTAGGGCTGGCATTTGGAATAATGAGTCGACTAGTTTCTGCGCAGTCATCGAAAAGCAAGTTGCTCCCCGACTCGCTTCTTCATCCAATCTCGATACTTATCTTTGTATTTCTAAACGTAGTTTCGTGGGGGCGCCACATAGCCGGGACCAACACTTGGAAATCAAGGGACCTAAAGTAGGGCTGTGGCAAACATTATTGTTATCGGCGCTGGCATGGGTGGCATGGCCTGCGCCGCCAGACTTGCAAGTAAGGGTCACGCCGTAAGAGTTCTGGAACATAACGAAACTTGGGGTGGCAAACTCGGATACGCCGAACATGCTGAATACAAATTTGATACCGGGCCAAGTTTGTTGACTTTGCCAGCCGTCTATCGCGACTTGTTCTTGAAGACTGGGGCCGCACTCGAAGATTCAATTGACATTGTCGACTTGGAGACTGCGTTTAGGTACCAATTTGCTGATGGCACAGTGTTAAAGATGCCAGGAACCGGCATTGGTCGTTGTGCCGAAGCCATAGGCGATTCTTTAGGTGGTACAAGTGCCGATCAATGGCGAAACTTTATGCGTCGCGCGGCGCAAATGTGGTCTGTCACCCGAAAGCCTTTCTTAGAATCAGAGCTGCATGGTTTACGCAGTCTGCTTGCATTGTCTTGGCGTGTAAATGACATCCGAACAATTGCGCCAACTAAATCATTACGAGACTTAGCAAGTCACTATCTTTCTGATCCCCGATTAGTAACGCTCGTAGACCGCTACGCCACCTACACCGGGTCTGATCCGCGTCAAGCTCCAGCAGCGCTTGCGACCGTTCCTTACATTGAGCAAATGTTTGGTGCGTATCACGTCAATGGTGGACTCCGTGAGCTCGGCAGGGCACTTTATGAACGTGCGTACTCCATTGGAGTGCAATTTGAATTTGGGTGCACGGTGGTGAATATTGCAACTGAACCTAACGTTTCGGGCGTAACTCTAGAAGACGGAAGATTTATTGCGGCGGATATAGTCGTGGCCAATTCAGATGCCTCAAATGTGTATCAACATCTACTAAGTCCTGTTGCACAGGAGCGTACAAAGTCGGCTAAAAAATCACTTGCAAAGGCAACTCCGTCACTATCCGGTTTTGTAATCTTGCAGGCAATGACCGGTAAGACTGAAGACTTCGAGCATCACAATGTATTTTTTCCAGAAAACTACGACGATGAGTTTGATTCGATTTTCGGTATCGGTAAGAAAGTTACGCCAGTTGCAGATCCCACCATCTACATTTGCTCCCCTAACGATGCCAAAATGGCGCCGGAAGGTAACGAGTCTTGGTTCATGTTGATCAATGCGCCACGCCACGATCCAGATAACGGCGTTAACTGGTCAGACCCTGAACTTAAAGATTCGTATACCGAGCAAATTCTGTCGGCTCTTCAAAAGCTAGGCTTGAAAACCGAAGGCCGCATCGCATTGCAGCGCGCCATTACGCCCGATGAGTTAGAGCGAAATACTTTGGCGCCAGGCGGCTCAATATATGGAACTTCCAGTAATGGCATGCGCTCGGCATTCCTTAGACCAGAGAACGTCACGAAGATCCCGAATTTGTACCTCGTTGGTGGATCATCACATCCTGGAGGCGGGTTACCGCTTGTGGGAATGTCGGCTGAAATCGTGGCAAACCACATCGGTCGCGCTTAAGGAAGCTCTCTAGGACTTTAGAGTTTTTCTAAACGTGCGCATCAAGATCGCGAAGCTAAACACACCTAGAGTCACCCAAACCAGAACAGCGATGTTTGCCAGTTGGGCCGCTTTCTCCGGAAAAACCCCGCAGGCAACCAGGAACATTACGCCAATTGCAATCCGTGTCGGCTTTTCAGCCGGAGTGATAACTCCAACTTCACGCAGTCCGATTCCACTTGCCTTTGCTCTCATGTATTCATGCACGAAAGCAATCGCAAATGCGATGACGGCAAGCTCAATAGAAGCTCCAAGTGCGATAAGTAGAATTCCAACTCCAACGTCGATGAATCGATCCACTACAGAATCGAGAAATGCGCCCCATGAACTGATTTTTGAAGTTCTAACCGCGACTATGCCATCGAGGCTATCGACGATGCCAACGGAAAGCACCAAGCCACTCGCTACAAAATAATTACCATTAACTGATCCCGCAAAATAGATTGCTGCCAACATCAGCAGGAGTCCAAACCCAGTTATTGCATTTGGGTTTAATCGAGTAAATGGCGTTGAAACTACAAAAGCTATTCGGAGCCAAACTCGAACCAGGCCTTGTGGAAGTGGCGTGCCATGCAGTCGTGCCCAATGACCTAGATATTCTTCAAACGACATATCCCTATTGTTCTACCCGACCAAAAGTGCAAGATACGCACCCAACCAATAGCCTGAACTAGTGGAATTTAATCCGTTAGACGCAAATGGGCTAAGAGCAAGCATTCAGTCCAATCTCGATTCTTTTGTATCTGACCGCAAGCCACTAATGCAAAGTGCCTCCCCCGATACCTTGCCTCTAATTGAATCACTTGAAGGCTTGTTGGCAGGAGGCAAGAGGTTGCGTCCAGCCTTTGCGTATTGGGGTTTTAAAGCAGCAGGTGGAGAAGATTCCGATGCCGTAATGCGCGCCTGTGCGAGTTTAGAGTTCTTGCAAGCCTGCGCCCTGATCCACGACGACGTCATGGACGCAAGTGACACTCGAAGAGGTAAGCCCGCCGTTCATAAACAGTTCGAGACAACTCACCTAACTAATAACTGGAACGGCTCTGCAAAACTTTTTGGAGAAGGTGCTGCCATTTTGGTTGGTGACTTGGCCTTGTCTTGGGCTGATGAAATGTTGCTCACCAGTGGGCTTTCGAACGACCAACTACTTCGTGCCAAAGGAGTTTATGACGTTATGCGCACGGAATTAATGTGCGGACAATACCTCGACCTTTTGGAACAGGTTCGTGGTGACATAGATATCGCGCGGGCTGAAACGGTAATTAGATTCAAGAGTGCGAAGTACACCATTGAGCGCCCGCTGCACTTGGGCGCTGCACTTGCAGGTGCCTCCACTGAACTTATTGAAGTTTTGAGCCAATACGGCTTAGCTCTTGGCGCAGCATTCCAACTCCGTGATGATTTGCTTGGTGTTTTTGGCGACAGTTCGATCACTGGAAAACCTGCTGGTGACGATTTACGCGAGGGCAAGCAAACTATGCTGATCGCATTTGCAACTTCGAATGCAACTGAGGCAGAAAAGACTTTTCTGCTCGAGAATCTGGGTAACCCGTCACTAACCAGTCAGTTGATTTCCCAACTTCAAGATTTACTCACAAGTTGCGGAGCCCAGGATTTCGTAGAGAATCAAATAGCAAGCCATCTCGAAACTTCTTTGGCATCACTCGATGCACTTTCGGAAAATCCTGAAGCCAAGGTTGCGTTAACTGAGCTAGCAATTCTCGCTACCAAAAGATCGGCATAAACATGAGCAACTTTTCGCGATGGATTCCAGGGTCTCCCCGAACCGTTACGGGTAAAACTGATGATGTCGTAATTGTTGGCGCTGGGCTAGCCGGATTATCTGCTGCCATGCGCCTCGCTGGCGCAGGACGCAATGTCACTGTTATTGAGCGTGAAAGCATCCCTGGCGGAAGGGCTGGTCGTATCAGCGATCGGGGCTTTGAATTTGATACTGGTCCAACCGTTTTGACTATGCCAGATTTGATTGCTGATGCCTTTGATTGCCTTGGCGAAGACATGAATGACTGGCTCACGCTAGAACCTGTCGCTCCGCTGTACCGAGCGTTTTATCAAGACGGCAGTGTTTTAGATGTGCATTCAGACACCGCAGCTATGGCTGCCGAAATTGAGAAGGTAATTGGCGCCAGCGAAGCTGATGGCTACTTGAAGTACGTAGATTTTGTAACTGATCTCTACAAGTACGAAATGAAAAATTTTATTGATCGCAACATCGACTCTCCATTGGATCTTTTGTCCATGGACCTGGTTCGACTAATAAAGCTTGGCGGCTTTAGAAAACTTGCTCCAAAAGTTGGACAGTACCTAAAGGATGACCGAACTCAGCGAGTGTTTTCATTCCAATCTATGTACGCCGGTTTATCTCCTTATGACGCCTTAGCAATTTATGCCGTAATTGCCTACATGGATTCCGTTGCTGGAGTTTTTGCACCTAAGGGCGGCATGCATGCCCTTCCTGTTGCAATGGCAAATGCGGCAGCGAAGCACGGTGTGAAGTTCAAGTACGACACAGAAGTATCCAAAGTTCGAATGAATGGTAACCGTGCAACTGGAGTAGAAACCAGCAACGGTGAGTTCTACGCTGCAGACGTTGTTGTTTTGAACCCTGATCTACCAGTTGCTTACCGCGATTTGCTCGGCAAAGAGCCATGGAGTGTTAAGCGCCTTAAGTACTCACCGTCTTGCTACTTGCTACTTGCTGGCTCATCAGCAAAGTACGACCACATTGCGCATCACAACATTCACTTTGGCCATAGTTGGGCCGGCGTCTTTGAGGAATTGATTGACAAAAAGCAATTGATGTCTGATCCAAGCGTCTTGGTAACCAATCCAACGTTTAGTGATCCCGGATTAGCTCCTGACGGAAAGCAGGTCTATTACGTCCTATTCCCTACCCCTAACCTCGATGCAGACATTGACTGGAAACAGCAAGCGCCGGCATATCGTGATCACGCAATTGAAACTCTGCAGGCTCGTGGCTACACCGGGTTTGGTGATGCCATTGAAGTTGAACACATAACAACACCGCAAGATTGGTCAGATCGTGGCATGGAACGAGGCGCACCGTTTGCGGCGGCTCATTCGTTTCTGCAAACTGGGCCGTTCCGTCCTGGCAACATGTTTGGTGAAAATGTTGTATTCACCGGATCCGGCACCCAACCTGGTGTCGGCGTTCCAATGGTCCTAGTTTCTGGACGTCTTGCGGCTGAGCGCATTACTGGACCAGACAAGTCTTATGTATCACGGGCTCGACGTTAAGGCGCGTATTCTGAAGTAGTGCCAAAACTTCGTGTATCCCCAGATCCTGGATGGTTTGGTCTTTATGCGTTACCAGGTTTTCTCGGCTCTTTGTTTATTGCAGTTGGCGCGCTAGGTGTTGGCTGGTTTCCGCTATCTGCAGACATTTTGCAGTGGAATCTGATCAACTTCGTTCAAACCGAAACAATTGGGCTCGCCCTAACTCGTTCGTTTGTTGTTGTGGGAGCTGCGTTAATTCTCCAAGCTTGGCTAATCGTTGGAATCGACGCATTGCACGGAAAAATTTTGCGCATTGAAACGATATATTTCTCGCTTCTAGCCTGGGCCTTACCGTTGCTGGCTGCGCCACCGCTGTTTAGCCGCGACGTCTATTCCTACTTCATGCAAGGAAAATTACAGCTTGCCGGAAAAAACCCTTATGAGTCCGGTGTAGCTGTTGTGCCTGGCTGGTTTCAAAGTGGTGTAGATCCGCTCTGGGGCGATTCTCCAACACCATATGGTCCGGTCTTTCTTTTGATCGAGAAGGCAGTTGCGGCAATTAGCCAGGATTCTTCCCTCGCAGGTTCTTACTTGTTTAGATTGACTTCGGTTATTGGAGTCTTATTGATTTGTTGGAGTATTCCATACCTAGCTAAGTCTCATGGAGTAAATCCAGTTTCCGCTGCCTGGATTGGCGTCATGAACCCGCTAGTACTTATGCACTTTGTAGCTGGATCGCATAACGATGCCCTAATGGTTGGCTTAGTTTGTATTTCGATGGCTTTGGGGCTTCGCGGTCATTTTGTTTCCGGTGTAGTTGTTGCCACGCTTGCACTTGGCATAAAGCCAGTTGCAATTGTGTTGCTTCCGTTCCTAGCTCTCATCGCGGCCGGAAGTGGCGCTAGCTTGATGCGGCGCATGAAGTACAGCGCAATTTCTGGAGCCATTGCACTATCTACTCTTTTCATAACATCCGCAGTAGCTCAAACGGGACCATTTGGTTGGATTGGTTCGCTATCTACCCCAGGCACAGTGAAAAGCTGGTTGTCACCTACAACGGCACTTGGGCTGCTGATTGGTGAACCAATTCGATTACTTGGTTTTGGGAATGTTGTTGATGCCTCGGTTAGCATCACACGTTTACTGGGTTCGGTTCTGTTGTCGATTGTCCTGGTGTTGCTCGTAATCCGACCACAAGGCAGGAGCGCCACTCGTGGAGTTGCCCTATCCTTTGCCGCACTCGTTGCATTCGGACCTGTAGTGCAACCTTGGTACCTACTTTGGTCAATCCCGCTGCTGGCCGTAACTGGACTAAGTCATAAACAGATTCGAATTATGGTTTTAGTAATAGCAGCTTTCACTATTCATGGCATTGCAAACTCCAGTGCAACTGCAGATACGTTTCTAGAGCTAAGTGATGGCATTGCCATGATCTTGGCTGGCATCACGCTTGGCTTAGTAATGCTCGCCTCTACCGCTGAACGCTCCCTGATATTGGGTGACAGCGCCGAGCAAGACATGCTGCCTACTACTCCAACTGAAATTGAATCAGCCAAGGAACGCGAGCTAGCCTAAGCATTTTCTACCCCTGGGAAAGTTCGGATATTCCAGGAAAAGCGCCTGATGAATCACAAACTAAAACAACTGCCAGACGCTCCTGGCAAATTTGGTCGAATGCTTCGGCGATCTCAAGTGCAGATTCAGGTGAAGACTTAACAAGATCCTGCCAGCCAGACCAAGCAATGCAGATTTTGTTTTCTGCAATATCGTTTGGAAACAGAGTCTCAATCAACTCCGCTATCGTGGCTCCAATCAAGTGCGAATTAGAAGTCTGGTTAGCTGCAACATCTACAAAATCTTGGATAGATCTAACTGCCGAAGTTTCTAGCCACATTCCGTTCCAGGTGGCTAAGTTGGCTTCGCCCCGAAAACTTGATTCGGTGAAGTTAACTTTCCAGCGAACGACGCCATTTAATCTCTGAGTCTTTAGCATTGCAGCCAAAAGGCCAGGGTTTGGAGCAGCCACATTATTCCTAACCAACAATTAACACGCCATGTGCCCAAGTAACCCTACGCGCCACGAGTAGATTTTTCGAATTTTAGGCAAACCAAGGGTTGATGAGTGAGATCGACGATGGGTTGCATATAGTTACGTTTGTGTCTAAACATGATCTCGATGCAGCAGGAATATTTGACCCTGAATTGCGAGCATCTTACGAATTATGTCGCCAGCTAAATGCCGAACATGGAAAAACTTACTACCTGGCAACTCTTTTATTGCCACCAGCAAAGCGTCCCTACGTACACGCACTTTATGGATTTGCTCGTTATGCCGATGAGATTGTTGATGACTTAGCTTCGACGCTTACTGATTCTCAAAAGGCTGAACAACTCAAAGTTTGGGGAGATGGGTTTCTAGCAAAATTTGAATCGGGGCAGACAAATGATCCCGTGTGTCTGGCAGTTCTGGACACCGTAAGACGTTGGAATATTCCACGCGAGCACTTTGAGGCATTTCTGCACTCAATGACGATGGACTTAACTGTTACGCAATATGAAACGTACGAAGACCTCTACGAATATGTTTACGGCTCAGCAGCAGTAATTGGCCTTCAAATGGTTCCGATTTTGGAGCCAACCAGCCCTGATGCCTACAAGCATGCGACTGAATTGGGTGTGGCATTTCAACTGGCAAACTTTATTCGCGATGTAGGCGAAGACTTGGAACGAGGTCGCGTCTATCTTCCACTTCAGGAGTTGGCTAATTTTGGTGTAACGCGCGCTGATCTTGAAAGGCGAATTGCTACCCCAGAAATCAAGTCCGCTTTGAAGTTTCAAATTTCCAGAGTTCGCGAACTTGAAGAATCTTCCCGAGCCGGAATTGCCATGCTTGGGGAAGCTGCCCAACCGTGCATTGAGACGGCGCGAATTCTTTACTGTGGAATTGTTGATGCGGTTGAAGAAATAGATTTCGAAGTTTTCACTAAGCGAGCGACTGTCTCGTTACGACGCCGGCTTGCCGTGGCGATACCTGCATATCTGAAAGCGCGAAAAGTCTGGAAACGAACTACTTAATTCCCAGGAATCGCTCGACAATCTTTCGTGGCGGCCCAGACTTTGGGTCACGTTGAACCCCGTTTCGCCCGAGCCAAACCCAAATAATCAACGTGAGAACGACCAGGCAAAACCCAAAAAGTAAATCTTCAATTGGGGCAAACACTATGCGGCCGTCGCCCAGAAATGTCGGTGGCGCATCCTTCGGAGTGCTTGATCCAATGATTGCGTCGCCTGAGTACTCAACAATTCCAAATCCAGTCAGGATTCCATTGGTTACTAATTGAAAGAAAATCACTATGGAGTATGAAACCCAGAACACTCTTCGCGTCAAAATCTTTGTTTTAAAGACCAAAAAATCCAGTGCAATGACGATCGCTACTCCGATTAATGTCAGCTCGGTATAAGTCATCTCGCTTGCTCATCCCCGGCTTCCCAATTGCGCGCACTTCTTACTGCTTCAAACGACAAAATCGTACAAATAGGGATGATGATAAAAAAGAGAATCTCATCAAGTGGGATGTTGGCAATCGTGGTGATCCCTGTTATGTATCGATCGTCAAATGTCCAATGCCCCTGAGCAATCGCGTACGCATCCCAAACTGAAAAAACTACGAGTACCGGCAGAATCGTAAGTACCAACCGAATGGCCCTGCGATAAACCTTGGTTCGCAAAAAAACTTCGAGCCATGCGGTACCCAGAATGCAGCCCAAAAGCACGCTTACGTAAGCAAACTTAGACATTGGGCCTCTTCCTGTTGAAACCAAATCTACCCTGTCGTGGCGCAGAGACGAGTTTTCGCGACGGCATCTAGAATGAACCAGTGAATGATTTTCCAAACCAAGACCCGTTATTGGGGAAAGTTTTGGAGCAGCGATATAGCGTCGATGAGCTAATTGCCCGTGGCGGAATGGCCACTGTGTACCGAGGAACCGATCTTCGACTAGGACGAGCTGTTGCCCTAAAGGTTCTTGGCGGAGTTCTGGCTAACGATCCAGGTTTTGTTGAACGGTTTACCCAAGAAGCGCGGGCAACCGCCGCCCTTACCCATCCGAATGTAGTGGCCGTTCACGATCAAGGAATTAGTGAAGGCTTCCCATTTCTAGTCATGGAGTTTGTTCAGGGCCGAACAATCCGCGAAATCATGGCCCAATCTGGTCCTTTTACTAGTGCTCATGCCCTAGAAATCATTAGCTCAGTGTTAGCAGGTCTTAGTTCTGCTCATGATGCTGGATTCGTTCATCGCGACATAAAGCCGGAAAATGTTCTTATCACAAATGATGGCCACGTAAAGGTAACTGACTTCGGATTAGCTCGCGTGATTAGTGCCACTCCTGTAAGTGATTCCACTGGCGCCGTCTTACTCGGCACTATGGCTTACCTGTCCCCTGAACAGGTCCAACAACTTGCAGTGGACCAAAGGTCAGATGTTTACTCCTGCGGCATTTTGTTGTACGAAATGGTTACCGGGCTAGTTCCATTTACTGGATCCTCGCCACTTGAAGTCGCATATCAGCACGTTAATAGTGAAGTGTCCGCACCCAGCTCAATCCAGCCGGATGTTCCACCAGCTGTAGATCACATAGTTCTTGCTGCCACGAGAAAGTCGGCAGCCGACCGGATTCAAAGCGCCCGCGAATTTCGCGATGCGGTGATCCGAGCAATTTCAGCAGTTCCGCGAGCCGAAGCTTTGACTACTGCCATTTCCCTGCAAAATACTCAAATCATTCCTGCATCACCTCTTGCTTTTCAGGGTGAAGTAAACCAGCCAAGGCGAGCTCAAGAGCGCAACGTGGGCACTGGTGCAAGTGAAATCCAAAGCCCAAATGTGCGCAAAGGGATACGAGGAAAACTAGCTCCGATACTTTTACTGCTGGCGCTAGTTGTCGGTGGTGGCGCCTGGTATCAATTCGCTGGCAGTTACGAAGTTGTGCCACCTGTTGCTGCCTTGACAGTAGATGAAGCCGCCATGATTTTGGCGCCGCTAGAACTTGGTGTGGAAGTAGTTGAAGAGTTTTCGGAAGACATTCCAGTTGGATCCATCATTAGAACAGATCCGGCAAGCGGCGAGAAAGCGCGCAAGGGCAATGCCGTGACCTTGATTGTTTCAAAAGGTCAAGAAAGATATTTAATCCCGTCCGACTTGCCTGGAAAAGATCCTGCGGATGCAGCTTCCTTGCTTGAAGATTTAACTTTGGTGATCTCTGGAAACAAGGAAGTTTTCGACGAATTGATTCCGGTTGGAAAAGTCGTTGGCACAGATCCGATAGCTGGCACCTCAGTCAAACGAGAGACTCCCGTCACGATCTTGGTTTCTAAGGGCCCCGCTCCTGTTGACGTTCCCCCAATTGTTGGAACTTTGATCACAGATGCAACTACAGCTTTGACTGCGCTTGGACTTACTGCCAAGACGATTCAGGAAGATTTTGATGACAGTGTGGCCGGAACAATTCTTTCTACCGATCCAGCACCCGGAACCACTGTCCCTAAGGGAACTGTAATCAACGTAATCGTAAGTAAAGGTCCGCCACTTGTAGATGTTCCAAATGTGGTTGGAATGAGTACATCAACTGCTACTTCAACTTTGGAGGCAGCAGGTTTCCAGGTCAAGGCAGTGAACAAGTTGTCTATCGCGATCTTGAATAAGGTCTATTCGCAAAAACCAGGAGCTGGATCTAAGGCGCCCAAGGGGTCCTTAATCACAATAGAAATTGTGTAGCGAAGACTACTTTCGATCTCGCAACATATCGGCGACTTGGAATGCCAGATCTAAACTTTGGATGCGGTTAAGCCGAGGGTCGCATGCTGTTTCGTATCGAAACGGCAAGTCAGTTTCGCTTACTCCCCCAATGCCACCAAGACATTCCGTAACATCATCGCCTGTTAATTCAATGTGAATTCCACCTGGGTGAGTTCCGAGTGACTTGTGGACTTCAAAGAATCCGCGCACTTCATCAATAACGTCATCTAGCAAGCGAGTCTTGTGGCCGGAAGCCGCTTCCTTGGTGTTGCCATGCATTGGATCGCAAACCCATAGAACGGGATGGTCTGTGGCCTGCACTGCTGCAACCAACTTTGGCAACACTTCTCTAATGTTGCCTGCGCCCATTCGAGTAATGAACATAAGTCGACCAGCAATCTTTTCTGGATTCAACTTTTCAAGAAGCCCCAAGATGTCAGCTTCCGAAGTCTTTGGACCAATCTTTACGCCAATTGGATTCTTGATTTTTGAAACAAAGTCGATGTGGGCACCTTCAAGTTCCCGAGTTCTTTCACCAACCCAAACAAAGTGACCCGATACGTCATAAAGATTTCCAGTTCTGGAATCTACGCGAGTTAAAGCTTTTTCGTAATCAAGTAAGAGCGCTTCATGACTTGCGTAAAAATCAGCACGTTTGAACTCTTCGGGATCTGCGCCGCAGGCAGTCATGAATGAAAGGGCGCGATCAATTTCTTCTGCCATTTCTTCGTAGCGCTTGCCAGGTGTTGATTCACTTACAAAATCTTGGTTCCAGGAATGGACTTCACGTAAATCTGCGTATCCGCCTTGAGTGAATGCGCGCACTAGATTCAATGCGGCAGCACTCGCGTGGTAAGTCTGTACCAATCGCATTGGGTCTGGCTGGCGAGACTCTTTTGTGAACTCAAGTCCGTTAACGGCATCGCCGCGGTAGGACGGCAGTGAAACTCCATCTATCGTTTCTTCAGCTGAGCTTCTTGGCTTGCCGTACTGTCCAGCAATGCGGCCAATCTTTACTACAGGCATTGAAGCACCGTAAGACAAAACAATCGCCATTTGGAGAACAGTTTTGAGTCTGGCGCGAATCGAATCTGCAGTATTGGCAGCAAATGTCTCCGCGCAGTCGCCACCCATCAATACGAATGCATCGCCATTTGTTGCATCGCTCAGTTTGGACATGAGTTCATCGCATTCACCGGCAAAAACGAGCGGCGGCAAGGCAGCTAATACTTTTTGGGCTTCAACTAAGGCTTCAGGCGATGGCCATACTGGTTGCTGGGCTGCTGGCAGATTAGGCCATGAAATTTCACTCACATCCCTAGATTAGTCGCGAATATCGTGGTTCACTAAATCTGCAAATCCCATTCGGTATGCGACCCGCGACTAGAATTGCGATATGGCCATCAAAAAAGTCGCACTCCTCACCGCAGGTGGCCTAGCGCCGTGTTTATCTTCCGCAGTTGGTGCGCTTATTGAGGAATACACAAAAGTTGCACCCGATGTTGAAATAATCGCTTACCGCAACGGGTACCGAGGGTTATTGCTCGGGGATTCAATCACTATCACGCCATCGATTCGCAGCCAAGCCCACCTATTACAAGGGTTTGGCGGCAGTCCGATTGGCAACTCTCGAGTGAAACTCACAAACGTTGAAGATTGCGTAAAGCGTGGTTTAGTCTCCCCTGGTCAAGACCCACAGCAAGTAGCTGCCGATCAATTGATTGCCGACGGTGTTGATGTTCTGCACACCATTGGTGGGGATGACACTAATACTGCAGCTGCTGATCTTGCTGCGTTCCTAGCAACGAACAACTACGGTCTTGGTGTAGTTGGCCTACCCAAAACAATTGATAACGATGTCTACCCAATTGCACAATCCCTTGGAGCTTGGACTGCTGCCGATGAAGGCGCACGTCATTTCAGCAACATAGTTTCCGAACATAGTTCAAACCAAAAAATGCTAATTGTTCATGAAGTAATGGGACGGCACTGTGGCTGGTTAACCGCTGCTACTGCTGTTGCTTATCGCAAATTGCTCGATGACATCACCTGGCTGCCCGACCTTGGAGTGGCTCGACAAAATCGAGAAGTTCATGCGGTGTACATCCCCGAACTGCAGTTAGATTTAGCTGAAGAAGCTAGTCGACTTTCTTCCGTAATGAATGAAGTTGGAAACGTAAATATTTTTCTTTCCGAAGGTGCTGGCGTTGATTCCATCGTGGCCGAAATGAAGCAACGCGGTGAAGATGTTCCACTTGATCCATTTGGGCACGTAAAGATCGACAAGATTAACCCTGGTGCGTGGTTTGCAGATCAGTTTGCACCAATGATCGGCGCGGAAAAAGTTTTAGTGCAAAAGAGTGGCTACTTCTCACGTTCGGCTCCGGCAAATGCAAAGGATCGTGAACTAATCAAAGCCTGTGCCGTCGTTGCCGTGGCAAGTGCCCTAACTGGAGTTAGTGGCCTAGTTGGACAGGACGAAGATCAAACTAATGTAATTCGGGCTTGTGAATTTGATCGAGTTGCGGGAGCTAAGCCATTCAATACCGAGCAGCCGTGGTTTGATGAACTTCTTGCTGAAATCAAGCAGCCAAAAGGCTTGCCGCTAAATCATTAACCGAAGCTTTATGTTGAGCGCTTTGAGCGCGATGCGTATTTATCGACATATTCTTGACCGGATAAGTCCATAATTCGATACATAATTTCATCGGTTAGTGAACGCAAAACAAACCGATCATCTTCCATTCCGTAATAGCGCGAGAAATCTAATGGCTCACCAATTCGAATGCCAACCTCGACACCAAAGTTAGGTCGCGTCTTTCCGATTGGTTGCACCATCTCGGTATTGATCATGGCCACTGGAATCACTGGGACTCGGGCCTCAAGAGCCATGCGAGCTACGCCAGTCTTTCCTCGATATAGGCGCCCATCCGACGAGCGAGTACCTTCGGGATAAATACCTAACAGGTGGCCTTCCCCAAGAAGTCGAACTCCAGTACTTATTGCTGCAGTCCCCGCATTACCTCCGGTACGGTCCACGGGAACCTGTCCTGCACCTCGAAAGAATGCAGCAGTGGCCTTACCGCGGATTCCACTACCTTCGAAATACTCGCTCTTGGCCATGAATGTGATTTTTCTCGGAACTGCGATTGGTAGAAAAATTGAATCAGAGAAAGACAGGTGGTTACTTGCCAAAATTGCCGGTCCGGTATCTGGAATATTCTCAAGTCCCTCAACCCATGGATGGAACGCAACCTCAATTGCCGGGCCAATGGCAATCTTCTTGAGAAACTTGTAAAAGTTATCGCGATCAGACACAACCCTTACGGTAACCAACGCAGGGCGGATCAGCAATCTCCGACCTGGTAAATGGTAACTTTTCTGGGTTTCGCGGCTGAAAATTGAATTCCTGGGTTACCCTCTCTTAAGGCTTTTTATTGAGAGGTGCCAAATTGCGCGAGTTATCTGTACCGGCCAACATTCCGCCAGTGTCTGCAGGGAATGTGACAGATCAAATCGAAGATCTGTTTACCCGAAACCCAAGCTTTCCTTCTATCTCAATTCAAACTGATGATGAGTGGTCAACGATTACTGCCGCTGAGTTTAGAGATCAGGTACGAAAAGTTGCAAAAGGCTTAATCGCCGATGGGCTACAACCTGGAGATCGAATCGCAATTTTGTCGCGAACTCGATACGAGTGGACTGTGGCTGACTATGCAATTTGGTACGCCGGCTGTGTCACGGTTCCGATTTATGAAACTTCATCTCCAGAGCAAGTTGAGTGGATCATCTCCGACTCCCATGTGGTTGCCACCTTCTTCGAGGCCCAACGCACCACGCACGCATTCCACCCAATCGCCGCGCAAGTTCCACACATGACACATTCATATGTTTTTGGTGATGATGTTTTGGCTGACCTTGCTGCCAAGGGCGCAGCTATCTCCGACTCCGACTTGGAGGCTCGCAGATCCGCTGCTGGCCCAAATGATCCAGCAACTTTGATCTACACCTCCGGCACAACTGGACGACCAAAGGGTTGCATTGTTACGCACGGCAACCTCATCGCCGAGGTTGACACCTTGGTTAAGGCAGTGCCAGAAGTTTTCGATGTTCCGGAAGCATCCACCCTTATCTTTTTGCCACTAGCCCACGTATTCGGTCGCTTGATTCAAGTTGCAATGCTGCGCGGTGAAGTAACTATCGGTCACTGCCCTAATCCGGCATCGCTCCTTAAGGACTTAGGGTCCTTTAAGCCTTCATTCCTATTGGCTGTGCCGAGAGTATTTGAAAAGGTATTCAATGGCTCTGCTGCGAAAGCTCATGAAGCCAGCCCAGTTAAGGGAAAGATTTTCGATCGAGCAGCAGCAGTGGCAATTGCATACAGTGAAGCACTTGATCATGGCCATGTCTCAAAAGGCCTAACAATCCAACATGGCTTGTTCGACAAATTGGTTTATTCCAAACTACGTCACGCAATGGGCGGACGAGTTACCCATGCAATCTCAGGTGGCGCGGCATTAGGCGCTCGGCTAGGCCATTTCTACCGTGGCATTGGCCTGATCATTCTTGAAGGCTATGGACTTACTGAGACCACTGCCGGTAGTACGTTAAACCTGCCAACATCATTGAAGATAGGTTCCGTTGGTCGCCCACTACCTGGCACTGGCGTTCGGATCGAATCCGACGGCGAAATTTTGCTCAAGGGACCACACGTATTTTCTGGTTACTGGAACAATGAAGCGGCAACTGCCGAAGTTATGACATCAGATGGCTGGTTCCGAACTGGTGACATCGGAGAAATTGACGGTGAAGGCTTCCTGCGGATCACTGGTCGCAAGAAAGAACTTATTGTTACTGCCGGTGGAAAGAATGTTGCACCTGCAGTTCTGGAAGATCGACTTCGCGCTAATCCAATCATCAGTCAATGTGTTGTGGTCGGAGACGCCAAGCCGTTCATCGGAGCATTGGTCACCTTGGATCAAGATGCGCTGCCACAGATTTTGGCTGCTAACAACATCGAATCTGCATCCATGACTGAACTTGTCAACAATGCAGATGTGCGAGAGTTAGTTCAGAAGGCCGTCAATGTCGCAAATGAAGCGGTATCAAATTCCGAAGCAATCAAGAAGTTCGTGATCTTGCCAGAGGACTTAACGATCGATAATGGTTACTTGACTCCAAAGATGAGTATCCGTCGCCATTTGATCGTCCAAGACTTCGCCAACGTAATTGATGGCCTTTACTCCTAACCAAGCTGCAATTATTTAACTAGATCGGATAGCTATGCGAGTAATGCCCTTGACCTTGGGTTGGGCAACTACAAGAGTTTGGGTATTGCTATCAGGTTTTGGTGTAATTGCTTATCCCGGATCTGAGTTCTTGTTTAGTGATGTTCGCTTGTATGACTGGTGGGCTGGCAACATAGCTGATTCGCACTTTCCGATAAATGATCCAATGTGGCAGTATCCGCCACTAGCTGCTGTGGTGTTTCTCCTCGGGTATTTAATAGCAGGAAACACTGTGGGGTTTGTTTTTCTCGCAGCAGTTGCGGACTTGGCTATCTTTACGCTCATACTGCAACGCGGACGAGAGCAAAACAACCTGAATCCTGCAACTATCTGGATGATCGCACCCCTTGTAATTGGACCAATTATCTTGGGTCGATTTGATGTGTTTGTGACACTAGCGGCAGTAGTTGCGTTACTTTTTGTTGGTCAGTCTCGCAAATTCGGATCAGCAATTGCCATCGGCGCATTACTCAAGGTGTGGCCAGTACTACTTTTAATAGCAACGCCCAAAGGCATGGCACTAAGGGTGATGACGTGGTTTGTAGCAACCTTTGCCGTTGGCAGTTTGTTATTGAGCCTTTGGTGGGAAGACAGTTTTTCATTTATCGGAGGTCAAAAATCTCGTGGCCTACAAATTGAATCTGTCGGTGCGCTTCCCTACCAACTCTGGAATGCTGGTCCCAGTTCGGTTGCTTCAGCATTCCAATTTGGTGCCATAGAAGTTGTATCTTCTGGAACCCAGGTTGTGTCCCTAGTCATCACGTTGATTGGCATCTTGTTGTTGGGGATCCTCTTTTACTGGCGAATCTTTGGAAAACTTAGTCAAGCTAATCCTGCCGACATTGCATTCTTGGCAATTTTGGTCTCGATCGTCACAAGTCGAGTTTTGTCCCCGCAGTACATGGTCTGGGTATTTGGCTTACTAGCAATGTGTGCTTTTAACCCGCAGAAAAACTTCCGAAAGATTTTCATTCTTATTTTGATAAGTACTGGACTAGGCCAGCTTGTTTACCCTTGGCTCTACATTCACTTGCAACAAGGAGGTGCGGTAGCGGTTGCTGCCCACACCATCCGCATATTTACACTGCTTTGGGCAACAGGTATTGCTTGGAAAAACATGCAGGAAATTAGTCGGCAAAATCTAGGCCAGACAGCAAGCCATCAAGTTTCTTGAAGTTCTGATCCCAAGTCCATTCGCTGGTAACCCAATTGCGGCCTGCCTCGCCCATCGCTTTAGCGGCCAGTGGATAGTTCAGTAAGTAGGAAACACGGTCAGCGATCTCATCGGTATCTTTGCCGTTAACTAAAAATCCAGTTTCGCCAGGGATGACTGCATCTGTTGCGCCGCCAGAATCCCCCACAATAACCGGCAAGCCGGTAGCTGATCCTTCTAGGAATACGATGCCAAGCCCTTCAACATCCCAGCCGCCGACGCGGGTACGGCACGGCATTGCAAAAACATCTCCGGCGGCGTACCACTTTGATAAATCTTCTTGGCTTACCTTTCCGGTCAAATGAACGAAATTCTCAAGACCAGACCTCGCTACTAATCGCTCTAGATCTTTTCGATACGGGCCATCGCCAACGATAATTAAGCTGGCGTTAGGAGTTGTTTCATGCACTTTCGGCAAGGCGCGGATTAACTCATCTTGTCCCTTGCGAGCCATGATTCTTGAAACGCAAACGATTACAGGTCGCTCCAGCCAACCCAAGCTTTCGCGCAGCTGTTTTCCTGCGGCAGCATTAAGTGGCGAGAACTCGGTGACATCAACTCCAGGAGTAATTCGTCGCATTCGCTTCGATGCTTCTGGGCTTAATGCTTTAGCGATTTTTTGTTGCGTGTATTCACTGATGTAAGTGAGGAAATCTGTATCATTTCCAATTTTGCGCAATAACTGCCTAGTGCCTGGGGTCATTGCCCACCCGGTTTCATGGCCATGTGTCATGCCGACGATGTTTTGAACACCTGATTTTCGAAGGGGTGCGGCTAACAAGCCAAGTGGGGCTGCAGCTCCAAACAGAACTCTTGTTATGTCTTCAGATTCAACGATCTCCAGTGCCATTCGCAAGGTTCTTTTCGATGGCAGTAGCGTCCGAGTTTCAGCTCTTACGATCTTGAACTCTTGAGCGGCATCGAATTCCAATGCGCCTTCCCAGTTCGATGTAAGTACTGTTAGCGATTCTGGCTCAAATCTTTTTGCAATTTCGTACCCAAAAGTTTGAATCCCACCAGGACGTGGCGGGAAATCATTTGTGATGATTAGGGTGCGACTCATAGATACATCTTGCCGTATCTAACCAGGTGGTTGAGAGGTTGCTTACTGCGCGAGAGCAGTGGATTGCTCTGGACTTGCATCCCCCTTAATTAATCGCAATGGCGCCACCAAGCCTGCCGATGCCAGAACATCTAGAACTTCCTTATGCGGTTCAAGGGAAACCGGCATTGGACCTAATAGTGCGGTAACGACACAATCTGAACATGCGATGTCACGCATCACGCAACTAGAGCAATCAATCAACATTTGGAACTCCTAAAAATCTTCCAGCGACTTACTAATTAAGAACATATGATTACCCACTGACAGTTTGTGATTTCGTGTCGAACGGCCAGACTCACCGACACACCCAAACCTGGAATTGTCAGAGATTGCAAGTAAAGTCCCCATATGAGTCTGAGCCCTGAAACGCAGTCAAGAATGGCGTCAGATCTTCATGCGAATGCCCAGGAATGTACTCAGGCCGGTACTCAGGCCGGTACTCAGGCACTGACAATTGCTGACATTGGGCAACCTCTTTCGCAAACAACTTTTGTGGTTGTTGACCTTGAAACCGCAGGTGGCAAGCCAGTTGACGCTGGCATAACTGAAATTGGAGCAGTAAAAGTTCGCGGCGGCGAGGTTGTCGGAGAATTTAGAACTTTTTGCGCTCCAGGGGTACCTATCCCAGCATTTATCTCGGTACTGACTGGAATCACAGATCACCATTTAGCAGGAGCTCCAACGGTTGAATCTGCAGTTCGAGAATTCTTGGCATTTGCAAACTTTGAATCCGGTGACCAACCAGTTTTAGTCGCGCATAACTCACCTTTTGATGTTGGATTCTTGAAGGCTGCTTGTGACAAATTTGATGTTGCGTGGCCAAAACCACCGATTCTAGACACCGTTGTTTTAGCTCGAAAGATACTTCGTAAAGATGAAGTAAGGAATCGAAAGCTTGGCACATTGGCGCAGTTCTTTAGTGCACCCGTAAGCCCCACTCACCGAGCTCTTGATGACGCTCGTGCAACGGTTTCGGTTCTACATGGATTGATTGAAAGAGTTGGCAATTTGGGAGTACACGATCTGGAAGGACTGCAAACTTTTAGTGGTCCAGCCACAGAAAAGCGAAGGCGCAAGCGTTATCTGGCAGACGGCCTTCCAGAGCTCCCAGGCGTTTACATTTTCTACGATGGCAACAATCGCCCACTTTACGTTGGGACATCAACAAACATTAAGAAACGTGTCATGTCATATTTCACTGCCGCCGAAACTCGTAGGCGAATGACATCAATGGTGGAACTTGCCCAGCGGGTTGATGCGCATGTATGTGCCACTTCGCTAGAAGCAAAAATTCGAGAATTACGAATGATTAACGAACTGCGGCCAACGTATAACTTCCGCTCTAAAAACCCAGAAAAAACTACCTGGGTAACGTTAACCGATGAACGATTCCCGAGACTTTCATTATCGAGGCAATCAACTTTGCCAAATTCCGAACGCACGGCAATCGGTCCGTTTGCAAATGGAGTTAGTGCCGAACTTGCGATGCACGCGATTCATCAAGCAACCGAATTGCGGCAATGTAAAGAACGGATAACCAGCAAGTCCTCAATTTCGCCATGTGTGTTGTACGAAATGAAGCGCTGTATCGCACCGTGCTTAACCGGCGCCAACACAGTTGGCTATGAAGAGATAGTGGCTGAGGCGAGTTTAATTCTGACGGGAATTTCCTCGGAAGTTTCGAACAAGCTGATGGAAAAAATTGTAGATCTAGTTCATGATGAAAAATTTGAGGACGCTGCAGTAGTGCGCGACCGAATGCATGCGCTCGAAGATGGGGTCCATCGCTCCAGTAAATTGCGAGAAATCTCATCCATTCCATTACTTATTGCCGCGCAACTTAACCCATTGGGTGGCTGGGATATTCATGGATTTTCACATGGTCGATTTGCAGCTGGGGTTGTGGCTCCGCCAGGCGTTGACCCTAAGCCTTATGTTCAAAACCTAAAGAACTCAATGCCAACCGATATTGGTTTGCCAACGCTAGTTTCTGAAATTGAACTTATCCTCAAGTGGCTTGGAGATGGCGTTACTCGCCTAGTGGAAATCAGCGAAGGCCACACTTGGCTTCATCCAATTCACGCTAAGGCTAGAGCAAATGAATTAGTTGGCAGCTAGCGCGAAACGCTGGCTAATCGAAACCCATACGTCTAAAAGAGATCTAGCCGCTCCGGTATCCAACGAGCTATACGCAACAGGAAGTGCACGTGCAATGCGCGCAACGGTCGAATCTGTTATTTCGCCAAAGCGCTTGGCCTCAGTTGCGGCATCGTAAGCAACCATCGTCGCTGCCGCGTTTAAGGCAACGACATCTCGGATTGCTGCAAAATTGCCATCAGACCGACCAGCAAGAATCTCTCGAACAACCTGGGCATTGAATTGAGCATCTCCACCGCGTAATTGTTCTAATGTGGCCGGCTCTAAATCTAATTCGCTTGGAGTCAAAATTGATTCTCGAAGTTCGCCTGATGTGACATCCCAAATCTGGGTTGGCGCGGATGTCGATAATTCATCTAAGCCATCCGTGCTTCGAACAACTATTGACTTGAATCCACGATCTAACTGAACCTGTGCCAAAACTGGTGCTAGACGAATATCTGCACATCCCAAAAGTGCCGCTTTAGGCTGCCCAGGATTTGATAACGGTCCTAGCACGTTGAACACTGTCGGTACCCCAAGTTCTTTGCGAACATTTGCGGCGTACTTCATTGCTGGGTGATGTGAAGGCGCAAAGCAAAATGCAATGCCGGCCTCAGCTAAACAAGATGAGAGCAAATTAGTTGGCATGGTTATGGCTACGCCGAGGGCTTCCAGCACGTCCGCCGTGCCTGCCTTAGAGGAGATTGCTCGATTGCCATGCTTTAGGACAGGGAAACCAGCGCCAGCGACAGTAAGTGCGGACATCGTTGAAATGTTGACTGTGTGAGCACCATCACCACCGGTGCCAACTACATCAACCGCGATTCGATCTAAGTTAACTTCAACGGCATTGGCAAGCATTGCTTTAACCATTCCATTTACTTCTTGGGGAGTTTCACCCTTAACCCGAAGGCCAATTACGAGGCCTGCAAGTTGTGCATCAGTCGCAGTACCGGACATCATTTCGTTCATTGCCCAGAACGCTTGATCAAAAGTTAGGTCTTCGCCAGAAACTAATGTCCCAAGAACTTGCTTCCAACTTGCGTCACTCATAATCGATTTTCCCTATTGGGAAATTGAATTTCGAGATTTGAGTAAATCTAGGCAGGCATGCACGATTGCGCGCGGATCGATCGGATGAGCTACAACGGCATCGGCACGCGACCATGTTGCTAGCCAGCGATCATCCACTCGCCCAACCAGCACCAATACAGGTGGGCAGTTATAAATTTCATCCTTGAGCTGGCGACAAAGTCCCATGCCACCAGAAGGTGTTGCTTCGCCATCGAGAATCAGTAGATCAAAAGGCTTGGAATCAACCGCTGCCAGGACTGCCGGCTGAGTTGCACACTCGAGAATCTCGATTTCTCCGAAATCTACGGATGGTCGGCGCCCAAGGCTGACCTTTACGCTCGCACGGACGGCGGAATCGTCACTGTAGACAAGTACTTTGAGAGTGGGAATCGCGTTTGACACTCCAAAAGAGTATCTGACGGGGGCACCCGAGAGGTAATTTGAGGCCCCAAAATGCAATAGATCACATCGAGGCAATATCAGGCCATCCTGTGGGGATATTCCGCTAGGTGGCGGGTAAACTCGGGGTGTGAGTACAGCTTCTGCCATTAGAGTCCCAAGTCAAGCCGAACGTCCAAATATGGTGTCCATTGGAACCATCGTTTGGCTATCCAGTGAATTGATGTTCTTCGCAGCGCTATTTGCGATGTACTTCACCTTGCGTTCAGTAAACCCTGAACTTTGGGCAGAAGAAGTCGAATTACTCAACATCCCGTTTTCTTCGTTCAACACCACGATTTTGGTGCTTTCTTCCGTTACCTGCCAACTGGGCGTATTCGCTGCTGAGCGAGGCGACGTAAAGGGCTTGCGTAAGTGGTTCGTAATAACTTTCCTGATGGGCTTTTACTTCGTGGCTGGCCAAGTTTACGAATATTCAGTTTTAGTTCACGAAGGAATGACGCTTTCTTCAAATGCCTATGGTTCAGCTTTCTACTTAACAACTGGATTCCACGGCTTGCACGTTACCGGTGGTCTGATTGCGTTCTTGTTCGTCTTGGCGCGCACTTACGCAACTAAGACTTACTCACACAAACAAGCAACAACTGCGATCGTGGTTTCTTACTACTGGCACTTCGTCGACGTGGTTTGGATTGCATTGTTTGCAACGATTTACCTGATCAAGTAAGCCTTCGTCCCCAAACTAAACAATCTTGAAATAACCGAAACTGAAAAGGAAATCTGTGGCTCTCAGCAAAAGACATCCAGCGGCATTGTTTGCTGTTCTAGCGGTGGCACTTGGTACTACAGGTGCGGCCTATGCAGCAGTTAGTTCGCAGACTGCGCCAAAGGCCGCAGTACAGACTGAAACTCAAGTTGAGCAAGGCAAGCAACTATTCCTAGAGGGATGCTCGTCTTGTCACGGACTTGCAGCCCAAGGTGCATCTGACGGTCCTTCCCTACTTGGAGTTGGCGCTGCATCCGTAGACTTCCAGGTCGGCACTGGACGTATGCCGCTAGCCGCTCCAGGCGTCCAGGCAATGCCAAAAATGCCTTCCTACAACGAAGAAGAAACTGCAGCCCTTGCTGCTTACATCGCAACTTTAGGTGCCGGACCTGGCATCCCAACTGCCGAAATGCTTGACACTACAGATGCCGAATTAGCACTTGGTGGCGAACTATTCCGCACTAACTGCGCTCAGTGTCATGGCGCATCCGGTGTTGGTGGCGCACTTTCCGAAGGGCGCAAGGCACCAAGTCTGATGAATTCAGATGCTAAGTACCTATACGAAGCAATGGTTTCTGGACCACAAGCAATGCCGGTCTTTGCAGATAGCACTTTAAGTGTTGAAGACAAGAAGCACATCATTGCCTACGTAACTGAACTTCAGAAGAACGAAAGCCCAGGCGGATTCAGCCTTGGACGTCAGGGTCCCGTAACTGAAGGACTATTCATCTTTGTGGTTGGCCTTGGCGTACTTATCGTTGCCGCAGTATGGATCGGAGCGAAAGCAAAGTAATGAACGAATTAGAGCATCCAACCGGTGACCCATATGGCGCCAAGGACGGAAAAGATTTAATCAGCGGCATTACCGTTTTCCCAATGGAACCTCACGTTCCACGCAAAGCGGACATTGATCCTAAAGCTGCAGTTCGGGCGGAGCGCCAAGTAGCGACAATGTTTGGTTTGTCATCTTTGATGATCATCCTGTTTATTGTCGCCTTCATAAAGGTGCCGGCTGATCAACTGATTACGATTCCTGTGATCGGCACACTGAACGCAAATCACCTCGCCATCGGATTCACTTTCGGTATGGCAATCCTGTTAATCGGATTGGGTGCAATTCATTGGGCAAAGAAATTGATGCCAGATGAGGAAGTAATCCAAGAGCGTCACGCCTTAACCTCTACAAACGAAGAGCGCGCTGCCGTGCAATCCAGCCTGCAGCGAGGTGCTGCAGAATCTGGCTTTAGAGAACGAAAGATTATTCGCCGCTCTCTTCTTGGCGCACTAGCGCTATTCCCAGTCCCACTTATCGTTTTGCTTCGTGATCTTGGACCACTTCCTGGTACTCGGTTGCGCGAAACCATTTGGGATAAGGGCATCCACTTGGTAACAGATGCCACTTACAAAAAGATCAAGGCTTCGGACATTCCACTAGGTGGCCTCATTAATGCCGTACCTGAAAACTTGATGGAAATCGAACATGAAGAGATGAACCTTAACCAGCGCGGTAAGGCTTCCATCATCATTGTTCGAATGGATCCAGCAGATATTGTGTCCCAGCAGGGAGATGCTTGGGATTACCAAGGAATCTTGGCTTTCTCAAAGATTTGTACCCACCTAGGGTGTCCAACATCACTTTACCAACAGCGCACTCACCACTTGCTGTGTCCGTGCCACCAGTCTACGTTTGATCTATCAGACTCGGGCAATGTGGTTTTCGGACCAGCTGCACGACGCATGCCACAACTTGCGATCACAGTTGATGCTGAGGGTTACCTAATTGCCCAAAGTGGATTTAATGAACCAGTAGGACCTAGTTTCTGGGAGCGCGGATGAGCACAACCGAAGAATCAATTCAGGCACCAGCGCACGCTGCGCCAACCACTAAAGGTGGTGCCGTCGGTTACTACATAGATGACCGCCTGGCTTCAGCCAGCTTCACAAAGCGTCTTGTTGACAAGGTCTTCCCTGACCACTGGTCTTTCATGCTTGGAGAAGTAGCGCTCTACAGCTTCATTATTTTGCTTCTCTCAGGTACATACCTAACTTTGTTCTTCAACCCATCGATGACAGAAGTTATCTACAACGGTTCTTACGTTCCGCTTAAGGGCGTAAAGATGTCTGAGGCGTACTCTTCAACGCTAGCGATCTCATTTGACGTTCGTGGTGGACTTTTGATGCGCCAGATTCACCACTGGGCTGCGCTCTTCTTCACCGCCGCAGTATCGGTTCACTTACTTCGAGTTTTCTTCACAGGTGCATTCCGCAAGCCTCGTGAAATCAACTGGGTGATTGGAACCTTGCTTTTGGTTCTTGCACTCCTAGAAGGCTTCTCGGGTTACTCACTTCCTGATGACCTATTGTCCGGAACTGGTCTTCGCATTGCGCAAGGAATCATCCAGGCAATTCCACTAGTTGGAACATACGTTGCAATGTTCCTATTTGGCGGAGAATTCCCAGGAACTGACATCATGCCAAGACTGTATTCAATTCACATCTTGCTGATTCCAGGCATTTTGTTGGCCCTGATCACTGTGCACTTAATCATGGTGTTCTACCAAAAGCACACCCAATTCCCTGGCCCAGGTCGCACGGAGAGCAACGTAGTTGGCTTCCGCTTGTTCCCTATCTACATGGCAAAAGCAGGCGGCTTCTTCTTCGTGGTGTTTGGAATTACCGTTCTAATCGCTGCCTTGGTAACGATCAACCCGGTATGGCTATACGGCCCATACACACCTTCCCAGGTAACAGCTGGCTCACAGCCTGACTGGTACATCGGATGGCTTGATGGTGCTGTGCGCTTGATGCCGAACTTGGAATCAAATCTTTTTGGTTACACCTTTAGTTGGAACATCCTGGTGCCAGCGCTGGTGATTCCAGGCATCATGTTTACGGCTCTTGGCTTGTACCCATGGATCGAAGCTTGGGCGACTGGCGACAAGCGCGAACATCACCTATTGGATCGTCCACGAAACGCACCGACTCGCACTGGTCTGGGCGTTATGGCACTGTCGTTCTACATGATCCTGGTGATCTCTGGTGGCAATGACATCATCGCCTCAGCTTTCAACCTTTCGATTAATCAGATCACCTGGACCTTCCGGTTCTTGCTGTTCGTCATTCCACCACTGGCATTTGTCTTAACAAAGCGCATCTGCCTTGGGCTGCAGCGTCGTGATAACGACAAACTGCTTCACGGTTACGAAACTGGTCGAATCCTTCGCTTACCAAATGGTGAATTCATCGAAATTCATGAGCCAATCGGCGAAGCAGAAAAGGCAAAGCTACTTGCAAAGGCAGATGTCGTACCTATGGAATTGCCATCTGCAGTCGATGCAAATGGAGTTCGCAATCCAAAGGCAGCGAAGTCCATAGCTCGAGCCAAGCTTTCCCAGTGGTTCTACTCAGACGTGATTCCAACTCCAACCGATGAGGAAATGCGTGCAGCAGCAGAACATGCCGCACACGAATTACACGAAGCTGAATCTCACCTAAAGGAAATCAGCCAGCACTAATTAAACTAAAAACCCCGTTGACCAAGTTGGCCAGCGGGGTTTTTAGTTTTCAAGATTTATCTTTAGTTTGTCATTCCGCCTAAAGTCATCCGGCGTTCTTGTGCAAATGCCTGGGCCAGTTGGTCGTCGAATGCCTTCATTGGGCCCACAGCACACTGCAAAACCGCATCAGCTAGTTCTGGATTCCTGGCAAGGGCTGGCCCATGCATGTAGCTTCCGAATACATTTCCGTGCCAAACACCCTCTTTATGATCAAAGCCGTTTCCGATCCCCCTGCGAACTAGGCCAAGCTGTGGCATTTCCTTACCTAAGCGAGTTAGGCCTTGATGATTTTCAAAGCCAGTTAAGAGCGGTAAGCCGCCGCGATTGGGTTGAATTACAAGCTCCCCCACGCTTCTAGGCGATTGATCATAGATTGTGTGAGCGTCAACTAGGCCGAGTCCTGAAGTTGCCTTACCGTCGGAATCCGGCAAGGTTTCGCCAATGATTTGAAAACCGGCACAGATTGCAAGCACTGTTGCCCCGCCGGCAGCGGCGTAATTTAGCCCGCCATCAGTCTTAAGCATTTCCAGGGCTGCCGATTGTGGACCATCTTCCCCGCCACCCAATAGGTAAATGTCACCTGTCCGAGGTACTGCCATTCCTGGCGTCACTTCGATTAACTCAACATCTAGGTTCCGCGCTTTGGCGCGATGTACCAAGATCTCGGCATTACCTTGATCTCCATATGTACCTAGTAAGTCGTGATAAAGGCGAACGATTGTCAGAGTCATCGGGAGCCACTCTTACCCTGGCTGATACCCAATTCGCTGGTGAGTAGGTCTTGAAATGCCGTGTAGCTGACAATTGCCTGAATCGGCCCGGCTGGAAAATTCTCGACTGCTTTCGAAAAACTTGAGGCCACTGACACTTCTATTCCTTGCACGCTTAACCGGTAAGCCACATCAAGGCGCCTTTCGCCGGTGCATACAACGTTCTTACCCAAGAGTGCAGAGTAATCAATGTCCCACAACCAAGACGTATCTCGCCCGTCTATTCCACGGGCGTTTACCGACAGCACCACTTGATCTGAAGTCACATCTCCAAGTGCCTGTCTCCAGCTTTCAGGATTCTTAGCTAGGTGGGTTGGAACTTTTTTATCTGACACCATGAAGTCGTGAATTCGATCTGGCGACTTATTGATCAGGTCCTGTGCTTCGTCAGCCAGAATTTCGGCACCCATTAATCTGGCTGCTTCAATCACAAGAACTGTGTTTCGCTGCGGACCATCAAGTCTTTTGTCGGCTCGGACATCTGGTAACTGTTTACCAAGACCACACGGGCATGCGTAATCTCCTGATGACCAATTCAAGATAGCTGCACAATTCGGACAAGTTGCGGCATCTGGATGGCGCCGGCCATTGAATGAAACCCGAATCACATGACCAGCATTAGCTGCTGCGTACTCGAGAAACGGGTCATCTCTGTCAATGACAAGTGTTACGTCATCTCTTGAAAAAGCCTCATGCCACAAATTCGCTACCTTGCGAACTTCCCCAGTCCGATGGAGTTGGTCTCGGGAAAGATTTAGCAGGACCACAACTTTTGGTGCGAGCTGGCGATACATATCTGGCAAGTACATTTCATCGCACTCAATTACAGCAAAGCGGTTTCTTGGGCTTTGCGCCAGCAGTGCAGCAATTCCAGCAGGCATATTGGCACCAGACTCGCTAGTACTTACACCTTCTCCAGCAAAGTCTCGAAGGATCGTAGCCAAGTTTTTTGTAGAAGTAGTTTTGCCGTTGGTGCCAGAAACCACAACAACATCTCGGCCCGAACTAAGTTTTGAAATGGCCTGCGGATCGATTGCGAGAATAACCCTGCCACTTAAGGTTTCCCCGCGTCCACGACCAAGTGCTTTAGAAAGGCGGCCTGCGAGCGCACCTACCGCGCAAGCGACGCCGAGCCTAAAGGAGCCAGTCACAAGCAATGTTGCGTCGAGTTACTTTACGAATTGGCCGCGGTAGTACTCGAAAACCAATCCATAAATCGCCATCATTAGTGCGAAAAGCCCAACAACCATCATCCAGCGGGCAAACACGAAGCCCAATACAAAGATGAATGTTGAGGCACCGATTGCAAATGGCCACCAAGAATGAGGCGAGAAGAACCCGTAATCGGTGTCTGCATCTGAAATCAATGCATATTCGTTGTCTTCTGGAAGGGCGCCTACTCGCTTAGATGTAAATAGGACGTAAAACGAGACTAGGAACGCCAGGCCACCAGTAAGGGCTAGCAACGAAGTTCCAATTACGTCGCCGCTCATAAACCAATAAACGGCACCTAATAGGAAATAGAGTGCAGTTCCTGCTGCGAAGAGCTTGCCACCGATAATCATTTAAATACCTCTAGCCCTTAGATCCATTAGCAGCGTGTTCAAATGCTTTGTTTCGATCTGCAAGTTCCATCTCGGCAACTTCCGGATGATGTAGATCAAACGCTGGTCGCTCGCTACGAATTCTTGGGATCTCAACAAAGTTATGTCGCGGTGGCGGACATGAGGTTGCCCACTCGAGTGAATTGCCCCAGCCCCACGGATCATCTGAAGTTACCTTTGGAGCGTACTTCGCTGTCTTGTACATGTTCCAGAAGAACACGAACGTAGATGCGCCAAGCACAATCGATCCCACGGTAGAAATCATGTTCAACGTAGTAAATCCATCACTTGCCAGGTAGTCCGCGTATCTACGAGGCATACCTTCGACACCAAGCCAATGCTGAACCAAGAACGTAATGTGGAAACCGAAGAAGACAAGCCAGAAATGTAGCTTTCCAAGTCTTTCGTCCAACATTTTTCCAGTGAACTTTGGCCACCAGAAGTAGAAGCCAGCGAACATTGCAAACACTACGGTTCCGAAAACCACGTAGTGGAAGTGAGCAACTACGAAGTAAGAGTCGCTTACGTGGAAGTCAAGTGGTGGAGCTGCAAGGATGACACCGGTAAGGCCACCAAACAAGAAGGTGGTTAAGAAACCAATCGTCCAAAGCATCGGGGTTTCAAAGCTAACTGAGCCGCCCCACATCGTGCCGATCCAGTTGAAGAATTTAACACCAGTAGGCACGGCGATGAGCATCGTCATAAACGAGAAGAACGGCAGATTGACTGCTCCAGTTACGTACATGTGGTGAGCCCAAACCGCGACTGAAAGACCGGCGATCGCGATCGTAGCGAAAACTAGACCCTTGTAACCAAAGATTGGCTTACGACTAAACACTGGCAAGATCTCGGTTGCGATGCCGAAGAATGGCAGCGCCAAGATGTAAACCTCAGGGTGTCCAAAGAACCAGAACAAGTGCTGCCACAAAATTGCGCCACCATTTGCCGCATCAAATACTTGCGATCCGAACTTTCGGTCAGATTCCAACATCAACATTGCGGCAGCTAAAACTGGGAACGCCATAAGTACGAGCACGCTTGTCAACAAAACGTTCCAGGTGAAGATTGGCATCCGGAACATAGTCATACCAGGAGCGCGCATGGTGAAAATAGTTGTAATGAAGTTAACCGAACCGAGGATGCTGGCCATACCTGACATCGTCAGACCAAGAATCCAAAGATCTGAGCCAACGTTTGGTGAGTTAATGACGTTTGATAGCGGTGCGTAAGCAAACCAACCAAATCCTGCTGCGCCACCTGGAGTTAAGAAACCAAGCATTACGACAATTCCACCGAACAGGTATAGCCAGTAACTAATCATGTTCAAACGTGGGAACGAAACGTCTGGGGCGCCAATTTGCAGAGGCATGATTGCATTTGCAAATCCGGCAAACAATGAGGTTGCAAATAGGAAAAGCATCAATGTGCCATGCATGGTGAATAACTGGTTGTACTGCTCATTGCTAACAAACTGCAGGCCTGGACGAGCTAATTCTGCGCGAATTACGAGCGCCATTAAGCCCGCGATCGCGAAGAAGGCAAACGATGTAACCATGTACAGGTTGCCGATGACTTTGTGGTCGGTTGAGGTCATCCAACCAACGACTTTGTTGCCCTTTTTTGCAGGTGGACGAAGTGGGACCTGTGTCGTTGTCATTACCGGCTTATCCAAAATTGCCATTAGGAAACTCCTGCTACTTCTGAACGACCTGAGTCGAGCTTGCCAATTTGTCCACGTTCTTTTAGATCTGCAATGTGGGCGTCGTATTCAGCACGCGAAACGACTTTCACATCAAAAAGCATGCGGGAGTGATCGACGCCGCATAGTTCTGCGCACTTGCCCATGAATACACCCTCGGTGTTAGGAGTGACCGCGAACTGATTGTTTCGACCCGGCACCACGTCCATTTTCATCAAAAATGCTGGGATCCAAAATGAATGAATCACGTCAGGCGATGTCAGCTCGAAAGTTACTTTTTCATCTACTGGTAACCACAGAACAGGTGGCTCCCCTGGTGTTCCAACGTCGTAAACGCCTTCATCTTCATAGTTGAATGCCCATGACCAACGCCAGCCAACAACATTCACGCTGTGTGAACTGCTGTCGTCTACTTTGGTCAAAATTGCCTGGTCACGCTGAGTGAAGTAAAACAGCGCTAGCACCATTAGTAGCGGTGCAACTGTGTAAAGAATTTCTAGTGGCACGTTGTATCGAGTTTGCTCTGGAAGGCCGTCGCCTTCTTTGCGGCGATAAGCAACAATTGCCCAAATCAAAAGGCCCCAAACCAATACGCCCACGATCAACGCAGCAACCCACGAACCCTGCCAAAGGGAAAGGATGCGATTGCCTTCTTCAGTTGCAGGCTCTGGCATACCCAGGCGGCCGTACTCGTTTTCGACTGAACACCCGGATAGCAAAACGGCACCAAGCAAACCGGCAGAAATGGCTCTGATTTGCTTTCGACGCACTGAGATTTTCACGTGTGATTAGGCCCTTCATGTTCAATCTAGTAACGGCACATTAGGCGCACCAATACAAGGATTTCTTGCTCCTTAGACTACCCCACACTCGAGGAATAACCGGGTTTGGGACCGACCAAGGGAGCAAAATCACATTCCCGAAATCGCTCAAGGAGATCTCACTCCGAGCTGAACCTCGGGCATTGCATCTGGCTTGGATTGGACCGTCGGCACCGTCAGGAATTAGCCGGTCTGGATGAAGCAGAAAAGATGGGTGGGGTCTCCAGCAGACTTGGCAATATTCGACAATATTCCGCGCGCTCAATGGGTTTTGCTCCCATCGAATCAAGGTGGCTGGTCATCCACTGGGTATCGATTATGCGTCCCAAACCATCATTCATTATTTGTCCCAAGTGAACTAAGGCAACCTTGGATGCATCAGTAGCCGAATGGAACATCGACTCCCCTGCGAAAACACCACCAAGCTCGACGCCGTACAGGCCACCAGCCAATGTGCCATCAGGATCCCAGACCTCGATCGAATGGGCCACGCCATTCTGATGCAAAACGGTAAATGCAGAAATCACATCGTCATTTATCCAGCCGCTTGGACGGGCAGGATCTCCGCAGGCGCGGATCACTGCGTCGAAGTCTTGATTCACTGTGACGTTAAATTTCTTCATCGCAGACTTTAGAGATTTTGATACGCGAATCTCGCTTGGATAAAAGATCGCCCGAGATTGCGGCGACCACCAACCGATTGCAGATTCCTCTCCATCGATTTCATACGGCATTGGAAACAGCCCTGCGCGATATGCCGACAGTAAAGTTTCAGGATTCCAATTAGATCCAAAATGCGTGAGCTTGGGCCAATCAATTTCAGGATTGATCTCTAGTAGAAACCCAGTTGCATCAAACGCACTAATTGCAATTAGGTCAATGTCATCGGGCGCCAGCACCGGGTCCGGAAAATCATTTTCAAGATCCCTGTGCATGAGAAGTTACTTCCCTAAATGACTTGCCACATCTTGAGCGCATTCAGTTCCATACGCTTGCTCAAGCCTGGAAACGAATTCTGCTTCATCAAGAATATATTCCTGGGTGCCAATAGTTTCGATGACATAGGTTGCCAGCAACGAGCCAACTTCAGCACATCTTTGAGGGGACAAACCCCAGCCAAGACCGGTTAAAAAGCCTGCGCGAAATGCGTCGCCAACACCAGTTGGATCTTTAATGGATTTTTCTTGAGCAACTGGAACGGAAATATCTAGGCCATCTCGGGATGTTATGCGAGCGCCCTTATTTCCCATCGTGGTCACCCGAATTCCAACATGTTCCAATACTTCATCCGATGTCCAGCCAGTGCGCTGTTCAATCAACGTCGCTTCGTATTCGTTGTTAAACAAGTACTTTGCGCCATCAACTACATCTATGGTTTGTTGGCCATCCAGACGTGGAAGTTGCTGCGATGGATCTGCGACAAAAGGAATACCCAGGTTCTTGCAGGCAACAGTATGTTTGCGCATTGCGTCGGGATCGTCCGCGCCAATCAAGACTAGGTCGATTCCACCGACTTTTTCAGAAATCTTTTCCAAGTCAAGAGTTGCAGATTCACTCATTGCGCCTGGGTAAAAAGATGCAATCTGATTTTGTTCTTGATCAGTTGTGCACATAAATCGCGCAGTATGAGCGGTTTGGGAAATGTGCACGTGGTCGCAATCAACTCCGTGTTTTTCTAGCCATAACTGATACTCAGCAAAGTCAGAACCAACGGCCGCAACCAGAATTGGGGTCTCACCCAAAACTCCCATTCCAAAGCCGATGTTTGCAGCAACGCCGCCACGACGGATCTGCAGGTCGTCTACTAAAAATGACAGCGACACGTTGTGAAGCTGGTCTGCCATTAATGAGTCGTTAAACAATCCGGGAAAGGTCATCAAGTGGTCAGTTGCAACTGATCCAGTAATCGCTATGCGCACAATCGCTGAGCCTAACAAAAAAAACCGCCCCTACCTAGGCAGGGGCGGTTTTTTCAATAACTAGTTAAATGAATCTCCGCAAGCACATGATCCAGAAGCATTTGGATTATCAATTGTGAAACCTTGCTTTTCGATGGTGTCGACGAAATCGATGACTGCTCCACCAAGGTAAGGAACGCTCATGCGATCAACTACAACACCAACGCCGTTGATTTCCTGACGAACATCGCCATCAAGGCTGCGATCATCAAAGAACAACTGGTAACGCAAGCCAGAACATCCACCTGGCTGAACTGCAATGCGGAGGTTTAAATCATCGCGACCCTCTTGGTCAAGCAGAGTTCTTACCTTTACGGCAGCTGTTTCAGTGATTACAACACTGCTCTCTTGTGCGGTTTCAGTTGTCATGATTCTCCTTCGGTGCCTTAGTTTTTTCTAAGACTTAGTCAACGCTCGGTGTCACCGTTGCTATCTCTAGGCTACGTCACTCTGGTGAAAATAGCGATATTTGTAGCAGCAGATATGTTGCTTGGGTTATCTACGGCCCCAAGTCTGGGACATTCGAGCGGAAACCTCTGCCAAAACTTCAGCAGGCTCAGCCATGGACCTTTCTCGGCCCGCGAATTCAGTCATTGAGTAAGCAGAGTCAATCCCAGCCGTTGCGCACTCTCGCTTACCCAACCTGACTTCACCTGCCAATGCAATGCATGGTTTACCGATAGCAGCAGCGTGACTTGCCACGCCTGCGATGACTTTGCCATGAAGACTCTGGTCATCTAGGCAGCCTTCACCTGTAATTATCAGATCGGCTTTTTGAATCTCTTCATCAAGTTTGACGATTTCAAGGACCGTTTCGATTCCAGCTACCCGCGATGCCCCAAGTAGTAGAAGTCCGTAGCCAAGTCCACCAGCAGCACCTGAGCCCATTGCCACCGCCGGATCCTTGCCATCACTTCTGCGCCCACACAAGCCAGCAAAGTTCTCGAGCGCGCCCTCGAGCTCCATGACCGCGAATTCATCAGCGCCTTTTTGCGGTCCGAAAACCGCAGTCGCGCCGCGTAGGCCAAGCAAAGTGTTATCGACATCACTTGCTACGACTAATTCAATTCCAGAAACTTTCGTTATTGCAGGACCCAAGTCAACGTTCGACAATTCCTTGAGCTTTGCCCCGCCCAGATCAAGTGAGCCATCGGATGTAGCTCCAAGCGCGGCAAGCATCCCAGCGCCAGCATCGTTCGTGCCACTACCGCCCAAGCCAATTGTGATTTTCGTGGCGCCGCGTTCAATTGCTTGCACAATTAACTCACCTACGCCAAATGTTGTTGTTACTCGAGGATCACGATTGTCGAGTCCAATTAGATGTAAGCCACAGGCTTGAGCTGACTCAATCCAAGCCTCACTTCCCCGCAACAGAAACTGAGCAGGGGTTTTTTGGCCAAGTGGGTCGGTCACTATGGCCGCAACAAGTTCGCCACCTAAAACTGCATGCAGGCCGCCAACAAAACCTGGGCCGCCATCAGACAGCGGCGCAATAATCACTTCATCGTCAGGATGAACCTGAAGCCAGCCGTCCCGAATTGCGGTTGCTGCCTCAACGGAAGACAACGTACCCGTGAAACAGTCTGGGCTTACTAATACGCGCATCCTCGTAAGTTAGCATTACCGCTATGAGTAATGACGAGACCGTAGATGAAATTGGCGCTAACGATTCCGGTAAAGGCGAATCAGGCAAGGGCCGACCAACGCCCAAGCGAAAAGAAGCCGAATCTGCTCGAAAGCAAGGCATAACTGTCCCAAAGGATCCAAAAGCCGCTCGTCGAGCAGCACGTGATCGAGATCGCGAAGCTCGCGCTAAGTCTCGCGCTGGATTAATGGCTGGTGATCCTGCCTACTTCCCGCGTCGTGATGCCGGTCCCGTCAAAGCTGCCGTTCGTGACTTCATTGATCGTCGTCGTACAGTCGGCGAATTCTTTGTGCCGTTTGCATTTGTAGTTTTACTTCTTGGCTTGGTCAACAATCCGACTGTTCAAACCACAGTTGTATATGTTTGGACAAGTGTCTTGCTCTTGGTCGTGCTCGACACAATTTTGGTTGGAATCCTTCTTGGACGATCGCTTCGAAAAGAATTTCCGGCAAAGTCTGATCGAAAGGGCGCTGTTTCCTACGGCGTTCTAAGGGCCCTGCAACTTCGACGATTCAGAATTCCGCCGCCGCGAATTAAAGCCGGTGGCAAGCCTGTCACGCCTAAGATTAAGAAATAGCAACATAGCCAGAGTTGGAAAAGCGAGAGAGAGTTAATCATGGCGTGGACTTGGATTTATCAAAATGAAGATGGCTCGCCATCACCTGCTCTCCCACCTGAAGCTGTCGTTACCCAATTTCCAACTCAAGCTGATGCCGAAGAATTCATTGGCCAAACTTGGGAAGAGCTTCTTGCCGGTGGAGTTGAGGCCGTAACTCTTTATGAAGACGACCGCGAAGTTTACGGTCCGATGTCGCTTAAGCCTGCCGAATAGCTTTTTATTTTTTGGGGGTTGCACCAAGTCAACTTTCATCTGTGCTAACCTCCTGATACCGCGTTACCAGCGAAGTTCGGTGAAAATCCGACGCTGTCCCGCAACTGTGAAGTGACTGAACAGTCACAAGTCAGGTCGCCTGGGAATGTGGTTGTCGTAAAAACTCTCGAGGAAGAGTTCGCCGAATCACACCTTGTGTGTGTTGCGTCGGATATTTCTTCGACCACACAAGGAGAAAAATGTTCAAGAAAATCCATGTGGTCGTAGCAGTTAGCGCATTATTACTAACTGCTTGTGGCCAATCAAACGAAAGCTCCACTGGCAATGAGACCCCTGCTGCTGCAAGTTTCCCGGTAACAATTGAGAACAACGGAGTGACCGTTGTTATTCCAGAACAGCCAGATGCAATCATTTCCCTTTCACCGACTGCTACGGAAATTTTGTTCGCAATTGGTGCCGGTGATCAAGTTGTTGCAGTAGATGACCAGTCCAACTTCCCAGCAGAAGCTCCAATCTCTGATCTATCTGGCTTCACCCCTAACCTCGAGTCAATCGTTGCGCTATCACCAGATCTCGTTGTCGTTAGTTTTGACGTGGATGGCATTGTTGCTGCACTCACAAGTGCGGAGATTCCAGTTCTCGTCCAATATGCCGCTACGACATTAGATGAAACTTACTTACAAATCGCAGAGCTAGGCGCTGCAACAGGACAAATTGAGAATGCAGATGCGCTTAGCGCACAAATGCAATCGGACGTTGATGCGGCAATCGCGCAAGTTCCAGCAGAAGCTGCTGGCCTAACTTACTTCCATGAGTTGGACAACACCTTGTACACCGTTACTTCGGCAACGTTCATTGGCTCAATTTATGCACTTGCTGGTCTGACCAACATCGCAGACACAGCGGCTGGAGCAGATAGTGGATATCCGCAACTGTCACCTGAGTTCATTGTAGATGCCGATCCAGCAATCATTTTCCTTGCAGACACTAAGTGCTGTGGGCAAACAGCTGAAACCATCAAGCAGCGCCCAGGCTTTGAAGGATTATCTGCAGTTGCAAACGGCAACGTTGTCGAACTAGATGATGACGTAGCTTCTCGATGGGGTCCTCGCACAGTTGACTTTGTGAAAGCAATTGTCGATGGCGTGTTAACCGTCACCGCTAAATAAGCGCATCAAAATGAGAGCAGCGACAGCCCGACGGATCACACCATTTGTATGGCTCCTTAGTGCTGTCGCTGTTCTTTTTACCCTGACTTTTGGAGTCTCCATCGGAGCCGTTTCACTCCCAGCACTTACGGTCTGGTCGGAGATTTCTAGCAATCTATTTGGAACAGTTTCGAATTCAACGAGTTCTGAATCAACCATCATCTGGCAGTTGCGGCTCCCCCGCGTACTGCTGGCATTTGTTGTGGGTGCAATGCTTGCAAGTGCTGGTTGCGCTTACCAAGGAACCTTTCGAAACCCGCTGGCTGACCCTTATCTTTTAGGCGTATCTGCAGGTGCTGGTCTGGGCGCAACTGTTGCGATTTTCAATGGCTCTGGTGGGAATCGGCTCGTATTGCCATTAGCGGCATTTGTTGGGGCGCTTGGCGCAGTATTTCTCACCTACTCCTTAGGTAGATCGGCTATTGCAGGACGGTCGTCAACTGCTTTAGTACTGGCTGGTGTAGCCGTAGCTAGCTTGTTGACTGCGATTCAAACTTTGCTGCAACAACAGAACACCGACAAGATTCGGGAAATCTATGCCTGGGTACTTGGCCGACTTTCAACTTCAGGTTGGAATGATTTGGCAATCATCACGCCATACATTCTGGTTTGCATCGTTGTTTTACTTCGATACCGCCGAGTGCTTGACGTCTTTGCCGTAGGAGACGAGGAAGCGTTAACTATGGGGCTGCCCGTTGCTAGAGCTAGAGGCGCGATCATCGTGGCTGCTTCTTTAGGAACTGCAGCAGCAGTGGCGGTCACAGGTCTGATTGGGTTTGTCGGAATCATTGTTCCGCATATTCTCCGATTAATCGTTGGAAACTCTTACCGAATTCTCTTGCCACTTTCCGTTGTCTACGGTGGAATCTTTTTAGTTCTGGCTGACGTGCTGGCGCGCACAATCCTGGCACCACAAGAAATATCCATTGGAGTCGTGACAGCCCTCCTCGGCGCACCATTCTTTTTGTTTGTGCTTGGCACCAGTAAGAATGGGAATGTTTCATGACCAGCTTTAAGGTGCGCGGTTTACAAGTTGAACTTGAACGCAAAACAATTGTTAACAACATAGATCTTGAGATATCTGTTGGCCAATGGGTTTGCATCATCGGACCCAATGGCGCTGGGAAGTCGTCACTCCTAAAGGCGCTCGCTGGAATTATTCCGTCGAGTGGCGAACTGATGATTGACGAATCAAATGTCCGCGAACTTTCCGAGCGCGATCGCGCTTGTTGGATTGCTTACGTAGCCCAGGAACCAATAATGCCTGCCGGAATGCGGGTGTTTGATTATGTACTACTAGGACGAACAGCTCACCTAAAGATGCTGGCAACTGAATCCCCCAAAGATTTGGAAATCGCGCACTATGTGATTTCAGAATTGGATCTTGATCAATTCATAGATCGTGATGTGGCAACCCTTTCAGGTGGTGAAAGACAGCGAGTTGCAATTGCTCGCGCCCTGGCACAGGCAAGTCCGATAATCCTTTTGGATGAACCCACCACGGCACTTGATGTCGGTTACCAGCAAGAAGTCTTGGAGTTAATCGACAAACTTCGTAACGAGAAGAAAATCGCGGTGATTTCTACCATGCACGATTTAACTGTTTCCGGCCTTTACCCAGATCGATTAATGCTCCTTGCAGAAGGCAGCGTTGTAGTCTCCGGAACGGCTGAAACGGTTTTAACTCCTGAGAACATTGCTAAGCATTACGGGGCAAAGGTTACGGTAATTAACCATGAATCCGGACCTGTAGTGATCCCAGAGCGAAACAACTAACTCCAGGGAAGTCGCGTTAGCTTCTACTTAGTCGTTGAATCCACAAACGGTGGCTTTGTTACGACAACTTCTAAGTCGCGACCACGCACATCAATCAGCAAGGTGTCGCCAAGTGCAACGCTTGGCGACAAAAGTGCCAACGCGATTCCTTTTTGCAAAGTTGGAGAAAACGTTCCACTTGTAGTTTCGCCAACAACTTCGCCAGTCGATGCCTTAACTTGCATGTGACTGCGTGGAATTCCGCGGCCGGTTGCAAGTAATCCCCAAGCGACTCGCTCCGCACCGGATTCTTTTTCGGCCGTCAAAGCGGCTTTGCCAGAAAATTCTGGCTTATTCCAACCTACGGCCCAACCAGTCCTGGCTTGGACTGGGCTGATTTCAGGGCTGATGTCTTGTCCATGCAACACATAACCCATCTCGGTGCGCAGGGTGTCGCGGGCGCCGAGACCGCACGGCAAGATTCCAAGATCTGCGCCTGCTGCTAACAGTGCAGTCCAGATTGGAACTAGGCCAGCATTCTCGATAACAAGCTCGTAGCCAGGCTCACCTGTGTAACCGGTACGGCAAATACTCACCGTGAAGTCATTCCACTTAGCGTCAGCGAATGCCATGTAGTCATGCTCTGTAGGTAGACCTAGCGCGCTGACCACTTTGCTCGCATTTGGACCTTGAACGGCAATGATTCCCTGGTTCAAGTGATTGTTTTCAATTACAATTCCAGCCGGAGCGAGTTTCTCCAAGTGCGCAACGACAGTGCTGGCATTTCCTGCATTCGGAATAAATCTCACTTCGTCTTCGCCTACTAAATAAACGATTAGGTCGTCAATGACTCCGCCTGATTCATTGCAAAGCATTGAGTACTGTGCCTGACCTGGCTTAATTCGATCCAAGTCATTTGTAAAAACACTGTTGGCAAACGCGTAGGCGCCAGTTCCTAGGATTCGAACTTTACCCATGTGGGATACATCGAAAATACCTACTGCGGTTCGAACTGCCGTGTGCTCGGCTACCGTACCTGCTGTGTATTCGATAGGCATATCCCAGCCACCGAATGGGCCCATCTTGGCGCCTAGTGACAAATGCGTTTCATGTAAGGGAACTAAAGACATACTCAAACCGTACTAGTAGCGTTTAACCTGTACCACTTGGACCGCACCTAATCCCGAGGATTTGGTTGACGAGTCTCGAAAGCCTGCTGATCGCCTAGTTAAACGGAGAACCAAATGACCATTACCGTTACGCCAACCGTGCCTTCCCTCAATTACAAGAGCGGTAATCCCCTTACGGCTTACGTCAATGCCGTAGTAGTTGGCCTCTCGAACCATGGTCAGATTTCAGTCATTTCGGATTCGATCCCGAAGGCTGCTGCAACCAAAATTGCTTCCGCCTTTAAGGATGTTGGTGCAACCGGTGCACTTGATGAAGTAACTCGGATTCCGGCTGGCTCGCTAGCCGATGCTGAAGTAATTGTTGGAGTTGGCTTGGGCAGCACCAAGGAACCAATTTCGCCGGAACGATTGCGAAGAGTTGCCGGCAGTGCGGTGCGAAGTCTTGCTGGTTTCAAAAAAGTAGCTTTCGCAATCACAGTGGAAAGTCCATTGGAAGCTGGTGCGATTCTCGAAGGTGCAGCTTTTGGTTCCTACTCATTTACTGAACATAGATTCGCAACACTCAAGAAGGCCAAAACTCCTGTGGCTACGATTTCGTTGTTCACATCAAAAACTCGAACTAGCGAATATCGTGACGCACTACATCGCGCACAGGTTCTGTCTGAGGGAATTAACTTTGCCCGAAACTTAATCAACGCTTCTCCTCTGCATCTAGCCCCGGCAGACCTTGCTCGTGAGGCAAAGACATTTTTGTCAGGTACGAAAGTGAAAGTAGAAATTCTTGACGAAAAGGCATTAGCTGCTGGCGGGTACGGAGGCATCCTGGGCGTTGGTCAAGGCTCAACACGACCACCTCGGTTGATTCGCATGGAATACCGCCCTAAAGGTGCAACCAAGCATGTTGCACTGGTAGGTAAAGGCATCACGTTTGATACTGGTGGCATCTCACTTAAGCCACCAGCAAACATGCATCATATGAAAGATGACATGTCTGGAGCCGCTGCTGTTATTTCAGCAATTCGAGCGATTGCAGATTTAGATCTAAACATCTCCATTACCGCTTATGCAGCATGCGCGGAAAACATGCCAGGTGGAGGTGCCCAGCGACCTGGTGACGTCATTACAACTTATGGCGGTCGCACTATCGAAGTGCTCAACACCGACGCCGAGGGTCGCCTCGTTATGTCTGATGCACTAGTTCGTGCCGCCGAGGACAATCCAGACGTTGTTCTGGACATCGCAACACTGACTGGCGCTGCCGTAGTAGCTCTTGGACATCGCACCGCTGGGGTTATGGGCGATGCAAAAGTTCGCGACGGAGTAAAGGCAAGTGCAGATCGGGCTGGCGAAGAATTTTGGCCAATGCCGCTACCTGAAGAACTTCGCCCAGAGCTCGATTCCTTGGTAGCGGATATCGCCAATGTTGGCTCCAGAGAGGGTGGCATGCTTTCGGCAGGCTGGTTCCTAAAGGATTTTGTCGCTGATGGTTTGCCATGGGCGCACTTAGATATTGCTGGTCCGGCATTCAACCCTGGCAGCCCCTGGGGTTACACACATAAGGGTGGTGTTGGCTTTGGAATCCGAACCATGGTGGCGTTTGCTGAAGATGTCATGGACGGAACCGTTGAACTTTGATCTATTTGCGCACAGCAGATCCGCTTCGCCGTTAACTCTGAGTGAATCTTTCTGACCCGAAATGACTTGGGGTCTACTCGCGTGAAAGACTAAAGGGAGCGCGAAAGCGCACCAAGCTAATTTGCGGAGGATTGATGCACGACATCGTAATTCTGGGTGGTGGAAGCGGCGGATACGCTTGCGCTTTACGGGCATCACAACTGGGACTTTCCGTCGTCTTGATTGAGAAAGACAAACTAGGTGGCACCTGCCTGCACCGAGGTTGCATACCCACAAAGGCGTTGCTTCATGCGGCCGAAGTTGCCGACACTGCCCGTGAAGGTGAACACATTGGCGTGCACAGCACGTTCAATGGCATCGACATGACAAAAGTCAATGAATACAAAGACGGTGTTATCGGTCGCCTATACAAAGGGCTGCAAGGCTTAGTTAAGAGTCGTGACATTACTTATGTTGAAGGAGCCGGCAAACTGGTCGCTCCAAACACCGTAGAAGTCAACGGCGAACGTTATGAAGGCAAGAACATTGTCCTTGCGACGGGATCATTTGCAAGATCAATCCCTGGCCTTGAAATTTCTGGCCGCATCATGACCAGCGATCAAGCCTTGTTGATTGATTACGTGCCGCAGAGTGTGATTATTCTCGGTGGCGGAGTTATCGGTGTTGAATTCGCATCAGTTTGGAAATCATTTGGCGTCGACGTCACTATTGTCGAAGGTCTTCCGACATTAGTTCCGGCCGAAGATGCAGCTGTGTCGAAAGCAATGGAGCGTGCTTACCGCAAGCGTGGAATCAATTTCAAAACTGGGGTTCGCTTTCAGTCTGCGACCCAAGATGAAGGTGCTGTAACTATAACTCTGGAATCTGGCGAAACACTTTCCGCTGATTTGTTGTTGGTAGCTGTTGGACGAGGTCCTCGTACCGAAAACCTCGGATACGAAGAGCAAGGCGTAGCGATGGATCGCGGTTTTGTCTTAGCAAATGACCGCCTTGCGACAAATGTTCCTGGCGTATTCGCCGTTGGTGACATCGTTCCAGGATTGCAATTGGCGCATCGTGGATTCCAACAAGGAATCTTCGTTGCCGAGGAGATTGCTGGCCTGGCTCCAGCCACTATTGATGAACTTGGTATTCCTCGTGTCACCTACAGCGAGCCAGAGATCGCAAGTATCGGTCTAACGGAAGCCCAAGCCAAAGAAAAGTACGGCGAAGTTGAGGCCTACGAATACAACCTTGGTGGCAATGGTAAGAGCCAAATCCTAGGAACCACAGGCTTTATCAAACTGGTTCGCAAAAAGAGTGACGGCATAGTCGTCGGAGTTCACATGATTGGTGCTCGCGTGGGTGAACTAATCGGCGAAGCTCAATTGGTTTACAACTGGGAAGGAACTGCAGAAGATGTGGCTCCCCTAGTTCATGCCCATCCAACACAGAATGAAGCAATGGGAGAAGCGTTCATGGCGTTGGCCGGCAAGCCGCTCCATGCTCACGCTTAACCGATAACCTAAAGACAACTAGTACAAAGGAGTAACGGCACAGTGGCCACTACGGTATCAATGCCCCAGCTGGGCGAAAGCGTAACCGAAGGAACAGTTACTCGTTGGTTGAAGTCTGTTGGCGATACGGTTGCGGCCGATGAGCCATTACTTGAAGTTTCTACTGACAAAGTAGACACGGAAATCCCATCGCCGGTTAGTGGTGTTCTTACAGAGATCATTGCCGGCGAAGACGCAGTCGTCCTAGTTGGTGGCGCATTAGCTGTTATTTCGGATGGCGCCGACAATGGCAGTGCGCCGGCAACTACCGCGGCACCAGTTGTTGAGGCTGCACCTGCCCAAGTGCCTGCTAGTCCGGCACCAGCAGAACAAGTTCCCGTAGTTTCCGCTCCTGAACCAGTCGCCCCTGCTGCTGGCGGCTTGGTGACTCCAGTTTTGCTTCCAGCCTTAGGTGAAAGTGTTACGGAAGGAACGGTAACCCGTTGGCTTAAGGCCATTGGTGACACAGTTGCTGCAGATGAAGCCTTGCTCGAAGTTTCTACCGACAAAGTTGATACCGAGATTCCGTCTCCAGTATCTGGAATCTTGTTGGAGATAACTGTTGGCGAAGACGGTGTAGCCCTAGTTGGTGGACAACTTGGCACGATCGGCGCAGCCTCTGCTTCCGGCGCAACTTCATCGCCTGCGCCATCCGCACCAGCTACCTCAACTCCAGCGGCTCCGGTAGCCGTAGAACCGGTTGCTCCTGCCACAACTACTTCAGTTGAAACTTCGTCTGCTGGAAATGCACCTGTTAATAACAGCAACGCCTACGCCACTCCGCTAGTGCGCAAAATTGCTGCTGAGCGTGGGGTTGATCTTTCAACTGTCGTTGGCACTGGCGTTGGTGGTCGAATCCGCAAGGAAGACATTGCTTCGGCGCCAACCACCCTTACCCCAGTAGTAGTTAATGAAGCCCGTCCAGTTGAATCAAAGCCATTCGTCGCTCCTGCTCAATCAGCTGCCGCTGCTTCAGCGCCAGTTACTCAATCAGCTCCGGCTGCTTCAGCGCAAAAGGCGACCCCAGCTAGCGATCTACGTGGTCGAACCGAACCTATGACTCGACTTCGCAAAGTAATTGCCGAGCGAATGGTTGAATCACTTCAGATTTCAGCGCAATTAACTTCCGTGGTTGAAGTTGATGTCACGCGAATAGCTTCGCTTCGCAATCGTTCCAAGGCAGCGTTCGAATCACGTGAAGGTGTGAAGCTGTCATTCCTGCCATTCTTTGCAAAGGCTGCTTGTGAGGCGCTAAAGCAGTATCCAAATGTAAATGCAACCCTGGATCAAGAAGCCGGAACGGTCACATATTTTGATGCTGAGCACATTGGTGTCGCCGTCGACACCGAACGTGGGTTATTGGTTCCAGTAATTCGTGACGCGGGCGACCTAAACATTGGCGGACTCGCTCGCAAGATTAACGATCTTGCCGAACGCACTCGCACGAACAAGTTGTCCCCTGACGAGTTAAGTGGTGGCACATTCACCATTACCAATACCGGTAGTCGTGGTGCGCTGTTTGATACTCCAATCATCAATCAGCCACAAGTTGCAATTTTGGGTACCGGAGCTGTTGTTAAACGTCCAGTGGTTACGACTGACGACACAGGTGCAGACGTAATTTCGATTCGTCAAATGGTTTACCTGGCTTTAACTTACGATCATCGCTTAGTTGATGGCGCGGATGCGGCTCGCTTCTTATCGGCCATAAAGGCTCGATTGGAAGAAGGCGCATTTGAAGCCGATCTTGGTCTCTAGTTCCAATTCGCACAAAGTACTAATCCGTAGCAAGGTAGAAGCATGCGCATAGTTATTGGTGGTTCTTCTGGCCTAATCGGCACCGAATTGGTTGATTCCCTTCGCAAGGATGGTCACGAAGTACTTCGACTAGTGCGTCGAAAGTCGGTTGCATCTTCGGAAATCTATTGGAATCCAGCCGCCGGCGAACTTGATTTTTCGCAGTTAATCGGTTGCGAAGTATTCATTAATCTTGCTGGAGCCGGAGTTGGCGACAGTCGGTGGACAGATAAGTACAAAGCACTGATTTTGTCTTCGCGGGTTGACTCAACTTCTTTGCTTGCAAAAGCTGCGGCCGAGGTTAAGCCAAAAGTATTCATAGCTGGCAGTGCAATCGGTTGGTACGGAGACACTGCAGATCAACAAGTTGATGAATCCACTCCTGCTGGAACTGGCTTTTTAGCTGAAGTTGTAGTCGCTTGGGAAAAAGCCGCAGAACCAGCTAGAACGGCCGGGATTCGCGTAGTGAATATTCGAACTGGTTTAGTGGCATCAAAAAAGGGCGGAGCCTGGAGTCGACTCCTACCAATCTTTAAACTCGGTGCAGGCGGCAAGCTTGGCTCTGGAAAGCAGTACTGGTCATTCATTTCTATGCGGGATGAGATTGCGGCCATTAAGTTCGTGATTTCGAATTCACAAATTAACGGACCAGTCAATTTAACGGCGCCAGAACCTGCAACTAATGCCGAAGTGACCAAGGCCATGTCTAAGGTTTTTAATCGACCAGCACTGTTTCCAGTGCCTGCTTTTGCTTTAAAGACTTTGCTTGGTGAGTTCTCCCAAGAAGTTCTAGGTAGCGCCCGCGTAATCCCGAAAGTACTTCTGGACTCAGGTTTTGAATTCCAAGACCCAAATATCGAAAGCGCTATGCGCACTCTGGCCACTAAGTAATCTCAATGTCTGGCATACCTTCGAAAACTGATGTTGTTGTAATTGGCGCAGGTGTGGCCGGACTAGCCGCCGCCCGTCGCCTAGCAATAGCTGGGCGTGAAGTTTGTGTCATTGATGCTAGTGAGGATGTCGGTGGCAGAATTCGAACCGACAAAGTGGATGGCCTTTTACTAGACCGTGGCTTCCAGCTTTACAACCCTTCATACCCAGAAGGAATTAGCGTTTTAGATCTGGCCGCATTAGATGTAAAGAGTTTTTCACCTGGGGTAATTGTTTCGATCGATGGTCGCAACTACAAGGTCGCTGATCCTAAGCGTGAACCAACTTGGGCGATTGATAGTTTGCTAGCACCAGTAGGAAAAATCTCAAGCAAACTCAAGTTTGCGCGTTATGCCATTGGGGTAGCACTTAAGAAAGCTAATTCAGAGAGCTACGACCAGCGCACCGATGCATTTTTGGTTGCCAAATTTGGCAAGGAACTTACTGACAAAATTCTTCGGCCATTCCTGGCTGGAGTATTCCTTGAGCCTGAGCTGGCAACCTCAAAACGGTATTTAGATATCGCCTTAAAGGCTTTTGTTGCTGGCACGCCTGGGGTTCCAAGTGCAGGAATGCAAGCAATCCCAAACCAGTTGGCTGCCCAACTTTCTAGTGGCAGCATCCATTTGAATGTGACAGCAAAGGCAGTCGCAAGCACAATGGTTCGAACTGATCAAGGTGACATTAGGTGTAGGTCCGTTGTAATCGCTACCAACGCTCGCAGTGCTGCACTACTGATTCCAAGCCTGAAAGTCCCAGCAAGTAATGCCGTGACTACCTGGTATCACATTGCTGACTGCGCTGGCACTGAACTTACGGAAGGTAAGAGCACGTTGGTGGTTGATGGCAAAAAGTTTGACGGCAATCTTGATGATTCATCGCGCCCCCTAGTGAATACGGTTGTCATTACAAATAGTGCGCCAACCTACGCATCGAATGGCAGAACCTTAGTTTCTTCCTCGGCCTTAGGCGTTCACTCTTCAACGCAATCTGAATTGCAGGTTCGCTCGCATCTGGCATCGCTTTACAAAGTGCCTACTGGCAACTGGACTCACGTAGCCACTTACCCAATTCCTGATGCCTTGCCGATGATGAACGCGCCTCATGATGTAGCGCAATCGGTGAGACTCTCTACTGGCGTCTACATCGCAGGCGATTATCGCCAAGTGTCATCCATAAACGGTGCCTTGGCTAGTGGCAGAAGGGCAGCTGAAGCTCTTCTAACGGATGACCTTTAAGCCAGTCGTCCCGGCTCTAGCACAGTTTCTTCAACTTCCCCATTGATTGCTTCAACTCGATATGCCTTAGCTTTACTTTCTGGGGTATCGACCACAATTTCTACTGGATCGACTCCGTCATAAACCACAGCTGCATGATCATCCGTGGCATATGAGGTCGGCAAAGTTCCATTGGTAACTAGCGAGTGCAAAAGCGGCCTGCGCTGCGCCTCAGTGTCATAGTGAACACCATTTCCAAACGGCAACAAGGCTAAAGCGTTGGTTACAGTCTCTAGCTTTGGCCCAAAGGAATCTGTAGGACCGCCAACGTGCCAGCAAATTGAGCCGGCGCTAACGCCACCCAATACAACTCCACGTTCCCAAGCATCTCGGGCTGCCACATCGACTCCGTGCAGTCGCCAAATTGCCAACAAGTTGGCAACCGAACCGCCACCAACCCACACTAAGTCTGCGCGACCAAATGCCTCATCAACCGGGACGTTTGGTTGGGTGAACAAGGCTAGGTGCTCAACATCAACACCAAGTCCGGAAACTGCTTGGTAGCTAGTTGCTAAATAATTTGGGTTGTCGCCGCTAGCCGTCAAAACAAACAAGACTCTAGGACGAGTTTTACCGGTCAACTCAAGTGCACGTTTAAAGATCTGACCAGGAGCAACAACACCCCAGCGATCGGTTTGAACGAAACCGCCGCTGGAGGCAACTATATGACGTTGAGTCACGAAGTTGGAGCCTTTTCTGCTTCCACTGCTGCGTTACGGATCAGCGGACCTTCACTCTTGCCCAACTTGCTTGGCCACCAAATCTTCGCGCCAAGGTCATATGCCAGCGCCGGAACCAACAGGCTGCGCACAATGATGGTGTCTAGCAAAACGCCAAATGCCACGGCAAAACCAAGTTCAGCAAGGAATACCAGTGGCAGGGTTCCCAATACGGCGAATGTTGCTGCAAGTACTACACCTGCAGAAGTAATAACTCCACCTGTGACAGTCAGACCCTTCAGGATGCCAGCTCGAGTGCCAAGCTTGATCGCTTCCTCTCGTACTCGAGTCATCAAGAAGATGTTGTAGTCAATTCCAAGCGCTACCAAGAATACAAATGTAAACAGAATGAAGCCACCATCAGCACCAGCAAATCCGAACAGATGCGTGAAGACCAGGTGACTGATTCCTAAGGTCGCGCCAAATGAGACCACGGTAGTAATGATGAGCAGCACTGGAGCAAAGATACTTCTTAGCAATAGGGCAAGAATGATTCCGATAACTAGCAATGCAACCGGAAGAATCAAATTCCGGTCCCGAGTGTTAGTTGTCTGGATGTCAAAGTTCACAGCGGTAGTGCCACCCACAAGTGCAGTTTCGCTTGCTGCCTTGGCCGCTTCCCGAATACTCGGAATGTAACCTTGCGCTTCTACTGAATCAGCTGGTTTATCAAGGGTCACCTCGATTTGAACCAGGCCATCTACTACGACAGGAGTTGGAGCCGGACCACCAGGAATAAATTGAGTCGTTGTTTGTTTAACTTCAACTACACCCTCAGATGCAGTAATCGATGCGATCAATGCATCCTTGTCAGCTTCTGGTCCAATCACAATCGTCGGATCACCAGAACCGGCTGGGAAATGTTCAGAGAGCCGATCGAGGCCAACAACTGAGTCTGGGTTTCCAGTAAATGCGTCAGTAGTAGCGAGGCCACCCGTTTTAAGCTGAGTAGCAAATCCCATCGAAATCACAAGGAAGACTCCGGTCACAATCCAAGTTCGACGAGGCTTGCTTCCTACCAAGTTGGCGACTTTAGACCAAAGTCCGGAAAGTTTTTCATCAGCATCGTCATGCTTAGGACGCTTCGGCCAGAAAATCCATCGACCGGCTAAGACAAGAATTGCAGGCAACATAGTTAGCATTACGAATTGCGCCGCCAGCACACCAATTGCTGCGACTGGGCCTAGTGAGCGAACGGATTTCAGATCAGATAGACCAAGAACCAACAAGCCTGAAATAACGGTCAGACCGGAAGCTGCGATCGGCTCAACTACGCCTTTCCAGGCAACAACCATGGCATCAACACGGCTTTCATAATGATGCAATTCTTCTCGGTATCGAGCAATGAGTAAGAGGGCGTAATCGGTAGCAGCACCAATTACAAGTACGGAAAGAATTCCTTGCGATTGACCATCTAGATCTAGAATTCCGTCTTTTGCTAAAAGGTAAACAACGCCACCAGCAACAGACAAAGCAATCACCGAGCAGAAAAGCGGAATTATCCAAAGCACGGGCGAACGATAAACAACGATCAAAATCAGGGCGACAACAATCAAAGTTGTGAACAGTAGGTCAGTATCAATTGAACCGAAGCTGTCGAATAAGTCAGCCAAGATTCCACCAATGCCGGTGACGTGCGATTCAAATCCAGATACTTCACTTGCTTGGGCTCTAATCGCCTTAACTACTTCTGGCAGAGCTGGTTTTTCATTTTCTAGTGGAGTAGCAAGTGCTGTGTCATCTAGTGGAATGGACATCAGGATTGCCTGACCATCCTGAGATGGAATTGGAATCAACTGAGCGCCTTCAGCTAAGTAATCCCCTACCGTTGCATCGCTGTCTGGAACTGGCGCGTTTACGACAGCGGAACCAAACTCACCAACCGCAGCCAGCCCAGCTTCATCCGCAGGTCCGATGAAGATAACCAATGCCGGCAGAATTGAGGTGTCTTGCGAAGTAAACTTAGTTGCTAACTCAGAAGCTCTAGTTGACTCCGCTGATGAAGGCAAAAAGCCAGCGTTGTCGTTTTGCTGAACGCTAGAAAGTTTTCCAAATAGCGGGCCTGCGACACCTGAAATTGCAAACCAAGCAATGATTACCGCGATTGCACTCCATAGGACTTTTCTACCCTTAGGTGAGGTTTTAGATGCGCGATGAGAAGTTTTTTCAGACATACGAACAAGGCCTTTTCGGTTGGGTTGGCTATGAAAACAGTCTAATTCACTATTTAAAGTCTGGCCGCGTGGGTGACTCGCAGGAAAAGTTAGGGTTTTCCGCACGATTTGATGTCCCAGTTAAGGAATTAGGCTTAGGACGTGCAACTAGAGGTGAAACGACTTGGGCTGGCGGGTAGCCCTGTTGAATATCAAGAAACCTGGGAATTGCAGCGTGAAATGCATGAAGCAATCGTTGCAAATTCACTTCCCGATTCCGTTCTCCTACTCGAGCACCAATCGGTCTATACCGCCGGACGAAGGACCGAGGCTTTTGAGCGACCAACTGATGGCACACCTGTTGTTGATGTGGATCGCGGCGGGAAGATCACTTGGCATGGTCCAGGGCAGCTGATTGGTTATCCGATCGTGCACTTGCCTTCCCCCATGGATGTCGTGTCACATGTGCGCAGACTTGAAGATGTCTTGATTGGAGTTTGCAACGACTTTGAATTAGAGACGGCCCGAATCAAAGGTAGAAGTGGCGTCTGGGTACTTGACTCAATCCAAGATCGCAAAATTGCGGCTATCGGAATTCGCGTGGCTCAAGGTGTCACAATGCACGGTTTCGCACTTAACTGCAACAACGACCTAGGTTGGTTCGATCGCATTGTCCCTTGCGGTATCAGTGATGCCGGTGTCACAACAATGTCCAAGGAATTGGGGCGCGACATATCAGTTGATGATGTTGTTGAGAGTGTCGAATCCCACTTGCGACGCGTCTTTGATCCAATTTCTATATTGCAAACTCAAGGTTTGGGTGAAGATGCCTAAGTTCATTGGTAACTTGCTGAAAGCAGCTGCAATTGTTTTAACGCCAATTGCGGTCATTGGTTTCGTAGTTTCCAAGCGAGCAATTTCAGGCGATCAGTATGCTGCCGTCCTCGAAGTTTTCGGCAATAGTTCGCGCCCAGGGGCAATTCAGATATTCGGCGCTGACATCCAGACTGTTGCAACAATCTTGAACTTCTTTAGTGCGTGGAGTTTGCCTATCTTGGCGGCGACAGTTGTTCTCGGAATCACTGGGCTGATTTTCAGCAATGACAAGTTAAAAGCTGGTTTACAAATCTGCTTAGGTTTGTTTTTTTCGTTTGGGGTTTGGGCGGTCTTCTTAACCCGTAGCCGTCAAGCATTTGAAGAAACAATTGGTTCCGCTATCTCTGATTTGTCCGCCCTCGTGATTGCTACTTTCCTGTCTGAAGTCAGTGCTGACTTATTGAATTTGACCGGATTTGTGGCCATACTTTTTGGCTTGCTCGCACTTGGCCTTTGGATTCAGATAAATCGACGCAAAGCAACTAGCAGCAAGGCCAACAACTAGAATGCAAGATGTGACTTCGCCATACCTAGACCAGCCTTCAGGAAAAGTCGATGGCCCAAAAATGCTTCGAATTGAAGCCAGAAATTCTTTGGTGCCCATTGAGCGCAAGCCGGAATGGATCAAGACAAAGTTAAAGACTGGTCCGGAGTACACCCAGATCATGGACTTGGTTAAGTCCGAAGGTCTTCATACCGTATGCCAAGAAGCGGGCTGCCCTAATATTTTTGAATGCTGGGAAGATCGCGAAGCAACTTTCCTAATCGGTGGCGACCAGTGCACTCGCAGATGTGACTTTTGCCAGATTGATACCGGCAAGCCAGTTGATCTCGACAGAGATGAACCACGACGCGTTGCCGAGTCAGTAAAGACCATGCAATTACGTTACGCAACGGTAACTGGTGTGGCGCGAGATGACCTTCCCGATGGTGGAGCTTGGCTGTATGCGGAAACTATTCGACAGATTCATGAAGTAGTTCCTGGCTGTGGTGTAGAGATGTTGGCACCTGACTTCGATGGCAAGCCCGACTTATTGCAAGAAGTTTTTGAGTCAAAGCCTGAAGTCTTTGCTCACAACATTGAGACAGTCCCCCGAATCTTCAAGCGCATCCGACCTGGCTTCAAATATGAGAAGTCACTCGGAGTTATAACAGCAGCCCGGGAATTTGGTTTGGTAACCAAGAGTAATTTGATTCTGGGAATGGGCGAAGAGATTTCCGAAGTTCATAAAGCCCTAAGAGATCTTCATGAAGCTGGGTGTGACCTAGTTACGATCACCCAGTACCTTCGCCCTTCCTTGCGTCACCATCCAGTTGATCGCTGGGTCCGGCCAGAAGAATTTGTTGAGTTATCCAAAGTAGCCGAGGAGATTGGCTTCGCTGGCGTCCTGAGTGGGCCACTTGTTCGATCCTCGTACCGAGCCGGAAAGCTTTACAAGCAAGCCATCGCGGCCCGAAATACCCCTGACGTTTAAGGTAGAGACATGTCATTAAAGTTGCAGGCGCCACCGAAACAACGCTGGTATGTCCAAATCAAAGAAACCTACAAGTTCGCGTCAAATGAAATTTCATTTCTGGCACTAAGGCTCTTCGCCGTATTCGCGATCGTATTTGGAATCATCTTTGCAATTGGTGTAGCGCTAGATCTGAAGTTGTTTCTAGGCGTTTTAGCCTTTGGAACAGCGTTGCTTTCAACGACATTCTTCTTTGGCAAGATCGCCGAGAAAGCTGCATACTCTTCCATCGCGGGACAGGTTGGCGCTGCTGCTTCGGTCTTGAATGCAATCCGTGGCGCTTGGTTTGTAACCCCAGCCGTGGGTGTCGACAAAAACCAAAACATGGTTCACCGCGTTGTCGGGCGACCAGGAATCATATTGGTTGGCGAAGGCAGCCGTCCTGGCATCCTGTTGGCTGAGCAGCGCAAAGCACATGCTCGATACGCGCAAGGTGTTCCAATCCACGAAATCATTGTTGACGATGTGGATGTGACAATTTCAAATCTTCAAAAGACGATTAAGAAGCTTGGAAAGACTCTTCGCCCAGCTGAAGTAACTCAGGTTCGCAACCGTCTCAAGGCGCTTCCACAAACCGCGCTTCCAATACCTAAAGGTCCCCTGCCGCAAAGTAGAAAGATGCCACGCCGATGAGCGAGATAATCTCGATGTTTACTGATTCATTTGCATCTATCCCAGTCTCCTACCTACTGGGCATCGTCCTAGTCGTGGTCTTCATTGCTAAGAAGCTGCTGAAGTGGGCAATTATTTTTGCTGTCATTACCTTCTTTGTATTGCCGTACCTGGACGAACAGGGCTATCTAGATTCCATTAAGGGAATCTTTAGTTAACTGCCCTAGCAACTTCACCGGCAGTGGTGATCCAAACATCGTCATGGGACTTTACGAAAGATAAAAACCTCTCCAGCATGTTCACTCGACTTGGGCGCCCAATGAATTGTGGATGCATGGTGAGCATTGTTAAGCCCCCAAGGCCATGAATACCCAAGAATTCTTCCCGCCAGATTTCTTCAACATCCCCCGCGGAGCGAATGGTGCGATTCCAATCGCTACCTACGCTAAACCAAAAGTATGGGGCATCGTCCAACATCCATTGGACAGGTAACTCAACTATTTGATGTGGTTGATGAACATAGGGCCTTATGTCATCCATCATGCTCGATGAATATTTGAAGCCATTTTGGGCAAGTAGGTCAAAAGTACTTGAACTAACTTCCCAAGATGGTGATCGATATCCTGTGACTTCTACCCCAAACTGTTCGAGCGCAGCCTTACCCTTCAAAAGTTCTTCCAGTTCTTCTGCTTTAGAAAGCTTGGTAGGTGAAGTATGGGTGTACCCGTGATGTCCAAGCTCATGTCCATGCGCAACAATTTCGCGCAATTGATCTGGATAGCGTTCTGCAACGCGACCCGGCGTAAAGAAGGTGGCTGTGAGATCTAAGTTATCGAGCGTCTCCAGAACGAGTCCCAAACCGACTTTTGCGCCATACTTTCCCTGCGAAAGCACACCTGGGCGATTAATGTTCTCTGGATTTTCAGCTAACCAAACTTCTTCAGCGTCAAAATCGAAGCTAATTACAAATGCAGATTTCTTACCAGGCGGGAGCGCGAGTGAAGGCATGCAACTATCTTGCCCGCATGGTTATGGTTCCAACGGCTTTATCGTGCAAACCTCTGCCATCGCGGTCCCAAATCAAAGCCGGGACAACCAGGCACAAGAGGCCAGTGCGAGCCAAAACCTTTAACAGGTTGATTCTTGAAGTGCTAATAGAAATCAGTTTTATCCCAGCAATTCGGTAACCAAATGAAGCTCCGGTGGTCGAAGTCAGGATAAGCACTTCTGCAGCAAAGATGGCAAGGGTTGCGGCAGCAAATCCCTCTGACCCGTATACCAAATCAGGAAAAACCAGGTGAGTTACCAGAATCGCAGCTGTCCAATCCAAGGTTAGAGCGATGATCCTGCGACCCATCCTGGCAACCGATCCAACACCTTGTTTTGGTAAGCCAAAACGTTGACCTGGGTAACCAAAATCCATGCCTTGATCCTCAAGAGCTGCTTTTGGTCCAGATAGCCAGGATCCGATGTCTTTTCTGTCCACGCCTTAACTCTAAATCTAAGTTGGGACTCCTGCTCACTCGAAGCGCCTTTACTTAAGTTCGCTAGAGGTCTTGATGACACTCGATCTGGGGTTTGCTGTAACAAACACGAAACACATGGGACACGGCGTTGAAATCCTGCGCCACTATGGTGGCATTCAGGCCAGAAAAGTATCTGGGAACTGGGAAAACCACATGGAGGATCAATGTCCAATCTTGGACTCAAAACCGCCGAAGATGCACTTAAGTACATCAAGGACAACAACATTCGATTCTTGGACGTTCGCTTTTGCGATTTGCCGGGCGTAATGCAGCACTTTAATGTGCCCGTTGAATCAGTTGACGCCGACTTTTTCGCAGGCGGTCAAATGTTCGACGGTTCTTCAATTCGTGGCTTCCAGTCAATTCATGAATCCGACCTAAAGCTTCTAGCTGATGTGACTACGGCGTTCGTAGATCCGTTCCGCAAGGAAAAGACGCTAGTTATGAACTTCTCGGTGCACGATCCATTCTCCGATGAACCATACGCCCGCGACCCACGAAATGTTGCCGCTAAGGCCGAGGCTTACTTAGCTTCAACTGGTATCGCTGATACCGCTTTCTTTGCTCCAGAAGCAGAGTTCTTCGTTTTTGATTCCGCTCGCTTCAAGACCAGCAACAACGAATCCATGTATCACGTAGATTCAATCGAAGGCGCTTGGAACTCAGGAAATGAATACAACTCTGACGGCAGCGAAAACCGTGGCTACAAGACTCGAATTAAAGGCGGCTACTTCCCAGTTTCGCCAACGGATCAAATGGCCGATCTACGCGATGAAATGGTAGTTCGATTGGCAGAAGTTGGACTGCTTGTTGAGCGCTCTCATCACGAAGTTGGCACTGCGGGCCAAATGGAAATCAACTACCGCTTCAATACTTTGCTGAAGGCAGCCGACGAAGTGATGCTGTTTAAGTATGTAATTAAGAACACTGCCTGGGAAGGTGGGAAGACGGCAACCTTCATGCCTAAGCCACTTTTCGGAGACAACGGATCCGGCATGCACGTGCACCAATCGTTGTGGACCAATGGATCGCCATTGTTTTATGACGAGCGTGGCTACGGTGGACTCTCAGATCTTGCTCGCTGGTACATCGGTGGCATTTTGAAGCATGCGCCTTCGCTACTTGCTTTCACAAACCCAACCGTTAACTCTTACCATCGCTTGGTTCCAGGCTATGAAGCACCAGTTAACTTGGTTTACTCACAGCGAAATCGTTCAGCTTGCCTTCGCATTCCGGTAACAGGAAGCAATCCAAAAGCAAAGCGAATCGAATTCCGTTGCCCAGATCCATCTAGCAACCCATACTTGGCGTTTGCTGCAATGTTGATGGCTGGCTTGGATGGCATCAAGAACAAGATCGAGCCACATGCTCCAGTAGACAAAGATCTATACGAATTGCCACCGGAGGAAGCTGCAGACATCCCTCAGGTACCGTCTTCACTTCCTGAGGTGCTTGATGCTCTAGAAGCAGATCATGACTACTTGCTCGAAGGCGGAGTATTCACCAAGGATCTAATCGAAACCTGGATTGAATACAAACGAACAGCTGAGATCGACTACGTTCGCTTGCGTCCACATCCAGCTGAATTCGAGTTGTATTACGATATGTAATTTTCTAATCCAAAGGGCACCTGTCATTTTCCATGGCGGGTGCCCTTTGGATTTTTCAGTTGAATAGAGTCAGGTCATGACCACAGCACAACCTGGAACTTGGGTATCTCCAATAACCGCTGAGATGCTTTCCGAATCTGGGGTTTCACTTGGGTTCACGCAAGCGCACTATGGCGATGTTTTTTGGGATGAGAAGCGCCCTACCGAAAATGGACGAAATGTTGTCGTTAGTCGCAATCATGGCGATATCTTGCCTGCACCCTGGAGTGCATCAACTCGAGTTCACGAAATGGGCGGACTGAGTTGGTTAGTCTGCGTTTGGAAAGATCAACCTGGCCTACTTTTTGCAGAGAAAACTGATCAGCGAATTTACTGGAAACCAGTGCACGGACAACCTGAGCCAATAACGCCAGAAAGTCAGCCTGGAACTCTTGCTCGGTACAGCGACTTTCTAATCTGGAATTCTGAAATATGGTGCGTCCGAGAAGTTACCGTTGGCCACACAACGACCCGAGACTTGATTGCAATTTCTGCTCCAAATGAGATTCGGGTACTGGATTCGACCTCTCACTTTTACGCCCATCTCGCGCTTTCCCCAAACCAAGACAAGCTGGCGTGGATTACTTGGGAGCACCCGCAAATGCCTTGGGATGGAACGGAACTTCGAGTTGCCAGTGTCGATGAGTCCGGAAACCTAATCAATCAACAAGTATGCGCTGGTAACACAACCGAAGCCGTCAACAGCCCCGTCTGGTCCCCCGAAGGAAACCTCTTCTACCTAAGTGACGCTTCGGGGTTCTGGAATGTGTGGAAGCTTGATAGCGATCAAGCAACACATCAAATAGTTTCCGAATCTGCCGAATGGGCACATCCCATGTGGCTAGTAGGAACTCACTCCTTGCGAATCTTGGATAGTGGCCATCTAGTTGGGTTTCATGGCAGCCCGGAATTCGAACGAATCGCGATCATCGATCCGGAATCTGGATCTTGGCGCGACCTTGACTGTAAATTAACTGAGATTTCTCACTTCAGCGTTACTGAAGATCACATTTATGTAATTGGAGGAGGCCCGAAGACTCTCTCGGCATTAATTGAACTCTCCCCTGTTAACAACTCGACTCCAAAGATTGTTAAAGAAGTTCTCGCACCTGTCGATCCAGATTTTCTGCCACAAGCTCAAGCTCAAACCTTTCCAAGTAAAAATGGTCGCGTAGTACACGCTTTTATCTCACCAGCAACTAATCCAAATTTTGAGAGTGACGCCTTGCCTCCCGTAATCATCACGGTGCATGGCGGCCCGACTGCAAATACTTCAGGCGTAGCCTCGATCAAGCGAGCATTCTTTACTTCCCGAGGATTCACTGTTGTGGATGTTGATTACGGCGGGTCAACTGGCTACGGCAGGGCGTATCGCGAATCGCTAAAGGGACAGTGGGGAGTTGTTGATACTGAAGATATCCTCGCCGTTGTTGCAGGGTTGGTTTCAGATGGCATAGCCGATCCCAATCAAATATTGATTCGCGGTGGAAGCGCGGGCGGATACGCGGTGCTGAATGGATTGGTCCACAGCAAAGTCTTTGCAGCTGGAGCGAATTATTACGGCGTAGCGGAACTTACTATGTTGGCACAAGACACCCATGACTTTGAATCAAGATATTTAGATTCTCTCGTTGGGCCGTATCCGGAGCAAAAAGAACTCTACCTAGAACGATCTCCATTGAGTCATGCTGACAATCTGACTTCCCCGCTCATTATCTTCCAAGGTGCGGACGATCCGATTGTTCCACCTTCGCAATCTCAGGCTTTTCGAGATGCCTGCATTAAGAACGGCATTAAGTACAAGTACTTGGAATTCGAAGGTGAAAGCCATGGATTCCGAAAGAGTTCCACAATCTCGACGTGCGCGGCCGAAGAATTGAAATTCTTTGGCGAAGTTTTGGGATTCGTCCCAGCAGCTTGATCAACCGCGCTAAATTTAAGTCATTAGATTGTCGATCTCAACTTAAATGATGGAGTCACCATGATTGTTACCTACAAAGAAGATTTAGTAGGCGGTCCACGTCACCGCAAAGTATCAACCGGAACAAGTCTTCGGATGTTGACGCGTGAAGATGGTGTTGGATTTTCATTTCACGATACTGAGCTCGAAGCTGGCACCACTACAACTTTGCAGTACAAGAATCACATCGAGGCCAACTACATCATCGATGGCACAGGTGAGCTTGAAAACCTAGAGACCGGCGAAATTTTTGAAGTTCGCCCAGGAATGACTTACACCCTAGATAAGCATGACCGCCATCAAATGCGCTCCCACACCAAGTTGCGAATCATCTGCGTCTTCACGCCGGCTCTAGTAGGTACCGAAGTTCATGACGAGGATGGCTCGTACCCACTTCTCTAGCCTGAAACGAACACCGGCCAAATTTCTAGTAGCGAGATTCAGTCGGTCTTGGTAGTTCAGCAATGTCTGCTATGTCTTGAGCTGTTAACTCAATGTTTACGGCTGCTGCATTCTCTTCCAACCACTTGCGACGCTTGGTTCCTGGAATTGGAACCATGTTTGAACCCTGCGCCAAAATCCACGCCAGGGCAATCTGAGCTGGAGTTGCATTGTGGCGACTTGCAATCACAGCGATACCGTCAACAATTTTCTGATTATCAGCAATGGCTTGGGCAGTAAACCTAGGGTTGGCGCTTCGAAAATCTCCATCAGCAATGGTGTCTGCAGTAACAGTTCCAGTTAGGAAACCTCGCCCAAGCGGAGAGAACGGCAAGAATCCAATGTTGTTATCTGCGCAGTACTTGATGACACCATTCTTGACGTGCTCATCAGTCCAAATCGAAAACTCACTTTGCACGCTGGTTACTGGATGAATCGCGTGACATTTAGCGGTTTCTTCAACAGTAGTTTCAGACAACCCGATGTAGCGCACTTTTCCAGACTCAACTAAACCTGCCAGGGCTCCCCAGGTCTCTTCAATCGGGACTTCAGGGTCAACACGATGTAATTGATATAGGTCAAGGTAATCCGTACCCAGTCTGCGTAATGAATCTTCACAGGCTTGCCGAACGTACTCAGGCTTTCCGTTCTTTCCGTAGGAGGTCATGTTTACCGGAGTAAGTCCACACTTTGAAGCGATAATGGCTTTATCGCGCAGACCATCTTTAACTAAGTACTCGCCCAAGATCTGTTCATTGGTCCACGGGCCATAAACATCTGCGGTATCAAATAACGTGATGCCCAGCTCAAGCGCGCGATGAATTGTGGCTCTAATTTCATTCTTATCGGCGTCTGCAACGTTGTATCCCCAAGACATTGGCATGCAGCCAAGTCCGATCGCACTCACTTCAAGGTCGCGCAATTTTCGGGTAGGCATCAGATTTGTCATGTGGCAATTCTAGTCTTCGATGGATTGCGAGGTGCGAAGTAACTAGAAGAACTAAAACACCAAGTCATATCTGCGGAAAACTTCATCCTTAACCCAGTTGCGTCCTTCGTAAAGCGCTTGCGCTGGGAGGTTGTCATTTGCAGTACGCAAAAAGACTCGGGTTGCACCGGCCTGTTTAGCTGCTGACTCGGCAGTATCCATGAGTTCGCTTGCCACTCCACTGCCACGTGCGGTCTCGGTTACAAACAAGTCATTAAGTAGCCAAATGTTTGAAAGTGAAACCGTAGAGAATGTTGGATACAGCAAAGTGAATCCAATGGCTTCCCCAGCAACACGTGCTATGAAGGCTACGGCCTCTTCATTCTTAATGCGGTCTTCTAAGAATGAGAGTGTTTTGTCATTCTCTGGTTGTTTGTAGAACGCACGATATTGTTCAACCAAAGGATGCAGTTCTGCAAGATCACTGACAGAAACTCTTGAGATTTCACTCATAACTTCTCGCTATCCAACATGCACGGGTGCATCATTGGCGCCCAAGGTGTCTTTGTTTGCATTAATCATGAATACCCAGATAACAGCACCCAAGATCATCAAGCCTGCACTCCAAGTGAATGCCGTCGTGAAGCCTTCTGTCAGACCAACTGCGACAGCGCCACCATTAGCTGGATTGGCCGGATCAATCATGTTGTCCACAAAGTAGTTCGCAGTCGCAGTAACGGCGATGGTATTTAGGAAGGCAGTGCCTAGTGCGCCACCAATCTGCTGCGCAGTGTTAAGAACTGCGGAAGCCACACCAGCATCGTGATTACCAACACCGAACAAAGCGGTTGCAGAGATCGGAACGAAGACAAGACCCATACCTAAACTCAAAACCATAAGTGCCGGCAAGATATCGCTCAAGTAAGAACTTGCTGGTTCTAGCTGGGTTAGCAGCAACATACCTGCGGTGGCCATAACCAGTCCGACGAATGACACATAACGCGGACCAAACTTAGGTAGCGCCTGTGACGCGATACCGGCACTGATTCCAACTCCGACTGAGAACGGTAGGAACAGTAAGCCAGCCTTAACTGGTGAATACTGCAAAATACCTTGGAAGAAGTAAGCAAGGAACAGGAACATGCCGAATAATCCAGCGCCAACAATGAATGAAGTCAGGTAGCTTGCCCCACGATTACGGTCCAAAATGATTTTCATTGGCAGCAATGGGTGGCTGGTACGACTCTCGATTACAAAGAATGCAATTAACAAGGCAACGGCCGCACCAAACCAGGTAAGGGTTGTTGGGTCTGACCAACCCAATTCACCAGCTTGAGTGATTCCGTATACCAACGAAACTAGACCCAAAGTAGATGTAATCGCACCGGGCACGTCATAACGCGTATCTCCACTTGCTTTGCTTTCCTTAACGTTCGGGATTGCCAAAAAGTAAGCCGCGATTGCAATTGGCACATTGACTAAAAGACACCAGTGCCATGATGCATATTGCGTAAGTAGGCCACCTAGAATCAAGCCAATTGCCGCGCCACCTGCAGACAGACCACCATAAACACCAAACGCTTTTGCGCGTTCTTTTGAGTCACTGAAGGTTGTGCTGATCAAGGAAAGGGCAGCTGGTGCTAACAGCGCTGCAAAAACTCCCTGAAGTGCGCGGGCCGCAAAGAGCATTTCCTGATTTTGAGCCAATCCACCGATTGCGGATGCGCCAGCGAAACCTAGCAGTCCGGTCATGAATGCGCGCTTACGTCCCCAAAAGTCAGAAATTCTGCCACCGAGTAGAAGGAGTCCGCCGAATGCCAAGGTGTAACCAGTTACAACCCACTGGCGATTTCCATCAGTAATTCCAAGATCCGCTTGAATTGATGGAAGTGCGATGTTAACAATCGATGCGTCCAAGACAACCATTAACTGTGCAATTGCAATCACCATTAAGGCACGCCAGCGGTTTGGATCTAATTCAGTTTGGGTGTTTGATGAACTTTCGACTGACATGGTGCTCCTACGGTTAACTAGAGTGCATTGGGTCTATTGGACCGAAACTTTTCAACTCTCAACTCTCCCACACTGCGCGGAATAAACCAGACTTTTGTCACCGATTCGGCGTTTTTATCGCTATCAGCGTTATTTGCTACCGGCGGTAGGATTCGGGTGTGCGCACCTACTTAGATCTATTCAAGATCGCTGGAGTCAAGCGCCTTGTAGTGAGTTCGCTGCCGGGGCGACTGGCCTACGGAATGATCGCACTAGCCACATTCTTCTTCGTTCAAGATAAAACTGGATCAATCGCTCTGGCAGGGCTAGCAACCGGTGTCGAAACTATCGCCTCTTCTTTGACCGCTGGGTTTCGCGGAAACCTAATTGATAAGTGGGGTCAAACTAAGCCGCTCAGTATCTTTGTGCCCTCTTGGGTGATCCTGGTAGCAGTTCTAAGTAGCGTCTCTACTCCAACCGCAATTGTTGTAGTGTCCGGCTTAATTGGATTAGCTTCGCCACCAGTAAATCTTTCCACTCGGCCCCTGTGGCGAGTATTGGTTGGCGCCGACAATTTAAGAACTGCCTATGCACTAGACACAACAATCACCAGTTCGACGATTGTGGCTGGCCCAGTCCTCGCTACGGCAATTGCAATTCCAGTTAGCGGTAGCGCCGCACTGTGGGCAACTGCGGCATTGATGGCGGTTGGTGGCCTAGCGATTATTCAAATGCCGGCTTCGAGAAATTGGAAACCAGAACCCACAAAAGGAAACTCGCTTACTCTGCTTCGGAACCAACAGTTTCAAATCCTTGCTGTCGAAGGCATGGTGTTTGGATTGGCCTGGGGGCTACTGGAGATTTCAATTCCTTCTTTCTCAACACTGCAGGGTAAACCTGGGCTTTCCGCACCACTATTAGCAACTCTTGCTGGCGCAAGTATCGTCGGTGGCCTGCTTATTGGTAGTCGAAAGTCGCTAACAACTCCGTTGCAAGGATTCAAGTGGGCCAGTCTTGGCGCATCAATTGCAGCAATCCCTTTGGTCTTTACCGAACCGGGCTGGTCAATGGCAATTGTGTTGGGCCTAGTTGGTTTAGGAATGGGTTTCGCTCAAGTTTTTCACTGGGAAGTTCTGGAGGCAGTTCGGCCACAAGGAACAGCTACTTCGGCTCAAGCCTGGTTGTGGGCGGTGGAAGGTTCCACACTGGCAGTTGGAACTGCGCTTGGGGGTTATCTAGTTGAGCATGTCAGTCCACAGTCGGCGCTACTTGGCGTTTCCGCAGGATTGATCATTTCTACTATTTACATTTGGCTCTACGCGGCTTCCCGCCTCCAAGAGGCCGACAAGCCGCTATCCGAATCACAGATGATTGACGTGCTATCCGATCTAGAGTCTCCTGCTGAATAGGGTTAATGTCTTAAATCTCCGATTACTCGTCAGTAACCTACGAGCAAAATCTTTTCATCGCGCCTTAAACAAGTTTTGTGCCCTGAGATGAAACAGATCCAATGCGGATGCACTTAGGATATTCACGAGTAATAATTAAGGACACCCGCTTTTGAAATGAGAATCCAAACCTAATGGCAAAGACAGCACAAAAAACCGCATCGAAACTGACTGGCATGGAATGGTTACGTGCTCGCATGGAAAAACTTGGCTATAGCTCATTAGAAGAAGTAGCTCAAGAAATTCATATCAACCGCGGCAATTTGTACCGATACTTTTCCTTGGAAACGCGACCAAGTGTGGCCCTATTGCCCGACTTATGTCGAGTGCTCAAGGCTTCTCCGGCGGAGATGCTTAAGGCGCTTGAAATCCTAGGACCGAACGATCGCTTGTGACCCGTATGTGGCACAAGGATCGATAGTTGTGATCACCTGAGTGCCCGAGGGATCCCTAACAAAAACTCGAGCGGGAGCGGCTTCATCTTCATGCAGCTTGCTTAGTGCGGTTTCAACCGCCTGAGATAAATCGTTTCGACAAAACTCGATGGCATGGGCTAGGTCTTCACTCGCGCTCATGGTCAAACGAACTCTGGGGCCATCAAATAGCTCAACCCGCGGCGATACTGGCTCGTCAGAAAGTACTAACTCCAACACGCTAAGTCTCCAGATTCCTAGTAAGAAAAGTCGTTCTTGCTCTTTGTTGCCAATAAGCATCATAGCGAGTTGCGAATTGAACTCGAAGTTATGCCTTGCACTCTTTTGGTGTTGCATAAATCAAACGAATGCGTTCCAAACGTTACTGCTACCCACTGACAATTGCAGAAGTTAGAAAAACCAGGAATCATTTGCCACAAAATCCACGATTTAATGGGATTTATTTAGGTTCAAGCGACATCGGGCGTTGAGTAAAGTTAAAGCGTGACATCCAAAGCCAATGGCGAATATGGAGAGCCTAAAACCAGCGGGCATCACCCAGTGCGCCACAAAATTCGAGGTGCTGGCTACTTTTCCCGGATTGGCCCAGGCATCGTTACGGGCGCAGCAGATGACGATCCGTCAGGTATCGGCACCTACTCCCAAGTTGGCGCGCAATTTGGTTACCGATTTCTATGGGCTGCGCCAATTCTCTTGCCATTTGCATTTGCCATTCAGGAAACCTGTGCTCGACTTGCTTTGGTAACTGGGCAAGGTTTGGCTCGGGTAATCAAGCGACGAATGCCCAACTGGGTGCTCATCGTTACGGTATTTCTGGTTGCGTTAGCAAACACCGTTAACATTGCCGCAGACCTGAGTTCCATGGCTGCAGTAGTCACGATGTTTAGTCCAATTTCACAACTGTTCGCTGTTGCTTTCATCGCGATTCTAGTTGGGGCCGCAGAAATCTTTATCCCCTACCATCAATACGCTCGGGTTCTGCGATGGCTGTGTCTTTCTTTACTGAGTTACATTGCGGTTCTCGTAGTCGCCAACGTTGATTGGCACCAAGTCGCAACTGGATTAACCCAGATAAAGATCGGCTGGAATAGATTCGATATCGCAGCCATTATTGCAATTGCTGGTACGACCATCTCGCCATACCTATTCTTTTGGCAGGCAGCTGAAGAAATTGAAGAATCCGGACAAGCGCCTGACACTTCACAGAGTCACATCAAAGCAATGCGCGGTGATGTATTAGTTGGAATGCTCTCTGGAGTCTTTGTCATGTTTGCAATTATGACAACTACCGCAGCTACCTTAAATGCCAAAGGTATTACTGAAATCACTTCACCTGAACAAGCTGCGCTGGCGCTTGCCCCTATTGCTGGTGATGCAGCTGGAGTGATTTTTGCCTTAGGTATTCTGGGCACCGGACTACTTGCGGTGCCGGTTCTGGCCGGTTCAACAGCGTATGCAGTGAGCGAAGCAATGGGTTGGCATGAAAGTTTGGAACGGAAACCAAGCCAAGCGAAGCAGTTCTACGCCGTCATTGCAGTATCAATGGGTATTGCTGTGGCGTTAAACTTCATCGGAATAAATCCGATGCGCTCACTCGTAGTTGCGGCGCTACTAAACGGCTTAACGGCACCAATTTTGATGTTCATCATTTGGTGGCTGGCCCGCGATAAGAAACTACTTGGCGAGCATGCTTCGCCTTGGTGGTCAAACTTGCTGGTTGGCGTTGGATCTATAGCTATGGCCGCGTTACCAGTGTTGTGGCTATTTGCTCCTGCTTAAGGCCTGTTACTTAGATTGAGTGAGTTTCCAAGCCATTGGAAGCACAGCGCCAGCTGCAACTGCCTTAATTGCATCACCAATAAAGAACGGCACTACGCCGTTGGCAATCGCCCAAGTCATGGTGTTTCCAGTTACAAAGGCTAGCCACGGTGCGCCAAGGGAATAAACAACCAGGCTGCCAGCTACATAAGCTAAGGCAGTTGTTGAAACTTTAGTTGAGGCACCTGCGGCTGAGATTTTTCCAACGACATAAGACGCCACTACGAAGCCAAGTAGGTAGCCACCAGTTGCTCCGATAACTTCTTCGCGACCGCCTGCGCCACCTGCGAGTACTGGTGCGCCAGCAGCAGCCAAAGTTATGTAAAGCACCTGAGAAATTACAGCGCGCTCAGCTCCCAATGCGGCTGCACCCGCTAGGACCGCAAAAGTCTGAAGCGTTAGCGGAACTGGGGTGAATGGAAGTGGGATTGAAATATAGGCAGATAGTGCAGTCAGAGCGGTAAGCCCAACAACCAATGCGGCGTTACGAACTCTTGACTTGGCTGCCCAAGAATCGACGACTACTCCACTTACAGCTATTGCGCTCATTGCATTTCCAATCGCTTAACTTCAGCACCCTGGTTTGTGCTCGTGAAAACAGCCTACCTGAGCCAAATTTCACCTAGGAATTGGACAGGAAATCGGACAGGATTAACCTTGCAGAGATAAGGGGTGTCCAATGTTGCATTTAGACCAGGCTGAATTAGATCGAATTTTAACTTTCCCGGCACTAGTCGAAAGTCTCAAGCAGGCTTTTGCAGGATCATGGACAACTCCATTACGTCATCATCACGGAATGCCTGGGCTGGATACCACTGGCGCAGAAGTTGAGAATGCCCTGCTTTTGATGCCTTCATGGACCGGACCGGGCGAAGAAAACTTCATTGGCGTGAAACTAGTTGCGGTTTACCCAAGTAACGGCCAACTAGATCTGCCAAGTATTCACGGACTCTATTACTTGATTGATGGTCATACGGGTCAACCACTGGCAACTATGGATGGCGCTCGCATGACAGTTTGGCGCACGGCGGCAGCTTCCGCTCTCGCATCTACTTATTTGTCACGTCCTGAAAGTTCCACGCTCACCATGATTGGTGCCGGTGCACTAAGTCCATTCATGATTCGTGCGCATATGGCTGTGCGACCGATTCAAGAAGTTTTTCTTTGGAACCACAACATTCGCAAAGCTCATGAATTGGCCGAACAGTTACGCGGTGAAGGATTGCCAGTTACTTCGCATCCTGATCTTGTAACGGCAGTTGGTAAAAGTGACATTGTGTCTGCTGCAACCCTGACAACTACTCCATTGATTTTTGGTAAATGGCTTAAGCCTGGAACCCACGTAGATACCGTCGGCGCTTTCACGCCAACAATGCGTGAAACCGATGACGAGTTGATTAAATCTGCATCAATTTTTTGCGATACCCGAACTGGTGCACTCAAAGAAGGCGGGGACTTAGCGATTCCAATCTCGGAAGGAATCATTTCAGTCAACGACGTAATTGCAGACTTACATGATCTGACCCGCGGTGTGCACCCTGGTCGAACTTCAAGCGATGAGATTACGTACTTTAAGTCAGTCGGAACTGCACTTGAGGATCTAGCCGGCGCGATTGCTGTTTGGAAAAGTCGCTAAGACGCGTCGACTTCGCCGTAAAACTCCCGCTTGATAACGGATCGAGATCGTCGAGTTAGTCGACGATATTCATCTGTCATCTGCTGTCCTCCGCGAAGACCATAGCCAAGTAAGTGTGAAACGCGGCTTAACTCAATTAAGTCAGTTGGAACCGTATCTGTAGCCTTACCCCTCACCAACATCGCAGCGTTGCGCACGCGCATTACGAGTTTCCAAGCGGATTCAAGTTGTGCAAAATCTGACTGTGAAACCAGTCCAGCAGCAACCTCTTGTCTAAGAGCGGGCAATGTTTCTGAATTTGTGATTTCAGGAATCTTGAATCCATGTTCGAGTTGCTTGATTTGAACCAGCCACTCAATATCTGATAACCCACCTGGACCCAATTTGGTGTGCAGACCTGGATCAATGCCCCGAGGCAATCGCTCTGACTCCATGCGAGCTTTGAGTCTTCGGATTTCCCGGAGCTCTGATTCGGGCAGCCCCTCTGGTCTATACCGAATTGGGTCAATCAGCGAGATAAATTCTTGGCTCAGGGTTGCATCCCCTGCGATCGGTTTTGCTCGCAGTAGCGCTTGCGTCTCCCACCCTGAAGACCAATTCTGGTAATACGCTGCGAAGGAATTCAGGCTGCGCGCTAACGGTCCACTCTTGCCTTCAGGCCTTAAGTCTGCATCAATTGCTAACTCTGGATCAGTGCTTGGCGCCATAAGTAGAGTGCGAAGTTCGTTGGCTATTGCATGCGCAGCCTGTGCTGCTTGCTCGATGGCATTTGAGTCTGTCGCGTCTTCGGCATCGCCGTATACAAACATCACATCAGCATCACTGCCGTAACTTAATTCTCCCCCACCATATCTACCCATTGCAATGATTGAAAATCTTGGTGCGTTAGGCATGCGCGAAACAATGGCAGACAGCGTTCCTGAAATCGTTGCGGTAGCCACCGCTGCTAACTGATTACCGACTGTTTCTATGTCACTTAAACCAAGAATGTCTGACGCGCTAATCTTGAAAAGTTCTCGTCTTCGCATCGCTCGCAGCGCCAACACCGCATCACTTGCGTTGTCATACCTTTCTGCTGTTGCCATAGCTTCCTCAAGAAGCGCGGCCTCAGGTTTAGGCAATAACGAGTCTTCGGTTGCAAGAATGTTTACTGCATCTGGAGACTTTAGTAGCAAGTCAGTGGCATACCTACTGGAACCCAGAATTATTGCCAAACGTTGAGCTGTCGCAGATTCGTCACGAAGAAGTCGCAGGTACCAAGGAGTAGTTCCGAGGGCTTCGCTAACTCTTCGAAAACCTAGCAGGCCAGCATCGGGGTCAGGTGTATCGGCAAACCACTCCAACATGACGGGCAGTAATGTCCGCTGAATCACAGCGCGCCTTGTTACGCCTGAAGTTAAGGCTTCCAAGTGGCGCAATGCGCTATCGGGATCAACATATCCGAGTGCTTTAAGTCGACTTCTTGCATCATCGGTTGAAAGCTTGGAATCGCTGTTGTCTAATTTGGCTACCGCTTGCAGCAACGGGCGATAGAAAAGCTTTTCATGAATGCGTCGCACCTCGCGTGCATGCTTTTTCCATTCTTTAGTTAGGTCTGAAACAGGCTCGATAGTAAAGCCCATGGATCTACCCAGTCGACGCTGCTCCAATTCATCAGTTGGCATGATATGGGTTCGTCGCAACCGGTAGAGCTGGATTCGATGTTCTAAAGTTCGAAGAAACCGATAGGCAGCGTCCAAAGTAGCGGCATCTTCTCTTCCGACATAACCCCACGTAGCAAGTTGCTCCAGGGCAATCAAAGTATTTGGATTTCTAACCAGATCATCTGTACGCCCATGCACCATTTGCAAGAGTTGAACGGCAAACTCAACGTCTCGCAGTCCCCCGCGCCCCAACTTCAACTCTCGGTCAGCATCCTTGGCTGGCAAGAGGTCTGTGACTCGCTCGCGCATGGCCTGCACATCGGACACAAAGTTAGGTCGACTTGATGCTTGCCAAACCAATGGTGCGACGGAGTCGACAAATTCATTTCCTAATTCGAAGTCTCCGGCCATAGGACGTGCTTTAAGTAACGCTTGGTACTCCCAGGTTTGCGCCCAGCGATGATAGTAATCGAGGTAACTATTCAAAGTGCGAACTAATGCTCCAGATTTTCCTTCGGGTCGAAGGGCAGCATCTACATCCCAAATGGTTCCCTCGGAAGTAACGGCTGAGCATGCCTGCATTACTGATTTAGCGATTTCGCTTCCGATTGCAATCGCTTCCTCATCCGTAGCACCCGCGGTTGGCTCAACTACAAACATGACGTCTACGTCACTTACATAGTTAAGTTCGCAAGCGCCACATTTGCCCATTGCAATGATGGACATTCGAACTTTGTCGTCGTCCTTAACGTTGGCCCGAGCAATAACTAACGCACTAGCCATTACAGCGTCTGCCAAGTCACTCAGAGCTTGAGCAATCCCCGGCAAGATAACGGTGCTCTCATTGGCAGCCCGAAGGTCAACTGCGGCAATTGCACATACCTGTCTGCGATAGGCAACTCGTAGCGCCAATAAAGCTGCATCCCAACTTAAGGTTGATACCGCTGCCAACAAATCATTTAGCATCTGCTCCGCAGTTGGGACATCGGTGGTTTCGAGTGCAAAGTTAATGTGGGCAGGATGCCGCTCCAAGTGTTCTGCCAAGGCAAGTGATGAACCAAGCAAGTTTGCCAAGTCGCGAAATTCTGTAGCAGGCAATGAATCAATTGCCAGGCCACCCGTTGCGGCGATCTTGGCTAAGGCAAATAGTGCTGCATCTGGATCTGGGGAGTCTTTGATGAACTCAAGTTTGGCATCCAGCGCCGGAACGTTACTCAAAGTTTCTTGGCAGGCTTGGGTGTTTGCAAAGCCCATTCGCGCTAAGCGTGCGAGTTGAGTCGATCCGCGTGCTTCAGTCACAGCGCTTTTGCCTGTTGATCCTTAACTAGTTGTGCCCACGCCTGAAAAGCCGGCCTCCAAGTCTTGATCAACTCAGCTTCGGCAACGGCAACTTGCTGGCACGCTTGGTCAATAGTGTGATCTAGCTTTGCGAGTTCATCGTCGGTTGTTGCCCAAGATGAAAAAATCTGAGAATCAATCTCTGGGTGAAATTGCACGCCATAAACATTTTCACCAACTCGAAAAGCTTGAACTGGACAAACATCATTTCCGGCCAACACAACGGCATCATCTGGCAAGTCAGTTATGTAATCCTTGTGCCACTCTGCAGCGATGACTTCTTTACCTGCTAGATATCCGAAAACTGCATCTTGAGCTGCATCGGAGGTGACTCGAAATGAGGCGACACCGATTTCTGGAACCGGAGTCGGGCCGACCTTGCCATCTACTGCTGTTGCTAACAACTGGCCACCCAGACAGATCCCAAAGAACGGAATGTCGTTGGCCACCAAGTCCTTCATCATCGAGCGCGCATCCGTTAGCCAAGGGAATTCAACGTCGTCGTTTGCTCCCATGTATCCACCCATGGTGATGGCACCAGAGTATTTAGCTGGTAACGAGCTCGGTACGGCTTCACCCTCGTAGGCGTGAATGACGTCGACGTCTACGCCCACTTCGTTAATCCACTGGCCAACCAATGCCACTGGATCATCGATTTCATTTTGAATAACTAGGACTACGGGTTTCATTTAAAGCACCGGTAAGTACTTATCAAGTTCGAATGCAGTCACTTGTGATCGGTACTCTTCCCATTCAGCACGCTTATTGCGTAGGAAAAAGTCAAACACATGTTCGCCAAGAGTTTCGGCAACCAATTCACTCTTTTCCATAACCTTGATGGCATCGCCTAAGGATTGTGGCAGCGGGGCAATTCCTAAAGCTGCCCGCTCAGGCTCAGACAATGACCAAACATCATCTTCGGAGCCTGGTGGTAGTTCGTAACCTTCCTCAATCCCCTTCATGCCAGCTGCCAGCATTAAAGCAAATGACAAATACGGGTTACAGGCTGAATCTAAGGAACGAAATTCAATTCGGGTGGAATTTCCCTTTGTTGGTTTGTACATAGGTACTCGAATCAAAGCAGAGCGATTGTTGTGTCCCCAACATATAAATGATGGCGCTTCCCCACCACCACTTAAACGCTTGTACGAATTAACCCACTGATTTGTCACCGCTGTGATTTCAGGCGCATGTTTCAGCAGGCCGGCAATGAACTGTCGTCCAGTTTTTGACAGCTGGTAATCAGCACCAGCTTCATAGAAAGCATTTCGGTCACCTTCGAATAATGAAAGGTGTGTGTGCATGCCTGAGCCTGGGTATTGCGAGAACGGCTTTGGCATAAATGATGCATAGACACCTTGTGCAAGAGCAACTTCTTTCATGACAACTCGGAAAGTCATGATGTTGTCAGCGGTGGTAAGCGCATCCGCATAACGAAGGTCAATTTCCTGTTGGCCAGGTGCACCTTCGTGATGACTGAACTCAACTGAGATGCCCATTGACTCAAGCATCGTGATCGCCTGACGTCTGAAGTCATATCCAACAGCGCTTGGCGAGTGATCGAAGTAGCCCACCTCATCAACTGGGATTGGCTGTTGGCCTTTTTCTGGCTGATTCTTGAAAAGGAAGAATTCAATTTCTGGATGAGTGTAGAAAGTAAATCCTTTGTCCGCTGCTTTGCTTAAAGCGCGGGTGAGTACGTGCCGTGGATCGGCCCATGAGGGTGAACCATCAGGTAGCTGAATGTCGCAGAACATGCGAGCAACGCCGCTTTCCTCGCCACGCCAAGGCAGGATCGTGAATGTCTCTGGATCTGGTTTCGCCAACATGTCAGATTCATAAACTCGAGCAAAGCCTTCGATTGCCGAACCATCAAAACCAATACCTTCAGAGAACGCACCCTCAAGTTCTGCCGGAGCGATGGCAACTGACTTTAGTGTGCCGAGCACATCAGTAAACCAAAGTCGCACAAAGCGAATGTCTCGTTCTTCTATGGTGCGTAATACGAATTCTGTTTGTTTGTCCACTAGACCATGATGAAGCCATTGCGTTACGGCTGTGTTACAAAGCAAGCCGGCCTGCATTTATGCTGTACCTGTGCCACAAATTCGCTTGGCTTTAGCGCAAATTAACCCTGTCGTAGGTGACTTGGCGGGCAACGTCGCCAAATGTCTAGCCGCAGTAAGCAGTGCAGCAACCCAAGGCGCGGACATCGTTGTGCTACCAGAAATGGTTGTTACGGGATACCCAGTTGAAGATTTGGCACTTCGGCCGTCATTTCAAATGGCATCTGAGAAAGCAGCAATAGATTTTGCAGCCCAACTTAAATCAGCCGGGCTTGGTGGAGTTTTAGTTTTTGTTGGCTACCTGCGACGGACTAATGACACAGAGGCCAAAACTCTTGGCGTACCTCGTGGCGGCCCTATGAATTGCGCTGCTGCTATTTACGACGGCCAAATTCAAACGAGCTATGCCAAACATCACCTACCGAACTATGGCGTATTTGATGAATACCGATATTTCGTTCCAGGAAATGAATCTGTTTTGATTCGAGCATTTGGCATCGACATCGCAGTGGCAATTTGTGAGGATCTTTGGCAAGACGGTGGCCCAGTTTCCCAAGTTAAGTCAAATGGCGCTGGCCTTCTAGTTGTCCTGAATGGCTCACCGTACGAGCGGGATAAAGATGATGTTCGCTTAAATCTAGTTAAGCGTCGTGCGCAGGAAGCTAATTCGACTTTGGCGTACGTCAACATGGTCGGTGGACAAGACGAATTGGTATTCGAAGGCGATTCGATCATTGTTTCTAATCATGGCGATGTCTTGCAGCGTGCGCTCCAGTTTGAAGACGACATGCTTATTGCAGATCTTGAAATTGCACCTGCTGGGTCTCAGACCACACTTACAAATGGTGAACCCGTAACCGTTATTCAAGTAAGCGCAGGCAATGAAAAGAAACCAGACCTGGTTGCGCAGGATCGGAAGCGTCTTGATCCCATCGGCGAGGTTTACACCGCGCTCGTAGTGTCACTGCGCGACTATGTGCAGAAAAATGGTTTCAAATCGATTGCGCTTGGCCTATCTGGTGGAATTGATTCAGCTTTGGTGGCTGCGATTGCGGCAGATGCCATAGGTGCAAAGAATGTTTATGGCGTATCGATGCCTTCCAAGTACTCATCTGATCACTCCAAATCGGATGCCAAAGATTCAGCCACTCGAATTGGCCTTAACTTTCGCACGGTAGAAATTGAGCCAATGGTTTCTGCCTATCTAGAAAATCTGGATCTGACTGGATTGGCCGAAGAAAATCTGCAAGCTCGAGTTCGTGGCATGACCTTGATGGGCCTTTCTAACCAAGAAGGTCATCTGGTTCTTGCTACTGGAAACAAGAGTGAGCTTTCTGTTGGCTATTCAACAATTTATGGAGACGCCGTTGGTGGCTTTGCTCCCCTAATGGACGTACCCAAAGTAGATGTTTGGGAACTAGCCAAATGGCGCAACCAGCTAGCTATTGCAACTAACGAGACTCCACCGATTCCCGAATCCAGTATTTCAAAACCACCAAGTGCAGAGTTGCGACCTGGTCAACAAGATTCCGATTCGCTCCCTGACTACGAAGAGCTCGATGCAATTCTTCAGATGTATGTAGAACAAGATCGAAGCGCCGACCAAATCGTTGCAGCTGGATTCTCGCTCGAAACTGTGAAGCGAATTTTGTTATTAACTGACCGTGCTGAATACAAGCGCCGGCAATACCCACCGGGCCCTAAAGTTTCTGGCAAGGCTTTTGGTAAAGATCGCAGAATGCCAATCACTAACCGATGGATTGATTAAATGAGTAACCTTCCGCACTGCCCTGAATGTAAATCTGAATATTCCTACGAAATGGGAGCGCTTCTAGTCTGCTCTGAGTGTGCACATGAATGGAATCCATTGGATACCGATACTGAAGCGATTCGGGTAATTAAAGATTCAGCCGGGAATGTGCTTAAGGATGGTGACGACGTGACGATTATTAAAGACCTGAAAGTTAAGGGCAGTTCAAACACCTTGAAAGTCGGGACCAAAGTGCGAGGTATTCGTTTGATAGATGGTCCTGGTGACCACGACATTGAAGCAAAAGTCGATGGTTTTGGGCCGATGAACCTAAAGTCCAGCATCGTTAAACGAGCATAAACAATTTGTAATTTCTATTAACTCGCGTTCTGCGACCCATTCCTGACACAATGGGATTACAGATCCGGGGACTGCCGCCGAGCAGCCTCGAGAGCGGAGAACTAAGTAATGAATTCTGAGCCTTTGTATGGCGGAAAACAAACGCGCCGAATTACAACGAGTGATCTCGTTGCTGCGAAAGAGCGCGGTGAAAAATGGCCGATGATCACTTCATACGATGCGCTGAGTGCGAGTGTGTTTGATGAGGCTGGAATTCCGGTCCTGCTAGTTGGTGATTCGGCCGCGATGGTGGTTTATGGATACGACTCGACTATTCCGGTAACCGTAGATGATTTAATTCCGCTCGTTGCCGCAGTCGAACGAGGAAGTTCTCGGGCCATGGTGCTCGCAGATCTTCCGTTCGGGTCATATCAAAGCTCCCCTGCTCAGGCTCTAGAAACTAGCGTTCGCTTTATGCAAGAAGGCAAAGCGCATGCGGTGAAAATTGAGGGCGGAAGACACATGGTTGATCATGTCTCGCTTCTAACTCAATCTGGCGTACCTGTTATGGGACACATTGGACTGACTCCACAATCCGTTCATCAAATGGGTGGCTACAAAGTGCAAGGCAGAGGCGATTCTGGTGAGCAGTTGATAGCCGACGCACACGCACTTGTTGCCGCTGGTGCTTTCGCGATCGTTTTAGAAGTTGTGCCGCATGAACTTGCAACCCGATTAACGAAAGAAGTGCCCGTTCCAGTGATTGGCATCGGAGCAGGTCCAGGAACTGATGCGCAAGTAATTGTTTGGCAAGATCTTTTAGGACTTACAGGTGGCAAGCAAGCAAAGTTTGTTAAGCACTATGCGTCCTTACGCGAGATCATGCTCAGCGGATCTAAAGCTTGGGCAAGTGATGTTGCAAACGGCAGCTACCCTGATCTCGATCATTCTTATGAATAAATATCTGCAGCATTGCGATTTTCTTTTTCAATAGTTTTTTTCAAAAAATATGGAAAATATTCAAAAAATTGCGGAATGAAGCAAAGTTTTTTTAAAAATTTTTCGCCGCGCAAGGAATGCAATGTTTCTTTTCGATGTTGAGTGCAAAAAGTTTGCAAAACTAGAAATAAATCTCAATTTCAAAAAAAACCGATAACCACGCGGTTTTTTCGATGCATTTAGTTGTGAAAATGTGAAACGGACGCGTAATTCATGTCTAAATTCGCAAAACTTTTTCTTATTTTTTGAAAAAATCTCGTTGCGACACGCGGGCAACATTATTTGCAAAAAGTGCTACAAAGTCTGGTTTTGTCTGCCAACCTTGTTTATAAGAACCTTCGGGACGTCCGAGGGTCTTACCTCGAGGAGGACCTGTGGCTGCCAAGAAGACCACAGCACGTAAGGCACCTGCTAAGCGCAAGGTTGCTAAGAAGAAGGCTGTAGCTAAGGCTCCAGCAAAGAAGGCTGCCAAGAAGGCACCTGCAAAGAAGAAGGCTGCCAAGAAGGCACCTGCAAAGAAGAAGGCTGCCAAGAAGGCACCTGCGAAGAAGAAGGCTGCCAAGAAGGCTCCTGCTAAGCGCAAGGCTGCAAAGAAGGCTCCTGCTAAGAAGACAGCTGCCAAGAAGGCACCTGCTAAGCGTAAGGCTGCTGCAAAGCGTAAGCCGGCTGCGAAGAAGAAGTAAATTTCCCCTGCTTCATCAAAAACCCCGTTCCCTTTTGGGAGCGGGGTTTTTGCTTTGTTAAAACTATGAAGATGAATCGGAGTTAGTCTTCCTCGTTATCTAACTCTTCTTGCCTCTTGCCAATTCGATCAATAACAGTCATTGCAAGTTCACGAGTTTCGTACGGCCCTAGTCGAGAAGCGTTAGGGCAACCCCGACCCTCTTCCACCTCTTTATGAATTAAACAAAACCACCATTGCATAAGTGCATTGTGGCACCTGAACGACTTCTTGCCGGTCATTTTGAAAATCTAATTATGATTGAGGAATGACTGCACCTGTTGGAAACCTTGTTCCTGGGATTATTTCGCCCGAGCGAACGGTACCGACGTCAATCATTCGTCCGGAATATGTTGGCAAGAAAGCGCCTAAGAAACATTCAGGTTCTGATGTGCAAACTACGGAGACGATCGAGAAGATGCGGATCGCGGGCCGCATCGCTGCCCAGGCCTTGGCTGAAGTAGGCAGGCATGTCGCGCCGGGAGTTACTACGGATGACTTAGATCGAATTGGTCACGAATTTCTGCTTGACCACAACGCCTACCCATCGACTTTGGGTTATCGAGACTTCCCCAAGTCACTTTGCGCGAGCTTGAACGAAGTAATCTGCCATGGAATTCCCGACTCTACTGTGATTCAAGACGGCGACATCTGCAACATTGACATCACCGCGTACATACATGGAGTCCACGGCGACACTAATGCGACTTTCTTGGCTGGAAATGTAGATGAGGAATCCCGTTTGCTAGTCGAGCGAACCGAAGAGTCTTTGAATCGCGCAATTGCGGCAGTTAAGCCAGGTCGACCAATCAATGTCATTGGTCGCGTAATTGAGTCATACGCAAAGCGGTTTAACTATGGCGTAGTGCGTGACTTCACTGGTCATGGAATCAGCACCACGTTTCATTCAGGATTGATAATCCCCCACTACGACACTGAGCATTTTGATACCGAGATTAAAGAGGGCATGACATTCACAATTGAGCCGATGCTCACGCTTGGAACCCATACTTGGGATATGTGGGCTGACGATTGGACGGTCGTCACGAAAGATCGACTGCGATCTGCACAATTTGAACACACTTTGGTTGTGACGGCCGATGGCGCTGAAATCCTAACTTCCGTGTAGTTAAAATTTCAATTACTTGGAATAGACTGTTCATATGACTCGTTGGCTATCTAAAGAGCAGCAAACCCATTGGCGTTCCTGGCTGACTGCAACAACGATGCTTCGCGAGCAATTAAGCGGCGAGCTACAAGAATCCCACGGCTTAACAATCACAGATTACGAGATCTTGGTGCGACTGTCTGAAAGTGAAGCTAAATCAATTCGCATGAGCGACCTAGCAAAGCTAACCCTGCTTTCTCGCAGCCGACTATCCCACCAGATTGACCGTATGGAGGCAGCTGGATTGGTATCGCGCGAGGTCTGCCCTGATGATCGACGTGGCCAGCTAGCAGTTCTCACCAATGTCGGCATGAAGGCATTGGTAGCAGCCGCGCCGGATCACGTAGAAGGCGTTCGGAAGCACTTCGTAGATGTACTTACCGATGCTGAATACAAGGCCCTTGGACATGCTGCAAAGAAAATTGCTGATCACCTAGACGGTATTTAACAAGTGTCAAAGTCTGATTTTTCCTTTGACGTCGTAAGTCAGCCCGAACGAAGCAGTAGCGCACGAGCCGGCACCATCAATACTCCCCACGGTCAGATACAAACCCCTGCCTTCATTCCAGTGGGAACCAAAGCAACTGTGAAATCTGTCATGCCGGAATCCATGAAAGAACTCGGGTCCCAAGCACTTCTTGCCAACGCCTACCATCTCTATCTACAACCAGGTGCTGACATCGTAGATGCTGCTGGCGGCTTAAGTAAATTTATGAACTGGCCTGGACCAACCTTTACCGACAGTGGCGGCTTTCAAGTGATGAGCTTGGGAGCAGGCTTCAAAAAAGTTTTAGCGATGGAAACCGACACTGTTCAATCAGACGATGTCATTGCTGAGAACAAAACTCGCCTGGCCCACGTCGATGATGACGGCGTCACATTCAAGTCCCATCTTGATGGAACTATGCATCGATTTACGCCAGAATTTTCGATGCAAGTACAACATCAATTAGGCGCCGACATAATCTTTGCCTTCGACGAGTTAACAACCTTGATGAATACCCGCGAGTACCAGGTCATGTCTTTAGAGCGAACTCGATTGTGGGCGATCCGGTGCATCGAGGAGCACAACAAATTGACCGCCGACAGGTCGACCAAGCCGTATCAAGCGTTGTTTGGGGTAATTCAAGGCGCCCAATACGAAGATTTGCGTCGCAAAGCTGCATCTGACTTGGGTGCCATGGATTTTGATGGTTACGGCATTGGTGGTGCCCTAGATAAACATGAACTAGGAACCATTGTGAGCTGGGTTACCGAAGAACTTCCGCTTGCCCGACCTCGTCACCTACTTGGCATCGGAGAGCCTGAGGATCTGTTTGTGGGCGTAGAAGCAGGTATCGACACCTTTGACTGTGTATCCGCATCACGCGTAGCTAGAAACGCAGCGGTCTACAACAACTTTGGAAGATTCAATATCACAAATGCAAAGTACCGCAGGTCATTTGATCCACTGGTCGACGGATGCGAGTGCTACACCTGTACGCATTACACGCAGGCCTATTTGCATCACCTGGTTCACGCCAAGGAATTGCTGGCTTCAACCTTGCTAACCATTCACAATGAGCACTTCATTGTTGGCTTGGTCGCAAAAATGCGCCAGACCTTGATCGATGGCAGCTTCCATGAATTCAAGACTGAATTCATGGGTCGGTATCAACGACCTGGGCTTACTAAAAGCTAATTTGCCACCACGTACGTTGGTTCATTCGATTTAATGTGTTTGATAAGTCGATAAGTAACTGGCAGCAAAACTACTTCCAACAATGTCTTGTAGAGGTAGCCAACAATTACATAGTTTAAGAAATCTCCGCCTGTGATGATTCCGTAAAACGCAATCGTGCAAAAAACCAAAGTATCTGCCAGCTCGCCGACCAAAGTGGAGCCGATTAGGCGCAACCAGAGAGAGCCTTCGTTGGTGCGCGCCTTAATCTTTACAAGAACGTACGAGTTAAGAAGCTGGCCAACTAAAAATCCGCAGACGCTCGCGAAAACAATCCGCGGAACAAATCCTAGGATCGCTTCAAACGCGGCTTGATTACTCCAACCGCCGCCAGCTGGTGAAATCTGCACAAGCCAGAACGTCAAGGCGGCCAAGATAGACATTGCGAATCCAACAAAGATCGCTTTTCGTGCTGCCTTGAATCCGTAAACTTCGCTTAGTACATCGCCTGCAACGTAAACCAATGGAAACAAAAACGCTCCACCATCAAGAATCAGTGGCCCAACAGCAATCAGCTTTACAGCTCCGATGTTTGAAATCACTAACAGTGAGACAAACACAGCAGAGATTAATGGGTAGTAACTCGGGGTATTTGAGGCGTAAACAGGCGCAGCAGGTTTTTGTAGGTTGGTCACTAGTTAATTTAACCACCTCAATAGGCTGTTGCTTGTGACCGAATCAACGGCTGAGCTTGCTCACCCTCTTCAAAAACGAACTTTGCAGACACTTGCAAGTGCGCAAACGCTTTCGGGACTGGGTTACTCAAGCACTGTTGCTGCCGGTTCTTTGTTAGTCGCCAGCATTACGCAATCTGAGGCCCTTGCTGGATTGGCTCAAACTTTTGGAGTCCTTGGAGCGGCTGCCATGGCATTGCCCTTGGCAAATCTAACTAGGCGCGGTGGACGTCGTCTGGCCCTAGGATCTGGCTACCTCATCGGTGCAATTGGCGCGGTATTCGCCATAGCCGGTGGAACTTCCAGAATTTTGCCAGTGATGCTCTTAGGGACGTTTCTAGTCGGTGCTGCCTCCGCTTCTGGGTACCAGGCGCGATACGCCGCCGTTGATTTAGCAGAGCAAAACACTCGGGCAAGAAGTCTGTCACTCGTTGTCTGGGCTTCAACGATTGGTTCCGTCATTGGTCCGAATTTAATGGGGCCATTCGGAAAGGTTGCCACCTTTTTTGGACTTCCAAAGCTAACTGGGCCCTACTTCTTGTCCGCAACCATGCTGGGGCTTGGGTCTTTGATCATTTGGACCCGACTTAGGCCAGACCCATATTTAACAAGCGTTGCGGGACACAGTGAGGAATCATCAAGCAAGACCAAGGTGCCAACTAAGGAAGTATTCAACCACATAACGTCGATTCCTAATGCTCTCCTTGGGCTCTTGGCGATCTCGATGGGTCACTTGATCATGGTTGCTGTGATGGTTATGACTCCTGTGCACATGGCGCATGTTGATGTTTCGCTAAACATTATTGGTTTTGTGATCAGCGTTCACATTGCTGGCATGTATGCGCTATCCCCTGTTGTTGGATACCTAACTGATCGCCTCGGACGCCAGCAAGTGATTCTGATTGGAAGCTTGATTTTGATTAGCTCCGCTGTGATCGCAGGGCTATCTCCCGCCAACAACGAAGTTCAGTTAGGCATCGGCTTGTTCCTGCTCGGCCTAGGCTGGTCTTGCACTTTGATTGCTGGCTCAACTTTGCTTTCTGAATCTGTTTCAGACCACTACCGCGCACCAGCGCAAGGAACTTCTGACCTTGTGATGAATTTAAGTGCAGCTGTCGGTGGCGCTCTTGCTGGCGTGATTATCGCTGTGCTTAGCTACGGCTGGTTGTGTGCACTTTCGGCAATTCCTATTGCGTACGTGGCACTAATTGCTTTAAATCAAATTGCTAAGACTAGAACCTGAGTATTGCTTGCCATTAAGTGCTAAATTAAAGTTTCAGGAAACGAAGCCTCGTGGATTGATCTTTCAACTCCAGGAGGCAAGTTGTCAGCCGACACCGCTTTTGCACAAACCGAGCAAGTACTCTCAGCTCCTACTATCTCCTTTGAATTTTTTCCACCAAAGGACCCCGAAGGTGAAGAAAAGCTCTGGCAGGCAATTGATGAACTTCAAGAGTTTGAGCCTGACTTTGTATCCATGACATATGGCGCTGGTGGCGGAACTCGAGATCGAACCGTGCGCATCGCTTCTGAATTCATTGCGAAGACTGGCGTTCCCGTAATTGGTCACCTAACCTGCGTTGGTTCAACTAGAGATGAGTTACGAGATGTTCTCGAGCAATACAAGTCTGAGGGCTTTCATGGCGTCTTAGCCCTACGAGGCGATCCAGTTGGTGGGCCAACTGCCCCTTGGGTTACAACCCCTGGTGGGTTTGATTACGCAGATCAACTAGTTGAACTTGCCGCAGAGGTGGGTGGGTTCTCAATCGGCGTTGCCGCCTTCCCGGATGTGCACCCTGCTTCAGATGGAAATTTTGTTCAAGATATCAACGTCTTACTTCGCAAAGAAGAACTTGGTGCAACTTTCGCCATCACCCAGTTTGTTTTTGATAGCGGTCGATATGAAGCACTCCGTAACGCACTTGATGCCCGTGGCTCTAAGCTCTCGATTTACCCAGGCATCATGCCCGTTACCAGTTATCCGCAGATTGTCCGCATGCTTGAACTAAGTGGTGGCTACATGCCTAAGGCGACTCGATTGCGCTTTGCCCGCTACCAAAATGATCCGGATTCACTAAAACAACTCGGCATTGATGTTGCAGTTCAGATTTGTGAAGATGTCTTCGCACTCGGGGCTGAAGGCTTGCATTTTTATTCGCTAAACACGGCTGGACCTACCGCAGCTATTATCAAACAGCTTTCGATGCTCTCGAAGTAACAATTCTGCGGCCTATTCGAATGGTAATTAGCAAAGCCAAAGTGATAATCAACCCTTTCCAAAAGCCAATTGGAAAGCGGGTATGTGGGTCCGGGTAACTTGCCGCTTGGCTATCACTTGAAGAAAACTTGACTTCAACAACTAATCCAGCATGGTCACTCGGAAAACACCCTGCCGACGAGTTAGTAAGGCCCAGTATTGACACTGCTTCCTGGCTCAACGCAACTTGCTCTGGTGATTTACATTCCCAAAGATTCTTCGCGTTTGGCCAAATGTTCCCGACAAGCTGTGCTTCGGATGCCTCTAATTCTGGACTCAAGAATATGTAATCTAAGCGATCGGAAAATCCAAATTGGTTTCCAAAATCTACCGCAGCGTTGAGCCGTTTTGGATCTGGTCCAGACAGTAGCGAATTTGCTCCCCAGGTTGCATTTAATGAGTCTTGCGAATCAGGACCCGCATCTTGATATCCGGCCTGAATCATGGTCCAGTACGCATTGCATTCTGAATTGGCAGAATTCGAACTTGGATCAACTACCTGTTCAGCACAAATCTCCGAAGCAACTGGCTGCTCTCCAGGGTTGCTTTGACCTAAGCCACGTGGATCACGTGGATCACTATTAAAGTCACCCATAGCTATTACAGGAATCCCTGATCCCAATAAATCTTCAACTAATTGCTCTGCCTGGATCTTCGCCAATGGAACTTCACCTTCGTCCCACAAAGACTCCAAGTGAGTGGTAACGAACCTTACTTCAGTTCCATTGATTTCAATATCCGCCCAACTGAATCCACGATAAACCGTCATAAGAGTTGGAATTATCGTGTACGCAGATTCGTACTCCGTAGTTCCAACCGCAGTAATCTTGTCACTTAGCGCCGACTTAACCAATAAAACATCTGCAATTTCAAATCCACATGCGACAGTCTCAGCTCCAAAAATGGCAGGAAAAACATCTTTATCTGTCACTAACGTCAGGTGCGGAATTGGTGGAATTGAGAATCCTGGATTAACCGCATGCTTACCTTGGTATGTTGCTACTTCATATTCAAATCCAAGTTGCTCCAGCTGCACCAAGAGCATTTGCGTGAAGTCATAAACAGTGACTCTCGAGGAAATCAAGCCCTTCTGGCACATCCACTTTGTTGCTTCTTGTATGCCAATCACATCTGGCTGGGTTGTCACTATCTCATTTGCTAACACTCTTGAGCGCTGATTAAAGTCCGTTAACTCCACTTGTTCCCACATAAACTGTGCGGCCGCTTTAAAATCAGGAAGCAGGTCCATTGCAATGCCAACGTCTGCGCCCAAGTAAATGTTTCGACTCAACACGGTAACGGATGATTCGTCTGCTTGAGCAGGCGATACAAACCCACCCAGAAATATAAACAGCGAAGCAACTAATCCGCTGAGCCTGCGCATGCCTCTATTTCGTCGATGAGGGTAGATAGTTACATCTTTTCGCCGCAACTTAACCTGCATTTCGTATCCTCACTTTGGTTCCTGGAGCGCATTGAGCAAGGACATTCAGTGACTTCCGAGAAACAACCGCGACCACTGGGTAGCCTCCTGTAGTTGGGTGATCTGGCCCAAAGATCAAGGGCATCCCATCTGCGGGTATTTGAATGGCTCCCATAACCACGCCTTCGCTGGCCAATCTGGCTTGGGTGTTCCATACGAGTTCAGGGCCATTAAGCCGCATGCCAACTCGATTAATTGAACTCGTAACTTGATACTCGCTTGAAAATAGAATTTCGGCATTACTAAAACCACTCCAACGTGGAGCAGGCATAGCTTCTAACTCAACAACTTCAAAACCATTGACGACTGACCCAGGTAGGTAATCTCCACCAATACTCCCAGAAACTTTTTCTTCGATTTCAAATTGATCACCTGCCTTAACTGGTGGCGTACCAATTTGACTTAGTTCATCAAACGAGCAGGATCCCATTACTTGATTGCCAATAATTCCACCCCGGATTGCCAAGTATGTGCGCATCCCCAGATTTCCTGGCGATACGTTCACAACGGATCCTGCTGGCGCAAAAACTGCGCGGAACATTTCGTGTTCTCGACCATTGATCCGCACCGAAGCAGGTGCGCCAGTTACCGAGATAACTAGGTCTGAATCATTTGTAAATTCAAATTTTCCGCGAAGCGACTCAAATCCACAAGCTCCCGAAAAGTTGCCAACTATTCGATTCGCTAAATGATGTGAGGCCTGGTCAAATGCACCACTAGTTGGAACCGCGATGTTTGCATAACCTACGCGACCCACATCCTGCAGCGTGATGAAGCCTGAAACATCAGTGATAGTTACTTTGCTCATTTTGTAACCGAAACAAATCTCACGCGATCCCCTGGTAACAATAGGGATGGTTGCTCGGCATTGGCATCAAACATTTTTGTTGTCGTTGTTCCAATCAAATTCCAGCCACCAGGTGAATTCAAGGGATAAATGGCGGTGTAGGTATCGGCTATCGCTAAGGACCCTGCAGGGACAGCTATACGCGGAGTTTCTCGTCTCGGTATCTGCAGAATTTCAGGTAAACCCGTGCAGTACATAAAACCAGGTGCAAACCCTGCAAATGCGGCATCGAAAGTTGTGTTGGTGTGAATCTCAATCACTTCACCCCGGCTAAGCCCGGTTAACTGTGCCACCTCATCTAAGTCTTGGCCGTCGTAGCAGACTGGAATCTCAATCAATCGTCCTGGATTTAAGGAAATTTCAGGCGAGATGTCTGCAATCAAGGACTCGATCTTAGAGATTGGTATTTCGCTCGTCCAACAGACCAAAACTGTACATTCGGCAGGGACTACTTCAGAAAACCAACCGCTTTTCAAACAAACGGAATTGAGTGCCGATACTTGATTTGGCGAGCATTCAATCAGGGCACCTTGCCAGCCATATCTACTTACTTTCACAATTCAACTAACTAGCCAAGATTGGATCTCAAAGCCCGCTAGTTTGCAACGCTGGTAGATCGAAGCTGCACTTTCAACGGCTCCTGGCGTATCGCCGTGTAAGCAAATGGATTGCGCGTTGACCAGAATCCGACTGCCATCATTTGCTGCAATCTGGCTCCCATTGAGCCACTCAATAACGCGTTCTGAGATTTTGTCCGCATCATGTAACACAGAATCAGGTTGTGACCTAGGTACTAATGTTCCTTCGGGCAAGTAGGCGCGATCGGCAAAGAATTCGTGAACTACATTCAGCCCAACACTTGCCGCTGCTGACTTAATGATTTCGGTATCTGGTACCAAAATGTCCAAGGTTGGATCGATTTCTGCAATTGCATCTACAACAGCAGCGGCCTGTTCGGGATCATTGCCTATGCGGTGATAGAGCGCTCCGTGAGGTTTAACGTATTTCATTTCAGCACCAGACTTGCTTACTACGTCAAGCAAGTCGTGAATCTGATCAAAAGTCAGTTTACGTAGCGTGCCATAATCCAAATCAACGTCAATCCGCCCAAAATTTTCTCGATCTTCATAGCCAACATGGGCACCAATCACTACATCATGTTTCAGTGCTGCGGCAACCGCTTTCTGCATTGCTGGTTTTCCTCCAGCATGTCGACCGCAGCAGATGTTCGCACTTGATAGGTACGGATACAGCGCTTCGTCATCCCCAGCTTCTTCCGCTAGGTCTGCATTGAGGTCAATTGCAGTTAAGACCACTTCTCGGCCTTCAGACCATGTTGACCGGCATACTCGGCACGAATCGGCTCAGACCATCCTGCTAAAAGATCTTGTGATGGCTTGAACACTTCGATACCAAGTGGGCGACAAACATCAATTGGGTCGCGGGCATCTGGACCCCAAAGTGGAACTGATAGATCGCCACCAGGACAAGTTGAAAGTGCGGCAAGAAGATCAAACTCAGCGAAGAACTCGAAGTAGTCTCCCTTTTTTGCTGGGCAGGTTTTCATGAAATATTGATCGTCGCTATTTAGTCCAGTGCACTGGAAAACATTGAGTACATCATGAACATCAAATTCTGTTAATCCGTAAGGAAGGACCGCACGAACTAAGTTTGAGTGGCAGTGATAATCAAAGTCCTTGCCGGTTAGCATTCGATTGACGTACGGATCACATCGTGTGCCAAGTAGGTCATGTACTCGCCCACCCTGCGCATCAACACCGTAATCCTCTAGCGAATCAGCGGTGATGGTTGCCATTGGGCGCAAAAATGGAAGGGTCGACCAAAGCCGGTTGAAGGTTGTTAAATGTGCAGCATGAAGTTGCTTAGTGCGGGATGCCCAAAAGCGTTCCCGCGGATCGCTGGCGTTCCAAAGATTTAGATCGGCAACTTGCGGACCTTCAATCGTGGTGATTCGACACACGTGTCCGGCCGGAATCTTCCAGCCGATACCACTTCGGATGGGAAGCACGAGAGATTCAACGAGCTCCCTGCCATTGTCATTTGCTATCGCGCGATAAAAGTCGCGGTTAACATCGAGCGGTCCACCTTCTGTGGCTTGATACGCGGCAGCTGTTAGGTCCATGCTCGCAAGATTAACACTCAGACCCAGTGCTGGTTTCGTGATCCGATAAACACCTGCGAGAATAGAGCGACCCGAAAGGCGCTGGCGTGGCTCCCCGTAACTTAATAAACCTCGAGAATGTCTCGCTGACCTATGGCAAAGGCGCGGTCCTTGACCATGTTTCGTTGGGACTGGCCGAGGGAGCTCGCATCGGAATCGTCGGACGTAATGGCGGCGGCAAGTCCTCGCTGGTAAAGATCTTGGGGGGTCAAGAAACCCCAAATGACGGTCGCGTTTCAATGGCAAATGGCACCCATTTAGGCACCTTGTCTCAGATTGATAAAGCAGACCCAAAAGCAACAGTTCGAGAAATTGTCTTAGGTGATCAAGCTGACCACGAATGGGCTACGAATTCCAAAGCACGAGATGTCCTTACCGGCCTATTTGGTGGATTTGGCGAAGCAATTTTGGCTCGCGAGATGGGACCACTTTCGGGTGGCGAACGTCGACGAGTTGCTTTAGCGAAGCTACTCATTAGTGATCTCGACGTATTGCTACTGGATGAACCGACTAACCATTTAGATGTTGAGGCCGTCACCTGGCTGGCCGAGCATCTTAAATCGCGTCGCGGTCTTGCACTTGCTGTTGTTACCCACGATCGCTGGTTCCTCGATGAGGTAAGTGATCGCACATGGGAAGTTGTCGATGGCCAGATCGAAGAATATGACGGCGGATATTCGGCTTATGTATTGGCTAAGGCTGAACGCATGCGGCAATCCAGTGTCGAAGAGCAAAAGCGCAACATGTTGATCAAAAAAGAATTAGCGTGGTTGCGGCGCGGAGCTCCAGCTCGAACCAGTAAGCCAAAATTTCGTATTGATGCGGCAAATGAATTAATCGAGAACGAGCCTCCCCCGAGAAATAATGTCGAACTTTTAGCTTTTGCCAATGCACGTTTGGGTAAAACCGTTTATGAACTTCATAATGCAACAATCCGAGTTGGCGAACGAGATCTTTTTAAAGGTTTGGATTGGAACGTTGGCCCTGGCGATCGCATTGGCATCGCAGGCGTCAACGGCGCTGGTAAAACTACCCTACTGAAAGTCTTAACCGGGCAATTGGAAGTTGCAGCCGGGAAACTAGTTACGGGAACCACAGTCAAGCCCGCTTTCTTGTCACAGCACCTTGAAGAACTAAATCCAAAGTGGCGAGTCCTTGAAGCTATTGAACATATCTCTACCCATGTCGAGATTGGAAAAGGAAAATCCTTAAGTGCATCTCAACTTGGTGAGCGCCTTGGCTTTGGATCTGATGCCCAATGGACACCCGTAGGCGACCTTTCTGGTGGTGAGCGACGACGCCTTCAACTGACGCGCTTGTTAATGGGTGGCCCAAACGTGTTGATTCTCGATGAACCTACTAACGATTTCGATGTTGAGACTCTTGCTGCGCTTGAAGATCTACTTGATAGTTTCGCTGGAACTTTGCTGGTGGTTTCGCACGATAGGTACTTCCTAGAGCGAGTCTGTGACACTTTCGTGGGTGTCATGGGTGACGGTTCTCTTAGAAACCTTCCTGGTGGCCTAGAAGAGTACTTAAAGCTTCGCAGGGCTCAGCCAGATGAACCAACCGCCTTCACTCAAGAATCTTCGGCTCCAAAGGCTGCATTAACAGCAACCCAAAAGCGCGACTTGCAAAAGGATCTTCAGCGAATTGAAAGATCGATCGCAAAGCTTGATGTTTCAATAAAGGAAATTCTTGGCGAAATGGAAGTTCATTCTTCTAATTTCGAGAAGGTAGCTGCGCTAAATGATGACCTGCAACCTTTGATCATGGAAAAAGAAGAGCTGGAAAATCGCTGGGTTTTACTTAGTGAAGACCTTGATTAGTGAATAACTAAGTACTTACCTTTTCTTGTCGTAGAACTAACCAAACTCCAAGCACTGCAATTGACATTCCGATTGCACCCACAGAACTTATGTGTTCGTCAAAGAAAACAAATCCAAAGGCTGCGGCTAACGGAGTGCCCAAATAAAGCAAACTCGACACAGATCCCGCGGAGCCTTTTCGTAGTAAGTAAAACAGCAGAACTACGGAACCTATCGAAACGCCAAGCACAATCCAAAGCAAGACAGCAACAAATTGCGTCGACCATTCAATTACTAAAGACTCGGTGGTTAACGCGAGAATGCCGAGAAGAATTCCACTCACGGTGTATTGGAACGCAAGGCCATAAAGTATCGGCAGATCTGATCCATGCCGTTTCTGCTCAAGAGTCCCCCAAACGCTTCCAACCAGCGCAATGGCACCTGCCAAAACTCCAGCGACTGAAAACACCAAAGTTGCATCGCCTTGGAGGATCTTTGGTGCCAACAAAAGGGTCACACCAACTAACCCCAAAGTTAGGCCCACTATTTGGGACGACCTCAATCGCTCACCTAGCAATGGAATCGCTAACAAAGATACGAGAACCGGCTGCAGACTGACGATTACCGCTGTGATACCTGCAGATACTCCTTCGTGAATAGCAACAAAGATTCCACCGGTATACGAAAAATGCAGGAATAGGGAGATGTAGCCGGCTCGAAGATACTGCGACTTGCTCATCTTCATCGGCGATTTAGTTGCGAAAGCAATCGCGAGCAGGATTGATGCAGTTAACCCAAATCGAACTGTTAGTAACGTAAATGGCTCAGCATGTGGTAGTAAAAATTTTGCACCAACAAATCCTGAGCTCCAGAGGAACACAAAAATAGCCGGGGCAAAACGTGAAACTAATTGGTCCAGCATTACTGAACTTTTGTGCTCTGTTTCATAACCAAAACGACCCCAAGGCCAGCAAGAGCCATACCGATAATGCCAACTGGAGAAATCACTTCACCAAACAAGAAATAGGCCTGAATTGCTGCTGTAGGTGGCACCAAGTAATACAAGCTAGATACTTTGCTTGCACTTCCGGTCCGCAACATTCCGTAAAGCAGCACAATCGATGCAATTGAAAGCATTAAAACGATCCAGGCAAGGCCAAAGAAGAATTGTGGAACCCACTCGATGATTTGATCTTCGGTAGTCGAGGAAAGAATCGCGAATGCAGCCGCACTAACTGCGTACTGTGCTCCAGTTCCACTCAAGAATGGAATTTCGCCGCCAAGTTTCTTTTGAACCAGATATCCACCACTGGTTCCCAATAGGGCAACTACGCAAATGAAAATTCCAGTTAGCGATGTTGTGGCCGTGTAGTCACCTTGGAAAACTTTTGGCAAAAGTAGCAATGCGATACCAGCCACACCCAGGAATAAGCCGACAACCTGAACCCAGCGCAGTCGCTCTCCTAGTAACGGGACAGCCAAAAGTGCCACTAGTACTGGTTGGATACTCACAATTACTGCACTAATACCTGAAGAAACACCAAGGCTGACGGCGTAGAAAACTCCACCGATGTAAATCACATGCAACAGCATCGCCACAGCGAACGACGCCTTGAACTGATCCTTGGTTAACTTCAGAGGCTGCTTAAATGCCGCAGCAATGACGAAAAGAATTGCAGCGGCAAGAAAATACCGAATGGTTAGGAAAGTAAATGGCTCTGCATAGGGAACGATGTATTTGGCGCCAACAAATCCGGTGCTCCACAGGAGCACAAACAAGGCCGGCGCAATGCGCTCTAGTTGCTTTGGCACTTAGTCGGTACCGGAATCAAAAGCTGCCCGATTAAGGCCAGCGTCAGCATCATCTGAGGAAGCTGACGACGTTATTGCATTCGATTGACCCGATTTCATGTCCCCAACCAATCCAAATGTGCTGGAGTCAATCTGACCTTGCGCCTGATACAACTCGAGTTTGGCGCGAGTGTCCGCAATGTCAAGGTTTCGCATCGTCAATTGCCCAATTCGATCAGTAGGGCCAAAGGCAGCGTTTTCAGTTCGCTCCATCGAAAGCTTTTCTGGGTGATAACTCAACGCTGGACCGCAGGTGTTAATGATTGAGTAATCATCACCTCGTCGCAGGCGGATTGTGACTTCACCTGTCACGGCTGAGGCAACCCAACGTTGTAACGACTCTCTAAGCATTAGCGCCTGTGGGTCAAACCAGCGACCTTCATATAGCAACCGGCCAAGACGACGTCCTTCGGCATGGTAGTTCGCAATTGTGTCTTCATTGTGAATCGCACTCAGTAGGCGTTCGTACGCAATGAAAAGAAGTGCCATGCCTGGGGCTTCATAAATGCCACGACTCTTAGCTTCAATGATTCGGTTTTCAATTTGATCTGTCATGCCCAAACCATGGCGACCACCGATTGAATTAGCTTCCTTCATTAACTCGACAACGTCAGAGAATTCTTTGCCGTTAATTGCGACTGGAATTCCTTGGCTGTAAGTAATCGTCACATCTTCTGATTCAATCTTTACCGATTCATCCCAGAATCTAACGCCCATGATTGGTTCGACGATCTCCATTGATGCATCAAGGTTTTCCAAAGTCTTCGCTTCATGGGTTGCGCCAAGAATATTTGCATCAGTCGAGTAAGCCTTTTCAGTACTGTCACGATAAGGCAGATTGTTTGCGACAAGCCACTCGGACATTTCTTTGCGGCCACCAAGCTCCCGAACAAAATCTGAATCTAACCATGGTTTGTACACTCGCAAATTTGGATTTGCTAACAAGCCATAGCGATAGAACCGCTCAATGTCGTTGCCTTTGTATGTTGAGCCATCGCCCCAGATGTCGACATTGTCTTTAAGCATTGCGCGGACCAGCAACGTGCCGGTAACTGCTCGACCTAGTGGTGTCGTGTTGAAATACTGCTTTCCGCCCGAACGAATATGAAATGCGCCACAAGCGATTGCGGCCAAGCCTTCGTTTACCAAGGCTTCTTTGCAATCAACGAGTCGAGATAACTCGGCCCCATATTCGCTGGCTCGCGCTGGAACGGAATCGATATCCGGTTCGTCATACTGGCCCAAGTCGGCGGTGTAAGTGCAAGGAACCGCGCCCTTACTGCGCATCCAGGCCACAGCCACCGAGGTATCAAGGCCGCCCGAAAAGGCGATTCCAACTTTTTCACCAACGGGCAATGAGGCAAGCACTTTAGACATGGTGAAAGTCTATTGGAGTGAAGGGCTCTAGATTCCCGTAGCCGCAGTGGTGCGGATCATTCGTTGATAAAACTTGCCGGGTTGGCTTGTGCTGGGGCGCGGCTCCCCCATGTTCGTAAATCCAATGTTTTCGTAAGCCTTAATTGCCGAGTAGTTATCAACCCAGACGCCAAGGCCCTGAACGCCCCAGGGCATAACGCCAGCTTGCGAGTCAACATATTCCATGAAGGCTCGCATAACTCCGTTGCCTCGAGACTCTGGACTAACCCAGCAGCCTCTAATCCAGCAATTTGATGCGTAGTCTTCATCTACTCGATCGACAAACATCATTCCGATATCTTGCGAATCAATCGAAGCCAATACAAAGTGTGACCTCGAAAGTCGCGCTCTCCAGAATCGCTCTGGACGTATGGATTCGGATTCAAAAGTGGCACCGAAAGCCTCTGGGTTTTCTTTTAACGCTTCAAGGCGTATCTTTCGCACGCGCTCCCAGGAGTCGGCATCGACTAGTTCAACTTTGATTTCCAAGAAGTTTGACTAACTTGTGACAAGGTTTAGTGCTTGTGCGCCTGAAAGGATTGCTAGCGCATTAGTTGCTGCAATGTCAGCCATTGCTGCCCGCGTCTCGACGGTGGCAGATCCAAGGTGTGGAATCAAAACTGCGTTATCAAGTTCAAGCAACCCAGGATTTACTGCAGGCTCATTCTCAAACACATCAAGTCCAGCGCCGGCAATTTCGCCAGCTTTAAGTGCGTCCACAAGGGCCTGTTCATTCACAATCGGGCCACGAGCAGTATTAATCAAGAATGCTGTTTTCTTCATGCGCGCAAATTGGTTTTCGCTCATCAAGTGATGAGTTGCAGCTGAGTAAGGGCAATGCAATGAAAGCACGTCACTTGACTCAATGAGCTCATCCATTGTCATGAACTTGGCACCTAATTCTTTAACAACGTGATCTTCCAATGGAGTTCTACGCGTATAAGCAATGTTCATGCCGAACGCTTTGGCGCGTCGGGCAGTTGCAATACCAATCTGGCCCATGCCAACAATGCCAAGTTGGCGACCCTGCAGACCCATGCCAAGCATGTAGAACATTCCCCATTGCCATGGCTCTTGTGCGCGAATTACTCGCTCACCTTCACCAAGGCGACGGGTAGCCATAAGAATAAGTGACATTGCAATGTCTGCTGTGGCTTCAGTCAGCACACCAGGAGTGTTCGTAACTAGTACGCCACGCTTTTCGCAGGCCGGAACATCTATGTTGTTGTAACCAACTGCGACATTAGATACGGACTGCAATTGTGGCCCGGCAGCATCGAGTAGCTCGTCATCAATCTTTTCGGTCAGTAACGAGACAATCGCATCGGCGCCGGCAACCATGCTCAGAAGTTCGGCGCGACTGATTGCTTCATCGCTTTCCCAAGCGGTCACATCGTGTTCCGCTTTAAGTCGAGCTAGGCCACCTGCCGGAATCTTGCCAGTTACAACAACTTTTGCCATTTATTCAGCGATCCATTCACCCATGAGCTTTAGGCCATCTGCGATGTCGCTGTTGTCAATTCCTGAGAATGCAAGACGGATGTACTGTTCTGTTTCGCCTGCTTGTGGGCGGCCAAAGTGACGGCGAGTACAAAATGAAACACCAGTGGCATGAAGTGCCTGCTGTGCAAAGTCACCGAGGTCAGTAATGCCCTTGTTAGCCATAGCTTCTGTCACATCTGGGAACAAGTAGAAACCAGCTTCAGGTGTATGCACTTTCACGCCTGGCATCTGTCGTAGTAGCTCAAGCGCGGTATCGCGACGTTGCTTCAAAGTATTTAGCATCACTGGAACGCCTGACTGATCGCCAGTAACTGCCTCTACTCCTCCGTACTGAACGAAGTGGGTAGTGCATGATTCATCGTTGGTGTTCAACTTCGAAATCACATCTGCAATCTCTTTAGGTGCGATAGCAGCACCAAGGCGCCAACCGGTCATCGCAAACTTCTTTGAGAAGGTGTAAAGAATTACGGTGCGCTCAGCCATGCCTGGCAAGGATGCGATCGACTTCGACTTACCTTCGTAACGCATTTCAAAATATGCCTCGTCGGAAAGTACATAAAGGTTGTTTGCGATTGCAATCTCGGCGATCGCTTCCCGCTCAGCATCTGTTGACTCAGCTCCGTTTGGATTCTGCAGGTCGTTGTAAACAATTGCTTTAGTACGAGGCGTGATCAAGGACTTGATCTGGTCCAGATCAATGCTGAATCCAGTTCCAGTTGCGATGTAGCGGTAAGGCTTTGCAATTCCGCCAAAGTATTCAATTTGGCTTTCATAAATTGGGTAACCCGGATTTGGATAAAGTACTTCGTCACCTGGGTTCATGATCGTTTGGATGAACTTGGTGATGACCGGCTTTCCACCGGGCTGAACTACAACATTTGAAGCGTCAAAGTTAAGGCCGCGATCGCCACCAACGTTTGCAGCTAGTGCTTCGCGAAGTTGTGGGATGCCGGCTCCTGGGCAGTAACCAGTCTTGCCATCAGCGATTGCCTTATTCATGGCGTCAACAATGTTCTGGGATGTTGGAAGGTTGATGTCCCCTAAATGGAACGGGAAGATTCGATTTCCCTTTGCGCCCCACTCGGCAGCAGCCAAGGAAACCGCAAATGCAGTCTCAGTACCCAGATTGTCCAAACGTGTTGCTAAAGCCATGGCTAGTTCCCCAAAAAGTAGCGATTATTTCTAGTACTTTATCGGGGCAGTTGGCATCTAGCCATTTCTAAAAAATCCACGAATTAGGCAACTTCCCACATCGTGAGATCTTGTCGAAAAAGCCCTAAACAGCGCGCTTCTTTACCGAGCGAAGTCGACCGCGTCCAGTGTGTGTGAATAGGTCTTTAGGGCCAATTGGGGTTGGCACCAATTCGATGTCTACGCCGATTCCACGCTGAACGCTCTGCTTATAGATGTATTCCAAAGTTGAAAAATCTTCAATCGCAAAGCCAACAGAGTCAAAGATGGTGACTTGTTCATCGTTGTCTCGACCGGTTTCTTTGCCAGCCAATACTTTCCATAGATGGTGCACTGGGAAGTCTGCTGGCATCTGCTGAATGTCGCCTTCGACACGAGTCTGTGGCTCGAATTCCACGAACACTTTTCCTTGCGTAAGAACTCCAGCGGCAAGCTCAGTCTTACCTGGGCAGTCACCACCGACTCCATTGAAATGCATTCCTGGTTCAACCATTTCAGGAGTAATGATCGTCGCCATTGCTTTATCAGCAGTGATTGTTGTGACAATGTCTGCGCCCTTAACGGCTTCGGCAACAGAATTGCAGTGCACAACCTTTAGGCCTTCGAATTCCGCTAGATTTCGAATTAGCTTTTCGGTTGTTTCTGGATCTATGTCAAAAGCGCGGATTTCGGTGATTCCAATAACTTTGTGGAACCCAATTGCTTGGAATTCTGCTTGTGCACCGTTGCCAATAACGGCCATCACTCGAGAATCTTTGCGTGCTAGTGCTCTTGCGGCCATAACGGATGTGGCGGCGGTGCGCATTGCAGTTGCAAGTGTTAACTCGCTTAGCAACAGCGGGTAGCCGGTGCTCATGTCAGAAAGCACACCAAAACCCATCACGCTGAATAAGTCATGTTTGATGTTTTCTGGATGTCCATTTACATACTTGAAGCCATAGCGTTCGGTGTTTGCCGTTGGCATCAACTCGATAACACCCTCTTCATTGTGGGCGCCAAATCGGGCTGCCTTGTCGAACTCTTCCCAGCGCACAAAGTTCGCTTCAATGGCATCGGTAAGTTCAGCAATAAACTCATCGATCTCGATAGCCTGAATCAGCTTTGCCATCGCTGGCACATCAACAAAACGAGTCATGTTCATTCCTGTTCATAGAAAACGAGTTCGAGTCAAAAACTTGCAACCCCTAGAAACTACTGGTTTCTGTTGTCACATAGTGCCAACAAATTGCACTAATTAGCACTCTTGGTTAGCAATTTGCTACCCTTGACCTAACAACTTGTAAGGATTTCTATGGATGACTTAGACCGAGCCATTTTGGCCCAACTACGCAAAGATGCGCGCACGTCAATAAGTTCCATCGCAAGTGATCTCAAGGTTGCCCGAGCAACTGTGCAGCATCGAATCACTCGGCTTGAAAACAATGGCACCATTACTGGCTACACCGTGAAAGTAAATCCCGGTTCTTCGCCTAATGTCGTGCGGGCGATTATGTCGATATCGACCGAAGGTAACACTGCAAAGTCAGTCGTGACTCGACTAAGTGGCTCCCCTAACGTGTCTGCGGTTCATTCCACGAACGGTAAGTGGGATTTGATTGCTGACATTCAAGCTGAGTCATTAGAAGAGTTTGATAATGCAATTAATGAGATCCGTGAAATGAAAGAGATAAGTTCTTCTGAAACGAACCTATTGCTTTCAACTTATGCGTTTTAGAACTCGGTCTTTTTGTAAGGCTTACCTTTTGCGTCATAAGTCCACCATGTACCCACTTGGGCGCCATTCTTGAATTCACCACTTCGCATCAAGGTGCCATCTTTGCGCCACCACTGCCAAGGTCCGTGAAGTTCACCTTTTCTCATTTTGCCTTTTGAGTGCAAAACCGCATTGTCGTAATAACTCAAAACTGGTCCAGTCCCCTTGCGAGACTTCTCTTCGATCTGGTCTAACCGAACTCTAATCAATTTCTTTAGTAATGACTTTGGCAATGGCTTTTCCAGGGCGAAGTGAAGCGAGCCTTGGGTCATTTCATAGTTGGAAAGTTCTTCAGATAACTGAGTAAGAACACTCCCGCTGAATGGGAAGTAGGAGTTATGTTTTTTGTAGCCTTCGATGCCGCAAATAACTCCACCTTCGACTTCAAAGGCCGGCAAGTTATAACTCACACATTCAGTTGCGCCAGGAATCAGTTCTCGAATCGTCGCAGCCAGCTTCAGCATTACCGTTCGTTGCGGCTCTGAAAGCGTGCTGAGTCTGCTGTCAACCAATCCAAGCTTTGCCACGATCTACTCCTAAAATCTTGGAGACCAGTTTATGAGTTCTGAGTGTTTTGCAGTCCTACCGTCACCCGAAGATTTTCCTGTTATGCGTCGCGCTGCCCATGGAACCAAGAACCCAACTCCCCACGCCACCGAACTAATTGCTCGAAGTGGAGCTGGAGCCTGACGAATTGGTGGCATTTCATCTTGCCAATCTGAATCATGCGGAAGATCTATGGCACTTAACACAGCAGCAGCTACTCGACGATGTCCTTCCGAGGAAAGATGAAGTCGGTCGGCTGCCAGCATTCGCGGATCGCCAAAAACCTCACGCGAGTTGGCGTCCATGACAGTTGCTCCAAACTGATGTGCAACTTGCTTCACGTTTTCATTAAATGGGCCAAACCTTTGGTTCCAGTAGTGCTGGGTTTTAGTTTTAGGCTCACCGACCTCGCGGACGGTAAAGAGCAACAACTTTGCCCCCGTTTCGGAAATCTTCGCTACCGCATTTTGATAAGTTTCGAAAACTTTCTCTGGTTCAAATTTGGGGCGAAGGACATTGTTTGCTCCGGCGTGGAAGGTAACCAATGTCTGTGTCTGCTGCATCCACGGCAATGTGACCTGCAGTTGATCGGCGACTACTTGCTCAATCAGTTTCCCGCGAACCGCTAAGTTCGCATATCGAAAATCTGTGCTGTGCTTTGACATCTCATCGGCAACTCGATCTGCCCACCCGCGATAGGTGCCATCTGGGTACTTGTCCGATAGCCCCTCAGTTAAGGAATCGCCTAGCGCGATGAATTGCGACAGATTTGGCACAGCCCTAGCCTATTGAATTTGTTCGGCTAGGTAGCATTAGTGAAAACTTGGAAGGGATATTCATGAGCAACATTGTTCGAATTGATACCAATGCGGAGTTGCCTGCAGATCCAGATTCGCCCGGCGAATACTGCGTCACGCCATTCTTTGGTGAAAATGAAAAATTCTTTGCTGGCATTTGGTCTGCCGATCCCCATTCTCAAGATTTTGCCGAGTACCCAATGGATGAAGTCTGTGTTGTGCTGGCGGGCAAGATTACGCTCACCGAAACTGGCAAGGAACCTGAAGTTTTCACTTCTGGTGATGTCTTCGGAATTAGACGCGGCACTCCGGTGAATTGGACCCAAGAGCCAGGAACCCGGAAGATTTTCGTAATTCTGGAAAGCTAGATTCAGTTTCCTGCGGCAGCTTGGTAGTCGCGCAAGTTTGCCGACAAACGCTCAGTCTCTTGAGGCGGAGCGCCATCAAGTGCCATCTGTCCATACTTAAGGGCATCTGCGGCTAGCCCGAGGCGCGATGACGAAAGAGCCAGTAGGTCGTACCCAGCAAAATCCCAAACCCAAGGCTTAACTAAGTGGTGATCTTGTCTCTGTAGTTCCAAGATCTTGATGGCAAAGTTACGACATTCTTGCCAGTTACCAGCCATGAATGCCAAGTGTGCTCGCCAGTGCCACATTTCATAAAAATGCGGTGCCGACAAAGTAGCTTTTTCTGCCCATTCGAAAGCAAGTTGTGGAAGCTGCAATCTGTCTGCAGCCTCTGACGCCCACATGCAAGTCGATGCCCGCTCAACATCCCAGCCTTCAGGTAACGCAAAAGTCTTGTAGGCACTTTGCAAAACTTTTAGCCAGTCTTCGAATTGACGATACTCCCGACACAGGTAGTGATTCATTCGCCAATCAAGCGGTTCTTCTCGTACTGCAGTCTCGAGTAAGTCTAAATATGATGACCGACTCTTAGTTAAGTCTTGAATGTGGTCTGCTTCAACGGAAATAAAATCACGTCGAAATTCCGTGCCCGGAATCGGCACGATAACTTCGTGAATGGGAAACTTCCAGGTGAATCCGTGTCTTGGGTGAATTTTGTAATACATCGAGTAAAAAACGGGTGTGCCATCTTCTTTGCGGCCATTTACATGCTTGTAGAGTGGCCAGTTGTTTCCATCTGCAAATGCTTGCTCAACGATTGGGCGCCAACCTGGGGTCAAAACTTCATCCATGTCGAGCTGGATGCAGATGTCTATGTCTCCAGGAAGTAAAGCAAGCGAAGCATTTCGCGCAACATCAAAGCGCCATGGTTTCACGGAGATATCCATGACTGTAATTCCAAGGGATTCGGCGAGCTCTTTTGTTTTGTCAGTGGAGCCAGTGTCAGCAATTAAAAGTAAGTCGGCTTCTTTAATTGAGTCATACCAACGTTGAACGTGCTTCTCTTCGTTTAGCGCGATCGTATAAACGGCTACTTTGGGCATTTAATTACTACTTATACTGGCGTTAGTGGTGAATCGGTGCCTCTCGGGCCGTAATAGGCACCCGTTCCTATTCCTTCGTGCCAATAGGATCCCATTTGGCCAGTTGAATAAAAACCGGAGCCGACCCAACCGGTGTAGTACCACTGCATACCTGTTGGTGGGGCAATCGGTGTTTCATATCCAGACAGTCCGTAGTAGGACCCAGTTCCAAAACGCCATTCACTGTCAAAAAGATCAAACGGTTCGTAGTATCCAGTGCCGCTAAACCCATCGCGCTTGTATACGCCCTCTGGTCCTGCAATCGGAGTGGAGTTGGCGTTTAATCCATAAAAAGTTTGTCGACCAACAGCTCCGTAATACGCGGAGTATTCGGTGGCTCCAGTAACGTAACCATATCCACAGGCATAGTAACCATTTGAATAATAGCCACCACCGGCAAATCCTGTTATGTAGTAACTCCCGGATGGAGCTTCGACCGGTTCGCTAATTCCACTTAGACCGTAATAGGTACCAATACCAACTTCTACCTCTACAGTTGTGTATTCACCTAAGGAATAGCGACCATAATTTCCAGTGAACAAACTTGCGTAATGACCAGCTCCTGCAATTCCACTCGCGTAGTAAGAGCCTCGTATTTCATGAGTTGCATCTGAGAAACCAGATGAACCGTAGTAGGCGCCCGTCCCGTAAGGATATGTGATTCCTGATCCATCCCATGATCCGGCGTAATTCGCTGAGTAGTCAAAGTATCCGGTTGAATAAAATCCAGAACCGTTCCAACCGCTCTGGCTGAAGTAGCCTTGCGGAGACTCTATGGCTTGACTGTAGCCACTTGGTCCGTAATAGAACCCACTACCAGCTTGGAACATTGGTGAACTGAACGCAACGTCATATGCCGTTGAATAGTAACCAGCTCCGTAGCGACCTTCCGCAAAATAACTTCCCTGGATGCCTGACGTTGTCGACGGACTCGGCGTGGCAGACGGTGAAGCGGTGATTGAAATTTTGAGTGCACTGGAACTACCCGTAGTTGGTTCCGGTGATGGCTCTATGCTTTGATCCACCGAAGAACTTGGCGACTGCGAGGAGTCTGCGGGCGCAGGAGACTCGTCTTCATTAGAGGCATTTGGCGAACCAGGAGAAAGTGCGTTCACACCCAACGCAATTGCAATGGCAGCAAGTGTTCCGCCACCGACGACGGTAATGCCAGTTGCACCGAACGAATTCGAAGCTGCGCCATTATCTGAATTTTGCTTGCGCTTAAGTCTTCTAAGGCGCTTTGCCTCGTTACGTGCCTCTTGCGACATGTGCACCCCACAATGGAAAATGTTGATAAAAGCATGGCATAACGACGGGCTTTACGCATGCGTTTGATACACATGTATCTAATTTGAATCGGACATTTAAGAAATAAGTTTCGTCAGTCCTAGCAATTTGATTAACGCAAGGTTAACAAGTGTCGATTCATATCTTTGTTGAGTGCCCAGCACCAGTAGAACAAGCCAAATTGCAACGGCAGTCGCGCTAGAGCGATGAGCGGATCTGGCATCTCGTGATCCATCCAGTCAATGGCCATATAGATGTTTGCCGGGTACACCAAAACAAACAGTGCGAAGGCTGCCCAAACTGCTAACTGTCTTACTGGTTTTCCAAAAAGAGATTTAGAAATTGGAGCAAGCATCATCGCGCCAATTGTTAGCTCTGCAACTCCACTTAGATAAGTCCAGACTCTTGGCTCAAATGGAAGTACTGGTGGGACTATCTTGTCGAAACCAGCTGGCGCAGCGAAGTGTGCAATTCCAGCAACGAGCAACATGATTCCAAGTCCTCGGCCTGCAGTGTATTTAGTCATGTCCTAAGTATCCGATAACAAGTGCAACTTTTCTTGTAGGTTTACAAAACAATAAGAGGCGCCCATTTCTGGACGCCTCTTATTGTTACTAAATGTTTAGAACATGTCTGCGTTCATTACCTTTACCCAAGCGGCAACGAAGTCGTTAACAAACTTCTTTTGGTTGTCGTCCTGAGCATAAACTTCGGCATAAGCGCGAAGTACTGAGTTTGAACCAAACACCAAGTCCACGCGAGTTGCCGTGAACTTAACTTCACCAGTCTTGCGACTGCGGATGTTGTAGAGGTTCTCCCCTGTTGGCTCCCAAGCAAATCCCATGTCAGTTAGATTCACAAAGAAGTCGTTGGTCAATGCGCCTTCGCGATCTGTAAACACACCATGCTTGGTACCCGCATAGTTAGTTCCAATTGCGCGCATGCCGCCAATAAGAACTGTCATTTCCGGCGCAGTCAATCTGAGTAGCTGGGCCCGATCAAGTAATAACTCTTCTGGAGTTACTGCGTAATCTTTCTTCACCCAGTTACGGAAACCGTCAGCCACTGGCTCAAGGGGTGCGAATGATTCAACATCAGTATTTTCCTGTGTCGCATCACCACGTCCAGCCTTGAATGGAACCTTGATGTCTTGGCCACCAGCCTTAGCTGCCTGCTCAACACCAACATTTCCTGCCAACACAATTACGTCTGCCAGGCTTGCGCCAGACTTGGATGCAATTGGCTCAAGAACTGAAAGTACGCGAGTCAAACGTTCTGGCTCATTACCTTGCCAATCCTTCTGCGGAGCAAGTCGAATACGTGCACCGTTAGCGCCACCTCGTAAGTCAGAACCACGGAAGGTGCGAGCACTATCCCATGCAGTTGCAACTAGATCAGCAACTGAAAGACCAGAGGCTGCAATCTGTGACTTAACAGCGTCTACGTCATAGCTGGTGCTACCTGGAGCAACTGGATCCTGCCAAATCAAATCTTCAGCTGGAACATCTGGACCTATGTAGCGTGCCTTTGGACCCATGTCGCGGTGAGTTAGTTTGAACCATGCGCGAGCAAATACTTCGGAGAAGTAATCCTGATCGTCACGGAAGCGTTCGCTGATTTCGCGATAGATCGGATCTTTGATCATCGCCATATCAGCATCGGTCATCATTGGGTTGTAACGCTTTGATGGATCTTCAACGTCGACTGGCTTATCTTCTTCAGCAATGTTGATTGGCTCCCATTGGTTTGCGCCAGCAGGTGACTTCTTCAATTCCCATTCGTACTTAAACAGAAGATCGAAGTAGCCGTTATCCCACTTTGTTGGGTGCGTTGTCCAAGCACCTTCAAGGCCACTTGTTACAGTGTCTCGACCTACACCACGAGACTTGTGGTTGTTCCAACCAAGTCCTTGCTCAAACAAATCAGCAGCTTCTGGCTCTGGGCCAAGATTTGCAGCGTCACCATTTCCATGAGCTTTACCAACAGTGTGACCACCGGCAGTTAGCGCAACGGTTTCTTCGTCATTCATTGCCATGCGAGCAAACGTTTCGCGAATGTGTAGCGCAGTTCGAGCAGGATCTGGATTGCCGTTTACGCCTTCAGGGTTTACATAAATCAAACCCATGTGGACCGCAGCAAGAGGGTTCTCCAAAGTAGCTGGATTCGCTAGATCTTCGTAACGCTGTTCACTTGGTGCAAGGAACTCAGTTTCAGAACCCCAGTAAATGTCTTTCTCTGGTCCCCAAATGTCTGCGCGACCAAAGCCAAAACCAAAAGTCTTTAGGCCCATTGATTCGTATGCGATAGTTCCAGCAAGAACCATAAGGTCTGCCCAACTGACTTTGTTGCCGTACTTCTTCTTGATAGGCCAAAGTAGGCGGCGCGCTTTATCAAGGTTGGCGTTATCTGGCCAAGAGTTAAGTGGTGCAAAACGGTGGTTACCGGTGCCACCACCACCACGACCGTCGGCGGTGCGATAAGTACCGGCTGCGTGCCATGACATACGAATCATTAAGCCGCCGTAGTGGCCCCAGTCAGCTGGCCACCAATCTTGGCTCTCCGTCATCAACGCGTGCATGTCCTTTTTCAAGGCTGCGAAATCTAAAGTTTGAACTTCCTTTTGGTAATCGAAGTCCTCGCCAAGTGGGTTCGTCTTTTTGTCGTGCTGGTGCAAGATGTCCAAGTTAAGTGACTTTGGCCACCACTGCATGTTTCTTGTTCCAACTTCGGTTACTGCCCCATGGGCTACTGGGCACTTACCTGAATCCGACATGGCAGATCCTTTCCTTTGACGCTTTAGCCCACAGTCTACAAGTTACGCTTACACAGTGACTTCCGAGTTAAGGCTTAGTGCCCCACTCCTGAATGCCTATTTGTCATATTTTGAAAACTCACGCACCCCTTTCACTATTCCGGGACACAAGCAAAAGGCTCATCGACTAGACCCTGGGCTTGGAGCGGCGGTCGACGGGGACACGCCCCTTTATGGCGGATTAGACGAGATCAAACTGTCCAATGGAACCTTAAAGGCGGCCGAAAACTTGGCTGCCGAATTTTGGGGCGCGGATTACGCGCGCTTTTCAACCGGAGGCTCTACTCACGCAAACCAAGCCTTGATACTTTCTCTAGGAAAACCTGGTGACAAGATTGCGGTTTCTCGAACTGCGCATCGCTCGGTGTTAAGTGCCCTCGTTTTATCGGGGTTGGAACCTATTTGGCTAACGCCCGACATAGATAGTGCAACTGGATTTCCGCTGGGGATTGCAGTTGTCGAACTTGAGCGTGCCTTAGCCCAAGATCCTGTTGCGGTTTTCTTGACTGAGCCTGGTTACTTAGGAACCCTGTCCGATTTGCCGACGTTAATTGCCAAGGCACATGAGCACTCAATTCCTGTCGCCATTGATGCAGCTTGGGGGGCGCACTTTGGTTTTCACAAAGACCTTCCGCGCAACGCAATACAGCTTGGCGCTGATGCATTAATCACAAGTATTCACAAAACTCTGCCTGGTTACAGTGCATCAGCAATTCTCCTGGCTCGAGGAAAGTGGCTGAATCTGGAGCGAATCGAACAAAGTTTTGAAACCACTCACACCACTTCGCCTGCTGGTGCTCCACTTGCCTCAATCGACGGATCGCGCGCCTTGCTCGAAACCAGAGGTAATGAATTACTTGATGCGCTGCTTCATAACATCGTTGAATTCAAATCAGCCGTTCAATCGAACTTTGATGTTCAGGTGTTCATTGAGGCAAACGATTTCCCTACAGGCCGGTTTGATCCTGCAAAGATTATTTTGAAAGCAAATACCTTAGGGCTTTCAGGAATAGACCTTGAAACAGAATTGCAGAAAGTAAACATCCGGGTTGAAATGGCAGATCAGGACACCTTGGTTTTCTTGGCCACGATTGCAGATAGCGCAGAAGAGTTTAAGGAGCTAGAAAACAAACTCGTTCCTATCTTGAAATCGATGCAAGGACCTACACGTGAAACTCAAACCTCTCTGAGTTGGTCAATTACTCCTACCTTCGGTACTTCGATTCGCGATGCGTTCTTTGCTGATACTGAATTTGTTTCAGCGCAAGACGCCATTGGTCGAATTAGTGCGGACCTGATTGCTCCGTACCCCCCTGGCGTCGCTGTGGTCGCACCGGGAGAAGTGTTAACAGAGCAAATTGTGCATGGGCTGGCTGCCAACAAGGCTGCTGGCGTGCGCATTGCATATGCCAGCGATTCAACTCTGAAAACTTACCGAGTAATCGAATGAAGGCTTTTGGGGATTTCAAGAAAAAGGACGAGTCGGTCTGTAAGCCGGATTCTGTACGCTTGCGCGCGATGATCATCCATCTGCGATTGTTGTTACCAACAACCTGTTGCAACCTACCTGCAGGCGTGTGACGGGCAGTCACCTGCTACTTGGTCTTGCTCCGAGTGGGGTTTACCTAGCTACCTATGTCGCCATAAGTACTGGTGAGCTCTTACCTCACCGTTTCACCCTTACCTATTGCTAGGCGGTTTACTTTCTGTTGCACTTTCCCGTGGGTCACCCCAGGTGGACGTTATCCACCACTCTTGCCCTATGGAGTCCGGACTTTCCTCGAACATTGCTGCCCGCGATCATCCGACCGACTCGTCTTTTCTAAGGATAGATCTATTTCAGTGCAATGAAAACTGCGATTACTTAAGCCTTGAGACGCAAGTTCTCTGGGTCATAGAACGGAACATCACTGATGGTTGCTGGCGTTAATACTCCGGCGCAATCAACAACAAAGTTTGAACCCGCTGGCACATCTGCTGGAATGTTCCCCAGCCCACATGCTCCCCCAATGGTGTGACCGTAAGAACCAGAAGTCACATGACCAATGACCTTTCCGTCAAGCAAGATCGATTCGTCGTGCACAAATAGCGGCTCAGGATTGTCCAACTTGATGTAAACCTGGCGACGATCTGGATTTTGCTTTCCTTCAATCGCGCTGCGACCTACGAAGTCACCCTTCTTTAGATTCACAGCGAATCCAAGTGAGGCTTGGTAAGGATCATCAATCGGGCCAATGTCGTGACCTAAGTGGCGGTAACCCTTTTCAACTCGCAAGCTATCCAATGCGTGATATCCAGCACGTCGAAGTCCTAGACCTTCACCTGCTTCAATCACAGAGTCATAGATGGAGACCGCAATATCATTCGTTGGATAAAGCTCGTAACCAAGTTCACCCACGAAACTAACACGCAGGCACATAGCCGAACCATTTCCAACTTCAATTTCGCGAGCTGTTCCCCATGGCTGGTTTTCAGTGGAGAAATCAGCCGGGCTAATGCGCGACAGCAACTCCCGCGAGTTAGGTCCCATGATTCCGATAGTTGCTAGTCCTGCGCTGGCATCAAACACTGCAGCTCCATGTCCACGAGTAGCGCGGCGAAACATTGCCAAAGTCTTGGTCTGTGATGCAGTTGGTGTAACTACCATGAATCGATCTTCGGCAAGTCGCGTAATTGTGCCATCCAACTCAATGCCACCACCCTTGTTGAGCATGAGGGTGTAAACAACTCGCCCGATCTTTACATCCAGATTCGAAGTCGTAACAGACTGCACAACCTTCAGGGCATCAGGGCCGGCAACTTCAACTTTGGTAAATGTTGAGAGATCGAAAACAGCCACCGCTTCACGTGCAGCTTTATGTTCTGTTGCAGAATGTTCAAACCAATTCTGGCGCTGGTAGCTGTATTCGTATTCGCGCTTGACGCCAGCTGGAGCAAACCAATTCGCGCGCTCGTAACCTACTAATTCTCCGAACACTGCGCCGGCTGCGTCCAAACGTTCATGCAATGGTGAACGGCGAATGTTTCGAGCCGTGTATGGCTGCAGGAATGGCCAGTGCATTGCATAAAGGCGACCTAAACCTTCTTTAGTTCTTTCAAATAGATAAGGCCGATTGGATTGATACTTAGAGAAGCGCTGAACATCAACCGCTGATACGTCAGTTGTAGGAGTGCCCGCAACGATCCATTCAGCTAATGCCCGACCGGCACCTGGGGCATAAATGATTCCTTGGCTGTTAAAGCCAGCCGCGATCCAAAGACCATCAACTTCCGCGGTCTCCCCTAGGCAAAAACTTGCATCTGGCGTGAAGGATTCTGGAGCATTAAGGAATCGTGAGTAATTCGCTGTCTTAAGTGCTGGGATGCGATCTTCTGCAAATCCCTTGATCGCTGCGAAGTGCTCCCAATCGGGATCAAATTCTCCGAATGCAAAATCTTTAGCCAGTGAGCGTGGGTCGACTGGAATGCCATCTGGCTCAAATGCACCCACGACAAGTGAACCGTTATGGCCGCGGACATACAGATATCCATCAAGATCTCGAAGCACCGGCAATGGCACATCGGCACCCTCAATTGGATCCGTTGTTACGTGGACGTGTGCTGCAGGATGAAGCGGCACCATTGCACCACAAATTTCGGCAAGCTCCCTCGTCCACAGTCCGGCAGCCAGAACTAAGTTTTCGCACTCCACGACACCTAGGTCTGTTTCAACCGCTGTGATGCGACCATTAACTTTTTGGACGCCCGTAACTGTGACACCTTCGCGAATTGTTACACCTCGAGTGTGAGCGCCTTTAGCAAATGCAAGCGCGGCGCGACCTGGATTGACATGACCGTCTTCGGCATGATGCATACCACCAAGCAATCCTTCTGAAGTTGCCAGTGGGTGCAGTTCCGCTACTCGTTGTGGTGAAACTAGTTCGGTTGCAATTCCATTGTGTCGGGCCACCATATCGCTGTAGCGCAGTTCATCAAGGCGCCCAGGTGTTCTGGCTAGTGAAAGTGAGCCGTTTTGCTGCAACGAAACATTGATGCCGGTTTCTTTTTCGATTGCGCGGTAGGCATCGATTCCGTAGTAAGAAAGTTTTGTCATCGCATGAGTTGCGCGGGAGCGAACTACTAACCCGGCCGCGTGCCAACTCGTGCCTGCAGCTACTGAAGCCCTATCAATGAGTAGTACATCTTTATGGCCAAGTTCAGCTAAGTGATACGCGATACTGCTACCAACAACACCTGCACCCACTACTACGGTCTGTGCGCGAGCTGGTAGCGCTCTAGTTTTTACTTGATCATCAAACTCGGATGCAGTGAGGTCTTTTTCAAGCAAGTTATCCACGACAGAGGTTTCCTTTAGGTTGTAGCGCTTAGCCCAACTTTATTGGAGATAGCCAATAAGAATCGATGAAACCTGAGATGACTTAGCGCACACCAAGATGCGATCTTTGAAAGATTTGCAAGGATATGGAGAAGGCCCCGCAATAAGTATGAGTTACTGCGGGGCCTATCTTTGCTAGAAATTGCTTGCGCCCTGCGGTGACACTCTTGCCAGTCATCGACGATGGCTAGCAATGATCGAACCGGGGCAACAATTTCTAACTAGTCCATTCCTACGCCTGTGAACTATCTGTTGCAAGGGGTTTATTAAAAATTCTTATTACCGCTCTAGAGGGCCGAGGTCTTTATGGCTAAATTGCCTACAAAACCTCAACAATTACGTCTATGCCCCACGGAACGCCAGGTTTTGCAGGCTTAACAATTTCCACATCTAGCGCCACTTTCGCGGCCAAGTTAGCTAATTGCTCAACACAAATAACGGACTTCGCAGATTCCGCCATGGCTCTAACCAAGCGGCCCTTCGTCGCCTTGTTTGAGTGGCTTACAACTTTCGGAGCACCCTTGGGCATTTTTTGCATAATTCTGGGCACTACAACTTGGTCTGCCAAGTCTTTTCGGATTGGACCTAACTTCACGTAATTGCCAGAGCGAAGATCGATAACGAATTGCCCTTGATCGGCAATTAGTTGCGAGACAGATTCACTCCAAAACTTGGTTAGTGATCCGATCTTTGGAACTACCGTGTCCCCCGAAAGTCGATATGACGGGATTCGATCAGTGACATTGATCAAACCAAATAAGGCAGACACAACAAAGTTTTCAGATTCAAATTTTGATTTCGCTTTTGCGCTAAGTGAAGCAATGTCAATCGCGTCGTACAAAACTCCGGTATAGACCGACCATGCCGGACCCGTTGACGCAGTTAACAACTTCTGGTCGCGCTCTATTTCAAAGTCTTGTTTGGCGCTGATAGCTAGTGCAGTTCGAGTTTTAGCAACTGGGCCATTTGCCATGGCGATAACCGCTGCAACCAATTCTTTACGTTGTTCTGAGAGTTCCAAAAAGGAAAGTTTTTTAAAATCTAGTTTTTGTCTACCTGCGGCATCAGTTTTGCCTTCAGAGGGTGGCAATAAAATCATGGTCATTTGTGGTTAGCCAACCTGAGCTAGGGCCTAACGATGATTCCAGAGCCACCAGCAAGGTGTGTGTCCAGTGCTTCGTTTGCCAATGCGTCAGCGTGCTTGTTGTCCTCGCGAGGAATCCAGGTGTAGGTCACATTTCCGTAAGGCAGAATTTCTCGTGCTTCCAGCGCTAGTTTTTGCATTTCCGGACTCTTGATCTTCCATCTTCCAGACATTTGCTCAACAACTAATTTGCTATCCATTCGAACTTCAACCAAAGCTTGTGGATCAATTTCGGCAATCGCGGTCAGACCTGCAACTAGTCCGCTGTATTCCGCCACATTGTTGGTCGCGTGACCCAAAACTGCGGCTCGCTCTGCAACCACTTCCCCGGTGTTGGCATTGCGAATTACAGTTCCGTATGACGCGTGACCTGGATTGCCTCTGGATGCCCCATCGGCTTCCATAACAAAGTGCGTCACAGACCCGACTCCGCGGTGCGAACTAAAATCCGGCGACATTGGTCACAGCGGGCGATTGCCTCTGCGGGCAACTTTCGAATTTGATCAAGTTCTTGCGCATCAATCGTGATATGGCACCCCTGACAAGAGCCACGATGAATCAATGCTGCGCCTACGCCACCTTGATCCGCACGAATCTTGTCGTAAAGCGAAATCAAGTCTGCTGGCAGATCCTTGGCAATCTCATTTCGTTGCTGTGTGACGGAATCAACTTCAAAATCTATGTCGGTAAAGAGTTCATCTCGGCTTTGCGCCACAGTTGCAAGTTTTTCAGCCGTTTCAATTTCACTTGCCGTCAGTTCGGCAACTGCTTGTTGGGCATTCTCATATGCCTGCATGATTTCAAGTTCGATATCTTCTAGTTCGATTTGTCGCTTGGCCAAGGTGCCGATTTCATGCTGCAAACTTTCAAGTTCTTTTGCTGCCGAAACCGCTCCAGAATCTAATCGATCTTGATCGCGCTTGGCCCTGGCTACAACTTGCTCAACGTCTGATTCAGCTTTCAATTGATTTAGCTTCAAATCAGATGCTTCAGTTTGGGCTGCAACCAGACGCATTTTTATGGCGCCGAGTTCAACTTCAAGATCTTGCGCCGCGACAATCTCTGGCAATCCGGCTCGTTTGTGAGCGAGTTGAATTAGCTTCGTATCAAAGGCCTGCAAGTCCAGCAATAACTTCTGCTGGTCTGCACTTGCGGTTACGGCCATTTTTGCTCCCAGAGATCAATAGTCGATCAACTATTTCTCCAAGACTACCCCTTGCGGGCATTGCGTTAAGCAACTGCCAACGAGGTCTTTGCAAGACCCATCCAGTAGCCGTCAATTACAACCTCAGGTGCAACTGTTTCGTTCGATGCCGCTCCAAGGGTGACGAACATCGGTGAAAGATGTTCAACCGTTGGGTGGGCGTATGGCATCCCTGGTGCAAGTTCTTTGAAATTCATCAATGCATCAATGTCATTACGAGAAATTGCTTCCTGCGCCCAACGGTCAAACTCCACACTCCAGGATGGAGCGGTTGCTTCGATCCGGAAATCGCGAAGGTACGGAAGTCCGTGCGTGAGAAATCCACTTCCGACGATTAAAACGCCATGATCGCGAAGTGGTGAAAGTCTTTTGCCCAGTTCGAAAAGAGTTGCCGGATCATGCGTTGGAATCGACATCTGCAAAACCGGCACATTAGCCTCCGGATACATCACCATCATTGGCACGAACGCACCGTGATCGAGACCTCGCTTTGGTTGATCCGCAACCGATTGGTGGTCTGGCAAAACACTCTTAACAAGTTCAGCAAGGGCGTGCGCATCAGGTGTTCGATATTGCAATTGGTAATACTTTGGATCAAAGCCACCAAAGTCATAAACCAGTGGTGTACCAAAATCTGTAGCACCTAAAGTTAGCGGCGCACTCTCCCAGTGTGCCGACACAATGAGAATTGCTTTAGGGGTTGCAAATTCACTTGCCAAGTTGGCTAGCTGGCCACTCCAAATTGGATCATCGAGAAGTGGCGGTGCGCCGTGACCAATGTAGAGCGCTGGCATCTTTAGATCTTGAGCCTGAATCATCGCGACCTCGAAAGTAGTTTAATTTTCAACTAGATTCTATACCGGTTGGCAGATAAGTCAACATCCATTTTGGGCATAAAAAAATACCCCCTTGCGGGGGTATTTCAATCGCAGTGGGCGCTAAGGGACTCGAACCCCTGACCCTCTCGGTGTAAACGAGATGCTCTAGCCAACTGAGCTAAGCGCCCTACGTGATTCCCTACCTTATCTGAGGATGGGGAAAGTTAGAAATCCAATGTGGATGGTGGGTGGTGACCCGAGTGCGTAACGAACCACGGCCGGTGAGCCCTAGGTCTGTATTGCGAAGCAATGACCCGAGACGCCGATGGTTGTTTGGCAAAAAGGAACCACGGCCAGTGAGCCCTAGGTCTGTATTGCGAAGCAATGACCCGAGAGCGTAAAGAACCACGGCCGGTGAGTCTCGGGTCTACACCGGCCGTGGCCTTCCAATTTCACACCTAGTTCAACAAGTCCGCATCTTTTGGCGAACTGTCCGAATTTAGAGAGCTGCTAGGGCCTGCTTGTATTCATCAGTATTCCGAGCATCGCCTGGGCCGTTAACGACCGACCAGCGCAAGATTCCAGCCTTATCAATAACAAAGGTTCCGCGCATTGAGAATCCTCTTGGCTCAAAGAATGAACCGTAAGCCTTTGAGACTTCGCCGTGTGGCCAGAAGTCAGATAGCAACGGGTAGTCCAAGTTCTCCTGCTCAGCAAAAACCTTCAATGCTGCAGAAGTATCGCAAGAAATACCTAGGACCTGAACGTCGTCGCTGACAAAGGCTGGGCGCTGATCGCGAATCTCGCAAAGTTCGCCTGTACAAATTCCAGTAAACGCCATTGGGTAGAAAACTAGAACGACATTCTTATTGCCGCGGAAATCAGAAAGTTTTACGTCTTCACCAAACTGATTTTGCAAGGTGAAGTCTGGAGCTTCTTGGCCGACTACTAAGGACATACTTTTCTCATTTCCTGATTGGTATTTCTGGGTTTCTTAATTGGATTTAAAATAATTAGCGGCGTGATTTTGGTGCAACTAAACGAGTGCCTTGCCAGTCCGGCGCAGCATTTATGTGGCTAGTTGCCTGTAGGCCCGATGTCGGCGCCGCATCTGCAATATCTTCTGGTTCAACGTGTCCATCGCGTCCTGGCTTTGGAGTCATAAGCCAAATCACGCCACTGTCGGCCAGTGGACCCAGAGCATCAACTAAGGCATCGACTAAATCTCCGTCATCATCGCGCCACCAAAGCAGCACAGCATCTACGACGTCGTCATATGTTTCATCTACTAATTCAGCAACAGATGCAATTGCATCTGAAACCATCTGATCGCAATCGACATCGAACCCGAGCTCTTGGACTACAAGCCCTTCGCCCAACCCAAACTTGCCAGCCAGCCCTGCGAGGGCGCTTTCTTGTGAACTCACAGTCTTAGTCCACCCGAGTAATGCGCAAAAGGCAACTGCAACCACCGAATTGCCAAAAAATCATTTTCTGCGAAGTCGGACTCGACTAACCCTATTTCTCCAGCATCAGACACAATAGGAGGTGAAATAGCCGATCCATAACAAGGCAGGTAAATACTGTGACCACCACACCAGATCGGGATTCGCTGATAGCTGGCGGCCTACCTACCCAGTATGTAGACGTAAATCCTGAAGAAACTCGGGAATGGATCGAGTCGCTAGATGCCCTGATTGCAACCCACGGCGAGCAACGTGCGCGCCACATTATGTTGTCACTGTTGCGTCACTCTTCTGAGAAAAATGTTGGTGTCCCAAGCCTGCGCAGCACCGATTACATAAACACAATTTCGCCAGACCGCGAACCAGATTTTCCTGGCGACGAATCGATCGAACGACGGATCCGCGCCTACATCAGATGGAATGCGGCCATGTTGGTGCATCGCGCGCAACGTCCAGGTATCGGTGTCGGTGGACACATTTCAACGTACGCCTCGAGTGCTTCGCTCTACGAAGTTGGCTTCAACCATTTCTTCCGCGGCCCAGAGCATGAAGGCGGTGGCGATCAAGTTTTCTTCCAGGGTCATGCCTCCCCTGGTATGTATGCGCGCGCTTTTCTTGAAGGGCGCTTAAGTTCTGAACGTCTGGATGGCTTCCGTCAGGAACTATCGGCTGCGCCACATGGGTTACCGAGCTATCCGCACCCGCGTTTGATGCCAGATTTTTGGCAATTCCCAACTGTGTCAATGGGACTTGGCCCAATGAACGCGATTTATCAAGCCCGCTTTAATCGCTACCTGCACCATCGCGGAATTAAAGACACTTCACAGCAGCGCGTCTGGGCATTCTTAGGCGACGGCGAAATGGATGAGCCTGAATCATTGGGCGCAATTGGAATCGCAGCTCGCGAAGAACTCGACAACTTAACTTTCGTAATCAATTGCAACTTGCAGCGACTTGATGGTCCGGTTCGAGGCAACGGAAAAATTATTCAGGAACTTGAATCACACTTCCGTGGTGCTGGCTGGAATGTCATCAAGGTTGTTTGGGGGCGCGAGTGGGATGAACTACTTGGCATCGACAATGAAGGTGCACTCGTCAACTTGATGAACCGCACCCCTGATGGCGATTTCCAAACTTACAAAACCGAAAACGGTGGATTCGTTCGTGACAACTTCTTTGGTCGCGATCCTCGCACTAAAGCTATGGTCGAAAACTGGTCTGACGAAAAGGTTTGGAACTTAAAACGCGGTGGTCATGATTACAAGAAGATGTATGCCGCCTACGCCGCCGCCGAGGCTCACACTGGCCAACCAACAGTGATTTTGGCCAAGACTATTAAGGGCTGGACATTAGGTTCGCACTTCGAAGGTCGAAATGCCACGCACCAGATGAAGAAACTGACACATGAAGACTTGAAGGAATTCCGCGATCGTCTGCAGATTCCATTTACCGATGAGCAACTTGATGACAAGCTGCCTCCGTATTACCACCCTGGCGACAACCACGAACACATTGAGTATCTACATGAGCGTCGTCGCGCTCTTGGTGGATACATTCCATCGCGCCCAACAAAGTCAAAAGCTTTAACCCTGCCACCGGTTGAAACATATAAAGATATGAGCGCAGGTTCAGGTAACCAGGCAGTTGCAACCACAATGGCATTCGTTCGCTTACTTCGTGAGTTACTTCGCGACGAAAACATTGGGAAGCGAATTGTTCCGATCATTCCGGATGAAGCAAGAACTTTCGGTATGGACAGCTTCTTCCCAACTCTCAAGATTTACTCGCCGCATGGTCAGCAATACATGTCGGTTGACCGTGACTTGATGCTCTCTTACAAGGAATCTGAAATCGGACAGATTCTGCATGAAGGAATCAACGAAGCAGGGTCGGTTGCCTCTTGGACCGCAGTTGCAACTTCATATGCAACGCACAACGAGCCAATGATTCCGATCTACATCTTCTATTCCATGTTTGGATTCCAGCGCACTGGCGATTCATTCTGGTTAGCCGGCGATCAGATGGCTCGAGGATTTGTCCTCGGCGCAACCGCAGGACGCACAACACTTAACGGTGAAGGTTTGCAACACGAAGATGGGCACTCGCATTTACTTGCAGCGACCAATCCGGCAGTAGTTAGCTATGACCCGGCATATGCCTTCGAAATTGGTCACATCGTTCGTGATGGCTTGCGAAGAATGTATGGCGAGAATCCAGAAGACATCTATTACTACCTAACGGTTTATAACGAGCCTTACGTGCAGCCAGCGGAACCTGTTGGTGTTGATACAGCAGGAATCTTGCGAGGCATGTACTTACTGGCTCCAGATTCAGATGCAAAGGGGCCGCGTGCTCAACTTTTGGCATCAGGAGTTTCTGTTCCTTGGGCTCTGGAAGCGCAGAACTTGTTGCGCAATGACTGGGGAGTTAGCGCGGACGTTTGGTCAGTTACTTCTTGGAATGAACTTCGTCGTGACGGGCTGGAAGTTGATCGTCACAACTTCTTGAATCCGTCTGCAACTCCGAAAACAAGTTGGGTCACCGAGAAACTTGCCGGAACTCAAGGCCCGGTTATTGCAGTTTCTGACTTCATGCGTGCAGTTCAAGATCAAATTCGCGACTGGGTTCCTAATGATTTCGTTTCACTTGGTACAGATGGTTGGGGTATGTCGGACACTCGTGGCGCACTTCGCCGTCACTTCTTAGTGGATGCCCAAAGCATCACGGTTCAAGCCCTAGCCATGCTGGCAAAGCGCGGCGAGATACCTGCCGAACGCGTCCAGGAAGCAATTGATCGCTACGACTTGAGTAATCCAAAGTCTGCGTCAGCTGGAAACACAGAAGGTGGCGGCTGATGCGCCTTGCCCTCGGTAAAACTGATTTACAAGTCCACCCACTTTGTTTGGGTGGAAACGTATTCGGTTGGAGTGCAAACGCAGAGCAATCTTTCGACGTCCTAACCGCATACGAAACTGCAGGTGGAAACTTCATCGACACCGCCGATATGTATTCCCGTTGGCATACCGGCAACGTTGGTGGCGAAAGCGAAACCATAATTGGTGACTGGATGCGCGCCCGCGGTAATCGAAGAGAAATGGTTATCGCAACAAAAGTGGCAAAACTGGGAACTCGCCCAGGTCTTAGCGCAGCAAACATTGCTGCGGCGGCCGAGGATTCACTGCGTCGCCTGGGTACTGACTACATCGACATTTACTACGCACACCACGACGATGAATCAATTCCACTCGAAGAATCTCTTACTGCTTTTCATTCCCTAGTAACCGCTGGCAAGGTTCGCTACTTGGCGGCATCAAACTATTCTGCGTCTCGCCTAGAAGAAGCCTTAAGCATTTCTCGCGAGCTAGGCATCAGCGAATACCTTTTATTGCAACCCAATTACAACGCAATAGTTCGCGATGAATACGAAGGCGACTTAATGGCAACGGCTGTCAAGGAAGAGGTTCCAGTACTTCCCTACTTCTCACTGGCTGCAGGATTCTTGACTGGTAAGTATCAGCCAGGCATTGAAGTCGACAGTGTGCGAGCTGGAGATATGCCCGACTACATGAATGATCGTGGGTGGGCGATTCTCAATGCGCTAACCGAGATTGCAAATGGAGAAGGCACCTCGATTGCTGCCGCAGCACTTGGTTGGTTACGAGCTCAACCGGGCGTTATTACTCCGATTGCCAGCGCTCGCACACCTGAACAACTGGCGCAGATACTCCCTGTGGTTGAACTTTCGGATGAGCAAGTAGCAAAAGTTAACGCGCTCTAACTACCTGCACTAAGTCCACTCACGCAAGGGCTAATGGCACACTTAGACCTATGCCACGTTCAATTCGTTCCAGCGAGTCAACGCCAGAACGTATTGCCGCCGAACACGCTGTGCTGGCGCGACGAGTGCAGCGGATGACTGGTGAACTCACAACGGCGGCTACAACTCGGATGGAAGATACCTTGCCGTGGTTTTCTGCTCTGCCAGCTAACGAACGGGCGTCAGTGAGCTTGGTGGCTCAGAGCGGTATTACAAACTTCGTTGAATGGTTTTCGGCTGGTCTGACTTCGAAGGACCACGTTGGTGACATTTTTTCGAGTGCGCCGCGGGAACTTGCACGGGCACTTACTTTGCAACAAACCGTGGAGCTCGTTCGAACATCTATGGCAGTTGTTGAGGAAATGGTCGAGCAGATTGCTGGCTCCAACGAATACCGACAGTCCTACCTACGCGAATCTTTACTTCGCTACTCAAGTGAGATTGCATTTGCGGCCGCCGAGTTTTATGCCAGGGCCGCCGAGAACCGTGGCGCTTGGGATGCGCGGTTACAAGACTTGGTACTCGATGCAATTTTGGCTGGAAGTTCCGACGATGCTCTACTTGCGCGAGCTGCTGCAGCTGGCTGGGACGTTAACAAACACGTCTTGGCAATTGTTGGTCCAGTTCCTTCAAATCAAGTAGCAATCGAAGTGCACATGGAACAGATCCGGCGAACCGCAAAAGCTTCATCGCTAGATGTGATGGTTGGCATTCATAACGATCGAATGATCACAATCGTTGGTGGCGTCTCGGAAAGTGCAAATCCGGAAGCCGTTGCTAAACCATTTGTCGGTCACTTTGGTCCTGGCACGGTTGTCACTGGTCCGGTCGTTTCTACGTTGCAAGAGGCCCACCAATCTGCCCTCGATGCACTCTCTGGTTATCGAGCCTTGAGTTTCGTTTCAACAAGTCCGCGGTTAGTTGCATCCGTAGACATGATTGCCGCAAGAGTCATTGCAGGTGACTCAACTGCGATCGAACCAGTAGTGGCGAAGCTACGCCAGGATTTGAGTAGCGATGTGCGCCAAACCTTGGCTTGTTATCTGGAGGTTTCACCAACGATTGAGAGTTGCGCTCGCACCCTATTCGTCCATGTGAATACCGTTAGGTATCGCCTTCGTAGAGTTCTCGAGGCCACTGGATTGGACCCATTTGAACCCTCAGATGCACTAACGCTTCGAATTGCCCTAATGATTGAGCGAAACACCCCTGATTTGTAGGTAACCTACAAAATATAGGCATAGAATTTAGTGGATCGTTGTCATATTTAGCGGTTGCCTATACGGGAGACTATAAAAGTGCTTGCAGTAGTTGCCCCAGGTCAAGGTTCCCAAGTCCCCGGCTTTTTAACCCCATGGTTAGAGCTTCCAAATTTTGAAGACCGCATGAAGTGGTTGGGCACTGTCGCCGGAATCGACTTAATTGCCCACGGAACCACAAGTGACGAAGACACAATTCGTGACACTGCAGTTGCTCAACCTTTGATCGTTAGTGCCGGAATGGTTTCGCTCCTTAGCCTGTTTCCGCATCCAGGTGAGGCTTATGCCAAGGTCGGAATCGGCGCTGGCCATAGCGTTGGCGAAATTACAGCGGCTGCCGCAGCAAATGTTATTTCTGCCGAACAAGCTATGGTTCTAGTTCGCGAACGAGGAAATGCAATGGCTGCTGCCTCAGCAGTAACCCCAACTGGAATGTCCGCTGTACTTGGTGGCGATCGCGAGGAAGTAATTGCGAAATTAGCTCAGCACGGCCTTACTGCTGCAAATGAAAATGGCGCAGGACAAATTGTTGCTGCTGGAACTTTAGAGCAACTGGCCGCTTTAGAAGCTGATCCCCCAGCCGGCGCACGGGTTCGCCCACTTTCAGTTGCTGGTGCATTTCACACCAAGCACATGGCACCAGCAGTTGGCATTTTGGCGCAGCACGCCAAAGCAATTTCTACTCACGATGCTCGCAGTCGAATTCTTTCGAATGCTGACGGCACAGTTGTTCAAGATGGTCGCGAAGTTCTAAAGCGTCTAGTTACTCAAGTCAGCAATCCAGTGCGTTGGGATCTATGCATGCAAACCATGCTCGATCTTGGCGTAACCGGTCTGATTGAACTGCCACCAGCCGGAACTCTTGTTGGGCTTGCAAAGCGCGCGATGCCAGGCGTTGAATGTGTTTCTCTGAAGACTCCAGATGACATGCCAGCGGCACTCGACCTGATTGCTCGCCATGGAACTGAGACAGCAGTGACTGACTCACCTACCTGGCGTTTAGTGGTTGCCCCATTCAAGGGCATCATCGAATTTAATGTCAGTGAAGAACCAGGCACTGTGCTTGATGGCAAAACCAAAGTTGCAACTATTCGAACCCTGCGCGATGAGTATGAAGTGGAAGCGCCACACGGCGGAACCATCGTTGAATGGCTAGTTACTGATGGAGATCCAGTAAATCCAGGACAGCCACTTCTTCGCTTGCATCCAAAGGCTGGTTCATGATCACGCTAAATACTCCAGCACCAATTGCGCATGCTGGAATTCTTGGACTTGGCACGTTTCGACCAGAACGTGTTGTAACAAATGATGAGATCTGCCTTCGCATTGACTCAAATGACGAATGGATTCGCGAACGGTCGGGAATTATTGAGCGTCGTCACGCGAATGCAGACGAGCACGTAGTTTCCATGGCTACTGCTGCATCTCGGAAAGCACTCGCTGATGCTGGTATCACTGCTGAGCAATTAGATCTAGTGATGGTTGCAACTGTTACTCATCGCTATCAAACTCCTTCAGCAGCTGTTGAAGTTGCCGCAGCACTTGGCGCAGTAAACGCAGCCGCTACTGATACATCAGCAGCTTGTGCTGGTTTTTGCTACGGGCTTGGCATTGCAGATGGCATGATTCGCTCCGGATCAGCAAAGTACATCCTTTTGATTGGCGCTGAAAAGCTTTCCGAGATCGTGAACTTCGAAGATCGTGGCACCGCATTTTTGTTTGCTGACGGTGCGGGCGCAGTTGTAGTTGGCCCAACCGAAGCGCAAGGAATCGGCCCAACGATTTGGGGCGCAGATGGTACGCAGCGCGATGCAATCATCATGGATCCAGATATCTTCACTGCGGAACACGCTGGCACACCATCAGTACTAACGATGCAAGGGCAGCAAGTTTTCCGTTGGGCCGTTGGTCAAATGGGAGATGTTTGTGCGCAGGCTATGGCTGCGGCTGGAGTAACCGCAAATGATCTAGCTGCCTTCGTTCCTCACCAAGCGAATAACCGAATTACAGATGCGCTAGTAAAGCAACTTGAACTTCCCGAGCATGTTGTTATTGCACGAGACATTCAGTATTCAGGTAATACTTCCGCTGCTTCTGTGCCGCTTGGTCTTGATCGCCTTCGCGAAAATGGCGAAGTTAAAAGTGGCGACTTAGTTTTGATGGTCGGCTTTGGAGCCGGCTTAGTCCACGCTGCGCAAGTAGCACTCGTCCCATAAGTTTCGAAAGTCGAAAGATTTTCGAAGTAAGACCCGCACACCGCGGTAAGTAATTACTAAAGGAGATAACTATGTCCCAGGACATCCTCGCTGGACTAGCCGAAATCGTAAACGAAGTTGCCGGCATCCCAGCTGAATCTGTTCAGATGGAAAAGTCGTTCGTAGATGACCTAGACGTTGACTCATTGTCAATGGTTGAAGTTGTCATGGCTTGCGAAGACAAGTTTGGCGTAACAATTCCAGACACCGAAGTTAAGAACCTAAACACTGTTGCCGATGCAGTTAACTACATCGCCGCAAACAAGGCATAACTAGTTTTGATGTTGGCGGGTGACTTAGATGTTGCCCGCCACATAGAACTTGTTGTACCGCACTACTGATATCCATTAGCAATAATCAACTCGAAAGGTCGACAACAATGAGCCGTACGGTTGTCGTTACAGGGCTTGGCGCCACTACCCCACTGGGTGGAGACGTTGCCTCAACCTGGGATGCGCTGCTTGCAGCTCGTTCCGGAATTCACTTACTTGAAGATCCACGTTTTGCTGATTTACCTGTTCGCATTGCCGCGACGGCAAAAGTTGATCCAGAAAGCATTTTGGAACCACATGAAGTGCGACGCATGGATCGCTCCCAGCAACTTGCACTAATTGCAGCCCGCGAAGCTTGGGCCGATGCTGGCGCACCAGAAGTTGATCAGGCTCGTCTAGGAGTTGCAGTTGGCTCGGGCGTTGGTGGTGCAATTTCGTTGATGGAGCAGTACGACGTACTAAAGGAACGAGGAGCATCACGCGTTTCGCCAATGACCGTTCCAATGCTGATGCCTAACGGTCCTGCTGCAGTGATCGGTCTTGAAATTGGCGCAATGGCTGGCGTTCACACGCCGGTTTCAGCATGTGCCTCAGGCGCGGAAGCAATCGGCTACGGCGCCGAAATGATTCGCACTGGTCGTGCTGACGTTGTTGTTTGCGGTGGCACTGAAGGATGTATCCACCCGCTAACAATTGCTGCCTTCGCAGCAATGCGCGCGCTTTCCACGCGACATGACGACCCTGCTAGTGCATCGCGTCCATTCGACCGCGATCGCGATGGTTTCGTAATGGCCGAAGGCGCTGCGATCGTAGTTTTGGAATCTGAAGATTTTGCTAAGGCCCGTGGCGCCAAAATCTATGCAACTTATGGTGGACAAGGAATCGCCGCTGACGCACATCACATCGCGCAGCCAGAACCTGAAGGCCGTGGCGTAATTCTTGCCATGACTCGCGCCCTTGCTGATGCTGACCTATCAACCAAAGACATTTTCCATGTGAATGCCCATGCAACGAGCACCCCAGCTGGTGACGTTGCTGAAGCAAAAGCCATTCGCAAGGTTTTGGGTGCTGATACCGATCATGCTCCTGTTACTGCTGTCAAAGGCGTTGCAGGTCACCTACTAGGTGGCGCAGGTTCCTTAGCTGCACTCGCATCAATTTTGTCCATCAAGAATCGGGTTATTCCACCGGTTGGTAACTTGGCGAACCTAGCCGATGGTGTTGATGTCGACGTAGTTATGGGTTCACCTCGTGAACTACCGGCCGGTGACATCGCAGCACTAAGTAACTCATTTGGCTTCGGTGGCCACGACATCGTTCTGGCATTCCGGAACCACTCATGACCGCTGTCGTTGACAAGAAGTTAATGGCGAATGCTCGCCTAACTGCTCTGTTTGATGAAGGAAGTCTGGAGTATGTTGCCAGTCAAGTCGATGGCATCGGAGCCGTATCAGCTACCGGAAAAATTAACGGCCGCACAGTAGTTGCTTTCGCTAACGATCCATCCTTTCAAGGTGGTGCACTTGGAGCCGCTGAAGGCGCTGTGATCGTTGACGCGTACGCAATTGCAATGAAGGAACAGTGCCCAATCGTTGGCATCTGGCACTCAGGTGGTGCCCGCCTACAAGAAGGTATCGGTGCACTCAAGCCATTCGGCGACATCTTCCGGGTAATGACCCAAGCTTCGGGCAAAATCCCTCAGGTTTCAGTTGTGCTTGGTCCAGCAGCCGGTGGTGGTGCTTACGGTCCTGCTCTAACAGACATCGTAATCCTGGGACCTGAAGGTCGAATCTTTGTTACCGGCCCTGACGTAGTTCGCTCCGTTACCGGTGAAGACGTAGACATGTTGCGCCTTGGTGGTCCAGAACCTCACGGTCGTCGCAGCGGTGTAGTTCACGTCGTCAGCGAAACTGAAGAGCGTGCAATTGCCGACACCAGAAATATCACGGACCTACTGGGTAATCAAGGTCTACTTGATACTTCCAAAATTTCTGACGTTGACATGGGCGCACTATTGCCAGAGCAAAACAATCGCGCATACGACGCACATCCAATTGTGGATTCAGTGATTGACGCTGGTACCGGCGTCGAACTTCATCCGCGCTGGGCTCCAAACATCATTACAACCCTGGGTCGCTTTGGTGGTCGCACAGTTGGTGTGGTCGCAAATAATCCACTTCGGTTGGGTGGCTGTTTAGATGCAACCTCAGCGGAAAAGAGCGCACGCTTCGTTCGCATGTGTGATGCCCTCGGTATTCCAATGATTGTCATGGTTGATGTGCCAGGTTACTTACCTGGCGTTGGCCAAGAATGGGATGGCGTTGTCCGTCGCGGCGCAAAGTTGCTTCATGCTTTTGCCGAATGTGTTGTACCTCGCATTACCTGCGTAACCCGAAAGTCCTACGGCGGCGCATATATCGCAATGAACTCTAAGGCACTTGGCGCGACTCGTGTTATGGCTTGGGAAGGTGCTGAGGTGGCTGTTATGGGACCACTTGCTGCAATTCGCATCTTGCACCGCAGGCGGTTAGCTGAAGTTCCACCAGATCAGAAAGATGCTGTCGAGGCCGAATTAGCCGAAGAGCACAAAATCACTGCAGGTGGATTGCCGAAGTGCATTGAGCTTGGCGCCGTAGATGAAATTGTTGATCCGACAAAAACTCGGACCGCAATTGCTGCAGCACTAAAGGCAGCAGCTAATCCGGATGGGTCATTCCCTCGCGGTGATCACGGAAACATTCCGCTTTAACTAACTTGGTGCAACCATCTAACGGGAGCACCTTCGCCGGCAAATCTAAATGGCTCTAGTTCGCGATCCCATGGACCACCCATGACTTCGTCAACTGCATCAACTAGTGACCTGCCAACGGCATTCGCATTAGCGATCGCAGAGCGGAGTTTGTCATCCGAAACGAAAGTCTCGCCAAATACACCCATTGAACTGCGCCAAATGCCAAGTGAAGGCGTAGAAACTATTCGTTGTCCATCAAATCCAGTGCTTGGTTCTTCAGTGATCTCAAAACGTATGTTTGGGAAGGCCCGTAAGGCAGAGGCCATCTTCGCGGACAAGTCAGGAGCGCCGATCCAGGACATTTCACTGCGCACGGTGCTCGGGGCTACGGGCTGGTCCAGCCAATCAAGATTGACTTGAGTGCCCAAAAGGCCGCCAAGAGCCCATTCAATATGGATCGTTAAAGCTCGCGGAGAACTGTGAACGAACACAACTCCACGAGTGGTTGGCGAATGCGCCATTTTCTTACCTCCTAGCGCCAACTACAAACTGCCTTCCCCGACATGTTGTAGCGCTCCTAGGAGTACCTAGGTAGAGAATAACCCAATGTTCTGATCATTAAATCCAAAGTCCCAAATCAGATGGAAAAGTGCCTTTTTTCCCGAATATTCAACATATTTGGATCAATCTGAGTTGGGTAAACAAGGCTCCGACCTTGGGCTCGGGCAGAATAGGGGGATGTCGTCCCTTCGAATCAGCCAAGTTTCAGAAATCGAAGAAATGGAAGCGGTCAGCGCTTTTCTTTGCAAAGTTTGGGCTGGCGGACCTGAAGTCGTGCCGTTTGATCTAGGTATCGCGGTGATTCACGTTGGCGCGTATTGCAGCGCTGCATATGCCGGTGACGAAATGGTGGCTGCTTCATTTGGATTTCGTGGGGTTTATAACAACAAGCAAGTTCTACATTCACATGTAACCGGCTCGTTTCAGGCAGGCGCTGGGTATGCATTAAAGCAGCATCAATACGCCTGGGCTAAGTCTGAAGGGCTATCCGGAATCACCTGGTCATTCGATCCACTAGTTCGCCGCAATTGCGTTTTCAACTTCGACAAGCTTGGTGCGACCGCAGTTGAATACCTTCCAAATTTTTATGGAACGATGACCGATGAGATAAATGCCGGTGATGACTCTGATCGCCTATTCGTTTACTGGGATCTCACTCAAAAATCTGAAACTTCAGAAGTATCCCCCAATGCTGTATCGATTGAAGTTCCAGAGGACATCGAAGCATTACGGAAGTCCGACCTCAATGCTGCAAAAGAATGGCGATCTAAGACTAGACAAAAATTAGAACCATTGATGGCCGATGGCTGGACTGTAAAGCGCATGCAAGATCGCACCCACTTATTAGTAGAGCCACCAAAGTAAAGGGAATTGAAATGAAACTTGAAGCAGTAGAACTAATTCGCCTTGATGTTCCCTTGAAGTCGGCGTTTCGCACTTCCGAAGGATCCGTCAGCATCCACGAAGTTGTTTGGGTACATGCGATTACCGATGTTGGTGATGGTTGGGCTGAATGTGCCGCAAATGGTTTACCGGACTACTCGAGTGAGTACCACACCGCAGCCGCTGGGGTGCTTCGTGAGTTTTTCATTCCGGAGGCGATGAAACTTGGTAACGAGTTAACGGCTGAAGCAATTGCACCAGCACTGCACTGGGCCAAAGGTCATCGCATGGCTAAAGCTGCCTTGGAGACTGCTGTTCTAGATGCGCAATTGCGTGCCAGTGGAACTTCATTTGCAACCTACCTTGGTGCGACCAAAACAAAAGTGCCTGCCGGAGTTTCCGTTGGAATCATGGACACTTTGCCAGAACTTATGAAAGCAGTCGAAGGCTATCTAGCTGACGGGTACTTGCGAATCAAGCTAAAGATTGAACCTGGCTGGGACTATGAACCAGTGAAACTTGTGCGCGAAACGTTTGGCGAAGACTTGATGTTGCAGGTTGACGCAAACACAGCGTACACACGTGATGACTTTGATCTGCTTAAGCGTTTGGATGAATTCAATCTTTTGTTGATTGAGCAGCCAATCGAAGAAGAAGACATTCTCGGTCATGCTCGACTCGCTGAATACATACAAACTCCTGTTTGCCTTGATGAGTCAATAGTTTCGGCAGGAGTTGCGCGGGATGCCATTGAAATTGGCGCAACTTCGATAATCAACATCAAGCCAGCCAGAGTTGGCGGATACATCGAAGCGGTAAAGATTCACAATGTCGCTCAGGCGGCTGGGATTCCAGTTTGGTGTGGCGGGATGTTAGAAACCGGCATTGGCAGAGCCGCTAACTTGGCTTTGGCAGCATTGCCAAACTTCACCTTGCCTGGTGATACTTCTGCATCTGCTCGATACTTTGAAACTGATACGACCGAACCATTTGTTTTGGTTGATGGACACATTGATGTCCCAACCGGACCAGGAATCGGCGTTGACCCGATACGCGAAATTGTTGATCGGTTTACGGTTTCGACCGAATGGGTTAAGTAACTACTTTTTATTTCTTGGCTTTAGGCCAGGGATGATTGCTGGAACACGTTTGGCGTAGTCGGCATATCCTTTGTACTTGGCCATCAAGAGCACCTCTTCCCACCGCATCTTGTAAGTCAACAAGATAGCTAACGCCAACCAAGGTAAGGCCTGTCCCCAAACGCCGCTGGATACAACAAGTCCTAGTGTGATTATCAATAGTCCAAGATAAATCGGATGGCGCACGACGCTATAGATGCCAGTTGTCACCAAAACACCATCCTGGTTTGGAACAGGGTTGGCATTCAGTGACTTACCCAGTCCCCTAAAGCCTGCAAAAAGTAGCACGAGCCCAATAGCAATCACCACGGTGCCGAAGATGTTGAGTCGCGAATCCACATTTGTACTGTCGGGATACATCGCCAAAATGATGATCAAGCCGAACTGAAGAAAAACTAACATCCGACCTTTTTGCAAATCATCCATGTACAAATTCTACCCTTCATAGATCCGCGCTAACCTCTATGTGTGAGGAACAAACTTTTAGCCGCTCTTTGTCTGACAGCACTAGTTACTGGGTGTGGGATAAAGATTCCTTCCGGTTATCGGCCCTCCGAAAGCATGGTGCCAAACGCTTCACTGGTAGAAATTGCAGTCAGTGACAGAAGTGCCCCGATTGAGATATCTGGGCCCGGACTAAATGGTGGTCAAGTCTCCACTGCGGACATGACCGGAGTCGTGATCATTAATGCCTGGGCATCATGGTGTGCGCCGTGTCGTGAAGAATGGCCAATATTGGCTCAGATCCAAACCGTGAATCCAACAGTGAATCTGCTGGGCTTAAATGAAGCAGATGACGCTAATACAGCAGCGGATTTTCTTGCTTCCCAAGCGGGTGAATGGCCTCACATAACGGACCCAAATCAATCCATAGCTGCTGAGGCTGATGTAGTCCAAGGCAGTTACCTACCAGGCACTATCGTGCTGGACAGGCAACACCGCGTCGCAGCCAAATTCATTGGCCCAGTCAACAAATCTGATTTACAACGAATCGTTACTCAGCTTTTAGCCGAATAACTAGCCGATTGACTCCCCGGCTGCTTCCTGCTTTGCCGCGTGATGCTCGGCGCCAGTTCTTAGTGGAACCTCGCGCAAGAACAAAGCCATTACGAAACCGGCCGCAGTAAGTGGAACTGCAGCCAGGAATACCACCTGGAATGACTGGACGAATGCATGATAAACAACCGCCTGCAATTCAGGTGTGAATTCTGCGATCACCGAAGTGTTGTTCTTTAGCTGCTCAAATGCATCTGGCGTGGCACCCGCTAGTGCACCTGGATTGCTTGCCGCTAACTCCTCAACACCTTTAGGCAGATTGACCGCAAGACGACTGGCATATAGCGAGCCAAATAGTGCTACACCAATTGTGCTTCCAACTGATCTAAAGAATGTGTTCGCACTTGTTGCAATTCCTAGATCTTTCATTTCAACGGAGTTTTGAAGTGCGATAACGATTGTTTGCATAGAAAGTCCAAGGCCCGCTCCAATTAGCACGGCGTAGATTGAAAGCTGCCAAAACGGAGTTGTTTCAGTCAAAGTTGCTAATAGCGCAATTCCAACCGTCATAATCGCAAGTCCCATAACTGGGTAGCGCTTGTAGTGTCCATGTTTACTGATCAGCTTTCCACTGACAATCGACATCGAGACAATACCCAACATAAATGGAATTAGTTTCAAACCAGCAACTGTCGCAGAATCACTTTGAACTACCTGCAGATAAAGCGGAAGCATAACTATCGCCCCGAACATTCCTGCTCCGATAATGAAACCAAGTGCAGACGTCAATGAGAAAGTGTGATTCTTAAACAGGTCAAGCGGCAAAATTGGTTCGGTAGCCCGTCGTTCCTGCAGCAAGAAAACAATTGCCAGAACAATTGCTAAGGCAATCACTCCCAAAGTCTTTGTGGACATCCAGCCTGATTCAGGGCCAAAGACTGAGATTCCGATAAGTAGTGCGGTAACAGAAGAAACCATCAAGAAGGCGCCTAAGTAATCGATGCTTTGTTCCCGGCGCGCTGACGAGACCTTTAGTGAAGCGGACGTAAGAATTAACGCCAGAATTCCGAACGGCAAGTTGATGTAAAAAATCCAGCGCCAGCCGGCAACACCCAAGATCGAGTTTGCATCCGAAAAGAATCCGCCAAGCAAAGGGCCGGCAACTGCTGACAATCCCCAAACTGCGCCAAAGTATCCCTGATATTTTCCACGCTCACGTGGCGAAACCAAGTCGCCAATAATGACAAATGTGAGTGCCATTAAGCCACCTGCACCTAGGCCCTGGATCGCTCTAAAGGCAATCAGTTGCGCCATGCTCTGCGAAGCTCCAGCCAAAAATGACCCAATTAAGAATGTAACAATTGCGAATTGAAAGACTGGTCGGCGTCCATATAGATCCGAGATCTTTCCATAAAGTGGTGTTGAAGCAGTCGACGTCAAAAGGTAGGCGGTCACCACCCAGGTGTAGTGAGAGAGACCATTGAAGTCTTCAACGATGCTTTTCAAGGCAGTCGAAACAATGGTCTGATCAAGTGCGGCCAACAGCATGCCGACCATAAGTCCGCTGAGGACTACCATGATTTCTTTATGCGTAGCTTGGCTTGTTGGATTTGGAGTCTGGGAAGTCACAAGGGTTCCTTAATCGGAAGGCAGAGATTTTCATTTGAACTTTCAACCTCACGCTACACCCGATGGGCATGTGGTTGAATTAGGACATGGCTAATTCACCTAAAGCAGAAGACCCCAACAAGGCAGCGTTCCTAGCAGCCTTGGAAAAGAAGAAGTCACAAAGCGCTAAGGGCGCCTCTTCAGGTACAACTTCTGAAAATGCAAAGGCCAAAACTTCTGGGCCAGCAGCTCGACGTATCGAACGTCGCCGCAGCGGAAGTTCTTAAACCCTGATCTTTGATCCTGTTGGATCAAAGACTGCATCTGGCGCTACAACTGCATTTGCCAATTCACCGCCACACGAAATCTGCACTAATTCACCTTCAGTTACACCATTTGGCAACCAGCCAAGTGCAACCGGGTGACCAACTGACCAGCCAAACTCAGCGCTAGTTACGTAGCCAACGGTTTTGCCATCGATGGAAATGGGCTGTCCAGCAGTTGGCACAATCTCGATATCAGTAAGGCTTAAGGTGCGCAAACGTCGAGTTGAAACTTTAGATGCTGCAGTAGCTAAACCTAAGTGGTCCCCATCTGAGCGGACTGCAAAATCTAGACCAGCACTTGCAGGGGTATCTTCCCGGCTCATGTCACTTCCCCAGGCTCGATATCCCTTTTCCAAGCGCAAGCTAGTCAGCGCACTCCGCCCAGCGGGAATTGCGCCAACTTGGCTTGCTTGACTCATCACGGAATTCCAAAGCTTTAAGCCTTCAGAGGCATCACAAGCAAGCTCCCAGCCAAGTTCACCAACATAGGAAACTCGAACCGCCGTGGTCGATACGCCAGCCACCGATGATTCTTTAGCGGTGAAGTACTTAAATGACTCGTTTGTTAAATCGGTATCCGTTATCGGGGCCAGGATTTCCCGCGCTTGCGGTCCCCAGACTGCAATACACGTAGTTTCGTTAGTGACATCGGAGATCTGAACGTCAAAGCCAACAGCAATCGAGTTCAGCCAAACCACATCGCGCGGACTATTGCCCCCGATCAAGAATCGATCATCTGCAAGTTGGCTAATTGTCACGTCAGAAACGATTCCGCCATTGTGATCCAACAGCATCGTGTAAGTAACTGATCCAATTCCGCGTGCCACATTCCTGGCAGCTGCGTAGTTCAAGAATTTTCCTGAATCTGGACCAGATACCTGAATTCGCCGCAGTGAAGTCATGTCAAAAACACCAGCAATTTCGCGGGTCCTTAAATGCTCAGCACCGGCAATCGGTGACCAGAACTTACTCGACCAGGAATCACGTGCGGGCACACTAAGTCCAGCGAGTAAGCCGGCATTGGATTCAAACCAACGCGGTCGCTCCCAGCCTGCAGTATCGAAAAATGCCGCACCAAGTTTTTCTTGTTCAGAGTAGAACGGTGACAGCCGAACGCCACGTGGGCTAGTCGATGGTTCAGCTGGGTGGTGGATTGCATAAGTGTCGATGTACGCATTGTCGCAACGCTGTTCGTAGTCAGCCTTCACCAACTCAGGAGTATCGAAGCGAGTTAGATCAGCTGGTGCAAAGTCAATGTCAGGTGCGATACCGCAAATTGCCTGGGCCAAGGATCGCGCAGCGCCGACCGAGTGGGTAGCCCAAACGCATTCCAAAACCCAGAGCCCATCAACACTAGGTGCTGGGCCCATCAGAGGTAAGCCATCAGATGAGTATGGGAAGACACCGTTATAGGCCTGTTCGTATTTCAAGCCAGATAACACTGGCATTACTTCGAGCGTTTCTACCCACGCCTGATCCCAGTCAACTTGCGTGAATGGCAACATCGAAGGATCCGCTAGGTTCGCAGCATTCTTGACCATGTCAGCATCAGTAACGGGTAATGCGCGATGGTTAAACGAACCAATGCCTGCTTTATCGCCTTCGTCGCGAACATAAGTTCCCGCTTCATAAATCCGAACAAATGGAACGCTGGCATCGCCGTTGCGACCCTTTGCTAACACCGAAACTGGCTCAGTTACCGCGTACTGATGCTCCATCGAAACCAGTGGCAATGTGACGCCAGCTGTTGCTGCAATCGAGTTACCCCAGCCACCTGCAGCGATAACAACTAAGTCCGCTGGAATGACTCCGGTTTCGGTTCGTACTCCAGCAACTTTTGAGCCAACAGTTTCAATGCCTGTCACCGTTGTGTTGCCGATAAATGTTGCTCCCAATGATTGCGCGCGCTCACCTTGGGCCTGGGCGCTGCGAAGCGCCTTGCCGATGCCCTCACCGGTTGTGTGAAATCCGCCAATGAAAGTATTTGGATCAAGTAACGGATTTAAGTTGGCACATTCTTCTGGAGACAGCATCTCAGCACTGAAACTCCAAGACGCAGCGAACTCAGTGCGACGCACTAAATAATCCAGGCGCTCTTGAGTTAAGGCAACTTCGATCGATCCAACTGGATAGAAGCAAGGCAATCCCGCAACGTCCATGGTCATTAGTTTTGAAATGGTGTAGTCCGCAAACTGGTGCATCATCTTTGAAGCACTGGTTCGAGTCATCAGCCCAGGAGCATGCGAGGTAGCGCCGCCAGTTTTCCATATCGGTCCCTGATCAACGACAGTGACATCGCGCTGGCCGAGCTGGGTTAACTCGTCAGCAAGTCCTGTGCCTGCAATGCCAGCACCAACAATGACGATCTTTAAGTTTGCCAACGAGCTCTCCAAATCTAGGCCTTGCAGAAATGCTACCTAAACCGGGGAGAAGTCGCTGTTTACTTAAGAACCTTTACTACCTTGGTTACCTTTAGTGGCTTCCAAACAGTATTCCCCTTGGCGGATAACTTGACTGAACAATTGCCCACACCGTTAGCGGTAACCAGCCAGCCAGTTTGGGTTGTCACAGTCTTCTTTCCAACCTTTTTCTTCACCAGAATCTTGGAGGTTTTGCACTTTCCGCTCGAAGTAACAACGAGTGGAAGCCCGGCCTTTGTTTTCATGGTGAACTTAATGGTCTTTTTGTTCTTAATTGTTTTTGGAACCGCTGGAGTTGCTTGAGCCTTCAGTGGAACCGGCGTTGGCGATACCGATGGCGTTGGCGTTGGAGATGGCGTTGGATCAACACTTACTGTCACTGGCGAAGTAATCGTCCAGAAACCCTTGCCGGTGTCACCAGCAATTGTGCGATTCTCCTGGAGTGGGCGGATCCTAAACTCGTAAGTTTGGCCATCCTGTAGGCCGTTGATCGTGTAAGAATCGCGGTCACCGCGTCCTGAATCAACGACATTGGTGTTTCCCCAAGTAGTTGAGCCTTCAATGCGATATTGAATGTGATATCTGGTTGCGCCAATTGGTTTCGACCACTCCAAGTCCACTCGCCCATTATTCTGACGAACTTCAATATCAGTTGCCTGCTGTCCATACAGATCACAATCCAAACTGAATAAGTTTGGTAAGTCGAGTTGGTTGTTTGATTCAAACCCATCTGCTGAATACTCATTCTCAGAATTGAGAAGGAACTCTCCGCTGCGATTCCAAGCATTAAGAGACGCAAGGCGATCGCAACCTGGGTCATAATCGGCAAAACCTTCAAACCAGCTGTAAGTGAAGGTTTCTTCATCCTCCAGATTGTTAATTCGGTGTACGCTCCAGAGTTGATTTCTGGTGAACGCTGGATCTCCATCTAGGGCTGCACCACCGTAAACCCGGCTTGGTTCACGTCCGCTAACGCGAACAACCATAAAACCAGAGCCGTCTTCTGGTGCGTTGCCAATTGCTGCGCCAGAGCTTGCAACAAGAACTTGGGTTTCGGATTCCAAGTCCTCTCCTGACGTTATTTGTCGACCTTCTATCTCAAGTAAAGGCTCATCGCCAAGTCCCAAGCGGCCACCAAACCAGAGTTCATTGTCATACCAGTTTGTAGGGTCTTCATTTGTAATCGAAACCGAAGTCTTTACCCAAGGCGCGCCACTGGCAAAGAACCTAGTCAGGCGCGCGCGGACAGGAGTTTCTACGATTCCATCGTTTACCAACATAGATCCACATTTAACCGTGGTGCCAGCATCCGTTCTACTTATGATCGCCGGATTTGCCGGTGTATTCACGCAAGAAATCGTGGTTTGAGATGAAACCGATCCAAGTCGAACCATCGAGCTTGGTGTTGAATCAGACATCCCACCGTAAAGCTCGCCACGCTCTAAGTACCAATACGATTCGTTTTCGATCACGGTAATTCCATTTTTCAAAGTGCTATGAATCGATTGAGTTAGTACTTTTCTCCAGTTCGAATCAGTAGTTTCGAAATTATTTGATAACGCAACTACAGATCCGTAACCAACAAAGAACGATGAGGCAAGTGATGCTGACATGAAACTTTGTGTCTCGCCATAAAAATCAAGATAAGAGTTTGTCGCAATTCCCCATAGATTTAATCCTGGCTGACCATAAGTTTGAAGGTTAAGTGGCAGCGAGGTGTTTGTGGTTTCCTCACGTCTCCAGCCTCTCTCCTCGGTTACTTGAACTACATCAATGTCACCTGGCTCAAGTCTGGCAAAGTAATTCAACTCATCAACACGCTCAGCGGCGCCAGTAAAAATCAGGCGTCCACCTCTAGAAACCCAGTTATCAACTAAGTCAAACGCACCATCACTCATTAAATCTGAACCGCGAAGGCTGCCAAAGTTAAATGATGGGACGACTAGGACATCGACGCCCTCAAGCGCTTCTTCCCAGGCATCTCGCGATCCCTTTGCTTCACCAGTAAACCCTTGACCATCAAAAACTTCAACATTAACCCAAGGACTACTGCAGATGTCTTCCAAGATGTTTGCGTCAATTCCGGTTGGATTGGTCCCCTGTAATTCACCACCCGGCTCCGCACTCAACATCAAAACGTTTAACTCTGCAGACGTAGAGTTGCATCCTGTAACGCCATAGAAGAATGGTTGAGATTCAATCCAGGATTCATCTCCTGCTCCAGCAATCCTCACTCTCACTTTGTACGATCCAAATTCGACCTGTGGAGAAACGGTTATCAACGGTGATGAATCATTTGCAACAACAGTTGCATCTGACCAACTCACGCCGTTGCGTTGAAGCGAATACTCGTATTCAGGAACGCCGCCTGGGTCAACTGAAGGCCAGCTGGCCTTTAATTGTCCGCCATCGTTGTATAGATAAGGTCCTTCAACAACCGCCAACAGGAAGTCAACAGTCGATGAGCCAGCAAGGTTATGCGCGGTCAACGAAAAGCTGGATGTACCAATAGTTTGCGTTGGAGTGCCTGAAATCTCACCCGTTGATGGGTTCAGACTTAGTCCAGCGGGCAGGGTGGGTGTGACTGTGTAATAAGAAACCTCACCACCAGCCTGAGAATTAATCCAATCAGATTTGCTCAAAGAGAAACTCGTACTAACGGCCGCAACAAAATTTGACCTCATAGCGGTAATAGCTGGCGCCGAAATACCATTTTGGCCGTTGTGATCTTCGATGATCTCTTGAGCTTGCTCTAGCGACAATATATATGTAAACGATATTGTTCGGCTTGCGCCTGGGGCAAACGTACCCAAGTTAAAGCCAAGACCAATGCCAGAATCACCAAAGACTTGAGAGCCAGGGGTTACCATGACCGGTAAACATCTAGGACCTTCGTCTTCCTCTCCGTCTCCATTTCCACGTAGAGCACATTCTGTTTCAGTAATTCCAGTTACAAAATCAGTTGCTCGCTGTGAACCAAAATCATCGAAACCTTGAAGTGCAGCTACAGATGATGGATCCGTTGAAATCATTCCAAGGTAAGAATGAGGCTCGCTTAGGTCAGTTGGCGTTTCAAAGTCATTGCAGTCGTCCATCATGATTGAGGAAACCAGCGAAACTCCGTCATTTCCTCCAGCTTGAGCAACTACCGTATTTAGGCTTTTCCATCCGCCTCCAGTTTCCTGGCAGGCATATACGTTGGCATCGTTATCTACCTGTCTTGCGTAGTAAACGTCATTCAAATTGACATCTGAATTATTGGTCAGAGTTACTGTTACATCGAGGCGCTGATCATTTACCGGAACCGATGCAACTTGAGTTACCTGAAGTCCATTAGTCATTACCTCTGATGTCCAGGTGCTCTTTTGAATCATCGCATCAACTTCGGTAAGTTCACTCAGACGTCTGATGTCCGTAGTGTTGTGATCGTTGAAGTAGGAAACGCCACCAACATCAATGCCGAATCCTTCAAATGGAGTCCCTGGGACGAAGAAGTCACCATCATCTTTACCGACTCCCCAACCGTCACGATCTCGATCCGACACGAATCCAATTCGTCGTTGTTGAACGTCATCGTCATCCATACTTGTATCTCGCGAGTGATATCCTTCAGGGGCATCACCAGAGCTTCCAAAGTGACCATTGCCTCCAATGCCTACTTCGACGTAGCGACCCTGCAGGAATCTGTCATGAACTACTAGGTTTCCATTTTGAGATCTAGACACCTGAATTGTGAAAGCTTGCGATGCCAAAACTTCTTCGTTTTGATTCAGCGCATTAACTGTGAAGTTAAAGTTGCCTGATTCAGTCGGTACACCAGTAAGCAGGCCAGATGAAGATAAGGACATTCCATTCGGCAAGCCAGTTGCTGACCAACTGGCTGGTACAGTTCCTGTGGATAGGAACTGTAATTCTGGATAGGTTTCTCCTTCATTTGCTGCCGGCACATCAATCAATGTGATCGCAGTTGGTTCAAAACGTATCGAATTTGATTTGATAAATACACCCGTTGAAAGCGCTCCATCTCGAGCGTTCGCAATTGCCATAGTGATGGTAATCGACTCGGATCCAATCGTGGAGGTATCAACAACACAGCTCATGATTGCGGAAACAGTTCGTGAATTTAGGTCAGAGTCAATTGGGACTTCCATCGCAAGTCGGGCATTAAGTGCATTACCCATAGACATGTAACGCTGACTCAACGTTTCATCGGCAACCTGTGGTACCAATGCGCAAGAATTCTCTTGGCTGATTCCGCCAACAAATAGTCCAAAACCATCTGGGTAGTCGTATACATAGCCTGCATTTTGGCCTGAGGCATCCTCAAGACCAGCAATGGCATACTCAAATTTCAAATACGAATCAACGTCTGGATTTTCAACATCGAACTGCAACACGGTTGCGCCATTAATACAGTCAATCGGCGGTGAATTTACGTCACAAACAGGACTGAAGCCATTGTTTAATCTCCAACTTTCTTGAGTGCTCATGACTTCAGCAAAACTATTGGCTAAGTCAAAGTATTTTGAGCGATGATTTGGATTTGCGAAGTAACTTGGGAATTGTCCACGTGAATCAGTCGCAGCGATTCCACTTCCTCGCTCAAAGGTGCGCGAATCCATTAATGGCGTGAGCGCTATTCCTTGATCGAACCCAATTGAGTTTTCACCACCCTGAAAATATCCAACACTCTCTGCAGTATTCCCATATGCATATGGCGATCCATTAATCGTTGCATTTGTAACGGTAACTGTTCCTGCAATAGTGCTTGCAATTGCTTGAGCACCCGATGCCAGCGGATTCGGTTCACTGCCAACTGTAGTGATTTGGAGGTTACCTTCGTGAAATTCATTTGCTGTTGCTGGTGAGCTACGAACCTCGTTGGTGAATACAAAATCTTCGCTGGAGGGATATGAGGGATCTTGGGAGAGGTTCAGACCTGCGTACGTTGCGTAAACCCGGAATGTGTATTGCTCATTTTTCAGAAGATCAGGTATTGAAACAGAGAACCGCTCGGTGTCCCCACCTCCAGAAACCGTAACGCCTGGACTGTCCATAGTTAGCGGAGGAGAATCCATCGCTGGAAATACCGAGAAACATGGGGCTGGGTCAGGGCCACCATTTTGGCAACTAAAATCCTCGCCGCGAGTATTTCTCGCGTATTCAATGCGATACCCGTAGATCGGAACCGTATCGTCGTCGGTTAATCCCGCAAAGGCGCGCAGTACCCATGGCAGGGGTTTACTCCAAGAAACAATGGCCGTTTCTATGACAGTTCTCGAAAATTCAACGTCACGTGGTGCTGCGGGAGCGGGAAATCCAGTTAGTGTTTGCGTGGTCTCGTAAGTTCGAATCCCAAGGACATATCGACCGTTTGCTGTGCTTTGCAGCTTATTACCGATCAGGCGAGCAGATACACATCCACTGTCACAGGACTCATTTCCAAGTCCGACCGTGGCAGTTTGATCACCAGTAGTAAACGCATCACTAATGAGAGATGTGTTTCCGTTGCTATACGTAGCAATGCCTGAATACAAATCATTTGGATCGTCATTGTTCACTGTTACAAATAAAGGTGCGGCACCCTGGCTTTGAATTGAATCAAAGTTCCAAATCACATCAACCTCTGTAGGGGGTTGTTGATCTGGATTGCTGAAATAATTATTAAGCGAATCTGGACTAGCACCGCTCACGAGCATTAACTGCACGGTAGTTGGCGTGGCATCAATTAGATTGCCATTATCAAGGGTGGGGATCTTTACCCAAGTGATTACAAAGGCCAGTCGCCCTTGATATGAAGTTCTTCCCCAGTAAAAGAAGTCGTAGTCCGGCAATTCATTCCAAGGACCTTGCAAACTTCCATTACCTAAGTTGACATTTCCAAAAGCAGCAACACTGGCTCCACTAAGGAGATCGGTACTGCCACTGGAATGTAGCTGAACTACTCCTTGCGGGAAAATGCGGATTCGATCGAGTCCGCTTGCTTGTGCAACTTCAGTAGTAAATCCAAGCGGTAGACCATCTGCCAGAGTTGTATTTTGGGATTCGGGCCCAACAGAGGTTACGATGCAATCATTGCAAGCCCAACCCAATCTTGGAGTTGCATTCGGAAATGCACTCGTGAAGGTTGAAATCCAGTCAGATTTTTTCCATTGCTCCTCATCAGCACTTGGGTAAAGGCCCCTGTCTAGTGCACTTGAGGTGTCAGTGCTGCCGTAATCGATATTGCCAATGTTGCATCCAATTGGTTTTCCATCGTTCTGAACAACCACTGGGTAAATCGAATTTCGACCAAAATCACGACATTCATATTGGATTCTGAGCGCTGGCAAAGTTCGAACCGAACCAGATTCACTCACATTAATTACGTCAGGTAGTTCAGCATTTAATATTCCAGGCCAGCCTTCATCTTGCCTTTGCTGATATTCAAGCTGATCGGCAGCCTTCATAGCTACGATAATCGCCTCGCCGGCTGTACCTGTAACAAGGTCGGTAAATCCATCAACAAAACGATGGGTCTGATTTGTCAGCGGATCAATCATTACTGGCTTCTTCAACCAGAACTTGCCAGCACCTGTCGATAAGTCGTCCCGAGTCACAGTTCCACCAAAATCCCCAAAGTAGTGCAAACTTGCGGGCTTAGTGATGTCATTGGAGTCCGAGGCAATAAACCACGTATCAGAATTTTCTAAAACAAGATCGCCATCACTGGTCATTTCAAGTTCTGTGCCTTGGCCACTTGCCAGATCTATCCGATACGCGATCGCGCCATTAATTGCTAGGCCGTCTACATTGCTGACGAGCTTTATTGAAATTTGATGCCAAGGGTCGCTATTGGCAAAGTAGCGCTTAATCTGGGCCGTCAGGCCTGGTTGCACATCCGAAAGATCGAATTCTGGACATTCAAGTACTGCCGCATGTGAATCGTAACCAAAGTTTGATCCAGTAACGTTTTTGCACTTAATCTCAATGCCTTGGGTAAGTGGATCAGCATCGACATTTGGTATCCAATATGCCCGCATTGATTCAGCTCCAAGCAGTACAGGCGGTTGCACTCCTTCTTGTGGGCGAATTACGACATTGCTGATTCCTGTGCCAGCGCCCAACCAATCGAATCTTGTGAAATCTGCAGTGGCTTCAAAGAGTTCAGAGCTTGGCGGAGTACCAGAACATTGGGACGCAACATTGTTTCCCGTGGTTGTAGCGGCACCAACATTTCCTGCAGCAGGATCAGGATTGAGCCCAAATTGGGAAACCATAAAGAGGCTGACGTACGGACCAAAGTGTGAATTCCCATTGCAGTCATAAACATTTGCCGCAACGTAGGCCTCGTAGGATTTGCCCATGTCGCCCATCAGGGTGTCTGGATCAACGGGCAGTTCTACGACTGCGCTTAGAGCATTATCCGCAACATTTACATAAGTCCATGGCCCCTGAGTTCCACCAGTTACTTCACGATATCGCAGCGTGAATCCTGCTGGAGTGTAATTTTGAATTCCTAAATATTCAGGCCAAGAAACTTTAAACCCATTGTTGTAAGTCTCAAGTGCGGGAGTTTCAACATTTGGAAACTCGACAGAGTTTGCAAGCTGGTAATTTGCCTGATCTGAAGGAATCAAATTGGCATTCCATGAGTCAGCGCTGTCTTGCACCCAAGCCTTTACGGTGGAAGTAGCTGGACAGTCTTCAGGAATGGTTCCACCCTCAAAAAATGGAACTTCGGGACGTAAAATTCTTAAATTATCTAAAACGCCATCTAAATAAGCTTGGTCACCAAAAAATTTGGCATGGCTTGGTTGTGAATTGAAATCAACATCTTGATTGTCTGCGCTTCCAGCGCCATTTGAATCTATGAATGAGAAGTGTCCACAGGTTGCCTGAAGGTCGAGTCGATAGATAGAAGTTGGGGTCATTTCCCGAAACGTAGACTCATCGAGCAGGCTTTGCGGGACGTTAGATTCTGATACGTACCGAGCCACCAAATCAATGGCTGCAGGTGGTGGCGCATCCTCAGCCACTGCTGGCGTTACCTGGAGCAATGAGACCGAAAGGGCAAGTGCAAGGTTTGTTGCCAACGCTCGGGGTAGATAACCTTTATTTTTTTTTGGCTGAACCTGATTCGGCAACTTACAACTCCGTAAAATCGAAACACTCACCTTATATTTGTTCTCTTCAACCTACTGCAATGACCGTGACATGAACCAATAAAGGTGAGTCATCAAAGGAAAAGTGGGGTTACCCCTAGTTCAATTTGCAACAACAACGCTAGGAGTAGGGACGAAAGCTTACTGATGAGCTTTAAACTAACTCACTTAGATCGGGTGGTACGTCGACGCTGTGAGCAATCAAATCCTCAGAATTGATGTATTCCAGGGCTGCCTCGTTCGTCGCAGCTAGAACTACTCCGCAGGCAGCTCCATCCTCAAAAGCTTGCTGCCAACGCGGCGCACACACTGCCCAGCGATCCCCGGGCTTAAGCCCAGCGAATCCAAACTGTGGTGCGGGAGTGGATAGATCATTACCGACTGATTTTTGGTGCGCTAAGAATTCTGCTGAAACAACTGCACACACAGTGTGACTTCCATAGTCGGATTCATCTGTGGTCGTGAAACCATCCCGAAAAAATCCAGTAACTGGATCCAATCCGCACAACTCCAATGGCTCACCAAAAACATTTTTTTGCATACCCATATCTTCCCACATCACGCCTAAAAATCATTGGAAAGCAGACTGGTGCTGCTTCGCCGCATTAGAGCGCGCTCTAACTGCTTCTAGCTATGCGCATTAGATTGAATATCAAAAAACAACTGTGATGTGTCACAGTTCATGCAGGCGATTTGCCCGCTATTTGATCTGGCCAAAAGCCAAACCTAGGGATAGCCCTAGCAGTTAACGGATTTCTACGAATGTCTGGAAATTTCCGACCCTATCTACCGCGGACAAGTCATACTTATTCTTGTGAAATTTCCCCGACTCCTAATTGTTGAAGATGACGCATTTACACGTACGTCGATAGCCGGTGCACTTGCAGCATGCGGGATTGAGGTTGTTGATTCAGTCGGAACCTCAGCACAAGCGGTGATCTCGTTTGAGAAGCACAAACCAAATGCGGTTCTACTGGATTTGGATCTTGGTTACGGACCAACTGGATTAGATCTTGCGCGCGCCTTTAGGATTCGAAATCCTAATGTTGGACTTGTCATGCTCACGTCATACTCCGATCCAAGATTACTTCGGGCTAACCTCCCGAACATACCGTCGGGAACAGAGTATTTGATTAAGAGTGATGTGAGTGAAATTGCGACTGTCGGGCGAGCCATAAAACTTGCAGTCCAAAACGCTGCAGCTTCCGATACTAAGCCAGCGCAATCTGGCAGCGGTATGCCAAGAGACATGCAGGGCTTTACTGATATTCAAATAGAAACATTGCGCATGGTTGCACAAGGGCATACTAATAGCGAAATTGCCAAGCAAAGATTTGTCAGCGAAAAAGCCGTTGAGCAGACCATTGCAAAGATTGCTAAAGCGTTAGAAATTCCAGCAGCCACAAATCAGAATCAAAGAGTTCACATTGCCCGGGTTTACTTCAGGCTCACTGGTCAAGGAAATTTGTAGTGATTTCGATTAGCGCGAGGGAGGCGCTGACAGGTCGTTGGGCTATATCAAGAGTTCCTTACCTCTTGGTCGCGCCCACCACGATTGCATCAGTCGTGTTGGTTGAGTCAACATCGTTTGATCCATCAGAGCTAGGTGGTTGGCTTATTGCATCTGCCGGCGGCTACCTGGTTTTTTGCGCATTGCTTTATGTCGCGCACATTACAGTTTTTCGAAATCGAGCAATGCGGCCTGTGCCGATCGCTTGGATCTTCATATTAGGTTTTACAACTGGCGCGATAAAAGGCATAACAACAGGATCTCTGAGTGTTCTGCTTAACATAGAACAGGAAGGCGCACAAGCAATTTCAACACGATTCGTTACGGCAGGATTTCTTGGACTTGTAGGCGTGCCTGCAGCCGCTCTCGTAATGAATTCCCTGGAGGATTATCGCGTCAAACGTACTGAACTTATTGCCGAACAAATCTTGATTGAATCCAAGGAATTCCAAAGTAATGAAGTTATAGCAGTAATGAGCAGTAGACTGCGATCCACAATAGAAAAAGAGCTTGGCGCTTTATTGGTTGATCTAAAGAAGACTCTTGAGGAGAAACCAAGATTTTCAGATTCCTGGCAACAAATTGCCGATGACCTTCGAACTAATGCCAGGGAGTCTGTTCGGGAAATAAGTCATCGACTCTGGGGGCGACCTTCTAGCGCGATTGCTGATATAACGTTGGTCGATATATCAAAGGCGATGATCACCACAAGTGCGTTCCCGCTGAAATTGATTCTTCCAATCTTTCTTGTATCTGCAATCCCCGTAAATCTGAATGATCACGGCAGTGGGGCCTTGCCTGTTCGCCTTTTTGCATTAGCTCTGAGTACTTCAGCGATATATTGGAGTGCCGAACTAGCGATACAGCGATGGAGGAAATTTAAACATCAAATTTACGTATCTGCTCTCCTACTGGCAGCCTTAATCCCTGCCGCCTACACGGCACTAATCTTTGGCGATAAAGTCGATGGTCATTTCATAGGGGTCACAATTACTATTGCAGTTTGGTTACCCCTGCTCACCGTTACTTGTGGATTGATCGACACTTCACTCAAGCAAAGCCAAGAAATATTGGATAACCTGCAGGCGCGTATTGACAAGAGTCGAGTTCGCACCATATCTGAGAACAACGAAGCTATACGTCTGAGCAACGAAATGGCTAAATATCTGCACGGAAATTTGCAATCACGTTTAATGGCGTCTGCATTTGCTATCGAGTTGGCAGGTAACTCCCATGATTCAGAAACTCTCTCGATTGAAATTGAGAAAGCTAGGAAAAGTGTTACGACACCTTTTGACCAATTCACATCCCACAATTTAGGTTCGGTTTCGCAAGAGATTTCGAATTTAATCAGGTTGTGGGAGGGCGTTTTAACAACTGAGATTGACTTTTCGGGTGATGATGAAAATGTTTCGAACATAGAAACTAGAAACATTTTGCATGTCCTCGAGGAAGCATTTTCTAATGCTTTGCGACATGGGCTAGCAACTGAGGCAAAAGTAATTCTAAAGTCGGAATCCGATGCGATTTCATTGAGAATCATTGATAACGGAATTGGGCCCCGCTCTGGGCTACCTGGGTTAGGCTCGTCCCTTTTTAACTCAATCGCAGGAAGTAATTGGTCTATAGACAGAGGTCCTGAAGGTATTGGGACACAACTGAAGTTGCAGATTTCTAAGTAGGAAACAGCCCAACCTGGCTTTAGAGTTCAGGAGTTCAAGCTCTTACTAGCTTCAATCGCTCGAATTTCCCTGCCTTCAATCAAAATCAAGTAGATCAAAGTTGGGATCAAATCAATGCTTCGCTTTAGTAGCCATTTGGTACCACTAGTAAGCAGCCATATCAGGTCATCGCGCTTGGTGCGGATGGAATGAGTTGAAAGTGTGCTCTTTGCTCTAAGTGGAAGGTTTAATTCGGTGCGAATCAGATCTGCGATCAACTGATGACCTAGTGAAGACGGATGCATTCGGTCTATGTGCCAGAAGCTTCGTTCATAAACTTCCTTTTGTTCCCAGCCGGCAATAAACAATGCCCCTTCTTTCGCGGCAACATCTTCCAAGATTTCATTAAGGTTTAACACTCTGCGGCTAAGCACTCGCTTAACTCGCTTTGGCGCAAATGCAACTTTTGATGGATCGGGTAACCCAAGCAGAACTACGACAGCCCCAAGATTATTCAATTCCTGAATCAAAACTCGAATGGAATCTCGGATTTGAACTGGTGAATAATTGCCGCGCATCACATCGTTCATGCCGACACATACGCAGACAAGATCAGGGTTGAAGAATTGAGTTGAAACTAATTGGGTACTGACCACAGTGTGAGCGCGGACGCCATTCTTGCTTAAATTTATGTATTGCTTGGCAGCCAAATCATGAGCTACTCGCCCTACCCAGCCTGGCCCATCAGGATTGCCATCTATTGAAGTGTCACCAACGCCAAACACTGAACTGTCGCCCAGTGCTGCAATTCTTAGTTCATTTATGTGTCGTAGCGCGAGAAGTTTTTCACTGAGTGACTTTGGAGCAACTTCGAATAAGTATTCAGGCAACTTTGGCACCGCTTTATCCTGCAACTTATTCCGCGCTTCCTCGTTTTTGCTTTTCATGCCGCCCTCATGTGTATCTTCAACATATTGGATGCGCACTTATCCCAGCTAAATTCTTCAGCACGCAATCTGGCTTGATTTGAAACGGCTGTTGAATCCATTTCGAGAACAGATTCAATTGCTTGGCTCCACAATTTCGCATCTCTTGGCAAAGCCTCTCCACAAGTTTTCGAGATCACTTCAGAAATTGCCGATGAGTCTCGACACAGTACATATGTTCCGCAAGCCAATGACTCAAGGGCTGCTAAACCAAATGTTTCAATTGGCCCAACGGCCAAAAAGCAACTGGCATTAGCCATCAAGTTTGCAAGCGCGGCCTTGTCAGTTACGAAACCAAGGAATTCAATTGGAAGATTTTCGGTTTCGGCTTGTGATTCCAGGCTGGCACGTAGCGGTCCATCGCCAGCAAGCACCATTTGGCAATTTGCGTCAGATGCTTTTAATTCTCTTGCAATATCAAGGAGAAACTCTGGGTCTTTTTCTTTTGAAAATCTGGTGCAAGCAAGGATGTAATTTGCTTCCGTTTTGTCGGTCGCGTTACCTGCGTTTACCTCAACGGACTGGAACCTAAGTAGATCAACGCCAAGCGGCACTTTAACTAATCGGCTTTCGGCACTGGAATCATTTGCTAGCAATTCCCGAAACTCGTGGGCAGCAAAATCTGTGGTGGCAACTATGCAGTCAACGGAGTTAAGAGTTTTTGTATTCCAGTACCAGATCAATTTAGTTTTCCAAGGTAGTCGAGGCGCAAAGGCGTTGATAACACCATCAACTCGCTCATGGGCAAAGAAGATTGTTTGAACTCCCCGACTGCGTGCCCAACGGGCAACCTTTAGCAAAGTAGTGCGATCTGATAATTCAAGTACGTCAGGATTGAATTTAGCCAATTCATTTCGCACCACGTCACGACGCAGAATTATGCGGTAACCGCCAGAGAATGGAACAACTACGCCGGGAACAGTGATTTGAGTCCAGTCCCCTACCTGCTGTACCGAGTAGTCCTTGCCTGGAACTACGGTCAAAACTTGATGTCCCAAGATTGCATATTGGGAAGCAAGGGCATCTACTGTCGTTCGCAGGCCACCACTTTTTGGCCCATACATGTTGGCAATGTGAGCGATACGCATAGTTAAGCAGCCAAAGAGATGCGAGCGTTTTCTTGGAAGTTTGAAATTGCAGTTTCGTAGTGACCAATTATTGATTCAGTTAACGATAGCCAAGTGCGACTTCGAACCATGTTTTCACCATTCTGACCAAACTCAAGAATCTGATTTGGATTGTCGATCAAAGTTTGCACTGCAGTTCGCAGGTCAGGTAATGAGCCAGGCTGATACAAATAGCCGTTGAAGCCTGGTTCTACTAGATCTAATGGTCCGCCTGTGGCGGGCGCAACAACTGGCAACTGACAGGCCATGGCTTCTTGAATTACTTGGCAGAACGTTTCTTTTTCACCGGTAGTTACCATGACATCAAGCGAAGCCATAGCCTGACCTAATTCCTCACCACTCAAGTGCCCAGTGAATGTCGCATATGGAAGGTGATTGCCTAGTCGCTCCCGACTTGGCCCATCACCAATAATTACAAGCTGCACTTTCTTGCCCGCTTTAGATTCCAAGTTGTGAAGGATGCGCAAGTTCTCCACGCACTTTTCTGGTGCTAGTCGACCAGCAAAGCCAACAACAATTGTGTTTCCATCGGCTCCCCAGCTTTGGCGCAACGCTTCGCTTCGGTATGAGTTATTGAATTGGCCAGTGTCAACACCGCGGCCCCAAATCTTGATATTTCTAATGCCAAGGTTTTCCAAGTAGGACAGGGAGTGCGTTGAGGGGGCGAGATTCAAATCAACCGTGGAATGTATCTTTCGAATTCGACGTTCCACTAGCGCGCTGATCTTTGAAAGTCCGTAGTGATTTACGAAGCCAGCAACATCAGTTTGGAAAATAGCGACGGTTGGAATTTGATACTGTTTGGCAACTTTTCGAGCTTGATCCCCCAATAGAAAAGGTGAAGCTAGGTGGATTACATCTGGCTGAAATCTATTGATTCGGTTTGCAATTTCCTTTGAGCGAATCGTTGGGAAATCTACTTGAGCTAGAGAATCAATCGCAATTGAAGGAACTCGATCCACATTTAACCCCTGGATTTCAAGGGGACCTTTACCCGGTGCCAAAATCTGCACTTCATGCCCCAAGTTCTTAAGGTTCGTGCCGACCTTCAAGACAGAGTTGGTAACGCCATTAGAGCGGGGTAAAAATGATTCAGTGGCAATAAGAATTCTCACGCTCTCTTTATATTGAAGTTAAGTGAGCACTTAGGGTTTACCTTGGTTAATGTCGCCTTAACTCCTGATTACTATCTAGAATCACGTTCGCCATTTGTTCACAGGACATTTACGCTGATTTGGCGGTTCGTTTTAATGCGTAGGAGACGCTATCGGTGTGACAACCGAAACTAAGCCAGTAGCATTTTTCAACCTTGATAACACGCTAATTCAAGGTAACTCTCTAGTTCACTTCATTCACAGTCTTGCGGAGTGCGGCCAGCTTTCGTGGCGAAATCTTTCGAGTTTCAAGTTGAAAAGTTCGCGACTCAATCGAAAAAAGGCTAAATCTGAATTTGCCCTTGAACAGCAGATTCATAAGGCGTTTCAATTCTTGCAAGGTAGTCGCCAATCACAATTCCTCGAGGAATGTGAAGCAATCGCAAACCGATTACTCAACTTTAAAGTTAATCCTCAGGTTCTTAGCCAGATTCAGGCTCATCAACGCAATGGTCATGACACCTGGCTCCTAACTGATGCCCCAATTGAGATTGCGACCACATTGGCGCAGAAGATTGGCATGACCGGTGCGCTGGGAACAAAGAGTGAAATCCTGGAAGGCACATACTCTGGACAGCTTGATGGTGAGTTGCTTAAAGGTCCTTACAAAGCCCAAGCTGCAAAGAATTTGGCCTCAATTCGCGCCTACGATTTAACACAGTCATTTGCTTACAGTGATTCGCTCGACGATTTGCCTCTGCTGGCATCTGTTGGCAAGCCATTTGTAGTTAATCCAAATTCAGAATTAGCTCGCATTGCTCGCAAGAATGCGTGGCAAGAATTGTTACCAGCGGCGTGATCAAAAACTCCAATTTCACAATTTGGACTCATCGTGGTCGCCCAGAACCTGAGCACTGCGAGCGCGCTTTTGACATTGCTTGGATGTCTGGAATTACAAACTTCGAAATTGACATACGCAAAACCAAGGATGATTACGTCGTGCTGACACACGACGCAGACATTAAGCGAATCTCAGGTGTTGATTTTCAGATTGCGGACTTAACGCTAAGTGAACTTCAGGAGCATCCCATAGATGGCTTGCACCCGTGGGTGACCTTGGATCAGTTCCTATCTAATTATCCGAAAGCCAAGATTTCAATTGACTTTAAGTCAGATGATGTGCTGTATCCAGGAATCGAGGTACTAAGGAATTATCCGAATCTGGATATTGTCAACGGATCATTCTCGCGATCTCGCACCTTAACGATTCGAAAAGAACTCCCCTACTTTAGATCTGCGTTAACTCCGTCCGAGGTAATTCAAGTTATGTCCGGGGTTGCGCCGCGCGACGCAAAATCCCACAAGCTAAACGCCATGGTTCCCCGGAGCCAGTACGGAATAGAAGTAGTCACTCCCCGATTTGTTCGAACCTGCATTCGCGCCGGGATCGAGATCCACGTTTGGGTAGTTAACGACTCATTTGAGGCAACAAGATTGCTAGAACTTGGCGTTCATGGCCTCGTAACCGATGACTTTAGGGTCATAAGTTCAATCAAAAACTAGATTTGGTTTCTGAATCACGGTTCTTAACCTAGATTGAAAGTATGACTGAAGAACAGAAATACACATTGGAACGTAAATTCCCTAAGTTTGAAGTTCGCCGGTATGACGCCTGTGTGTTTGCAGATGTAACGGTTGCAGCGAGTTTTGAGTCCGCTGGGAGTATTGGTTTCACTTCATTAATTGGTTACATCAGCGGCAATAACAATCCAAATACCAAAATCGCTATGACTTCCCCAGTTGTTCAAGAACCAGTGTCAAAAATTGCAATGACATCTCCAGTTCTGCAGGAAAGTGCAGGCCAAGAAAACATAATTAGTTTTGTTATGCCAGCTGGGATGACATTAGAGATTTTACCAATCCCAAATAGCTCGAAAGTTGTGTTGCGTGAAGTGCCAGAGCAACTTATGGCAGTTTCGCGCTTTAGTGGGCGTTGGACCAAGGCAACCGTCGAGAAGCAACTTGCTGATCTTGAGAGCGAAATAGTTGAAAATGGACTGACTCAGAGTGGGTCACCAAGATTTGCAAGATTTGATCCGCCGTGGACTCCTTGGTTTATGAGACGGAATGAAATCCAAATTCCAATTGCAACTCCCACCCAATAGACTGGTGTTTCTGGGGGCGGTAGCTCAGTTGGTCAGAGCATCGGACTCATAATCCGTGGGTCGTCGGTTCGAGCCCGACCCGCCCCACCAGGAATTCCCATTGAAACAGGGTGTTATTTGGATTTAGTTTCTTTCATCGCATTGACTATCTAATGAACGCGAACAATGCGCGAACATTATTCGATATTTATCTTCATTCTCTGAGAAAAATTGACTTGAAATTCAAGATTTAGTGTTTGTAATCCGAGTTACCAACACAAAATATTCAGGAGACGATCTGATCCGATGATCGATAGTTTCTTAATGAGGGTAACGTTGTGGCGCATAAACCAACCACGGCTGTACACAAGAGGCCACCAGAAACAAAAGCTTTTTGAAGTCCAAAAAGCTGTGCTGAAAAACTGGAACGAACCTGACCTAGTTGAGGTCCGATTGAATATGAAAGCATTTCTATGCCCGCCATTCGTCCACGTAAATGATCAGGGATAGTTGTATTCCAGATAACACTTCGGAAGAGACCACTAACCATATCAGCCGCCCCAGCAATTGTTAAACCAAGTAAAGCCATCGGCAAAGTATCGCTTACGCCGACAAATGCTATTCCCAAACCCCACACCATTGCCGAATACACCACAGCCATTCCGTGTCGTGTGACGCGAGCAGTCCAACCGCTGGTCAAACCAGCAATCGCAGCACCCACAGCACCAGCTGCGTACAACAAGCCCAAAGACTGCGGTGAATCCAATTCATCAGCGAGAAAAGGAAATAGTGCAACTGGGTAAGCAAAAATCATTGCAGCAGTATCTATGAGATAGGTGCCTAGTAAGTCTTTGCGAGACCATGCGTACTGTGCGCTTTCAACAATTGCTGAAATTGGATTTTCTCGTAAAGTTTGATCGGGACTAACGGTCGGAAGGAACCAAAGAAATACCAACGACAATCCAAAGGTTGCCGCATCAATAAGGTATGAAGTTGAAAATCCAACCCTTGCTACAAGGAATCCACCGAGCATTGTGCCAAAAATAAAACCCAGGTTACGAGTCAGGCTCATTAGTGCACTTGAAGCCGCTAACTTTTCCACAGGCACAATTCGAGGCACAATTGAGTTCAAAGATGGACTTTGCAATCCATCAAAAGAAGCAACAAGCATCGCAACAACATAGATAATCCACGTCTGAGGAGATGATAAGCGACTATTGAGGGCTAGCAACAAAACGCTTGCCATCAATCCGAATTCAGTTACTAAAATAATCCTTCTTCTATCAATTCGATCTGCAAGGGTTCCGCCGTACAAACCAAAAATGACCAACGGAATTATTTCTAGAACACCAACTAGTCCGACAGCTAAATAGGAACCGGTAAGTTCCTTAATCTGATATGGCGCAGCAACATAGGTGATCATTGACCCAAAACGAGTGATGAGTGAACTAAACCACAAATTTCGAAAAGCTGGGAGCTGACGTAATGGAGAAACATCAATTCTCAAAGAACTCAATGACATTTTTTATAAACCTTTAAATCTACGAATTTGTTCGAGTTGGAAAGAATGACAAATTCCAAAATCTCACATTGGAGTCAGCATCATTTCGAAAAACTATACATAATTATAAGATCTAGAGAAATTTATTGTCGCCCAAAAATGCAACCTAAAACAATTGCCAGAATTACGTTGTAAATTTAGTCCCAATGTTTGGTCTTATTAGTGGCTTGCCCCACAAAGAGTCATAATTACCAAGCCGAAGATAATTATTGCCATCCCGATGATTGTCGTTCTTGAAAGTTGTTAATCAAAAAAATGACTCCACCAACTGCCCCGCTCGCTTGCCAATCAAGTGCACAATTTGTGCACATCACACCCCAAATTAGAGAAACTTAGACCGGCATCACTATTCTTATTATCTTTTGTTTACTTGATAAACCTGTATAGGTCGCGCTACTCCCAGTCGTCGACGCCGAACTCATAATCCGTGGGTCGTCGGTTCGAGCCCGACCCGCCCCACTGAAGTCTTGAGGCTTTGACTACATAGTCAAATATTTTGCCAAGATTTTGGTCTTTGGCGTTATTCCAGATTCAAGGATCTTTACCTTTATCTTGATGTTTGATTTCTTGACACCAAGCTTGATTAAGTAAGCCTTCACCTTTTCAGCTCGAGCTTTGGCAAGGCCCTTTACGCGTGAATCTGACACTCCAATCATCTTGCTGGCAACGCCAGTGACTGTGTACTTCGCATCCTTACCGGACTTGCGAACAATCTTTTTGATTGCAGCTTTCCCATCCTTTGTGAGGGACGATGAACCTGCAGGGAACTTAGCTGAGTAGCTAGCAATTGCAGTTTTTGGCGGCGTGGTTAACGGGGTGGTTGTCCGTGTCCAGATTGCATGCAACGTGATGTCAGCAGTTGGTGTGTAAGGGAAGGTAAGTACGCTTCCATTGGCAGTAGCTGACCAGCCAGCAAGTGTGTAACCAGCGCGCGTTGATACTGGCGCAGCTTGGATTGAACCACCTTGGATTAATACACCCGAAGCTACAGCTGAGCCGCTGGCTGAGTTGTAAGAAACTTCTTTTAGGTCCGCTTGAACGATTAGCCCGTTCCATGTCCACGGTGGAGCACTCGGTGCTCCAAAGCCTGTTGCGCTTGCTTTGATGTGGGCTTTGGCTCCGCTGGCGATGCTAGCAAAGCCGTTCGCCGCAATAGTAGTTGGCGCATTTCCCAAGAAGTTAAAATCGATCAAGGCATAGGCTTCCTCAAACGCATACTCCCCAATAGTCGTGACACTTGCTGGGATGGTGATGGAGGTTAGGGCAGATGCCCTCAAGAACGCAAGATCCCCGATTCTTACTATGTTTGAAGGAAGTTCGATTGAGCTCAACTTTGGCAGAGCAGCAAAAGTTTCACTATTGATCTCTGTGATCGGGCTTCCAGATGCAAACGTAACTGTTTCTAGGTTGGGACTGCTGCTAAATGCATAGCCAAGGATAGAAGTAACTGAATTAGGGATAGCTATTGATTTTAGAAATAGGGACCTGTAAAAAGAAGAATTTTCGATAGTTGTGACAGAGGATGGAACTACATACGAAGTCGCCGTATTCCCAGATGGATAGGCAATTAATGTCGTTAAAGCTTTGTTGAATAAGACACCAGCTTGCGATGCGTAGTTAGGGTTAGCGCTGTCTACCGTGATAATTGCAACGGCAGTTTCAGAGATTGCGTAAATACCGATTGATGTGACACTTGCTGGGATTGAAAGAGCCGACAGGCCCGTCGTGCCATAGAACGCGAAGTCCCCAATACTTGTGACCCCTGATGGGATATTGATCGACGTTAGGCCCTGTGCGTATATGAACGCGTCGTTCCCAATGCTTGTTACGCCATCCGGAATTACCAAGGCGCCAGCGCAATTGCCGCCGGATGTGACAACACCAGCGGAGATTGTGTAAGTCGGAGTTGTTTCATCGCCGCCCGCGCGTAGCGCGCCGGTTGTACAGACGTAATCACCATCGGTTGGTACAGGGACATTAGCTTGCGCTGGACTAAAGCCCAGCCCTGAGAGCGAAATAGAAAGAGCTGTCAGCAACGCTACGCCACGAGTTAACTTACGAAACATAATCAATCGCTCATTTCTATTCACTTGCCATTACGAGAATTTGTATCTTGTACGTTTTCTTCAGCCGGCCCAGAGGGCCTTTACTTAGTCAAATACTTTGCCAAGATGGCGGTCTTTGGCGTGATGCCCGATTCAACAATCATTACTTTGATCGTGATGTTGGATTTCTTGACGCCAAGTGTGATTAAGTAAGCCTTTACTTTTTCAGCTCGAGCTTTTGCAAGACCTTTAACGCGTGAATCTGACACTCCAGCGACCTTGGTTGCAACACCTGTGACTGTGTACTTGGCATCTTTTCCGGACTTACTAACAATCTTTTTGATTGCGCCTTTGCCAGTCTGGGTAACAACTGATGATCCTGCCGAGAACTTAGCGGCGTAACTTGAGATCGCAGTTTTTTTCGAAGTATTTGCCCCTGTCCAGATCGCAAACAACGTGATGTCAGCAGTTGGTGTGTAAGGGAAGGTAAGTGCGCTTCCATTGGCAGTAGTTGACCAGCCGGTAAGTGTGTAACCGGCGCGGGTTGATACTGGCGCAGTTTGGATCGAGCCACCTTGCGTTACTACACCCGGGGTTACGGCTGAGCCGCCGGCTGAGTTGTAAGTGACTTCTTTTAGGTCCGCTTGAACGATTAGCCCATTCCATGTCCATGGATTACCCGGTGCTCCAAAGCCAGTTGCGCTGGATTTGATGTGGGCTTTGGCTCCGCTGGAGATTCCCTCAAAGGCGTCCACATCAACGTCAGTTGGCGCATTTCCCAAGAAGTTAAAATCGATCAAGGCATAGGCTTCCTCAAACGCATACTCCCCAATAGTCGTGACACTTGCTGGGATGGTGATGGAGGTTAGTGCTTCTACAGCGTAAAAGGCACCCGCAGAGATGGTTGTGACACTTGATGGAATCGTGTAAGAAGTTTCTGTTTTACCAAATGGGTACATTACTAAAGTCGTTGCACCCTCGTTAAAGAGCACGCCATCGATTGAACTATAGGTTTGGTTATTTGGATCCACGTTAATTGCGGCTAGTGAAGCTGCGTCCCCAAACGCAAGCGGCAAATCTTCATAATCTGGCATCTGGAGACTTGCCGGGATGGTGATGGAAGTTAGTGGAGTTCCGGCAAATGCGTAGCCGTCTATGGTCGTTAGCTGGCTTTCCTGGGCGAAGGTGATTGAATTTAATCCCGATCGCTGGAACGCCGCTTCCCCGATCAACGTGACACTCGATGGAATGTTGACGCTACTTAGCGAGCTTGCATTTCGAAACGCATACCTCTCGATGCTTGTGACCCCTTCTGGAATTACCACGGCTCCAGCACAACTGTAGCCTGATGAGATAACACCGTTATTGATTAAATAAGCAGCGCTGTTGTCGCCGTCCGCGCGTAGCACGCCGGTTGTACAGACGTATTGGCCATTTGTTGGTACAGAGGCGTTAGCCTGCGCTGGACTAAAGGCCATCCCAGATAGCGCTACCAGTACTGATAACAAACAAGAGATGCCAGTCGTTCTGAAATTTGATTTTATTCCCATTTAACAACGGTAGACATACTTCATTAAGCCCTGGAAACATGATGTTTTGGACAAACTAATCCGATACATCTGTGACAAGTATGAAAAAAAGAGAACAAATGTGACAAGTTCTAACTCTGATCTACCTCAAGCATGAGAAAATCAGACATGCGACCGACTCGATTACTTTATGTGGAAAACGATTCGGCGCTGAGAAGAATCTTAGGTGAGATGCTCGGCCAATCTAAAGAGCTTGAGATTATCGGTTCCTTTGGAAAATCTGAAACTGCGTTAGACCGTTCTTTGGTGCGCAAAGCAGATGTCGCACTCATCGACTTCGCCTTGGATCAAAATGGACTCAATGGTATTGAGCTTGGAATTGCGCTTAGAAATATCAATGAATATATAGGTGTTGTGATTTATTCACAGCACTCTGTCTCTCAGATGGTGAGCCGAGTTCCTAAGGCAATGCGAAGCGGTTGGTCCTTCTTTGATAAATCAGCTGAGATGGATTTAGTTGACTACGTTGAGATTATTAAGCAAACCTCAACCGGAAAGGGAAATTGGGAGAAATTCTCAGCTGCCGAAGTTGAAGATAAGGAAACACAGTCATCAATCTATTTCCAATTGACTCCGCGGCAACGTTCAATAATGTCTCTGAGCGCCCAAGGGAAGAGCGCGCAAGATGTTGCCGAGCAACTAGATCTGAGTTACTCATATGTAAGAAAAGAGCTTTCGCGGGCCTACGCCGTTTTATTGCCTGAGACAAATCCAAGTGATGACTTAAAGACCGCCGCTGTCCTTAAATATATTGATTTAATGAGGATGAGTTGAAGTCTCGAAGAATCAGGAACCTGCGCACAATCATCGGTCCCTATCCCTACAACCCATATTTGATTTTTCTCTTTTTCTTTGCCCAATTTTTCTCAAGATTTATTCCTGTGGTTAGCTTTGTGGCACCGGGCCCTGAGCGCTGGAGGGCTGGCGGGCTCATTATTGTGTTAGCGGCAATTCCAGGTATGGTCTTTGCCACTGGTGCATTTCTCCTTAATCGATATAGATTCTGGTCGAGTAAGAGCACCTTGCTTTACATTCTCGAGGTTGCATTCTTTCTATCTTTGAACGACCTCTACCTTCCAATCATTAACTCAATTATCGAGCAACGACTTAACCTCCAAAGTAACGCTCTGGTTCCTTTGACCCCTGCTATTTTTATCGTGACATTGATTTTGACCTTGCTAGCACTAGCGCTTATGCACCAAGCAGAGCGAAAAATTATAGATCGACTTTCAACGGCCACAGTTTTAGTAAAGAAACTTGAAACTGAACGCAAAGAACTTGTTGAATATGATGAAAGATTGCGCCGCCAGACATCACAATTTTTACATGATCGTGTTCAATCCGATTTAATGGTCGTCAGCATGAAGTTGAAGTCTGTCTCAGGACAATCGTCAGACGAAGTAAATGATGTTTTAGATCGCGCCATCCTGCGCCTCGAGAAGACTCGAACGGAAGATCTGAGAAGCATAATTCAGGAATTAACTCCAAATCTAGAGGCTGGGAGCTTTTCTTCGGCGCTGGATGTTCTCTTAGAACAGTATCGAGAAGATATAGAAATTTCGGTGCTGATAGATGAAAAAACTGAATCCCTTGATCCTGATACTAAGTTGGGAATTTTTCGCATAGTCGAACAGTCGGTTCTGAACTCATTGCTTCATGGAAAAGCGAGCAGAGTTCAATTAGAGGCGAAAACGGACAATGAGGGAACGACTGTACTTGCAATTGCAGACGATGGTGCTGGAACTTCACTGGAGAAAATTACCGCTGGCGTCGGCACAGCCATTATCGATTCCTGGGTTGCAATTCTTATGGGCGTCAAAGAAATAGACACCATGCCTGACCATGGCTTTCGCATTCAGGTTAAATTCCCAAAGTAATCTGTATCGAACTTCTAATTCTTTTGGTTCGTTCCTGTCAATGAAAATAAGAAAAGAATCCCAAGCAAAAAGAAAGCTACCCAGTTAAGGCTCTCACCTGGGGGCGTGCCGACAGTTGTTAATGGCAACATCTGTCCTGCTATCCAGCGCAGAATTGGATCAAGCGCGAGGGTAAGAAGGATAAGTGGGGTAAACCCTGGGTAACGCAAGAATAGAAGGGAAAGTAGTAGCGCAAGAATTAACTGAATCGCACCCCATTGATGGAAAATTGCAATGATGTTATCTCCACCGGACACAGTAGTGTCGACACCTGCAATTCTGCCAGCCCCGCCATCTGAGGCAAATAAGTGGATACAACTTCGCACCAAGGCTATGAGCAGAAAGAGTCCAGTAACTATTCTCACGGCCCGAAACCCAACAAAAATCGAGGGATTCTTAGGAAGCACTTTCTTAAAATCCATATTCATGATTTCTCCTTAACTTCGTGGCGCAGATATCGACCAAACAAACCGGCATGAAACTAAATCAAGTCCTTGCTTTCACTATATAGACCAACATCAAACGAAATAGAGCTACACACCAAGGCTCTCTTCATAATCCGTGGGTCGTCGGTTCGAGCCCGACCCGCCCCACCAAATCAAGCAGTGTCTAAATACTCTTCGAGAGCCTGACGGATAACAGCAGAAGTTGTTTGCCCTTGACGTTTAGCTTCCTTAACAAGAGCTTTCTTCAATTTTTCTGGAACCCTAGCTTTTATTTCAGGCGAAACTTTAGACGGTCCAGTTAAAGATGGACGACCAACAGCTTGTGCAAGTACTTCTTCTACTATTTTTTCTGCATGTTTGCTGGTGATCCGCATACCGTGGCTATCGCGAATTACTTCCCTATCTAAATCGATGTCCTTGCCCAAGACATATTGAGATTTACCCATTAGCTCCTCCTTCTAAAGTTCCTAGGCATCACATGAATTACCAGAATATGTTCCACTAGTTTTATTGCCACTATCTCAAGTTCCAAACCACGATCGTCTTGTCCAATCCAGAGAAGTTTTTGATCCTCACCGTAAATTGATAGAAAGGTGACTGGTTCATTATTCTCTAGGACAAAAAGGACATGAGCCTTTGCCAATGCGATGCTTGCGCGCCGACTTAGCGAAACGGACTTCCTTTTTCAGCATATTATGCGCCACACAAATAATAGTCAAGAAGTGAATGAAAGTTTCTTCTGGTCGCTAAAGGCATTTGCAAACATTACATTTTTATTGCTAATGGGAACCTAAGTTATCCACACTGTCCGTGGGTCGTCGGTTCGAGCCCGACCCGCCCCACAAATAATGTGCATTATTTACTCCGCTCCACGGTTGTTTAGTTTTCAAAGGAAATTTACAGGTGTCACTGAGTTCTATTTAGCTCACAATTTGGGTAGCTAAGGCTTCCGCAATTCCTGACTCTGCTTGTTTTTCGAGCCCAACTGTCACGGCAAAGGTGTCTTCATATACATCGAAGTCGTATGCCTTACCCCACCGCAGTTTGATTACATGAATTCCAGGATTGACATACGGCTCTCCATTTTCAAGTTTGCAGGTAGCAACCCAACGGGCGACAACTGTTGTATTCCTTGGTCCACCGTGGACTAAAACATTTGTTACATCAAACTCGAGTTCTGGTAGAACTGTGCCGACTCTTTTGAACCATCTTGCTAACGCTTCTTTGTCGTGTCGGATGCCACCCAGTGAGTTAGAACCTGCAAAGCGATGGGTGAGGTTCTTAGACGAAACACCATCTAACACTTCTTGATAGTCATGATTCTGGACGGCTAGAAATGTTTTACGCACAAGTTTCTCAACTATCGAACTATAAATAATCATTGGCATTTGGACCTTTTAATAGATGTCACTTGGGAGATTTGTGGACGTTTGAGTCAGATTACGTACTTTAGGCAATTGGTTAGGCAGACAAAGCACGTACAACACACTCAGATACCAAGCAAGACAAACCGAAGTGAAACTACATCAAAGTCTTGGGTTAACTTACGAAACATAATCGATCGCTCATTTCTATTCACTTGCCATTACAGGGATTCGTATCTTGCACGTTTTCTTCAGCCGGCCTGGAGGACCTTTTACTTAGTCAAATACTTCGCCAATATCTTGGTCTTTGGCGTAATTCCTGATGCAACAATCGCGATCTTTATTGTGATGTTTGATTTCTTGACGCCAAGCTTGATCAAGTAAGCCTTTACCGAGGCCGCTCTAGAATTCGCGCGTGCTTTGACCTTTGATATCGGTACGCCACTTGACTTGCTTGCAGCACCTGTGACGGTGTACTTTGCATTTTTGCCAGCTTTTTTGACAATCTTTTTGATTTCATTCTTTCCAGTGGTTGTTAGAACTGATGAACTTCCAGCGTACTTAGTTGAATAACTAATTGTTGCTGTTTTGGCCGGCGCCTTTACAGGATTCCAGATCGCAAACAACGTGATGTTACTGGTGGCAGTTGGCGCATAAGGGAAGGTAACTACCCTTCCATTTGAAGTAGTGGACCAGCCGGCAAGTGTGTAACCAGCCCGAGTTGACACTGGTGCACTTTGGATTGTTCCGCCTTCAGTGAATGAACCTGCGTTGACTGAACTTCCACCCGCTGAGTTATAAGAAACGGTGTGTGTTGGTACAGAAATACCGCGGGTAATTTCCAGTCCATTCCAAGTTAACTCAGCTCCAAATCCGGTCGCGTTAGCGCCGATGTGTGCTTTGGCTCCGCTGGCTACTCCGTAGAAAGCATCTTCATCAACAAATGGTGCATTGCCTAGAAAATATACATCTGCTAAGCCACTTGCCTCCTCAAATGCTGCATATCCGATTTCTGTAACGCTTGACGGGATTGTGATGGAAGTTAGCGACGTGGCTCCCGAAAAAGAATAATCGCCAATACTCGTAACGCTTGATGGGATTGTGATGGAAGTTAGGGACGATGCAGCAGCAAAGGCGCTATCTCCAATACTTGTGACACCGTTTGGAATGTTGATGGAAGTTAGTGCCGTAACGTAATCGAACGCTCCATCCCCGATGCTTGTGACACCCTCTGGGATGTTGTAAGAGGTAGCGCTCTTACCAAGTGGATAGTCGAGCAACACTTCTGCATCTTTGCTGAATAGCACGCCGTCTATTGATCTGTAGCTTTGGTTGTTTGAAGCAACTGTGATGCTGGTCAGTGCGCTTGCACCATCGAACGAGTTTTTATCGATGCTTGTGAGACTTGATGGAATAGACACTGAAGTCAATGCCCTTGAATTGGAGAAAACAAAGCTCGGTAGAGAGGTAACGCCCTCTGGGATAGTTATCGATGTCAATGCCGTTACCTCAAAAGCCGACGTCCCAATGGCTGTAAGGCCAACTGGAAGAGTAATTGATGCTAAAGAGGATGCATTTGAAAATGCCCGATCCCCAATAGTCGTCACACTTGATGGCAAGGAGATCGAGGTTAATCGAGTTGTTCCATAGAAGGCAGTTTGGCCGATTCGAGTGACACTTTCCGGGATAGAAATAGAAGTCAATAAGGAACTATCAAATGATCCATCTCCGATGTCAGTCACACCATCTGGGACCACTACGGCGCCATCACAACCAATGGCTCTAGCTACTACGCCACCAATGATTTGGAATCTTCTGGCACCAGGTACCAGCGTTAAAGATTCAAGGTCACCTGTTTCACAGCCGTAGTATCCATTTCCAGGCGCAGGTGTTGCCGCTTGAGCTGGGTTCGATACCAGTCCGCACAACGCCAACGAAACCACAAGTGAAACTGTTGCGACTGCGGATTTGCGAGACATCCTTAGCTGAATCATCTTGCTCTGCCCTCTATTCGGTGTTTATCCAGTTGAATGAAAAGGTATTCGGCTGACTACGACGTCAGATACTTTGCCAAAATGCTGGTTTTCGACGCTATTCCCGACTCAACAATCTTGACCTTGATTGTGATGTTGGCCTTTTTGACGCCGAGCTTGATTAAGTAAGCCTTAACTTTTTCAGCGCGAGCTTTTGCAAGACCCTTTACGCGTGAATCTGACACTCCAGCGACCTTGGTTGCTACGCCAGTGACTGTGTACTTTGCATCTTTACCAGACTTGCTGACAATCTTTTTGATTGCAGTTTTCCCAGTTTGGGAAATGACTGAAGATCCCACCGAGAACTTAGCGGCATAACTTGAGATGGCAGTTTTCTTCGTAGTAGTTGTTGGTGGGGTTACCGGGGTCGTTGCCTGTGTCCATATCGCATGCAACGTGATGTCATTAGTAGCACCTGGCGCGTAAGGGAAAGTAACGACGTCGCCATTTTCTCTCGCGGCCCAGCCGACAAGTGTGTAACCAGCACGAGTTGAAACTGGTGCGGTTTGGATTGAGCCACCTTCAGTGAATGTGCCCGCACTAACGGCTGTGCCACCAGTTGACTCGTAAGTGACGGCGTAAATGGCTGGTGCAGCGCGATCTATGAATAGGAAATTCCACGCTGGATCATTGCCAAACCCAGTTGCTGCGAAACTTATGTGGGCTTCGGCTCCGAGAGCCATTCCGGAAAAGGCATCTTCTTCGACGATAGCTGGTGCATCACCTAAGAAATAAACGTCTGCCAGATCACTAGCATCCTCAAACGCCCAACTTTCGATCGTAGTCACACTTGCCGGGATCGTGATTGAAGTCAGTGACACTGCTCCAAAGAACGCACCTCCACTAATGCTTGTGACACCTTCTGGAATGCTGTAGGTGGATTCGGATTTACCCGCTGGGTATGTGATTAATGTAGTTCCGCTCTTATTGAGAAGGACGCCATTTAACGAGCTATAAATTTCGTTATTTGGATCAACTGAAATTGTGGCTAGTGAAGCTGTGGAATCAAAAACAAAATTCCCGATACTTGTGACACTTGCAGGGATAGTGATTGAAGTGAGGGAGGACGCCCTGAAGAACGCACTTACCCCAATGGTTGTAACACCTTCCGGGATAGTTATTGAAACAAGATTGGTTTGGGCAAAAGCGTAAGATCCGATACTTGTTAACTGACTATCATGCGCAAAAGTGACCGATTCTAGAAAAGTGTCTCTGAAGGCATAATTCCCGATGTTTGTTACATTCGCTGGGACGGTTATGGAACCTAAATATGTTGCAGACTCAAAAGCATTGTTGCCTATCTTTTCCAAACTTGTAGGCAGTGAAATGGAAGTTATTCCACTTGAATTGAAGGCATAAGCACCAATTTCTGTCACTCCGGCTGGGATCACTACGTCACCAATGCAACCGGTTCCTGAAGACATGACTTTGTTAGTGATTGCGTAGGCCGCACTGGTGTCGTCATTTGTGCGCGGTAGACCAGTTGTGCAAACGTAATATCCATCAAGAACAATGTCGGCTTGAAGGATTAACCCATTCCAAGTTGATTCCGTGCCAAACCCAGTTGCGCTGGCTGTGATGTGGGCTTTTGCTTGATTGGCAATTCCATCAAAGGCGAACATACCTACTTCTGGTGCATCTCCTTGGAAGTATATGTCTCGCAGTGCGGTAGTGCGATAAAATGCCTCCATCCCAATACTTGTGACACTTGCTGGGATGGTGATGGAAGTTAGTGCGGTAGCGCCATAAAACGCACTTACCCCGATGCTTGTGACACCTTCTGGAACGGTGATGGATGTTAGTGCGGTAGCGCCATCGAACGCATAGTGCTCAATACTTGTGACACTTGCTGGGATTGAGTATGAAACTTCGCTCTTACCCGATGGGTAAGAGATAAGCGTTGACAGATCTTTGCTAAACAAGACTCCATCGACTGCAGCATAGTCTTCGTTATAGTTATCTACCGTGAAACTTGTGACCGCCGTGTCGCGAACCACATTCTCTCCAATGTATGCGACGCTCGAAGGTATTGTGATGGAGCTCAGAAGTGAGGAGCCAGAAAATGCAAAAGCGCCAATGGACGTAACACTTTCTGGGATCGAGATTGAAGTAATAGCCGAGACATAGAATGCATGATCCTCAATTGACGTAACGCCATCTGGAATCACCACTGTGCCATTACAGCTACCACCGGATGTGGCCCTAGTTTCAACAATCATGTAAGTCAGACTTGAAACGGGTGAGGGTACCCATGGCATTCCCGTTGCGCAGACGTATATTCCGTCTGCAGGAGGCTCGGCGCGGTCAATAACAAGGAAGTTCCAACTTGGTTCAGTGCCAAATCCAGTTGCAGTAGATCTGATATGGACTACGGCTTCGATGCCGGCGTAACGAAATGCGTTAGGTCCAACTTCGGATGGTGCATTGCCCAAGAAATAGAAGTCGCTAACGGCTGAGTATTTAAACGCATCGTCCCCAATATATGCGACTCTTGCTGGAATGGTGATGCTAAAAAGCTTAGGGGTTCCTGAAAATGCCAACGGCTCAATTACCTCAAGTTGGCTACCTTGAGCAAATGTAACGGTTTCAAGATTTTCAGTGCTTACGAACGCTTGTGATCCGATGCTTGTGACACTTGCCGGGATTACGATACTGGTAATCGCCTTGGCATAATTAAATGCACCATTACCAATTCTCTCAAGTTGGCTACCTTGAGCAAATGTAACAGTTTGTAAATATTCAGCGGTCTGAAACGCAAAGTCCTCGATGCTAATGACACTTGACGGAATTGAGATAGATGTTAACGATGCTCCAACAAAGGCTTCAACCCCGATTTCTCTCACGCCATTTGGGATCACTGCAGCGCCGGAGCAACTGGTGCCATCTTTTACAACACCATCAATGATCGTGAATGCCTCACTTGTGTCGCTGCCTGCGCGAAGCAGTCCGGTTGTACAAACGTAAGTTCCATTGACTGGAGGGGCAACCAAGTAGAGCTTGAAAGCAATCGGCTTATTTTCGCCACCATTAAAAGTTGTCCACGTTGATAAATTTCCAAATCCCTCAGCGGCTGCACTGATATGGAAAGTAGCTTCTGGGGCGGGGTCGTAGTCGTAGGCTATGAAATCAAAGACTTGTGCACCAAATGTTGGTGCGTCGCCCAAGAAGACAACGTCCGTTAGCTTGGCTGCATCGTAAAATGCATAGTTCCCAATGCTGATAACTCCTGCTGGGATAGTGATACTGGTAAGTGCGATAGCACCTTCAAATGCAGAAGCATCGATGAACTGAAGCTGGCTACCTGGGGCGAATGAAACAGTTTGAAGAGCTGTGGTGGAGACAAATCCAGATTCACCAATTCTTGTGACGCTTGCTGGGATGGCGATGCTGGTAAGTGAGAACGCATTATTAAAAGCATTGGTCCCAATGCCTGTGACACCATCTGGGATAACTGCCGCAAGTTCGCAATCAGATCCATTTGACACCACCCTGTTGGTGATTGTGTAAGTCGGGCTTGTGTCATCTGATTGCAAAACTCCGGTTGTGCAAACGTATTCTCCATCTGTAGGATACCTGGCAAGAATTAAGCCTCGCCACGTTGGATCAGTACCAAACCCTGTTGCGATGTCACTGACATGAGCTTTTGCTCCATTTGCGATGTTGTCAAAGCTCATTGACATCTGCCCGACTGTTGGAGCATTTCCTTGGAAGTTAACGTCACTTAGTGAAGTTGCGCCGAAGAAAGCTGCGCCTCCGATGCTCGTGACGCTAGATGGGATGGTGATGCTCGTTAGCGCTGTTGCTTCTTGGAACGCGTTGTTTCCAATGCTTGTGACCCCTTCTGGGATATTGATCGACGTCAGTGCGGTCGCCCCACGGAAGGCACTGCCCCCAATGCTCGTTACCCCATCTGGAATTACCACGGTGCCAGAGCAAGCATTGCCAGTAGTTACAACGCCGTTTTCTACCATGTAGAACGAACTTGTGTCACCTACTTCAAGTCGCACACCTGTTTCACAATTTAGGGTGCCCATGAAATCGGAATAATCGCGCCGAATCGTAAGGCCATTCCATGTTGATTCATTACCAAATCCAGTGGCACTGGCTTTGATGTAAGCCTTGGCTCCGATTGGTACTCCATAGAAGATCTCAACACCAACGGAGTCTGGCGCATTGCCGACGAAGTAAATCTCGCTTAATGCTGTTGTGTCATAGAACGCGGAGTGCTCAATACTTGTGACACTTGCTGGGATTGTGACAGTAGTTATTGACGGGTTGGATTCAAAAGCGCTGACACCGATGCTGACCACACCTTCAGGGATCACAACAGCACCAGAGCAACCTGTGCCATTACTTACAACACCCTCAAAGATGAAGTAAGTACTGTTCTGGCCCTCAAGGTCTAGCTCTCCAGTAGTGCAAACGTAGTTTCCGTTTGTTATCAAGGCTTCCCGATTAATGGCTAGTCCATTCCATGTTGGTCCAGAACCAAATCCACTGGCACCAGCACTGATGTTAGCTATAGCACCGGCGGCGATTCCGCTAAATGAGTCGGCTCCCAAATTTGTTGGAGCATCGCCCAAGAAGTTGAAGTCCGTCAAGGCGGTGGCATTTTCAAAAGCAAAATCCTCAACATCGGTTACACTCGCGGGGATGGAAATTGCGGTCAGTGACGCTGCGTTTTCAAATGACCTCCCTTTAATGCTTGTAACACTTGATGGAATTTCATAGGAAGTTCCGCTTTTTGCCGCTGGGTACTTGAACAAAACCGAAGCGCTCTTATCAAAAAGCACTCCATCGATCGATGAGTAGCTCTGGCTAAACGAGTTCACGGAAATTTCCGTAAGTGCATTTGCACCTTGGAGTGCCCCAGCACCTATTGACGTGGTTGCGGCTGGGATGGCGATTGAGGTTAGAGCGGTCGCTCCGAGGAACGCGCCAATTCCAATGGTTGTGACCGCATTAGGAATGGTGATAAATGTTAGGGAGTTTGCGCCTCGGAACGCGTAATCCCCAATGCTTGTGACACTTGCTGGGAAAGTGATGGACGTCAGGGACGTGTTGCTGTCGAACGCGAAACCACCAATAGATTCGAGATTCGAGGGAAGAACGATCGAATTCAGATTCATATTATTTGTAAATACAAAGTCTTGGATTCTTGTGATGGGACTTCCAGATGCAAATGTAATGGTTTCAACATTTGGCATAACAGAAAAAGCCCAGTCCTCAATGCTCGTTACGGAGTTAGGGATGCTTACCGTTTCGAGAAACCGTGCCTTGTAAAAGGCGCAATACATGATTTTCGTAACAGAAGAGGGAACGCTGTATGAAACTGCTGTATTTGCAGTTGGGTAGCTAACTAGAGAATTTCCGGCCTTGTTGAATAGCACACCATTAATCGACGAATAATTCGGGTTGGCACTGTCTACTGTGATGCTCGTTGCTGCCATATCACAGGATCCAATTGATGTGGTGCTAGCTGGGATTGACATAGAAGTTATACCTGATGCATCTTCGAAGGCGCTTTCAGCAATTGCTGTTGCGCCCGATGCAATCGTTACAGCGCCAGTGCAATCAGCGGCAGAACTTACAACACCGTTATTGATTGTGTAAGTCGGGCTTGTGTCGCCATCTACGAGTAGCGCGCCTGTCGTGCAAACGTATTCTCCATTTGCAGGTAAGACCTGAAGAACAAGGCCGTTCCATGTAGCCTCCGTGCCAAAACCTGTGGCAGTAGCGCTGATGATAGCTTTAGCGCCGCTGGCGGTCCTGAAAAAGGCGTCCTCACCAACGTTAGTTGGCGCATTGCCAAAGAAGTTAACATCCATAAGAATACTTGCGCCATAGAAGGCATAACCTTCAATGCTTGTGACACTCGCTGGAATTGAAACAGAAGTCATACCTGATGCACCATCGAAGGCGCTTTCGGCAATTACTGTTACGCCCGACGCAATCGTTACAGCGCCAGTGCAATCAGCGGCAGAACTTACAACACCATTCGTGATTGTATAAGCCAGGCTTGTGTCATCGACCTCGCGTAGCGCACCGGTGGTACAGACGTACTCTCCATCAGTCGGTACCGAGTCATTGGCTTGGACCGGACTAATCCCCAGTCCAGAAAGCGAAATTGAAAGTGCGGCTATTGCTGCAACAGTACGAGTTAGCTTACGGAACATGATCGATCACTCATTTCTCTACACCGGTCGCTTCACACCCTAGAGAAGTTTTGAATCAAGCCCAGAAATCGGATACACGTGTGAATTCGGGCAACTATCTGCAAGAAGGTAGTGATCTCTGGGACCAAGTTTTCGGAAACAGATGTATCCGATAAGTTGCGATGCCCTCTGGGTCAGTAATCTAAAGATGGCAAAAATGTTGCGCTGTGTTCGACTCAACCTGGATAAATATGCGACCAACCCGAGTTCTATACGTTGAAGATGACCCAGCGTTACGTGGAATTCTCTCTGCTGCACTTTCCAAAGAACCCACAATTGAAATCACTGCCACTGCATCTTCTGCTCAGGAGGCATTGAGCAAGACAGAGGCGTTTAAATTTGATGTCGCATTACTAGATCTGTCACTTGGGGCCGAAAGCATCAACGGACTTGAGCTTGGAATTCAACTACGAAACAGTAGCCCTGAAATTGGAATCGTTATTTATTCCCAACATGCAGTTTCAGACTTCATTTCTAATTTGCCGGAAGATGTGCGCATGGGTTGGTCGGCAATTCGCAAGCAGTCAAAGATAGACATTGACTACCTAACTGAAGTTCTGAAATCTACGGCCAAAGGACTAGGCACGGTTGAGCCAGAAATGGTGATTTCGCCAGTTCGCAGTTCCGAGAATCTCATTGCAAGGCTCTCTGTTCGTCAACAGAACATAATGTCTCTGGCTGCAACAGGGGTGGATGCGACGGTAATTGCAGTGAATCTTGATTTGGCACCCGTTACGATTCGAAAAGAGCTTTCAAAGATTTATCAAATACTGGTTCCAGATCCAAAACCGGGTACCGATCTGCGAACAACTGCCGTGCTGCGATATCTACGAGAAACTAGAACATATGACGCCAATTTCAATGAAGGTTAAACTTCTCTCAAAGCAAGAATTGGGCAGATCAATCTTCGGTCCTTGGCCTATTTATCCTTTGCAGATCTCCCTGGCATTTGCCATGGCCAGTAGCTTTGCGGGAATAAAGGTGGCACAAAGTCTAAATCTAAAGTTTTTTGAATACTGGAAACTTGAAATAGTTCATACCCTGATCTACATTGCTGCAGTTTTTTTCATTCTTACAGCTGCTAAAAAAGCAAATTCCGCGTTAGTCACAAAGATCTCGGAGCGAAGCAGCTACATATTCGTAATCGTGGTTTCCGGAACCCTCTTTCAAATGGTTCAAAATCTTTACATTGAAACAACAACAAGAGCCGCTGTGATACTTGGTATGCGCTACATTTTGTCGTTGTTTATCTTTTCAGCGCTTCTTGGCTACAACTACAAAAGGCTTGAGTTGGAGATAGCGCAAAAGAGTCAAGCACTATTACAACTTGAAGCACAGCGGGAAATGATTGTAGAAGCTGACGAGAAGGCTCGCCGAGAGGTCGCGAATTTTCTGCACGATAACATTCAGGCCAACTTGGTCGTTCTTGCAATTGAATTGCGAAGGATATCCGCCACCATTGATCCACCACATAACAACGAAATAAACTCGGTGATCGACGAGATTGACGATCTCCGTGCCCTAGATATTCGCCTTGCCAGTCGCAAGCTAAGTCCGGATATTGCAGCCATGGGTTTGGCGGCCACACTCGAGGAACTCTTCCATGAGTATCGAAATGCAATGGAAATAACGTTGACGGTTGAGGCGACAGGAATTCCAAATGAAATCGCGCTGGGTGTTTACCGCATTACCGAACAGGCAATATTGAACGCCGCGATTCATGGCAGTGCGAAAACATGTCAGATTGCTATTGAAATCGACACAAGCAATCACTTGACGTTAAGTATTTCAAATGACGGAGTGCCGCTACCGGCATCCCGGGTGAGTGGAACGGGCACAGCGTTAATCGAATCATGGGTGCAAAAGCTTAAAGGTAGTTGGAGCCTAGAAAGCACAAGTGGAAAGACCGTGCTTACCGCAACGTTGCCAATTTCCCACTAAAAATCCCGGCGTGGATTGATAGAACTCGTGTTACCCCAAGAGCTTTTCTCCAGTTCATGGCTTAAGAATCAATAGCAAAACAGTTGAGTAGTTAAAACGCCCGAACTGGCCGAACGTAAATAGTACCATTCTTCCAGTTATCACCTTGGTTGCCATTGTTGAACGACTGGAGCCACGCCCAGGTCGCGTCTTCTTCGGACGAGGACCAGTAACTGCTACCCACAAAACCCGAATTCGTAGCGCCAGTACCGCTATTGAGAGTTCCGCCCGAGCACTTAGTTGTGACAACTTGAGTAACTCCTCGGTTCCATTGGCAAAGCAAGTTCAGCTCGGTCGCTGTTGGCAAGTACCAGTCGGTCTTCGAGCCGCCGGCGTACGCACGGGCAGCCCCAGCAGCAGTGGTGATGTCGTTACCTTGGGCAACTATAAGTTCAGAGTTTTTAAATCCAAGTCCAATTCCTGCCGCATTGTTGTCGGCGGGGTAAGTATCATCATCAATACCGGAAACATCAGCATGTTGCTTCATTGCTACGGCCCAGACTAAGTTTCCAGCATCTCCATCTGCATTCCACCCACTAGGGGCAACCTCCAGGTAGTTACATAGCCCACCCGTTGGGCTACCAGTTGATGAGTAACTTGCACCACAGCTAAAGCCAGCGTTATCGACGTAGTAAACAATGCCACCACCAGGGCCTGGATCTCCTACGACGCAAGCTCCCCCAGTGGCGCAAGTTAGGGCAAGTGTTGGGCTAGGTGATGGAGTCGGCGAATTAGAAGCTGTTGGCGAAGTCGACGGTGTTGGCTCAGGAGTTGCACCCGCGAAAGTGCCAACAAGTTTGGTTCTTGGCACAATACCAATTCTGGTGATCTTTACATTTGTTGTAATACTTGACGCGCTCACACCAAGTTTTACTAAATAGGCTTTTACTACTTCCCCACGTTTTCTAGCGAGTAATTGAACTGCTTTGTCGCTCGCCCCAGGAAGCTTGCCGGCTGTGCCAGTGACAATAAATGTTGCATCTTTACCCGATGTGTTTACTGCTTTAGTTATTGCCGCTTTGTGACCACTGGTTAGCGCTGAAGAACCCGTTGAAAAGCGCAATGAAGTTGTTGCGGTTACATTCTCGCTAGCTGAAGCTACTGAGCCAGCAACTAATCCCGAAAGCGCCATAACAAAACTTGTGACCAGGATTGTAAAAAGTGTTGAATTTTTTCGCATGTTACAGAACTCCTTGGTAAGTGGGCCAAAAGAACTAAACCACAAATTCTGAGAACTGAATTATTTGGATACACGTGTGAAGTCCGGCAAATAGTCCTGATTCATACACAACATTCAGAGCGAGTGCAGATGAGTCACTCTGCCCAATGGATTTTGCGCAGAAGACTTAAGGCAAAACGTGTTTCGCCAAAATCTTGGTATTTGGGGTTATCCCCCGTTTATCAATCTCGAGCTCTAATCATTCCTTGGGTTTCGGAATTAGTGGACCGGCTCTGCATAACTAATCCAATAACTACCAGCCCCAGCCCGACGGCTCCATTTACGGTCACGGGCTCACCCAATACAACCACTCCTAGTACCGCTGCTGTTACTGGATCTGCCAACATCATCGTTGACGCGACACCAGGACTTATTCCTCGTAGGCCTACTGTTTGAATTCCATTTGCAATGCCCATAGTTACGGCACCTAAGTAAATCGCCAAAAGAATTGTTTGGGCGTTCCAATCGACTTCGATTAATTCACTGCGGACGATAAAGAACAACCCTAGGGACCCAAGCAAGAATGACATTCCAGGTAACTGCATCGAATGGGCACCGGCCCGAACTTCAACCTTGGCTGCATTTATGTAGGCACCAATTCCTGAACCTGCAATAACTGCGTATAGCAAGCCAGTCGCATCATTTGTTTCCAGTTCGCCGAGTGAGGCAACAACTAATCCAGTGATTGCAATTGCTGTTGAAACCACCCAGATTTTATTCAAACGTTCACGAAGAAAGATCCACCCAACTATTCCAGCTGAAACAGGAATGCAGCCAACTGTAATTAAAGCTGCGGTCGCAACTCCCGTGCGATCAACTGAGGCGAAAAAGAAAACTTGATATGAAGCAGAGCTTGCAGCCATGATCCAAACTCCCGGACGAGTTGCCAGGCGCAGAAGATTCTTTAGTTTGCCCCCAAAGAATGGAGACAAAATGAGCAAAGTAATAGCTCCAATAGATAAGCGCACAAATCCGATTACAGGTGATGGAGTATTCAATGCATAGACTGCTGCAACGGTTCCCGCTGTTCCAGCCAGGCCATTTCCAAGTAGCGAAAGGCCAACCGAACGACCTGCAAGTTTTCGGGATTTTGAATCAGACATCATGACACTTAGTCGCGCCATTGCATCCCATTCTCAAATCCTATGGCAGTGCAATTAATCGCATTCTCGACGCCTGATACTTGTTGCAATCGCTACCATTAAGGCATGGATATCCTCGCTGCCCACGACATAGCAAAAGATCACTTCGGCATAGATGGTGAGGCAACATCCTTAGCTGGAGAGCGAAATCCCAACTTTCTAATTGTCAGCCCTCGTGGGAAATACATACTGAAGATCCATGACTTATCTGAAGTTCCGCAGATCAAGATCCAGCAGGATGTGCTTACGAGTTTGTCCAGCTTGAACGGCTTTGAAATCCCAAAGACTGTTCCATCGTCTGCCGGTGAACTCCTCACTGACCTGAGTGATGGGAAGTTCGCCAGACTCCTGACTTGGATCGACGGAGATCTGTGGTCACAATCAAAAGACTTATCCGAGACGAACAAAGTTCAGCTTGGAAAACTAATAGCAGTCGTTGATCTGAAATTGGCCAAACTAGATGCCTCTATACACCGCGAAGTTTTAGATCAACCATTTGGTTGGAATGCCATGCAGGCCGAAGATCTTGCATCTGACATTGAATTGATTTCAGACCAAGATCTGCAGAATCAGGTTCAAACAATATTTGATCGCGCAATAACTAAATCACTACCAAAAGTTCGAGCTCTCAAGCATCAGTTAATCCACAATGACGCAAACGACAACAACGTTGTTGTTAATGCAGGTAAAGTCACTGGTCTAATCGATTTTGGTGACCTAATCTTTGCGCCAAGAATCTGCGGATTGGCCGTCGGCTGTGCTTACCAACTTGATGCTCGCGATCCAGTTGCAAGTATCTATGCAATTGTTCGCGGATATCACGAAGTTGCTCCGCTATCCCCTGCTGAACTTGAAGTCTTGTTTGATCTAGTTTGCTTACGAGTTGCTACCAGCGTGGTGATGGCGCATCGTCAATTAGCCGCAGATCCCGACAATGAGTATCTTTCAATTTCACAGGACTACTTCCGCTCGCTACTGCCAGCACTTACCGCTTCATCTGATCGACTAGCCCATTACCGACTTCGTAATGCCTGTGGTTATGAAGCACATCCAGATAGTCGCCACGTCCGCCAATGGCTAGCAACGACTGCAGCCAATATTTCTGACGTTGTAATGCCACCATTTGCTCAAGCAAACAAGATTTGGCTGGACTGGTCAGTAAACAACAAGAATCTGGCGAGATCCTGGGAAGCTATTGAAGCCGAAATGCATGCAGCCGGAGCTGAAGTTGCTATCGGTCATTACTGCGAAGATCGAAATGTATATGAATCCGACTTCTTTGTGGATGAAGGCAAAGAGTCGCGAACAGTTCATTTAGCTGTGGATTTATTCGCCCCGGCTGGAACTCCGGTTTACGCAGCACTTGATGGCAAGGTCTTTTTATTCAATGACAACACCGCCCACTTAGACAATGGGCCAATGATCGTTCTGGAGCATGAAACAGATCAGGGCATTAAATTCCACACTCTTTACGCTCACCTATCTCGTGAATCGCTAGAGGGCCTTTTTGTTGGAAAGGAAATCAAGTCAGGTCAACAGATTGCAACCATGGGAACTGAGGAAGTTAACGTTGGTTGGCCACCGCACACTCATTTCCAGATCATTCTGGATTTGTGCGACATGGGACATGACATTTTTGGTGTCGCCGCATTGAGTGAACTTCCAGTTTGGCGAAGCATCTGCCCTAATCCGAATCTGATTTTGCGGATTCCTGAAGGCACAGATGTTCATGCCCACATGAAGACCGAGACACTGGCCCAAGAGCGTCAAGTTGTTATGTCACGGGCGTTAAGCCTGAACTTCCAAAAGCACTTAGAGGTCGTAAGTGGTCAAGGCGCCTACTTATTTGATCGCGCAGGCAGCAAGTATCTCGACCTAGTTAACAATGTGGCTCACTTAGGACATAGTCATCCTCGTGTTGTTGAGGCTGCATATAAACAAATGCTCACTTTAAACACCAATACGCGTTATTGGAATCAAAATGCCATTGAATACGCCCGAGCGCTTGCCAACACGTTTCCAGATCCTTTGAGTGTTGTGTTCTTTGTTAACAGCGGAAGTGAAGCCAACGATTTAGCTCTTCGCCTAGCCCAGGCACACACTAAAGCCAAAGGCATGATGGTTCTGGATCACGCTTACCACGGACACATCACCAGCATTATTGACATCAGTCCATACAAATTCAATGGTCGCGGCGGCCAAGGCCGACCAGACCATGTTCGGATTGCACCAATTCCAGACGCCTACAAGGGTTTGCATCGTGGCGAAGGTGCCGGCGCTAAGTATGTAGCCGAGTTCAAGCGGGAGCTGGATTCATTAGGGGAACCGCTCTGTGCCTTCATTTCGGAATCAATCGTCAGTACGGGTGGCCAAGTTCCGTTGGCTCCGGGATTTCTAAAGCAAGCCTTTGAACTTACACGAGCAGCCGGTGGCGTATGCATCGCGGATGAAGTTCAAATCGGCATGGGACGCGTCGGTACCCATTTCTGGGGATTTGAAATGCATGATGTTGTGCCTGACATTGTGACCATGGGTAAACCACTTGGTAGTGGTCATCCCCTAGCTGCGGTAGTCACTACCCCTGAGATTGCGCACTCCTTCATCAATGGCATGGAGTACTTCAATACCTTTGGCGGCAACCCAGTCTCTGCCGCAATTGGTCAAACCGTGTTGGATGTAATCGTCGATGAATCGTTGCAACGCAATGCACTGGTGACGGGCAACTACCTGATGGATGAAGTCCGCAAACTAGCCAATGAGATTGAATTCATTGGCGATGTTCGCGGTAGCGGGTTGTTCATTGGCGTTGAACTAGTTGCTGACAAGGCAACTCAAGAACCTGGCACGCAGATCACAAAAGACTTAATTGAGTTCGCTCGAGAAAATGGTGTGTTCCTATCTAGCGATGGACCAGCAGACAACGTGCTCAAGATAAAGCCACCGATGATTATCGGTAAGGCCGAAGTGGATCAGTTCTTAGATGTCTTTGCACGTGGCTTACGCGCTTAGGTCACTTCTTTTTCGAAGTAAAAGTAAAGGCAGCTAGGGCAAGCACTACTGCGCCAGCACCAATGCCGTAATACATGACTTCATCTGAAGATTTTGCGTCCACCAGAACACCTACGAAGATAACGGCGATAATCGCCACTACGACACCGATAAGTTTTGCCTTCAGGTCATCAAGTGTGGTGATCTCCAGCCAATCTGGGACCTCAAGATTTGTATCGACGAATAGTTCGTACAAGCCATAACCAATTACCAAAAGTACGGTTCCCAAAAGAATCGCATCAACTGATGTGAGAATCGCAACCACAGTCTCTTTAAGTGGTACTTGCTTTGCAACTACGTCTATTGCAGATCGGACAATCTCAATAGATCCCAAAATCATGAGAACGATGGCCCCAATGACTGATGCAGCTGATGGGATCACGACGGCATATCGAGCTAGTTCAAGCATTCTGCGCATTCCATGAGTCTACAAGCGACTTAAGCCACGCATAGTGCCCAGAAACCCATTGGTTGAGGGAGTTCTTCCAATGCGCCGAAATTGAGGTCGTGGTACGTTTGAGGGCAACAAGCCATTGTTTTCGGGAGGAATCACATGTCTGAAGAGACCACTCAAGCCGCTGAAGCCATTCGCTCAATTTGGCAGGGTAATCCTGAAACCATGGCTGAACTCGACGACGAATGCAATCCAAATAAGGTTTGTCGCAACATGAAAGACGTCTCATACGACGGCTTTGGCGATGAAGGTACTGATGTGGCTACTGCCTGGAAGGCAAAGTTGGCTCGCGAAGGCAAACTAGCCACCGGTGGCTCAATCGCTGACCTAGTCTTCGGCAATTCCAACTAATTCAAAGGATTTCTCGGATACCTCATGACTGCCGCTCGCCCATTTGCTGATTTAACAGTTGAAAAACTCACCGAAGACCTACGCGAACTTGGTTACATTGCTGATCGCGGCCTGGCCACCTCAATCCTGATTTCCCTAAAGCTTGGTAAGCCGCTTTTGCTTGAAGGCGAAGTCGGCGTTGGTAAAACTGAGCTTGCCAAGACCCTTGCCATTATGTTTCAGCGAGAACTTATTCGTTTGCAGTGCTACGAAGGTATCGATACTAATCACGCACTATATGAATGGGATTACGCCCGCCAAATGCTTCACATCCGCTCACTTACTAGTGCTGAGTTAAGTGAAAGCGCCGACGAACAGCTCTTTAGTCCAAAGTTTTTACTTGAGCGTCCACTTCTAAAGGCAGTTCGCGCTGGAGATGCTTGCGTATTGCTTATTGACGAAGTTGACCGCGCCGATGATGAATTCGAAGCGTTCTTGCTTGAACTACTTTCAGACTTCCAGGTCACAATCCCAGAAGTAGGAACCGTAGCGGCGACCTCTCGCCCAATCGTTATCTTGACTTCAAACCGCACTCGTGAACTTCATGATGCTCTAAAGCGTCGCTGTCTTTACACCTGGATTGGTTTCCCAGATGCCGATCGCGAAATTGAGATTGTTCGGGCTCGGGTTCCAGGCATTAGCGAACGCCTAGCCACTCAGGTTGTTGGCGCAGTTAACCAGTTACGCCAAATGGAACTTGAAAAGGTCCCGGGCGTTGCCGAAACTATTGACTGGGTTGAATCCTTAGATGCAGTTGGCGCAAGTGACTTGAACGAGAAAAGTGCAGCCGACACTCTAGGTGCAGTAATCAAAGATCGGGATGATCTGGACTACACCATGAAGAATCTCAATGACATCGTCCCAAGCTCCTGAGTTAACTGGCTTTGACGAACTCTTTATTGAGTTCGCCCACGACCTCCGCTTTCACGGCATGGTCATTGGTTCAGATGATGTCATTACCTACCTTTCTTCAATTTCTGTTCTGGATGCCAGTGACATCATGGATGTTTACTGGAGTGGCCGCATTACTTTGGTCCGCAAGAAAGACAACATTCCGCTATACAACAAAAGATTTCAAGCCTTCTTTCTAGACATTGGTGAAAATGAACCAGATGTCAGGAAGGTAAAGCTCAAGTCTTCAGCAAATGCCGGAGCAACTCTCGAAGTCCCGAATGTTGAACAAGGTCTTCCGGGCGAAGTAATCGAGGATGAAACTCGATTGGGTTACATGGCCTCAGCCGCAGACATCTCTCGGCATAAAGCCTTTGCTGATTGTTCTGATGAAGAACTTAATCGGTTCCGCAAGTTAATCTCAATGCTTAAGGTTTCTCCTCCTAAGCGACGCACTTACCGAACGCAATCCACTCCTAAAGGCAAAGTTTTAGACATGCGACGCATGGCACGCGAAACCATGCGATCCCTAGGTGAGCCTAAAGATTTGATGTACATAAAGCGCAAAGAAAAACTGCGTTCGATTGTTTTTATTCTCGACGTTTCGGGATCAATGGCGGACTACTCTCGCAACTTGCTGCAGCTTGCCTATTCTGCCCGTCGAGCAAATACCAAAGTTGAGGTGTTTTGCTTTGGCACACGACTAACCAGAATCACCAAGTCCATAGATAAGCGCACCCCAGATGAGGCGATGCGCCTGGCTGGCGAATCAGTATTGGATTGGGACGGTGGCACCAGAATTGGCGATGCAATTGCGGCCTTCGTTAAAGAATCTCGCCGCTCTCGGCTAGGAAGAGGCGCAATTGTGGTGATCTGCTCCGATGGTCTGGATCAAGGCGAACCCCAAGCTCTAGATAAGGCCATGCAGACGCTTTCTCGACTTGCGCACAAGGTCATTTGGGTGAACCCTCATAAGGGAGACAATGAGGATTACAAGCCAAACACCATTGGCATGATGATCGCAGATCCATATATCGACAAGATTTATTCAGGCCATAACTACAAAAGCCTCGAGGAATTCGCAAGAGAACTATCAAGGATGGGATAACGGAAATGAAGTTTAGTGTTTCACTAGTTGCACACGGTGATCGCGAGATGACCTTAGATGAGATCGTCGAACTTGCCGATGCAGTAGCGCCACTTAACGGCATTGCTTCCGGCATGGGAACGACTTCCTACGGTGCCCAGATCATGGTTGAAGCTGACAATTCCGCGGATGCAGTCCTTGAGGGACAAAAGCTATTTGCGGCGGCCGTTGCCAAAACTTCACTTCCACAATGGGAAGTCACGGATGCTGACACCATGAGTGAAGACGAAGACTTTGCAGACTTGGATCTAATTCCAGAATGATCAGATTAGGCAGCTTGGCCGGCTATCCATTTGAAGGCCCTCGGGTTCTTTCCGGATGGACACCAGCACCTGTTCCTGCGGTGTACGTGATTTTGACTCGCAATGACATTGAAGGCAAGCCACAAGATTATTCGGTTATCTATGTCGATCACTCAGATGATCTGTCAACCGTGGGATTCCCTTTCAAGCACCGTCGCTCCCCACATTGGATTGAGCGTGCGGGCTCAAAATTTAATTTGCATGTTGCCTACTTTGAAATCCCTGGTGGACTTCCTTCGCATCGTCAGCAGATTTGCGAAGAGCTGATGGCAATCTATGACCCAAGTTGCAATGAAGAGAAGTTTGAAAAGACTTGGAAAGATGAATGGATCGGCGAATACTCAACGCCGGTGACCGATCCCCTAACTACTAACCGGGATCCAAATACTTCGCATTAAGAATAGTTTCAAAGCAAAATAAAAGAGCCGCAGTTTCCTGCGGCTCTTTTATTTTTGAACTTAGATGTCGATTCCAACACCGTGCATTTGGCGGGAACGACGAACGCCCATTGCTGGCTTGTTGACAGATTCGACAGGCTCTTCAGCAACGTATGTTGCGCCAGTAACAATGCCTTCAGCCATGCCGTAAAGAAGTGGCAACGCTCCAGCAACAATTCCACCAGTCTGGTTGATCTGGGTTAGGCCGCCGTGAATAACTTCGGCGTCCTTCTTGATTTCCCATACAAGGTCGGCTGCTTCTTCAAGAGTGCCGGCAACCTTAGTTAACTGGCGACCCACGATGAATAGGTAAACTGCAAGACCTGCGATCAAAGCAGTTACATCAATGACGGACCATAAAGCTAGTGTGCTCATGAACGTACCTTTTCTAGGACACGACCTAGGAACAAGTGATGTTCTAGACCTTCGTTTAGTACCGCGTCAACACCAGCAGCGGTTTCGCCAATTAACTTGGTGTGAGCAGTGTTGTCTTTGGCTGCTGCCAAAGTTGCCTTGATGGCTGCAACGCGCTTATCGATTGTGCGAACTAGCAAAACCAAGATTGTTAGAAGCAGCGCTACTGCAACCACTACAACGATTCCCAGGATGTTTGCCACAGTCCACAATGTTTCTACTTTGACATCCATTGTTAGCCTCCTAGCTTTGTACGGCCACGATTAAGACCAGCAACAATGTTGGTTGCAGACTCGATTGTGGTGCGGAGTTTCTTGAGGCCAGCAGTGTTTGTTTCTGCAGCCTGCAGACCGGAGTTAATGCTCTTTGCCTGTCCGCCGATGCGAGCAGCTAATAGCAAAATTGGTACAACAAGTGCAACAACGACTAGTACTACAACTAGACCGATGACATAACCAAGTAACCAACCTGTGTGATCACCGAAGAATTCTGTCATGACTACCCCTAAATCGATTCTGCGAAGTTACGCACTGGAGCCAAGCTGGCGTTGACGGAATCAACGGTGCTTGTAACGGTTGATGTCTGTGCCACGATTACTGCCACGCCACCATCAAGTGCATCAAGAGTCTTGACGACTGAGCGAAGGTGAAGAATGACTCGGATTAATCCAAGTGCAGCTGCAGCGATGATCACTGTGAAAATGATCAGCGATACTACAAATACGGTTTCCATTTAGATTCCCCTATCCCAGTAACTTCGCGACGGAACCGGCGTAGCGAACTGCGCCGTTTGCCACGTCCTTGATTGTTTCATCGGTGGTTTCTAGCAGGCTAGGTGTGGTTGATAGTTCACCAATTAGCGCAACGCCACCAGCGAGTGCATCATCTGCAGCTCCGCGGATACGTTCCAATGCACTTAGCACTACGTTAAGCAACCAAACCAAAACTGGAATGATGACAACAACTAAGACGATGTTGAAAATTGCCCAAATACTCATCTCTGTACCCCTTTACCGACGTGCCACTGGCTTGTAAGGAAGGAAGAAGCGGGCTAAAACGCGACCGGTAGCACGCTTGAAGGCGTTGATACCAATCGATAGACCGCTGGCTGCCTTTGCGCCACCAACTGAGTTTGGATCCAAGCCCTTAGAGATTGCATCCATGCGAGCTTCCATGTTCACAGTTGCTGTGTTAACCAGAACTGCTGTTACGTCAGCAACTAGGCCACGGCCGTAGTTCGCTGCCGCACCGGAGATCGTTAGATCCATCGAAAGATCGACTTTGGTTCCACCAGGAATCTGGTTCAAGGACGCAGTTAGAAGTACCGAAGCTGCGCCACGGCCTTTCTTGTCTGCACCTGATGCGTCAAGAACCAAGATGCGCTTCGCGTTATCGCGACTCTTGACTTCAGCAACACCATCGAATTCCAGCTTTACTGGACCAGCAGAAACAACTACCCCGCCCTCGTAGCGGTCCTTAGTAACTTCCCGTGACAAGTTGGCACCCGGAATGGATGCTGCCACCTGAGGAATGTCATCAAAGAACTTCCACACTGCGTCAATAGGTTGCTTCACTTCAAATGATTGTGAGATCAGCATGATGCCTCCTTAAGGCCCGAGTTTGCATTCACTGTTTTCACGATTAGTCACCCATTCTTACTGGTGGCATACCGCTGATGTCTTTACCTGTTGTCAATGCTTCGTAGACACGGTTAGGCATCATTGGCATGTCGATGTTACGAACGCCAAGGTGACCTAGTGCATCTACAACTGCGTTAACGAACGCTGCAGGACCTGCAACAGTTGCACATTCGCCAACACCCTTGGCACCGATTGGGTGGTGAGGGCATGGAGTTACAACTTCATGCAATTCAAAGCCTGGAGTTTCCCAAGCTGTTGGTAGCAAGTAGTCCATGTAGTTGGAGCCAATGCAGTTACCTTCGTCATCGTAAGTCTGGTACTGCATGCTTGCCATTGCGTAAGCCTCAGTTAGACCACCCATGATCTGTGCTTCCACGATCATTGGGTTGATTCGAACGCCACAGTCATCAACTGCAACAACCTTTAGAACATCCCAAACGCCAGTTTCAGCATCTACTTCAACCTTTACGAAGTAGGCGGCGAACGGCCAAGTTAGGTTCGGTGGATCGTAGTAAGCGTTGTTTTCAAGACCAGGTTCCATACCGTCTGGCATGTTGCTGTATGCAGCAATTGCACAGTCCTGAATGGTTACGCCACGCTCTTTGTTTGAGCGTACGTAGAACCGACCCAACTCCCACTCGATATCTTCTTCTGAGACCTCAAGAAGGTGTGCTGCAATCTTGCGTGCCTTGGCACGAATCTTGCGAGCAACCATTGCAACCGCAGCGCCGGCAACCGGAGTACTACGTGATGCGTAAGTTCCCATACCAAATGGTGCGGTGTCGGTATCGCCTTCTTCGACGGTTACGTCGTCAGCTGGAATACCTAGTTCGTGAGCCACAATCTGTGCCCAAGTTGTCTGGTGTCCCTGACCCTGGTTCATTGCACCGGTACGCAAGATTGCCTTACCGGACATGTGAACGCGAAGTTCAGCGGAGTCAAACATCTTGATACCCAAGATGTCGTATTCGCGACTGTTTCCTGCGCCCAAAGGCTCAGTCATTGTCGAGATACCAATACCTAGCAACTTGCCACGCTTACGAGCTTCTTCTTGCTCTTGCTTGTAAGTGTCGTAGCCGATTGCCTTCATACCTATGTCAAGGCACTTTCCGTACTGACCCGAGTCGGTTAGGAAACCGAAGGCAGTGCGGTAAGGGAACATATCGTCCTTAACCAAGTTGATGCGACGGAACTCAGCTTGATCCATTCCTAGATCATTAGCTGCACCATGAATCATGCGCTCTTGGAAGAACATGGCTTCCGTTACTCGGAAGGAACAACGGTATGCAACGCCACCTGGAGCCTTGTTGGTGTAGTAACCAACAGACTCAAGATGTGCAGCTGGCACGTCATAGCAAGCAAATGCTGAGTGCATTAGGCCAATCTTGAACTTACTTGGCTGGGCATCTGCATAGAAAGCGCCGTGATCAGAGATGGTCTTCATGCGCATACCCATGATCTTGCCGTCCTTGCGAAGCGCCATTTCACCCTGAAGGTAAACGTCGCGACCAAAGCCTGTGGAGATCAAGTTTCCGGTCTTGTCTTCGATCCACTTAACAGGAACTTCAGTCAAGATCGAGGCCAAGATTGAGATTACGTAACCTGGGTAAATCGGCACCTTGTTGCCAAAGCCACCACCCAAGTCAGGTGAAACGATGCGGATCATGTGTTCTGGAAGTTCCGCAACCATGGCGACTGCAGCACGCACAATATGAGGCGCCTGTGAAGTCATGTAAACGGTTAGCTTGCCAGTTGCGCGATTGAAGTCTGCAATCGAACCACAAGTTTCCATCGGAGATGGATGTGAACGTGGGTAGTGCAGTTCCATTTTGGAAACAACATCTGCTTCAGCGAATGCCTTGTCAGTTGCTGCCTTGTCACCGATTTCCCAATCGAAAACTTTGTTTCCTGGCTGGTTTTCCTTGTCGTCGCGAATTACTTCCGCGCCTGATTCCATAGCCTGGAATGGGTTAACGATTACTGGAAGTTGTTCGTACTCAACAACGATTGCCTGGCAGGCATCTTTTGCGATGTATGGATCATCTGCGATAACAGCTGCAACTTCTTGACCCTGGAAACGAACTTTGTCAGTAGCAAGAACTGCCTGGGTGTCGTAGGACAAAGTTGGCATCCAGGCAAGGTTACGAGCGGCCATCATTTCGCCAGTTAGAACTAAGCGAACGCCTGGAATCTCGTATGCCTTGCTGACGTCGATTGACTTGATGCGAGCGTGAGCTACTGGACTACGAAGTAGTTCCATGTGAAGCATGCCCGGCAACACGATGTCATCGACATAGTTACCTTTTCCGCGGATGAAGCGGTTGTCTTCGACGCGACGACGGCTTGCGCCTAGTCCGCCAATTTTGATTTCATCTAATGCCATGACTAAATCCCCAACCTATTTTGATTCCGCGCGCATTTTTTCTGCGGCCCAGAGAACTGACTTAACGATATTTTGGTAACCAGTGCAGCGGCAAAGGTTTCCGGAAAGTGCCCAGCGAACTTCATCCTCAGTTGGATTGTCGTTCTTATCTAGAAGTGCCTTCGCAGCCATCATCATGCCTGGTGTGCAGAAACCACACTGTAAGCCGTGCTCTTCCTTGAAGCCTTCTTGGATTGGATGCAGCTCGCTTGCTGTGGCCATTCCTTCTACGGTTTCAATGCTGTGGCCGTCCGCCTGAACAGCAAGCATGGTGCAGGACTTAATTGGACGACCTTCAAACAAGATGGTGCAGGCACCACAGTTTGAAGTATCGCAACCGGTGTGAGTACCAGTTAACTTAAGGCCTTGGCGCAGTAGGTGCGCAAGCAGTAAGCGTGGCTCAACATCAACAGTGCGGTCTGCTCCGTTGACCTTGATAGTTACGCGTCGAGTAGGAACACCTTCTCCGGGTGCTGCCTGTACTTCGTCATAAAGGCTAGTCATTGTTATGCCGCTTTCTGTGATGTGTTTAGAAGTCCAGTAAGAATTCGTTCTACGAATGTCTTAACAATTTGTCGCTTGTAGTCAGCGGAACCGCGGTGATCTGTGCGCGGTTCAGCAACAGCGGCAACTGCGGCTGCAACTGATGCGATGTTTTCTGCAGTTAGCTTCTTGCCGATAAGTGCAGATGCTGCTTCGTTAGCGTTGATTGTTCGACCACCAACACCTGCAAGTGCAATACCAGCGTCAGCAACTGTGTCGCCAACCATGTCAAGAGCCACTGCAACGGATGCAGTTGCGAAGTCGCCAACGCGACGCTCAAGCTTTAGGTAGTTACCAATGCGAACACCCTTAGGCGCCGGGATAACAGCTTCGACTGCAATTTCATTAAATGCAAGCGTGTTCTGGAATGGACCAATAACAAATTCAGCAATTGGAATGTCGCGCTTGCCCTTCGGACCCTGGGCAACAATATGGCCACCCAATGCAGTCATTGTGGCGGCCCAGTCTCCCTGTGGATCAGCGTGACATACCGAGCCAACAAATGTTCCACGGGTGCGAACGATTGGATCAGCAACTAGCGGAGCTGCGGCGGCGATTGTTGGTACTGCCTTTGCTACTGCGTCATCTTCTTCAAGATCTTCGTGACGGCACAATGCGCCAATTCGAATGGTTCCATCTGCGTCAACGCGGTGATAGCGCAAGCCATCGATTCCGTTGATGTCAACCAACATTTCTGGGGCTGCGAAGCGAAGGCGCAACATTGGCACCAAGCTTTGTCCACCTGCTAATACCTTTGCTTCACCACCATGTGCGTCAAGAAGAGCTACTGCTTCTTCGACTGTCTTTGGTGATTCATATCCAAAGCGTGAGGGATACATTTATTTCCTTTCGGTGACTCGGTATAAGTCAGAGAGTTTTAAATCTAGAAAAATTACTTGTTGTCGCGAACTGCTACCGGCATATCGCTGGCGTCTGGATCTGGACGAACATCCTGATGTGGTGGCCATGGGCCTTGAACTGGCTGGCTTGCAACCTTAAAGAACTCGGTCATTTGTGGCCAGGCCCAAATGGTTGGACTCTTACCGGTCTTTGGTGAATTTTCAATCAACGAGAAAAAACGTGGATTGCCACGTTCTTGACCTGTGGATTCAACTGCCATTTTTAGGGCACCCCTACTCATTCCATTGAAGGTATGGGGTTGAACCTAACACCACTACCTAGGTGCTGCAATAGGAAGTGGCATATCGTTACCTAGGCCCAAATAGCCGAAATTCTCGCCTGATTTCTGGGTCGCTGCTTAGTTACTTTTTCTTTAATTCGGCGATAGCTTGGGCGATCACGGAAACGGCGATCTCGGCTGGAGAGGATGCTGAGATATCAATGCCTGCAGGCCCAAATACTCTCGAAAGGTCAGTAACATCCTGGTAGGCAAGCCAATCCGCGCGATCCTGTTGTTTCTGTGCCGACCCTAAAGCACCTATGTATCCAGCATCCCCTTCTAGGGCCGCTCCAAGGTTTCGACTGGAGACCTCAACTTCATGTCCCATTATTACTGCTGCATCTAGCGGTGAAAGCGAAGCCAGTAAGCCAATCGCCAAATCGTTACGCATAACTACTGTCACATTCCAGCCCAAAGTTTGTCCCAGGCTGGCAATGGCATCAGCTACCGGACCTTGGCCAGCCACCACAAGTCGAGTAACCGGGAATAGTACTGAGATCACGCGATCTGGATGGATTTCATATGCTGTTGAGCCTTTTGCAAATAACTGGGCCGTTTCAGCATCAGCCGTGCTAATAGTTGAGCCATCAAAAACTTCAACACGAGTAACTTCGTCTTGATCCAAGTGCGCGACGATAGCCACCGGCACGCGATCAATCATGGCAGGCCAGGTATCAGGGTCGAAATGATCCGCTGGGATTACCAAGAATTTGGCATTAGTGCCGGTTGGGATGCCAGAAATAGTGGCTTCAAATTCATTTACCTGGATGTTCAGCAGGCGACCTGTCGGAAGCTTGCGATTTGAGTGATCAGACATTGCCCCATCAAATGCGCCGTCGAAAATCTTGCCAATTCGACCGCCACCAGGAGTAAGTGCCAGGGCATGCACTCCATTATTTGGCGAAACTAGCCACGCGATTTCGGCGCGGGTCTTAGATCTTACGCAAGCGTTAACGCTTAAGGCGATGTCATACATGGTGAAAGTATAGGTGTCCTTTGAGCTAGTTGCTTTTTAAGAACTCTATGGACGATGCGGCATGATGGCATCAACCGGGATATGGCCGAAGCGCCCCTTTTGGTAATCCTCCATCGCCTGTATAACTTCTTCTTTAGTGCTCATGACAAATGGGCCATACTGGAAAACTTGTTCGCGCAGAGCAACGCCACCGATCAAGAAAATATCAAGACCGTCATGACGGGATTCTTGAATTTGATTTGCCTGAATCGAAATGTAATCTCCGTTAACCAACACGGCCATCTGGCCAGTTTGGATTGGATGATTAGCTGGCCCAACTGTGCCTGAGCCATTAAGTACATACGCAAGCGCATTAAAATCGCTGCGCCACGGAATATCTGCTCGGGCCCCTGGAGCAATCGTCACATGCGTAATTGTGATTGGGGTATGTGAAATTCCTGGACCCGAATGATCTTCAATCTGTCCGGCAAGAACTCGGATCAAGGCGCCACCATCTTGCGTGGTAACCATTGCAGAATCTTGACCTTGCAAATCTTGATACGCAGGTTGAATGCGCTTCTTTTCCTTTGGCAAGTTAATCCAAAGTTGAACTCCATGGAAAGTACCGCCGGACATTACCAAATCTTCCGGAGGAGTCTCGATGTGCAGGATGCCATCGCCAGCTGTCATGTACTGGGTTCCACCTTCTCTGATGGTGCCACCGCCGCCATGTGAGTCTTGATGCAGAAAGCGTCCGTCCATTAAGTATGTGAAGGTCTCAAAACCGCGATGTGGATGCCAAGGGGTTCCCTTTGGCTCACCTGGCAGGTATTCAACTTCGCCCATCTGATCCATGTGAATGAATGGATCAAGGTCTGCATTAGGAATGCCCGCAAACGCACGACGCACTGGGAAGCCTTCACCTTCGTATGCCTGCGGAGCATTTGTAATCATCTTTACCGAACGAGGCTGAGCACCTGGTGCCACGAAAACTCTTGGCAAAGTCAAAGTGTCTGCGGTTACTGCGGGCATTTTCGGCCTCCTAAGGCTTAGTTGAATGTTCAACTACTCCGAGTTTAGGGGTGAGTTCCTGAAAACGCAACCGATATTGAAGGCAAATGGATAATCTAAAGCCCTATACCTAGAGCAACGGGAGTTTCAATGGAGCCAATCATTCGACGGTTATCCGAAGGAGACTGGGCTGGCTGGCCAGAAGATCAGGTTGCCGCTCGAGGCAAAGTTTCGTGGAAAGCCCTACAAGGCGTGAATGACGACGAAGAAACTGACATGGTTTTGGGAGTTGCTCGGGTATTTAAAGGTGAGTCGCTTGAAGCGCACAGACATTTGCAACCAGAGACCTACTACGTTCTAAGTGGCAAAGGAAAAGTAACAATCGAACACGTCGAATACGACGTTGAAGCCGACACCATGGTGTTTATTCCGGGCGATGCGTTACATCAAATCAATAACTACGACGATGAGCCGCTACGAATTCTTTACTTATTTGCCACGCCACACTTCTCGGACGTTATCTACAAGTTTTAGAAATCTTTAAGCTGCGTAATCTGGCTGACTGCGATCTAGCATTCGCTTCAGTGCGGCAAAGTGAAGATCGATTCGGCTATATCCATTGAGATGTGTTGAGTCCTTGAATTGCTCGACGGTCATGTCAACGATGTCTTTTGGAACTTCGCGAATCATCTGGCCAGTGGACTGAGCCAATACTTGAACTTCAGCGGTGCGTTCAAAGAAATACAAGTGGTGGAAAGCTTCAGCTACTGTTGAGCCAGTTGTGACAATGCCATGGTTACGAAGCAACAGGATTGACTTATCCCCTAGCGCTCGTGTCATGCGTTCGCCTTCAGAGCGATCTAAAGCCAGACCGTTGTAGTCGCAGTCATAAAACACATCGTCACGGTAACCAAGAGCATTCTGGCTAGCCATTACTAGGTCGGGTTCATCCAACATTGCCAGCGCCGTTGCGTACGGCATGTGAGTGTGCAGCACCGCGCGAAGTTTGCGAGCACTGCCGTGCATTGGTGCATGAATAAAGAAAGCAGTTTCTTCGACTAGTCCATCGCCTTCATAGACGGTGCCATCAAGGTCAACAATCATGAAATCGCTGGCTTGAATTTCCGACCAATGTAATCCAAACGGAGCTAAGAAGAATCGGTCTTCATAACCTGGAACCAGCAACGTGAAGTGATTATCGATACCTTCATGGAAACCATAAAACACTGCTAATCGATGCGCAGCCGCCAGATCAATGCGGGCTTGTCGAATTGGATCCGGGTCTACTCGCAACATTTCATCTGGTGATGTAAGCGACATGGTTTAGTCCTTCTTATCCGTAACGTTTAGTGCCATTAGTGACATGATTTCGTAAGCCAATGTTGCTGCGGCTAGCGAGGTGATTTCGGCATGGTCATAGGCTGGCGCAACTTCAACAATGTCTGCGCCAATCATTTGCTCTCTTGGCATTCCGCGAACCAGGTTCAGCAATTCACGTGAGGTGAATCCGCCCATTTCAGGAGTTCCGGTTCCTGGCGCAAACGCTGGATCCAGCACATCGATGTCGATCGACAGATACATCGGACTATCTCCTACGCGTTTACGAGCCAGCCCGATAACTTCTTCCACGCCCATACGATCAAAGTCCGCTGCGCGAACGGTTGAGAATCCAAAGTTCTTGTCGTTAATCAAGTCTTGTTGATCATAAAGCGGTCCACGAATACCCACGTGAAGTGACTTGTCCTCGATCAGAAGCCCTTCTTCGAATGCCCGGCGCATGAAAGTTCCGTGCGTGCGGTCGGCACCGAAGTAGCTATCCCAAGTATCAAGATGCGAATCGAAGTGAATCATCGCGATTGGGCCATGAACCTTTACCAATGCGCGAAGCAAACCAAGCGTTACGGTGTGATCGCCACCTAACGTCACAAGCTTGCGACTGTCACTAACCAACTCGCTTGCACCATCGTCAATTTGCTTTAGGGCACTATCAATGTCGAATGGGTTGCAAGGAATATCTCCAGCATCAACGGCCTGAATAGTTCTAAACGGAGCAACCTGCAAATCAGGGTGGTACGCCGGACGTAAATGTCGCGACGCCTGACGAATTGCCATTGGTCCAAACCGAGCACCAGGACGATATGAAACGCCACCGTCAAATGGTGCGCCCAGGATTGCTACGTCGTAATCCGAAACCTGATCGATGCGTGGCAGTCGCGAGAAAGTGGACTCGCCAGCAAAGCGCGGAACTTTAGTTCCTTCGACTGGTCCAACGATGTCTTCTGGATTCATGACCAATACCTACTTACTTATTGAAGCGACGGATTACAAACATTTTGCGGATTGGCTCGTGTACAACCCAGGTACCCCGCCAGCCTTCTGGCGTAACAATTGTTGAATCAACCTTTAGCTCAACGACGGTGCCGTCTTCGCCTGTGATGGTTGCTGATCCCGAAAGGATCTGGGCAATCTCGTCGTAGCCATCGCGATGCACGATAAATGTGCCTGGTGAACATTCCCAGATGCCGGTTTCAATTGCTTCGTCTGGCGAGATCCATGCCATAAGAACTGACTCCATTTGTCCGTCAATGCTGTTTGGTTTAGCCACAGCTTCTGGAACTGGAACAGTACTTCCACTTAGGACCGTGATGGTTGGCTCAATGCGATCTGACATTTGGAGACCTTTCAAGTTTGATTTACTCAAGTGTAGAGCGAAGTGATTCCAAATTTCACGGACGTAGGGCAAAGGTTTACATAACTTTTGGGGCAGAATGAAAGGCATGTCCGAAAAAACTGCAAAGCCGATAATTGGTCGTCAAGTCATCGCTGCTAGTTCGTCGCTGCTGGCTGCGACTTGGATTGTTGCCTTGGCCTCAATACCTGGCGCTCAAAGCTACCGAGAGCAACTGGCTTCCGGCACTCCTGCTAATCAAATAATTACTTCCTACGACTCGATGTCACTTCTGATTCCAATCACCATGGTGTTTTCGTGGATCATCACAAGTCGTTGGTTAGGGCAACGTCACATCGCTGCAACTGAAGTAGATCCAAGTGCAATGCGACTTAAGCGTCCTTGGGTGTTCTGGAGTTGGATTGTGCCAGTTGTTTCGCTTTGGTTTCCAAAGCGGTTAATTGAAGATCTTTTAAAGGCCGAAGGTAGCGACGAAGCGAAGTCCTTGATTGGCAAAGACACACTAATTTGGTGGCTGACCTGGATTGGGTTTGCACTCGTTAACAACGTCGGAATCGTTTCTGCATTTGACGCTCCCGTTGGTTACGTGCCGATTCGTCCAGAACTTGAGCTCGCAGGAGCCTGCGTATTAACGGCGTCATACCTAGTTTGGATTCGGATCGTCCGGGCACTTGGTGACTAAAGATGCATTCGTCACCTGAGCGGATTCAAGCAGATCTGATTCAAACTGAACGTTTGGATCTGTATTTGATTCCACCGCTTGAGCTGTTCATGTTGCACGAAGACCCAGATCATCCTGAACTTTTAGCTGATCGCAACTTCACCAATCCACACAATGAGCTAACGCATGAGAATTCCGGTCCATTGCGTTGGCGAGTGCCGCAAGTTAAAGCGGACCAGACCTTAAACTTTTGGTTCATTCGCTGGATCGTCCTTAGGGAAACTAAAGAAGTGGTTGGCTCAATCAGTTTTCATGCCCCACCAGATGAAGTTGGCATGATCGAAATTGGATTTGGAATCTGCGAACCGTGCCGTAACCAAGGTTTTGGGAAAGAAGCCTTGATTGGCATGTGGACTTGGGTGATTGATCAGCCAGGTGTGCAAACACTTAGGTACACCGTCAGTCCAAGTAATGCACCGTCAATGGCAATTATTAATTCCCTTGGCTTTTCGCACGTTGGTCAGCAGATCGACGAAGATGATGGGCCGGAAGAAATTTATGAAATGTCAGCTTCCGATTTTCGCTCACACTTGGTGAACGGTTTCTCCCCCAACAACCGTGCGTAACACTGGAAGGTCAATCACGTCATTTGGATTCACCTTTGATGGATCTTCCTGCCACATGACTAAATCAGCTTTCATACCAGGTGCGAGCATGCCTCTTTCGTTATCGGCGCCGACCGCGATTGCGGCATTGCGGGTATAGCCCGTTAATGTCTCCGCCCCCGTCAATGCTCGGGTTTTTCCAACTGGGCCGTCGTATGCCACATCGTGCGCTCTGCGCATCTGGGCGGCAAACATTCCCATGCGTGGATCAAAGGGTGCGACCGGCCAATCTGAACCAAGAACTACCAGTGCTCCCGTGCTCATAATGTCGCCGGATCGCCAGCCATGACTGCACTGCGTTGTATCAAGGCGCTGTGACCAAGGATCACTCAAGTCATATTCCAGCCAACGCATGTGAACAGGCTGCATCGAGGCCGTTACTTTCAAAGGCTTGAAGCGCGCGATGGTGTGATCAGGAGAAGTCTCGATGTGTTCGATTCGATGTCGGCCATTTGAGCCACCTGGCAAACCTTCATAAACATCTAAAACTTCGCGAACCGCTCGATCACCAATGGCGTGTGTTGCAATTCGAAATCCTGCATCATGAAATTGCCGAGCGCGTTGGTGATAAAGCGAAAGCTCTGGCCACATTGGTTCAGTTCCAGCACCTTGTGAATCTGGATGTTCTAGCCAAGCGGTGCCTGTATCAATTACGCCATCTAGCATGAACTTCACGCCGTCCGCCTGCCAACGCACTCCCTTTTGATTATGGGTTTGCATCATTGCTTCGACTTCTTCGATTGACGTATACGGATAAACAAAGTGATGCAGCAAGATTCTAAGTTTCAGATTTGCTTGCGCTTCTAAATCGCGCATGATTTCGACAGTTTCAAGGTTGCCATCCATTAAGTGGACTTCAGTGATGCCAAGAGCGTTCTGACGTCGAATGGCTTCGGCATACCAATTCATACGATCAGATTTAGTTGCAACTGGTACATGCTTTAAGACAATCTGCATGGCAGCCATTTCCAATAGCTCGCCAGTTGGCTTGTCATTTTCGTCAACCACAACAACAGAGTTGTCTTCAACCCGCATCGGTCCGGTTAAATTTGCAATCTTCATTGCTTCGGCATTGACCATGCCGGTATGGACGTCCAGTGTGTACAAAAACATTGGGCCATCGCCAGCAGCTTCGTCTAACAAGCTGTGGTGGTACGAGCCGCCAATGGCTGAGTATTCAAGAGCGAATCCCATTAGCCATTTGCCAGGTCCTATGCGCTTACGTTCTGCAGCCACGGCAGCGCGCAGATCGGAAAGATTTGAAATTCGATCCAGGTCAAGACCTTGAGCAAACTCTGCACCATGGAAAAGGTGCTGGTGTCCATCTACGATTCCAGGCGTCAGGGCAGCGCCATGAGCATCGACAGTTTCGGTATTGCCGTCGCAAGCTTCCCGAACTTGAGCATCCGTTCCAATAGCCACAATGTGATCACCCGACCAGGCAATCGCTGAGGCGGTTGGTGCAAGTGGATTTTGGGTGTTTATCTGAGCGTTAAAGATTGCTTGATTGGCAGCCATTTGAAACTCCTGTACCTGTCACTTCTAGAGGACTAAACGCAACCTTATTAGAACTGCCCAGTACATTAGTGGCTATGACTGTACATATAGGTGCCAATAAAGGTGACATTGCTGAAACTATCCTGCTGCCAGGTGATCCCCTGCGTGCCAAATGGGTTGCAGAAAACATGCTCGAAAATGCGGTTCAGTACAACTCAGTGCGCAACATGTTCGGCTACACCGGAACCTACAAAGGAAATCGGGTTTCCGTACAAGGAACTGGAATGGGTATTCCTTCTATCTCGATATATGTAACTGAGCTATTCAAAGACTTTGATGTCCAGACTGCGATCCGAATTGGAACTTGTGGCGGCTTGGGTAAGACCCAATTGCGAGATGTGATCATCGGTATGGCGGCATCAACTGACTCAGGCACTAATCGACGTGCTACTGGCGGTTTGGATTTTGCACCAATTGCAAACTACGACTTGCTGAAGGCAGCAGTCGATGCGGCTGAAGCTCACGGCGTTACTTATCACGTTGGTGGAATTGCTTCTATGGATTTGTTCTATGACGACAGCAATGCGCTAGATGTTCTCGAAGCGCACGGCGTATTGGGTGTTGAGATGGAAGCTAGTGGGCTTTACACAATCGCTGCAAGATACGGTCGTCGGGCATTAGCAATTTGCACGGTCAGTGACATGATTCGTACTCACGAAAAGACTTCTTCCGAAGAACGTGAGACTGGATTCAAGGCAATGGTTGAAGTTGCCCTTGAGGCAGCATTTGCTTAGCGATTTACAAATTCTTGGAACTCTAATTCTGTTCCATTGAAAACATTTAAGTCAGTAGCACTCGATGGGACAGCACTAATTTGTCCATCCGCAGTGAATTGCCAAATTGTCCAATTGTTATTCCAGATTCGCGCTTCATTGGGGTCGGTACCCAACTTAGGTCCCCATCTGGCCAACCACAATGGATAACGCGACAAGTCAGTAGCGCCAGCATCTAGAAATCTTCCGATGAACTTTCCATTTGAATAAATGATTGGTGTGCGTCCAGTTAAAGTTTCAGCTTCGACTAGGAATGCTTTGGTCCATTTGGTCAATCTTTGAATCGTCCAACCACAAGGAAGCTCTTCCAAGTCAAGGGTTAATGGCAAGTCACCAACTTTTGCTCCTTGCGCTTGATCAACAGCGCGTTGGGCTTGCAATTTCGCATCCGTAATTGTGTTGCGATCGAGGATCCCTGGCAGCGCGTAATGGTAAGCGCCGACAACAAGTCCTTGTTCTCTCGCTGCTTTACTGTCGATTGGAAACCATTTCAATGCATTAGTGTTTCCTCGGATTCCACCATCAGAAGCTTTAATGATTACGAATGAAATGTCGTACTTTGATTTCAATGCAGCAAAATCGATCGCCTTATCATCAGGATGTTGCCAAACCGAAATGTCGATGCCCTTTACAACATCTTTGAAGCCTTGTGCGCTCCAAGACTTTGCATTTGGTTTGTACTCCCCTGGTTTGCCAGTTGAGTAACTGCAGGATCGGTACTTGTAATCAGTGATATTTGAATTTGCTGGAACTGCTTGGCTGTTTGGGGCACTAGTTATGTTGGCCACTGCTAGTACGAGCAAAAAGGAAAACAATCTTTTCATTTTTTCCTACTTGGTCAACGGTCGTACTGGCTCCCCCGATTGGACTCGAACCAATAACCACTCGATTAACAGTCGAGTGCTCTGCCAATTGAGCTACAGGGGATTAACTCACCAATCTTAACAAAATCGGGACCGTGTGGCGAAACGACCTAGATTCCAAACGTAGCGCGCAGTTCAACCACTGCCTTTGCAATCTCCTGCTGGCCAATCGCAGTTTGGCTTGCCGCCTGATCTTCGGCGATAGCCGTCCAATACGAACGATTTTCATCCTTGCGTGCAACGAATCTAACCTTGCCAGCATTGGGTAATTCGAATAATCGATCCACTACAACCGTTGACGTGACTCGGTCTCGTACCGCCCGTGGCAACTGACTGGCTTCATCCAAAATCCAGGATCGCACCCTTGGCGACTGTTCCGTTTCGCCCTGGAAAACCACGGTCAGTCTTGGCGGCTCCCACTTAGCCTGAACTGATTCAGACCAAGGCAAAACGGTTTTTGCTTGGGCAGTTACGTCTACTAACGAGTTTCTTGTAACTGCTAGTAGTCCATTTGAGTGTGTGGACCAATCAAGTAAACGTCCTTCCGACGCCACTGCTTCGGCTAACTCCGCAGGCATTGCTGGGTTTTTCTTAAGCCAACTCACTAGACATCTCCGATTGCAAAGTTTCGCATATCTCGTCGATAGCTCTCGAGCGACAGCAAGTCACCAAGCAGTCTTGCTTGATCAATTTCATCCGTACCATCTTCGGCCCGATTAAGCGCAGCCTTGATTTCGGCCACTCGCCTTCCGGCATCCATTTCTAAGATTCTTGCTAATACTGCCTGGACATAACGTTCGTCCGGAACGTCATTTGGTAATGGCTCAATTGCCATAGCTCTCACATGAGATTTAATCTCGTCGTTTGGTGCCTGATCCAAAACTTTTGCGATCCAGACTTGAGCTGAATCAAACTCCAGCGGATTGCCGGCAGCCACGCAGGCGGCATAAACCGCTGAGGCCGCTGGCACGGTAAACACGCTTTCTTCTAGTGATTCAAACCAAGATCCAACCAGATGCGGTGTTTGCAGAACGCACTTCAATGCTTCTCGCTCCACGTGTGCTGCTTGGGATGAAGCGGTACTTTGAGCGCGGGTTTGCTGTGGCGCGGTTTTCTTACCCGCAGAATTCATTTCATTGCGAATTGTGGCGTCGTCCATTCCAAGCCAACCGGCCACTGTGCGAATGTACTCGGGACGAAGGGCGGAATCTTTAATACCAGCCAACACTGGTGCCACAGCGCGCATCGCAGCAACCCGACCTTCGGCGGTATCTAAATCGAAATCAGCCACGGTCGAACGCATCACAAATTCAAATAACGGGATCTTGTTTGCAATCAAACTCTTAACTGCGTCATCGCCCTGCTTTAAGCGAAGGTCACATGGATCTAATCCATGTGGCTCGATGGCGACAAACGTTGAAGCCACGAATTTTTGGTCTTCACCAAAGGCTTTTAGTGCTGCCTTGCGACCGGCAGCGTCGCCGTCAAAAGTAAAAACAACTTCTGCATGCTTGGTGTCGTCGTCCATAAGGATTCGACGAAGCATCTTGACGTGATCTGCCCCAAATGCGGTGCCACAAGTTGCAACCGCAGTTGTGATACCAGCTAAGTGACATGCCATTACATCGGTATATCCTTCAACAACAACAGCCTGCTGTTGTTTGGCCATATCTCGACGGGCTAAGTCAATTCCATACAGGACCTGGGACTTACGATAAATCGGCGTCTCGGGAGTATTTAAATATTTTGGACCCTGATCTGCTTCAGTAAGTTTGCGAGCCCCGAATCCGATTGTGTCTCCACTGGAATCACGAATTGGCCACATAACGCGGTCGCGGAATCGATCGTATGCTCCGCGTTGGCCGGCGACAGCGAGCCCAGCGGTAATCATTTCCTCTTCAGAAAATCCCTTGCCGCGCAATTCGTTGCGTAAACCATCCCAACCTGATGGTGAGTATCCAACGCCAAAAAGATCCCATGAGGCTTGATCAAATCCACGTTCAGTTAAAAAGGTCCTGGCATGCTGAGCTTCGGGCGACAAAAGTTGGGATTTATAAAACGCACCCGCAATTTTGTGGGCTTCGATCAACCGAGCTCGCTGTCCTTGTTGGCCCGGCGAAGAGCCACCGCCCTCTTCGTACCGAAGCACGATTCCGTACTTAGCGGCCAGTTTTTCGACCGCTTCGGTAAATGAAAGCGCGTCGATTTTGCGGACGAAAGTGATGACGTCGCCACCTTCACTGCAAGAAAAACAGTGATACAAACCTTTACTTGGCGTTACGTGAAATGACGGAGAACGCTCTTCGTGAAATGGGCAAAGTCCTTTGTAGCTACCGCCACCAGCTGCCTTTAGCGTGACGGTTTCGCGAACGATTTCGTCGATTCGGGCTCGCTCGCGAACTGAGGTTACATCCTCTTCGCGAATTTTTCCTGCCACGTCACCTATGTTACGTGCAGTTGCGCTGGTGCCACTGCACAAGGCTGACGTCTGTAAGTGCTGCTACCTGGTCAATAACCACGCGGAATTTAGCATCCGGTGAAGCAGCCTCGAGCCAAAGATTTGTATGGAAGCGATCCAAACTTGATTCTGGGTCCTGGTTTAAGTACTCGACTAAGTCTTTAATCTGCTGACGCTGTCGGGCGTACATCTCATCTGCGCCGGCTCGATTCATAACAAATCAAGCCGCCAAAGCCTTTAACGCTGTTACTTCGTAACGAGCTTCATCTGGAACCACCAGCGAGGCGTCATATCTAGTTAAAGCGCGCTTACCGTATTCAGCCTGAGTGGCTTGTTGTGCGGCAATACAAAACCGCCCAATCAAAGTGCTCGTTAGATTCTTTAATTCAGCCAAGGATCGCATGGCTCCATCAAAGGAAGCCGGCCAACTCGGAAGTGTGCTCACTCGAATCAACGCTGCATCCAATTCTGATTTTGAAAATTCTGAGCCGTACCACTTTTGGGCAACTTCAACTACTTCGCTGCGACCAGTACTTGATTTCAAAATGTCGATGTTTACGTGACCTGCGAAAACTGCATCTTCGACATCATGCACACAGTAAGACACATCATCAGACCAATCCATCACTTGCGCTTCAAAGCATGATGCCTTACCTGTGACACCGTCGCGTACCCAAGCAAATACATCTGCATCATCTTCATAAACGCCGAACTTAACTTCGCCTGGTTGTTTAGTCCACGGATACTTCGAAGCTGCATCTAATGAGGCCCTGGTTAAATTCAGTCCAATCGTTTGGCCCGGTCGCGGTCCGGTATCAGGACTCACAGCTTTAGGTTCCAAGCGAGTGAGCAATCTGAAGGATTGAGCATTGCCTTCAAAGCCACCGATGTCTTTTGCTAACTCGTTAAGCGCCGTTTCCCCATTGTGGCCAAACGGTGGGTGGCCTAAGTCATGTGACAAACAAGCCGTATCTACTAAGTCAGGGTCGCAACCAAGTGCAGCTCCAAGTTCGCGGCCAACTTGGGCAACTTCGAGTGAGTGCGTAAGGCGGGTACGCGGAAAATCTTCTTGGCCGGCTTCCATAACTTGAGTTTTCACACCAAGGCGACGCAAAGCAGAGCTGTGCATGACTCTGGCACGATCTCTGGCAAACTCAGTACGCTCCACACTTTTGTTGGGTTCATTCACCCAGCGCTGAGAATCAAATTCAGAATAGTTACCAATCATTTACCCACCACTGACTGCTAACTCAGCTTCTCGAACTGTTTCAACTTCTGTCTTCGACATACTTTGTGAGTTAAGCCATCCGTCTGGCAAGTTAACGCGACGATCTGGCGTGGTCCTACCCCGAGGAAGTTTTGCAAGCTCTTCATCCAAGATCTGCTCCCGGTTGATCGTGCTCAACAAGTCATCAAATTCCTTCAAACTCGAAATCAATGACAATGCGCCACGGGTTTCGCTGCCTGCAACTACGCCCTTTAGGTACCAAGCCATGTGCTTTCGCATTTCCTGACAGCCGCGGAATTCATCACCATGCATTTCTACAAGAAGATCCGCATGCCTTCGCATTAAATCGACAATCACGCCAGCATTTGGTTCAGCCGGAACTGTTTCACCAGCAAATGATGCGCGAATCTGACCAAACAACCATGGTCGACCAAGGCAACCGCGACCCACTACAACTCCTCGAGCGCCCGTTTCATCCAGCATCCGTTGTGCATCTGCAGCCGACCAAATGTCACCATTTCCCAGAACTGGTGTGTTAGGAATGTGTTCGACTAATCGAGCGATTGTTGTCCAATCCGCTTTCCCACCGTAATACTGAGCAGCAGTTCGGCCATGCAGCGCTACCCAAGTAACGCCTGCTTCAGATGCGATCTTTCCGGCATCTGAATAAGTAATGTGATCGGCATCAATTCCAACTCGCATCTTGACCGTAACTGGAACTTTTCCTTGGGCATTCTTAACTGCTGAATTAACAATGCTGGAAAACAAGTCCCGCTTCCAAGGCAGCGCACTACCGCCACCTTTGCGGGTAACTTTTGGCACTGGGCAACCAAAATTTAAATCAACATGATCAGCCATGTCTTCATCGACCAACATTTTTACCGCTGCGCCCACAATGTCTGGATCAACGCCATAAAGCTGAGCGCTTCTAGTTTTCTCGTCGGAATCAAACGTCACTAGGTCTAGCGTTTCTGGATGCCGCATCAATAGCGCCTGCGAGGTCGTCATCTCGGCCACATAAACCGTTTGGTCGACATCCACTTGGCCAGCAGAATGTCGTATCTGCATCGATGCCTCGCGACAAACTCGACGAAACGCCCGATTAGTTACTCCCGCCATAGGCGCAAGTTCGATAACCGGATCAGTGGCTAATAAGTCTGCAAACATCAGCAGCCGATAAGGCGAGAGCCTAACCAAGACACAACAGAATCAAGTCCTACTCGCTCTTGTTCCATAGTGTCTCGATCACGAATTGTTACTGCGTTATCTTCAAGAGTTTCGAAGTCAACTGTGATGCAATACGGTGTTCCAATTTCATCTTGACGTCGATAACGACGACCAATCGCACCTGCATCATCAAACTCGATGTTCCAATTTTTGCGAAGTTCAGTTGCAAGGTCTTTTGCCTTCGGACTTAAATCGGCATTGCGCGAAAGTGGCAAGATTGCTGCCTTTACTGGAGCTAACCGTTTGTCAAAGCGCATTACAACACGCTTATCTACGCCGCCCTTGGTATTCGGAGCTTCGTCTTCGTCGTATGCCTCAAGCATGAACGCAAGCACCGCACGGGTTAATCCTGCTGCTGGTTCAATCACGTATGGCACGTACTTCTCGCCGGATTCTTGATCGAAGAATGACAAGTCTTTGCCAGAGGCTTCCATGTGTGCCTTCAAGTCAAAGTCAGTGCGATTAGCAATGCCTTCCAACTCAGCAAACTCACTGCCTCCGAATTGGAATCGATATTCAATATCGGTTGTGCGCTTGGAGTAGTGCGAAAGTTTTTCTTTCGGATGTTCGAACCTGCGCAAATTGTCAGGTGAAAGACCAAGATCTAGGTACCAATTCCAACGCTCTTCCAGCCAGTACTCATGCCACTGTTCGTCGGTGCCAGGTGGAACAAAGAACTCCATTTCCATTTGTTCAAACTCGCGGGTGCGGAAAATGAAATTACCAGGTGTGATTTCATTTCGGAAAGACTTTCCGGTTTGACCAATTCCAAACGGTGGCTTTTTCCGAGATGAGGCTGCGACGTTCGCATAGTTTGTGAAAATACCTTGAGCAGTTTCTGGGCGTAGGTAATGCAACGAATTTTCATCGACAACTGGACCAAGATTTGTGGAAAGCATGCCATTAAACATTTTTGGCTCAGTGAATTCGCCTTTGGTTCCACAGTTAGGGCAAGGAACGCCAGCTAGTCCACCTTCTGGCGCACGACCTTTACGTGCTTCGAATTCTTCAAGTAAGTGATCTTCCCGAAACCGCTTGTGACACGAAGTGCATTCTGTAAGTGGGTCTGTGAAAGTTGCCAAGTGACCGGATGCAGCCCAAACCTGTGGCGCCAAGATAACTGCGGAATCGATTCCTACAACGTCTTCCCGTGATTGAACTACGGCTTTCCACCATTGGCGACGGACGTTTTCTTTGAGCTCGACACCCAATGGCCCGTAATCCCAGGCGGATCGGGATCCGCCATAAATTTCGCTACTTGGGAAAACAAATCCCCGACGTTTGGACAGATTTACTACAGCGTCTACGCGATCCATGAAACTCAACATCCGATAAGGCTTTCCGACTGGTTGCCGGAAGCAGGAAACCCCATTCTATCGAGTTTTATGTGGACTTGAAATGTTTAAATGCTTTGGTTCGGCTCTAATTCAATTCGTAATGTCGAGTCAGTGAGCTCGGTGTCGGCGGCGAGACGACGGCATGGATCGTGTCATAAACCGCTAGTAAATGGGGTACGACTGATTTTGGGCAAACCGGAACAATAAGCGTTGCCGAGTTAACGGATGCACCCCGGAGCATTGCACCGATCGCCATGGCGGTGCTACCGGATTCAACACCATCGTCAATTACCGCAACATTTAATCCAGAAAGTCCATCAAGCCTGGGGATCGATACTGTTGCGCCAGTTCGGATGATGTTTAGATCGCGCATTGGCAGCGTCATCTCGGCCGCAAATGAAAGTGCGATCTCACCTGCGGCAGGCAAAACCACAACAATTACGTCGTGTTCCAAAATCTCCGCTTTGAAAGTTTCCAACATTTTTTGCCCAGCATCGGCACGATCAATGAAGTCAAACTCCGTCATTAACACTCGACTCGTACTCGGTCACGGACTCAGCAGTAAAGTCCATAAGCAGTTCAAAAGCCGTCGGCTCATCCCGCATGTTTGCTAGGAAGGGCCAGACTCCGACTTTTGCCTCCATTGAACCAAGCGCCCGTCGGTAGGAACCAACGTCGAGCCAATCTGTTTTCACTAAATATCGTTCAGGGGAATCTGCGTTATGAAAAACACTTCCGGATACAAAGCCACTTCTAGCTTGCAAAATATTCATGGCAAGTTGAGCTTCTAGTTTCCAGGCAACAGCATCCGTTACATCAAAAGTCCACACCGCGTGGAAAGTGCCAAGCATAAAAACTAAGCGCCGTAGTTAACTGCAGTTGCGGCTAACAAGATAAAAAACACCAAGATCCGAATTAATCGAGACTTTGAATCAAGTAGCGGCCAAGACACGTACATAAGCCACCCGATGAAAACGCTCACTACCGTTAGCGAAATACCTGAATATGGCGGCTGCAAGAAGAGGCCTGAGAGCATTAACACAGCAATAAGCGATGGAACTAGGAACTTTGGTAAGCCGTGAATCCGTAGCAGTAAGGGTGCACTCAAATTCGTTATCCGCTTTCGCAGTAAGGAATGTGTCACAACTGGAACTGCTGGAGTTGGCTTTTTCGGTTTGTTTGCTTGTCCCATAACCCAAGTCAAGCACGGGTCAGTCCAAATTGGGTGCAAGCTTATTGACAATGATTCCCATTAAACTTACTATTGGGAATTATTCCCAATAAAGGAGTTCTAGTGGCAGTCCTCGTCGCACTTGGAACCGTGCTCGCTACTTTCTTAGGTGGCTTTTTAGCTCTTCGTGCCCGCAAGCGGATGCACTTAGTACTGGGATTAAGTGCTGGCCTATTGCTTGGGTTAGTTTCCTTCGATTTGATTCCGGAAGTTTTTGAACTAAGTAGCCAGGAAGTTGGACATGTTCCTGCAGTAATGGTCATGTTTGTGATTGGTTTCTTGGCTCTGCATATCTTGGAGCGCTATTCCGGTGCACATGAACCGCATGATTCAAAATATGCCGACTCCCATGAACACTCGCACAATGCCACCGGAGTGATCGCGGCTTCTGCCATGGTGGTTCACGTATTCCTTGATGGACTGGCAATCGGTCTGGCCTTTCAAGTCAGTTCATCACTTGGATGGATAGTCGCAATTGCAGTTATCGCTCATGCATTTACAGATGGGCTTAATACCGTTTCCATGTTGATTTCCGCTGGCAAATGGCAGACACGAGCTGTCATGCTTCTGATTGCTGACGGAGTAGCGCGAATTGCAGGTGCGATTCTTGGTGCGCGTGTAGTGGTTGCCGATAATCTGCTTGGGTTATATCTCGCACTGTTTGCTGGCTTCTTGATTTACTTAGCAACCTCACACATTTTGCCTGAAGCGCACAGTAGCAAGCCGTCTCGAATGACATTGCTAGCTACGGTTTCTGGTGTGGTCATTATGTTTTTGATCGTGACCCTGGTTCACGGATAAATATGGCTACCCAAAGACTTACTAAGCAACGTAAAGCCATTACCGAAGCGCTGACGTCACAAGAAAACTTTAGAAGCGCCCAAGAAATTCATGCTCTTTTAACACTAAGTGGCGACACAATCGGACTTTCAACTGTGTATCGAAACTTAACTGAAATGTTTGAAGCTCGTGATGTAGACATGATCATCGGAACCGATGGCGAGTCCCAATATCGACTTTGCAGCAATGGGCATCACCATCACTTAACTTGCACTAAGTGCGGTCTGGCGATCGAGATTACCGGGGAAGCTTTGGAAGTTTGGGCAAAGCAAATTGGTATCGACAATGGGTTTACCGAAATCGCTCACACGCTTGAGATCACTGGCGTGTGCAAAAAGTGCAGGAACAATTAGATTTCTGGTAACGGATTAGGGACGGCTCCCCCGTAACGACGATCCCGTGAGGCATAAATTTCACAAGCGTGCCACAAGTGACGGCGGTCAAAATCAGGCCAGAGCGTCGGCAAGAAAACAAATTCTGAATATGCACTTTGCCAAAGCAAGAAATTACTTAATCGCTGTTCGCCACTAGATCGCACAAAGAGATCAACGTCTGGCATATCTGGTTCATCTAAGTATTTCTTGATGGTTTTTTCAGTTACTTTCTTCGGGTCAATTTTCCCATCAGCGACCTGCTGCGCAATCGCCGAGACGGCATCAACTATCTCGGCCCGCCCACCATAATTCACGCACATAGTTACGGTTAGCTTTGAATTCTTAGCAGTTAACTTTTCGCAGGCTTCAAGCTCTTCAATCACTGAGCGCCAAAGTTTTGGACGCCGGCCGGCCCAGCGGATCCGAACGCCCATGTCGTTCATCTCGTCCCGGCGTCTGCGAATTACGTCTCGATTAAAGTTCATCAGGAAGCGAACTTCCTCTGGAGATCTCCGCCAATTCTCTGTTGAAAATGCATATGCCGAAAGCCAACTGACTCCCAGTTCTAGCGAACCGTAGATGCAGTCCATCAGACTTGCTTCGCCAGCTTCATGTCCAGCGGTACGCGGAAGCCCGCGCTCCTTGGCCCATCGGCCATTTCCGTCCATAACCACAGCAACGTGGTTTGGTATCAAATCAGATTGGATTTTTGGAGGCTGAACCCCTGATATATGCGGCGGCGGGTTAAGCAACATGGTTTAAGTCTGTCATGTTCGAATTCAAAAAACTCATGTTGCTTGCCGATCAACTAAAGGCAAGGACCTAAGTCCGCGCTCTAGGTGCCATTGCACATAAGCAGCTACCAGTCCTGATACTTCGCTTCGATCTTTCGCAGCGGATGCGTCCGCAAACTCCCAATCCCCCGTCATCAGTGCCTGCATGAGCTCGAATGATTCAGGTCGGGGTGCAACGCTGCCGGGCACACGATGTTCGACACATAGTGCGCCACCAGTTGAAACATGGAAGAAAGGTTGGGTGCCAGCAACTCCGCAAATTACGCAAGCATTCAAAGTTGGTGAATACCCAGCCATCGAAAGGGCTCGAAGTAAGAAAGCGTCGAGTACTAAACCGGCTGCATGCTCACCAGTTACTAAAGTCCGCAATGCGCCAACCAATAACAGATACTGCGACTCAGCCGAGATGGAATCTTCTGGTGTCAGGCGATCTGCCGTCTCCAACATAGTTTGCCCAGCTGTCCACAATGAATAATCAAGCGCTAATTCTTGGCCATATGCATTGAGCGACTCGGCTTGCGTGATTATGTCGAGATTCTTTCCTTCAAAGACCAATAAATCCACACGACTGAATGGTTCTAAGCGAGCACCAAACTTACTTTTGGTTCGCCGTACTCCTTTTGCAACGGCACGCACTTTACCTCGCTCGCGCGTGAGCAGTGTGATGATCCGATCTGCTTCGCCTAATTTATGTGTGCGCAAAACTATGGCTTCCGCGCGATAACTAGGCATGTGACTATGGTGTCACGTCCCGTGCCCAAGTGATGGTCAGGTAACCTCAATTCATGAGCACTTCACCGAAAGACCCAGTAAATGTGACGGGTTTCGACCAAGCTTCTATCAAGTGGGTCTTACGCACCATAATTCTTTTTACCGCCGCAGCCATGTTGGGGCTCTGGGTTTTTCAACAAAACGTTAGTTTGATCCTGTTGATTCTGCTTGCACTGTTGCTTGCAGTAGCTATGGAGCCAGCAGTTTCGACACTTTCAAATCGCGGCTGGCGACGTGGCGCGGCAACTGGATTAACCATGCTTGGCGTAACACTTCTGGTTACTGCGTTTCTAGCGCTATTTGGCGGGCTACTTTTTTCCCAAGCCTCGTCATTGATTTCGGATTTACCGAATCTGATTATCGATTTAACAAATTGGGTAAATGACGCATTCGGCCAAGAGCTGGATCCAGATGCGCTGATAAATCAACTGAATATTCAGCCTTCACAAATCGCTACTTGGGCCAGCAATTTTGCGGGTGGCTTTGTTGGAATCATCTCTGGAATCATTGGTGGCCTATTCCAATTGCTAACACTTGCCCTGTTTTCGTTTTATCTTTCAGCTGATGCACCACGCCTAAAGCGAAAGATTGGCGGCCTACTAAATCCAAGTGCCCAAAAAGTTTTAGTTACGACCTGGGACATCACTGTGAAAAAGACCGGTGGATTCGTAGTTTCTAAGTTGATACTGGCTCTTGCCTCCACCGCTGCTCACTCATTATTCTTCGCAGCCATTGGATTGCCATACTGGTTACCCCTGGGCTTGATCACCGGAATTACAAGTCAATTCATCCCGACCGTGGGAACTTACATTGGCGTAATGATTCCGGTGCTATTCGCTGTTTTCAATAATCCTACGGATGCCGTTTTGATCATCATTTTTGCAACGGTCTATCAGCAAATTGAAAACTATTTACTCTCTCCGCGGTTAAGCAAAATTACTATGGACATTCATCCAGCCATTGCTTTTGGGTCAGTAATTGTGTTTGCAAATCTATTTGGTGCAGTTGGAGCGATTGTTTCCGTTCCAGTCGCCGCAGCCTTGGTTGCTTTAGTTGACACTTACGGCAAACGTTACGAATTGATCCCAGAACTTGCTGAAATTGAAAGACTTGAAGCAAAAATGGAAGGGCTAGAAGCCTAGTCTTGAAAGTTGCTTTGGATCTCGCTGCCAGTCCTTCGCAATCTTGACTCGAATGTCTAAGTAAACGGGAACCCCAAGCATTTTGCTGATTGCGATTCGAGCGTCAGTTCCAACTTCTTTTAACCGACTACCACCCTTGCCGATAACTATGTGTTTCTGGCTCTCTCGCTCCACATAAATCAGTGCGTAGATATCCATCAACGGTTTATCTTCAGGTCGATCAGCTCGCATCGCCATTTCATCAATCACAACTGCGATTGAATGCGGTAGTTCATCGTGCACGCCTTCAAGTGCAGATTCCCGAATCAATTCTGCAATCATGATTAATTCTGGCTCGTCGGTAAGCTCCCCATCTGGATACAGGACTTGGCCTTCGGGCAACAAGCTCATTAGAAGATCGCTCAGTAAATCAACCTGGTTATTTGCAACTGCAGATACAGGGACTAATTCAGCCCAGTCAATTCCAAGTTCTTGGCCAAGGTTTTGAACTGCTAGTAATTGCTCGCCTACTGCCTGCTTATCAGTGGTATCAATCTTTGTAACTACAGCGACTTTTTTTACCCTCGGAATTGCCGCGATCTGCTCTGCAATAAATCGGTCGCCTGGCCCAATCGCCTCATTTGCTGGAAAGCACATCACAACAACATCGACTTCAGACCAAGTGTCTGCAACTAATGCATTTAGTCTTTCGCCTAGTAAAGTTTTTGGCTTGTGAACGCCAGGAGTGTCAATCAAAATCAATTGACCTTCGGCGTTAGTTACGATTCCACGAATTGTGTGACGTGTGGTTTGTGGACGATCTGATGTAATTGCCACCTTTTGCCCAACCATTGCATTGGTCAACGTTGACTTACCAACATTGGGTCGACCTACTATGCAGGTAAAACCACTACGCATTTGAAGTCTCCAGAGTTGATTTTGATGGGGTTCGTGATTCAACGATACCCAGAAGTGCCAGTGCGCCAATAATTACGGCACAACCGATCCAACCTCGAAGATTCATTGCTTCGCCAAGAATGAATACTCCCATTAATGTGGCGAGAACTGGTTCAGCCAAGGTCAAAGTTGAAACGCTGCCTGGACTCAAGTGCGTTAGGCCATTGCCAAACAGAATGTAACCAAGAGCAGTAGTTGCAAATCCGATGTACAAAACAAATCCAACTAATAGTGCATTATTCACCCATGCACTAGTCAGCACAACAATTGGTAGCGACAAAACCGCGCCAATACCGAAGGCTGCACCCAAAACCTCGGCGCCGGAAACATCATGGGTTTGAGTTAGGCGAACTCCAAAGACTGTGAAGATTGCGTACATTACGCCTGAAACAAAAACTGCAAGAAATCCAAGGTTGTCTCGCACTTCACTTACGCCAGTTATTAAAGCTAAGCCGAGCACTCCCATAAGTGTTGAAATCGCCCAAACTCCGGAAGGCTTTCCCGTACCCACGATCCAACCCAATAGGCCAGCAAAAAACGGTGCCGTAGCTAATGCACCTAGGGTTCCCATCGCAACGCCGATGCGAGCAGCGCCGATGAAAAATGAAATCTGATACGAAAGCACTGCCAAGGCCATTACCCAAACAATTGGAAGCTTGATTAGTTTTCGCAAACCAAAAGTTCCGTAGCGAATAACGGCATAAACGGATAACCCAATGCCGCCTAAAAACACTCGCCAAGCACCGACCGAAATGCTGCTACCCGGAAAATCTAGGTACGCTCTTCCCGTTGCGCTAGTGCTAAACAAAACGCAAGCAAGAAGTACCGAGACAACCGCAAGTTGTCTGCCATTCTTTGGCGAAGCCTGGCTAGAAGTAGTTCCGCCGCTCGTCTCTGTCACGTTAATCGCGAATCAACTGGATCCCCGGATTCACCAATTAGATAAATCGGAACACCAGTGCCTGCAAAATCCCGCACAAGTTCAAGGTCGGTATCGGAAATGCTGGATTCACCTTGTGGTGAGATAACTACTGCTTCAGCTCCAGTAGAACCAGAAGCCACCGCCTGGGCCACGACCATTTGCACCGAAGTAAGCGTCAAGGCTCCGATGGAAACTTCTGCGCTGGCATAAGTGCGACCGGTTTCATCTCGAAGTGCCGCACCGACTTTCGCCTGAATCCGGGAACGCGCACCTTTTGCTAAAACTGCTAACTTGTCGTCTTCTGAATTCCAATTACTCATTGCTATCAACTTCTTCTACCGACGTGAAGGTATCGCGCGAGATCACCACAGTATCAATTCGATGGCGACGCCCAGCTGTTGATTCAGCAGTCAACGTCCAATTAGCTATCTCAACGGTTGCACCTGGAATTGGCACGATACCTAGGCGCTTAGCCATTAGCCCACCGACGGTATCAACGCCTTCATCGGAAATTTCGGTTTCTAAAAGTTCCGCTAAATCATCGATGTGAAGCCGGGAACTGACTCGATACTCACCGTTTGGTAGCTCTTCAACATCAGGACCAAGTACGTCATGTTCATCGGAGATTTCTCCAACAATCTCTTCAATAACATCTTCGATCGTTACTAAACCAGCAGTGCCGCCGTATTCGTCTACCAGGACCGCCAAGTGAGTACGAGCGCTTTGCATGTCACGCAGTAGTTCGTCGACACTTCGGCTGTCCGGAACCATAAATGCTGGGCGCATTAGATCTGACACACGTTCGGTGCTTTGGGACTCTTGATGCTCAAAAACCCGGCGCGCAATATCTTTTACGTAAACCACACCAACGATGTCATCGATTCCTTCGCCTACCACCGGAATGCGGGAGTAACCCGAGCGAAGCCCCAGAGACATAGCTTGACGAAGAGTTTTATGAGATTCAATCCACACCATTTCGGTACGGGGAACCATAACTTCTCTAGCGATTGTGTCACCAAGTTCAAACACCGAGTGAATCATTTGTCGTTCGTCATCTTCAATAACTGAATCGGCACCGGCCATATCCACAAGTTCGCGTAATTCGGCTTGTGTTGAAAAGGGTCCTTCTCTAAAACCTTGTCCCGGCGTGATCGCATTTCCAACCAAGATGAAGATTCGACTCATTGGACCCAGGAGGCCTGTTACCAGTCGAGTAATACGGACAGTTGCCAATGCAATCTTGTCGGCTTTTTGGCGACCGAGAGTCTGCGGCGCAACACCAAGCACGATGTATCCGACCAGAACCATAATGGCCGAGGAAATAACTAAGGCAGCATTGTTGTCAACAAAAATATCTAGGCAGGCAGTTGTGACCAGCACGATCGCGATTGTCGACAAAGTTAAATGAGCAAACAGGAGCGAGTTTACATATTTTGCTCGATCATCGAGCAGTTCGGCTAAGCGGCTTGCGCGCTTACTTCCGTCTTTGCGAAGTTGATCGATCGTGGCCTTGCTAACTCGAGCTAATGCGGTTTCAGTTGCAACAAAGACGGCAGCCAAAAGAACCATTGCCGTTGCCAATATCAGCAGAAATGCATTTTGACTCAAGCTAGGTCACGAGCATTACGCTCGCCTTCCCACTGCGCAAGAAGCTGGGCCTGCAACCCAAACATAAGTTTGTGTTCTTCCGGTTCAGCGTGATCGTGTCCAAGTAAATGCAAGATTCCATGAGTTAGCAGCAGGCGCAATTCAACTTCCATGCTGTGTCCTGCCTGTTCGCCCTGGCGAGCGGCAACAGCCGGGCAAAGGACGACATCTCCGAGAACACCTTCTTCACTTAGGCGATCTGGTGTTCCCGCGCGAAGTTCATCCATTGGGAAACTCAATACGTCGGTTGGACCTGGTTCATCCATGAATTTCTCGTGAAGCGTTGTCATGGCTATCTCATCCACAAGCAAAACGGAAAGTTCAGCAGCCGGGTTAATGTGCAGGCTGCGCAATACGAACTGCGCTTGGGCGGAGATTTCTAGTTCGTTTACTTCAAAGTCAGATTCGTTATTAACGTCAATGGACATAGTTATGAGTTCCTACGATCTGGACGTTGATCTTGTGAGGCACGCTTTTCGTCGTAACGACCATACGCGTCAACAATCTGCCCAACTAGTTTGTGGCGGACAACGTCACTTGAACTTAACTCGCAAAATGCGACGTCATCTACATCACTCAAGATATCGCGAACCACTCGTAGTCCACTAGCAGTCCCTGTTGGTAAATCAATCTGGGTCACATCGCCTGTGATAACCATGGTTGAGCCAAATCCAAGTCGAGTTAAAAACATTTTCATTTGTTCGGCTGAGGTGTTTTGGGCTTCATCCAAAATAATGAAAGCGTCATTAAGCGTGCGACCGCGCATGTAAGCAAGCGGCGCAACTTCAATCGTGCCACTCGTCATTAATCGCGGAATGGAATCGGGATCAACCATGTCGTGTAACGCATCGTAGAGCGGACGCAAATACGGATCGATTTTTTCACTAAGCGTTCCAGGTAGAAAACCTAACCGCTCGCCCGCTTCAACTGCTGGTCGAGTAAGTATGATTCGGGTTACTTGCTTACTTTGTAGCGCTTGAACTGCTTTGGCTACCGCAAGGTACGTCTTTCCCGTTCCCGCTGGTCCGATTCCAAACACAATAGTGTTTTCATCGATTGCGTCTACGTATTTCTTTTGGTTCAAAGTCTTGGCTCGGATTGTGCGGCCACGACTGGAAAGGATGTTTGCGGTAAGCACGTCAGCTGGACGGACATCGGAGCGAAGCATTGCAATGGAACGCTCTACAGATTCAGGTGTTAGACCTTGTCCGGTTCTAAGCATTACTAGCATTTCGGAAATCAGTGTTTCGATTAAATCAACACTTGGCTTTGGGCCATCGATTGTGATTTCGTTACCTCGAACCAGGATCACTGAATCAGAAAAGGATTTTTCAATTACCCGGATGAGTTCGTCGCGAGCTCCCGTGACCGAAACCATCGGGGTGGAGGTTGGCACGATCACAACGGTGTGGGATGGCGAGGCAGAAACTGTCATTTGTCCTAATTCTATGGCAGAAATCAAAAGTCGGAGTTGGCTATCCTGGTGGCCAAGAAAGGCTTCTACCGCCTAAAACGTGGAAATGCACATGGGAAACGGACTGGCCCGCATCTTCCCCATTGTTAGTCACAACTCGATAACCCGTACTTAGACCTTCAAGCTTTGCAACCTCTGCCGCTATGGACATGAGTTCGCCTGCCAGATTTGGATTTTTTTGCGCCAATTCCGTTACATCTGCAAAGTGAGTTCGCGGGATGACTAGAACATGTGTTGGGGCTTTTGGATCAATGTCTCGAAATGCAATCGCACTTACCGTTTCAATTACTATTTCCGCTGGAATCTGTCCTGCGGAAATCTTGCAAAACAAACAATCTATTTCTGCACTCATTTCAACCTGCCCTAAGACCAGCGCTGGCTGCGCATAAGAAGTCCACCCACTGCAATTGCGCCGGCTGTTGATGTCCGCATGACACTTGCCCCCATGTGCACTACCCGAGCGCCGGCCGCAGTAAAGGCTGCAAGTTCATCGGGAGAAATGCCACCTTCGGGGCCGACAATGATCATGATGGTTCCCTGCTCACGAATCGCACACGCAGCCAAAGCTTGATCGGCGCTTTCATGCAAAACAAACACGCTTTGCGCATGAGACATTAATTCGCAGACCTGTGCAGTTGTTTGGAGATCTAAAATTTCTGGGATCCAGGCACGCCGAGATTGTTTAGTTGATTCGCGGGAAGTGCGACGCCACTTGTCTAAACCTTTTTCGATTGAATCCCATTTTCCAATTGAGTGCTCCGCGCGCCACGGAATGATGGCATCTGCACCAACTTCGGTAAGCATTTCAACCGCAAGTTCCGCACGTTCACCTTTTGCTAACGCCTGCACAACAACGAATCGTGGTTCTGGCGCTGCTTCGAAAGTGAATTGGTCAATAGTTAAATCCAAACTGTGCTTGTGAACTTTAACTACAGTTGCAACAGCGCGGCCACCTTGACCATCGCAAAGGTGAATAACTTCGCCCTCGCGCATGCGCTTAACGGTTGCGGCATGTCTGCCTTCATCACCATCTAGGGTGAAGGATCTTGTTTCGTTAGAGATCTCACCTGGTTTAACCAGAAACACTGCAGCGGTCATCGTGTAGTAAACGCATCCTTAAGTTTTCCAAACAAACTAGATGATTGTTCGTGAAATTGTGCGGACGGTGTTTCTTCGCCGCGCATGCTTGCAAGCTGACGGAGCAAGTCTTCTTGATTTTGATCCAGGCCAGTTGGTGTGAGGATTTCTAAATGGACCACTAAGTCACCACGACCTGAAGTGCGAAGTCTTGGCATACCTTGGCCACGCAACGTGACCGTAGATCCCGATTGAGTGCCAGGCTTAATGTGAATCGGCGCCGTACCATCGAGCGTTTCCAGTTCCATGGTTGTGCCTAACGCTGCTGCTGTCATTGGAAGCGAGATCGTGGCATGTAGCTGGTCACCATTGCGCTGGAAGACTGCGTGTGGCAATTCGATTAGCTCAACATAAAGGTCACCTGCTGGACCGCCACCTGGACCAACTTCACCTTGACCAGTCATTTGAATTCGGGTTCCACCCTCAACACCTGGTGGGATTTGGACTGACAAGGTGCTGCGAGTTCGCACTCGCCCGTCTCCAGCGCACTCGGCACAAGGATGTGGGTTCAAGGTTCCAAACCCTTGGCATTGCGGACATTGACGAGATGTCATGACCTGGCCCAAGAATGACTTCTGGACTGATTGAACTTCACCTCGCCCAGCACACATTGTGCAGTTAACAATCCCGGTTCCGGAGGTGGTGCCTTCGCCAGTGCAGGAAGTGCAAGTTACTGCCGTATCAACGGCAAATTCTCTTGTTGAACCAAAGGCTGCTTCTTCGAGAGTTACTTGAAGTCTGATTAACGCATCCTGACCTCGACGTTTGCGCGAGCGTGGTCCGCGTTGTCCGCCACCGCCGAAGAACGCATCAACAATATCTCCAAAACCAAATCCAGCCGCTGCGTTGAACCCGCCACCGGACGAAAATGGATCACCACCAAGATCAAACATCTCTCGCTTTTGCGGATCAGATAGCACTTCGTACGCAGAGGTAACATCCTTGAAGCGCTCACCAGCCTCGGCACCTGGATTTACATCGGGATGAAGTTCTCGGGCAAGTTTGCGATACGCGCGTTTGATTTCTTCAGGTGTGGCATCCCGGCTCACACCAAGTACTTTGTAATAGTCAGTCATTTATTGGTCCTTCAAAATCTGGCCGACATACTTAGCAACAGCTCTTACTGCGCCCATTGAACCTGCGTAATCCATTCGGGTTGGTCCCAAAATTCCCATCGTTGCCAGCGCTTGGTCGCCGGAACCGTAGCCAACCGTTACAACTGAAGCGCGCTGTAATTCCTCAACGGGGTTCTCGTGACCAATTCGAACCGTTAATGAATCAGGCTCGGCAGCTTCACCAAACAGTCTGAGTAAAACCACATGCTCTTCAAGTGCTTCGAGGACTGGTCCGACTGCAGTTGTGAAATCCTCACCAACTCGAGCCAGGTTAGAAGTTCCTCCGACAACAACGCGTTCTTCATTTTGGGAAACTACGGCATCAAGAATTGTTGCTACCACTGTGTTAACTACGGGCTTGAATTCCATTGCAAAACTATCGGCTATTCCAACCAAACGATCAGGAACATCAGTGAACAGTTGGCCATCGAGGGCTACGTTTAGTCGTGTACGCAGGTCGTGCATGAATTCATCTGAAACTTGTCTCATGATATCGATGTTTCGCTGCTCAATTCGCCCGGTGTCAGCGATCAGAATCACCAGAAGTTTTGTCCCGCCAGAACTAACTAATTCGATATGTCGAACGGTGCTTCTGACCAATGAAGGATATTGAACTAAGGCAACTTGCTTTGTTAACTGAGACAGCAAGCGCACCGTTCGATTCATTACATCATCGAGGTCTACCGCTTGATCTAGGAAAGTTTGAATGGCTTTCCGTTCTGGCTGCGACATTGGCTTGATTGAATTTAGTTTGTCGACAAACAGGCGGTAGCCCTTGTCGGTTGGGATCCGCCCTGCGCTGGTGTGAGGTGCGCTGATGTAGCCATCTTCTTCCAGGGCTGACATGTCATTGCGAATTGTCGCCGAAGATACTCCCAAAGAGTGGCGATCAGCTAGCGCTTTAGATCCAACTGGCTCATGAGTTTGGACATAGTCATCAACAATGGCTCGTAAAACCGCTAATTTACGGTCTTCCATGGCGACTCCTAGCACTCACAAGTATCGAGTGCCAGTCTAACCTTGGTTAGCCCCACAGGCGCGCGACTAACCCATCCGCTAGCAACCGCCCTTGAAACGTAAGGACCGCTTTGCCTGCCTTGAAACTCTCGGGATCTAGTAATCCTTCACCCACCGCGAGTTCTGCCTGAGTTAGTCCGGACTCGCCTAGCACTGAAAGTGATAAGCCTTCTCGAAGTCGCAACCCAAGCATGATGTCTTCGTGTTTGATGTCGGATAGTTCAAGGACTTCGAGGTCAGCAGTTGCCGAAACGCCTTCATCAACCCGAGCTGCCCAAGCTGCCGGGTGCTTGAGGTTCCATGACCTAGTACCAGCAGAGTGTGCGTGTGCGCCAGGACCAATTCCTAGCCAATCCTGATTTCGCCAGTACGCAATATTGTGTCGACATTCGCCGCCCGGTTTGGCCCAATTACTTACCTCGTACCAAGTCAGGCCAAGGCTCCGAAGGCGGGTTTCAATCAATTCATATCGATGAGCAGCGACGTCATCGCTCGGGTTTGGGATTTCGCCACGGGCTACCCGGGCAGCCAGGCGCGTGCCTGGTTCAACAATTAACGAATAGGCACTTACGTGATCAACATCTGCGACCGAAACTTGATCTAGTGTCTCGGCAAGATCTGCATCCGTTTCACCTGGGCTGCCATAAATCAAGTCCACACTTACATGCTCAAAGCCTGCGCTTCTAGCGTCACTAATTGCTTCCCAGGTCTTCCCTGGTCTGTGGGTACGTTCCAGTAAGGCAAGTACATTTGCGGCACTGCTTTGATGTCCAAATGAAATTCGAGTAAATCCGCCGGTTCGAAGTATTTCCAGATCTTGCCGAGTTACCGAATCAGGATTTGCCTCGGTTGTGACTTCGATGTCGTCTGTAAATCCATATTCATTTTTCAAAGCCTGCAGAATTCTTACAAGTTCTTTGGCATCAATCAGTGTCGGCGTGCCACCACCAAAAAACACGGTACTTAATGCGCGATCATCTTCTCGTTTATCATTACGCAACCAGTTGATTTCAGAGACAACTCGATCTGGGTAAGTTGCTGCCGTTATCGAGGTTCCATCACGTTGCAATTCGGCAGCCGTGTAAGTGTTGAAGTCGCAATACCCGCACCTCGATGCACAAAAGGGAATGTGAACGTAAGCGCTTAAAGTACGCATTAGTTACTTGGTGTAGTGCTTGTTGTAACCCGAAACTCGAGTGTGCATTTCCTCTGGAAGTTCTGGGCAATTTAGAACACGAGCAATTCGATCTGGGTCACGATCACCCGAAACTAATTGGTAAACATCGCTAACTGTTACGCCATGTTCTGGCGTGGATTCAATTACGATCTCATCGCCCGCTGCGATCTGGCCGGCTTCAAGCACCTGAAAGTAAGTTCCTGGCATGCCTTCATCCATGAAGCGCTTAACCCACTTGTCTTCATCCATGAATCGCGCAAATGTTCCACAAGGAATTCGTGGTCCTGTTACCTGAAGCAATGTGGTTCCAACGCGCCAAGTTTGGCCAATAACTGCGTTCGTTACATCGATGCCAACTGTTGTTAGGTTCTCACCGAATTTTCCAGCTGGAATTTCCTTATCAAGTTCCGCTTCCCACCATTCGTAATCTTCACGTGCGTAGGCATAAACCGCTTGCTCTGGCATGCCGTGATTAGGAATATCAGATCGCTGATCGCCGGCAACCCCCGCTGTTGTCACTTCACGAGAATCAGCGACAGATCGCTTGTCGATCGATGTTACGCCGACCGAACCACCAACATCAGGAATAACCGCGTTAACCACATTTAATGAAAGAACTTTTGCAGAACCAGTTGATTCGGACATTACTTAGCCTTTGCCTTTGCTGCGTTGTCATCGGTAGAAAGTGCGGCGATGAAGGCTTCCTGCGGAACTTCTACACGTCCCACCATCTTCATGCGCTTCTTTCCTTCTTTTTGCTTCTCAAGAAGTTTGCGCTTTCGGGAAATGTCGCCGCCGTAACACTTAGCCAAAACATCTTTCCGAATCGCTCGAATGGTTTCGCGGGCAATAACGCGGGCACCGATCGCGGCTTGAATCGGAACTTCGAACTGTTGTCTTGGAATCAAATCTTTCAACTTTGCGGCCATTGCAACGCCATAGTTGTATGCCTTGTCGCGATGCACGATTGCGCTGAAGGCATCGACTGGATCTCCGTGCAGAAGGATATCAACCTTCACTAGATCTGCAGACTGCTCACCAGTTGGTTCGTAATCCAACGACGCGTACCCACGAGTTTTTGACTTCAGTTGGTCGAAGAAGTCAAAGACAATTTCAGCCAATGGCAATGTGTAACGCATTTCTACGCGATCTTCTGACAAGTAGTCCATGCCCAGTAAGTTGCCACGACGAGTTTGGCAAAGCTCCATGATTGAACCGACAAATTCACTTGGCGTAAGGATTGTTGATCGAACCATCGGCTCGTGAACTTCAGCAATCTTGCCGCCTGGGAATTCACTTGGATTAGTAACGATGATTTCTTTGCCATCTTCCATAACGACGCGATAAACCACGTTCGGAGCGGTTGAAATCAAATCCAAATTGAATTCGCGCTCTAATCGCTCTCGCACAATTTCTAAGTGAAGTAGTCCTAGGAAGCCACAACGGAATCCGAAGCCCAAAGCCACGGAAGTCTCTGGCTCATAGACCAAGGCAGCATCGTTTAACTTCAACTTGTCGAGAGCTTCTCGAAGTTCTGGGTAGTCCGATCCATCAAGTGGGTAAAGTCCGGAGAAAACCATTGGCACTGGATCGCGATACCCACCAAGAGATTCCTGCGCCGGTTTTGCGGCAAGTGTGACAGTGTCGCCAACTCTGGATTGTCGAACATCCTTAACACCAGTTATCAAGTAACCAACTTCCCCAACACCAATTGCCTTGGAAGAAACTGGGTCAGGCGAGATAACGCCAACTTCTAAAGTTTCGTGCGTTTCGCCCGTACTCATCATCTTGATGCGATCACGTTCTGGAATTCGACCATCAATTACGCGAACATAAGTAACTACACCGCGGTAGGTGTCATAAACCGAATCGAAAATCAGTGCGCGAGCCGGGGCCTCTGGGTCACCAACAGGCGCAGGGACTTGCTTGACAACTTCATTGAGAAGTTCTTCCACGCCTAAACCAGTTTTCGCACTCACCTTCAAAACTGATTCAGGGTCACAGCCAATGATGTGTGCAATTTCAGCTGCATATTTTTCAGGCTGCGCAGCTGGTAAATCGATTTTGTTTAAGACCGGAATAATCGTCAGATTGTTTTCAAGTGCTAGATACAAATTGGCAAGAGTTTGAGCCTCAATGCCTTGAGCGGCATCGACCAACAAGATTGCGCCTTCGCAAGCTGCCAGGCTGCGGCTTACTTCATAGGTAAAGTCCACGTGCCCTGGTGTATCGATCAAGTTCAATACATATGTTTCGTTGTCGTCAGCTACGAATGGAAGGCGAACGGCTTGGCTCTTAATCGTGATTCCGCGCTCGCGCTCAATGTCCATTCGGTCTAAGTACTGAGCTCGCATGTGGCGTGGGTCCACGATCCCCGTGATCTGGAGCATGCGATCTGCCAATGTCGATTTGCCGTGGTCGATATGGGCAATAATGCAGAAATTTCGAATAATTTTGGGGTCTGTGGCACCCGGACTCGGTGGGTTGATTGCCTTAGACACTCGCTCATAATCCCACACTTGGGCACAATTTGAGCATTCGGGTACTTGGCAGGTACTCTAGGGGTTCGAACACCGATAAACGAAGAGGCAAAAAGTGGCCAATATCAAGTCGCAGAAGAAGCGTATTTTGCAGAACGCTGCTGCCCAAGAACGCAACAAAGCAGTACGTAGCGCGCTAAAGACAAAGGTTCGTCGCTTCCGCGAGGCCCTAGCCACAGGTGACGAAGCAGCAACTGCTGCCGCACTTCGCGATGCCAGCCGTGCATTGGATAAGGCAGCTTCAAAGGGTGTAATCCACAAGAACCAGGCAGCTAACCGCAAGTCATCGCTGGCTTCAACTGCTGCAAAGAAGTAACTCAATTTTTAGAAAGACCGCCTTCGGGCGGTTTTTTTATTGCCTCATTTAGCAAGACTTAATATTTGCGGCGTTATTCCTTGGGCGCTCGGATCGCCATGAATTCTTTCTCCATGTGATACAAAGTCTGCGAAGTCTCTAAGGATCGACCACCAGGAATGGCGACATCATAGATAGTCCCCTTACTTGATCTATCGGCTAATGCCAATAGTCGCGCAGCAGCGGCAAGTTGATCTGGATGCCACTTGGCTTTCTGGGCCCGAAGGAATCGCAACTTCCAAGGCGGTACGCCTACGAGAGGTGCCAATTCATTCTCACTCATGTTGGCAGGTGCGCTCGCGTACTTAATTAATGAACGTAATCCGCTGCTGATTGCCGACACCGCAGGTACCGCAGCATTTGCATCATTTGTAATTGCCCAACGAAACTTTTCAAGCAGCTCAACAGGCTGGGCATTCCACATTGCATCGCTCAAGTCCCAACCCATGACACCCACCACGCCTGCGTAATACTGTGAAACTTCTAGCTCATCGATGACATCGGCTTCGGCATCTGCACAGAGCTGCGAAACGGCCGCCAACAATTCACCTAAGCCGGAACCAATAGAAGTTTGTAAAGCAGTAATTGCAGCCGCGGTGGCCTTGCGATTATGTCTGCGGAATTCAGCAATCAAAGCTGCTTCTAAATCTTTTGCCTTTAACTCACCGCAAGCTGCTTCCAGAACTTTAGCTTTTCTTATGGTGTCAAGTAGTTTCTTACCTTTAACTCCACCAGGGTGAGTAACTACCAAACGGACATGTTCGGGTAATTCAGAAATCGCAGTTAACAAGATTGCGCCAACATCATCAGTTGCCGCATCAATTCCTTGCAACACAATTACGGTGAGTTCTCCAAACAAAGATGGCGACAGGGCATTTGCCAATTCACCGGCGGCTGAATCATTGCCCGCCACAATGTCTTGACGAACAGCGGAAGGATCGGCTTTACGCGCCGATGCCATAACGCCCTCAATGACGCGCTGTATCAATATCGCTTCTTTGCCTACTGCCAAAACCACATTGGCTTGATCGGTTGCAGTAGCTTTTGCCATGGTTTCAATATGTCACGAGCCCCTGACTAACGTCTGGTTGCCACCCGAATCTGAGAATCTTGGAGGTAAATCGCTATGTCTCCGTCACTATCAGTGCGAAAAACTCGACTGCCAGTTAACTCATATAGCGAAATCGTCTCGGGGGCTGGGTGACCATAATCATTACCTGCTCCAGCTGAAATAATTGCGATTTCAGCATTAGCCCAGTCCGCGAAATCACTTGATTGGTAACTTGAGCCGTGGTGAGCCACCTTAATGACATCGAAATCTATGGCAGGTAAGTTTCTAGCAATCTTTTCCTGGGCCGGTGGTTCGATATCTCCAGTCAGCAGAATCGAAACTCCGTTAACTTGCACAGCAACTGCCACGCTTGCATTGTTAGCGTCACTGCCTTCACCGAGAATTAGTTCACTTGGCCAGATGCAGGTAAAAGAAACTTCATTAGCAACAAAGCGTTCTGGAAATGTCATAACGGTAGATTTCAGATTTAATTCAGATAAGACACCTTCAACAAACTCAGTCGTGTTTAGTGGATCGCTAAGTGGGCTTACCCGAATTTGACCAACTTTTCGGTTTCTAATTGCGCCTTCCAAGCCTCCAACGTGGTCTGCATGAAAATGTGTCAGCACAAGAACCGGAATCTTCTTGATCCGAAGGTCGGTTAGACATCGATCAATCGCCTCTGGGTCTCCCCCGACATCAACTACGACTGCCTCATTTCGCCCAACACGAATTACAGTTGCGTCGCCTTGGCCGACATCGCAGGAAACCATTACCCAATTCGAAATCGGCCATTGCTGCCAACTCATAGTTGGGTTAACCCAAAGCAAACTTATTGTCGCGAGCGCGATTGAAACTGTTTGGTTTCGTTTAACTGCAGAAATTTTTCGCCAAACCAAACCAATGTGTACTCCACTAGAAACTGCAAGAAGAGCAAGTGTGATTCCAAGCGTGCCGCTGGGCCATGGAATTATGAGCCAATCTATCGCTGCACAAAACGTGGCAATCAAGGCGATCAGTTGTGCGAAGCATCCCGCTAGCCAAGCAACAAAAGTTCCCAATGATGACGAAAACGGCGTAACTAGCGCTGCGAGTAAACCCAAAACCATGGTAGGCCCAGAAAGCGGTACAGCGAGCATGTTGGCCGGGATTGAACTTAACGATATCGGAGAGCCAAGTGCTACCAGGATAGGAAAGACTGCAAATTGGGCGGCAACGGTTACGGTCAATATCTGAATAATCCACAGCGGCACTCGCTTTGGAATTGTTCGATCCAAGAAGGCTTGAATTCGGTTAACCCAAAGGATTAGGCCAGCTGTGGCTGCAACTGAAAGTGCAAACCCGTACGACACCGCTAACCAAGGATCTAATGCCACCAAAACAATCACAGCAATGCTTAAAGCTGGGACAGGAGATCGATTTGATTTCGAGTACGTTGCTGCGAGCGCAACTAAACCCATCACCGTGGCCCTAAGCACACTTGGTTGTGGCCTAACCAAAACTACAAATGCCAGCAACGCAATAACTGTTACAAGGTATTGCCAATTTCGACTAACTCGAAATCGTCTAAGTACGGCCAGGACTACAACAATGAGCAGAGTTACGTTCGTTCCCGAGACAGCAATTAGATGAGTAAGGCCTGCTGACTTCATTTGTTCGGCCAATTTGGGATTTAAAGCGGAGCTATCTCCGATAGCTAGTCCAGGCACTAAACCTTGAGCTGACTCAGGACTTAACCGCAGTGACTCGTGTAGTCCGGCTCGAAGTTGCGCTGCCAGCATCTGGTACCGCGGGGCGGCTTCTACCAGTACCGGCTCTTCTAAGAAATTTAGATAGCCCGCAAAGGGTTTTCCGATCGGGGCGGCTGTGAGTTTTGCAGAAAACCTAACTTGTTGACCAGGCAGTACCTTCTCAGTAGCCGCAATCAAATCTGGATTCGAGACTAATGCCAGCACGGGTGAATTAACCTCATACGTTTGGCCTCGAATAGTTACTGAATCAATACGAAGCAGGATTCGCAAAAGTCTTTGATTACTCCAATCTGTAACTTCGTTCTTTTGAGAAATCATCGGGTCGGAAGTAATCGTTGCAATCCCCGAAATAACGGACTTAGTTTCACTGGCTTCTGCAATTGGTCCAGTTACTAGCGGCAGAATCCGAATTGCAGCAATTGATGCTCCAAGAAATGTGCCGAGCAAAATCATGGACAACAAAGCCCTGAACTCCGTTTTACCGTGCGCGAAGTGCCTAATGAAAGTTCTAGCAAGCAACAGAAAAATGCCACACATTGCACTAGACCAAACTGGATTGGCTAAGCCAAAAGATGTGATGACAATTGTTGTTGATAGCCAGGTTGCTACCGCCAATGAACTAAGGCGAAAGTCCACTTAAATTCGGATAAGTAACTTTAAGTTTGCAAAAACTTTAGGACCAATACCTGGCACTTCCTGCAGTTCTTCAATGGAATGAAACCTCTGATTGGTTTCGCGCCAAGCGATTATTCGTCCTGCCATTACTGGTCCAACTCCAGGCAATGTATCCAACTCTGCCTCGGTAGCTAGGTTTAGATTTATCCGAGGATCAGAATTCAACTCCATTGACTTGGCATTTCCAATAAATATCATTTGGCCATCCGACAATCTCTCGGCCAAGTTGATTGCGGTCACATTTGCACTCGGAACCACTCCACCGGCCGCAGCAATCGCATCAGCAACTCGCGTGCCAGCGGGAAGGGTTACCAGCCCAGGTGAAACAACATCACCCTTAACATCCACGACAATCTGATCAATCCCCTGACCTGTAACAGGTACTTCGTTGCTTGTGGCAATTGGAATTCCTGGGTTGGTAATCACTGGCACTTGAAGCGGCGACGGACGATTAAGCCAAGCTAGACCGGATGTGACAACTACCGCGACCAAAACAATTTTGAAAATCGGTCGAATCGCTTGTGACGGAGGTGCCACCAAGATTTGCGCTGGCTCGCATGGACCTGATGACTCGGTCCGACCACCCAAAATCTTATGTAGTCGCTCACTTGCTGCTGCCGAAAGTTGAGATTTATCTGCTTTGAAAACCTGCATGAATTTGACCCTAGTTTTTAGGATCGACCGAAGCGCGCAGCGTTCAGGATTGTGCGGAAACTAGACCTGTGGACTAACCACTACTGCTAAGGCGCCTGGGCCAACATGAGTTCCAACGACTGCTCCAGCTGACGTTACTGAAATCGATTCGACGCCGGTAAGTTCCTTGAGTTGCTTCGCTACCTCACTTGCAGCTTCAAACGCCTCGACGTGATGAACTGCGATTTCAGATTTGATGCGAGCGGCAGCAACAACGATTTCAATCATGCGGGCAATAGATTTTTCACTTGATCTAACAAGTTCCTGTTGCTCGACTTTTCCGTTCATCATGCGAAGCAGTGGCTTTAAATTCATCGATGCGCCCATGCGTGCCTGCATGGCAGTAATTCGACCACCTTTTTCCAAGAACTCAAGTGAGTCAACATAGAAAATTATGGAAGCTCCGACGCATTTTCGCTGAATCAAATCAAGTACTTCGGTATGAGTGCCACCTGAGTTTGCCAGCTTTGCTCCAGCTTGAACGGCAAATCCAAGCATCATTGCGATTCCGCGGGAATCGACTACATCAACGGGGAAATCTACTTTTCGACTCGCTAGTACTGCAGATTCATATGTGCCCGATAGCTCACTTGAAAGATGGACGCTAATGATCGATTCGTGGCCAAGGTTATGCAGTTTCTCAAAAGCTTCGACAAATACTTCCGGATTTGGTCGCGAAGTTGTAACTGCCTTTCCAGCTCGCAAAGCGGTCGCGACTTCGTCAACGGTAATTCCACCAACTTCATTGAATGCAACACCATTGCTGATGACTTGAAGTGGGACAACTTCAATACCAAATTCGGCAACCACTTCGGCTGGTAAGTAACAAGTTGAGTCGGTGACAATGCCAACGGTCATGATTTAACCGAGCACTATGTTTACAAGCTTTGGCGGCTTTACTACGACAACTTTGATGTTTTGACCAGCGATTGCTTCAATCACTGAAGCTTGACTCATGGCTAACTCACGCATTTCAGCTTCAGTGATGTTTGGTGAAATCTCCAAGCGTTCCTTGATTTTTCCATTCACTTGAATTACACACTGAACCGAATCTTCAACTAATAGCTCTGGATCAACTTGTGGCCATGGTGCCAGCGCAACTGTTGGCTGGTGACCTAGTCGATCCCACATTTCCTCTGCTGTGTATGGCGCAACTAGCGAAAGCATGATTGCTACCGCTTCCGTTGCTTCGCGAGCGGCCGGGTCAGTTGGACCGCAGCCGGAATCGATTGCCTTACGAGTCACGTTCACAAGTTCCATGGTTCGAGCAACGGCCACATTGAATCGATAGGTTTCAACAGCTAGCTGCGCGTCATTGAGTGCTTTGTGCGTTGCTTTGCGAAGTGCAAGATCTCCGGATGAGAAATCGCAGTTAGGGTCGCTCTTTACGTCACCAGCAAGTCGGTAGGCGCGAGCCAGGAATTTCTTGGCACCACCAGGTGACACGTCTGCCCAGTCAACGTCATCTTCAGGTGGGCCAGAGAACACCATGGCTAGTCGAATTGCATCAACACCGTGTTCGTTTAATTCATCGCTAAGTTTCACCAAATTGCCACGACTCTTACTCATGGCCGATCCATCCATCTGGACCATACCTTGATTCAAAAGGCGCTTGAATGGTTCCACGAAATCAACCATGCCCATGTCGAACATGACTTTGGTAAAGAACCTGCTGTAAAGCAAGTGGAGGATTGCATGGGTGACGCCACCTACGTATTGATCTACCGGCAACCACTTCTTGGCCTCTTCGGGATCAAACGGCGCAGTACTTAATTGCGGATTGAGATACCGCATGTAGTACCAAGATGAATCTACGAAGGTGTCCATAGTGTCAGCGTCACGACGTGCTGGGCCGGAACATTTTGGACACGGAACATTTGCCCAATCATCTGCGGCACCTAGCGGTGAAGTCCCCTTGGGAGCTAGATCTAGTCCGGCAGCATCGGGTAATTGAACTGGCAATTGATCAAGCGGCACTGGCACTTCACCACAAGCTGGGCAATGAATGATTGGGATTGGAGTTCCCCAGAAGCGTTGACGAGAAATCAGCCAGTCGCGTAGTCGATAGTTTGTTGCTGGCTTACCAAGATTCTTAGCTTCGAGTTCAGCAATGATCTTTGCAATTGCTTCGGCTTTACCGAGGCCATCAAGATTTCCTGAATTAACGTGTGCGCCATCGTCAGCAGTTGCCTCACCAGTAATCGCAGGATCAGTTTCAGATTCCACAACTACGCGAATTGGTAAATCAAATGCTTTTGCAAAATCTAGATCTCGTTGATCATGGGCTGGAACGGCCATGATTGCGCCAGTTCCATAGTCAGCAAGTACATAATCACTAGCCCAAATCTGAAGGCGCTCGCCATTGACTGGGTTGATGGCATAACGATTTAGGAAAACGCCCGACTTTGGTCGATCTGTTGCGAGTCGATCCATGTCGCTGGTGGATTTAACTTTTTCTAAATACTCCAGGAATGCAGATTCACTTTCAGTTCCTTGCGCCAATTCAGCAGCAAGCGCTGAGTCAACTGCCACTACAAAGAAGGTTGCACCATACAAAGTATCTGGACGCGTTGTGTAAACCACAACAGATTCATCACGGCCTTCAATTTCGAACCTAACTTCAGCGCCTTGGGAGCGACCAATCCAGTTGCGCTGCATCAGCAAAACTTTTTCTGGCCACTCGCCTTCGAGTTCTTTCATGTCATCAAGCAGACGATCTGCATAATCGGTGATCTTGAAGTACCACTGGTTCAATTTCTTTTTTGTTACTGCGGAATCACAACGCTCGCACTCGCCACCAACTACTTGCTCGTTAGCCAGAACGGTCTGGCACGAAGGACACCAGTTAACAGCGGAATCTTTTCGGTAAGCCAAACCACGTTCATACATTTGCAAAAAGAACCACTGGTTCCATTGGTAGTACTCAGGATCGCAAGTATTCAATACTCGATCCCAATCAAATGAACAGGCATACCTGCGCATGGAAGCTTTTTGAATCGCAATGTTTTCGTATGTCCAGATTGCTGGACTTTCATTTCGCTTTATCGCCGCATTTTCAGCTGGCAGTCCGAATGCGTCCCAACCAATTGGGTGCATGACATTGAATCCTTTATGTACCCAATAACGAGAAATCACATCACCAAGGGCGTAAGCCTCCGCGTGACCCATGTGAAGGTCACCGGATGGATAGGGAAACATGTCGAGAACATACTTAGTTGGTCGATTGTCTTCAGGTCGACCCGATCTAAATGGGGCTAATTCATCCCAGACTGGCAGCCATTTTTCTTGAACTGCGTGAACGTCATAGAAATTGGGATCTGGGATAACCTGCTCGCTCATGATCCCTAAGAATACTGCGAAATGGCCTATGTCTAGAATCGGGATTGTGTCTAAGCGCGGGTGGATCTTGTTTATTGCGCTGGGAATCATTTGGGGCACGCCATACCTATTCATTAGGGTCGCCGTCGTTGATTTATCCCCTGCAATTGTGGTTTTTGCCAGAGTGATGATCGCAGCGCTAATTCTGCTTCCAATTGCCATTCATCAAGGGCACGCGCGGTCACTTAGAACGCACTGGCGCGGAATTCTGGCATTCGCTGGAATTGAAATGTGTATTCCTTTTGGCGCCCTTGGCATCGCAGAAAAAGAAATCTCAAGTTCCTTAACGGGATTACTAATAGCCATGGTGCCACTGATTAACGCAGTGATATCTCGCCAGCTTGGTCTGGACTCGGTTTGGGATAAGCGAAGAATCATCGGACTATTTGTTGGATTCTTTGGCGTGGGCATGTTAGTTGGATTTGATATCAGCGCCAGTAACTACTGGGCTATTGCGCTCTGCCTAATCGCAGCTACTGGATACGCGCTAGGGCCGATCATTATTACTAAGTTGCTCAGCGACGTTGCAAGTATCGGCGTGATTGCTTGGTCGCTATTAGTTGCCGGATTGATTTACGCACCTGTTGTGGCTTACGAGGTACTAACTGATTCTTGGCGAGCACCTGGCGTTACCGATGTTTCGCAAAATGCAATTCTCAGCGTTGTGGCGCTTGGTGTTTTGTGTTCTGCAATCGCATTCGTTGCGCTCTTTGAGCTAATTAAAGAAGTTGGACCCACACGAACGACGGTAATCACCTACATCAATCCGGCGGTGGCAATTATTCTCGGCATTCTCGTGCTGAGTGAACCAATCACGACTGGAATCCTTATCGGATTTCCACTCGTTTTAATTGGATCAGTTATGGCAACTCGACGAAATGTTGAAGTCGTCGAAGAGCGCTAACCACTATCGGGCAGTGAATCCACGAGCATATTGATTCGGCCAAGGAATTTCTTCACCTAGGTCGGCGGCCGCTTGAATCGGCCAACGTGGATTACCGAGCATTGATCTGGCGATCATTACAGCAGACACTGCGCCATCGGACAGGATCTCTTCGGCCTGCTCCCCGGTCGTGATCATGCCAACTGCATTCGTAAGAATTCCAGCTTCTTGTTGGATCTGTCGAGCAAACTCAACTTGATAACCAGGGCCGACTTCAATTTGTTGTTCGGGTGAAATTCCTGCAGACGAGCAATCAACTAGGTCAACGCCGCGTGCCTTAAGTTCGCGGGAAAGCGCAACTGAATCTTCGATCGTCCAACCGCCTTCGATCCAATCGGATGCGGAAATGCGCACAAACAGAGCGTGGGAAGCAGGCACGATCAAGCGAACATAGCTGGCAATTTCACAAAGTAGTCGGATTCGATTTTCAAACGTTCCGCCATACTCATCAGTTCTTTTGTTTGAAATTGGTGAAAGGAATTCGTGAAGTAAATAGCCATGCGCAGCATGAATCTCAATGACATCAAAACCGGCGCCTAGTGCGCGCTCAGCTGCAGCGGCAAACTGGCCCTTTAGTTCTTCAATTTCATCAAGTGTCATTTCGCGTGGCGTTGCATAACCTTCAAACGCAACGGCTGATGGTGCAATTGTTTGCCAGCCGCCATCGCTTGGAGGCACTGAGCCACTTCCATCCCACGGCACACGCGTTGATGCTTTGCGCCCCGCGTGAGCAAGCTGAATTCCAGTTTTCACGCCAAAGCGCTGTGCAAATCTTGGTACTTCAGCCCAAACCTGAGCTTGTTGATCCGTCCAAATTCCGGCACATCGTGGCGAGATTCGGCCTTCTGGAGAGACGGCACTGGCTTCAACCATTACCAATCCCGCACCACCAGTTATCAGTGATCCGTAATGCACCGCATGCCAGTCCTGGATTACGCCCTCGACTGCTGAGTATTGACACATTGGGCTAACCCAAGCGCGATTCTTGAAGGTGACTCCGCCAACTTTTAACTCAGAGAATAATTTGCTCACTTAGTCCCCAATGGTTGCGACCATGATCGCTTTGATGGTGTGAAGGCGATTCTCGGCTTGATCAAAAACCACACTAGCTTCTGATTCGAAAACATCGTGGGTTACTTCTAATCCGTCACGCATGCCAGTCTTGTTTGCAATTTCGCGGCCCACGGTGGTTTGTTCATTATGGAAACCTGGCAAACAGTGCATGAACTTAGAATTTGGATTTCCAGTTTTGGCTAAAGCAACGTCATTTACTTGGTAGCTGCCCAGCAGCTCTACGCGCTCTTTCCATACTTCTTCTGACTCACCCATTGAAACCCAGACATCTGTATGAATGAAGTCCGCGCCCGGAAGCGCTTCATCCATATCCTCTGTTAACAGAATCGAACCCCCACTCTTGGCTAACAGACTCTGGGCAATTTCTTGCACATCCGCTGCTGGCCACAAGGCTTTAGGTGACGCAATTCGTATGTCTGCACCCAGCAAGGCTGAAGTAACCAAAAGTGAATTGCCCATGTTTGATCGGGCGTCGCCAACATAAGTAAATGAAATCTCATTTGGTCGCTTGCCCGAATGTTCGATCATCGTCATAAAGTCAGCCAACATTTGCGTCGGATGCCACTCGTCAGTTAGTCCGTTATAGACCGGTACTCCTGAAAACTCCGCGAGCTCGGCAATTTGTGATTGCGTCTTTCCGCGATATTGAATGGCATCGTAATACCGCGATAAAACTCGAGCGGTATCTGCGATGGATTCTTTATGTCCAACTTGTGACGACAATCCATCTAGGTAAGTGGTGTGGGCACCTTGATCGAATGCAGCAACTTCAAATGCGCAGCGAGTTCGGGTTGAAGATTTTTCAAAAATGAGCGCGATGTTTCGCCCAACCATGCGCTGGATTTCGCGTCGCTCTTTCTTCTCAGCCTTGAGCGCGATTGCTAGATCAATTAAGTAAAGGAATTCGTCACTCGTGAAGTCAATTTCCTTAAGGAAATCGCGGTTCTTCAAATCCATAGTTACTCCAGGGAAGGCTCAAACAAACAAAAAGGCTAGGGAACCCTTAAGTCCCCTAGCCTACCTGCTTGGAATTAACGTCCGGTCAAACTCATAATGTGCTTGACGCGGGTGTAGCCCTCAATAGCTTCAGTGGACAAGTCGTTTCCGTGTCCGGAGTGCTTGAAGCCACCATTTGGCATTTCTGCGGCTTGAACTAAATGGCAGTTAACCCAGACCTGACCAAAGTCCAGATCCTGTGAAGTGCGGATGACTCGGCCATGGTTTTCTGACCAAATCGATGCCGCCAATCCAAAGTCAACATCATTAGCCATCTGGATAGCTTGATCTTCATCTTTGAAGGTTTGAATTGTTTGCACAGATGCAAATACTTCAGTCTGAATCATTTCGTCATCCTGGTTTAGGCCAGCGATCAAAGTTGGTTCGAAGTAGTAACCACCGTTAAGTCGTTGCGCCTTGCCGCCGGTCAAGATCTCAGCATGACTTGGCAAGCGATCAATGAAGCCTTGTACGCGATCGAGTTGATTTTGGCTGTTAAGTGCGCCGTAGAAATGATCATCATTTTCTGGGGCACCGAACTTGAATTCGGAAACTTTCTTGGCAAGTGCGGCAGTGAATTCTTTTGCGATTCCCTCTTGCACAAGAACTCGAGTTCCAGCGGCACAGTCTTGACCGGCGTTGTAAAGGTTTGCTTCGGCAACACCTTGCACCGTCTTTTCAAAGTCGCAGTCGTCATAAACAATCACTGGTGCTTTACCGCCAAGCTCGAGATGCACGCGCTTTAGGTCTGGTGCGGCACTTGCTGCAATTTCCATGCCTGCTCGAACAGAACCAGTGATGGAAACTAAATCTGGACGCTTGTGCGCAACCATGGCACGACCAGTATCACGATCACCGTAAATAATGTTTGCAACACCAACTGGCAAATGCTCAGCAAAGATTTCCGCCATGATGCTTGCAGTGTGTGGCGTGGTATCCGAAGGCTTCAAAACGATGGTGTTACCCATTGCAAGTGCTGGCGCAAATTTCCATACGGCCATAAGTAGTGGGTAGTTCCACGGAGCTACCTGCGCACAAACACCTACTGGTTCGCGTCGAACTGATGAGTCATATCCGCTTAGGAATTCTCCAGTTGACCAACCAGGTAAGTTGCGGGCCATTGTTGCGTGGAACCGAGTGTGATCGATGCACTGCGGAAGCTCAGCATCGCGCATCCACCAAAGTGGCTTACCGGTGTTTTGGATTTCAGCAGCAACAATTTCAGCTGAGCGTGCTTCCATTGCATCTGCGATTCGAAATAGCGCAAGTGAACGATCAGCTGGTGCGGTGCGCTTCCAACCCAAGAAGGCATCACTCGCAGCCTTGAACGCAGCGTCAACGTCAGCGTCACGGGAAAGTGGTGCGGTGCCGTAAACCTGACCAATTGCCGGATTTTCAAACGACATAGTTTCATTGCTTGAACTATCTACAAATTTGCCATTGATAAAGTTCTTTAGCGTTGTCATTTCATTCCTTCACTGTTGAGCGACTGGCAACGCCAGCTGCTGCTTCCAAAACACACAATGCGCCAAGACGAATCGTTCGCTCATCCGTTGAATCAATCGTGGCGTCAATTTCAGTAATGTCCATGCTAGTCACACAGGCGTGGGATGTGGCAAGAAATGTCAGTTCTCGGACGTCGTCTGCGGACAGGCCCCCCGGAGTTGCGGCTGGGCAAGCTGGGGTCACCGAGCGGTCACAAACATCGACATCTAAGTCGTAATGAATAGGTCCCCGACTGGCCCCGGCAATGCTTATTGCCTGCGCCATGATGTCTTCAAGTGAGCGATTTCGCATTTCTGCGCGGGTAATGACAGTAATGCCGTATTCCTTAACTCGGCGGGCATACTCCGGAGAATTCGCGTAATCGCTGATTCCAATTTGAACTATGTGAGTTCCTTGCAGCCCTGCGGCTATCAATCGGCGCACAGGTGAGCCATTACTAATACCCTCGCGAATGTCGTGGTGCGCATCAATCGTGATTAAGCCGGCCTTGCCAATTTCATCGGCCCACAAACCTTTTCCAACTGAATAAGTAATGGCATTGTCGCCACCGAGTGCGACAAGGAGATCTTGTTTGCCACGCAACTCATCCATCTTTGCGAAAACTCGAGCTTCGCCTTCTTCCCAATCGGGATCAGGAATATTTCCGACATCTCGAACTGAGACCGAAGCGATATCTATGTCGTGTGCCCAGGAATATGTTGAATACCGGTGCATCGCCTGACGGATTGCATCCGGAGTTTTGTCGGCGCCTGTGGGTGTGAGTGATGTTAGGTGCGCACCTACGCCAACGACTGTGATCCCAGTCTTTTCTGCGTCTGAGCCTGCTTCAAGCCAGTGGCCAGCACGTGGCCAAAATTCATCATTGGGCAAAGTTGTCATTGCGCACCCTTTCAGTTACTTAACCCTAGTCTTGGGCCATACCGAGGACTTGAGGCAATGGGCTCGAGTAACCTCGATTAATAGTAAATAACCTAAGGATTCACATGACTTCAGGACCGCGCCCAGTACGAGCAGCTCGGGGCACAGCTTTGACGGCCAAAGGGTGGCAGCAAGAGGCAGCCCTGCGAATGTTGCAAAACAACCTAGATCCAGAGGTAGCTGAGTACCCAGACGAATTAGTTGTCTATGGCGGCACCGGCAAAGCGGCACGCAATTGGGAATCCTTTGATGCCATTGTGCGCACGCTCACCAATCTTGAAAACGACGAGACCATGTTGGTTCAATCGGGTAAACCTGTGGGTGTATTTCAGACCCACGAATGGGCGCCGAGAGTAATTCTGGCAAATTCCAACTTGGTTGGTGACTGGGCAACTTGGCCAGAATTTCGTCGCTTGGAGCACATGGGATTGACCATGTACGGCCAAATGACTGCCGGCTCCTGGATCTACATCGGAACTCAAGGAATCCTGCAAGGCACTTACGAAACTTTTGCTGCCGTTGCTGCCAAGCGATTCGGTGGCACTTTAGCCGGAACGCTAACCATTACTGGTGGCTGCGGCGGAATGGGTGGAGCGCAACCATTGGCGGTAACCATGAACGATGGCGTCTGCTTAATGATTGACATCGATCCAACTCGATTGCAACGTCGCGTTGAAACTCGTTACCTTGATGAAATTGCCAACGATCTCGACGATGCAGTTCGTCGTTGCCTAGATGCCAAGGCAGCTCGCCGACCACTGTCAGTTGGATTAGTCGGAAACGCAGCCGAAGTGCTTCCAAAACTTCTTGCCATGGATGTTGACGCTGACATTGTCACTGATCAAACCTCGGCACACGATCCGCTCTATTACATTCCAGCCGGCATGGACTTTGCTGAAGCTCGGGAATACGCCGATCGAAAGCCAGAAGAATTCACAAAGCGGGCGCAAGAGTCCATGGCTAGGCACGTAGAAGCCATGGTTGGGTTCATGGATAAAGGTGCTGAAGTTTTTGATTACGGCAATAGCATCCGCGATGAAGCCCGTAAGGGTGGTTACGATCGCGCCTTTGAATTCCCTGGCTTCATTCCCGCTTACATTCGCCCGCTTTTCTGCGAAGGTAAAGGACCATTCCGTTGGGCCGCGCTTTCTGGTGACCCAAAGGACATTGCGAGAACAGACCAAGCAGTCCTGGATTTGTTCCCGGACAATGATCACTTGCGCCGATGGATCAACATGGCCCAAGAGCGTGTGGCATTCCAGGGTCTGCCGGCTCGAATCTGTTGGTTAGGTTACGGCGAGCGCGACAAGGCAGGACTTGCTTTCAATGAGTTGGTTGCTAGCGGCGAAGTAAGCGCACCAATTGTTATTGGTCGCGATCATCTCGACTGTGGGTCTGTTGCTTCGCCTTATCGCGAATCCGAAGCCATGCTTGATGGTTCTGATGCGATTGCAGACTGGCCATTACTAAACGCCATGATCAACATTTCCTCTGGCGCTTCTTGGGTTTCCATTCACCACGGTGGTGGCGTTGGCATCGGTCGTTCGATTCACGCCGGCCAAGTATCTGTGGCTGACGGAACTGCCCTTGCTGCGCAGAAACTTGCCCGGGTCCTAACTAATGACCCAGGTATGGGTGTGATTCGTCACGTAGATGCTGGCTACGACCGTGCAATCGAAGTTGCAGCTGAGAGAAACGTTCACATTCCAATGCATGCCCACTCTCACAATTCAACAAATGCAAATGGTGATCTGCTCTGATCATGAGTGAATCATTTACGCTGACCAACATCAGTCAACTTGTTACCAATAATTCAGCAATTGGTGATGGCGAACTTGGGGTAATCACCAATGCCGCAATCACTGTTACTGATGGAATTGTTACTTGGGTCGGCCAAACAAGCGATGCGGATTCAAGCTTTCCAAAAACTGATGTCGGCGGTCGCTCAATAATTCCTGGCTTTGTGGACAGTCATTCGCATTTGATGTTTGCCGGAGATCGATCCGAAGAATTTGCCGCTCGCATGGCAGGGGTTCCATATTCTGCTGGCGGCATCAAGGTCACAACCGCAGCCACTCGCAGCGCTAGCGATGATCATCTTCGGGACGTCGCTCGAAGTTTGATTAATGAAATGCACGAATCAGGCACAACTACCATTGAAATCAAATCTGGTTACGGCCTAGATGTAGCAACCGAAGAGAGAAGTGTGCGAATTGCTTCGGAGCTAACGGATGAAGTTACCTTTCTGGGCGCCCATGTTGTTGCCCCAGAATTCAGTTCTAATGCCGATGAATACGTTGATCTGGTTATCGGTGAAATGCTTGATGCTTGTGCGCCGCACTCACACTGGATTGATGTCTTTTGTGATCGTGGGGCATTCACAGTTGAGCAATCTCGACGAATTTTAGAAGCCGGAATTGCAATGAAGTTAAGCCCTCGAATTCACCTGAACCAATTGGAGCAAGGCGATGGAATTGCAATGGCCATCGAATTGGATTGTGCCAGCGCGGATCATTTAACTTATCTGACCGATGATGACATTGCGGCCCTTGCCGCGAGCAATACGGTTGCGGGATTAGTTCCAGGGGCAGACTTCAGTACACGTGCGCCACAGTATCCGCGCGGACGGGACTTGTTAGATGCTGGCGCGGTCGTTGCGCTCTCCCCCGACTGCAATCCAGGTAGTTCGTTCACAACCAATATGCCGTTGATGATTGCCCTTGCGGTGCGGGAAATGCATATGACCGTTGACGAGTCTCTATTTGCCGCAACTATGGGCGGTGCGATATCGCTTCGTCGCGACGATGTGGGCCATTTATCTATCGGGGCTAAAGCAGATTTTGCATTACTGAATGCGCCAAGCTACATTCACTTGGCCTACCGACCAGGTGTGCCAATGATCAGCACTACTTGGAAAGATGGAAAAGTCATTTTCACAAAAGGAGATCTCGCATGAGTCGTACTGAAGTGGTAATCAATACCGCCGGAATGGCGTTTGAAGATGTGTTGGCTATTGCTCGCCATGACGCCAAAGTAGTTATTGCGCCGGCCACTATTGAGGCTGTTGCGCACACACGAAGCCGTGTCGATGCCTTAGCTTCTTCTCCAGATCCGGTGTATGGAATCTCCACTGGATTCGGTGCGCTTGCCAATCGACATGTCACCCCCGACTACCGAGTGCAACTACAAAAGTCGTTGATTCGTTCGCATGCCGCAGGACTTGGCAATTTAGTAGAACGAGAAGTGACTCGCGCGTTGATGACGCTGCGCCTAAAGACACTCTGTTCAGGTCATACCGGCGTGCGACCTGTTGTTGTTGAAACTATGGCTGCAATTTTGAATGCTGGAATCACTCCTGCGGTCTACGAATTTGGTTCTTTGGGTTGTAGCGGAGATTTAGCACCACTTGCCCACTGTGCGCTTGTTCTGATGGGTGAAGGTGAAGTAGTTGATAGCGATGGGCAAATCAAGCCAGCTGCTGGAGCTTTGCAGGCCGCTGGCATTGAACCCGTAGAACTTCGGGAAAAGGAAGGTCTAGCCCTCATCAATGGCACCGACGGCATGCTCGGCATGTTGATTATGGCAATCGATGACTTAACGATGCTATGTGATTCGGTCGATGTCACTGCAGCCATGAGTGTCGAAGCGCTATTGGGAACGGATCAAGTGTTCTTGCCCGAATTGCACGCACCGCTTCGACCACATCCTGGTCAGGCAGTAAGTGCGGCAAACATGTTGAATGCCCTCAAGAGCAGCCCGATCGTGGCATCGCACATAAATGACACTTCAGTTGTGCAAGATGCATATTCACTTCGTTGTGCGCCACAAGTTACCGGTGCAGTTCGTGACACTATTGCACATGCAACTTTGGTGGCAACGCGCGAACTTGCAGCTGCCATCGATAATCCAGTTGTTCTTGCTGATGGTCGCGTTTCTTCCAATGGAAATTTCCATGGCGCACCCGTGGCTTACGTATTGGATTTCTTAGCAATAGCTGCTGCGGATCTAGGCTCAATTTGCGAACGCCGAACGGATCGCATGCTGGATAAAGCTCGCTCCCATGGATTGCCACCATTTTTAGCAGACGATCCTGGTGTGGATTCCGGTTTAATGATTGCGCAATACACCCAAGCCGCGTTGGTTTCGGAAAACAAGCGGTTAGCATCACCAGCCAGTGTTGATTCGATTCCAAGTTCGGCAATGCAAGAAGATCACGTATCTATGGGTTGGAGTTCTGGTCGCAAACTTCGTCAGTCAATCGCTAATTTAACCAAGATTGTTGGCATCGAGTATCTAACCGCAGCTCGCGCTCTTGACTTACGTGCGCCGCTTGAACCTTCGCCAATCACCGGCAAGGCAGTTTCGGAATTACGGAAAACCAGCGACGGTCCAGGACCTGACCGCTTCTTGGCACCTGACATGCAAGCTGCGGTGGATGTAGTTGCGAGCGGGGCGTTAGCGAAAATCTTGCGCTAGCTAATGCGTCATTAGGTATCGCGTTGTGACTGATTTCGTGGCGATGAAACCTAAGTCTTAAGCCACAATTTCTGATTGAGATTTTGGTGGCCGACCTACTATGACCAATCCAGTAAGAATCAAAACCGATCCCACAATGCCAATTGCAGAAACCGTTTCGTTTAGCAGCACTACGCCAAGGATCGATGCAGTAAGTGGCTCCATCAAGCCAACAGTTACTGCGGTAGCTGCCCCGATTCTGGCAATGCCGAAAATGAAGATTGCGTAAGCAAGCGCAACTGTAACGACACCACCGTAAAGCGTTCCCATCAAAAGGACTGGGTCTTGCAGAAAACTAAAGTCTTTGCCATAACTAAGCGGCGCTTGAAACAGAGTCCCAATTGTGAACATTGGAGCCACGCACTGAAAAGGTGTGTGGCGCTTAGAGATCATGCCCATTCCGGTAGCTTGCAATGAGTAACCAAATGCAGCGGCTAGCGCAAAGCCGATTCCCAAAACGTTGACGGTGCTATCGCCACTTGGCCAGTTCAAAGCCACTACTCCTGCGACTGCAACCAATGTGCCATAAAGCCATTGCCTACCCGGCGGCTGTTTCAAAGCAATCCAGGCGATTAACCCAACAAAGATTGGTGCCACACCAATTGAAACTACTGAGGCAACGCCAACGCCAGTTAGCTGAAAAGACAAAATGAATAGCGGGAAAAACAAGGCAGCACCTGTACCGCTGACCAAAATCGGAATTATGTCTTGCTTGGTGTATCGCTTTTTGTTTTTAGAGAAAAGCACCATTAACCAGAGCGCGGCCGTACCCGATAAATTGCGAATCAACGAATACTGAAACTCGGTGTCCTCAGGGAAAAGTCTTACCACTGGACCCACTGTGCCCCAGAGAATTGTCCCTAGGGCGACAGCAGAAATTCCAAGTGCGCGACCGTTAGATCGCTGGCGGTGCTTACCCGTTTGTTGGGAAGCCAAGGTTCAATCCACCATGGCTTGGATCCAACCAACGGCTGGTTACTACCTTGCCACGAGTAAAGAAGTGAACGCCTTCGGTTCCGTGGGCATGAGTATCGCCGAATAGCGATGCTTTCCAACCACCGAATGAGAAGTAAGCCATTGGAACCGGGATTGGCACATTGATGCCGATCATGCCAACTTCAACTTCATTCTGGAAGCGACGGGCAGCTCCACCATCGTTAGTGAAGATTGCGGTTCCGTTGCCGTATGGATGATCGTTGATCAACTTCAAGGCTTCTTCGTATGTTTCTGCACGAACTACAGAAAGAACTGGTCCGAAGATTTCTTCCTTGTAGATCGTCATGTCCTTGGTGACGTTATCGAACAAGGTTGGGCCGATGAAGTAGCCTTCACCGTCGCTATCTGGAACTACATCGCGACCATCAACAACAACCTTGGCGCCTTCAGCAACACCGGTATCGATGTAGCCCTTTACCTTGTCGCGGTGTACGCCAGTAACAAGTGGTCCCATGTCGGTGCCACGAGTTCCATCACCTGTAACGATCTTGCCCATGCGATCTTCTATCTTCGAGATCAAATCATCTGCAATTGGGCCAACTGCGACAAGTGCCGAGATAGCCATGCAACGCTCGCCTGCAGAACCAAAGCCAGCGTTAACTGCAGAGTCTGCTGCAAGATCTAGGTCAGCATCCGGAAGCACAACCATGTGGTTCTTTGCGCCACCTAGTGCCTGAACTCGCTTGCCGTGGGCAGTGCCAGTTTCGTAGATGTACTTAGCAATCGGAGTTGAGCCTACGAAGCTAACTGCCTTGATGTCGGGATGAGTAAGAATGCGATCGACTGCTTCTTTGTCGCCATGTACAACGTTGAATACACCGTCTGGAAGACCCGCGTCTTTCCACATCTGTGCGATGAAGTTCTGAGCACTTGGATCTTTTTCGGATGGCTTAACAATTACAGAGTTACCAGCAGCGATTGCGATTGGGAAGAACCACATCGGAACCATAGCTGGGAAGTTGAATGGTGAAATGATTCCAACAACGCCGAGTGGTTGACGGATGCTGTAAACATCAACGCCAGTTGAAACACTTTCGGAGTAACCGCCCTTTAGAAGATGTGGGATACCGCATGCAAACTCCACAACTTCCTGGCCGCGCATTACTTCGCCAAGTGCATCTGAAAGCACCTTGCCGTGTTCAGCGGTGATGATGGCAGCAAGTTCTTCCTTGCGGGCATTTAGGATCTCGCGGAAGGCAAAGAGAATTGTTACGCGCTTTGAAAGCGAAGTTGCTGCCCATTCGGCGCCAGCACGCTTAGCAACTGCTACCGCTTCGTCCATGTCGGCAGTTGAAGCGAAGTCAACAGTTCCAGACAATTTTCCGGTTGCAGGGTTATAAACCTCACCAGTTCGGGCTGCTTTGCCAGTCCAGGCTTTGCCATCGATCCAGTGCGTGATGTGGTTAGTCATAGATTCTCCTTGTTGCGGTAATACCCAAATCTAGTGGGTGAAGGCCATGGTTAGCGAGGTAGGTTATGTCCATGACTGAAATTCGCACAATTGTAGTATCGACCCAAGAAACCCTGCGCGAAAGTGGCACTGAGGTGTCCCCAGCGACCGTCAAGGTCATTGCTGCCGCAGTGGTAACCAATCCCCTGGCTGGAAAAGCCTTGGTGAAAGATCTGACTGAACTCGAAATGATGAGTATCGAAGTCACTGCCAACCTGGCCAAGCGAGCCGTCAAAGCCCTCGAAGCCCTGGGCTTAAGTGCAGCTGACATTCGTGGCTATGGCAAGGGCGCGATCGTCGGCACAGATGGCGAACTAGAACATACTGCCGCCGTTCTGCATCCGAGATTTGGCGCATCCGTGCGCGCTGCAATTGGTGGCGGCGCTGACATCATTCCTGGCACCAAAAAGGTTGCCGGGCCTGGTGCCTCTATAACTATGCCAATTGGTAACAAAGATGATCGCTGGGAATTCGATGACATGGATTCAGCAGAACTAACCATTGGTGATGCCCCTCGCGCCAATGAAATGGTAATTGCAATTGTTTACTCTGTCGGTGGTCGGCCACATGCTCGCGTAACGAAGGTGAAGTAAATGTTTAAGGCAATCATTTTGTTAAAGCGTGGCGAGAACATGAGTCACGAAGACTTTAAGCAATGGTGGTTAGTTGATCACTCAGGCAAGGCAGCACAACTGCCGGGTGTGAGAAAAATTATTTTCAACCTTGCTGACGATGGAAGTGCCTACGATGGCGTTTCTGAACTTTGGTTTGATTCCAAAGAAGACTTTGAAGCGGCTTACGCCACAGAAACAGGAAAAGCTGTCGCAGCGGACTCCCTCGCTCACCTTTCAGCTCGCGAACGCATGTTTGTAACTGAAAACGAAATCCTTTAGTAGTTAGTAGATAGAGAGATACATCATGGCCGCTGAAATTCGTGGAATCCTTGCTGCAATCACGACACCATTTACTGCAGATGGCAGCGCGCTAGATGAACCAGCGATGCACGCCCAAATAAATCGCTTGGTTGATGCTGGAATCCATGGCGTTGTTCCCACCGGGACCACAGGTGAATTCATGACATTGACCCCACAGGAATACCGTCGAGTCTTTGAAGTTGTAAACGAGGCAGCTGCGGGTCGTTGTCATGTATTTGCAGGCGTTGGTTCCACATCAACTAAAGAGGCCATTTCATTAGCGCAACATGCTGAAAAGTCAGGATCCACGGGCGTCATGCTGTTGCCGCCGTTTTACGCAGCGCCCAACTTCGAAGAACTTCAAGTATTTATGCGTTCAGTTGCTGAATCTATTTCAATTCCGGTTATGTATTACAACATTCCAAGTTCAACTGGCGTAACTCTGAATGCTGAACAGATTGCCCAACTTGGCGAAATTCCAGGAGTGAAATACCTAAAGGACACCTCAGGCGATGCAGTGACCATGGCGGATCTGCTTGCTAACCGCTCAGACAAAATCAAGGCATTCAATGGTTGGGATACTTTGACCTTCTTTGGCCTTGCCAGTGGCGCGGAAGCCTCAGTTTGGGGAACTGCGACCGTGATTCCTGAATTAGCAGTGGCTCTGTACAACGCACTTGCTGTTGATAATGATTTGTCGGCAGGTAGAGAGCTTTGGAAAAAGATTTGGCCAATTTGCGATTTCTTAGAGTCAGTGAACTACTACGCAGGCATTAAGGCTGGTTGTGAATTAATTGGCGCGCCAGTTGGTCCAGTGCGAGCGCCAGGGTTAGCACTGTCCAGCGAGCAAAAAGCGCACTTTGCGAAACTGCTTAACGCAGCAGGAGTTAAGACGGTTTAGCTATGGCTGAAAAACTGATTATCGAAACCATCGAAGCCCACGCTGAAGGCGAAGGCGGCCGAGTAATCACCAACATGGCTCACCTGGTTAAGGGCGAGACCATGAAAGAGCGGTTTGACTACTGCGAAGCCAATTTAGATTGGTTCCGGCATGCCATCTTGCATGAGCCTCGTGGCTATCCAGCGCTTTGTGGCGTATTCATCTTGCCACCGGTAAACGCCGAGTCGGATTTTGGAATCATTGTTCTGGAGCAAGGTGGCTTTACTGCAATGTCCGGCAGTAACACGATGTGTGCGGTCACTGCAGTCCTGGAAAAAGGCATTGTAAAAATGCACGAACCAGAAACAACAGTGACCATCGATACGGCCGTTGGAACTATTTCCGTACTTGCGCGTTGCCAGGACGGCAAAGTACTCGATGTTTCAATTCGAAATGTCCCTGCCTTTACGGTTTACATCGACAAGATTGTTGACGTCCCAGAGTATGGACCGATTCCAGTTGATTTAGTTTTCGGTGGCCAGTTCTTCGCCCAAACCAACATTGCCAACGTAGGTCTTGAAATCAAACCAGAAAATGCCAAAGCGATAACCCGCGCTGGTGCAGCAATCAAATATGCAGTTAACGAACAACTGCAGTTTGAGCATCCAGAGAATCCGAGCATTAACAAAGTTGGCATCGTAATCTTGCACAACGGAGATCGCGAACCTGGAAAGCAAGCGCGTAACTCCGCAGTGCTAACTGGGGACAACTTAACCGCGGATCCAGAAACTTGGAAAGGCATGCTGGACCGATCCCCTTGCGGAACTGGCACGTCAGCTCGAATGTCAGGACTTTACACTCGAGGACAACTGGCAATCGGTGAAGAGTTTTCGCACATGAGTTTTCTTGGCACCAAGTTCTACGGCCAAGTGAACGATCCAACCAAAATCGGTCCATACGATGCAGTGGTGCCAACCATCAGAGGCAGTGCCTGGGTTACAGGAACCGCTACTTGGGAAATCGATCCAACCGATCCATTCCAGACGGGTTACACCTTGGGTGACATCTGGTAGAAAGCTACCGGATGCGTACATGCGCTTCTGCAAAAACCTTCTTCGTTAAAACGCTCCGCTCGCGTCCCCAATTTCAGTATGCAGATCCTGTGGATCAGCATGAAATCTGGGGACCGACGCTCCCTCCGTAGTTTTTCCTCAGAAGTTTTTGCAGGCGTTTCTCCCGAATCCAATGGGCTTACTTAACAAAACAAAAGACACCCGAAGGTGTCTCATGTTTTGTTGGTGGAGCTGAGGGGAACCGTCACTTCGCTCCTCCCGAATCCGTCGGGCTCATAAACGAATAAAGACCGCCATAAAGGCGGTCGTTATTCGTTTGGTGGAGCTGAGGGGATTCGAACCCCTGACCCCTTGCATGCCATGCAAGTGCGCTACCAGCTGCGCCACAGCCCCGAACCTTGTCAATGTTAGTGGACGTTACTTGTCATCACCAATTGCAGGCTCTGGCAACGATCCGGCGTTGTATTCCTGTAATCGCCACTTCAACTCTGGCAACTTTGGCTGATTCTCATCTAGTTCAGATAGCACCGACCATTGTGCATTGGCAAGAACGCCAAGTATCGTCCACTGTTCGGGGGCTAACCCCAAAAGCCGCCCAAGTGCAGATCGCAACGCGCCACCATGCGAAGCAACAACTAAAGTGCCACCAGCTGGAATGTCGACTAACGCGCTTTCAATCGCTTCAATTACACGTTCGGAAACTTCCCATCTGGTTTCTCCGCCGCCAGGTCTAATCTCCGAGTCACCACCCCAAGCCGCATAATCTTCTGGGTACTTAGCGATGATTTCATCACGAGTCATGCCTTGCCATTCGGCAGCATAGGTTTCTCTTAAGCGTGCATCAACCGTTAGGCCAATTCCGGCAAGGTCTGACAGTGTTCGACCTGTTTCAAGCGCTCGAGACAGATCGCTTGCAATCACGTGAGTCGGCTTCATTGCTAACAAAGTTTGCGCAGCATGGCGAGCTTGCTCGATGCCAACTTCATTAAGCGGAATATCGGTTTGTCCCTGATGACGGCTTTCGGCATTCCAAACCGTTTGCCCGTGACGCCACAGAACTAAGCGACGAGCGCTCATACCAATTCCACGGGAATGTGCGGACAATCGCTCCATAGGCGTTCGAGGTCATAAAGGCTTCGTTCTTCGTCTTGTTGCACATGAACCACAATGTCGAAGTAATCCAATAGCACCCAGCGCCCTTCGCGGTTGCCTTCGCGGCGAATCGGATCAACGTCAATTGCATCCAGCGCGGCTTCAATCGCATCGACGATGGCGCCCACTTGGCGTTCGTTGTCGGCTGATGCAATTAAGAAGATGTCGGTAATTACCAAGTGTTCGCTCACATCAAGCAAGACAATGTTCTCTGCTTTTTTGTCATAAGCCGCTTGCGCCGCAATTTTTGCAATCTTCAGGGCATGTTCAGATGCAGCCACAAACTCCACACTTTCTCATCGAGACTCTAAGACTACTTAATTACTAGGGTGCGCGCGAAATACTGGCACTTGACCACGCATTGGCTGCGCGCAGTTCAACGATTAGTCGCGCGATGTTTTGGGTTGGAACATTTGATTGCGCCAACGAACCTAATGCAGAGAGCACTTCCTGAACCCGTGCTTGATCACCTTGCTGATTTTCAAGCACGGCTCGCAAAATTTGATTTGTCCGTTTCATAAATTGATCTGTGGTTTCGAATTTTGATTTCACCATTGCGTATCCAGCTGCCTGTCCACCGGTTAACAGTGAACTTCCATAACGCACGTATTGAGCCGGCTCCCCTGCTTCGCTTACCCGGTAGAGGTTTTCCGAGTTAACTGTTACACCGCCAACACCATCAACAAGACCTGCCAATGCCAGACGGGGAAAGTAGATTGACCCATCAATTGGAATTCCAAGAGCACCAGAAATCGCTTGGTCAACGCCATCGAATGAGCCTTGCAATCCCGCTTCACTTATGGGGACAAATCCTTGTCCTGGCGGAACTATCAATGTGGCTGGGTCAATGTTCACAATTGCGAGTTTGGTGCCGTCAACTGATTGCCGAAGTACTGTGATGGACACGATTTTTTGCTTTGAGTCAACCAAGGCAATCATCAAGTTGTTTATGTCGGTTGCTGGGTCTGCGGTTGGACTTGCAGTCGGACTTGCAGTTATCTCGGCGGGCAGCGGTACGGCTTGCCCATCGCCTCGAACTACAAAGATTCCGGTTAACAAAGCAATGCCCAGGATCGAACTGATTAACCACTTTAGGAAAGGCGGGATTCGGTTCACGCTTGATACAAGCCTTGATCTGAAATGTATTCACTCACTTTTTGCGGAACCAAGTATTTAGTGTCCAGTTTGTTTGTGAATCTATCTCGCAGTTCAGTTGCAGAAATTCGCACTTCTGGCATTTCTACTGAAACCACATCAAATGGCACTGAGGCGGTTTGCCCAATTCGATTAACGGCAACTACGGTGACTTCGCTAACAAAAGCTTCCCATTCGTGCCAGCTTGGAATTCCACTCAAGGCATCAGAGCCAACGATCCAATACAACTCATCGGATGGATTCAATCGCTTCCATTCGCGCACAGTATCAATGGCGTAAGTTGGTCCGCTCCTGGAGATCTCAATGTCACTCGCCTCAAAGCGATCATCATCACTCGTCGCCAACTTGACCATTTCAAAACGATCTCTACCGCTACTTAGTTCGCGATCCCGCTTTTGCCAAGGATCACCTGCAGGTATGAAAACTATGGAGTCTAGGTTCAGGGCTTCATATACCGAGCTGGCAGCAATCAAATGTCCGATATGTATTGGGTCAAAAGTCCCGCCCAATATGCCAACCTTCATGCTCCTAAGAATACTTGCAACTAGTGTGGTGCTAATCGCCGAATCAGAGGGGTGTTTACCTTGGAGCACATTGATCACGTTGTAATCGGTGCCGGTGCAATGGGTAGCGCTACCGCATGGCAGCTCGCCCTTCAGGGTAAAGATGTGGCGCTAATTGAACAGTTTGGTGTCGCTCACAACAAAGGCAGCTCGCACGGTGGCTCACGAATTTTTCGCCTTTCATACCGCGCTCCCCTTTACACAGATTTGGCAGCTCGAGCACTACCCGATTGGCGAGAACTGGAATCAGATTCAGGTGAACACCTACTCGAACAAAATGGCCAACTTGATCATGGTTACAAAGAGGCAATTGACGAGATTGCAATTAGCCTAGATCGCCACGATCGCAGTTATGAGCGCATGAATGCTGCCGAAGCACATGATCGCTGGCCTGGAATGAATTTTGAAGATCACGTTATATACAGTCCCGATGGCGGGCGCTGCTTTGCAGACAAAACCGTATCCACTTTGATTCGAAGGACGCAAGAACTAGGTGGGAATGTTCATCTAAACACCCCAGTACTTTCCATTCATCTTGACGGCGATCATGCCATCGTCGAAACGGCAACGAAGACTTGGCGAACACCGTCTTTAGTTGTTGCCGCTGGTGGTTGGGTTGAAAAGCTTGTTGGACACATCATTGAACTTCCAAAATTAATTGTTGACGCCGGCCAACCGGCGCACTTTCAGCCAATTGCTGGCCTGGAATCCGAATCACTTTGGCCAAGTTTCTTACATCATGGTGCAAATGGTCGAGGCGGATCTCCGCTCGAGGCAAGTGCTTACGGCCTCTATACGCCTGGTGAAGGCTTTAAGGTCGGGACCTGGAGTGATCGCACTGCCATAGATCCAGATAACCGGGATTTTGAAATTAGTCAGAAGCACTTAGAAGAAATGAAGCAATACGTCTCACACTGGTTTCCTGGCTTGGACTTAGATTCAGCAACGGCAACAACTTGTTTGTTTACAAACACCCCAGAGGAAGATTTCATTCTGGATCGTCGTGGGCCGATTACAGTTTGTTCTCCGTGTTCGGGTCATGGATTCAAATTTGTTCCGACTATTGGAAAGATTACGGCAGAATTAGCGCTCGGTGGAAAGCAAATTACACCGCAGTGGCAACTGCCTGGTTAGTTCTTAGTTACTGATAGAAAAATTAATTCAAGTCTTCGGAATCAATTTCTTCTTCAAAGTCCTCGATGATCAGCGGATCGATAACTTCCTCAGGTTCACCAGTTCCGTACTGGCGAATTCTGTGGATTGCAAGACGTTCATCCGCGCTAAGTCGGCGCTTGTCATAAAGGCGCTGATCGGTACCACGTGGCCCTTGATGCAAGTCGCCAGCAGTCGGAGCCCAATCGAATACGACGGCGCTCGGACCTTCACCAATTACAACTTCATCGCCAGCTACTGCCCCAGCTTTGGCTAGTTCCAATTCAATGCCCGCTCTGGCCAGGCGATCTGCCAAGTAGCCAACCGCTTCATCATTTGCAAAGTCTGTTTGATGAATCCAGCGCTCTGGACGCTCACCAACAACTCGATAACGAATTGTCTCGGCACCTGACTTCTCTGCCGTGACAGTAAAGCCAGAGTCATCAACTGATTTTGGTGTGACGATAACTCTTGGGCGATTTTCGGCAGCAAAGATTGCTTCAGCACGAGAAGCCTTAACAATTTCAGCCAATGCAAAACCAAGTTCGCGAAGTCCTTCATGGCTGACAGCCGAAACTAAGAATGTCTGATAACCGCGTTCGTGAAGATCGGGCAGAACAAATTCCGCTAGCTCGCGACCTTCTGGAATATCAATCTTGTTAAGTACGACAACGCGTGGACGATCTTCTAGCCCGCCGTATTGACGCAATTCATTTTCAATTACATCTAGATCGGTAAGCGGATCACGATTAGGTTCTAGAGTCGCACAGTCCAAGACATGCACAATTGCGGCACAGCGCTCAATGTGGCGAAGGAATTCCAGCCCAAGGCCTTTGCCTTCACTTGCACCTGGAATCAGTCCAGGCACATCTGCCATGGTGAAAATCATTTCGCCGGAACGAACCACACCTAGATTCGGCTCTAATGTGGTGAACGGGTAGTCGGCAATTTTTGGTCTTGCTGCAGACATGGCTGCAATCAAAGATGACTTGCCTGCACTTGGGTAGCCAACTAAACCAACATCAGCAACAGTTTTAAGCTCAAGGATTACATCGCGCGTAACACCCTTTTCACCCAACAACGCAAAGCCAGGTGCTTTTCGTTTTGTGGAAGCAAGAGCTGCGTTACCAAGACCACCACGGCCGCCTGAGGCAACTACGAAACGGGTCCCAACGCCGAGCATGTCAGTTAGAACGGTGCCGTCAGAAAGCGAAACAACCGTTCCTTCTGGAACTGCTAATTCAAGGTGCTCGCCATATGCGCCATTGCGATGGTCGCCTTGACCTGGCTTGCCATTACCTGCACTGCGATGTGGACTGCGGTGAAAATCTAGAAGCGTAGTTACTGAAGGGTCCACGACTAGAACTACGTCGCCACCGTTACCACCGTTACCGCCGTCTGGGCCACCTAGTGGTTTGAATTTCTCGCGGTGAACCGAGGCGCAACCGTGCCCACCGTTGCCGCCTTGGACGTGGAGAGTTACTTGATCGATAAACGATGTCATTACTTCTCCTTTCCAAAAGAAAAGCGGGCCCGAACCGGACCCGCCAATCTACAAAAATTCCGCGGAATTATTCCGCAGGGACAATGTTGATAACACGACGTCCGCGACGGCTACCGAACTGAACAGCGCCAGCAGCTAATGCGAACAATGTGTCATCTCCACCACGGCCAACGTTTTCACCTGGGTGAAAATGTGTTCCGCGCTGGCGAACAATGATTTCTCCGGCGTTAACAACCTGGCCACCGAAACGCTTTACGCCCAAACGCTGTGCATTTGAATCGCGACCGTTTCTGGTACTGGAGGCACCCTTTTTATGAGCCATGAGTTATACCTACTTCTCTGTCTTCTTTGGAGCAGCTTTTTTCGCTGGGGCAGCTTTCTTTGCAGCCGATGCAGGCGCTTTAGTCGCCTTTGCATCGGAATCAGAAGAAACTGCTTTCTTTGCAGGAGCAGCTTTCTTAGCAGCTGGAGCAGCAGCTTTCTTTGCTACTGGCTTTTCATCTGCTTCTACAACAGGTGCAGCTTCAGCAGCAGCCGGCTTGCTTGCGGCAACAGCCTTTGCAGGAGCAGCCTTCTTGGCAACTACTGGCTTAGCCTTTGCAGTTGCTTTGTCACCAGCAGCGATTTTCTCGCTACCGATAGAAATGATTTGCACATCAGTTAAGTCGGAACGGTGTCCTTGACGACGACGGTAACCAGTCTTGTTCTTGTAACGAAGAATTTCGATTTTTGGTCCACGGTTGTGGTCGATAACTTCAGCAGTAACGGTGACGCCCTTAGCGTCGGTGTTGACCTTGTCGCCATCCACGATCAAGACAGTTGGAAGTACCACTGTCTCGCCTGGCTTGGCTTGAACGCGGTCAAGGCTAATTAGGTCGCCAACGGCAACTTTCTCCTGGCGGCCACCAGCACGAACGATCGCGTACACGAGGTATCTCCTTGAACTAATGCTTGTTTCGGGTGAAAACCCTAAGTCTTAAGCCTCATAAGGTTACGGACTTAAGGGCCTTAGGGTCAAACCGAGACAGGCTCTTCGGGGGTTGAATCGGGGGTTGAATCTGTGGAATGGTCGTGAGAATGGTCTCGATTGTCTCTTTTACCCTTATTTTTAGGGGTTTTTGAGGCGTCATGGCCATCCATGTTTACTACCGCGCCACGGCCTTGGCAATGATCGCAAGACTCGCTAAACACCTCAAGTAACCCAGCGCCAATGCGCTTGCGGGTCATTTGAACCAGTCCGAGTGAGGTCACTTCTGCTACCTGGTGCTTCGTGCGATCCCGGCCCAGACATTCAATTAGGCGGCGAATCACTTGATCGCGATTGCTTTCCAAAACCATGTCGATGAAGTCGATAACGATGATGCCACCGATGTCACGCAGTCTCAGCTGGCGAACAATTTCCTCAGCAGCTTCCATGTTGTTCTTTGTAACCGTCTGCTCCAAGTTGCCGCCCTGGCCGATGAACTTGCCAGTGTTCACATCGACAACAGTCATCGCTTCAGTGCGGTCAATTACAAGAGAACCACCGGAAGGCAGATAAACCTTGCGATCAAGTGCCTTCGCGATCTGCTCATCAATTCGGTACTCAGTAAACACGTCAGTTGTGCCGACATATTTTTCAAGACGATCTGCTAGATCTGGCGCTACATAAGTTACATACTGCTCAACTGTTTCCCAAGCGTCAGCACCAGAAACAATTAGCTTCTTGACGTCTTCGTTGAAGATGTCGCGAACTACCTTGATTGAAATATCTGGCTCGCCGTAAAGCATAGTTGGAGGGGAAGCAGTCTTTGATTTTGCTTCAATGTCAATCCACTGCGCAGCCAATCTTGCTACGTCGCGACCCAACTCTTCTTCGCTGGCACCTTCAGATGCCGTGCGAACAATTACGCCAGCATCTTCCGGAACTACTGCCTTCAAAATTGTCTTTAGGCGTGAGCGCTCACGATCTGGAAGTTTGCGTGAGATGCCAGTCATTGGGTTGTTTGGAACGTAAACCAAGAAACGACCCGGCAAGGAAATCTGACTTGTTAGTCGAGCGCCCTTTTGGCCAACTGGATCCTTTGTTACTTGAACTAATACTGGATCACCAGGCTTAAGCGCGGTTTCAATTTTCTTTGGCTGTCCATCAAGTCCAGCTGCGTCCCAGTTAACTTCGCCAGCATAAAGAACGGCATTTCGTCCCTTGCCGATGTCAACGAATGCAGCTTCCATGCCTGGTAAAACATTTTGGACGCGTCCTAAGTAAACGTTGCCAACTAGTGATCCACTGCTCGATTGATTGATGTAGTGCTCAACAACAATTCCATCTTCTAGGACTGCGATCTGAGTTCGGGCACCTTGCTGGCGCACAACCATTACACGCTCGACGTTTTCGCGACGGGCTAGGAATTCTGATTCGGTCAAGATTGGTGCACGGCGACGTCCGTTATCTCGTCCATCACGACGACGGGCGCGCTTGGCATCTAACCGAGTCGAGCCAGACTCATTGTCTGAGCCATCACGAGTGCGCTTGCGGCTGCGCTTGCGAGCCGAAGCTGATTCTGCTGACTCATTTGGGTCAGTTGAATCCTCGTCACCGGCTTCGGCATTTACTTCTTCTTGATCTGAAGTGTCGGAGGCGTTGTTTGTCTTGCCACGATTCTTATTTTTGCCACCACGGCGATTGCGATTGCGATTTCGGTTATTACCACCGGTGCGCTCTTCGCTAACTTCAGAATTCTCGTTTGGAGTTGACTCAGCAGTTTCGCCTGAATCGGAGACAGCAACCTTTTTTGCAGGTGCCTTTTTGGTCTGTCCCTTTTTGGCGACCGAAAGCGTTTCATCAGTACTCGCAGACTTAGCAGCAGCTTTTTTCTTAGCTGGGGCTGTGGTCACTGGCGCTGATTGGAAAACCGGAACTGCAATCGGTGCCTTCTTGACTACAGGAGCCTTCTTTTTAGCAGCAGCCTTAGCTGGTGCCTTGTCTGATGCATCTGCAGGCGCGTCTACTGGTGGTCCAGCGGGACGGCCAGCGGCACGACGACGTGGTTTAGGTTCTGGTGTTACTTCGTTATCCGACATGAAAGTCGTCTCCTATCGCACAAAATCAATGCCGAAGCACTGGTCTTGCGTACACTCACGCCCTAGGGCGCATAAGCCTATGTAGTGACGATGTAGGGCTCAAGCTTGTGTGGCTTCACGATCCAAGGTGAAAGGATCACCCACGGACCAACCATCTTCAAGCAAAGGACCTTGCGCCAGTCGAGTTACCCGAGGTGGGATCTCCTGGGCGAAGTCCGCAACTTTTTTCAGAGCTGCCAGAACATCGTCTGGTCGAACAGCTGGCACGCCATGCCGAACGACTACTTGAAGTATGGCACAGTCAGAGCCCAACTCCACATTTGCTCGAATTACCGCGGTTCTGGCGTCAAACGTACGAATTCCGGACTTTGTTAGGCGATCCACCAGGACCTCATCACTGGCCATAAAGGTTTCCAGTGCCTGCTCAAGCGTGGCCACAGACGTTCCTGGCAGCTCAATTCGCCAGTGGCTCGCCTCCAAGCGCGCAACAAAATCTGGCGTCCGAGCCTCAACAACCGCGAGGATATCTAGGCCTGGCGGCAAGACCTCGTCGAGAACTGTCAGGAGTTTGTCCGGGTCGACAACCTGAACCACACCAATTTCTACGTACTCAGCTTCACTGGCTACACCAGTAGGAGCCGCGTTTGCGTAAGAAATTTTTGGATGCGGCGAGAAACCTGCACTGTAAGCCATTGGAACACCAGCCCGCTTCAATGCACGTTCGAACGCACGCTGGAAATCACGATGCGATGTAAAGCGAAGTCGATCCCGCTTGGCGTGCTGAATCCTTAACTTTTGAACCGCCGGAATGATCTCGCGGCCAGGATCGCGATCACGTGCCACTGTTTACAACTACCCGCGATGGAATCGTCGGCATTGGAAGCATCACTGCATTAGTTGGACCCACTTGGATTTCGGTACCCATGTGATCGCAAACTCCACAATCGAAGCAAGGAGTCCAACGACAGTCATCAACTTCTACTTCAGATAACGCATCTTGCCAATCATCCCAAAGCCATTCTTTGTCCAGCCCTGAGTCTAAGTGATCCCAAGCAAGAACTTCTGACAAGTCGCGCTCTCTGATGGTGTACCAATTAACATCAACAGGTTCATCTGCGAACGCAATTTCAGCTGCGGCCATCCATCGGTCGTACGAGAAGTGCTCGCTCCAGCCGTCAAACCGCTGACCGTCACGCCAAACCTGTTCAATTACTTTTCCAACGCGGCGATCGCCACGAGATAGCAAACCTTCAACGACGCCAGGCTTGCCATCGTGGTAGCGAACGCCGATTGACTTTCCAAATTCCCGATCTTGGCGAATTGCATCTCGCAATTTGTACAGACGTGAATCGGTTGTTTCATGATCAAGTTGAGCAGCCCACTGGAATGGAGTGTGAGGCTTTGGCACAAATCCGCCAATTGAAACGGTGCATCGGATGTCTTTACGACCTGATGCTTCGCGACCAGCTTTGATAACTTCGTGAGCGAGTCGAGCGATTTGTAATACGTCTTCATCTTCTTCGGTTGGCAAGCCACACATGAAGTACAACTTAACTTGACGCCATCCGGATGCATACGCAGCCGTAACAGTGCGAATCAAATCTTCTTCAGTAACCATTTTGTTGATGACTTTACGAATTCGTTCGCTGCCGCCCTCAGGAGCAAAAGTTAATCCGCTGCGACGACCGTTGCGAGAAAGTTCATTAGCTAAGTCGATGTTGAAGGCATCCACTCGAGTACTAGGAAGTGAAAGTGAAGTTTGGGTGTCTTCGTACCTATCGGCTAATCCCTTTGCAATTTCAGCAATTTCAGAGTGATCTGCGCTGGAAAGCGACAGTAGACCGATTTCTTCATAACCGGTCTTTTCCAAACCATTTGCAACCATGTCAGCAATAGTGGTCATTGAACGTTCGCGTACCGGACGAGTAATCATGCCCGCCTGACAGAAACGGCAGCCACGAGTACAGCCGCGGAAGATCTCCACGCTCATGCGCTCGTGAACACTTTCTGCAATTGGTACTAGCGGTGCCTTAGGAAATGGCCATTCGTCTAGGTCCATGACGGTGTGCTTGGCTACACGCCATGGCACGCCTGGACGGTTAGGTGAAACTCGACGAATTCGTCCGTCTTCTAAATATTCGACATCGTAAAACGCAGGGACATACATAACGCCTGACTTGGCCAGACGCATCAAAAGTTCATCGCGTCCGCCAGGGCTTCCTTGATTCTTGAAATCAGCGATGATGTCTGTAATTGCAAGCACTGCCTGTTCCCCATCACCAAGAACTGCACCATCGATAAATGTGGAGATCGCTTCCGGATTAAAGGCGGCATGTCCACCAGCAATTACTAACGGGTGGGTCTCATCGCGATCAACTGCGTGAAGTGGCACTCCAGCTAAATCAATTGCGGTGAGCATGTTCGTGTAGCCCAGTTCCGTAGCGAATGAAACGCCAAGTGCATCAAAGGCGCCGACTGGACGGTGAGCATCGACGGTGAATTGTGGAACACCGTTTTCCCGCATCAACTTTTCAAGATCAGGCCAGACTGCATAAGTGCGTTCACATAAAGTGTCAGCGCGCTCATTAAGTACTTCATACAAAATCTGAACGCCTTGGTTGGGAATACCAACTTCGTAAGCGTCGGGATACATCAAGCACCAGCGAACTGCGGCGTCATCCCATGGCTTTACGACAGCGTTAAGCTCGCCGCCTACGTATTGAACAGGTTTTTGCACCCGAGGCAATAACTGTTCCAGTGCCGGAAATACAGACTGGACCGTCATCTTTAACCCTTTACAGTTTTGGGAAAAATAGTGCAATCTCGCGGGCAGCAGATTCTGGTGAATCCGATCCATGCGAAACGTTTAGTTGTGTTTCAGTCGCAAGGTCACCACGAATTGTGCCCATGGCTGCGTTGACAGGATTTGTTGCGCCCATCATGGTTCTCCAGGCAGAAATCGCTTCGTTGCCTTCAATTACCGCAGCTACTAGTGGACCGCCACTGATGAAATCAACTAGATCTTTAAAGAATGGCTTGTCGACGTGCTCGGCGTAGTGAGTCTCGGCGATAGAACGCTCTAGCGTTCGCATTTCTAAGGCAACGATTTTGAAACCTTTGCGCTCAATGCGAGAGATTACTTCGCCGATAAGGCCGCGTTCGACGCCATCAGGCTTTACAAGGACAAGGGTGCGTTCAGACATGTTCTTAATCCTAAAGGTTTTCTCGGGCAGCCTTTGCCTCGTCAACTTTGTTATTCATCACATATGCCAATCCCCAAATCAAAAGGAACAGAATTCCGGGGAAAAGTAATGGCCGAACCCAAATTCCAACGGCAATAATGATCGCCTGAACCACAATTCCTGTGGTTATCGCCGCGCGCTTATCGTGCCTGACTCCACCAACAGCCAAGATGCAAAGCACCATCAATAGAAAAGTGCTCCATAGCGTCAATGCCTTATCGACGTCGTAAACGACGACCGAAATTGGGATTGATAACCCAAGCACGATGGCCTCAAAAACCAAAATTGCACTGCCCATTACCTTCATTTGATTCTCATGCCCCTAGGTATTGGTCTTTCCCATAATTGTTCGCGCAGATGCGGCAGTGACAACTGATCCAGTCACAACTACACCTACGCCGTTCATCCCGGCTTCGTCTGCCATCGCAATGGCTCGATCTATCGCGCTGGTCAAATTCGATTCAACATGCACTCGATCTTCACCAAAGACCTGAATTGCCAGATCTGCAATTTCGGTAGCCAACATTGCTCGTTGGGCACCATTCCAAGTAACTACAACATCTGTCATCACTGGTTCGAGGGCTTGCAAAACCCCAATCACATCTTTATCGGCCATAACTGAGATCACACCAATTACTTGCTCGAAGGTAAATGATTCTTCGAGCGCAGTTGCCAACACTGCTGCGCCATGTGGGTTATGTGCCGCATCAACAATTACTGTGGGGCTTCGACGAACCACTTCTAATCGTCCTGGTGAACTCACCGACCCAAAACCTTCGCGAACTGCATCGATGTTGAGCGTTAAAGTTCCGCCGAAGAAGGCTTCTACTGCAGCAAGGGCAACTGATGCGTTAGCTGCTTGATGTGCGCCAAACAATGGCAAAAGAATTTCGTCATACGAACCATTCAAGCCGTCAAGGTTCAGTACTTGGCCACCAATAGCTAAGGCGCGATCCCGCACCGAAAACTCAACACCTTGTCGAGCAACCATCGCATCGACTGTGGCTGCGCGCGCTAACAAAACCTCAGCTGGACCCGGGTCTTGGTACGAAAGCACGGCGATCGAACCAGACTTTATGATTCCTGATTTCTCAATTGCAATTTTTCCAACAGTGTCACCCAAGTAGTCAGCATGGTCCATTCCAATTGGCGTAACCACACTCACTTGTGGGGCAACCACGTTGGTTGCATCCCATGCGCCACCCATTCCAACTTCTACGACGGCAACATCAACCGGTGCATCCGCAAACGCTGCAAACGCCATTCCAGTGAGAACTTCGAAGTAAGACATAGCCGGTCCGCCGCTAGCCAAACTTTCGCTATCGACAATTGCCAGGTAAGGCTCAAGCTCGTCATAAATCTCAACAAACTTCTCGGCTGGTATTGGCTCGCCACTGATTCGAATCCGCTCTGTGACTTGATGCAGATGTGGGCTGGTTACTAGTCCAGTCCGCAAGCCCATTGCACTCAGCAACGATTCGATCATTCGGGCGGTTGACGTTTTTCCATTCGTACCAGTCACATGGATGACTGGGTACGCAAACTGTGGGTCGCCCAAAAGGGTCATTAAATGGCTGATTCGATCCAGACTTGGTTCAATTTTGGTTTCTGGCCAGCGAGATTCCAAGACCTCTTCGACTCGTATCAGTTCTTGGATTTCGGGCGAAGTCATGGATTCATTCTAATTGTCTTTGATTGTCTAGGATTAGGGATCATGAGCGCGCAACGAATGCCTGAAAAGCCAACACTTGACGGTTTGGAATCAAAATGGATGCAGTCCTGGGACCAAGCAGGAACATATTCATTTGATCGCAGTGCGCCTCGGGAAAATGTTTTTAGCATTGACACCCCGCCCCCGACTGTCAGTGGCTCTCTTCACGTTGGACACGTCTTTTCTTACACACATATTGATTGTGTTGCGCGATATCAAAGAATGAACGGCAAGTCCGTTTTCTACCCAATGGGTTGGGATGACAATGGACTTCCTACTGAACGACGCGTACAGAACTACTTCGGCGTTCGCTGCGATCCATCACTTCCCTACGATCCAAACTTTGCACCACCTGCTGAACCCGGCAAAGACCAGATCGCGATTTCTCGCAGAAACTTTGTCGAGCTGTGTGAACAATTAACCGTTGAAGATGAAAAAGCATTCGAAGAACTTTGGCGCCGATTGGGCACCAGCGTTGACTGGAATCTGACTTACCAAACTATTGATGCCCGAGCTCGCGCAGTTTCGCAGCGCATGTTCCTTAACAATCTTTCACGCGGTGAGGCTTACCAGAGTGAGGCACCAACGCTTTGGGATGTAACTTTCCGCACTGCAGTTGCGCAAGCCGAATTGGAAGATCGGGAACGCCCAGGTGCTTACCACCGGATCTCATTCCACAAGCCAGACGGCAATCCACTTTTCATCGAAACCACACGTCCAGAACTAATTCCGGCTTGTGTCGCACTTGTGGCGCACCCAGATGATGAGCGATACCAACCTCTTTTTGGCACAACTGTTACCTCACCAATTTTTGGTGTTGAAGTTCCAGTTCTTGCCCACACCTTGGCAGATCCGGAAAAGGGTTCCGGTATCGCAATGATCTGTACTTTCGGAGACACCACCGACGTAACTTGGTGGCGTGAACTTCAATTACCAACACGTCCAATCATTGGCTGGGATGGACGAATCACTACCGAAGTTCCGGACTGGATTACATCAGATCTTGGCAAGTCTGCATATGCTGCGCTAGCTGGCCTGACGGCTCACTCGGCTAAAGAGAAGATTGCAGAACTCCTGAAGGAATCCGGCGATCTTGAAGGTGAAATTAGACAGATTGTTCATCCAGTTAAATTTTTTGAAAAGGGCGATAAGCCGCTTGAAATTGTCACGACTCGTCAGTGGTACATCCGAAACGGCGGTCGCGATACTGACTTACGCGCTGAGTTGGTAGCTAGCGGGCAGCAAATTACTTGGCATCCAGATCACATGAAGGTTCGTTACCAGAACTGGGTCGAAGGCCTCAATGGTGACTGGTTGATTTCTCGACAGCGCTTCTTTGGCGTACCCGTTCCCGTTTGGTACGCGCTGGATTCAGATGGCAACCCGATTTGGGACCAAGTGCTAGTTCCCGATGCAGCTTCGCTTCCAATTGATCCGTCATCTGATGCACCTGCTGGCTACACCGAAGACCAACGTGGCGTTCCTGGCGGATTCATGGGCGACCCAGATGTCATGGACACATGGGCTACTTCTTCCTTGACTCCACAAATTGCTGGTGGCTGGGGATTTGATGAAGATCTCTGGAAGCGCGTCTGGCCATTTGATGTTCGTCCCCAAGCACATGAAATCATCCGCACCTGGTTGTTTAGCACGGTAGTGCGCGCGCATCTTGAAGAAAAAGTTCTACCTTGGAAGCATGCTTTGATTTCGGGCTGGATCCTGGATCCAGACCGCAAGAAGATGTCGAAATCAAAAGGCAACGTAGTGACTCCCCTAGATCTTCTAGATGAGCATGGCAGCGATGGTGTTCGTTACTGGGCAGCAAGCGGTCGCCCCGGAACTGACACGGCATTTGATGTCGGTCAGATGAAGATTGGTCGCCGGTTAGCCACCAAGATTCTTAACGCCAGCAAATTTGTTCTGCTTCAAGGCAGCGCGTCCCCAGAAGCAGTCACCGAGCCAATCGATAGGGCTTTGCTCGCTGCTTTGGCAGATGTAATTGATGAGGCTACTAAGGCATTTGAAAACTTTAACTACACCAAAGCTATGGAATCTGCGGAGGTCTTCTTCTGGGCATTCTGTGATGATCACTTAGAACTTGTTAAGGATCGCGCATATGGACTTGCTGGTGATGCAGGTGCGAATTCAGCTCGGGCAGCCTTAACCATCACACTCGATACTTTGATTAAGTTATTTGCTCCGTTCTTGCCATTCGTTACAGAAGAAGTCTGGTCCTGGACGCATGATGATTCCGTGCACAAGTCAGCATGGCCAACTTCAGCCTCACTCCGTGAATTCAATGGTGACGTTTCATTACTGGCAGTGTCCGCCGAGATTTTGTCCCAGCTTCGTAAGTCAAAGAGTGAAGCCAAGGTTTCCATGAAGGCCGAGATCACTCATGCAGTAATCAATGCGCCGACTGATGACATTGCGAAAGCAAAGTTAGTCGCTGGCGATTTAGCTGCTGCTGGACGAGTTCAGAGCGGTTTCGAGTACAAAGAAAGCGCGAGCCCAATCGCGGTTGAGATCGAACTCGCGCCAACTAGCGAAAGTTAATTACTTAAGCGGTTTTTTCCTTTGGGATGCGCTTAGCGGCCGGGGCTTCGCGCGGAACCAATGTTGGATTTACGTGCTTGGCCACAACTTCACTGTTAATCACAACTCGGGCTATGTCTTCGCGGCTTGGCACGTCATACATAACTGAAAGCAAAACTTCTTCCATGATTGCGCGAAGTCCACGAGCACCAGTGCCGCGAAGAATTGCCTGCTCGGCAACTGCTTCGAGTGCATCCTGAGTGAACTCAAGTTCCACGCCATCAAGATCAAAGAGTTTTTGGTATTGGCGAACCAGAGCGTTCTTTGGCTCTGTAAGTACTGCCACCAAGGCTTCTTTGTCGAGCTGAGCAACCGAGGTAAACACCGGAAGGCGTCCGATAAATTCTGGAATCATTCCAAACTTCAACATGTCTTCCGGCATGACCTGGGAGAAAATGTCTTGTTCGTTAACTTCTTCTTGCTCAATGTTTGCAGTGAAGCCAAGCGCCTTCTTGCCAACGCGCTGACGAATAATCTGATCTAGACCTGCAAACGCACCGCCAACGATAAACAGAACATTGCTGGTGTCGATTTGAATAAATTCTTGGTGTGGGTGCTTGCGACCACCTTGTGGTGGAACTGAAGCGGTTGTGCCTTCAAGAATCTTTAGTAGTGCCTGCTGAACGCCTTCACCGGATACATCGCGAGTAATCGATGGGTTTTCACTCTTACGAGCAACCTTGTCGATTTCATCGATGTAGATGATTCCGGTTTCAGCCTTCTTGACGTCATAGTCAGCTGCTTGGATCAACTTAAGCAAAATGTTTTCTACGTCTTCACCGACGTATCCAGCTTCGGTCAATGCCGTGGCGTCTGCAATAGCAAATGGCACATTAAGCATGCGCGCTAAAGTTTGGGCCAACAGCGTCTTACCTGATCCAGTTGGACCCAAGAGCAAAATGTTGGACTTGGCTAATTCAACGCCTTCTTCACGGGAAGATTCATTGGCGCCAGCCTGAACTCGCTTGTAGTGGTTGTATACCGCTACGGAAAGGGACTTCTTTGCGACTTCCTGACCAATTACGTACTGGTCAAGGAAAGCAAAAATCTCACGTGGCTTTGGAAGTTCATCCCAGCCCAGATTTACTGACTCGCCTAATTCTTCTTCAATGATTTCATTGCACAAGTCAATGCATTCGTCACAAATGTAAACCGCAGGGCCAGCAATCAATTTCTTGACTTGCTTTTGGCTCTTGCCGCAGAACGAACACTTCAACAGGTCGCCACTTTCGCCGATACGAGCCATAGTGGTCACCTCCCGGGGGAATAAGTGTGGACAGATACTTCGAGCGTTCTTCTAAAGTACCTTGAATCAAGCAATTTCCATTGGCGTACACGCCAAAGGAAAAGCTATTTGTTCAGCGGAACGCGAGTTGTTAACACCTGATCGATGATGCCGTATTCCTTGGCTTCAGGTGCAGTAAGGATTTTGTCGCGATCCATATCGCGACGAATGTCCTCAACCGAACGTCCAGTGTGATGAGAGAAGATTCCTTCCATCTCGTCACGCATACGCAAAATCTCATTGGCCTGAATCTCGATGTCAGAACCTTGGCCACCACCTTCGGTGTATGGCTGGTGAATCAAAACTCTTGCATGTGGAAGTGCAAAACGCTTGCCTGGTGTTCCGGCCGCAAGAAGAACTGAAGCAGCTGATGCAGCCTGTCCCAAGCACACAGTCTGGACGTTGCACTTTACGAACTGCATAGTGTCGTAAATTGCGGTCATCGCAGTGTAAGAACCACCCGGTGAGTTGATGTACATCTGAATGTCGCGTTCTGGGTCAAGTGACTCAAGCACGAGTAGCTGTGCCATAACGTCATCTGCCGAAGCATCGTCAATCTGGACGCCCAAGAAAACGATTCTTTCTTCAAAAAGCTTCGCGTAAGGGTTATATTCGCGTACGCCCTGCGGAGTGCGCTCGATGTAGCTCGGAAGAATGTATCTCGATTGTGGTGAATAATCCATGTGAGTCTCCCCTTATGCCGTTCCGCCTTCGCCAGCCACGTCGCGCGCGCTGCGCACAACATGATCGACGAAACCATAGTCTTTTGCTTCTTCTGCGGTGAACCAACGATCACGATCTGAATCTTCAGTAACCGTTTCCACTGTTTGGCCAGTGTGCTCAGCAATTAGCTCAGCCATTTTTGCCTTAGTAAATTTCATCTGCTCTGCCTGAATCTTGATGTCAGCAGCCGTTCCGCCAATGCCACCTGAAGGCTGATGCATCATGATGCGAGCGTGTGGCAATGAGTAGCGCTTACCCGGAGCACCGGCGCAAAGTAGGAATTGGCCCATCGATGCGGCTAGGCCCATGGCAACAGTTGCGACGTCATTCTTGACGAACTGCATGGTGTCGTAAATAGCCATGCCTGCGCTGATGGATCCACCTGGAGAGTTGATGTAAAGGAAAATGTCTTTTTCAGGATCATCTGCGGCTAGCAGCAAAATCTGGGCGCAAATTGCATTTGCCATTTCATCTGCAACTTGGGTTCCCATGAAAATGATGCGATCTTGCAAAAGGCGCTGGTAAACCGAATCGCCAAATTGCTGACCTGATGGGGACGGGGTGCGTGCTTCCGGAAGTGTTAATCCCGGTACCTCGATGCCGCTCACAAATACTCCTAAATGTTTAGTAACAACTAAACACTAAGGGGTAGGCCTGACATCGGCAGGGGCGACATGGTCATGTTCGCTCCTAGCGTTGGAGATGCCTAGGGGCTAAACCACTTCGAGACTGACTATTCGTCAGCCTCGCGGTGTTTACTCGCTTCGAGACTGACTATTCGTCAGCCTCGCGGTGTTTACTCGCTTCGAGACTGACTATTCGTCAGCCTCGAAGTTTTCCTCATCTGAGCTGGCATCGAATTCAGCGTCGAAGTCCGCATCGGATTCATCGCCGCGTAGAACTGACTCAAGATCAATTTTGTTGCCAGATTTGTCTACAACGCTGACGTTTTCTAGGACATGTGCCAGTGCCTTCGCCCGGCGCACCTCTGAAACCGCACCTTGAACCTGACCGGCTTGAACTAATTGATCCGCAAACTGATCTGGTGCCATGTTGTAGCGCTGCGCTTCTTGAATCAACCACTGCGAAAGTTCTGCATCGTTAACTTGCAAGTCTTCGACTTCAGCAATTTTGTCTAAAACGATGCGGGACTTTAGGCCATTGCGAGTGTTGGTTTCAAATTCAGCTTTATGTGCTTCGTCACCGTGACCATCTTCGAAGTGAGCGTCGATTTCATCCTGAATGGTGCGTTCTGGAATATCAAACTTTACGGCTTCCATCAATGCATCATGCGTGAGATCGCGAGCTTGGTAAGCCTGTTCAATCAAGCGAACGCGACCAAGACGAGTGCGAATGTCTTCGCGTAGTTCGCCGATTGTGTCGAACTCACTTGCAAGCTGTGCGAACTGGTCGTCAGCATCTGGCAATTCGCGCTCACGGACTGCCTTCACTTCTACCTTCACTGTGATGCCCTTGCCACTCCACTGACCAGCAGAAGGTGTGAATAGGAAGTGACGAACCTCGTCAGCCTGAGCACCGCGAACTGCATCGTCGAATCCAGGCACCATGTCATCGGAACCAAGTTCGTAGCTAAATGCAGTTGCCGCTAGTTCTTCAACAACTTGACCTTCATGGTCGCCGCTTAGATCAACAAGAAGTACGTCGCCATCTTTTGCAGCGCGTGATACTTCCTTAAGAGCGCCGAAGCGGCCGCGAAGCGCTGTTAGCTGCTCTTCAACTTGATCCACAGTTACTTCAGCGTTATCTACGACAACCTTTAGTGAATCGAACTTAGGTAGATCGAACTCAGGTCGGATATCTAGTTCAGCCGTGAAGATCAATCCAGCTTCTTCATCAAGAGTTGTTACATCAACTTCTGGACGACCTAGTTGAACAATTTTGTTTTCAATCATCGCTTGTGCCAGGCCGGATGGAATTGCATCGTTGACCGCTTCTTCAAGCACGACGCCTCGTCCAACACGCTGGTCAATAATGCGATTCGGAATTTTTCCTTTTCGGAATCCTGGAATGTTTACCTGGGAGCTGATGCGCGCGTATGCCGAATCCAAGGATGGCTGTAAGTCAGCAAACGGCATCTCGATTGTGATCTTGATGCGGGATGGGGAAATGTTTTCTACGGCGCTCTTCACGGCTCTCCTATTTATTAGGCGTTTTTCTTAGGCGTTAGATGTGTAGAGCCCGCCCTAATCAATAGGGCGGACTCCACAACTACGAGTCGGGGCGGAGAGACTCGAACTCTCGGTCTCCTGCTCCCAAAGCAGGCGCGCTAGCCACTACGCTACGCCCCGATCTTGCTGTTCGATACTAGTAGAAATAATGCGATAGTCTAAATCCCAGCCAATTGAAACATTGGCTACGCGGGTGTAGCTCAATGGTAGAGCCCCAGCCTTCCAAGCTGGCCATGCCGGTTCGATCCCGGTCACCCGCTCCATTCGCTCCGCTCATTCCGCGGGCGACCGCCGGACAGTGCTCATTTAATTCAAATCAATAGATTTGAATCACGCTCTCTTGCCCGCGGGCGACCGGGATCGAACCGAAGGTTCGGCGGTTTTCATTGGCCAATCGAAGATCGATTGGCAAGGTCACCCACTCCATAACAGGCGAAGCGCTCTGCACGAACATGTGACTCGCGGGCGACCGAGATTATTGAAGATCTCAAGGACAGCAACCCTTTAGGTTTATTAGGCTTGTCTAATGTCAACCAATTTTGCACATCCTCTTGACCCGTTATCTTCTGATGAATTAAGCACTGTTTTTAATCATGCAAAAACGGCCTGGAACTTAACCGAGCGTCACCTAGTTGCGATGTGCCAACTAGAAGAACCGAACAAAGCAGAGGTCCTTGCCTGGAACGCCGGTGACGAACTAGTTCGTGCTGCTAGGCTCGCAATTCTGGATCGAAGCACCGCTGAAGTTTATGAAGGCGTCATAACTACAACGGGCGAAGTTCGTAGCTGGAAATTGATAGAGGGCGCAAAGTCACCCGTCTTAAGTACTGAATCAACAGCCGCAATGGCAGTAGCGAAAGCTGACTCAAGAATTCGCGAAGCACTAATCCGCCGTGGAGTTACCGATCCAGACGAACAGGTGCATATCGAAACCTGGCCAATTGGCGCTCAGATTCCAAAGTATCTAGATGACGGCAGGCGTTTAGTTTGGACGCCAATGTGGATGAAGCCAAATCAAGATTCGAATATGTACGCACATCCGATAAATGGGTTGTACGCGATTATTGATTTACAAACTCTAGAAGTTGTCGATATTGAAGATGGTGAAGTAACGCCAACACCAATGGCATCTGGTGATTTCCGACTCTCCCAAACTGGCGGTCACGTCAAACTTAAAGATCTTCAGATTGTTCAAAAGGATGGAGTGTCCTGCGAAATCGAAGGTTGGAAAGTTAATTGGGAGCGTTGGAACTTTCGCGTGGGCTGGGATCAGCGTGAAGGCCTAGTTATCCATGATGTTCGATTTGATGACAATGGCGTCGAACGACGAATCGGGTATCGCCTTTCAATTGCAGAGCTGGTTATTCCTTACGGTGATCCAAGTCAGGGTACCTATCGCAAAAACGCATTCGACACCGGTGAATACGGATTAGGAAACTACACAAACTCTCTAACCCTTGGCTGCGATTGCCTTGGTGAAATTGTTTATCTCGACGTAGCCCACCTAACGCCTGAAGGCAATGTAAAAGAAATCAAAAATGCAATTTGCATGCATGAAGAAGATTTCGGAATTCTCTGGAAGCACGTTGACGTTGATGGCCATGTCGAAGTTCGCCGCGGCCGTCGCTTTGTAGTTTCATCGATTGTCACGATTAACAATTACGAATATGGCTACTACTGGTACTTCTACCAAGATGGCAGTGTTGAGTTTGAAGCAAAACTAACCGGAATCTTGCTTACGCTTTCAGATGCACCTGGTGTTCCACATCCTTCAGCAACACAATTGGAAGAAGGGTTGTGGGCGCCGTATCACCAGCACACGTTCTGTGCACGCCTTGACCTAGACATAGACGGTGGCACAAACACTGTTATCGAAGTTGACTCTGTTGCCACTCCATTTGGTCCAGAGAATCCGCATGGTAGCGCCTACGTAACTTCCCAGGATGTAATCAAATCTGAAAGCGATGCAGCTCGCCTCCTTGATCTCGCCAAGTCTCGGTACTGGAAAATTATTAACCCAAATAAGAAAAACCATGTGGGTCAACCAGTTGGATTCAAGATTCTTGGAAACGTGAATTGTTTACCGTTTGCAGATCCAGAATCCGTTATTGGTAAGCGCGCTGGCTTCATGTACCGACATCTCTGGGTGACTAAGAATTCCAAGGCAGAACGGTACCCAGCTGGCGAATATCCATATCAACATGCAGGTGGCGATGGCTTGCCGCGTTGGTCGCAAGCCAATCGATCACTTGAAAATGAAGATGTTGTGATGTGGTACGTATTTGGCTTAAATCACATTCCAAGACTTGAAGATTGGCCAGTAATGCCAGTTGAACGTTTGGGATTCACCTTGAAGCCAGTTGGATTCTTTAAGCGCAGCCCAGCAATGGATGTTGCGCCATCAATGGCAACTTGCTTGCGTTGCAAGGGTGATTCAACTCAGCCTTGCACTTGCAATCACTAGCGGGATTCGTACTCAGCGATCTGCCCAATTCGGCGGATGTGACGTTCGGCTTGGCTAAACGGAGTTTCTAAAAAGGCTTCGATGATTGCGAAAGCTTCTTCTTGGGAATGTTGGCGAGCGCCAATCCCCACAACGTTTGCATCATTGTGTTCCTTTGCAAGTTGTGCAGTGGCGATGCTCCAGGCAAGCGCTGCTCTAACACCAACAACTTTATTTGCTGCGATTTGTTCACCATTTCCAGAGCCACCGAAGACAACACCAAGTGAGCCCGGCTCCGCAGCCACAGCTTGCGCAGCGGCGATACAAAACGCTGGGTAGTCATCTTCCGCGTCGTATTCATAAGCGCCATGATCGACTACTTCATAACCCTTGCTGGTTAAGTGGCGAGTTAACTCGTCCTTGAATTCCAGTCCAGCATGATCAGTGGCTAAATGAACGCGCATGTTTTCTCCTTGACTCGTATTGAGCAAAACTTAATCGAAAATTGGATCCCGAGTGCGGGTTCGCTTCAATTCAAAGAAGCCATCTGTGCTTGCGACCAGCACTACGCCGTCCCATAGCTTGCCGGCTGCTTCGCCGCGTGGGATTGGGGTTACTACTGGCCCAAAGAATGCGGTTCCATTTACATGAATAACTGGGGTACCAACATCCATACCAACTGGATCCATGCCTTCATGATGACTCTTCTTTAGAGCTTCATCGTGATCGGTTACCAAAGCTGCTTCAATCAGGTTTTCTTCAAGTCCACATTCGGCCAGTGCTTCTGCAATAACCGGTAGGTAATCATCGCCTCGACCTTGATCATGAATTCGTGTGCCAAGTGCGGTGTAAAGGGGTCCAACTACTTTGTTGCCATGCTTTTGTTCTGCGGCAATAACAACGCGCACGGGTCCCCAAGCACGCTTCATTAAGTCAACATACTTTTCAGGTAGCTCGCGTCCTTCGTTTAGAACTGCCAACGACATGACATGCCAGTTCGTAGTAACGGGGCGAACATGTTCAACTTCGAGCATCCAGCGCGAGGCGATCCACGCCCAGGGGCAAATGGGATCAAACCAAAAATCTGCAGTGCTATTTGTTTCAGTCATGAATTCAGATTAGACCCGCATCTGCGGGCATCAGCATCAGGTGTCAAGATGGAGTCAATCAGGAAAAATTCGGGAGTATCTATGTCCAGCACCAACATCACTAGGTTGGAAGCAAGTGAACGTTCTGCAGTTGTTCAGGCGCAAAACTACGAGGTGGAGCTGGATCTATCGACTCGCGATGACACTTTTGGTAGCCGAACTACTGTCCACTTCACTGCTCGTGAAGGTAACTCAACTTGGATCGACTTCATCGCTCCCAAGGTTCAACGAATTGAACTAAATGGTGAATCCCTCGATACCTCTACCCACGATGGCTTTCGCATTCCACTACACAATTTGAAAACCCACAACGTTCTAGTAGTTGAAGCCGAAGCTGCGTACATGAACACCGGCGAGGGATTGCATCGCTTCATTGACCCCGTTGATGATGAGGTTTACCTATATACGCAATTTGAAATTGCTGACGCTCGTCGCGTTTTCGCGTGTTTTGATCAGCCTGACATAAAGGCGACCTTCACCTTTACTGTGACCGCTCCAGATCACTGGAAAGTCACAAGCAATTCGATTACTCCGACCACCACTCCGGTTCGTGATGGCGTCGCGAAATGGGAGTTTCCTGCAACGAAGAAAATGTCAACCTACATCACGGCGATCGTTGCTGGGCCTTACTGCGAAGTGCGCGATGAGTACCAAGGAAAATTTGGAACTTATCCCCTTGGATTGTTTTGCCGTAACTCACTTGCTGAATATCTTGATCCTGAAGATCTGTTCACTGTTACTAAGCAAGGTTTTAAGTACTTTGAAGAAGCTTTCGATTTCGGTTATCCATTTGAAAAATACGATCAGCTATTCGTTCCAGAATTCAATGCGGGAGCGATGGAAAACGCTGGCTGTGTTACCCATCATGAAAGTTACGTATTCCGTAGCAAGGTGACTCGGGCAACTTACGAACAGCGCGCTAATACCGTCCTGCACGAAATGGCTCACATGTGGTTTGGCGACTTAGTCACCATGAAGTGGTGGGACGACCTGTGGTTAAACGAAAGTTTCGCAGAATGGGCTGCCCATCATGCCTCAGTTCAAGCAACTCAATACAAAGAGGCGTGGGTCAATTTCGTAAACCAACGCAAGGCCTGGGGATATCGCCAAGATCAACTGCCAACTACTCACCCAATCGTTGCAGACATGTTCGACTTAGATGCAGTTGAAGTTAACTTTGACGGCATTACCTATGCAAAGGGCGCTTCAGCGCTTCGGCAATTGGTTGCCTGGGTTGGCGAGGACGCTTTCTTTGCAGGTATCCGTGAGTACTTCAAGAAGCATGCCTGGGGCAACACTGAATTATCGGACTTGCTGGTAGAGCTTGAAGCGGCAAGTGGTCGCTCCTTGAAAGATTGGACCCAGCGCTGGCTACAAACAGCTGGCGTTAACACGCTGCGTCCAGAAATCGAAATTGAAGACGGAAAATACAAATCCGTAGTTGTAATTCAAGAACCACCTGTGGCGCCTGAGGGTGTGGATCAATTACTTCGCCCACATCACATCGGAATCGGTCTGTATAACCGTTCTGGTTCAAAAATTAAGCGCGACAGTCGAATCGAAATTGACGTCGATGGTGCACGGACTGAAGTGCCAGAGTTAGTTGGCATGCCAGCTGCAGATCTATTGCTACTCAATGATGGTGATTACACCTTTGTAAAGATTCGCCTAGATGAGGAATCAGCAAAGACCTCTGCAACTGGGTTGCGAGACATCGAAGACAGCGTTTCCCGCGCCCTGATTTGGGGCGCAGCTTGGGATATGACTCGGGATGCCGAAATGCGTACCACCGATTACTTAAACATGGTGCTCAGTGCCGATCTTGGAAGTATCGAAATCGGCGTCGCTCAGCAATTACTCCTTCAAGCACGATCAGCAATTGAACAATTTGGTAATCCAGAAAACCGCGCCGCAAATCGCGATGCGTTAGCTGCCGCACTGATCGAAGCCTTGGCAAAAACCGAGCCTGGTAGCGATCATCAACTTGCATTCGTCAAAAACATTGCCGGCTTAGCCAGAACTAAAGACCACATTGCACTTATCGCCGGCTGGCTTGATGGCAGTGCGACCCCTGCGGGATTAGTAGTCGACACTGACTTGCGCTGGCAACTTGTTGCTCGATTGGTTGCTTTGGGTGAATTGCCTGAGGTGGCTATTGATCAAGAATTGGAGCGGGATAACACTGCTGGCGGTCAGCGCCAAGCTGCATCTGCACGCGCTGGAATTCCAACAGCTGAAGCTAAGTTAATTGCTTGGAATGCGGTCATTGAAAACCATAACCTTGCCAATGCGCTACTTGAATCAACAGTTGGCGGATTCTCACAACCTGATCAACGCGAACTGCTTGTGCCATACGTAGACAAGTACTTCGCTGTTATTGCTGATGTTTGGGAAACTCGCACAAATGAGATTGCTCAAACCCTTACTTTAGGTTTGTTCCCATCGTTGCTTGGTTCCCCGGAGATCCTGGCAAAGGCTGATGCATTTATCAGCGGATCAAGTGATGTTGGCGCGATCCGGTTGGTGCGTGAACTGCGAGATAACGTTGCGCGTTCGCTGCGCTGCCAAGCATTTGATGCAAGCTAACGCTTAATCCGACCTGAATCAGCGGCTGAGATTAATTAGTAGCCGATTTGGGAGCGATCGCTACTTGAAACTTCGCGGTCAGCAAGTGTTGGGTCATCTAGGTAACCGTCACGAGTTGATTTGCGAGCGGCGCTGGTCCAACTTGGCCCCATAGTCAAAAGTGCAATGATGCCTGAGATTGCAAGCGGCAACACAACGAACCAAAGAATGGCATTGAGTGTTCCCATTGGTTCGCCTGGTTGGTCACCGTCATCGCGTTTGGTGGATTCTGCAAATGCTGGCGCTGCTGAAGTAGAAATCAAAACAGCAGCAACTGATGTACTGGACCAAAGGCGACGAATGCTTGTCTTCATGCCTCTACTTTACGATAAACCTTGTTCGACACGACTTGGACCCAAGACAAGCCAGTCGATTGTCGCAAAGATAGAGGTATGACTTATTCCGAATTCCTCGCATGGTTCCTCGGGGAACCCCTGAAGATAATCGTCATTATCTTGGTCGCATTTGTTTCCCGAAACATTTTGGCCCGCGCAAGTAATCGCCTGCTACGCAAGGCCTTTGGCGCGAGTGAGCGGCGGGACCAACGAAGCGAGACAATTTCCACGGTTTTAAACACCTTCACCTCCGTCGTCATTTGGGGAACTACGGCCTTGATGGTGCTTTCGGTCTTCGGAGTGAATATTGGGCCACTTCTAGCTAGTGCTGGAATTGCAGGCGTTGCGCTGGGCTTTGGTGCTCAAACCCTGGTCAAGGACTTCATTTCTGGTCTCTTCCTGATTCTGGAAGACCAATTTGGAATCGGTGATGTTGTCGAATTTGGTACGGTCAAAGGCAAAGTTGAAGCGGTTGCCTTGCGCACCACAAAAGTACGTGACGAAGCTGGTGTGCTTTGGTACGTACGAAATGGTGAGATTTTGAATGTGGCTAACCACAGCCAAAACACGAGCTGGGAAAAGTAAGTAACCCCAACCTGCGCGTTCGGAAATAACCCGTAACACTTAGGTATGTCCCAACTTTGCCTTGTCACTGGAGCCACTGGCTACATCGGTGGTCGCCTAATCCCGCGCTTACTAGCGGAAGGCGCACGAGTTCGAGTTCTCGTAAGGCATCCAGAGCGAATCTCGCAACATCCCTGGCATGACCAAGTTGAGATTGTCGTTGGCACTGCAGATGATCCAGATGTTTCTGATGAAGCACTTCGCGATGTTGATGTCGCGTACTACTTAATTCATGCCATCGGAAGCGCAGGTGACTTCGAAGAAATCGAACGTCACACGGCTGACGTGTTTGCTCAAGCAGCTAAGGCCAATAAAGTCGGCAAAATCATTTATCTCGGTGGGCTGCAAAATGATCCAAAACTCTCCCCGCACTTACGATCACGTGCTGAAGTTGGAAATATTTTCCTAAGTTCTGGAGTTCCAACCATCGCTTTTGGCGCAGCCGTAATCATCGGGTCCGGAAGCCTTTCATTTGAGATGCTTCGCTACTTAACTGAGCGACTTCCGGCGATGATCACGCCTCGCTGGGTCCGCACCAAAATCCAACCAATTTCAATTCGCGATGTCTTGCGCTACTTAATGGAAGCGCGAAATCTTCCAGCTGGACTCAACCGCACATTTGATATTGGTGGGCCTGACGTTTTGACTTACCAAAAAATGATGCATGGCTATGCAAAGGTTGCGGGTCTGCGGAAAAGAATAATCCTGCCAATCAACATCTTGTCCCCTGGTTTATCGGCACGTTGGATCGGCCTGGTAACACCAGTACCAAAAAATATTGCTCGGCCATTAGTTGATAGCTTGAAAACTGAAGTGATCTGCGCTGAACATGACATTAAGCAATACATCCCGGATCCACCTGAAGGGTTGCTTGGATTTGAAGATTCAGTTGCAATTGCGCTGACAAGAATTAAGCAGGCAAACGTGACATCCCGCTGGTCATCGGCTTCTATGGTTGGCGAACCAAGCGATCCCCTACCAACAGATCCCGATTGGGCGGGCGGCTCGCTGTACACAGATGACCGTTACGTACCAGCGCACGCAACTCGAGAATCCCTTTGGCGAATCATCGAAGGTATTGGCGGCGAAAACGGTTGGTATTCCTTCCCGTTGGCTTGGGAAACCCGTGGACTGATTGATCGATTCTTTGGCGGTCCAGGAATTCGACGCGGTCGGCGCGATCCCAACAAGTTGCTCGCTGGCGAGATTGTAGATTTCTGGCGAGTTGAAGAGTGTGTCCCTGGGGAACTACTAAGACTTCGAGCTGAGATGCACCTGCCAGGTCTTGCGTGGCTCGAACTACGCGTTGAACAAAATGATGCGGGCGAAACCATGTATCACCAGCACGCGATTTATCATCCAAAGGGGCTGTCGGGTCACTTGTATTGGTGGTCGGTCTGGCCGTTTCATGGGTTTGTCTTTGGTTCGATGACCAGGAACATAACGAAGGCCGCTAGAAAACTAGACGCACAGAATTACGCAGCGAATACGGCAAAATAGAGGCGTGGAGCAATCACTTTTTGATGCAGTTGGTGGCGGAGAATTCTTCGTCAAACTAGTCGATGGTTTTTACGAAGGTATTGAGACCGATGAGGTCTTGCGCCCGATGTATGTGGATCAGGACTTAACCGAATCTCGCCGACACTTAACCCTTTTTTTGCAGCAATACTGGGGTGGGCCATCGATCTACCAGGAAGAGCGTGGACATCCACGACTTCGCATGCGACACATGCCATTCGTAATCGACGGTGACGCCCGAGACCGATGGATTTATCACATGCATGCTTCACTCTCCCAAATTCAAATGGATGAGGATTTGCGAGAACAACTGTGGACTTACCTAGTTTCGGCTGCCCACAGTTTGGTGAATACTCCTTAACTGCCGATATAGATTCTGGTTGACCGATAGCCTTGCAACATGTTGTTAGGGCTTTCGCGAATTCATCGAGCGTGGTGGATTGTTGCAATAACTTTTCTAACTTTGATTTCAGCAGCAGCTTTTAGGTCAACTACAGGCGTAATGCTCGTTCCGCTCGAAGAAGAGTTTGGATGGTCCCGAAGTCTGACATCTGGCGCCGTTGCGCTACACCTACTGATGTATGGGATCACTGCTCCATTTGCAGCCACTTTAATTGAACGCTTTTCAATGCGACGAGTTGTTGCGTCTGCATTGCTGCTAGTCGCTTCGGGTCTTTATCTAACTACCTTGATGACGCAAAGTTGGCACTTAGTAGTTCTCTGGGGGCTTTTCGTAGGATTCGGAACTGGCTGTCTGGCATTAGTTTTTGGAGCTGCAGTTGCTAACCGATGGTTTGTTAAGCGACGCGGTTTAGTAACGGGAATGTTCTCTGCTGGATACGCAACTGGATCAATGATCTTCTTGCCGCTGCTGACCTTCATGATTGATTCCAACGGTTGGCGAAGTGCTTCAATTACCGTTGCAACTTTCTGTGCAGTACTTGCCCCGATTGTGTTTGTATTTCTTCGCGATCGGCCATCTGATGTTGGTCAACTTCCCTATGGCGCCACAGAAGAGCCTGAAATGGGACCAGCTGCCCCTGCTACCGCTCGCGGGGCAATTGAAGTCTTGCTGACCGCTATGCGCCACCCAGCGTTCTGGGTTTTAGCGTTTACATTTTTCGTTTGTGGTTGGTCAACGAACGGTTTGATTGGTACTCACTTCATTCCGGCGGCTCATGATCACGGGATGCCAGCAACGACTGCAGCATCACTATTAGCCTTTATCGGAATCTTTGATCTGATCGGGACTATTGGCTCCGGTTACCTGACGGACAAAGTTAGCTCAATGTGGCTCCTAGTTTTCTTTTACGGTATGCGTGGATTGGCACTTCTTACCATTCCAGTAGTGCTGGGTCCGCATGTTAATCCACCACTTATTTTCTTTATTGTGTTTTATGGCCTGGACTGGATTGCAACGGTTCCGCCAACCGTCCAACTGTGTCGCGAATACTTTGGCTTGGCGCGCTCGGGGGTGGTTTACGGCTGGGTGTTTGCATTCCACATGATTGGAGCTGCAATTGCTGCCTCATTTGCTGGCTGGATCCGTGAGACAAATGGTGACTATGAAATTGCTTGGTACACAGCCGCAATCCTTTGCTTAATTGCTGCAGGTTGCATGTTCTTGCTTAAGAAGATTCCAACTCTTGCCCAAGCTGAAAAAGCTAATTCAGCTTCGCATTAACCGCGTGTAAGTTTCGCGAAGTTCGGCTGGTATCCGTCCAGGGCGACCGCGTTCCATATCCATGCAAACCATGGTGGTTTTGGCCCGAAGGTATTCAACTTCACCATCGTGCATCGAGTAGCCGATTACATACGAAGTGTTACCCATTGATTCAATCCAAACCGTCATCTCAATAGGCTCAGGCTGAAATACCAATGGCTTAACGTAATCAATCTCGTGCCGAACTACTAATTGCCCGAAACCATCTAAGTCTGGTGCAAAACCTGCATTTGCTAGCAGAGCTACGCGAGCATCTTCCAGGTAACCAACATAGGCAACGTTGTTAATGTGCTTGAAGATATCCATATCACCCCAGCGCAAATGAACTGGGATCGTTAACGCTGGCATCGACTAACCGCGAGTTAGTTTGCGATACGTTGCGCGATGTGGTCTGGCAGCGTCTGCGCCCAAGCGATCAATCTTGTTCTTTTCGTAGGACTCGAAGTTGCCCTCAAACCAGAACCAATTTGAATCGCCTTCGTAAGCCAAAATATGAGTTGCGATGCGGTCCAGGAACCAGCGATCGTGGGATGTGATCACCGCGCAACCAGGGAATTCAAGTAGCGCGTTTTCCAAGGATCCTAGAGTTTCAACATCTAAATCGTTAGTTGGTTCGTCAAGGAGTAAAACGTTTCCACCCTGCTTCAAAGTTAAAGCCAGGTTCAAGCGATTTCGCTCACCACCGGAAAGAACACCTGACGGCTTCTGCTGATCCGGGCCCTTGAAGCCAAATGCTCCAATGTAAGCGCGAGATGGCATTTCAACGGCGCCAACTTTGATCCAGTCCAGACCATCGGAAACAACTTCCCAAACGTTCTTAGTTGGATCTAGACCTGCACGACTCTGGTCAACATAAGAAAGCTTTACGGTTTCTCCAACCCGAAGCGATCCAGAGTCTGGCTGAGTTGAGGCGTCGCTGGTATCCCCTGTTGCTGCTGCAACAATCATGCGGAACAAAGTAGTTTTACCAACACCATTAGGTCCGATCACACCGATAATGCCGTTGCGCGGCAATGTGAATGACAAGTCATCCATCAAAATGCGATCGCCAAAACCTTTACCAAGTTTGTCAGCTTCAATTACTACGTTACCTAAGCGTGGGCCCGGTGGAATCTGAATTTCTTCAAAGTCCATCTTGCGAGTCTTTTCCGCCTCAATTGCCATCTCTTCGTAGCGATCAAGACGTGCGCGGCTCTTAGTCTGGCGAGCCTTCGCATTCGAACGCACCCATTCAAGTTCTTCTTGTAGTCGCTTAGAAAGTTTCGCATCTTTTGCGCCTTCAACTTTTAGGCGAGCTTGCTTCTTTTCCAAGTATGTCGAGTAGTTGCCTTCGTATGGGTAGGCACGACCACGGTCAAGTTCCAGAATCCACTGCGCAACGTTGTCGAGGAAGTATCTATCGTGAGTAATCGCGATAACTGTTCCTGGGTACTTTTCCAAATGTTGCTCTAGCCAGTTAACGCTTTCGGCATCAAGGTGGTTAGTTGGTTCGTCGAGAAGTAATAGGTCAGGCTGCTGCAATAAAAGCTTGCATAACGCAACGCGGCGACGCTCGCCACCGGAGAGAACGCTTACGTCAGCATCACTTGGTGGGCAACGAAGTGCGTCCATTGCCTGCTCAAGCTGGTTATCAAGGTCCCAGGCATTCTTATGATCTATGGCTTCTTGCAGAGTTCCCATTTCGGCCATCAAGGAATCGAAGTCCGCATCTGGATCAGCCATTTGAGCGGAAACTTCATTAAAGCGAGCCAGCATTGCCATAGTTTCAGCAACGCCTTCTTGGACATTCTCAATAACGTTCTTTGAATCGTCTAGGTCTGGTTCCTGAGCCAACATGCCAACGGTGTAGCCAGCTGACAACATGGCATCGCCATTAGAAATCTTCTCGACACCAGCCATGATCTTCAGCAAGGTCGATTTACCTGCACCGTTGGGGCCAACAACGCCAATTTTGGCGCCAGGTAAGAAGGACAGGGTTACATCATCCAAGATGACCTTGTCGCCGTGGGCTTTACGTGCTTTTGCAAGGGTATAAATGAACTCAGCCATGAGTCAGAGTCTAACGTGCGCAAAACACAAGTGGTTTTCCATAGATAGAATTGGAGCGCTCGCGGGTTTCCTGCTAGCAATGCGCCCGTAGCTCAATGGATAGAGCACCAGGTTTCTACCCTGTTGGTTGGAGGTTCGAGTCCTCTCGGGCGTACAAGGTTCTGATCAATGGATTGCCGAAAGTACTACTTCCGCACAACCTTGATCTTCAGGGAAACCTGCTTCTTCTTTGTGACAAGTGCTTGGACTCGGAAGGTGTCAGTTTTCTTTGATTTGGCAATTGTGTACTTGCCAGATTTAGCCTTCACTGTGGCAATCGTCTTCCACTTAGTGCCAACCTTCTTCTGGATTTCGACACTCTTAACGGAACGTAGTGAGCTTGGTAATGCCCAAATCACAACCACCCCAGGCTCAGACTCTTGAATGATTGGATCGTTGGCAAGCCCAAACTCAATTGTTGCCGGTTGCCCATTGCCAATGTCGGAAAGCGCCACAACCGTAAACGAATACCTAGCACCCGCAACTAGCCCCTCAATCTCAACAGAGCTTTCTGTGACGTCCTGTGGTTCTTGTCCATCAATCCAAATCCGGTATCCCGAAATCAATGCGCCACTAAATGACGGCGGATTCCAGCTAGCAGTTGCGATTGCGGTTTTTTCATCCACTGTGATTGTTAGATCATTTACTTGACCTGGTGCTAGCGCAGCGAAAACGTCGGCGCTTGTTACAGTTTCGCTGTTACCGGCTGAGTTTCGTGCAGTAACACTCACTTGATACCACTGACCAAGTGTTACGTCACTGAAAACAACTTTTGTCGTAGTCGAAGAAACTCGGTAGCTGACGTTGCCCGGATTCAAGGTGACCAGAACAGAAGACACATCAACATTGGAACTCGGTGACCAGATGGCAACTAACTCCCCAGAAGTTGTAAACGACAGGTTCACATTGGTAACTGGTGTCGGTAGTGCCAGCGGGGTAATTGTGTAATTGGCGACGGCACCCTGTCCCCAGCAGTTTGTTGCAGAGATCGCAATCGAATGCTCTACTCCCAGAGCCAACTGTGAAAACACAAGTGCTGCATTTTGGTCTGTGGAATTAAGTTCACGTACAAATGTCACTCCCGTTGAATTCACCCAACTCGCAGTCGCACTCCAAGATGCAATCGCACATCCGTTTGCAGAAACGGTTCCGAGTTGAACCGATAATGCTGGTTCCTCGTTAGTAACTTGGCGAACGAGCGCATTGCTTGGTGCACTTGGTACACCTTGAACCGTTGACTGATTGGACTGCAAACTTGCAGCACTTCTTCCCCAGGCAGTGTGCACGTAAACCCGAGCTCGGTAACGATCTCCGCTGCTCAAATTTTGAAATAGGGCGCTTGGTGTTGCAGTCTCAAGGATGGCAACCACATTGTTGCTAGCGCCCAGTAGTTCAACGCTGTACTTATTAATTGGCGTCTCGATGTCTGCCGGGGCTGACCAACTTACTTCAATTGCGTTTTTTGCCGCGGATGTCGCTACCGCAACAGCTCGATCTGGAATGAAAGCAGTCGTGGTTGTTGCTGCCGGAATAGTTGATAGATAGTCATTAATCGTTGCAACAGTAAATGAGTTGGTGGCTGAACGTGAACGACTTCCCACCACATCAGTAAAGACAACAGCGGTTTGGCGAGCAGAAACCACTTTCACTTCACCAGTCGTGACGCTGGTAACTCGATAACCAGTGACATCGCCGCTTGCCGCCGTCCAACTGACTCTGGCGCCGCGCTCTCCAACTGCACTAGCTGATACATTGGTTGCTAACTTCGGCGCAGATCGTGTCGTTACCCGATTGCTATCCGTCCAGTCCCCTGCTCCAACGGCATTCACCGCACGAACACTGACTTGATACTCGACGTTGTTTTGGATTCCCGAAGTAATAGTTAAGGATTTTCCTGTAGTTGTGAACTCAGCATCCCCTGGCGAAACTCGCACTACGTAACTCGCGATCTTGGCTGGATCATTTGCACCTGGTTCGAAGAAGACTGAGAGCGACTTGTCGCCTGGCTGCAATGCGACCGCTGCTGGGGCAAGAGGCATGACATTTGCAGATGCATTAAATAATCGCTCCGGAACCCGGCCGCTGAGACGTAGCATCGGTGCCATTGTGATTTTCCAGTCATCGGAATTGGCAACGACATTTAGGGTCGCGCTTAAGTTATTGCCACTGACCATCTTGGAATACAAGCCACCAACGCTTCGGCGCTCAAAATAGAACCAGTATCGATCAATCCATTCTGGGTTGTTGGAAACATTCCAAGTTAGGTTTATTGTCTTGTCGCCAGGAGTAGCAATAATGTCTGTTATTTCAATGATTGGCATTTCAGCAGCAGGGGTAGTGCCGTTGATTGTCCACCATTCAAAGCTGTCACTTGATCGAACATTCCCAAGTTCGGTGTAGCAACCGGTTAGGCCGATGTCTCGAAGAAATTCAGGAGTTGTGTTCAAGGCATGGGAACCTTTACTTCCATCGGCATGAGTTACGTTCAAGCGAGGTTGGCAGGCTGGCGTTACGGCATAGCCGATGTCCCCGGCCTGGAATACAACTATTCCGTTATCAGGGATTGCGAAATCCGCCCAAGTCGCAGCGCTAGTTGGACTCACCAAACCCACAACAAGCAAGCTGGACAAAGCCAAGCTGACTACGCCGAGAACTCGTTGGCGCGAAGTGCTGAACAGATTAGACATATTGCATACCCCTTGTTTTGCAGGCCAGAAACTGGCCGTTGCAAAAAGAGTACGTCTAGGGTCTGACAAGTCTTTCGGGAATCTTTAGGACTTAAGAACCTGAAATTTGGGGACTTTTAGCCCAGAAACTGCCCCTCAAACCAATGGGCCATAGGGTTTAGACGTGCCTAGAGTTGCTCAGACCAAAAATGGTTTTGCCCCTAAAGTCTGCGCCGCATGCGGCCTGGAGTTTGAGTGGCGCAAAAAGTGGCAGCGCGACTGGGAAAACGTTAAGTACTGCTCCGAGAAATGTAAATCCAAGTGACCAAGCGAATCCTTTACATTCCCTTTGATCACCTGAATCTCAGCTACGGGGTTTTGAAGGATGCTGATCCTAAGAACGATCACATTGTCTTGATTGAAAGTGCCCGAATGACTTCTGGTCGCCCGTGGCACAAAGAGCGCTTATTCTTTTTGATTTCCTCCGCTCGACACTTCGTCAAGGAATTAGAGCTCGCTGGATTTGAAGTTACTTACCTAAAAAGCCCAACAACTATTGATGGCCTAAATGCGGTTCGAAAGAGTCTTGGCGAGCTGCCAATTTATGCCGCTGAGCCATCCTCATTTCTTCAGTTCAACCAACTTGAAGAATATGGCGTTCAATACGTTCCAAATGATTTTTTCTTAACTTCGCGAGTAGATTTCAAACTCTGGGCTGACAAGCAAAAGTCATTTCTGATGGAAACCTTTTATCGGGCGCAACGAATTCGTTTAAACATCATGGTTGAAAATGGAAAACCTGATACCGGCGTTTGGAACTATGACAAAGACAATCGCCTGCCGCCTCCCAAGAATTACACCTGGCCTGCGTATCTGGAACATGAGCGCGATGAAATCGATCTCGAGGTGTGCGCTGAACTTGGAATGGAACCAACTAAGACTTGGGCCACCACTCGCGCGGGTGCGCTGGCTCAGTTAGCTCACTTCATAAAGACCAGCCTCGTAGATTTTGGCCCTTACGAGGATGCAGTATCGGCCGACAGTTGGGCTTTACATCACTCACTACTAAGTCCGTACCTGAACAACGGTTTACTGCACGCTTCCGAAGTCATCGATGCAGTCTTGCTGGAATACCACGCCGGGCATGCCCCAATTGGCTCGGTCGAAGCTTTTGTTCGCCAAATCATTGGCTGGCGCGAGTATCTAAATGGAATGTATTGGCACCTCGGCGCTGATTATCGAGATAACAATCAGCTTGTAGCAGATCGAAAGCTACTTCCGCTGTTTCAGGATTCAACCAAGACCAAGATGAACTGCGTTAAGACAATTGTTTCTGACATAGAAACCAGGGCTTGGACGCATCACATTCCGCGCCTGATGATCTTGAGTAACTTAGCTCTGATAACCGGAACCAAGCCAATTGAATTCTTGGATTGGATGCGTGAGCAGTTCATAGACGCAACCGAGTGGGTAATGGTGCCGAATGTGATTGGCATGGGATTACACGCGGATGGTGGAAAGTTGATGACAAAGCCTTACGCAGCTGGCGGCGCATACATAAATCGAATGACCCAGTCTTGTAAGGGGTGTCACTACGATCCGAAGTTGCGTGTTGGCGATAACGCCTGTCCGTTCACAACCTTGTACTGGGACTTCTTGGATCGAAACAAAGAGGCGTTTGCAAAGAATCACCGAATGGGACAACAAGTGAACGGACTAAAGCGCTTAAGCGATTTACCTGAACTACGAGTTAGAGCGCAAGAAGTCTTAACCGGCCTTGATAACGGAACTATTTAGCGTCCGTCAAGGATTGGTTGGCCTGGATTCCAAGTAGTGCCATCACGATCATCTCTGCGACGACGTGCCATTCCCGAAAGAACCTCAAGGACAACTCGGTTACCAAGTAGCGCCGTGATGTCCGCGTGATCATAAGGCGGGCTGACTTCAACCACGTCTACACCAACGATTGGAAGCTGGTATGCCATTCGGCGAACAGTATCTAGGAGTTCGCGCGAAGTCAGGCCACCTGGTTCAGGTGTTCCGGTTCCAGGTGCTGAACCTGGATCAACCACATCAATGTCAACGCTGAGATAGATCGCATCGCATTCCTGCAATGCAAGCGCGATCGCCTCATCAATACATTCTTTTAAGCCGCGATGCACAATCTCGGTCATCTCGTAAGAGCGCATTCCTTGAGCTGCCATCCAGTCAAGAATGTCTGGTGGTGGCCAATAGCCACGAAGACCAACCTGAATAAAGCGATCTCCACGAACTGCGCCGCTGTCAATCAAAAGTCGCATTGGTTGGCCATGACCTACCAGCGATCCAAAGGCAATGTCACCAGTGTCAGCATGAGCATCGAAATGGATTACGCCAACTCTTCCCCACATGTCTGCGCCGCGGGCAACGCCAGTGACGTTTGGCCATGTCACAGTGTGATCGCCACCAAGTACTAGCGGAATTGCGCCAGAGGCTGCAATTTTTTCGATTACCTTTTCTAGGTTTTCGCAAGACTTAACCGCATCACCTGAATACATTTCAACATCGCCCATGTCATAGACGCGAAGATCTTTCAAACCATTAACTCGAAGCGCCATGCTTTCACGGGAACCGTTATGTTCTTCGTTGCAAACTTCACGCATGGCCTTAGGGCCAAAGCGGGCTCCAGATCGGTAACTGGTGCCACCATCAAATGGCGCTCCCACAATTACTACATCAGCATCTGCATATGTGTCTGGGACATCGATGTCGCATTCATCGACACCTAAGAAAGTGATATTTGGGCCATACATAGATCCGTAACGAGTCATAGCTCTAGTTTACCGTCAAAGAAAGTTGAATTTGGTGTGATCGTTACTTGATTCGACCCTTGATAACTGTCGCAACTGCCAGAATCCCACCTAGCAAAATGAGAGCCCATGCAATGGGAATCAAAAAGAATGGTTCAGTCAATGTGCCATCATCAGCTATGGATGAGCCGATCATTTGAAAAGCAACAAAACATCCAAGCCCAACCAAAACTAGGGCGATCGAAATACGTTTCATAACTTTGACTCTACGTCATTTACCTACCTTGCCCCCGCAGGCCATCGCATTACGAGCCGTCTAATAGCCTTGAGCAATGAGCGAAAACCAAGAGTCTGACCGCATCGTCTGGATAGATTGCGAGATGACCGGATTAGATTTCAAGAACGATCTGTTGGTTGAAATTGCTTGCGTGATTACTAACGCTCAACTCGAAGTAGTTGCCGAGGGCTTAAACATCGTTATTCAGGCTCCAGCCGAGCGTCTAGAAACAATGGATCCCTTCGTGGTCAACATGCATACTGAATCGGGATTACTTCCTGAAATTCCAAGTGGTGTTTCACTAGAAGTTGCTGAAGAACAATTGTTTGAATACATTTCTTCGCATATTCCAGAGGCAAATAAGGCTCCGCTGGCTGGCTCGAGTGTTCATGTGGATCGGATCTTCTTGCAACGGGATATGCCAAGAGTCGACTCTTACCTGCATTACCGAATCATTGATGTTTCCAGCATTAAAGAACTTGTTCGCCGCTGGTATCCGCGTACGTACTTTGCCAGTCCGACCAAGACTGGAAACCATCGAGCATTAGGCGACATCTTGGATTCGATTAACGAATTGAGGTACTACCGCGAAGCAGTTTTCGTGGAACTTCCTGGCCCAGATACTTCAAAGGCCAAAGAGATTGCCGCCAATCACACACCAAATTAGCCCAACTACGCTTCCCTGAATAGAATGGGGAAGTTCGCTGCAGAGCAATCTGTTGCAACATGGTGGGTGTAGCTCAGCTGGTAGAGCACCTGGTTGTGGTCCAGGACGTCGCGGGTTCAAGTCCCGTCACTCACCCCAAGTTTGTAAATCCGCTGACGGCCTGCTGAGCGAAAGCGGCAGGACGTCAGGCGCAGATCCAGTTTCTAATATGTGGTTAAATCCGCTGACGGCCTGCTGAGCGAAAGCGGCAGGACGTCGCGGGTTCAAGTCCCGTCACTCACCCCATTTTTTCGCACCCTGCTAAGTTCTATTTCATGCCAATGGATGCAGCGAGCATTAAGAAATTCCAGCTTCGAGGAATCCGACTAGAGAAGTTCACAATCGCTTACAACCTTTTCGAGAGTTTTATCGCGATTGCCGCAGGTATCACAGCGGGCTTTATTTCACTAATTGGCTTTGGGGTCGATTCAGGTATTGAAATATTTGCTGCCGTCTTGGTGCTAGCAAGATTAAGGGCAACCTTTTTTTCACACGAATTTGATGAAGATAAAGAACGAAAATCTTTAAGGCTAATCGCTCTCACTTTTTTTCTGTTGGCTGGCTTTGTAACTTTTGCCAGCATTCGAAATCTGATTACTGAACGATCTACAGAAGTGAGTACTGCTGGAATTGCTCTCACTGCACTGTCGATTGCAATAATGCCATTTTTAGCGCACGCGAAATTGACAACTGGTCGAAAATTGGAATCCAAGTTGTTAATAGCAGATGCAAAAGAGACTCAACTATGTGCCTGGCTTTCGGTGTCGACCCTGGCTGGTCTTATTGCGTTCTACTTGTTTGGTTGGAGCTGGGTAGACAGTGTGGCTAGCCTGGTGATCGCAGGATTTGCTATAAGTGAAGGTCGAGAGGCCTGGGCAGGTGAACTAGCTTGTGGTGACTGTGATTGTCGTGGCAAGTGCAACTGCTAGAACAATTACCTATCTTGGAGTTTAAGTTAATGGCGAATATTTTGTCGCCGAGTCGTCGCGAGTAAACCCATACAAAGTAAGACCAAACTCCCGAGCTGTTTCAACGGCTAATGAAGTTGGCGCAGAAACTGCAACCACTGCAGAAATTCTCGCCGAGATTGCCTTCTGAATAATCTCAAAGCCGCCTCGACCAGAAATTGCTAAGGAATATCCATCTAGAGGTAATAAATCATTCATTAATGCGTAGCCGATAACTTTGTCGACTGCGTTATGACGGCCAACATCTTCGCGGACAACTACTAACTTCCCTTGTGGGTCAAAAAGTCCAGCAGCGTGCAATCCCCCAGTCTTATCAAAAAGCTTTTGTTTAGGGCGCATTAATTCTGGCAACTTCAGTAATTCAGATTCCGAAATTCCAGGTGCGATGACATTCGAGCAGCCTCGACCTCGCAAATCATCAATATGTGTCGAACCACAAACGCCACAAGCACTGGAAATCGTGAATCGGCGTTCAAGTGTGCGAGTTACCGCGGGCGCATCTGGAGCCACTCGTGCCACGATCACGTTTTCTTGTTCCCGCGGAGTTAGTTCTTTGTCTTTACAAGTGGTGATTCCGATTAAATCTTCTCGAGTGCGCAACAGGCCTTCGGTCCAGAGAAATCCAGCGCCCAATTCAATGTCCGCTCCTGGAGTTCGCATGGTGATAGCTAATTGGTGTAATCCTGCGCCACCATCGATTCGAATTTCTAATGGCTCTTCACCAACTACATGATCGCTAGTTGTAGTGCTGGATTTTGTTTTGAAAACCTGAATCCGCTGCGTTGGATTCATTGGTTCTTGACTAGTCAACGATCTGCCACTCTGTTACTGCGTTTGAAACTGCTTCGATTAACTTACTTACTTCTTCGTGCTTTAAAGAATCTTTGCCGGCTGCGTAACCAAGAAGGAAAGTAGTAAGTGGTGCAGATTTTCTTTCAACACCATGTGCAACTTCACGAGTTAGGTCAAGTAATTCGGAAGTCAGCATTTCGTGTTGATCAACATCCAGTAAAGTTGCTACGCGTGCCAGCCACATTTGAGTTACTTGATCCATTGCATCGCTTTCCTTAATTGCCTTAGAAACATCTTGCCATGTATCGAAGTCAACGACTTGATCCGGACTTACTGTCACACCGACCATGTTGAGTGTGGAAAGTAGTCGCAGCGGAGACTGATTTATTCCCTGCGTTGGTTCAAGTAATTCCTGCAACAGCTCTGTCCGCACGCAGGCGCACAAAGGCTGCCCGCTACCATCGGATCGAATGGCCCAAGCTCCATCATGGCTCTGAGCGGCAGTAATGACTTTCGAAACGTTCTCAATTGAGAGCGTTTGATCTGCTGCTGAGATGAAAACATACTCAGTAGAAACACTTTTCAGAGCTGACCAAATCCCAGCCGCTGGTCCCCCGCCTGGATTTAAGTCGGGAACCCAATTCACATTCCCATTTCCTGCTATGTCTAACTCACGACGTGAGCCAACAATAAAAACTTTTCCAGGGCAGGCATTAATCACTTCTGTAAGCAATGCGCTTCCCATGAGCCCTAGCGGGAGCATTACCTTGTCTAAGCCGCCCATGCGTGCGGCCTTACCGCCTGCAACAACGATCGAATCTGGAATTGATTCAGTTACCTCGCTCATAGTTATAAAGCATGGCATGGGTTCGGTAGATTATGTATATGACAGCGGAGATGAATCACAATGTGGAATGGGACTCCGCTGTTGCACTTAGCTTCGAATCGGTCGCGCCAAAACCGGCGATCAAGTTGCCACTGGCTGAAGCCATCAACAAAGTGCTGGCCCAAGATTTAACTTCAGGCATCGATTTACCACCTGCTCATACCGCGATGATGGATGGCTACGCAGTTTTTGGACTAGGACCATGGCGAATAGTGGGCGAATTGCACGCGGGAAGTTTCTTGCCATACCTCGAGTCTGGATGTGCACTGAAAGTAAGTACCGGAGCTCACCTACCTCCTCATGCTGCATTTGTGATTCCACAAGAATTGGCAACATTGTTTGACGGAGATGTGGCAAGCAAGAGTTCCTTCACTCCCGGGCAACACATTCGTAAACCTGGTGATGAGGCGCTTACAGGCGAAACAATTTCCACAGCTGGGAACCTTCTCACGCCAGCAATCGCTGGGTTGGCTGCAAGTTCAGCTATCGATGATGTTTTGGTTTACCCGCAGCCCGTTGTAACCGTAGTGGTTACAGGAAGTGAATTGGCTTCATCTGGCACGCCTGGCCCTGGTCAAATTCGTGATTCACTTTCAGTGCAAGTCACGCCGTGGGCGCAGTACCTAGGTGCAAATGTTAGTTCAAGTGTTAATTGTGATGATGATCTAGCCAAACTTCTAGCAGCCATCAAAACTGCCGATGGTGACATTGTCATTGTTACAGGCGGCAGTTCTTTCGGGGAGCATGATTACCTGCGGGCTGCGCTCTCAGAACTAGACGCACAATACATAGTTAGCGAAATCCAGATGCGCCCTGGTCATCCCACGCTTCTAGCCAAACTTCCTGATGGAAAACTCGTTGCAGGGCTGCCAGGTAATCCGCTTGCTGCCCTCGTAAGTTTTTTGACAGTTGTAGCGCCAGCATTGCGTGGACTGTCTGGGCAAACTGAGTATCGCATGGCAAAAGTCCCACTTGCTAAGGTATTTGCTTGTGACCGAACCCGAGTAGTTCCAGTTGTTTTATCGTCAGGCGTTGCCGAAATTACTGAGTTCCGTGGCTCGGCGATGTTGCGTGGGCTCTCCCAGGCAGATGGACTTGGAGTTGTGTCACCAGGTGAAAACCCTGCTGGCACTTTGATCCGCGTACTTCCACTTCCGTGGCGAGTTAACTAAGCATTCGCTTTCGCGCGAAGTTCATCAACGACTTTATTCAAAGTCTCGCTAAAGTCTTCACGATTAGCTGTGACGTGTTTGTAAAAGTCGGAACGCATCTTTGGCGTCCAGAACTTAACCAAGTGCTCAGAGATTCTCAAGTAGGTCTCTTCATGTATGGGGACATTTCGTTCAATGTCACCAGCCATTCGAGTCAGAATTGAAATATCCACGGTTAAGCCTTGGTCAAAACTGATTCAAGCGTGTTGGTTGGTGCCGCGCTTGAATCTGCTGGACGAATCTCAACAGCCGTTACCTTGAACTCTGGACAGTTTGTAGCCCAGTCTGAATACTCAGTAGTCACAACGTTGGCTCCACTAGTTGGGTGGTGGAAAGTAGTGTGTACCACGCCAGCAGGAACTCGTTCGCTCACCAAAGCCGTGAGGATAGTTTCACCGATGCGACTTGATACTGCAATTTTCTGACCATCCACAATTCCGCGTAACGCTGCGTCGGATTCATGGATTTCCAAGATGTCCTCTGGATGCCAAGTGACGTTTGCAGTTCTACGAGTCTGTGCGCCTACGTTGTACTGACTCAAGATACGACCTGTTGTAAGCAATAACGGGAACTTACGATTCGAGCGTTCTTCAGTCGGGACAAATGGTGTCTCCATGAATTGACCCTGGCCGCGAACGAAACCATCTACGTGCATGATCGGAGTTCCGGTTGGCGCTGCATCATTACATGGCCACTGCACACTTCCAACCTCATCCAGCATGGCAAAGCTCACGCCCTTGAAAGTTGGAGTGATCGCGGCAATCTCATCCATGATTTGAGCGGCATTGTCGTAATGCATTTCATAGCCCATAGCCTGAGCCAACTCACAAATGATTTGCCACTCTTGTTTGCCGTTCTTGGCAGCCATTACTGGGCGAACTCGGTTGATACGACGTTCGGCATTAGTAAAAGTTCCATCCTTTTCCAAGAATGAAGTACCTGGCAAGAATACGTGTGCAAATTTTGAAGTTTCATTTAGGAACAAATCCTGAACAACCACAAGATCCATCGAAGTCAATGCATGCTCAACATGCTTAGTGTTTGGATCGGATTGTGCAATGTCTTCGCCGTGCACAAACAAACCACGGAATTCTCCGGAGATTGCGTTATCGAACATGTTTGGAATTCGCATGCCTGGATCAGACATCAGCTTTACATCCCAAAGCATTTCAAATTGCTCGCGGACTGCATTGTCAGATACGTGGCGGTAGCCCGATAGTTCATGTGGGAATGAGCCCATATCGCAAGCACCCTGAACGTTGTTCTGTCCACGAAGTGGGTTGACACCAACACCATCGCGACCGATGTTGCCAGTTGCCATAGCCAAGTTAGCCATACCCATAACCATGGTTGAACCTTGGGAATGCTCGGTAACGCCTAAGCCGTAATAAATGGCTGCATTCTTGCCAGTTGCGTAAAGGCGAGCTGCTTGACGAATTGTTTCGGCTGGCACACCCGATTGCGCTTCAACAACTTCTGGGCTGTTTTCTGGAAGCTCAATGAATTTGCGCCAGCGATTGAACGGACCTGGATCGCATCGCTCTGCCACGAATTCTTCGTCAATTAAGCCTTCAGTTGCGATTACATGTGCAATGGCATTGATGACAGCAACGTTGGTACCTGGCTGTAGCTGCAAGTGGTGATCGGCCTTGATGTGTGCAGATTCAACCAGGTCGATTTTGCGTGGATCAATGACGATTAAGTTCGCGCCTTCACGGATACGGCGCTTCATGCGGGATGCAAATACCGGATGCGCGTCGGTTGGATTAGCGCCAATAACAACAATTACATCTGAATTCGCAACGGACTTAAAGTCCTGCGTACCAGCTGACGTGCCATAAGTGGTGCTCAGGCCATAGCCAGTCGGCGAATGGCAAACTCTCGCACAAGTATCAACATTGTTATTTCCGAACGCTGCGCGGATCATTTTCTGAACTACGAAGATTTCTTCGTTGGTACAACGGGATGACGTGATGCCACCAATGCTGTTGTCGCCGTACTTTTCTTGAATCGCCTTTAACTTGGTTGCTGTGTATTGAATTGCTTCATCCCACGAAACTTCGCGCCATTCATCAGTGATCTTTTCGCGAAGCATTGGCTTTGTGATCCGATCGGAGTGTGAGGCATAGCCCCATGCGAATCGGCCCTTTACGCAACTATGGCCTTCATTTGCGCCACCAGTCTTAGTTGGAACCATGCGCACCAACTCATCGCCACGTAGTTCGGCATTGAACGAGCATCCGACACCGCAATACGCACATGTTGTTTGAACAGTGCGAGTTGGCATACCTAGATCGATAACAGACTTTTCTTGCAAAGTCGCAGTTGGGCAAGCCTGGACGCAAGCACCACAGGAAACACATTCACTCGAAAGGAAGTTCAGGCCACCTGGACTTACCTTGGAATTGAAGCCGCGACCTTCGATAGTGAGTGCAAGTGTGCCTTGGACTTCATCACAGGCTCTGACACAGCGATTACAGACGATGCACTTACTTTCATCGAATGAAAAGTATGGGTTAGACGAATCAGTAGGAGCATCTAAGTGGTTTTTGCCGTCCATTCCGTACCGAACTTCACGAAGACCAGCTACGCCAGCCATGTCTTGAAGTTCACAGTCACCATTTGCTGAGCAAGTCAAGCAATCAAGTGGGTGGTCGGAAATGTAAAGCTCCATTACGTTCTTGCGAAGTTTGGCAACTTTTGCAGTTTGGGTGCGAACGACCATGCCGTCTTCAACAGGTGTGGTGCACGAAGCTGGAGTGCCGCGACGACCATCGATTTCAATGATGCACATTCGGCAAGAGCCAAATGGCTGAAGTGAATCAGTGGCACAAAGCTTTGGAATGTCGCAACCTGCTTCACCAGCCGCGCGCATTACGGAAGTGCCTTCAGGAACTACGTGAGTTTCACCGTCGATAGTCACACTGACCATGACGTCAGAAGTTGATTTTGGAGTGCCGTAATCGGCTTCCCCGATGCCAGAACGCATCGGCATTGTGCCTCGTGGATCTGAAAGTATTGTCATCACTTCACCTCTACTTTTATACCAAAATCGGCAGGAAATAACTTGAGTGCGCTTCGAACTGGAAGTGGTGTCAATCCACCCATTGCACATAATGAGCCATCAGTCATAACTTCACAAAGATCCTCGAGTAGTTCCAAGTTCTTAGCCTGATCCTCACCGGCAACAATGCGATCAATAACTTCCACGCCTCGAGTAGACCCAATGCGACATGGTGTGCACTTGCCACATGATTCTTCAGCACAGAATTCCATTGCAAAGCGGGCTTGTTTTGCCATGTTTACGGTGTCATCAAAAACTACGATGCCGCCGTGGCCCAACATTCCACCAACTTCGGCTAACGATTCATAGCCCATCTGAACATCCCAAGATTCAGTTCCAAGGTAAGCGCCAAGCGGTCCCCCGATTTGAACCGTCTTAATTGGACGTCCGCTGTAAGTTCCACCACCGATTGTGTCTACAAGCTCACCTAGCGTGATGCCAAACGGGAGCTCCACAATTCCGCCGCGCAAGATGTTGCCTGCGAGTTGGAAGACTTGAGTGCCGCGAGAGCGATCTACTCCAAAAGTTTGATAAGAAGCGGCACCATCTGCCAAAATCATCGGCACTGCTGCCAGGGTCATCACATTGTTGATGACAGTTGGTTTTCCAAACAAACCAACTAGTGCAGGAATAGGTGGCTTGGCCCGAACCATTCCACGCTTGCCTTCTAGGCTTTCCAACATTGCAGTTTCTTCACCACAAACGTAGCTACCCGCACCAACTCGAACTTCTAGTTTGAATTTGAACCCGGAGCCCAACACGGAATCGCCCAGCAATTTGTTTTCATTCGCAATCGCAATTGCTTGATTCAATACATCAATGGCATGTGGGTATTCAGACCTGACGTAAATCAAACCCTCTGTTGCACCGACAGCGATTCCAGCAATGATCATGCCTTCGATCAAAGTGAATGGATCGCCCTCCATCAGCATTCGATCAGCAAAAGTTCCGCTGTCACCTTCGTCAGCATTACAACAGATGTATTTCTGATCAGATTCGGTGTTAAGTACTGTGTTCCACTTAATTCCAGCCGGGAAGCCAGCACCACCACGGCCGCGCAACCCCGAATCAGTTACCTCAGCCACTACCTGAGCAGGTGACATGGCTATTGCATTTCGTAAACCTTTAAGGCCACCGTGTGATTCATACTCAACTAACGAAAGCGGATCAATAATGCCCACACGAGCGAACGTGATGCGGGTTTGATTCCTTAAAATCTCTAATTCTTCAACAATTCCAAGGCACGAATCATGGGAATCGCCATTAAGCAGACCAGCTGAAAGGAGTTCTGGAATTTGATCAGCAGAAACATTTGCATAACCAACTCGTCCGGCAGGGGTTTCGACTTCTACCAGTGGCTCGAGCCAAAGCATTCCCCGGGAACCATTTCGAACGATTGTTACGTCAAGTCCATTTTTAGCAGCGTGCTCGGAAATCGCCTGAGCGACTTCATTTGCTCCCATTGATAGGGCTGCCGAATCCATTGGCACGAAAACTTTTGTCATGCTGTCACCGCTGATGTTGCCGAAAAGATCCGCTCGCATGTGGCTCTGCCAATCGGTGCACCATTAACCATTGCCGAGGGGCCAAGCGCACAATTTCCTAGACAAAATGTTTGCTCCATTTGAATGTCATCCTTGATGTTTCCCTTATGGATGTCATACCCCTTGTCGTGCAATTCAGAAATTAGTTGAGCGCTTCCAGATGCTTGGCAGGCTTCGGCAACGCACACCTTTACAACAACCTTGGCTGGCGGAGTCGATCGGAAGTCACTGTAAAAAGTGAATACGCCATAAACCTCAGCGCGGGAAACGTTGGAATTCTTGGCAATTAAATCCAGCGCGCTATCGGGTACATAGCCAAGTAGCTCCTGCACCAATTGCAAAGAGCGCAGAATAGCTGAGGCTTCTCCCTTGTAAGGTCCCAAGAAGTTGAGAATGCTTTCTTCTGAGTAATTACTCACTTGACGCTCCAATTAGTTTCATTAATTGCTCTTCAAGGTGCTGGTCTCCTACTTGAATTATCTCAAGCGGTAGGCCGATTAAGGAAGCAGCATCATGCGCGGCTGCTTCAAGTTCTGGGGTTTGATGTTGAGCTAGCCATAAGACGCGCTTGTACGAATGGAAGTAGTCATCACGTAACTCTGGGTAGCGATCCAGTCCCATTTCCGTCATTACGCTACGACGAAATGTTTTTACCAAATAATCAGTGAATACGTATGTGCCTGGAACTGCCTCAAACTCTGCCTTCATTTTCTCGGCAGTTGCAAAAACGTCATAGCAATGGTCACCGGACAAGCGAGAGACTTGGTACTTATCGCAAAGTTCATCAATGGCGCCATAAGTACCGCAGTCTGCGTACGCAATTGCAACCTGCTCGTGGATGGGCTGCAATTCCAGAATCATTTTTTCAACTTCAGGCGCGATGCCTTCTGGTCGATTGTGAAGCATTGGGTTTATTGGTTCAATTCGCAAGGTGAGATTACGTCGATCTGCAATCTCGTGAACATGGGCGGCTAATGCCCCACAAGCTATAACTGCGACGCTCATGATGGAAGTGCCAACTCCAAGAAGAACTTGTCATTGAAATCTGGGCGATCTGAAAGCTCGACGTAATCAACTTCATCAAGCAACGTGGTTGCACCGCTTCGTTCCGTACTGGAAAGCAGAACCATCTTTGCGCCTTCACCAGCAACGTTTCCAGCGCTAACAATTCGCATGACTGGAAGCTTTGGCACTAGACCGATGCCGATTGCCGATGCAGGTGAAAGATACGAACCAAATGAGCCAGCGAGCAATACTTGCTGGACATCTTCGTCAACCAGCCCTACTTCTTCAAGCAGAAGTCTCCAACCGGTAGCGATCGAAGCTTTTGCAAATTGCAATTCCCGAACATCGCGCTGCGACAAGTAAACCGTTGGTTCTTCGCCATCCCAATGCAAAACGAAAATTCGATCTCCAGCTTCGCGCGTTAAAAGGCGTGAGGCTAGATGCGGGGCAATTTGCAATGCCTCTTCATCTGTTACAAATCGGCCAGAATCATCAATCAGTTTCGCTTTATGCAACACATAAACGGCGTCCACGAGTCCTGAGCCGCAAATGCCAACTGGCGTCGCATCTCCAATAACTCCGAGCTTTATTCCTTCATCTGTTACCTGAACAACTTCGATTGCACCATCAGCTGCGCGCATGCCACAAGCGATGGAGGCTGCTTCGAATGCTGGACCAGCTGGCGCTGCAGTCGTGAGAATCTGGTCACCATTAGAAAGAACGATTTCACAGTTAGTACCGACATCGATCAAGAGTCGAACGCGCTTGTCGCGATCCATGCCTGTTGCAAGAACACCAGCAACGATGTCGCCGCCAACATAAGCTCCAAAAGCTGGGAACAAGAAAACTCGGGCAGAAGGCAATAGTTCGATGCCAACTTCAGCGGCCGTGAAAATTGGCCATTGTTGCGCGGCGGTAATAAATGGTGCAACTCCCACTGGTTCTGGGTCTACCCCAAGCAAGATTTCAACCATCGTTGCGTTTCCGGCAATAGCGATTTCATAAACCTGATTAGCTGAAATCTGCGCTTCCGTGCAAACTTCAGCGATCAATTCATTCAAAGTTGCAAGACCAGCCGTCTGCATCAAGCCGGCTGCCTGTGGATCCATCATGGTTGCCGAGATTCGGGAAATCACATCTGCACCAAATGGCTGCTGCTTGTTAAGCATTGACTTAACTGCCATTGGAGTTCCTGTGACCAAATCAAGCAGAGTCGCCACAACGGTAGTCGTGCCAAGATCAATGCCTATTGCGTAGTTCTGAGCTGAGGTGTCACCAGGCTCTACTGCGATCAAGGCTTCGTTAACAACAACAGCGGTGACTTTGAAATCGCTCTTGCGCAGAATTGTTGGCAAGGTTTTCAGAACTGCCAAATCTGCTTCAAATTCCAAGTCATCCATGGCATCGCGTAAGCGATCAATGTCTGGTCGTTGATCATGAAGCGTTGGCTCTACTAACTCGACATAACGCTTTTGAACTGCAGGTCGCAGAATAACCTGTCGACCTACACCCACAGTGGCAGCCTTTGGACGGGTAGAAAGCGGCGGCACATCGACTTTAAGGTTTCCATTAGCCCGAGCTACGCAGGCTAACCGCCAACCATCTGCCAACTGTTCCGGACTAAACGCACGGATGTCTAAGCGCGAGACTGGGACTTCACCTTCGATGACTTGAATCTTGCACTTTTTACAAGTTCCGTGTCCACCACATGTTGAGTCAATTGCAAGGCCATTCCAGGAAGCAGCATCAAAGACCGTTACGCCTGGTGGAACACGAACATCGGTTCCACTCGGTGTGAACTGCAATTGAACGCGACCGAGTCCACTAACTGTCGTGTCAGTGTTGGTGCTTTCTTCGTTTGGCACGTTTTATCTCTCGCCTAGGTTGAAATTAAGCTTCTTTGTTTGCGCGGAAGTTAGTAATCCAGTTTGCGCCCCACTGGTCTAGTCCAAGTAGAAGATCGGCAGCGCGAACCGCCTGTACAACCTCAGCAGTACGGCCATCCATGATTGCCGAGGTTAGGCCCATTGACATTGCCATTGGCATAAACGCAGCGTTCAAAGCATGGCGATTTGGTAGACCGAATGAAACATTCGAGGCACCAATTGACATGTTTAAGCCGTACTTTTCTTTAACTTGATAAATAGTTTCAAGAGTGTTCTTAGCATTTTCTGGATCAGCGCCAACTGGCATGGCCAATGGGTCGATAAGAAGATTCTCTAGAGGGATTCCTTCTTTTTCGACGCGACGAACGATTTTCTCTACGATTACCATTCGATCTTTGGCAAGCATTGGGATTTCAATCTCATCGTTTGGAAGAGCCAAGATTGCAGCGTCATACTTTTTTACCAATGGCAAAATTGCATCCATGCGATCATCTTCACCGGTCATTGAGTTCACTAGCGCTTTACCTTCGTAGACCGCCAAACCTGCATCCAGTGCCTCGATAACGGATGAGTCAATGCAAATTGGAAGATCAGTTAGCGACTGCACGAGTTTGATTGCCTTTGCAAGCAATGCTGGTTCATCGGTTAGCGGAACACCCATGTTTACATCGAGCATGTCGCAGCCACCTGCAACCTGGTCAGCAACGTCGATGTTGATCGTTGACAGATCGTCATTACGAAGCTTCTCTTGGAATAACTTGCGACCAGTTGGGTTCAGGCGCTCGCCAATTATTACGAACGGTACATCGTCACCAATGGTTACGGTTTTGGTGGCGGAACTAAGCACTGTATGCATGGTCGTCCTTATCTTCGTTTGTTGTTGTTATCCGGCGAACTCTGCCGAGATCTGTCATTAGTCGTTCTAGGGTGTCATCATTTCTAAAATCTGTGATGTGCAATCCACGTACACCAGGTTGCGCCAGGGCGTGCTGTGAGAATTCAAGCGTCTGCAGGTAAGCCTCTTCGGCTGGATCGGCTGCCTTTTCAACTCGTGCAATCTGATCGGCTGGAACATCAATACCGGGCACACTGTTGTGCATGAAGTTAAGCGGACGTGCGCCCTTAACCAAAACAATGGTTGGAATAATCGCAATTTTTCCAGCTAAGCCAGCATCGCGAACGCCAGCACAGAACTTTTCAAGACGGTCTTGGTGATAGCAAATCTGCAGCTGCAGGAATTTTGCTCCGGCTGCATACTTCTTTGCTACGCGTTGCACGCGATATTCAAATGGCGGTGCGCCAGGATTTTCAACTGCTCCGATAAACATGTGTGGAGCGGGATCAATCTTGCGACCAGACATGTATTCGCCGCGCTTGATGGTGCTCATTAAGCGAACTAGTTGCGGGCCATCAAGATCAAAGACTCTACGAGCTTCCGATTCATCCCCTGCGGTCACATCGTCACCAGTTAACGCCACAAAGTTTTCAACACCAAACATTGAAGCACCCATGATATCTGCTTGTTGCGCTAAGCGATTCTTGTCGCGGCATACAACTTGCAAAATTGGCTCAAGACCAAGTTGCTTCATGGCAATCGCAGATGCAACGTTTGATACATGCGCATGTGCTGCGGTGTTATCCGTAGCATTTACTCCGTCAAACCAACCCCTGAAACGATCAGCAACTTTCTTGGCCTTTTCAAAGCCATTGCCATCAAGGGTGTGAAACTCTGCAGTAAAAACGGTTTCATTTGTTTTAGTTAACTTATGTTCAAGCGTTGACATTTAGTGATCAGCTCCTTGCGCAGCTGATTCGTCAGTTGAATTCTTCCAACCAGTTGGAGTCCAACGATCACGCTTGGTAAAGAAGTTTTTCCAGGAAGAGGTTCCCTTTAGTCGGTTGTCGACCGGTGGGCGAAGGTGGTTGTATTCAGCTTTCCAAGTTGCTGGCAATGGCCAATCTTGAGTGCGATCGTAAGCCTTTAGCCAAACACATTTCATTTCAGGCTTAACTTCGCAGTGACCATTTTCTCGCACACCACCACATGGACCATTGCGCAGTGTCTTTGGGCAATTCATCGGGCAAGTCATGCCGGTTGAATGCAGCACGCATTGGCCGCAGTCTTGGCAACCCCAGACGGGACCCTTGACTACGTGTTCGATTGTGGCGATGAAAGTTGTCATGACTTTGGGTTACTTGCCACGCTTAACAGCGATAAGTTCCTTGGCCTTGCGAACTGCAGTTGAAGCATCCGCAGCGTAACCATCGGCTCCTACAACGTCAGCGTATTCCTGAGTTACTGGGGCGCCACCGACCATGATGATGACGTCATCGCGCATTCCAGCCTTGGTAATTTCGTGGATGTTTACCTTGAACATCGGCATTGTTGTCGTTAGGAATGCAGACATTCCGACGACATCTGGCTGATGTTCCTTGATTGCATCAATGAACTTCTCTGGTGCACACTGCACGCCAATGTCGATGACCTGGAAGCCAGCACCTTCGAGCATGATGTTTACCAAGTTCTTGCCAATATCATGAACGTCGCCCTTAACAGTTCCCATTAGGAATGTGCCAACTGTTTCAGCGCCGGTATCGGCAAGTAGTGGGCGCAATACATCTAATGCGCCACTCATTGCACGGCCTGCAATCAGCATTTCTGGAACGAAGTAGTCACCACGTTCGAATCGGGCACCTACTTCCTCGAGCGATGGGATGAGTGCATCGAACAAGATGGTGTCAGGAGTCATTCCTGCCTCTAGTCCCATTTGGGTTAGCTCAAGCACTCGAGGTGCATTGCCTTCCATGGTGCGTTCGTACATTTCCGTTAGGATCTCGTCGGGTGTCATGCCGCTCCTTCTTGTTGTATGCCGTGCACTTGGTTTAATTCTCGGCGCATAAGTTGCGCAATATGTAGTTCATCGCCCGGTGTGATTCTCTCAGCTGGGCCACTCACAGACAAAGCTGCAACTGCTTTGCCATTTGCGCCCAAAACTGGAATTGCAACTGCAATAAGTCCTTGTTCAAGTTCATTTCGAATAACTGCGTATCCAACTTCGCGAGCTTTTCGGATGTGTTGATCCAAAACCTTGAAATCTGTGATTGTTTCAGTAGTCCGTGGCGCAAGTGTGTTAGGCGCAGTAGCCGCACCAAAGGCAATTAAGACTTTGCCAGCTGCTGAACAATGCGCTGGAACACTTTCGCCAACCCAGTTGCGACTTCCAAGTAGATAAGAGCCTTCAACCTGAGCAATATTGTCGATTCCGGTATGTCCAGTTACCGCCAGACTTACTGTTTCATGCGTGATGTCAGCAATTCGTTCCATTGCCGGAGTCAGAGAACCTATGAGTGCGGTGTAAGCGCCACCGCGGACAGCAAATTGGTTTAGAACTGGACCCGATTCAAATCCACCTACGGCACTTCGCCCCAAAAGTCCGCTTCGTTCTAGGGCGCTAAGGATTCGGGAAGTTGTGCCTTTGGCCAAGCCAGTTGCTGCAACTAATTCGCTAAGAGTTTGTGGGTCTTCAGAATTCATGACCCTGATTAATAGGTCGCAGGCGCGATCAATTGATTGCGTTCCAGTTACGGGCTTTTCGCCTAACTCTTCGCTCATCTCGCCTCCCTCTTATATAGAGGTGAAATCCAGATCTAAAGCTCTTAATAAAGTTTCACGATCTGGAACCTATGTTCCACATCGTACGCTAACATATCGGGTATTCGTCAAGTACTTTTGATGAAAAAATTCAACTTGTTATCAGATTTGATAGCCGCAGATCAGGAGCCCGTTATGTTCCAGAACAAAAGCCCTCGTTACGAAATTCTGTCGCAGGACGCCATGGCTGTCCTGGACAAAGGATGGCGACGAATTGTTTCCGAAATGGGAATTGAATTCATGCACGAACGCGCACTGGACATGTTCCGTGCTGCTGGACAAAAAGTTGAAGGCAACAACGTTAAGTTCGATCCGGAATGGATTCTGGAACAAGTCGCTAAGGCGCCAAGCGAATTCACGTTGCAAGCTCGCAATCCAAAGAACAACGTCATCATTGGTGGCGACAACATGGTGTTCGCTGGAGTTTACGGGCCTCCATTCGTTCGCGACTTAGGTGAACGTCGCGATGGAACACTCCAAGACTTCCAAAACTTCACCAAGCTAGGCCAGATGTTTGACGATCTTGACGTGTCAAGCAGCGTGGTTGTTGAACCTAACGATGCACATCTAGACACTCGTCACATCGACATGATCTACAACTTGCAGACATTGAGCGATAAGCCTTACATGGGCAACGTTGTAACTGGCCTAAACGCAAGAGACGTTATCAAGATGACTGAAATCGTTTTCGGTTCTCGCGAAAGCATTGAAAAAACTCCTGCGATCATTTCTTTGATCAACTGCAACTCACCACTTCGCTGGGACGACCGTATGTTGGAATCGCTGTTTGAATACAGCGAAGCTGGTCAGCCTTGTGTACTAACGCCATTCCTTTTGATGGGTGCAATGAGCCCCGTCACAATTCCTGCGTCTCTTGTGCAGCAAATTGCGGAAGCCTTAAGCGGCATCGCTCTTGCTCAACTTGTTCGTCCTGGTTGCCCAGTTGTATTTGGGTCATTCCTTTCCAACATCGACATGCAGTCCGGTTCCCCAATGTTTGGTACCCCAGAATCAGCAATGGGTCTGCTTTGCACTGGCCAAATTGCTCGCCACTTCAACTTGCCATTCCGTGGTGGTGGCGGTCTGAATGCGGCACAAACTGTTGACGCACAAGCTGGTTACCAAACATTGATGACCATGCACGCAACCTTCCTTGCGGGAACAAACTTCGTAATGCATGCTGCTGGCTGGCTTGAAGGTGGCCTAGTTGCCTGTTACGAAAAGTTCGTCATGGACGTAGAAATTCTTCAGGCGATGAAGGCTGAGTTCACACCATTTGAAATTGATGAGGCATCACTTGCTTTTGGTGCACATGAAGAAGCTGGACATGGTGGTCACTTCCTAGGAACTATGCACACCATGGAACGCTTCCGCGATTGCTTCTACCGCCCATTCCTATCTTCCTCAGATAACTTCGATCGCTGGTCACGCAATGGATCAAAGACCACCGACATCCGTGCAAATGAACTTGCTCACAAGATGATCGACGAATACGAACCTCCAGCAATGGATTCCGCAATCAAAGAAGAGCTTGACGAATGGGTCGACAAGCGCAAGAAGGAGTTACTCGCATGAAATCAGATATCGATATTGCTCGGGCAGCTACAACGGAACCAATCGTTTCCGTTGCGGCAAAAATCGGTATTCCAGCAGACGCAGTCCTGAACTACGGACCTACCAAGGCCAAGATCAACATGGACTTCATTTCTTCGCTGAAATCAAACCCAAAGGGCAAGTTGATTCTTGTCACTGCCATGACACCAACGCCAGCAGGCGAAGGCAAAACCACAACCACTGTTGGTTTGGGTGACGGCCTTAACGCCATTGGCAAGAAAGCCATTGTTTGTCTACGCGAACCATCGCTAGGTCCTTGCTTTGGAATGAAGGGTGGCGCTGCCGGTGGCGGTTTCGCCCAAGTAGTTCCAATGGAAGATATCAACCTTCACTTCACAGGTGATTTCCATGCGATCGGCGCTGCGCATAACTTGCTTTCCGCCATGCTTGATAACCACATTTACTGGGGTAACGAACTTGGTATTGATGTGCGACGCATTGCTTGGAAGCGCGTTATCGACATGAACGATCGTGCTCTGCGCGAAATCACAGCTGCGCTTGGTGGACCAGGAAATGGTTACCCACGTGAAGCAGGCTTCGACATCACAGTTGCAAGTGAAGTAATGGCAATCCTTTGCCTTGCTATGGATCTTGACGATCTAGAGCGACGCCTTGGAAACATTGTTGTGGGATACACCCGCGACAAGGTCGCCGTTACTGCAGCACAGTTGAATGCCAACGGTGCAATGACTGTTCTTCTTAAAGATGCTTTGATGCCTAACTTGGTTCAGACACTTGAGAACAACCCAGCATTCGTACACGGTGGACCGTTTGCGAACATCGCGCATGGTTGCAACACCGTATTGGCAACTGACACAGCACTAAGACTTGGTGACTATGTAGTAACCGAAGCCGGCTTCGGAGCCGACCTTGGTGCCGAGAAATTCTTTGACATCAAATGCCGCAAGGCAGGACTTGAACCAGCTGCAGCTGTAATTGTGGCAACGGTTCGTGCTCTCAAAATGCATGGCGGTGTTGCCAAGGATGATCTTGGTAAGGAAAACGTTGCAGCAGTTGAAGCCGGTTTGGCAAACCTTGGACGCCACATTCGTAACGTCCAAAAGTTTGGCGTGCCAGTTGTAGTTGGAGTAAACAACTTCACAACTGACACCGATGCTGAGTTCGCAGCAGTCCAAAAGTTCTGCGCTGAAATTGGTGTGGATGCAATTCGTTGTACACACTGGGCTGAAGGCAGCAAGGGCACGACTGAGCTTGCAAAGAAGGTTGTGGAACTTGCGGAAAGTGGTTCTGCTTCATTCAAGCCGCTTTACCCAGACACAATGTCACTTTGGGATAAGGTCTCAACAATTGCAACCGAGATTTACGACGCTGCTGAGGTAGTAGCCGATAAGAGCGTCAAGGATCAGTTCAAGGTATTTGAGGATGCTGGTTACGGTCACTTCCCTATCTGTATGGCAAAGACGCAATACTCGTTCTCGACAGATGCGGCAGCTAAGGGCGCTCCTTCAGGTCACACAATTGCTATCCGTGAGATTCGCTTAAGTGCCGGTGCTGAGTTCATCGTTGTTGTGACTGGAGACATCATGACAATGCCAGGCCTTCCTAAGGTTCCAGCAGCAAATACCATCAAGCTCGAAAACGGTGAAGTAGTCGGTTTGTTCTAACAAATTGGTAAAACGCCTGACAAGTGTTGCCCATGACGCATAACGTTGCGCCATGGGCAACACTCATTTGGCGGAAAGTAGTTCCGTTCAATCGGTAGATCGCGCGCTGACGATCTTGGAAATCCTGGCCCAACGCGGTGAATCTGGTGTCACTGAAATCGCAGCCGACCTTGGAGTTCATAAATCCACAGCCTCTCGACTGATGACTGCTCTATTAAATCGTGGCTTAGTCGACCAAGTTTCAGATCGCGGACGTTACCGACTTGGGCTTGGCTTAGTCCGGCTCGCTGGCTCAGTTACCAGTTCACTTGATGCAGTTTCAGGATCGCGCGCTGTTACCAAAGCATTAGCTGCTGAGGTTGGTGAGACAGTCAATATTGCGGTACTGGACAACAATCGTGTGCTTTATGTTGATCAAGTTATTGGACCATCAATGGTGTCGATGCGAAGCTGGCTAGGCCAAAGCGTCCCAACTCACTGCACGGCCAGCGGTAAAGCGCTTACTGCATGGCTGGATGAATCTGATCGAATTGCAGCTCGACCAGATTCTTGGACGAAGTTGGCCCAGAACACAATTACCTCCGGAGAGGCTCTTGAAAAAGAGTTAAAGCGCGTGCGAGAACTCGGTTATGCCGTTGCGAATCAAGAAATGGAAACCGACTTCATGGCGGTGGCTGCGCCAATTCGCAATGAACATGATGAAGTAACAGCCGCACTTGTTATTTCTGGACCTGCAAGTCGAATAAAGCCTGATGACTTTGAGTCATTAGGTCACATTGTGAAACAAAGCGCATCCAAACTTTCGGGCAATCCGAACTTCTGGCGGGAGTAAGGTTTTTACCTATGAAATACGAAAAAGTAACAGAGTTGTTCATCGACGGAAAGCGCCAAGGAAGTTCCTCGGGTGAAATCCGAAATGTCTTGCACCCTGCTGATGGACACTTAGTTGCAACATTCCATGAAGGTGGAGCTGCTGACACAGTTGCAGCAATTGATTCCGCCAGAAAAACGTTTGATGGAACACATTGGCCATCCTTCAGCGGCGAACAGCGCGGAAAGATTTTGGAACAAGTAGCTGAAATTCTGGAACGCGACAAGGAATTATTCGCTCAAGCCGAATCTGAAGATACTGCAAAAAGAATTGTTGAAGCGCGGTACGACATTGATGACGTGATCTCAGTGTTCAAATACTTTGCCAAGTTGGCACCTAAGTCGCATGATCGTGAAGTCGATCCAGGACGCGAAAATGTTCGCAGCACCATGACATCTGAACCAATTGGTGTTGTTGCAATGATTACACCTTGGAACTATCCCCTTTTGCAGGCATCTTGGAAGATGGCGCCAGCGATCGCAAGCGGTTGCACATTTGTCATTAAGCCAAGCGAATTAACCCCGACGACAACATCAATGATGATGGATGTTTTTGCTGAAGCGGGACTTCCTTCAGGAGTTGCGAACTTAGTACTTGGTTCAGGCGCTGTTGCTGGTGGGCCATTAAGTACTCACCCAGGCGTCGATATGGTTTCTTTCACGGGCAGCCTGGCTACCGGTAAGCGATTGATGATTAATTCTGCGGAGACCGTTAAGCGAGTAGCACTCGAACTTGGTGGTAAAAATCCAAATATCATCTTTGCTGATGCCGATCTTGATGCGGCAATCGATAACGCATTGACCGCGGTCTTCTTGCACTCCGGCCAAGTTTGTTCTGCTGGCGCTCGCCTTCTAGTCGAGAAAAAAGTTCATGATCAGGTTGTCGATGAAATTGCTCGACGAGCTGAATTGATTCGACTCGGTGGCGCCTACGATGAAGATGCCGAAACGGGAGCCTTGATTAGTGCTGCGCATCGCGACAAAGTTGAGCGTTATGTTGCAGATGCTCTTGCTGAAGGTGCGGTATTGCGAGCTGGCGGTAAACGGCCAGAGGGATCGCAGTTTGCAAATGGCTTCTTCTATCGCCCAACTGTCTTGGATAACTGCACCACCGAGATGAGTTGCGTCCAAGACGAATCATTTGGGCCAATTCTGACTGTTGAAACCTTTGAAACCGAAGAAGAAGCAGTCAAGCTTGGAAACGACACAATCTTTGGATTGGCTGGTGCCGTCTGGACCAGCGACTCAGAAAAGGCGCAACGAGTAGCACGCGGACTTCGTCACGGGACGATTTGGATAAACGATTACCACCCATATGTAGCCCAGGCTGAATGGGGCGGTTTCAAACAATCAGGTAACGGACGCGAACTTGGCGAAGCCGGTCTAGCAGAATATCTAGAGCGCAAACACATTTGGCAAAATCTAGCTCCAGCACCATCGGAGTGGTTCACCCCAACGAAAGGTCAAGTAAATGTCTGAAGTCAGCAGTGCCATCTCGGTCAATAATCTTTGGCAAGTATTCGGGCCAAATCCAGAAAAGATTGTTGGAAGTGCTGATGCCAGCTTGCCTCGTGCTGAGCTCAGAGAAAAGACTGGCAATACTGCCGCAGTAAGGGACGTTTCCTTTGATGTGGCGCCAGGAGAAGTTTTCGTTGTCATGGGACTTTCGGGATCCGGCAAATCTACACTGGTTCGTTGCTTAACTCGTTTGATTGAACCAACATCTGGAAGTGTTGTGCTCAACGGTGAAGACATTATGAAGGTTAGCGATGCTCGCCTTCGTGAGTTGCGTCGCACCAAGTTTTCGATGGTGTTTCAGAACTTCGGATTGTTGCCGCATCGTAAAGTTATCGACAACATTGCATTCGCACTAGAAGTAAATGGTGTTAGCAAAGAAAAGCGTCATGCCCGAGCCAATGAAGTGATCGAGCTCGTTGGACTTCAAGGATTTGCCTACGCATATCCAGAACAGCTCTCTGGCGGTATGCAGCAACGCGTTGGCCTAGCTCGGGCCCTCGCAGTTAATCCTGATGTTATGTTCCTTGATGAACCATTCTCGGCACTTGATCCATTGATTCGCCGTGACATGCAAACCGAAGTTATTCGACTTCATGAAGAACTCGGCAAGACCATGGTTTTCATCACACATGATCTTTCAGAAGCTCTTAAGCTCGGTGATCGCATTGCAATCATGCGCGACGGTGCCGTTGTACAAATGGGAACTGCCGAAGAACTAATCGCCAATCCAGCCGATGCCTATGTCGAGGACTTCACTCGCGATATTCCAAAGTCGCATGTGTTGACAGTTCGAACAATTGCGCGTCCATTGGCTGATACCGAGACAGCTACTGGCCGCACTATTCCAGCCGAAACAATTATTCGCGACGCAACTGCAGCAGTACTTGATGCGAATGGACCAGTTGCGGTTGTTGCGAATGGAAATGTAATTGGCTACATCAAGTCACGCGATATCTTGCAAGTTGTTGGTGGCGGTACTGAGGCATGAGCGTCCGAACTGAACCAATCATTGCGATTACGCCAAAGCGAATAAGTCGGCGGTGGATTCTTGGCGGGCTCTTGCTTTCTTGGATCGTTCTTGCACAATTTTTGCGTGGTAAGGCAACTCTTGAGTTAGACAATCCGGACAACTCACCCTTTACTACTTGGGCAGGTGAGGTCGCAGACTCAATTAGAGATAACCGCACCGATGGGGCCGCCTTTAAGTTCTTCTTTAACCCAATTCGAGAATTTATCGATGGATTTGTAACGCTTTCACGTGAACTCATTGCTATTCCAAGCGGTAGCTCTAGCATTCCAGTGCTTGGTTGGCTTGGCGTTATTTCCGTTATCGGATTTGTGGTTTACGCAGTTTCAAACATTCGCATGGCAACCGCCGCAGTTGCGTTAACTTTCGCTTGCGGCGCCCTTGGGTTATGGACTGACTCAATGGACACCTTGGCTATGACTTTTGCAGCCGTCATTCTCTCGCTTGCTATCGGTATCCCCGTTGGTATCTGGGCTGGTCTATCGGATCGCGTATTAAAAGCCGTGACGCCGATTCTTGATCTAGCGCAGATTCTGCCGACTTTGGTTTACTTGGCCCCGCTTGCTCTGTTCTTTCTTATTGGACCAGCTTCGGCAACTATCGCAACCATGGTTTACAGCATTCCGATTGCCGTTCGCTTAACTGCATTTGGAATTCGTGGGGTTCCAACCAGCCCAGTTGAAGCCAGCATCTCGATGGGAACTACGAAGCGACAGTTGCTTCAAAAAGTTCAACTCCCGATGTCATCGCGCACCATCATCATGGGCGTGAATCAAACCGTTATGGCGGCACTTTCGTTCGTCGTAATTGCTGCCCTGATTGGCGCTCCTGGTCTTGGTAAGCCAGTTATTGACGCGTTGATTATTCGAAATGTTGGCGAAGGTTTTGTTGCCGGCATTGCTGTGGTTCTTATCGCAATCATGCTGGACCGCAGTACCTCGGCTGCAATTTCAAGCCAAGATACCTTCGTCCCACCTTCAGACGCAGATCGCAAGCGCCGGCGGATTGGGTTAGCAATTGCTGGCATTCTCGCGATAGTTGGCATTGTGCTATCTCGTCAATTGGCATGGGCGGCATTCTTTCCAAAGCAAATTGATATCAGCAAGCAAATTGCGAGTGCCTCTGACTCTTCCGTTAAATGGGTTACCGAGAACATGGAATTTCTCACCGCAGGTTTAAGTAAAGCCGTTACGGTCGGCGTATTGAACCCACTTGAAAGCGTTCTTGCCAACTCTCCTTGGTATCTCACAGTTGTGATGATCACACTTATGTCATTGATCCTTGGTGGCATTAGGTCAGCAATTGTCTCTGCTACCTTGCTCGGTGCAATCGTTGCGACCGGCCTTTGGTACGACACCATGATTACGTTTACCCAAACCATCGTGGCAACTTTATTGACCATGGTGGTTGGCGTAATTGCTGGCGTTTGGATTGGGCGCAATGCGCGAGCTGAACGCGCTCTTAGGCCAATTCTGGATGCGGGACAGACCTTGCCTGCCTTTGTTTACTTAATACCTATGCTCGGCTTCTTTGGCCCATCCAGATTTACTGCAATTGCAACTGGCATTGTTTACTCAATCCCGATCGTGGTGAAAATCGTCGGTCAGGGCATTCGGGATGTTCCGGTGAACATGATCGAGGCCGCCACTTCTACCGGTTCCACAAAGTGGCAGTTGATAACGAAAGTACAACTTCCAGCGGCAAAGAAGTCCCTACTTTTGGCAACTAATCAAGGATTGATATTTGTACTTGCAGTTGTGGTTATCGGTGGCTTTGTCGGGGCTGGCGGACTTGGATATTTGGTCTTGCTCGGGTCCTCAAAGCCTGAGTTGCAGGGTAAAGGCCTAGTAGCAGGCTTTTGCATCCTGTTGCTCGGCGTGATGATTGACCGAATTGCCCAGTACATGGTGGCCCGAAATTCGGCCCCGAAGCACTAGATTTCAAACTAACAAACGTTGGTTTGAGGGACTGTCGCAAGACAGTTCATTTCCTAGCGAGGAGATAAGAATGGTTCGGAACAAAAGAGTTGGTGCTAAAGCTTCAGTGCTTGCCGCAGCAGCAGCGTTGTTGCTTAGCGCATGTGGTGGAGCGGGTGTAGATGCTGAAGCATCAGACGCACCAGCCGGCGACTGTGGTTCGTACGCAATTGCAATGCATGCATGGGTTGGTTACACCGCTTCAGCACAGGTAGTAACCGAAATTGCTAAGGCAAATGGTTGCGAAATCTCGCAGGTAACACTTGCTGAAGCAGGCGTTACTTACGATGCAATGGAAAGTGGATCTGTTGACCTAGTTATTGAAGACTGGGGCGGCGGCCGCTGGCAAGAATGGGCAGACCGTGGCGCACTTGTTGAAGTTGGCGAAAACGGAAACATCGGCCTAATCGGTATGTACGTCCCACAGTGGATGGCTGACGAATACCCAGACATCACTGACTCAGCAAACTTGAACAAGTACGCTGACCTATTCGTCACTGACGAATCAAAGGGTAAGGGCGCTTGGTACGAAGGTCCTCCGGGATACACCACTATCGGTGAAAAAATGGTTTCAGCTAACGGACTTAACTTCACAGTTATCTCTACTGGTTCCGAGCAGGCACTGATCGATGTATTCACAAAGGCTGATGCAGACAAGACTGCTGCTATTGGTTACTTCTACGAACCACAGAACTTCCTAGCGAAGGTTCCATTGGCTCGTATCAAGTTCCCAGCCAATGACTGGACCGATCCAGAACAAGCTTCAGGTCTAACCGACTACCCAGAGTCACCTCTGATCAAGTTGGCAACACCTAAGGTAATGGATGCAAACGATGCCTTCACCAAGATTGTCAAGAACTTCAGCTGGACTAACGCAGACCAGAATGAAGTTGCTGCTGACATCGAATCCGGAACTGATCCTGCAGTTGCAGCTCAGAAGTGGATCGATGCTCACAAGGACATCGTCGATGGATGGCTCAAGTAAATCTGACTAAAAAGTCACCTAAAACTGGTGGGTCCAAGAAATTGGGCCCGCCAGTTTTTTAATTCCGCTTGACCAAGTCACGTGCAAAGAGGACGATTGACTTGTTGCGCACAACGCACTCTGTTGCATAGTTCGCAACAATAGATTTTCGTTGAATGAGGTTTGCTCGTGAAAAAAATTGTAATCATTGGTGGCGGAATTGTCGGTTGCTCACTTGCTGACGAATTAACTGAGCGCGGTTGGACTGATGTCACCGTGCTTGAGCAGGGTCCAATGCCAGCTCCTGGTGGATCAACTTCGCATGCCCCAGGCTTGGTGCAAAAAGTCACCGGTAACAAAACGCTCGCAGCGATGGCAGACCAAACGATCAACAAACTTTTATCTATTGAACACGAAGATGGCCCAGGCTTCTATCAAGTTGGATCCCTAGAAATTGCCACTACCCCAGAGCGACTAAAGGAATTGCACCGTCGGACTGCATGGCTACATGCATACGGATATGAAGCCGAAGTTATCTCACCAGAGCGCGCCGGCGAACTTCATCCAGTACTTGATCCAACAAAAATCCTTGGCGCGATTTACTGCCCAACTGATGGAATTGCTAAAGCAGTTCGCTCGGTACAGGCATTGCAGCGCATTGCTGAATCACGAGGTGCAATCTTTAAAGATCGCACTGAGGTTATCTCAATTGAACAAGAAGCCGGTCAAGTAACTGGCGTCATGACTGACCAAGGATTCTTCCCAGCCGAAATCGTGGTTTCGTGTGCTGGCATTTGGGGGCCAAAGGTTGGTCGCATGTTTGGTATGGCTAAAGCATTCCAGCCACTAGCTCACCAATTAGCTTGGACCGAGGACATTCCTTCCCTAGCCGACCAGACAGAAGAAATTACGATTCCGATCATGCGCCATCAAGGCGAGGATCTATATTTCCGCCAACGCTTTAACGGCATGGGAATTGGCTCATACCTGCATCGCCCATTAACTGTTGAATCCGAAGAGATCTTGCCATTTGATGAAGCAGAGATCATGCCAAGCCAGATGACATTTACTGCACCAGAGTGGGAACCAGTTCAAGATATTGCTGGAACGGTTCTGCCAGAACTTAAAGACGCCAAAATTGTCGAAGGTATGAATGGCATGTTCTCCTTCACGGTCGACACCTTCCCGCTTATGGGTGAATGGAATGGCTTGAAGGGTTTCTGGGTCGCTGAAGCGGTTTGGGTAACCCAGTCTGTCGGCGTGGCTCGGGCAACTGCTGAATGGATTATTGATGGCCATCCAAAACTTGCCGTACACGAATGCGATGTAAATCGTTTTGAACCACATCAGCTTGGACCAAACCACATCAAGATGCGTGGTGCCCAGAACTACGTTGAGGTTTACGACATCATTCACCCATTGCAGCCAATGGAAAAGCCTCGCCCACTTCGCACTACAGGTTTCTACCATCGTCAACAAGAACTTGGTGGATACTTCCTTGAGGCATCCGGTTACGAGCGCCCACAGTGGTACGAAGCAAACAAAGATTTAGTTGCCAAGTACCCAACTCCAGCCCGTGATGAATGGTCAGCACGTTACTGGTCGCCAATCATTGGTGCGGAAGCACAATACGTTCGCGAGAATGTTGGCTTATTCGACATCACTGCCTTAAAGCGCATCGAAGTTACTGGCAAGGGCTCCATGGAGTTCTTGATGGAACAAACAACTGGCAAACTCGACAAGGCACCAGGTTCGGTTACTTACTGCTTGATGTTGACCAAGGACGCTGGAATTCTTTCCGATGTAACTGTCACTCGCCTAGCCGAAACTCATTTCATGATTGGCGCAAACAGTGCGATCGATGTTGCACGCCTAAAGTCGGCTGCACCTGACACAGTTCATATCAAGGACGTAACTTCTGGCACTGTAGGGCTTGGCTTGTTTGGGCCACATGCGCGCAAGGTAGTTGAGAAGCTAACCGACGTTGACGTTTCGAATGAAGCATTCGGATACTTCAAGGCAAAGTCGTTATATCTAGATCAGGTACCCGCCACACTTTGGAGACTCTCCTACGTCGGCGAACTTGGCTACGAAATCTACACAGATGCTGATATGGCATTAAAGCTCTGGGACACTTTGATAGAAGCTGGCAAAGAATTCGGCATCATTCCTGCCGGTCGCGGTGCCTTCAACTCAATGCGCCTGGAAAAGGGTTACCGATCCTACGGAACAGACATGACTAGTGAGCACAATCCGCACGAAGCTGGTTTGGCATTCTCAGTTCGTAAGGGTGGTGGGTACATCGGTGCCGACGCATTTGAAGCACTTGATCCGGCTGCAATCACTAAGAAGTTGGTTTGTCTCGTATTTGAAAATCCAGAACATGTTGTGATGGGTAAAGAACCGGTATTTGTAAATGGCGTCCCAGTCGGTTACACGACCAGCTCATACTTTGGGCATTCCATTGGTAAGCAAATCGCTTACGCCTGGCTGCCAATTGATCACACCACACTTGGTACTCAAGTAACTGTCAAATACTTTGACTCAATGTATCCAGCTGCAGTCAGCGATGATCCGCAGTTCGATCCATCGATGTCCCGACTGCGCTCGTAATCAAGCAAAGATAAGGTTTCTCTTATGGCGAATATGACTCGTAGACGTACCGTAGAACTTCCGGACCACCCAGATTTTCTTTGGGTAGCAGACCAAAAACCAAAGAAGGCCTATGACGTAATCATCATTGGTGCTGGTGGCCACGGCTTAGCTACTGCCTATTACCTAGCAAAGAACCATGGCATTACCAACGTTGCGGTTATTGAAAAAGGCTGGCTGGCTGGCGGCAACATGGGTCGCAACACCACAATCATTCGTTCGAATTACCTTTGGGACGAGTCTGCTGGAATTTACGATCACTCACTCAAACTCTGGGAAAACCTAGAAGAAGAAGTGGGCTACGAAATGTTCTTTAGCCAACGCGGTGTTATGACGCTCGCCCACAGTGTGAGTGATGTTCGTTCCAAGCAGCGCAACTTCTACGCCAACCACGTAAATGCTGTCGATAGCGTTTGGTTAACTCCCGAAGAAGTTAAAGAAATCGCACCAATCGTAAATATCAGCGAAGACATTCGCTATCCAGTTATGGGTGCCACTTTCCAGCCTCGCGGTGGTATCGCAAAGCATGACTGGGTTGCCTGGGGATACGCAAAAGCTGCTGCCGATATGGGTGTTGACATTATTCAGAACTGCGAAGTTACTGGATTCAAAATTGTTGACGGCAAAGTTCAAGGAGTTAAGACGACTCAAGGCGACATTGCAGCCAACAAAGTAGGTATGGTCGCTGCTGGTCACACATCCGTTCTTGCGGGCATGGCTGGCTTTGACGTTCCATTGCAAAGCCGTCCACTGCAGGCACTGGTTTCCGAATTAAATGAACAAGTTCTGGACACCGTCATCATGTCTGGCGCTGTTCACGTTTACGTAAGTCAGGCACATAAAGGTGAACTTGTAATGGGTGCCGGCACTGACTCTTACAACTCCTACGCCCAGCGTGGTGGATTCCATGTGATTGAACATCAACTTGCAGCAGCTTGTGAACTATTCCCAATCTTCGAACGCGCTCACTTGCTTCGCACTTGGGGTGGCATCGTAGACATCGCTCCTGATGCATCACCGATCATTGGTCTAACACCAGTTGAGAACCTATTCATCAACTCCGGATGGGGTACCGGTGGATTCAAGGCCACACCAGGCTCCGGTTGGGTGATGGCTGCCACTATTGCCAACGGCGAACCAGATGCATTGGCAAAACCATATGCACTTGATCGCTTCATCTCTGGTCACTTAATCGACGAGCACGGCGCTGCCGGCGTGGCCCACTAAGGAATAACTATGTTGCATATCCCTTGTCCATATTGCGGTCCGCGCGATGAAACTGAGTTTCACTACGGCTCGGAAGCACATGTTGCTTATCCCGAGAATTCAAGTAACTTGACCGACGAAGAGTGGGCCAAGTTTGTGTTTATTCGATCCAATCCAAAGGGTTGGATGGCAGAGCGCTGGGTTCACAGCGCTGGTTGCCGCCGCTGGTTCAATGTGTGGCGCAACACCATCAACCACGAATTCGGGCCGTCCTACAAACCATTCACCCAACAGCCAAAGAGTCCAGCATGAGCACAGTAAATTTCACATTCGACGGCAAACAGTACTCCGGCGAGAAAGGCGAAAGCCTAGCTTCAGCTCTGCTTCGCAATGGCGTCGTGTATTTCACCGACAGCTCATACAAGGACCGCCCACGTGGCGTCATGGGACTTTGGGTTGAAGAAACCAATGCATTGGTTAACGTCGACTCTGGCGCTGGTGAACCATTGAAGCCAGCCACAACTATTGAACTAGTTGAGGGATTGGTCGTACGCAGCGCTCAAGGTGTTGGTGACTTGCCTGATACTCGTGACAATTCACGTTACGACAAAGCGAACCGACATGTTGACGTCTTGGTAGTTGGCGCTGGAACTTCAGGTCTGGAAGCAGCAAAGAAGTTTTCTGATCAAGGCAAGAGTGTCATTGTTATGGATGACAAGCCTGCAGCAGGTGGACACCTGACCTACCTTGGCCAGCCAGTTCCAGCTGAACTCCTCGCAGTTCTGGATCGCGCAAACGTTACCTACTTACCGCGCACAACTGTGCAGGGTATGTATGACCAAGGTTATTCAGTAGCAACTGAACGTCGCACCGATCACCTTGATTCAAATGTTCACACCGAGATGTCACGCATCAGAACTTGGCACGTTCGCGCCGATCACACCGTATTGGCTACCGGAGCTTTCCAGCGTCACTTAGTTTTTGCTAACAATGACCGTCCTGGAATCATGTTGTCTCATGCGGCTGCGACTTATGTTTCCAATGGCGCAAATCCTTTCAACACTGCAGTCGTGGTGACCGTAGACAATCAGGGTTATCGCGATGCAATTCGATTACATAAAGCTGGAGTTAAGGTCGCTGCAGTAGTCGACATTAGAAAGAAAGTGTCCAAGGCCACCAAGAAGTCTTCACGTAAAGCAATTGAGGCACTTGGTATTCGCTTAATCAAAGGTGCAACTGTTGTAGATACTTCTGCAAACTTGGTTGGCATTTTGAGCAGTGTCACCATTGGCCAGGCAAAGTCAGACTTAAGAGAAACCATCACTGCGGACTTGCTCGCCATTTCAGGTGGCTGGACTCCGGTTGTGCATTTAGCTACCTTCATTGGCATCAAGCCAACTTGGAGCGAAAAGCGCGCGGCATTCGTTGTAAAGCACCACAGCCAATTCGTATCCACTACCGGAATGCTTGCTGGTGACTTTGGTGATGACGATGAGCCTGCCGTCTTCTTCGGGCCTAAGTTAACTGCCGAACAAGGTTTAGTAGCCTTTGTTGACTACCAGCGTGATGCAACGTATCGCGACTTCAAGCGGGCAATTGATGCTGGCATGCGAAGTATTGAGCACGTGAAGCGTTACACCGCGATTGGTACTGCGCACGATCAAGGTAAAACCAGTGGCACGGTCACCATGGGACTTATTGGCCAAGCAATTGGTAAAGCACCTGATGAAATTGGCTCCTTGACCTTCCGTCCCCCTTACATTTCGATTCCATTTGCCGCCTTAGCAGGTCGTGACCGAGGATTGCTTTCCGATCCAGAACGCACTACTCCGATTCATTCTTGGCACGTAGCAAGTGGTGCACCGATGGAAGATGTTGGTCAATGGAAGCGGCCATGGTATTTCCCTAAGTCGGGAGAAACTATGCATGCTGCAGTTCTGCGGGAATGTGCTGCAGTGCGTGAAGGCGTTGGCGTTATGGATGCATCCACGCTTGGCAAGATCGACATTCAAGGTAAAGATGCCGGCCAGTTCTTGGACATGATTTACACAAACATGTTCTCAACTTTGAAGGTTGGCATGAGCCGCTACGGATTGATGTGCGGCATTGACGGCATGGTTTTCGATGACGGTGTTACAACTCGAATTAGTGAAAACCACTGGCTGATGACAACTACAACTGGTGGTGCTGCAAAGGTTTTGGATTGGCTTGAAGAATGGTTGCAAACCGAATGGCCACATCTTGAGGTTTACTGCACTTCGGTAACAGAGCAGATTTCAACCGTTGCAATCGTTGGCCCAAAGAGTCGCGAATTGATGAAGCGCCTAGCTCCTTCACTTGATGTCTCAAATGAGTCGTTCGCATTCATGGAGAACAAGCATGCGGATGTTGCTGGCGTGCCAGCCAGAGTTGCCCGAATCTCGTTCTCCGGCGAACTGGCGTACGAAATCAATGTGCCGGCAATTTACGGATTACATATTTGGGAATCCGTAATGTCGCAAGGGGCTGATTTGAATATCACGCCATACGGTACTGAAACAATGCACGTATTGCGCGCAGAAAAAGGTTTCGTAATCGTGGGCCAAGAAACTGACGGCACTCAAACGCCTGATGATCTTGACATGAATTGGATTGTTTCCAAAAAGAAGGATGACTTCATCGGCAAGCGTTCGTTCAGCCGTGCTGATACCGCGCGCGAAGGACGTCACCAATTAGTTGGCATTCTTGCTGATGATGGTTCATACGTTATTCCGGAAGGTGCTTACATAGTTGCGGGCGCAGATGCGAACACTCCTCCACCTGTAAAGCACATTGGTTACATCACTAGTTCATATGACTCCGCCGCGCTAGGTCGCTCATTTGCACTGGCTCTGGTCGCAAATGGACTTGCTCGAAAGGGTGAGAAAATCGCCATTCCAATGGCAGATCGCGTTGTTACCGGTGTGATCACCGATTCAGTATTTGTTGATAAGGAGAACACACGTCGTGACGGTTAAATTGGAATTTGCAAAGAGTCCCCTTGGTGGCGCCAAGTTTGGTGGAACGGATAAAGCTGTCCTGATTCAGGAAGTGCCATTCACACCTGGATTTGATCTACGGGTTAATCCAGATTCGCCAGCATTTCTTGCCGTAGTTGCAGCGTTAGGACTTGTCCTGCCAACAACCGTGGGTAAGGTCGCCCGAAACAATGCAGATTGCATCGTTTCGGAGGGTGAGAAACCTGCCGAAAATGGAATCAGCGCTTTAACGCTAGGGCCTGACTGGTGGTACTTAACTGGTACCGCGGACATCCAGGCATTACTCGCACCTGTTCAAATCGCTCATCACATTTCTTTAGTTGATGTAAGTTCCCAGCGCACCAAGATCGAAATCTACGGTCCAAGCGCCAAGGATGTGCTTTCTCACTATTGGGAACAAGACCTTAGGGACGAGCATTTTCCGATTGATGCTTGCAGCCAAGGCTTGCTGGCTAAGGCCCCACTCATAATGTGGCACTGTTGCGAAAACTGTTACCTGCTTTTCCCACGTGCATCATTTTCAAGGCACCTTTGGACTGCTTTGACTGATGCATCAGTTGAGTACCTATAAAATTAAGTAACACTCTCAAACAAAAAAGTAGGCACGATGACTGCTGTCATTCTCGATGGAATCGCAACGGCTGCTTCAGTGAAAGCAAATCTAGCAACTAGAGTTGCCGCACTGAACGCTAAAGGAATTTTCCCAGGACTTGGCACCATTTTGGTGGGCGATGATCCTGGATCCCACTCCTATGTTGGTGGAAAACACAAAGACTGCCATGAAGTTGGAATCACGTCTGTCCGTGAAGATTTGCCAGCAACAGCTACTCAGCAAGATGTGATGGCAGCAATCGCCAGACTTAACGCAGATCCAGCTTGTACCGGATACATCGTGCAGCTTCCATTGCCAAAGGGCTTGGACTCAAATGCTGCACTTGAAGCAATTGACCCACGTAAAGATGCGGATGGCTTACACCCAACAAACCTTGGTCGGTTGGTTCTTGGCGAACCTGCTCCACTTCCTTGCACACCTCGTGGAATTGTTGAGTTGCTACGTGCATACGACGTAAACATCGATGGTGCTGAAGTCTGCATAGTAGGTCGCGGTGTTACCGTCGGTCGCCCACTCGGCTTGCTGCTAACTCGTCGCAGTGAAAACGCCACCGTGACCTTGTGTCACACCGGCACTAAAGACATGACAGCTCACATCAAGCGCGCCGACATAGTTGTGGCTGCTGCTGGTGTCCCGCACTTCATTAAGCCTGACATGATCAAGCCAGGTGCAGCACTACTTGATGTTGGCATTACCCGAACCGACGCAGGCTTGCTAGGTGATTTAGACCCAGCCTGTGCTGAAGTTGCAGGTTGGATTGCTCCGATGCCTGGTGGAACTGGTCCAATGACTCGTGCCATGTTGCTTGCTAACGTTGTCGATACCGCAGAAGGAAACCTCTAATGACAGTTAAGGAATATGACTACTTAATTATTGGTGGTGGATCTGCTGGGTCAGTTTTAGGTAATCGACTTTCAGAAAACCCAGATAATGAAGTTTTAGTCCTCGAGGCCGGACGCAAGGACTCTTTCTGGGATCTATACATCCAAATGCCAGCTGCGTTAACTTTCCCAATCGGCAACAAGTTCTATGACTGGATGTACGAAACAGATCCAGAACCATACATGAATGGTCGCAAGGTTTATCAGGGTCGCGGCAAGATTCTAGGTGGCTCTGGCTCTATCAATGGCATGATCTTTCAGCGGGGAAATCCAATGGATTACGAGCGCTGGGCTGCAGACAAAGGCATGGAGAACTGGGACTTCGCACACTGTTTGCCATATTTCAAGAAAATGGAAAATGCCACGGGCGTTCTCAATGACACAACTTACCGCGGTCACAGCGGACCTTTGTACCTAGAAAAGGGTCCTGCAAAGAACCCGCTTTTCAAAGCTTTCTTTGATGCCGCAGTGGCTGCTGGCTTCAAGCGAACTGATGACGTAAACGGCTTCAGTCAAGAAGGCTTTGGGCCATTCGACAAGAACGTAAAGAATGGCCGTCGCTGGTCTTCTTCGACTGCGTATTTACATCCAGTAATGAATCGTAAGAATCTAACCGTTCAAACTCGTCACCAAGTTCATCGAGTAATTTTTGAAGGCGACAAAGCAGTAGGTGTTGTCGCGCAGCGCGGTAAGAAGATTATGGAATACCGCGCAAAGAACGTTGTCCTTTGTGGTGGCGCGATTAACACTCCACAGGTTCTGCAACTTTCCGGAATTGGCCCAGCTGAACTCTTGAAAAAGCACGGTATTCCAGTTGTTAAAGACCTTCCAGGTGTTGGCCAAAACTTGCAAGACCATCTTGAGGTTTACATTCAGCATGCATGCAAGCAACCCATCACAATGAATCCAAATCTTAAAGTTTGGAAGCGACCATTTATTGGTGCTGCTTGGTTGTTGGCTCGCAAGGGCCCAGCTTCGACGAATCACTTTGAAGGTGGCGGATTCGCTCGCTCTAACGACACAGTTAAGTACCCGAACCTGATGTACCACTTCCTACCAATCGCAGTTCGCTACGACGGCACTGGGATCGAACAGGGTCATGGCTACCAGGTTCACGTTGGACCGATGTACTCAGATGCTCGTGGTCGAGTTGAAATCAAAAGCGCAGATCCAATGGCTAAACCGTCTATTTTGTTTAACTACTTGTCGACAGATCAAGATCGTCGCGAGTGGGTCGAAGCCATTCAGGTAACTCGCAACATTTTGTCCCAGCAGCCATTCGATCAATACAGTGACGGCGAACTATCCCCTGGCCCAGAAGTACAAACCCCAGAACAGATTCTGGAATGGGTGGCTAAAGACGCCGAAACTGCTTATCACCCATCATGTACCGCAAAAATGGGAACCGATGAAATGAGCGTTGTAGATCCAAACACTATGAAGGTTCATGGCGTCGAAGGATTATTCGTTGTGGATGCTTCGGTATTCCCTTACGTAACAAACGCCAACCTGTATGCACCAACCATGATGGTTGCCGAGCGCGCAGCTGACTTAATTCAGGAAAAGCCAACTTTGGCTCCGGAATATGTTGATTGGTACAAGAGTTAACAAACGCAATAAACCCCTGTAGTCACTAAGGCGTGATTGCAGGGGTTTTTTCTTTGGTGTTAATGATTACTAAGCCAACAAGAATTAATGCGGACCCAATTATCTGCCAAATGTTTATTGCTTCACCCAGCACAATGATTCCGAGCATGATGGCTACGAACAGAATCACATATGTTGTGTCGCTCGCGACTCCAGCTCCTGCCTGCTTAATCAAAGTTTGAATCATGATGTAGGTGATTCCAGTTCCAACTACACCAAGTACCAACATGGAAATCAGCGAGCTAGGTGAAGCGTCCGTCGTGAAGGTTACAAACCAGGGAAGGATCAAAGCGAAATGGATGGAAGCGCAGAGCATCTGCCCCGCTGCAATTGATGTTGGTGTGTTTGTGACATTTGCGAAGTTACGTCTGGCATAAACCAGACCAGCGGCATAGCTCGTAGTGCCGATCATAATTGCGCCAGTACCAAATGCGTCAAAGTCTCCAAGGCCTGACCAGGGGTGAGCAATGAAAACAGCTCCCAAGAAACCCATGCCTAAGCCAGTTACTCGGCGCCAGGTTGGGTTCTCTTCTGGAATGAACACCAACACAAAACCGAGTGTTACTAACGGCACCAGAGCGTTCCAAATACTCACTTGCACAGTCGTGATTCGACTTACCGCAGTTGCCATCCCAACGAAGGAAATCGTGTTGAACAGTAATGCTGCGACATTTAACTTGATCCAAATTTCTTTCCCGCGCGGATAACGATCCTTTGTTACAAGTACGACAATCGCAAGCGTTGCTGCAGCCAGTGCTGTGCGCCCCCAGGCAACTTCAAGAGCTGAAAAGGACTGGAGCGCGAAGTTCGCCCACATATAGTTGCCGCCAAACAGCACGGAAACAGTGATGAAAAGAGTTGTGTGTGACTTAGTTGGAGTTGTCATCGATTATCAAGCGCTAGCGAAGCAAGAGCTGCATTGACAATTGCGCCTGACGACAAATCATTGATGTTGTACAAATCCTTTACAGTTCCTGATTGTCCAAACGAATCGACGCCAAGTGAAACACATGGCACTCCGATCGCTGAGCCCAACCAGGCCATCGCATGGCTTGATGCATCCTGGATAGTCACGATTGGTGCTCGATCGCCAATTACAGACCAAAGTGGACCAGGCAAACTTGGTGCGGATGCTGTTCTGACTGCTTGGCGCAACGTGCGCTGCCAAGATCCGTACCAACGATCGGCACTGGTTACATCAACAACATGGGCAGCAACACCTTCGCTGCATAACTCTTGAGCGGCTGCCAGAACTTCCGGCATGACTGCGCCCGATGCCACCAAGTGAACCATTGGTACTCGCTCGGCATCGTCTGCACCGCGCAACTCTGGGAATTGCTCGAATGCATCAAAGAGTCGATAGCCACCGCTTAGTACTTGGCGACGAAGGACTGCGTCCCCGATGCGCTTGCGGGCAGCCTCAAATGGCGCTTGATCCAGTGGTCTGGTCGTTAACCGGAAATAGAACGCGCCATCGTCATACGGAGCAGCAGTCTTTAACTCTGACGGGCCAGCGGCAACTCGAGTAATTGCGTCAGCAAGCATCCAACTTAATGCCGTTCCATAGGTTGGCTCGATGAATGTAACGCCGGGCAGTTCCATGCCGATGGAAGCAGTAATCGTTGATTGATGAGCGCCACCTTCTGGTGCCAAGGTAACGCCACTTGGAGTTCCGGCGATGATGAATCGGGCTGCTGAATAAGTTCCATAAATGAATGCATCAAGTCCACGGCAAACGAATGGATCGTAAACCGTTCCGATTGGGATCAGTGGCTGATCCGAAAGGTCCCAAGATAGACCGAGCTGGCCAAGCAATAAGAAGAGATTCATTTCACTGATGCCAAGCTCAATATGCTGCCCTGTTGGACCTTCGGCCCACTTCAACATTGGGTCTTCATTCCAAGCCCGGCGCTCATCTGGCGAATAGATTCCGTTGCGATTAATGAATCCGGCCAAGTTAGTTGAGGTGGCAACGTCTGGAGCCGTTGTGACTAGGTACTTATTGATTTCTTCGATTCTGGATAAATCAACCAGCACTCGACCGAAGGCTTCCTGAGTGCTCAAAGGTTTCGTACCAGTAGCAACTTCTGGGGCTGGAATGTTTAGCTCAATACCTTTTGAAGTTGGTGCCCGGTGCAGGTCGTGTCTGCGCTGAGCCGCAAGAACACCGGCTGGACTTTGTGGATCAAAGTCTGACCATTCAGTTTCTGCAGTTAAGCCAAGTTCATTGCGGAAGTTATCGATTTGATCGCCGCTAAGTAGTGCCGAGTGATTCCGTGGATTACCTGCCATTGGTAAGCCCCAGCCCTTGATTGTGTATGCGAACACAACGCTCGGACGGTCGGTTACGCTATCGCAAACTGCAAAGGCATCACGAAGGCTATCTAAATTGTGGCCACCGAGATCAGTAACCAAGTCGTAAAGTGCTTCATCTGTTAGGTCAGCGACAGACTTCCCAACCTCTGCCGGTGCACCTTCCAAGAATCGGGTTCGCAATTCCTGGCCACGGAAACCGAATAGTGATTGATATTGCTCATTGGCCATGGCATCAATCCAGGCTTCTAATTCTTTTCCATATGGCTCAGCAAACTTAGCCTGTAATTTCTTGCCATATTTAACTTCAATTACGTGCCAGCCTGCTGCTTCAAACTGTGCCCGCCATTGCATGATTCGAATTCCCGGAATAACACGGTCAAGTGACTGTCGATTAAAGTCGACGACCCACATAACATTTCCAAGTTCAGTTGTTGCTGGATCAGCAACTGCTTCCCAAACATTTCCTTCATCAAGTTCGGCATCACCTATCAAAGCAATGAATCGCGAGTGTGGACGTTCACCGAAGTGTGAATCAACATAACGTCTTGTTGCTGCCGCAAAAAGTGGAGCTGCCGCGCCAAGTCCAACGGAACCAGTTGAAAAATCTGGAGAATCTGGATCCTTGGTTCGTGATGGGTAAGACTGCAGGCCACCGAATTCGCGCAATCGCTTTAGGTAGCTTTCATCTAGATTTCCAAGTAAATATTGAATCGCATGAAAAACTGGCGAAGCGTGAGGTTTAACACTAACTCGATCGGGGCCATCTAAGTGATCGAAATAAAGCGCAGTCATAATCGAAGTAAGCGAAGCGCTAGAGGCTTGGTGCCCTCCGACTTTTACATCGTCCTTTAGTTCACGCTCGCGATTGGCAAAGTCAACCATTCGAACGGCCAGCCATAAAACTCGACGCTGAATCTCATCTAGCAGATCTGTATCAACGCGCTGCTTGCTCATGCCGCTTCCTTTACCTGAGTTGGTCTGGTGTTAAACATTTTGAGCGAAACCGCTGCCATAACTGAGCATATCGCCATCACGGTCCATGCTGCCTGCCAACTGAACGATTCCACGATTTGCGACATGATGATCGGTGAAATACCACCAGAGGCAAAGATGAAACAGTGCAATACGCCTTGGGTAAAGCCAACTCGCTCCGGTGGCACCGCCACTACTGCAGTTGTGAATAGCAACCCGTTCCAACCCATTGCTGAAATTCCGGCCAAGAAGAGCAAGGGAACGACAATCGCATACTGCTCGAGCGCGGCACAAAGCAAAAGCAGAGTTGCACCCAGAAGGGCAATAACGATCTGGAATCTAACGCGCAATGCCGGATAGCGATCGCTAATCACTCCGAGTCGAATTCGAAGTGGAATCACAACTGCCATCATGAGTGCATAAAGCTGCCCTGCGTGAGTTGGAGTCCAATCCCTACTAGTACTTAAGTACAGAGTTAATAATGCGACGATTCCCAATTGGGTTAAGCAAAAGAATGCTGCTGCAAAAAGAATGGGAGAAAGTCTGCGCCAATCAACGGGGGGTAAGTTTTCAGCCTTTAACCTTGGTGGCTCTGGCACACCTGCTGGTGCGAACATAACAAATAATCCAGCAAAAATGATTAAGCCAGCTAGCGCATAAAGCGCCGCACTTAAACCGAAAGAAACTGCGATACCGGTTAATACGATTCCGCCAATCACGCCACCTACTGGCACGGCAGCTTGTCTAGCTGAAAGAGCAAATCCGATGTTCCCTAAGTGCACGAAATTTCTGGCTAATCCTTTTGTCATCGAGACTGTCGGTGACGCCATCATGATGCCCGCGAAAATCAAGGCAAAATGTGCCACTTCAGAGGCCTTGAAAAAAGCCGCGACTGAAAAACAGATTGCCGTTCCAAGAAGGCCAATAAGTGCAACTACTCGGTCATCCATTCGGTCGGCTAAATTGCCCCAAAAGATAACGGCAAAAGCCGTGCCCAGACTTATAGTTCCCAAGAGCAAGCCAACACCCGAAGTTGTTAGATCAAATGTGCTCGCCAGAATTGGTCCCAGTGCTGGCAAACCTTGCTGAGCCGTGGAAACTGCAAGTTGAGCCGCAATTGCTGCGCCCAGAATCCCCAACGCGTCTCGGCGTAGTTTTTCTGGAGATGCTTGCGACATTAGTTATCTAGATGCCAATGTATGACGAGACATAACGATTCGCTGCACTTGATTTGTGCCTTCGTAGATTTGGGTGATTTTGGCATCCCGCATCATTCGCTCAACTGGATAATCACGGGTGAAGCCATAACCACCCAATAGCTGGACCGCATCTGTTGTAATTTCCATTGCAACATCGGATGCAAAGCACTTACTTGCGGCGCCAAAGAACGTTAAGTCCGAATCGCCGCGTTCACTCCGAGCTGCTGCTGCATAAGTTAGTTGACGCGCTGCCTCAAGTTTCATTGACATGTCAGCGACCATGAATTGGATGCCTTGGAATTCAGCAATTGCTTTTCCAAATTGCTTACGTTCTTTAATGTAACCAGCAGCAAAATCAAGCGCACCTTGTGCAATACCAACCGCTTGAGCTGCGATTGCAATTCGACTGTGATCAAGTGTGGTCATTGCAATTCCAAAACCTGCACCTACTTCGCCAATTCGACGAGTATCTGGAATCACCACATTGTCTAAATACACTTCGCGAGTTGGAGATCCCTTGATTCCAAGCTTCTTCTCAGGTGCGCCAAAACTCACGCCTGGATCGTCCTTCTTAACAACGAATGCGGTGATGCCGCCTCGAGCACCTTTGTCCTTGTCGGTTACCGCAAGCACGGTATAGATATGGCTCTCGCCAGCATTGGTGATCCATTTCTTAGAACCGTTTAATGTCCAAGAATCGCCATTTGCCACTGCAGTTGTTTTCATCGCACCAGCGTCACTGCCGGCATCAGTTTCAGAAAGCGCGTAAGACCATAGCGTCTTGCCCGAGGCTAGATCTGGCAGGAATTCTTGTTTTAGTTCTTCGCTACCGCTAAAGATCACAGGTAGTGATGCCAACTTGTTCACGCCAGGGATCAAGCTACTCGAGGCGCAGGCCCTGGCAACTTCTTCGACCACAATGGCAGAGGCCAAGGCATCTGCTTGGGCGCCACCATAAGCTTCCGGAACGTGGATGGCCTGAAGTTCGGACGAAACCAAGGCGTCGTAAGCCTCTTGTGGGAATCGAGCATCCTCATCAACTGCGGCAGCAAAGGGGGCAATTTTGGCGTCAGCCAAGGCCCGAACCACAGATCGGAGTTCTTCGTGCTCGTCGGCGGTCTTGTAAAGGTCGAAACTGCTCACTGGGGCTCCTAATTATCCGGATTGCATACAATTCTGCCACTTTTCCCCCAGAGTTGCCATTGAAAGCCTTAATTTGGTTAAAACCCAACGAGATTTCTGGAATAGATGTATACAAGAAGAAGGAATTTTGCCAGTTGGAGGGCACATGTCAGATTCATTCGAAAACGCCGGTTACGGACAAGGCGAAGTTGGCTGGGGAACCCGCCCAGCAATCATTGCAGTTGACTTTCAAATGTCATTTTGCGATCCAAAGTTTGCTTTAGGCAGAAGTGAGCATGCCCAGCGCGCAATCCGAAATGCTGCGCGCTTGTTCCCAGCTGCCCGTGCCGCTGGCATTCCAATCATCCACACCGCAGTTGCCTGGTCTACCGACACCGAGTTTGCTCGCTGGAAAGTTCCAGCCCTTCGAGACATTCAGCCTGGATCCTACGAAGCGCAAATTCATCCAGATTTGTGGGACGACAGCGATGTTTACATTCTTAAGCGCTTCCCATCAGCATTCTTCGGCACTGACATGAGCAGCATCTTGACCACCAACGGCATTGACACCGTACTGGTCACCGGAGTTACCTCTTCAGGTTGCGTTCGAGCCACAATCGTGGATTCGTTCTCACACGGTTTCCGCACAATTGCAATTGATGATGCTTGTGGCGATCAAGACGCTGGACCGCACGATGCAAACATGCGCGATGTTGGCCGTCGTTACGCAGATGTGATTCAAACTGACGAGGCAATTTCAAAGATCAAAGCGCTGAGTGTAAAAAATTAAGCAATGACTCAGCGCGTGGCTTGCTTCACTGGCAGATTCCAGCCTTTCCATAACCAACATTTGGAAGTGCTGTCTGCCTTAAGTCACGATTTTGATCGCATCATTATTGGAATCACAAATCCTGACCTTTCGAACCTGCAAGAACATAGTGCAAGTTCACATCGACATACCGATGACGCAAACCCGTTTACGTACGAAGCTCGAGTCAAGATCATTCAGGCCTCGTTGACTGGGTTATTGCAAGGCGAAGACATTGCTGTGGAATTTGAAATCATTCCGTTTGATTTAGCGCAGCCAGGATCATGGAGCATTCCTGCGGAATCGGTGTTTGCGGTTCGGATCTTCAGTCCGTGGGAAGCAAGTAAGTTATCGCTGTTCGCAGATCAAGGTTTTGAAACCTTAGAACTCCCAGCCCCAGCCGCAAAACTGTCGGCATCTGACATTCGCCACTCATTGTCAGTAGCGGACAGTGAGTGGAAATCGCTTGTTACTCCTAGTGCAATCAACGTGATTCAGACGGAGTGGGATTATTCAAACTCCACAAAAGTGAGTGCTTGAATTGAAGCCAGCACCTATGTGGGATGACCGCACTCCCCTGATTTTGATTACCTTTGATGGCCTTGGCGATCGACCAAGTTCAGAACTAGATAATCGGACGCCGCTTGAAGCGGCAAGCACTCCGAACTTGGATCAACTAACTCGAATTGGTGTATCCGGAATCCATCAACCGTTTGGCCCAGGGCGCGCAACATCGAGCGAACGGAGCCACTGGGCTATGTTTGGCCAGACTCAAACCTTCCCAGGTCGCGCGCTACTTGAGGCAATCGGTATGGGAATCAACATTCCAGTTGACCGGCCACACTTTCACTTAGCGCTTCGCCCAGCCACATTAAGCGATGGAAAACTTCTGGCAACGGGCAGAGTTTCTCAAGAAGATGCCAATGACTGCCTGGAACTTTTTGATGCATTACGAGTTATGCCGCACGAGTTAAGTCCGGTTCTTCACCCGCTTCGAAATGGTGAGTGCATCCTGGAATCTGATGTTATTTCGTCACATGAAATCAGTGACAGTGATCCTCTTTTTGGACATCTTCACCCAGTGTTAAAACCACTGCCACTGGAAGCAGCCCAAGATCAAAACGCAGCGCAGCAATCCGCTGAATTGATCACAAGCTGGATTAATTCAGCTATAGCTTTGCTAATAACTCATCCAATTAATGAAGCCAGGCGGGCCGCCGGAAAACTAGAACTAATTGCTCCCGTAACTAAATGGGCGAGCAAGAAAACTGATTTAAAGTCATTTGAACAAACCACTGGCCTAACTGCTGCCGCAGTTACCAGTTCTGCGCTTTATCGAGGTCTGGCTGAAGTTTTAGGGATGACTCAAATTCACATTCCAAGTGACTTAGAGAATGTTCAAGCTGATTTTGAAGCGCGCATTCAAGCTGGTATCGAGCTAAGTAAGACCCATTCATTTGTTCACATACATACCAAGGCCACAGATGAAGCGGGCCACACCAAGCAACCAATGCTCAAGCGCGATGTGATCGAAAGCTTAGATCGCGCCTGTCATGGTCTGATAAATCTTGCCGAGACTGTAACCATCGTCATTACCGGAGACCATGCAACGCCATCGACCGGCGGAATCATGCACTCTGCTCATCCCACTTCAATAATTTTGGCTGGACCACATGTTCACGCTGATGATGTTGTTTCTTGCGATGAACGTTCACATAAATCAGGCGACCTCGGCGCGGTTATGGCGAGCGACATTTTGCCCCTTATGTCGCATTTCTCACACCGCGCAAGTTTCAAGGGGCACGCGACTGGATCTTTCGAAACAATAGCCTTACCAGATAACCCAGTTGCATTAAATTTCTCGGAAACAAAAACCAAAAACCAGTTAAGCCAAGTAAATGGAACAGGAAACAAATGAGCAGCAATTTATCGTCCCCACTAGATGTAGAACTTCACATACCTGCACACCTCGAGAGTGTGATTTCCGAAGTTTCAGATCTTTACGACAACGAAGTCGCACCTCGCGAGAAGGCGCTTGACCACTTACTTAGTGACCAGTCAAAGTTCCTTGATGAGAATGGTCGCCTGCACCAAGACATCATCGCTGCTCGTCGCGAAATCATGGCTGCTGCTGGTGCCAAGAATATTTACAGCGCACACTTGCCTGAATCTCTAGGTGGTCGCGGACTTGGCCGCGAAGACATGATTTATGTTGAGGAAAAAGTATATGGATACGGCGTAGGTCTGAATCCTGCCCTCTTGTCCTGGTCTGAAGGCGCAACTCCTCGACTACTTCATGCCCACGCCCATCAAAAGGAACAGTTCACTGACCCACTAGTTAAGGGATTAAAGACCAGTTTGCACGGCGTAACTGAAACTGGCGCAGGCTCAAATCTTTACGACATGAAAACCAATGCAGTGCGCAAGGGATCCGATTGGGTACTCAACGGCACCAAGGCGTACATCACTAACTACTTTGATGCAGATGTTGCACAAGTACTGGCAATCACAAATCCTGGTGGTGGACGCAAGTCATTCACTTACTTCATGTTTGACACCAAAGAGTACGCATCAAAGGGCTACAAGATTGGCAAGCTTTACCAAACTATGTTTGGCGATGGCTACACCGGTGAAATTCATTTCGAAGACATGGTGCTGCCAGAAAGCGCCGTGCTTGGTGAAGTTAACGGTGGCTTTGACATCGCTGTTATGTCGTTCAACTACACCAGAATGCGACGAGCCGGAATGTGTTCAGGCTGGAACAAGTACCTGATTGAAAAGACACTTGAGCGCGTGAAGACTCGCATTGTTGGTGGCGAACCATTGGGTGCAAAGCAAGGCATCCAGTGGATGATCGCAGACATGTACCTCGATTGGCAGCAAACTCGATCACTTTCACTAGACGTAGCGCGTGCAATCGACACACCTGGTCCATGGTGGAATTTGCCTCGCCCAAGTGATGAAGTGCGACGGATTTGTGCACTCAAACTAAGCAACGATGAGTCTTTCTATCGTGTTGCAGATCGCGCACTGCAGATTCATGGTGGTTCTGGCGTCCTGCGAGACACAGACATCAACAAGCTATTCCAAATCGCTCGCAACCTGCGAATTCCAGGCGGTACTGATGAAGTACAGCGCACTACAATCGCCGAAACTCTCGGCTTACGTTTCAACTAGGAGTAACTATGTCAAGCAATGAAACTTTGGCACTTGAAATTGGTTCATGGGCGCAGGCGGTATCAATCACAGATGTTCCTAAGCATGTCCAGGATCAAGCATTACTGAACATTCTTGATGCAGTTGGCATCGCGTTTGCGTCCACTCATTACGAATTTGCAACTCGTAGCATCGCCGCATCTGTGGCCTTGGGGTCAGGTCCACGCGGCGCAATTGCCTGTGACGAGCGGTTCACCGTTCGTGACCAAGCAATGCTTAATGGCATCTTGATTCATGGCCTTGATTTTGACGATACTCACGTTCCAGGTGTTATTCACGCAACTGCTAGCGCGCTTCCAACTGCAATAGCGATTGCAGACGATCGCGAACTTAGCGGAAATGACTTGGTGCTTGGTTTTCTAATTGCCCTGGAGATCAGCGCCCGAGTTGGCACTGCAGCTAACGGTGGTTTTCACGCTCAAGGCTTCCACCCAACCGGTCTTGCTGGCGCGTTTGGTGCGGCAGCTGCTGCAGCAAAAATGATTGGTCTAGATGCACATGGCATTGCCAGTGCTCAGGGCATCGTTGGATCTTTAGCTTCAGGCTCAATGGAGTTCTTAGAGACCGGCGCTTGGACCAAGCGTCTGCATCCAGGTTGGGCTGCCGTTTCAGGTATTACTGCAGCCGAACTTGCTAAGGCTAAGTTTGAAGCCCCGCTTGCAATTTATGAAGGTCGATTCGGCCTGTATGCAACGCATACTCCCGCTGGTCACGATCTAAAGATGGATGCAGTTGCTGCTGATCTTGGTTCTGCTTGGGAATTGATGCGAGTTGCGATCAAGCCTTATGCAGCCTGCCACTTCACACATGCTTGCATTGACATTGCTATCGAACTTGTAACGGAAAACAATCTAACTGCGGCTGACATTGAGTCAGTTACTACGATCGTGCCACCTCAGGTTGTGCCAGTAGTTTGTGAGCCAGCTCAAGCAAAGCTCACACCACGCAGTGATTACGATGCAAAGTTCTCGTTGCCATTTATTGTTGCGACTGCGATCGCAAAGCGTCGCTTTACTTTGGCTGATCTAGATGATGACTGCCTAGTTGATCCCGAGTTGTTGGCTCTGGCAGCGAAAGTCTCTTACCAAAATGATCCGAACCCAACTTTCCCTAAGTACTTCCATGGCGAAGTGATTATCCAAACAAAGGATGGTCGCACTCTTCGCAAGCGTGAAGACATCAACCGTGGTGCAGACGAACGTCCACTATCGGCAAGTGACGTTGAAGCTAAGTTCCGCGACAATGTGGCTTTGGTTTCTGGTTCTGATGTGGCTGATCGCGTTCTTAATGCGGTTATGTCATTGCCAAGCACCAAGAATTCACGTGATTTCGTTGAGGCTCTAAGAACTAAATGACACTTGAGGTAAACGCAGTCAGTCTTCGGGATTTAACTTCATGTGGTGGGTGCGCTGCTAAAGCAGATGCATCCCTACTGAAGTTGCTTCGTTCCGCAGCAATGGGACAACAAGGTGACGATACCTTGGTTGGACTTGCTGCACCCGATGACGCTGCAGTTACCGCAATCAATGACACCACTTCATTAATCACAACGATTGATTTCTTTCCACCTGTAGTTAGCGACCCGTTTGAATACGGATATGTGAGTGCCCTGAATTCACTTTCTGACATCTACGCAATGGGTGGACTGGCCAAGACTGCGCTATTGGTTTGTGGATTTCCCAAAGAAATCCAAGACTCAGAGATTGAAGCTTGTGTATCTGGAGCCGCTTTAGCTTGTCGAGAGGCGGGCGTTGAGATTCTTGGCGGGCACACCGTCCGAATTGCAGAACCAATTTTTGGACTAGCTGCCACTGGGTTCGTTAATCCGAATCAGATTTGGCGCAAGACTGGAATGCTCGATGGCGACTTGCTGATGCTTTCGAAGCCTCTAGGTGTTGGAGTGCTGCTTTCCACTCGCGAACCGGAGCATGAGGCTACTGCGCTTGGCCAAATGAAGATCTCGAACTTAGGGGCTCGCGATTCCCTAGTTGCATTGGGTTCTGGGGTTCATGCCGTAACTGACATAACTGGCTTCGGCTTAATTGGTCACTTAAGTGAAATGCTTGGGTCTGCAACCTTAGACGCCCAAGTGCAACTACCCGGGCAAGCGGTGCTGCCAGCGGCTCAATCTCTATTTGATACTGGAAAACGCACATCGGCTGATGCGCGCAATCGAGAAGCGTTAGATAGCGTTGTTGTTGGGCTTTCTGAGAGCAGTTTCCAAGCCGCGCTTTTTGACCCACAAACAAACGGTGGTCTATTAGCGAGCATTGACCCAGCCCATGAAATTCAACTCATCGAACAAGGATTTATCACGATCGGTAAAGTTGTTACTGGCTCGGGGAAGATCGAAGTACTAAGTAATTAATAACTAGTAAAAGGATAAATAATGCCACGTCCCCTTGAAGGAATCACCGTTCTCTCCCTTGAGCAATTTGGGGCGGGGCCGTTTGGCACTGTGCACTTAGCTGATCTTGGTGCTCGCATAATCAAGATTGAAGATCCCAGCTCAGGTGGTGACGTTGGCAGATATGTTCCGCCTTACGCTCACGAAGAAGATTCCCTATTCTTTGAAGCCTTTAACCGAAATAAGGAATCGATCTCATTAGATCTTTCAACCCCAGCCGGGCGAGCCACGTTCGAGGATTTGGTCAAACAAAGTGATGCGGTTTATTCGAACCTGCGTGGCGATGTTCCAGCAAAGTTGAAAATCACATATGAAGATTTAAAGCACCTAAACCCAGCCATTGTCTGCTGTTCATTAAGTGGTTTCGGCATGAGCGGCCCACGCTCGAAAGAACCAGGCTATGACTACATGTTGCAAGGTTTGGCTGGCTGGATGTCACTTACTGGTGAGCCAGATGGCCCTCCAACAAAGAGTGGCCTCTCACTTGTTGATTTTTCCGGCGGCTTCGTTGCAGCCCTTGCTCTTGTCAGTGGAATTCATGCAGCTAGGCGTGATGGCATTGGCATGGACTGCGATGTTTCGCTCTATGACACTGCGCTTTCCATGACTAGTTACATCGGCGCATGGCATTTATCTGGCGGCCACGAACCAATTCGGCATTCACACTCTGCTCATCCGTCCCTAGTTCCATTCCAAGTTTTTCAAACTAAGGATTACTGGATCGTTATCGGCTGTGCAAAAGAAAAGTTCTACGAGCGGTTGTGTGAAGTAATCAACCGCCCAGACCTTGCTACCAATCCCGATTACTCCAACTTCACAGTTCGTTATGAAAATCGCGACGCTTTGGTAAGTCAATTGGAGGAGATCTTCCAAACTCGAACAACTGCAGAGTGGCTTTCAGATTTGATTCCCGCTGGCGTACCAAGTGCGCCCGTTAACACCATCGAACAAGCATTCAAAGAAGATCACACAATTGCACGGCAAATGATTGCGCACAGTGATCACGAGTACTTCGGAAAGTTGCGCACTCCAGCTTCGCCAGTGAACGTCGGGCCAAAGCGAAATACTTACCAGCGCGCTCCCAAGCGCGGTGAGCACACGATCTCGGTCTTGAAAGAGCTTTTGGACTTAAGCGACGAACAAATCAAAGCGCTTGAGGCAACTGGAGCCTTTGGGGAATCTAAGTGAAAGCCTGGGATGGCGTCGCCTATGACGCGCTACCGCTTCCCCACGAGCAATGGGGTAAGCGAACAATCGAAGCATTAAGTCTGCTACCAACTGAATTACTGCTGGACGCTGGCTGTGGCACAGGCCGTGATGCTCAGTTAGCTCTCGAGCAACTATCTGAAGGCTCCTTGATTTGCGTAGATCAAAGTAGCACCATGCTGGATCAATGCCGAAGTCGTTTTGGCCAAGATTCTCGCGTTCAAATCTTGGAAGGTGACCTGGATAAAGCGCTTCCAGTTGAGCCCGAAAGCGTTGATGCCATCATGTCGGTGGCTGCGCTGCACTGGCTCAGCGATCACAACAATGTTTGGCGCCATTTCTTCGCTGCCTTAAAGCCAGGTGGCCGAATTGCTACTGACTGTGGTGGCTTTGGAAATCTAGCCAAGACATTGGCGCTTGTGCCACAAATTGATCCGAACATTACATTTCCAAATTGGTACTACGCAAATGTCGGCGATACAGAGAAATTACTAGCAGAAGCTGGGTTTATTGACATCAAAGTAAGTCTTCGCCCACATCCAACACCACTGCCAAACAAAGAAACGCTTGCTACCTACTTGCGAACTTTAGTTTTCCGAGAATGGAATGACGAACAGATTAACCAGATGTCTGATCTTCTAACAGACAACACCCTTGATTACGTCCGGCTTGAAGTTCGAGCCCGCAAGGCTTAAGTGATTTTGTGACCGAAAGTTGCATGAACATTGGTGTGCTCTCAAGGCGGGCACCGATTCATCAGTCTCCAGATTTGCAAATAACGGTTGAACACGTCGGCGGCCTGACAAGAGTCTTACCTGCATTAGCCGAATTTGCTGACATCACCTGGACTTCACTTACTGCCCAAAGCCAAATTGACCTTCCCAGCCAATACCCATTTACAAAAATTTCGGATCAAGACTTTCATAACGAAATCAACATCGTATTGGCCGAAGTTGATGACACTCAGCTAAATCGTTCAGACTGGTTTTGCACGAAATACATTTGGCCACTTCTCCATGGCTTATCGATACCCGCGATCGATGAAATTGATTTAGCCACTTACCTGGATTCCATCGCCACCATTTCCCGTGCCCTGGCAAGCAAATCTGTTAGCTCTGGTAGTGATGGGTTTCTCGTTAATGACTTTCAACTTTCCCAAGTTCCACGGGCGCTTCGCGAGCTAGAAGTAGCCGAATCGATTTCGTTTTTTCTGCATGCACCCTGGCCCAAGACAGGTCCGCTCGCGCATTTCAGTATCGAAGTTTTGAAGTTCCTAGCTATTGGGATGTTGGCAGCAGATGTAATCGAGTTTCAAACCAAACGCGACCTAGTGGCTTTTGAAGATTTTGTGAGCACGCATCTTGGCCAAAAGGCACTTGGTGCAAACCTAAAAGTCAATCCGGTCTCGGTAAACGTTCAAGCTCTGCAAAAACTTGCCGCTAATCATGAGTCGCAAATCAATTTGGCTGATGGTGATACTAGCTATGTTCACATTGCACGATCTGACCCAATAAAGAACACCGTGACGACCATAACTGCATTTACTAAGTACGTCGCAGGCTTGAAAGAATCACAATCTCGAAAGTTTCTGGATTTGTACGTGGTGCCATCGCGCCAACAATGGCCCGAGTACCAGAAGCTGCTGGTAGAAATTACGGAATGTGTACAGACCAGCAACTCTGTTCTGAGTTATCTGGGCTACTCGCCTATTCGGCTTCATGTCGGAAATGATTACCAGCGAGCCACTCAAGCACTTACTCGCTATGACTTCTTGATTGCCTGTTCTGTGGCAGATGGGCTAAATCTGGTTGTTAAAGAAGGTGCGGTCTTAAATGCTAGAAATGGTGTCATCGTAAGTACTTCAGAAGTCGGCGCAATGGCCGAACTTGAGTCATTTTGTGTAGTTGCACGAGATGCGAGCGAGGCGAGCATAATTCGGGCACTTGAAGCCGCAGCAAACCTAGATGAAAATGTCCGAAACGAAATGTCAGTTGCGCTAAAGACACAGATTAATGATTTTGATTCCCGAACCTGGGCCGAATCAGTTGCGACGAGCTTGAAATCACTTGCAGCGGTTTAGAACTTAAGAATCTTTGGCTTGCAAAGACACATCGGTAATGCGAACTCCGTTTACATCTACCAAGTTCTGATCCATGTTCAGTAGCGCAAACTTCAGGCGATCGATGTCTGCCAAGTTGCCCTTATTGCGAGTTCGGACATCCAACTCGACTGTTACTCGTAAGTCCTGGGCTTGACCAACCGAGACTCCAGCAGCCTTTGCCATCTTCTCGGCAATTATCGAAGTGATTTCGCCGCGAGCCACCATTGCTGCCAGTGACGCAGCAAGCTCGGTCTTCCACTTATCAGCGTCCTTTGGACCCAAGTAAACCGGTTCGTTGTTGCCAACGTAATGCGGACGCCAAACAAAGAATGAGCTCAATTCGCCTGTTGGCACCAGCGTGAATTCACGCTCAACCTTGACACGCCGTGGACCTGGATAAGGCATTGGAGTATTTTGCATACCCACGTGATGTGGGAACCAGCGGTACTCGCGCTTTACGAATCCGACAGAATGTGGAGACCAAACGAACGTAGAAGGTTGCTTCTCGTACTGCACCGGAGGTGGTGGTGGAGTTGGCCACTCAACTTCAGTCCTGTAACCAATCTTGTGCGGTGACCAGGTGTAGTTACGCGTTACATGTAAATATGGGCCCTTCAGACCATTCATGTGAGGACGCCAGACGAAGCCGCGCTTGATGCCGCCGCCCTTACGCGTTCCTAGGTAACTTAATTCCACAATTTTTTCTGGGGTTAACTCGCGCCCCGTCAACTCTGCAACGACTTTACCTTCAGCGAAGATAAGCACGCGATTACAGATGTTGGCTAAGTCCTCGTGCTCAGCCGAAGCCACGATCACACCAGTGCCACCACGAGCCGCATCAGCAATCTTTTCGAAAATCGCAGCTTTACTACCGACGTCAACACCTTGAGTTGGTTCGTGCAACAAAAGTACATCTGGCTTAATTTGAATCCACTTTGCGAGTAGAGCCTTCTGTTGGTTTCCGCCCGAGAGTTTGCGAAGTTCGATGCCTGGAACTGGTGGCTTCACATCAAAGCGACGAAGTAACTCCCCTACGTCTTTTTTCAACTTGTTACGACGTAGGCGGCCAGCAGTGAAGTATTTACTCAAGACTGGCATACCAACGTTGTCAGTAAGAGTTGCTAGCAATACACCGCTAGCTCCAGTTCTATCTCCAGGAAGAAGTGCAACTCCAGCACCTACTGCCTTGCGCGGATTTAACTCTTCCTTTTCAAACTTCTTGTTCTTGATAGTGATGGTTCCGTCTGAATGTTCAATTGCGCCAAACAATGCGTAAGGGACCTGGTCGTGACCTGCGCCCATTAGGCCGGTCATTCCAAGTACCTCACCACGACGAAGCGTGATGTTAAGTTTCGGAATGCTTCCGGCTGCCATGTTCTTGGTTTGCAGGACCACTTCCTTAGACGGAGTTGGCACATGATCTGGATAAAACGCATTCAAGGACTGACCCAAAATCATGGCGACTAAGTCAGCTTCTTTAGTTTCCTTTGTGTTGACGGTGGCAACCTTGCGACCATCGCGCAGCACTGAAATGCGATCAGTTAAATTCAAAATTTCATCAGTGCGATGACTAATGAATACAACACCAGTTCCTTGGCGAGTTACCTTCCTAACCGCGTCAAAGAGTTTGTCGACAGATTCACTTGGCAAGTAGGCGGTTGGTTCATCGAGGACGAGTACGTGTCCTTCTGGATTAGTTGCGATTTCTCGTATCGCACGAGCGATAGCCACGATCGCACGATCTACTGGCGGCAATGCGCCAACAGGCGTAAGTGGATCCCACTTCAGACCAAACTGTGAAAGTTGATAAGCGACAGCGCTTTTCTCATCGGCCCACGGAATTTTTGAAAGTCCAGAACGACGCCAAGTGCCAAGGCGCAGATTTTCTAGAATGCTAAAGGCTGGAACCAGGCCAAGATCTTGGTGCACGAAAACCATTCCGAGTTGTGCGGCATCGTTACCGCGAAGTGGCAACTCGATGTCTTCGCCGCGAAGAACTAGCTTGGTGCCACGATCTGGGTCATGAAAGCCACTAAGAACTTTGATTAGGGTCGATTTACCAGACCCGTTACGACCTACTAGCCCGTGAATTTCACCGGGGCGAACGTCGAAATCTACATTTGATAGCGCTTTAGTTGGACCAAAAGTTTTGGACAGATTGGTGAACTCAAGGACTGGGCGGATGCCACTGTCATCGGTCACTTTAATCTCCTACGCGCTAAGAACTTGAACTTAATTTCTTAAAACTTTTATCTTGCAAACTTAAAGAAGAGTGTGACTGGTTGAAGCCATTGCTGACTTCAACCAGTCACAACTAATAACTAGCTAGCGGTCCAGTACTTTGCGAATTCAGCTGCAAAGTCAATTCCGTACCAGTTAACAGAATTTTCTACAGTCGCATCGATTGAACCAATGTTGGATTCATCGAATACCTTGCAGGTGATTCCGTAGTTATCAGGCACAGCATTACCGGTCAACAGACGTAGGGCTGCATCAGCCGTTGCGTATGAGAACCAGTCATTTGGACAACCAACGTCCATCTTTACTGAACCAGAACCAATACCAGCAGCTACTGCAGGAGTCATGTTGAACGATGACTGGATGGCTGCTGAACCAGCAGCATCAAGACCAGCGCCAGTAGCGATAGTCATGCCGTCGTAGATTGGCATCAGATGAGTGATTGAAGGATCTGCTGTAACAGCGTTCTTTGCAACACCATCAAGTGTTCCATCGAACCATGTTGCAAGCGGTGCATCCTGGTAATCAACCTTGGCGTCTGGGCAAACTTCTGCCACACGTGCCTTGATGGTGTCAATCATGATTGGGCTGGAGGCTTGGCCTTCAGATCCCCATACAACTGCGTTACCTGCACCAGCACCGGTTACACAGAACCAGTCAGCCATAAGGCTTGCTGGGATTGTGTAATCGAAAGATGGATCGGCGGCAATGCCGTCAGCTACAGCAACACCTGGAGCAGCAGTCTGGTTGGTTGTCATTACTGGAATGTCGCCCAAGTCAGCTAGTGGAATAAGTGCAGCTGGAACTGCGTTGGTGACGATTAGGTCAACCTTGTCAGTTACTGCCTGTGCGAAGAACTTAGGTAGTGGATCAATAACGCCACCAGCATCGCTTGTCTGGGTCACGATTACACCCTGTGACTCGAGGCCAGCTTTGATTGTGTCGGTCCACTGCTTCAATACTGGAATCTGGTCGTTGATCGAAATCATTGCAACCTTCTTGCCAGATGCAGCTGATGCGTCAAACGCATCGCCTGGGTAAGCGAAGGTTAGCGAGGCAGCTAACGCAGCGTCGTATGCTGCCTGTGCTGTTGCCAAACCATCAGCTGAACCAGTTGCGGATTCGGTTGGAGCTGCTTCTTCAGACGAGCTTGAGCAACCGCTCAAAACTAGCCCGGCAGCAAGTGCGGCGGCTACGAAGCCGTAACGCATTTTCTTCTGTGCGCGCATTAGACGTACCTTTCCCATTGTTTTGATTCAGTCACTCGACCGCGACCGAAGGTTGGATGCCACTGTGGCTACGAGCACGCCAATAACAAGCGCGAGTCCGTAGAACACATCTGTAATCCAAACCTCGAAGCCCTTGAGCTGTAAGCCCGTGATTCCGGTTTCGAGGAAATATACAGCTACAAGAGTTCCCCAGACATTGAAGCGTCCAGGTCGTATTGCAGTTGAACCAAGGAATGCTGCCGCGAAGGCTGGCAACACATATGACTTACCGATGCTTGATTGTGCAGCACCGGCAGTAGTTAGAACCATGGCACCAGCTAGGGCAGCCAAAGTTGAACAAAGAATTAGCGAGTAGTAGCGATAAGCGTTAGTCCGAATACCAGCTAAGCGTGCAACTTCGCGACCTTGTCCGACGAAGTAAAGTTGGCGTCCGATTGGAGTGTGCTCCAATATGTACCAGGCGATCAAAGCCAAGATAAGCATGAACCAAAAGGCTGCATAGAACCCGAAGATACGTGTCTTAACAAGTGCTACGAATGAAAAGTTTTGAACACTAAGTGTTGTATTGCCTGCCAGGCCACTAACAATTCCACCTAGCGCGGTTCCCGTGCCGAGCGTTACCACCAAGGATGGGATCTTGGCCTTAACACTTAGTAAGCCATTCATAAAACCAAACAGCGCTGCGAAAACTAGTGCGATCAAAATTGCAACTGGTAATGAGATGCCGTGCTTAGTAGCAAGCCAAGCCGGAATAGCTGCACCCATCGAAACTGCGCCACCGATAGAAAGATCAAATTCACCAGCAGAAAGTGCAAAAACTAAACCAAGGGTTAGTAAAACTGTTGCAGCCTTCTGATTCGCAATTGAAGTTACGTTTTGCCAAGTTGGAAAAACTTCAGGCAACAACAAACTAAAGACTAAGAAGAGGGCTAGCCAGGCAACCAAAATTGCATAAGCCTGAATTCGATAGCTCGCTGATACGGCAGCACTGGTGTTGTCCTTGCTGCTCTTACGACGAAGATTTAACCGACGTAACGAAACGGTCTGCGACACGTATTCTCCCTATCCCCTCGGATTAGATCATCCCAAAAAACGACTTCCGATGAGTGTAAGTCTGCGGGAAAAATAGGGCTAGTGCAGGCAATTTCGAGAACTTTGTATACAACATTCAGATAACAGGAACTTGAGTCGCTGGGCATTTAAGTCAGAAAAGTGGCCATTTTGCCCGTTTTCGGGGTTTTCTGGGGTAAATCACCTTCCTGGCCTGATTTTGCACATTCTTGGCATTGTTTTGATTTTGTATACGAAGCACGAAAATTTCCATTAGTTTGGGCACATATTCCAATTCAGGAGGATCAGTGAAGGTCTCAGTAGTTCAAAGTGGAAACTGCACACAGAATGTTTCCGAAAACGTTGCAATGTTGCTCGAACTATCTGAAGAGGCCGCGAAGACCAATCCGGACCTGATTCTGTTGCCTGAATTGGCGACTACTCCGTACTTCGCCGCTGGCGACAAGAGTCCTAAGTATCGCGAATGGGCTGAACCGGTGGTCGGTGGCGCATCTACTGCAGCCTTCGCAAAGTTTGCAAAAGATCACAACACCGCACTTGGTTTTGGAATGTACGAGCTCGATAATGATGTGCGCTACAACTCACTTGTGATTCTCAATCGCAACGGTGAAGTTGTGCACGGCAAGACTCACGATGGAAATACCTATCCAGCGTTTCGCAAACTAACTGCACCATCAGTGCACATGCCAACTTTGGATGTGCATGAAGATGAATACTGCACTGCGGGACCTGGTCCAATGAATTTTGATATTGATGGAGTTTCAACGGGCGCATTGATTTGTTACGACCGGGCGTTCTCTGAACCATGGTTGGCAAACCGGGCATTGGGTGCCGATGTTGTTTTACTTGCAGTGTCATCGCTAGGTTGGCGGGAATCGTTATTCATTAATGACTTGCGTCTTCGTGCTATGGAGATGGGCGTGTTCGTTATTGCCTCAAATCGTTCTGGCGAAGAAACTTGCGGCGGAAAAACTCATGACTTCTTTGGCCGCTCTTGTGTAATTGCTCCGACCGGTGAAGTTCTGGCTGAAGCTGGTGGCCACACGTACCCAGAAATCATCCACGCAGAACTCGACATGTCATTGCTTGAAAAGGCTCGCAAAGACTGGCCAGTTTGGAATGACCGACGTCCAGATATTTACTCTTGGATGTACAAGTAAATCTAATTCGAACTTAGATGCAAGTAACCGAGAGTTACTTGATGATTCCGCGAGCTCGCAAGTCAGCTAGTTTCGCAGCGTCGTAGCCAAGTAGATCTCCATAAACTTCGTCCGTGTGCTCGCCATGACCTGGTCCGCTCCAACGAATTGAAGGCTTGGTATCTGAGAAGAACGGGAAGATGTTCTGCATTGGGAATTCTCCAACGCCTGGAACATCTACGTTAATGATTGACTCACGAGCCTGAATGTGTGGATCCGCAATCATGTCTTTAGCGGTGTAGACCAAACCATGCGGCACTTCTTCTTCGATCAAGTGATTGATCAAGTCCTTCATTTCCCAGGTGCGGCTCCAGTCGCCAATCATGGCGTCTAGTTCTTCGGTGTTCTCGCCGCGTGCAATGTGAGTTGCATACTTTGGATCCTCAGCAAGTTCTGGCTTACCCATTGCATGTGCAAGGCGCTTGAAGACTGTGTCCATGTTGGCAGCGATCAAAAGCATTTCGCCAGACTTGGTTGGGTAAACGTTGCTCGGAGTAATCTTTGGCAAAACTGAACCGGTGCGTTCACGTTGGTAACCGCCGATTGCCCATTCAGGAATCAAAGATTCCATGTACGCCATTACAGATTCATAAATGGAAGCATCGATTACCTGGCCCTTGCCAGTCTTTTCTTTTGAGTGAAGTGCTGCCAATGCGCCAAGGGTTGCAAAAGTTGCAGCCAATGAATCACCTAGAGAAATTCCAGCGCGAGCTGGCATGCGATCTGGTTCACCAATTACATAGCGAAGTCCACCCATCGCTTCCCCAACTGATGCATAACCTGGGCGTGGTGCGTAAGGTCCGGTTTGTCCGTAACCACTGACGCGAATCAAAATCAGACCTGGATTAATTTTGGACAAAACGTCGTAGCCAAGTCCCCAGCGCTCAAGAGTTCCTGGACGGAAGTTTTCCAAAAGCATGTCGGACTGTTCGACAAGTTCTTTCACGATCTGCTGACCTTCAGGGGTGCGCAGATCCGCAGTTACACATTTCTTATTGCGAGCAGCAATCGGCCACCATAGTGACTTGCCATGAGCCTTTTCCTGACCCCAATCACGAAGTGGGTCGCCGCGCTTTGGATCTTCGATCTTGATAACTTCCGCGCCGTAGTCGCCCAAAAGCTGTCCACAGTAAGGTCCGGCAAGTAATTGACCTAGTTCAACTAGTCTTAGGTCACTCAGTGGTCCAGTCACGGTTAATCCTTTTCGATCGGCTGCTCTATTTGTATACAAAATTTAACGTATTCGCCACCAAAATTCTAAAAAACCCGATAAATCTGGGAATTTCATATCTGAATTCAGGTGGACTTGTATACCATCTCGTACGAGAATAGCCCTATGACCACGACAATACCCACTCCTCGTAACGATATTTCCATTATTGAAGTGTCCCCTCGGGATGGACTCCAGAACGAGAAAATCCCACTATCCGTGGACCAAAGAATCGATTTGATCACCCAACTCGGCAACGCCGGAACCAAGCGAATCGAAGCAGTAGCCTTCGTTCACCCAACCCGAGTACCACAAATGGCTAATGCTGAGGAAGTTATGGCTGGCCTGCCGCGCGATAACGGCGCTTCATACTCTGGATTAATCCTGAATCGCAAAGGCCTGGATCGTGCGCTAGATAGCAAGGTCGACGAGGTTCATCTGGTTATTCCAGGAACTGACGAGATGAGCTTGGCGAATCAGAATGTCACGGTCGCTGAAATGCTAGTTCTTGCTAAAGAAGTTTCAGATGTTTGCAAGGAAGAAAACATCCCGCTATCTATGACCGTTGCGGTGGCATTCGGTTGCCCATTCGCTGGTGAAGTTCCAACTGAGCAAGTCGCACGTGTACTAGATGGCATGGTTGGCCTTCATCTCGCTGAAGTTGGTTTGGCTGACACCATCGGCGTCGGTGTGCCATGGCAGGTTCGCGCCTTGACGGCAGCCGTACGCGAACGCTTTGCCACTGAACCAATGCGCCTACACCTTCACAACACTCGCAATAACGGTTACGCAAATGCGCTTGCTGGCTTGGAAGCAGGCGTGGTCGGTTTCGATAGCAGTGTCGGTGGCTTTGGTGGATGTCCGTTTGCGCCAAATGCAACAGGCAACATCGCAACCGAAGATTTGAATTACATGCTTGAACGCTCTGGCGTAACAACCGGTCTAGATCACGATGCTTTAGTAAGTACGGCATCATGGTTATCTAAAGCACTTGAAAAAGATGCGCCCGCACTTCTTGGCCGCGCCGGCCAATTCCCAGCTAAGGAATCAAAATGACAAACATCGCAATCGTTTATTACTCCGCAACCGGCAACATTGCAGCAATGGCAAACGCCATTGGCGAGGGCGCTGCAAGCCTTGGTGCTGAAGTTCGTGTTCGCCGCGTTGCCGAAACTGCGCCGGCTGAAGCAATCGCCAGCAATCCAAAGTGGCAAGCACATTTTGATGAAATGGCTAATGAACCACTAGCAACTCTGGATGATTTGGAATGGGCTGATGGCATCGCGCTTGGCAGCCCAACTCGATTTGGCGGACCAGCATCTCAGTTGAAGTCTTTCCTAGACACAACTGGCGGACTTTGGTTCAAGGGTGCACTTGTAAACACAGTTGGAACTGCATTCACCACCGCATCAACAACACATGGTGGTCTTGAGTCAACAACCTTGGCTATCAACAATCACTTCTACCACTGGGGTTCTTTGATCATGCCGCTTGGTTATGGCGACGAGCATGTAAGCAAAGTTTCAGGTAATCCATACGGAGCATCACACGTTTCTCGTAAGGGATCACTACCTGACGAAGATTCACTTAAGGCCTGTTTTGTGCAAGGTCGCCAGCTAGCACAAGTTGCTGGTTGGGTAGCAGCTGGAAAGTCAGGTAACTAAATATGACAATCAATATTTTGGCAATTGGTGGAAGTACTCGTCCAGGTTCATCAAGCGAACAAGCCCTTCGAGTTGCTGGTCGTGGCGCTGAAGGTGCTGGCGCAAACGTCACCTACATAACCGGTCGCGATTTAATGTTCCCGATTTATGACACTGAAACTCCAGATCGCAGCGACAATGCCAAGAAGTTTCTTGAAGCCGTGGCTGCGGCAGATGGTTTAATCATCAGCACGCCTGGTTATCACGGTGGCATGTCCGGCATGATCAAGAATGCACTCGATTACATTGAAGATCTTCGAGAAGGTCCGCGCGTTTACCTAGATGGCATGGCCGTTGGCTGCATTTCGGTGGCATACGGTTGGCAGGCCACGGCTAGTACTTTGGGACAAATCCGAGTAGTTGCCCATGCACTGAGAGCCTGGCCGACTCCCCTTGGCGCAACCATCAATGCATCAATTACCAAGTTTTCTGCAGATGGCACCACAGATGACGAAGGTGCGCGAAGTAACCTTGAGACTGTTGGACGTCAGGTTGAACAATTTGCAACTTGGTCCCGCAGATAGCCACTAGCTTTCGGGAGCGCATTCATGGCAAAGATAGCAACGACTGTTTATGAGCAGATTCGCACTGCGATTCTTACTGGAGAGTTATCTAACTCTGAGCGATTAGTTGAAGAAGATCTTGCCGTTAGTATGGGCATCTCGCGCACTCCAGTGCGTGAAGCCCTACGCCGTCTTGCAGCTGAAGGCCTAGTTGATGTTTCACCAAACCGCGGTGCGCGAGTTGCGGAATGGGATGTGCATGATCTTCGCGAAATCTTTGATCTGCGTTCCATCCTCGAATCACATGCCTGCGAACTAGCAACTCCCCGAGCATCGGCTGCCGAAATTGAATTCCTAGAAAATGTTTGTTTGGAAATGGAAGAGCTCGCTCAAACCGAACTTTCTTCCGAAACTCGCTTGCCGGCACTTGCAGCTCGGAATCGAATCTTTCACGGCAAAATTATTGAGATGTCGAATTCCACTCGACTTGGCTTGTTGATCGAAACTTTGATTCACGTCCCAATTGTGATGCAGACCTACAAGGTTTACTCGCCTGAAGCCTTGCAGCGAAGCCTGCATCACCACCGCGAAATTGTTAACGCAATGAAAGCCGGCGATGAAGTTTGGGCATCAAGCGTTATGCGGGCACACGTTCTGGCTGCTCGGGAAGAAATTTTGGGCCAGCCTGATCCTGCCTAGTCACTTTGAGTTAAAAAACTAATGGGCGCCTGCATTTGCAGGCGCCCATTAGTTTTAGGAGTTATTACTTGCCAACACGGGTCTTCATCAAAGGCTGAACCTTTGTACCGAAGATGTCCATGCCAGTTACGAAGTCATCGAATGTCAACATGACACCCTTGACGCCTGGAACGGTGTCAACTTCATCAAGCATGCGAGCAACTGAGGCGTATGAGCCAACAAGTGTTCCCATGTTGAAGTTGATTGCACCTTCTGGAAGTGCGATGTTCGCAGCAGTTCCAGTGCCGTCTGCATTTGTATCAGCAGCAGCCTGACCAGCCATCCAAGACAATGCGCCAGCATCTGCACCAGCGTTGTAGTGCTTCCACTTTGCCATGGCCTTTTCGTCTGTTTCATCGGTGATAACCATGAATAGAACGAAGGCGCCGACATCGCGGCCAGTTTCCTTGGTTGCACGAACAAGCTGCTCAGCACTTGGGGCGAATGCCTTTGGCGTGTTAACGCCGGTGCCAAGGATGAACTGGTAGTCACCGTACTCAGCACAGAAACGCATACCGCGCTCTGACTGACCGGCAGCTACAAGCTGGATCTTTGAAGATGGCTTTGGCAACATGTGGCAGTCATCCATCTTGAAGAACTGACCCTTGAAGTCTGATGAGCCCTTGGTCCAAAGTTCCTGCATAACGCGTACGTACTCTTCTGAGTATTCGTATCGGTAGCCAAAGTATTCATCTCCTGGCCATAGACCCATTTGATCGTATTCACCCTTTGCCCAACCGGACACGATGTTTACACCAAAACGACCTGGCGCGATTGAATCAATAGTTGTTGCCATACGAGCGACGATCGCTGGTGGCAAAGTAAGTATTGCAGTTGATGCAAACAGTTTGATCTTTTCTGTCTTTGCAGCAAGTGCTGCCATCAAGGTAAAGGATTCCAAGTTGTAATCCCAGAATTCACTCTGTCCACCAAAGCCACGAAGCTTGATCATTGACAGTGCAAATTCGAAACCATACTTTTCTGCGCGCTGAACACATTCAACGTTTAGTTCGAAAGATGGCTTGTATTGCGGCGATGTGGTTGAGATCAGCCAACCATTATTGCCAATTGGTAAAAATACTCCGAGATCCACTTGGGAACTCCTTCCGGTTTCAAATCGCAATCTAGACAGCATGGACACAGATCCACACAAAGCGTTTCTCTGAAACTTAGTGCGAAAACCCCACTTTGTCCTAAGGAATGTGCATTTTGTGTCCAAAATGAACATTCTTAGACGCAGTTATTGGGTTTTTCATCCAAAAATCTCAACTTTGTATACATTTGGAGTAATTGACCCCTCGAACTTGGAGCTTTCATGCCGACTTTAGATGTAAATGGCCACTCAATGTATTACGAAGTTTCCGGTATTCCGGGAGCCGATAAAGCAGTTGTTATGGGCGGCTGGGGAACTTTTTGTCACGGTAAACAAAAAGATGCACCGCGTTACCTATTTGAAACGTATGAAGTTCTAACGTTCGACTACCGCGGCATGCGTGACAGCACCGACGACTACACGCAAGAAGCAACAATGCAGTTGTTCGCAGATGACTTAGCAAAACTTCTGGATCATCTTGGTTGGACCAACGTTCACATTGTTGGCATGGTCGGAATGGGTGCCTGCATTGGACAAGAACTTGCTTACGCACGTCCAGATCTAGCTCGCTCATTAGTAATGACAGGAACTTGGGCTTACGCAGATCCAATCATGGTTGATCAACTAGACAGCATGACAACTATGCACCAACAGTCTGGCTTCTACGCTTTCCAAAAATTCGTAGCATCATTTTCCTTCCCTGGAGATTTCTACAACGAAAACCGCGATCGCTTGCTAGGTGATAACGGAACTTGGGCAGACCTAAATGGCAACCTTGCTGCGCACGAGCGTTATGTTCACGCATGCAACAACCACGATTCGCGCGAACGTTTGCCACACATCAAAACTCCTTCACTTGTTTTGCACGCACTGCAGGATTCGATTACTACTGCGCGTCACACCCAAGTCATTGAAGATTTGATTCCAAATTGCATTGGCATCACCTGGCCGGATGCATCACACGTGATTGCAGGCAAAGAGCAACGAATTCGTTTTGATCAGCTACTAAAAGATTTCCTTGAGGCTAATTAATGACTATCCAACTAACGCAGGACCAGAAAGATTTCCAAGAAGCAATTCGTGCTTTTGTCGATAAGGAAATCATTCCAGTTGCGCGCGACATGGAACACTCGGGCGAATACCCAACAGCCATCGTTGAACACATGAAGGAAATGGGACTTTTCGGAATGACAATTCCAGAAGAGTTCGGTGGCCTCGGTGTCGATATGACAACGTTCTCAATAGTTTTCGAAGAACTCTCTCGTGGCTGGATGGGTGTTGCTGGCATCCTAGGCTCCCACTCAATGGCTTGCTTTGTTATTGCCAAGCATGGAACGCCAGAACAAAAGGCTAAGTATTTGCCAGATTTAGCAACTGGTGCTCGCCGAAGTGGTTTGGGTCTAACCGAACCCGGCGCTGGCACGGATCTGCAAGGCATCTCGACAACAGCGACTCTTGATGGTGACCATTACATTGTGCGCGGTTCTAAGACTTGGATCACGAATGCTCGGCATGCAGATCCACTACCTGTTCTAGTTAAGACTGATCCAAAGGCTGATCCTCGCCATAAAGGAATGTCAGTACTTTTGATTGATGCTGGAACTCCTGGATTCACCATCGGTAAAGACATTCCAAAAATGGGTTACAAAGGACCTGAATCCTGCGAAGTTATCTTGGATGAAGTTCGAGTTCCGGTTGAACAGCTTCTTGGCGGTGTCGAAGGCCGAGGTATGCAGCAAGTTTTATCGGCCCTTGAAACCGGCCGCCTGAATATTGCTGCTCGCTCAGTTGGTATTGCCGCTCGGGCATACGAAGAGGCAGTCAATTACGCAAAGTCACGTATGGCATTTGGAAAGAGCATCTCGGAATTCCAAGCTATTCAGTTGAAGATCGCTGACATGGCAACTGACTTGCAGGCTGCTCGACTACTTACATACTGGGCTGCCTCAGAAGCTGATCAAGGTAAGCGCGTTGATCTGCAGACTGCGCAGGCAAAAGTCTTTGCATCTGAAGTTGCAATTCAGAACTCACTACGTGCAATGCAAGTCCATGGTGGCTATGGCTATTCAACTGAGTATGAAATTGAACGTTTGTACCGCGATGCTCCATTAATGAGTATCGGCGAAGGCACGAATGACATCATGCGCATGGTAATTGCCAAGCAAATCTTTGCTGACTAATTCGCGTTCCAAGAAATAGTCAATCTTCCGAGATACTTAATACATGTTGCGCGCCAATAAATACCTAATTGCCATGATGCTTTCCATGGTCGGTTGGGGTGTTGGAAACCCAATTGCTGACATCGCAATTGACTTCATTGATCCTGTGTCGTTTTTTGTAATCGAAATAATCAGTGGTTTGATTCTGTTTTTCTTGGTTGCGCTAGGAGTTCCATCGCTGCGCAAGGCGATTCGCCAAGTACCTTGGAAACTGGCGCTGCCATTTGGACTGATCCAGCCTGGTTTGTCATATCTGCTGGGTAACGTTGGCTGGCAATACGGCACGGTAACGACTGGTGCGATCTTGATGTCCAGTGAAGTGATTCTTCTTGCTGTAGGTGGAGCTGTTTTTCTTAGAGAGAAGCTCTCTATTTGGTCGGTAGTTGCACTGTTCGTGGGTGTGAGTGGCGCAATCGTTGTAGGTATCGCAGGGCAAGCAAGTAATCCAGAAACTGCTGGGCAATATGTGACAGTCCTTGGATTGTCTGTCTCAGCTGGATTGATTGGGGCTCTTGCATTTCTTGGTGTTGGTCTCTGTGGTGCGATCTTCGGTCTATTTATGCGCGGATTGAAATCTGAAATAAACACAATTGCCCTGACCTTGGGGCAGATGACAACAGCTAGCTTTTTCTCAATCATTGTTCTGTTTGCAACGCAGACCGAGATAGCAACTCCACAGTCAGTCGGCAACTACTTCTACATCGCCGTTCTTGCAGGTGTGATTGGAACTACCCTGCCGTTCTTGCTGTTTAACTACGCCGCGCCAATGCTTACTACTAAGCAGACGGCACTTACTTTAAACATCATTCCAGTAGTCGCAATTCTGTTTGGAGCCGTTCTAGGACGAGGGCTCCCGATCGGTGCACAGTACGTCGGCATTGTTTTGGTGCTAATCAGCCTGCTTGCGCTCGAATCCGGACATGATGACGAGAAGGATTCAGGGCTGGTATCCCCAGATTTTCTCAAGTCCTGACCTACTGCTAATGTTCACTAGTACCAAATAAAGACCAAGAAAATCACGACCAAGCACCGCTAGCTCAACTGGCAGAGCAGCTGACTCTTAATCAGCGGGTTGGGGGTTCAAGTCCCTCGCGGTGTACTCAGGATTCCACCAATAGGTGGAATCCTTCGTCTTTCGCTTCGCTCAAGTAACTCGCCTGTTTATATCGGGGACCTTTTCTGCGTCTCGAGCAAAGCTCGAGTTACTCATTATCTGTGTAATAGTGGATTAATCTCCATATAGGTCTATGGTCAAAATATGAGTAACAACGATCCAATATTTGCTGACTTAACCAACGCAGTGAAAGATGCATTTTCAAGATTTCTTGATTTTGAAGGCGTATCAACCAGGTCACAGTACTGGTATTACATTTTGGCTACAGCGATTTCCTCTGCACTTGTTGGCATGGCATTTGGCAAGAGTGGACAAAATGCTCTAACCCTCATCACGTTACTTCCGACCATTGCCGCTTCCATTCGAAGAATGCATGATGTCGGCAAGAGTGGTTGGTTCATTTTGATACCGATTTACAACATTGTGCTTCTGGCATCTCCAACTACGGTCGCAGCAACGGTCCGCAAGAAGCCATTGCTGGTCCGTACCGGGCAATTCGTGACACTAAGTCCAATCATTGGTGCCTTCTTGTATTCACTCCTAGCGGGAGGATCGATGTTTAATGAGAGCACAGGTGGTGGTGCATTTATATGGGGGTTATTTATTACTGTGCCAATTGGGTTGATAATGATTGGAATAGGCACGACCGTTGAGATAACTAAGCGCTCAAAGTCCTAATCATTGTTTCGGGACCTATAGTCCTTCGCGGTGCACTACTACTCTTCAGACGGGCAGAATTCGTCCAACTTGCGAATGTTTTCCTGGAGTCGCGAACTTTCTTCCGTGGTGGACAAGATGCCGTCCGTCTCGAGTTCAGTAATCATAGTTTTTAGGTCCCCTGCTAACTGACCAAGCCAAATCCCGGCTTTGGTTTGTTCACTGGATGAATATTTGGTTACCAAATCATCAAACACGGGTTGTAACTGATTCATAGTTTCTAGTACACCGTCATTATCGCTACTCGAAGTTGCATCAAAGATTGCGGATTCCAGGTCATATGTAATCGTGGTGAGTACCGAGCAGTCGTTTCCATCCAACTTAATCTCGACTGCGGACTCAGAGGCTACCGAAGTTGGTGTTGTAGAAACGTCCGGAGAATTAGCGCACCCGGCTACAAGGAGAGCCAGACATGCCAGAACTGCATTTCTCTGCATGTCACCATGCTACTTACCCTTGCTAACTAAATGTGCATTCGCACATCGTTGGATCCGAGAAATGAAACCAAGGATTTAATCTGGAATCTCTTTACGACTATTGATATTGAATACTTGAATGATTCTTGAGACTTCAAGCTTGACGGTTGAAACACTTATGTGAAGTGCGCGACTAATCTCCTGGTTGGTGTAGCCACGATTCATATGCTCCGCTATTTTCAGTTGCCTTGCATTTAATAATCCATACCTACCGTCACGAAACTGTCCGCTGAAGGTATGCGTTCCGTCTGAAGCAACTGGAGTCTGGGGCTCAAGCCAATCGAAAGCGCACATTTTTGGTTTGCTGATTGTAAGAAAAAATTTATGCACAAATTCAATTTCATCAAAACCAAGAATTCTGACTTCTTTATTGACCCCATCCGTCGGAGGAGCGATAAAACAAATTTCGATTATGGTGTCTTGTCCATCTGCTGAGTGTGCGACCGGAATATTTATAGAAACCCGTGAACCTTTAAACGAATCTCGGTGAGTGTTATGGACCCTAGTCAACCCCGACAGATCATCGTGACTAACGTAAAAAATTTTATTCCGCCAAGTTTCACTCAGTATGTTTGGTTGAATGAGTTCATCAAGCATCATTGATTCCTTAATTGAAGTGCTTGAATATTTGTTTTCAACTGTTAAATTCAATTGATCGTCAACTTTTGCAATGTTTATGAAAAGTCCTGATATCCGAGATTTTTTGCTGACAATTTGTACGAGCTTGTTAATCGCTTCATCAAAGTTGCAGCTGAAAATATAAGCTTCGAGAACGTGTGTGGACCACAACATCTGATCCATGAGCATCCCTAATCAATCACTAGTTACCGAGACTGATTACACCGTGTCACACCTGACCGACATACATTGATGTTTTCCCACAACATAGCCACACCTTGGCCGTTTGTTAGCCACTCATAGCCACTTTTTAGCCTCAAAATGGCCACTTTTCACCAAATCAATTTTGGGCGTTGTTGTTCTATTGAAACAGCGTTATGTGTTCATCAATTCCGATGATCACGTTGGACCTAAGGGTGGAAAAATGCTTAAAGCAAGAAAATCGATTGGCGTTGGTCTGGGCGTAGTCCTGGCAATGTCCCTTGTCACAGTCACCGGAGCTCAGGCTGCCTCTTCCTTGGTGGTCTGCAAGTCAAAGACTGGAAATACACTTTCTGTAAAGTCTGCATGCTCGTCATCAGAAACCAGAATGACCTTCGCTTCACTTAGAGGCGCTGCTGGTGCTACCGGCGCTACAGGTGCAACCGGAGCTCAAGGCCCAATTGGCCTAACTGGCCCTGCGGGTACAGGTGCAACCGGAGCTACAGGCGCTACAGGCGCAACCGGAGCTCAAGGCCCAATTGGCCTAACTGGCCCTGCGGGCGAACGTGGCGAACGTGGCGATCGAGGCGAACGTGGGGACACTGGATCAACAGGCCAAGTTGGCCCAACCGGTCCAACTGGTGCAACTGGAGCAACTGGTCCTGCTGGTGCTAACGGCGCACCTGGAATTAACGGAACTAACGGTGTTGACGGTGCTGACGGTGCTGACTCAACAGTTCCTGGACCTCGTGGACTTCCTGGTGCCGCAGGCCTTGACGGTGCTGACGGTGCTGACGGTGCTGACGGTGCTGACGGTGCTGATGGCCTTGGCATCAGTAACGCGTCTGTAGGTGCACCTTGCCAAGTTGGCGACCAAGTTGGCGACCCATCTGGAACACTCCAGTGGATTCAATTGCAGCAGACTGGCGTTTACGTCATGGCTTGCGATACTCGTGCATAAATAACCAATAAAAAAGGGCAGTTCGTTTGCGCGAACTGCCCTTTTTTATGCCCAAAATCAGTTCTCAAATATTGAATGCGCGTGAACGTTAAACTTTTCCTATGGCTACAAATCCAGATCGAGCTTCGCATTTCCCTGCAATTGAAAAGAAGCATGGCTTGCCAATGTCCTATTGGCATGACCAAATGAAGTTGATTAAAGATCTAAAGTACCCAGAACAGATTGCCTCCTTGCGGGAAAACCATGGCTTTAGTCAGGCGCATGCAAATGCCTTAGTGCTTTACTCAAAAGGAAACACGACTTCGAAGCGATTCAACACTTTTGAAGATTTCATTGTGCCGCATGACGCAACAAAGCAAAAAACGATAAAAGCAATCTTCAAAGCTTTGAAAACGAAATTCCCTAAAGGTGAGATTGTTATTGCCTGGAATCAGCCAATGCTAAAAGTTGACGGCGAATATGTGTTTGGACTTTCAGTTTCGAAAAATCATTTAACTATTGCCCCCTGGGGGGAAGGCGTGATCGAGAAGTTCTTGCCAAAGCTTAAAGATTATGAAGTGAACAAGAAAACCATCAGAGTTCCAGTGGATTGGAAAGTTGACACCAAGCTATTAATTGATATGGCAACGGCTTCAATAAAGGCAACTAAGAAGTAAAGATTCGTGGACCTTACCTATTTCTCGGAACTCAAAAGTCGTGACGAAATATTTATTTCCTTTGTTTGCTTAGGCAACATTTGCCGCTCCCCTATGGCTGCCGCGATCTTTAGTAATCGAACTAAAGATTTGACCAATCCTCGAGTCGTTGTTGAAAGTGGTGGCACGTCGTCGTGGCATGTAGGCCAGGGTCCGCATCCGCAGTCAAAGCTGGCTTGGGAGCGGGCTGGGTACGAGTACTCCCACAAGGCAAGCCAGTTCACCAAACTTGATCTCGAACGGCTCGATTTGATTCTGACCATGGATTCCGAGAATTATTCGAATGTAATGTCTTTGAGTAACGACGACGTACACGCTCGAAAAGTTTTCATGATGCGGGATTTCGACTTTGGTATTGAGCCAGGCCAATCTGTCCCCGATCCTTACTCCCAAGAAGATGCCGCCTACGAGCACGTAAGGGAACTGCTGGAATCCGCAATCGATGGCTTGATCCAAACCCTCTGGCAATAGGATTAAAGCCATAACTCGGCATTCCTTGGAGGAAACTGAAAATGGCACCGGTTCAGATTCGTAAACTTGTCACATTCACTGAAGAAACTCGGATTGAAGGCGGCAAAGTTGCTGCGACTCCACTTCGCATGTTTGCGACCGCTGCAGTTATCACAAATCCTTGGGCTGGACGTGGCTTCGTTGAAGACTTGAAGCCCGAGATCCATGACTTGGCACCACAACTCGGCGAGATCTTGACCGCATCGATTCTGGAAATGACCGGGTCGGGCGAAGTGGTAGAAGGTTATGGAAAAGCAGCAGTAGTTGGCACTTCAGGTGAAGTTGAACATGCCTCAGCTTTGATTCACACACTTCGCTTTGGAAATCACTACCGAACTGCAGTTGGAGCTACTAGTTACCTTTCGTTCACAAATGTGCGCGGTGGACCAAATTGCCCTATCTCAATTCCACTAATGCACAAGGCAGACGAAGGAATGCGCTCGCATTACCTAACGATTCAGTTCTCAATCAATGACGCACCTGCGCCTGATGAAATTGTTGTTGCTCTCGGTGCCTCAATCGGTGGCCGGCCACATCACCGCATTGGTGATCGATACCAAGATCTTAAAGATCTAGGAAGTAATGCAAATTAGTTTTGCGCTTCCCGCTTCAATAACTTCTGGCAAGACTTCAAATGGCACTGCCTGGAGTCGTGTCGGTTCCGGCAAGACCTTAGTTCTACTCCATGGCGTAGGCATGAATAAAAGTGTCTGGGCACCCGAAGTTAACTTGCTAAGTGATTCCTTTGATGTACTTATTTACGACATGTGGGGTCATGGCGAAAGTGAATTACCTGGCGGCGATTTGACTCTGCATGACTACACAAAACAGCTAGCGGATTTATTGTCTGAATTAGAAATTGAATCAGCGTTTGTCGCAGGTCATTCAATGGGCGGCTTGATCGCAATTGATTTTGCTTTGGCTTATCCAGAAATCTGTTTGGGACTATGCGCCCTAAATGCAGTATTCAATCGCACACCAGCACAAAGTGAAGCTGTGAAAAAACGAGCTGCGGATCTGGCGGCCGGCGGCGTTAGCGTAAACCTGGCTGAGACACTGGAGCGATGGTTTGGACAACCTGGCAGCCATGAATTCTCTGAGGCTGAAGCATTAGCCAAGAAGTTACTGCTTGAAGTTAATCCTCTGGGATACGCCAAGGCATACGCAGTGTTTGCTACTTCGGATCAGGTCCACGCCGAGCGCCTGGGAACTCTCACATCCCCAGCACTTTTCTTTACCGCCGATGGTGACCCAAATTCCACGCCTGCAATGAGTGAAGCAATGGCAGAATTGGCACCTATTGGCAGGTCGCAAACGCTTGATGGCCACCGCCACATGATGACGCTGACTGCCCCGTTGCAGATTAGTGAGTCCTTGACCACATTTTTCAATTCCAACTACACGACCACCGATAACCAATAAGGATTAGGTATGAAGTTTTCATTGTTCGCACACATCGAGCGTTACGACGAGTCGGTCTCTCATAAGCAACTACTGGACGAGTTAACTGAGTTCACCTTGATGGCTGAAGCCGGAGGCATGGAAACTATTTGGATTGGCGAACATCACGGCATGGAATACACCGTTGCTCCAAACCCGTTCATTAACCTTGCTTACTTAGCAGCTAAGACCACGACTATTCGTCTTGGCACTGGAAATGTAATCGCACCGTTTTGGCACCCGATTCGCCTGGCTGGTGAAGCTGCACTTTGTGATCTAACGAGTAACGGCCGAGTTGATCTTGGTATCGCCCGCGGCGCTTACATGTTTGAGTACGAACGCTTAATGCCTGGCTTAGATGCCGCCGAAGCCGGTTTGCGAATGCGTGAACTTGTTCCAGCAGTGCAACAACTTCTAATTGGAAATTACACTCACGATGGCGAGTACTGGAAGTTCCCAGAAACAACTGCCGTGCCACGCGCAATCCAAAATCCAATTCCAATTTGGATTGCCGCGCGCGATCCACAAACCCATGACTTCGCAGTCGCTTCAGGTTGCAATGTGCAGGTCACACCATTGGCTAGTGGCGATGAAGAAGTTAAAGTCTTGATGGATAAGTTCAACACTGCCTGTGCTGCACACCCAGAAGTTCCCCGACCAAAGTTAATGCTCTTGATGCACACTTACGTTGCCAAAACTGAAGAAGAATTAATGAAGGGCGCTTCAGGCCTACAAAAATTCTTCCTCTACTTTGGCAAATGGTTTAAGGCAGAAGCGCCAATCAAAGACGGTTTCATTGAGCCAATTACCCAAGCGGAAATTGATGCTCAGCCACATCTAGCTCCGGAAGTAATGCGCAAGAACTGCCTTGTTGGAACTCCGGAAGAAGTGATTGCTCGGCTTAAGACATATGAAGAAATGGGCTACACCCAGTTCAGTATTTGGCTAGATAGCGCAATGTCTTACGAGCAAAAACGAGACAGCCTAAAGTTGTTCATTGACGAAGTAATGCCTGCTTTCTCGTAAGAGGATTCAGATTTCACCAACCAGGAGTTCGTATGGCATTGGAAAGCTTCCAGCAGTTCATTAATGGCAAATTCGAATCTGCCAATGAAACTTTTGAAAGTCTCGATCCCGCAACTGGTGTCGCTTGGGCGCTTATGCCTAAAGCTGTTGAAGCCGATGTTGATCGCGCAGTTCAGGCTGCGCATGTGACATTCACAACTGGTGTCTGGCCAACATTGAACGCTAGCGCTCGCGGAAAGCTACTTTACAAACTAGCTGACCTGATGGCTGCAAATGCTGACGTACTTGCCGAACTTGAAACTAAAGACACTGGAAAAATCCGCCGCGAAACCCGCGCGGTGATTTTGTACATTGCCGAGTACTACAGATACTTCGCTGGCCTTGCCGACAAACTACAGGGCGCGCACTTTGATGTTGATAAGCCTGACATGGAGGCTTACACCAGACGCGAACCAATTGGAGTCGTTGCTGCGATAGTGCCTTGGAACTCACAAATGTTTCTATCGGCCGTTAAGTTAGCGCCAGCTCTTGCTGCTGGTTGCACGGTCGTGCTCAAGGCATCAGAGGATGGCCCGGCTCCCCTGCTTAAGTTTGCAAAGTTAATCGATGAAGCCGGCTTTCCGCCAGGAGTTGTAAACATAATTACTGGCATGGGCGACACTTGTGGCAAGGCACTAACAAGCCATCCACTAGTTGATCGCATCGCATTTACCGGCGGTCCGACTACCGCAAAACAAATAGTCATGAATTCGGCAAACAATCTCGCTGCAGTTTCCCTTGAGCTTGGTGGCAAGTCTCCAGTTTTAGTTTTTGAAGATGCCGATCTGGAAAGTGCAGCGAATGCAATCGTTTCCGGAATCTTTGCAGCAACTGGCCAGAGCTGTGTTGCAGGCTCTCGCTTATTGGTGCATTCCAGTGTTCATGATCAGTTGATGGACATACTGGTGGCCAAAGCGCAGCGAATCAAGATCGGTGACCCACAGGACCTTGAAACCGAAATGGGCCCACTTGCTACCCTGCGGCAACTAACTCATGTTCAAGATGTTGTGGATCGCAGTGTCGCATCAGGCAGCAAACTACTTACCGGTGGAAAGATTCCAGCTGGTTTTGAATCTGGCTACTACTACGAACCAACAATTTTGGATTGTGCTAATTCGGCTGTGGCATGTGTACAAGAAGAAATATTTGGACCAGTACTTAGTGTGCTGAAATTTGAAACCGATGCAGAAGCCCTCGCGATTGCAAATGACAGCGAATACGGATTGGCATCTGGTGTCTTCACAAAAGACATCGGGCGCGCTCATCGATTTGTGAAATCGTTGCGAGCCGGAATTGTCTGGGTCAATACCTATCGAATGATTTCGCCAATGGTGCCTTTTGGTGGCTACGGACAAAGTGGAACTGGTCGCGAGGCTGGCGCAGAGTCAATCCTGGATTACACCCGAACCAAATCAGTTTGGATCAATACCAGCGAAGCGCCGATTAGCGACCCTTTCATAATGCGCTAACCGGCATCTAACTAGTCGACAACTGTGAACGCCTTAGTGTCAGCGAAAATCACGCTGCCGTCTTTGGCAGACAGGTCTGAGACTTTAAGAACATAACTACCGGTAGCTAACTCGCCAAGATCAAGGTTCCAATCAGATCGATCTGGACAAGCAATCGCTGCGGTTGTGCCACCGGACTTTATGACTTTTGCATTTTTTGTTAGTTCCCAGGCAACTGCTGCTTCGAAGGTGCAGGCTGAGCCAGAAATCGAAACTGGATTTTTCACATCACTGCGATCCAAAAGGTCAATCCAAACCGGAGCCAACACTTCATAACTTGGGGCAAGTGCGAATGTTTGACCAAAATCAACATGACCTGCAAGCGACTCAGACTCAACTCCATCTACGGTGAATTTCACCGACTTAACTGATGGGTCATTTGCAATCAAGGTCCACACAATTTGATCGATTGCACGCAGTTCAGATTCCGAGCCAAACGAGATTCGCCCAAGAGTTAAGTCAACTGTTGCTACGCCATCGACGGTCACCACGCTATTAACTTTGGTCCCGTTGTTCCAGAGCGTTACGTGGTCACCATCAAACGGCGGAAGTTGACCATTAACCAGCATCACTAAAGAGTTAAACCCTTTGTCGTCTCCTAGGTCATTTTCGATCTTGCTGACCTGATGCACTTCCCGAACGAGACGAAATCCTTGTGCGGTTTCGCCGACAAAGTAGAACGAGTAATCCTGTACAACATCGATCGTTGAGCTTGCTGATGGCGATGGTGAATCGCTCAAAGTTGGTGAAGCACTTGGGGTCTCATTCGAATCCGGGCTACACCCAAGCAAAGCCACGGTCGCAATTAGGGCATAAACCGCAAGTCCGAATCTGGACTTTAAGGAGTTTGGCACTGCTGGGGAAGGATTCATATTTCCAGCGTAACCTAAGAAAAATTGGCTAGTGAAGTTCTCTCAAATACACTTCTGGGTAAGGCGAACAATCGCTGCTAAGGCTCGGAAAAACATGGCTGAATTAGTTTTCTTCACTGGCACTATGGACTGCGGTAAATCAACGCTGGCCGCCCAAGTGAACTACACCCATGCCAGTCGCGGGCGTCGCGGTTTCGTTTTTACCCGAAATGATCGCGCTGGAGCTGGCGTACTTTCCAGTCGTTTGGGTCTAGAGGTGGCAGCAGTTGAAGTTTCCGATGCCACAGATTTTTTTGCACTTGCTCTGGCTGAAAACTCAAAAGATAATCCGCTGGATTACTTCATCTGTGATGAAGCACAGTTCTACACCCGGGATCAAATCAACCAACTAGCTCACGTTGTTGATGATTTAGATATCGACGTTTTCGCATTTGGCATTGCAAGTGACTTCAGAACCGAATTATTTCCAGGCTCAGCTCGGTTATTTGAACTTGCCGATCGTATTCAAGTTTTGCAAGTTGAAGCACTCTGCTGGTGTGGCCGGCGCGGAACTCACAATGCGCGAACTCTCGATGGCGTCATGGTGACCGAGGGTGAACAAGTAGCGGTTGGAGATACCGCAGGCGATTCTGGTGTCGTAAGTTATGAAGTCTTATGCCGACGTCATCACATGGCAGCTATGCCAATTAATCACCAAGCAGATTAATTTTTACCGGATCGTTTTAGTAGTCCGAACAATCCAATTCCAGCTGTCGCAACAGTGATTACACGATCTCTGCGAATTTGACCTTCTTCATCCAAGAAGAATGCCCCAGCTGAACCCAGCCCGCGGGCCGCAAAGGCGGCTGGTTTGGCTAGCTTTTCAAGCGAAACAACATTTGCGTTGATTCGCAGGCAGGTGGCCTCGATCTCAGCGACAATGTCGTCTGCGGTGCGCTTTTTGCCTGCGCTATGTGATCCAGCCATGTCCTTAGCCTACGAGCAAGAAGCAAGATCCCAGAATTCCCCATATTGGACTGACAGCACAGAAACCCTTATTGCGAATAATTTGCAATAGCAATAGAAAGTCATAAAATAGAGCCATGAGAAAAACCAAGTTAGGTGCCATTGGCATGGCCTTAATTCTTTCCTTAGCTGCCTGCTCTTCGGGTTCTAGCACCGACTCAAGTGGCGAAGCAGATACGCGTCCATTGATCGCAACCACTGTTTCACCTATTACTTCTATCGCCGCCTCCATCGCTGGCGATCGCGCCCGGGTTGAGGGAATCGTCCCTGAAGGCACCAATAGCCACACTTTTGAACCTTCGCCAAAGGTAGCAAAGCTGCTTAGCGATGCAGATCTGATCCTGGTAAACGGACTTAAGTTGGAAGATCCAACGATCAAGATGGCCGAGGCAAATAAAAAATCTGACACTCAAATTGTTGAGATTGGCACCCTTGTGCTCCCTGAGTCTGACTATATCTATGACTTTTCTTTCCCGAAAGAAGAAGGTAAGCCAAACCCACATCTTTGGACCGACCCAAGCTATGCAATCAAGTACGCAGGCGTAATCCGCGATCAACTTAGTTCCCTTGATCCTGAAAATGTGGATTACTACGCAGAAAACTTTGCGACCTTTGAGCAGCAAGCCAATGAACTTAGCGCTGCCGTGACTGCTGATCAGAAAAGTGTTCCTGCTGGAAATCTAAAGCTGCTGACATATCACGATGCCTATGCCTACTTTGCAAAGAACTATGGCTGGACAGTTATTGGTGCAATTCAGCCAGATAACTTTGATGACCCAGCGCCATCTGAAGTAGCCAGACTTATTGACCAAGTTAAGGCTGAGAATGTCACAACTATCTTTGGCTCGGAAGTATTCCCATCTGCAGTACTTGAAGAAGTAGGGCGCGCAACTGGGGCACGTTATGAAGATTCATTGCGTGATGACGATCTACCTGGTGCTCCGGGTGATGCCGAGCATTCTTGGTTGGGTCTAATGAAGTACAACTATCGGACAATGATTTCAGGCCTAGGTGGAACACCAACCCAGCTCGATGCAATCACAGTTGCGCCGGCTACTTCAAGCAGCGCGGTCTACCCTCAGTGATTAGACTTCTGACGTGACCGGAACTGGAGTAGGACCTGAACTAATCAGGCTTACTGGCGTAGATGCCAGTTACGACGATCACTTAGTGCTCGAAGACGTTTCATTTCACGTCCACGAGGACCAGTTCACTGGAATTGTTGGCCCATCAGGGGCTGGCAAAACCACGTTGCTAAAACTTCTGCTTCAAACTTTGAATCCAGTTGGGGGCACAGTTTGGCGGGCACCTGATCTGCGAGTGGGCTACGTTCCGCAGTTGGAGTCAGTGAGCTGGAATTTCCCAATTACCGTATTTGAGTGCGTCTTAATGTCACGTAAGTCCAGTCGAATTAGGCCTTGGGCAAGTGCCTCCGAGAAGGCAAGCGTCTCCGCGGTTTTGGAACGGTTGGGTATCGGTGATTTGGGTGAGCGCCACATTCGCGAACTCTCGGGTGGCCAGCAGCAACGCATGTTCTTGGCTCGCGCTCTATTGAGACAACCGCAAGTACTTCTCCTTGATGAGCCAACGAGTGGCGTAGACATCTCGACACGTCACGACATTTTGCACTTACTTGCTGACCTACATGAGGACGGCATGGCCATAGTTCTCACCACCCACGATCTAAATGGCATCGCTACTCACCTGCCGCATTTAGTTTGCGTTAACAAGCGAATTGTTGGCGAAGGAACACCAAAGGATGTCATGACTTCAGAAGTTCTCGAACGAACCTTTGGGGCTCGAATGGAAGTGCTGGAGCATTTAGGCGTTCGCCTGGTTGTTGACGAAGCACCAACTTCATACACACCTGGATCGAGAATCTGACATGGAAACTCTTCTAGAGCCGTTGAGCTATGCGTTCTTTCAAAAGGGACTAGTCGTTGCGAGTCTGTCCGGTGGCCTATTGGGGTTAATCGGCGTTTACATCGTGCTGCGTGGAATGAGTTACATCGGTCATGGTCTGGCACATTCGATTTTCGGTGGCTTTGCCGCAATGCAATTGTTCGCAGCAAAGTTTTATGCAATTGGTGCCGGGCTTTGGGGAATAGTCTCAGCGCTTGCTATCACGACGGTAACTAAGCGCAGCCGCGTAGGAGCGGATGCCGCAATTGGAGTAATCACGATTGCCTCGTTCGCGCTTGGTGTGGCTCTGTTTGCAAAGTTTGGTAGCAGCGGGCCGTCATTTGATAACGCGCTGTTTGGCAGCATCCTTGGAATCTCAACCGGACAAATTGTGGGACTCGTAGCTGTGACCGCGTTAACGGCCAGCTTTGTTTTTCTGCGCTACCGAGCATTGCTCTTTAGCACTTTTGATCCCGACGTGGCTGCGGTGTCTGGAGTAAATGTTGGTCGCATCGAGGCAGCCCTAATGGTTGTTTTGTCACTAGCAATTTTGGCCACCTTGACAGTCATTGGTGTCACTTTGGTAGCAGCGATGCTCGTGATACCCGCAGTTATCGCGAGAATGCTGACTGATTCATTTGGTCGAATGCTTGCCTACAGCACCCTGATTGGCACGTTATGTGGCCTGATCGGGATGTATTCGAGTTACTACGCAGATGTCCCTTCCGGAACCATGATCGTCTTGGTGGGTGCAGGGCTTTTCATTATTGTTCTGGCGTCAACCGGTGGTCGCGGATCCCGGAGATCAGCTGGGCTCGACCGGCACCCTGAAGAGATAGTTACCAAGTAATTCACCTAGGTTTCCCAAACTGGGTGCTGGGCCCGATTATGAAGTTAGCGGTAATTGCTGGCAGAATAGAGCCCACGTGCGGGAGTGGCGGAATTGGCAGACGCACCAGATTTAGGATCTGGCGCCTTCGGGTGTGGGGGTTCAAGTCCCCCCTCCCGCACCATTATCAAGTCTTGAAGATCAATCCTTTGAAATAACTTCACTTAGTTGCTGCGCGAGCTGATTCAGCGCCTTGCCTCGATGGCTAATCGCATCCTTTTCGGAAGCAAGCATTTGGGCTGTTGTAATCTCAAATCCTGATGGCACAAAAATTGGGTCGTATCCGAATCCATTTTCACCAATTGGTGCATCTATCAGATTTCCAAACATTTCACCAACTGCAACTAGCTCTTTTCCATTTGGGAAAACCGCAACAGCTGCGCATACAAACTTTGCTCCGCGGTTTTCTGGAGCTACATCCTTAATCTGCTCTAGCACTAATTCAAGATTTGCCCGATCCACATTTTCCAAAGCTCCTGACCAGCGCGCAGATAGCACTCCAGGACTTCCATTGAGTGCATCAACGCACAATCCGGAGTCATCTGCAATTGCCGCTAGACCTGTGAACTTTGCTAAGGCTCGTGCCTTTAATAGTGCATTGCCTTCGAAAGTATTTTCAGTTTCTTCAACTTCTGGGGCACCCGGAAAGTCAGCAACTGTGAAAAGTTCGCAATCTAGATTTAGTTCTTCCAGGATCCGCTTCAGTTCTTCAGCCTTGTGGGCATTCCTAGTCGCTAAAACAAACTTCATTTCAACTACCTCGGAGGAAGTGGAAGTGCCAATGCAGCTTTTTGCTTTGCCGTTAGCTCGACACAGCCAATTGTTGCCATGTCTAACAACTCATGCAGCAAATGTCTGTCAAACGGTTCGCGTTCGGCGGTACCTTGCACTTCAATGAATGCCCCTGAGCCAGTCATGACTATGTTCATATCAGTGTCGGCGCGAACATCATCGTCATAATGCAGATCAAGGCATGGCTTGCCGTCAACAATTCCAACTGAAACTGCAGCAACTGAATCACGCAATACGACTGCATCTTTACCAACTAAGCCAGAGTTGCGGGCCCATTCAACTGCATCCGCTACTGCAACGTATGCGCCAGTGATGGCAGCAGTTCGTGTGCCACCGTCAGCCTGCAAAACATCGCAATCGATCATGATGGTGTTTTCGCCCAGTGAGGATAAGTCCAGAACCGAGCGCAGACTGCGACCGATTAGTCTCGAGATTTCGTGCGTACGGCCACCTAGCTTGCCTTTGACGCTTTCCCGATCGTTGCGGGTATGAGTAGCTCGAGGCAACATTGAATACTCAGCAGTTAGCCAGCCTTCGCCACTTCCTTTCTTCCAGCGCGGAACACCTTCACTGAAAGAAACTGCGCAAAGGACTTTGGTGGCACCAAATTCCACGAGAACGCTACCTTCAGCATGATCTAGCCACTGGCGATTGAAAGTTACATTACGAAGTTGGTCGGCCATTCGGCCATCTGAGCGATTAGTCACGCCTCTGACTCTATTGCATGGGCAGATTTGCCCCACTTATTGCTTGAGCGAAGTTACTTCCAGAACTTCTGGACCTAAGAATCTTCGCGCTAGATGCGTAAACGATTCACCGGTTGCCAAGAACTCATGAGTTGGAGCTGGCAGATTTGGATTTCGAATTAAGTTTTGTTCTACCAAAATTCGATAGACATCTTTTGCAGTTTCTTCCGCACTTGAAACGAGCGTTACTTTGTCTCCGGCAATCATCGAAATCACACCAGTTAACAACGGGTAGTGCGTGCAGCCCAGAACCAGAGTGTCAACGTCCTGAGCCAAGACTGGTTGTAGATACTCGCGTGCAATGGCGGTTAGTTCATCGCCATTAGTAACACCAGCTTCAACAAACTCAACAAAGCGCGGGCAGGCTTGCGAAGTCACTTGGACATGTGGCGCGGCTGCAAATGCATCCGCATAGGCGTCACTGGTGATCGTCGCCTGAGTTCCAATAACACCAATCTTTCCGGTGTGCGTTGCTCCAACGGCTCGACGCACTGCAGGCTGGATGACTTCAACGACTGGGATTGAATAACGCTCTCGGGCATCTCGCAACATTGCTGCACTGGCCGAATTGCAGGCAATAACCAGCATCTTCACATCGCGGTCAACCAGCGAATCTAGAACATCCAGTGCCAACTCACGCACTTGCGCAATGGGCCTTGGGCCGTATGGACCATGTGCGGTATCACCAACGTAAATAACTGGTTCATTTGGCAACTGATCGAGAATCGCTCGAACTACGGTCAAGCCACCTACGCCTGAATCCATAACACCAATAGCGCGATCGTTCACTTAACAAGAGTAATCGGACGAAGTGAAGCAAAGCCTGAACTACTCGCAATAGTTGCAAAGTATTGGCAATAGAGAGCAATGCTTGAACATTTCAAGCGGTATTCCTTGAAAATGGACTGAAGAAGAAGAGTTATGCAAATTGATTTACACTTAGGTATCCGAACTTTTGAAAGCGTTAAAAAATGTCTGTATCTGTAAGCATCCCAACCATTCTGCGTAGTTACACAAACAACGCACGCTCGGTTTCGGCAACAGGTGAGACCCTCGAGCAAGTTATTTCTGACCTAGAAACTCAGTTTCCAGGTATTGCTGGTCGCTTGATTGAAGATGGAAAACTTCGTCGCTTTGTAAACATTTACATCAACGACGAAGACGTCAGATTTACTGGCAGCCTTGAAGCACCTGTTTCCGAAGGTGATGCAATAACTGTCTTGCCTGCTGTCGCTGGCGGCTGAAGTTAACAATGCGCTATGACTCATTGCTCGAATCAGTGGGAAACACTCCCCTGGTTGGACTCCCAAATCTCTCGCCTTCGGCAGACGTTCGACTTTGGGCAAAATTAGAAGATCGCAATCCAACGGGTTCGATTAAAGATCGTGCTGCACTTGCCATGATCGAGGCTGCCGAAGCAGACGGAACTTTGACTCCAGGTTGCACAATCCTTGAACCAACAAGCGGCAACACTGGAATCTCATTAGCAATGGCCTCAAGACTCAAGGGCTACAAGTTAATTTGCGTAATGCCAGAAAATACTTCACCGGAACGAACCCAGCTATTGAATATGTGGGGTGCCGAGGTTAGGTACTCGCCTGCCGCTGGTGGTTCAAACGAAGCAGTTCGGGTTGCCAAGAATCTTGCTGCCGAAAATCCAAACTGGGTGATGCTGTACCAGTACGGTAATCCAGCAAATGCCGATGCTCACTACCGAACAACTGGACCAGAAATTCTTGCCGACTGCCCAACGATCACTCACTTTGTGGCAGGCCTGGGAACCACGGGAACTCTTATGGGAACTGGTCGTTACCTTCGGGAACATAAGCCAGATGTCGCGATCGTTGCAGCCGAACCTCGCTACGGCGAACTAGTTTATGGATTGCGCAACATTGACGAAGGATTTATTCCAGAGCTTTACGATGAAGAAGTTTTAACAACCCGGTTTTCGGTAGGACCACTTGAGGCAGTCGCCCGGACCAGAGAACTTTTGGATCGCGAAGGTATTTTTGCTGGCATTTCAACGGGCGCAATTTTGCACGCTGCACTAGGTATGGCGACAAAAGCCGTCAAGGCAGGTCAAAAAGCTGACATCGTGTTTATTGTTTGCGATGGCGGCTGGAAGTATCTGTCAACCGGCGCTTATGAAGGAACTGTTGAGCAGGCATCCGATGCCCTGGACGGCCAACTCTGGGCCTAGACCGATTAAGTTATTTCGATTTCTTCTTCGGTAATAACGCCTTCAACGATTCGGTAGGACCTGAATTCGTAAGGTCCTTCTTGGTTGCCAGTTTCCCGCGTTGAGATAAGTACGTAGTGGGCAAATGGCTCTGAAGCGTAGGCGACATCCGTTCGGGATGGATAGGCCTCAGTTGCGGTATGGGAATGGTAAATCACGACCGGATCTTCGTCATTGGCGTCCAGTTCGCGGTAGAGCTTTAGGAGATCAGCTGAATCAAATTCATAAAAAGTTGGCGATCTGGCGGCGTTAACCATGGGGATGAATCGAGTTGGCAGGTCAGATCCGGCTGGCCCGGCGATTACGCCACAGGCTTCGTCTGGATGGTCCTGCCTGGCATGGGCCAAAATCTGATCAATCAAATCTTGAGAAATAGTCAACATTTTGGATATTTCCCCTAAAAATCGCGCGTTTTCCCAATAATAGCGCGTTTCATTGCGTGTTTATGTTGCAAGGGGCCCTGAGTAGGTCAAGACTAGATACAGCACCAAAGTGCTGCTCGAGCAGCATTAAAAACTGAACTGATTCGGCAGTTCCCAATAAAAGGAGCAACACTTCATGGATGGTATCTATGATGTTTCTACACTGACAGCTAATCAATACATGATTGTCAGTGGGTTCTTGTCACTTGGTTTTGCAGCAATGCTTGCCACGACAATTTACCTGTACTTAAGCCAAGGTCGCGTACTTCCAAAGTACCGCCAGGCAATCGTAATCTCAGGAACTGTAACCCTGATTGCGCTTTACCACTACTGGAGAATCTACGATTCATTCAAGTCAGCACACGCTGGTGGCGAAGCATTCAACGAAGCTTACCGCTACGTTGACTGGTTACTAACTGTTCCACTATTGCTTATGGAAACCATTGCAGTACTTGCACTTCCAGCAGCAAACCGTAAGGCACTTACAGCCCGTCTAGTTCCTGCATCAGCTGCAATGATCATCCTTGGTTACCCAGGTGAAGTTTCTTCAGACATGATGACCAAGGGTATCTGGGGTGCACTTTCTTCAATTCCGTTCTTGTACATCCTTTACATCTTGTTCGTAGAGTTGACCAAGACACTTGAAACACAGCCATCTGAAGTTGCAGCAACTGTAAAGCGTCTTCGCTTGTTGCTTATCGCAACTTGGGGTGTCTACCCAATCTCGTACTTGCTACCAATGATTGGTATCGATGGCGCAAATGCCTTCGTCGGTCGTCAGGTCGGTTACACCGTTGCTGACATCCTTGCCAAGTGTCTCTTCGGTCTGACAATCTACAAGATTGCTCGCCTAAAGAGCGCAGCAGATGACGCATCATATGCAGCATCTGAAGGCGTACATTAATAATTAATAAACAAAAACCCCCTAGCTTTCGGGCTAGGGGGTTTTTGTTTGCCTTAAGTCAGGGTGTCGATCAAAGTTCCTTGAAGGTAAGTCAAGTAGTTATAAAGGTGCATGCCAGGATCTTCTGGATCCAAATCTCTATCCGATGAATCAGTGATTTCGAGTCTGGTACCTAGGACTAATCGAAGATCGTTGAGCGCCTTAAGCCAATCCTGTGCTTGTTCTGGCGTAACGCTAGTTTTACCCGGCCATTCCTTTAGGGTTTCGGTGACCGTAGTGAGCGCAGCAATTTTCTGTGACCTTAAGTCTTGTTCAGTAAACCTTCGAAAATCAGCACTGGCATGCTCGTCATCTGAGTAACCGTCCGGGAAAAGTCTGGCGAGCGCGGGATCTTCAGAGATTTGCGTTGAACCGCTCATGTTTAGCATCTTGGCAAGTGGGTCAGCTCCACTTTCATTTTCTGGGTCCTCCAGCAACACTGACATCTGTTCGAACAACTGTAACAGTACGCCAAGTTCTGCATCGTCAAGTTCGAGTGTTAGTTTGCCGCCGAGTTTGTTTTTAAACACTTAATCATCCTTTTGCAAGGTTGCCCAGAGACCGTAGGAGTGCATAGCAGCAACGTCCCGCTCCATCTCTTCCCTGGTGCCAGTACTGACAACGGCTCGACCTTTTTCGTGCACATCGAGCATCAATAGTTCGGCTTTTGGTTTGTCGTACCCAAAGTAAGTTTGAAAAACATACGTAACATAAGACATCAAATTAATTGGATCATTCCAAACCAAAGTGATCCAAGGTCGATCCGTCAGCAGATCTAAACTTAAATCTTCGACAGGTAGTGCACTCATGTGTTTAGTCTCTCACGCAGGACTGTCGGCTTTTTTTGAATTTTCGGGATAAACAGGAGCGCACTGAGTCCGACCAAAACACAGAAGATCCAGATTGTGACAAAAGTTTTGCTTTCAATTCCTTGGTGAATACTGGCAAAAGCTAGGACAGAGCCCGCAATAGCAGTGGCAATGATTACGCCAAATGAGTCTGACATTTGCAGTGAAGCGCTGTGGCGAGCATGGTCTTCTTCCGGAGACTGATCAAGCATCAGAACGCCCAGTGTTGGAAAACACAAACCCATGCCAAAGGCTGCAATGCCCCAAACCAAACTGGCCAACAACGCTGAGGCGGTAATGTCGATTGGCGCAAACACTGCAACTGGGATGAGTCCGATGCCAAGAGCTGTTAGCAATACGCCAACGAATAAGACTTGTTGTCTTGAGAACTTAAGTTTGTGACTTCCTTGCAACCACGAGCCGGCAAACCAAGTAAGGGTTGCTGCAGTCAGTACTCCACCAGAAAGAGCAACCGAAGTTCCTCTGATTTCTTGCAATGCCAACGGAACGTAAATCTCCGCCGCAAAGAAGGCTCCCGCAATAACACCACGCATTCCAACGACGGCTGGAATACCTTCACGGGCACGCAGAAAACCAGTAGGCATGAGTGCCTTAGTTGACCAAGCAGTTACGCCAAGTGACCCAAAGAAGATTGCAGCAAGCAAGAATGAATTCCATCTACCAAGGTGCGAGGCGCCAGCCTGAAAGATGGAAAGTGCGCCAATGGCAATTAATACTGAAGTGATTTGCAGCCTGGAATCTGATCGCAAAGGGGAAGGAACAAATGGCAACTTCTTTAACTCTGGAACGAGCAACATGATCGGGCCAAGCAACAAAATAGGCACAATCCAAAACGTCATGCGCCACGAAGAAATCTCGACCAACAATCCCGCCAGGCCTGGACCAATCAATCCCGGTACTACCCAAGCGCCTGCCAGCATGCCCAGCGCCTTAGCGCGCAAGGCTTCTGGGTACATGCGTCCGATAACAACATACATAGTCACCAAATCGATACCCATGGCAAAACCTTGTATTGATCTTCCAACAGTTAGGACCGCTAAGTTTGGCGCAAATCCAGCCACTAGAGACCCGATCGCCAACGCGGCAACCGCGAAGATAACTACACGAGCTAAGCCAATTCGGTTTGCCCACAAACCAGCAAACGTCATGCCAAGGAGCGAAGCCATCGTGAAACTTGTGAACGCAACGGCGTAATTGCTAATTGCGTTTAGGTCGGCAGCGGCAACTGGCATAACTGCGCCGATTGCTATGCCTTCGAATCCAAAAACACTTACTAGGGCAACGATGCCAATGCTTAGTCGCCGGTATTCAGGAGCCCAAGGCGAAGTTGTCATTCGGAGTTGTCGCTGTTATCTCCACCAGGAGGCAGGCCTTCAAATATTGCCTTGCACTGTGGACACACCGGGAACTTACCTGGGTCTCGATTTGGAATCCAAACTTTTCCACATAAGGCAACAACTGGTGCGCCCATGACTGCGCTTTCGACAATTTTTTCTTTTTGAACATAATGCGCGAAGCGCTCATGATCTCCGGGTTCGACCTGCTCTTCAACACGTTCGTCGAGAACTATGCCGCCTTCGGTGCGAATTTCATCAGCCATATGACCTACCTTAACAAACGTAGGTAGTCGCCAAGCTTAGGAAACTGGCCCTATGCAGACAGGGAATCTAAGCGCGCCTTTAGGTCAGCTAATTCGGCCTGAAGTTCGGCTGGGACTCGACCGTCAAACTGACTGAAGTATTCATCCGTCAGATCGCACTCAGCAAGCCAACTGCTCTTGTCGACATCAAATAGTGCGTCTAGATCGCCCTCTGAAATTTCAAGACCGTCCAGCAGCAAGTCTTCGCGAATTGGCAAAATACCTACTGGTGAGTCAACACCTTCTGCTTCATTTTCTAAGCGGTCAACAACCCAAGCTAGGACGCGTGAGTTCTCGCCAAAACCTGGCCAGATAAAGTCACCAGCTTCGTTCTTGCGGAACCAGTTGACCTGGAAAAGCTTTGGAACATTTTCGAAAGTGCGACCCATGTTTACCCAGTGACCCCAGTAGTCAGCCATGTTGTAACCACAGAATGGAAGCATTGCGAACGGATCGCGACGTAATTGACCAAGTCCACCTACGGCTGCAGCAGTCATTTCGGAGGAAATTGTGGCTCCCATGAATACGCCGTGGTTCCAACTACGAGCTTGAGCAACCAGCGGAACGTTTGTAGCGCGACGGCCACCGAACAAGATTGCTGAAATTGGAACGCCAGCCGGGTTATCCCACTCATCTGAAATAGATGGGCACTGTTCAGCTGGTGCGGTGAAGCGAGAATTAGCGTGACTTGAAACTTCATCGGAATCCGGAGTCCAGTCGTTGCCCTTCCAGTCAATCAAGTGCGCTGGAGCTTCGTCAGTTAAGCCTTCCCACCAGATGTCACCATCGTCAGTTAAGGCCACGTTTGTAAACAATGAGTTTGCGTACAGCGAGCGAATCGCGTTGGCATTGGTCTTCATGCCAGTTCCTGGCGCTACGCCAAAGAAGCCAGCTTCTGGGTTAATTGCATACAGGCGACCGTCTGGCCCTGGACGCATCCAGCAAATGTCATCACCAATTGTTTCAACTTTCCAACCAGGAATTGTTGGCTCAAGCATGGCCAGGTTTGTCTTGCCGCAACCTGATGGGAATGCCGCAGCAATGTAATGCGTCTTTTGCTTAGGCGAAGTTAACTTCAAGATCAACATGTGCTCAGCCAGCCACATTTCATCGCGTGCCATTACTGATGCAATACGTAGTGCGAAACACTTCTTTCCAAGAAGTGCGTTGCCACCATAACCGGAACCGTAGGACCAGATTTCGCGCTCTTCTGGGAATTGCACGATGTATTTGGTTTCGCTGCATGGCCACGCCACGTCTTTTTGTCCTGGCTCAAGCGGTGCGCCAACGGAATGAAGTGCCGGTACAAAGTCGCCATGCTCGCCGATTAGGTCAAGTGCGGCTTTACCCATACGAGTCATCATCTTCATGCTGATTACTACGTATGGGGAGTCGGTAATCTCAACGCCAAGTGCGCTGATGTCAGAACCTAGCGGACCCATTGAGAATGGAACGATGTACATGGTTCGACCGCGCATGCAACCTTTGAATGTTGAGCGCAGGATGGTCTTCATTTCGCTTGGTTCCATCCAGTTGTTGGTTGGGCCAGCATCTTCTTCTTTTACTGAACAGATGTAAGTTCGGTCTTCAACGCGCGCTACGTCACTTGGGTGTGAGCGGGCAAGAAATGAATTAGGTCGCTTTTCGGAGTTAAGCGGGGTGAGAGTTCCGCTCGCAACAAGTTCTTGGGTTAATCGATCCCATTCTGCATCGGAACCATCGCACCACTCAATGCGATCTGGAGTTGTTAACTCAGCTACCTCTTGCACCCAAGCCAGGAGGCGCTTATTTTTTGTTGGCGCATCTGCAAAACCTGGAATGGTTGAACTGCTCACGAGAACTCCTTGATTGAAAACCTCTAGTAAGGCTTTACGGGATTAACTTAGAATGCACCCGAAATGAATAAAAAACTAACTCAGAAACTCCCAAAATCCCCAAATTTTGGGCCCTGTGAGCAAACACACACCTTCATTTAGTGCACTTGTGACCAAAGTGACTGATGTTCCTAGACTAGAACCGTGCCATTTGAACCGACCTTTATAACGCCAGGCGTTTTACCGCTCTGGCTGGACATCGGGGCGGTGGCTTTGGGTGCTGTTTTTGGGGCCACGCTGGCCAATTCTCGCCAAGCCCCTCTGCTTGGCGTTCTTTTAGTCGGCATTCTGCTTGGCTTCGGCGGCTCAATGATCCGCGACATTTTGTTAAACACAGATATCAACGCCTTGATCCATGGGCGATACATTACGACCGCAGTGATCGCCTCCATTATTGGTGCGCTGTTGGGTGACCTGCTGCTAAAGCCGATGTGGTTGTTTACCATGCTCGATGCAACAACCATGGGACTGTTTGCCGTCATCGGCACCGAGAAGGCATTGCTATTTGGCATGCCAATTAGTTCGGCGCTCTTTATCGGAACGCTAACTGCAATCGGCGGCGGAATCATCGCCGACTTACTAACTGGCGTTAAGCCGGACGTGATGTCGCGTGGCCCGTGGAGTGCATCAATGGCTTTGGTTAGCGCGTGCTGGTTCATCATCTGGTTCGAACAAGGATTCGTCCGATTTGCTGAGATTAGTTCGATCGCATTGTGTGTATTGCTTCGCGGTATGGCAATTTGGCGCGGCTGGGAAGCTCCGCACGCCGATCATCTAAAGCCAAATACTTGGATCAAGCGAAAAAGCTAACTGCTTTAGAAATAAGATTGCAACATGACTTTTGATGTTGCTCGCGTTCGTTCTGCCTTTCCTTCCCTTGAATCAGGTGTTGCTCACTTTGATGGCCCAGGTGGAACTCAAACTCCGCTTTCAGTTGGCCAAGCGATTTGCAAAACGATGACGGGGCCACTGGCTAACCAGTACACGATTACTGAAGCCGAGCGCAATGCTGAAGCAGCCGTCGATAATGCCCGAAGTGCGATGGCAGATTTGCTTGGCTCTACCCCTGAAGGAATTTTCTTCGGCCGAAGCATGACGCAAATTACGTTCGATATTGCTCGCACTCTGGCGCAGGACTGGGGTCCTGGTGACGAAATTGTTGCTTCGCGATTAGATCACGATGCCAACGTACGTCCTTGGGTTCGCTACGCCCAAAAATCTGGTGCAACTCTTCGCTGGATCGATTTTGATCCGGCAACCGGCTACCTAGATGTATCCGATGTTGAAGCAGTGCTTACCGATCGCACCAAACTTGTTGCAATCACAGCGGCTTCGAACCTAATTGGTGCTCGACCTGATATTCCTGCAATTGCCAAAGCGGTTCACGCAGTTGGTGGGTTGCTTTATGTTGATGGCGTCCACAACACACCTCACGCAGTCGTGGACTTCCAAGCTATGGGCGCTGACTTTTACGGTTGCTCCCCTTACAAATTCTTTGGTCCACACATTGGTGTAATGACCGCATCGCCAGCGCTGCTTGAAACCTTGCACCCAGACAAGTTGCTACCTTCAACCGAACACGTTCCTGAGCGATTTGAACTTGGAACCTTGCCTTATGAACTTCTGGCCGGAATCACTGCTGCCGTTGATTTCATTGCTGACATGGTGCCGGGATCGGGTTCCAGGCGAGAACGTATTGTCGTTTCCCAAACTGCGGCTGACGAACATGAGCATGCTTTGAATCATCGATTGCGCGAAGGCCTACAAGCTATGGAAAACGTAACTCTGTATAGCAATGCGCGTTTAAAGACTCCAACTGAATTGTTCAGCTTGGCAGGAATCAATTCAGATGACGTTTACCGATTCTTGGCTGAACGAAAAGTTAATGCTCCAGCTGGAAACTTCTATGCGATTGAATGTTCACGTCATCTTGGCTTAGGCGATGACGGTGCGATTCGCGCTGGACTTGCGCCTTACAACACAGTCGAAGAAATTGATCGTCTGCTTGAAGGTCTTGCGGAAGCAACTATCAAACTGAAGTAGCAAGTTAAGCGACGGAAATTTGGTCGCCTTCAACGCTAAGTGCAATCTTTGCAAGTGCGGTTGCCGTCAAACTTTTTGAAGTTGCTTCGTCAGGTTCACCTGTCGCTAGATCGTATTTAGCCCCATGACAGGCACACTTAAATGCATTGGTGTCAGGGTAGGCATCAACTACACAGCCTTGATGCGTGCACTTCGAACTGTAGGCAATAAAGGTGCCAGTGGCAGGCTGTAACAAATAGGCCGGCAATCCTGATTTGGGATCAGTGAACTTAAAAACTGAACCGACGGGGACGTCTGCAGCAGTGGCGATCACATTGCTATTGCCACCAGTGGAAGGAGCTGAGGTCGTTAACTCATCCTCTGACGGCCCTGCGGTACCTGATGTATTCGAGCAAGCTGCAATTCCTGCCATTGCGATTCCTGCTGCACCCGCGGTAAGTACCTGGCGACGTCCAATTTGATTACCCATACCTAAATAGTGCCATTACACAAGGAAGTTCGCTTGTCAGTACCTCGGGTACAATAGGAACATAACTAAATAGTGGTGGTTACCTATCCAGTAATCCCCTGATGAAAATCTTGGGGGTGAACGGTTTCGACTTTGGTAGTCGAAATGGGAGAAGCGAGCCGAGAATGTTGGTCATCTCGTAAACGTCCAGCAAAAACAATAAGTGCCAAATCTAACCGCACTGATTTCGCCCTAGCTGCATAAGCTAGCCTCGGAATCCGCGAGACCAGGGGCGTTCCCGCTCTGGATCCTCGTGTCATTTAGGGAACTTACCAACGGAACCGGTCGCGGGTTCTGACGGAAAATCTAACAGTGACTGTGCCTGTCGACATCTTGTTTGCGTGAACGTCGGGGCAGAGAAAAGCTGCTGCAAACTGCGCTCGGAGAATAACCAAATCTTCACCTAAGGACCCGGGTTCGATTCCCGGCACCTCCACCACAAGTGAGTGATGCACAAGTGCATCACAGATCATGCTCGCCTAGGTGAGCATGCAAATGAATAAGCGACGTACCGCGATGCTTGCATCGAAGGTTACGTCGTTTTTCATTTGATGCTGGACTGAAAGTCCAGCAAGATCTGCGATGAACTTGAGTATCCGAGCGCAGTCTGGAGGTTGACTGAGCGAAGTGAAGGAACACCTCCAACACCACCAATAAACTTGTCTCATGAATTTAACCACCTGCCTTTGGTTCAACGGCAATGCCCGAGAAGCCGCACAGTTCTACACCAGCATCTTTCCCAACAGCAGCATCGGAGGTAACTGGATCACCCCAGCTGAAACACCTGGCAACCAACAAGGCGAAGAAGTAGTTGTCGACTTCAAGATTTTTGATCAGCCATTTATCGGATTAAATGGCGGACCACAGTTTCCACATAGCGAGGCAATCTCGTTTCAGATTCCTTGCAAAGATCAGGCCGACATCGATCATTACTGGGAGATCTTGACCGCTGATGGTGGTCAGGAAAGTCAATGCGGCTGGCTCAAAGATAAGTTTGGAATTTCTTGGCAGGTTACTGCGCCGCAGATGGGGCAATACCTTGGTGGACCGGATCCAGCAGGTGCAAAAGCTGCAACTGAAGCAATGTTGCAAATGCGCAAGATTGATTTAGAAGCAATGCGTATCGCCTATGAAAGTGCAACCACTTAAAGTTTTCGCACTACCTTGTGCTGAGCTGCTTGCGCTAGTGGGCGAATTACCATCAAGTCAATGTTGAAGTGATGCGGCAACGTAACACTCCAACGCACTGCTTCAGCAACATCATCTGCTGTTAGAGGTTCGGCTACACCCTCGTAGATTTTTGCAGCCCGCTCTTTGTCTCCCCCGAAGCGTTTTACTGCGAACTCATCCGTCTTGACCATGCCTGGCGCAAGTTCAACTACGCGCACCGGTTCACCAGCAAGTTCTAGTCGTAAAGTTTCCGCCAATGCAGCAACTGCATGTTTGGCTGCGGTGTAACTGCCACCATTTTCATAAACGATTCGGCCAGCTGTCGATCCCATTAAGACAATGGTTCCTTCACCAGACTTAATCAATGCTGGAATGAAAGATTTGATGGTGCGCAATGCGCCAATTACGTTCACGTCGTACGCCTTGATCCAGCTTTCGACATCGGCATCTGCAACTGATGTGCCGTCAAAGGCGCCACCAGCATTTGCAACTAAAACGGTTACCTTTTTGTCGGCAAGGTGTGCCACCAGAGCGTCAACGCTTGTTTGGTCCGTTACATCCAGTTCCCACGCGCTAATCAGTGAGTTTTCACTGGCCAATTCTGCGAGCAGGTCCGTCCGCCGAGCCGCTGCAATCACTTGGAAACCTTCATTGGCTAAGGCTCGAGCTGTTGCTGCGCCAATTCCGCTGCTGGCTCCGGTTACTACGGCAAATCCACGATCAGTCATAGTTGAATTCTCTCGCATCAAGTCCAACACGTCACCCTGGTCCGACCCATAAACTGGCAAGACTAAGTAACTCAAGGAGTAGCCATGGCGCGCAAGAACATTGGAACCATGATGGGTTCCCAAACAACGTCTACCTTTATTGGAATTCCTGCAGGAAATCTGGCCGACGTATCTGGAGGCTCAGTTGTTTTTGGCGCCCCGTGCGCCACGCCTTACCCATCTGTGGGTGCTTATTGCAAGGATGCACCAGATGCCATTCGTGGAGCGATCAGCAACTATCAAGCCAACATTGACCACATGGATTTTGACCTAGGTGGACCAATCTTCCCTAATGGCGTTAACGCGATTGATTTAGGCAACTTAGAGTTCAATGAATCTGATGGAGCGGGAAATCGCGAACGAATTCGCTCGACCGTTTCACAAATTGTTGCCAAAGGTGGCGTTCCTGTTGTGATTGGCGGGGATGACTCGATTCCAATTCCGATGATCGAAGGCTTTGCAGAACATGGCGAATACTTCGTTGTGCAAATCGATGCCCACATCGATTACCGCGATGAAGTCGGTGGCGAGAGGCTTGGCTTGTCATCAACCATGCGTAGAGCATTTGAAATGTCACACATCAAAGGTTTAGTTCAAGTTGGGCAACGCGGAATTGGTTCAGCTCGGCCACAAGATTATGAAGATGCCAAATCACATGGCGTTAAGTTTGTTTCAGCAAGGCAGATTGCTTCTGGTGGAATTCAGCAAGTTATTGATTTAATTCCAGCTGGCGTAAAAGTGATTGTCGATCTTGATTGCGATGCACTGGATCCATCGATCGTGCCAGGTGTTATTGGTCGGGCACCAGGTGGCTTGACCTACTGGAACGTTGTGGAATTGCTACATGGAATTGCCGAGAAGGCAACGCTCTCAGGCTTTAACTTGGTGGAATTCATGCCAGATAGCGACGTTGATGAAATCGGAGCGTTAAACAATGCGCGAATTATTTGCAACGTACTTGGACTAGTTGCGCGGCAAGGTTAGGCCTAAACTCAAATCATGACTCAGCCAGTTATCGGATTAACTTCTTACCTAGAACCTGCAAAATGGGGCGCTTGGGACCAACCTGCAGCCTTGATTCCTTGGAATTATGTGAATAAGTTGCAGGCGGCTGGGGCATCAGTTGTGATACTTCCGCCGGATGCTGATAATCATGACGCGATTTCTCGCCTGGACGGTTTAGTCATGGCAGGTGGCGCTGACATCGAACCAGCACGTTATGGAGCTCCACATCAAGAAGGCACCGACAAGCCACGAACTGAACGTGATGCCAGTGAACTTGGGTTGTACAAAGCTGCCCGTGCAGCTAACTTGCCCGTATTTGGAATCTGTCGCGGACTGCAGATCATGGCTGTTGCTCACGGTGGCTCCTTGCACCAACACTTACCTGATCTAGTTGGAAATACTTTGCACCGTGATGCGCCAGGTACCTTTAACAATCATGGCGCTACCTTCACGCCAGGTAGCTTGATCGCAGAACTGGTTGGAGCAACCGAAGTCACGGTTAACTCAAGTCACCATCAAGCGGTTGACTCCCCTGGTGATTTAACTATCACTGGTTACGCTGAAGACGGAACTGTAGAAGTGTGTGAAGATCCAACTGCCGAGTTTGTCTTGGGCGTGCAATGGCACCCAGAATTCAGCAATGACGAATTGGTATCGGAAAATCTATTTCGTGCTTTTGTTAAAGCCTGCGCTAGCCGTTAGTTGGCAAGTTCGCTTTTAACGGCGGCAACAAAATTATCTACATCGTCCTGTGTTGTATCCCATGAGCACATCCAACGAACTTGATTGATCATGTGGTCCCAGACATAGAATTTTGCAACATTCTGCAAAGGTTCGATACTCGCCGCAGGCAAAATTGGAAACAGCGCATTTGCCTGTGGTTGAGCTACTTCAACGCCTGGGATGTCTTTGATTCCCTTGTACAGCTCCTGAGCCATGGCATTCGAATGCTGGGCATTCTTGAGCCACAAATCGCCGTCAAACATTGCGACTAACTGAATCGAAATAAATCGCATCTTGCTGGCTAATTGCATTCCAGACTTACGGACATACTTAATCGCCGGCGCTAATTCAGGATTTAGGATGACAATGGCTTCAGCACCCATTGCCCCGTTCTTGGTGCCGCCAAGCGATACCGCATCAACACCCGCATCGGTTGTAAATGCACGCAGCGTAGACCCTAATGAGGCTGCCGCATTTGAGATACGGGCTCCATCAAGGTGCAGGTACATACCTAGCGAGTGAGCATGATCTGCCAGTGCTTTTACTTCAGCAACCGAGTAAACCGTGCCATATTCCGTTGAGTTTGTGATCGAAACAACCTTTGGCTGGGCACGATGTTCGTTGCCAAATCCCCACGCCTGCTTGTCGACTAACTCAGGAGTTAGCTTTCCATCTGGAGTTTCCACCTGAAGCAGCTTTAGGCCAGCGACTTTCTCTGGAGCGCCGCCTTCGTCAACATTGATGTGTGCGCTTGTTGCACAGACCACTGCTTCCCAAGGCTTGCACATTGCTTGCAACGTGCAAACGTTCGCGCCAGTGCCGTTAAACACCGGGAAAACTTCAGCTGCGGATCCGAATTGATTTTGGATTACCCCAGTGAGTTGCTCCGTGTAAACGTCATCGCCATAAGCAACCTGATGTCCAGAGTTAACTTCACCCATTGCCTTCAGGATCTCTGGATGGATTCCGGCATAGTTGTCACTTGCAAAACCACGCCAAATACCGCTTGCCATGAAAATCCTTAATTTGAAGTTTTAGGAAAGTTAAAGACTTATAGCGGAGTTACGTATGCGCCGCTGATGCCGCCATCAACCAAGAAGTTTGATGCGGTCATAAACGATGAGTCATCACTGACTAGGAACGCAACGGCTGCAGCCATTTCTTCTGGTTCGCCAAAGCGACCCATTGGAATGTGAACTAGACGACGAGCTGCGCGCTCTACGTCTTTTGCGAACAATTCCTGAAGCAACGGCGTGTTTACAGGGCCAGGCGATAACGCATTTACGCGGATGCCTTCGCGTGCAAACTGAACACCAAGTTCGCGAGTCATGGCTAGCACGCCACCCTTTGATGCGGTGTAAGAAATCTGGGAGGTTGCAGCAGCCATAGTTGCAACGAACGAAGCGGTGTTAACGATCGCACCCTTGCCCTGGCGCTGCATGTAAGGAATAACTTCCTTGCAGCATAGGTAAACCGAAGTTAAGTTAACTTCTTGCACTCGACGCCAAGCATCAATGCCTGTGGTCAAAATTGAATCGTCATCTGGTGGTGAGATACCTGCGTTGTTGAACGCAATGTCTACTGAACCGTAAGTATCGAATGCAACTTTGTACATGTTTGCAACATCATCAGCATTCGTTACATCAGCCTTTACAAAGATGCCGCCAACTTGAGCTGCAACTTGTTCGCCTGAAACTGGATCAAGGTCAGCAATAACAACTTTCGCGCCTTCATCGGCTAGACGAATTGCTGTTGCTTTACCAATGCCACTTGAGCCGCCGGTGATTACTGCTACGCGGTCTTGTAAACGCTTCACTTACTTCCTACTTTCGGTTCACGCCTAATTTTCTTAGGCAGTTTGAGTTTAGTCCTCAGTGCTAATAAATACGTTCTTGGTTTCGGTAAACGCCTCAAGTGCGTGTGGGCCAAGCTCTCGGCCAATTCCCGACTTCTTAAAGCCGCCAAATGGGGTCCAGTAGCGAACGGCTGAGTGGGAGTTGATGGAAATAACGCCGGATTCCACACCTCTGGCCATGCGCATTGCTCGACCGACATCTCTGGTCCAAATGGATCCAGCCAGACCGTAATCTGTGCCATTGGCCATCCGAATTGCATCGGCTTCATCGTCGAACGGAATCACCACAGCAACTGGGCCAAATATTTCCTGGCTGTATTGAATGTCAGATTCTGAAATCGGTGCAAGCACGGTTGGTGGGAACCAGAAGCCTTTACCGGTTGGTGCTTCACCTTGGAACAGGACAGGCGCACCTTCTGGCACGAATGAACTAACGCGATCACGCTGGAGCGCGCTAATCAGTGGCCCCATATCAACTGACTCATCAGCTGGGTTACCAGTATGCATTCCCTTAACGACTGGCTCCATGTAGGCAAGCACTTCATCGTAAACACTGCGCTGGACCAAGATGCGTGAACGAGCACAGCAATCTTGACCAGAGTTATCGAATACTGCACCTGGGGCAGCCTTGGCAGCCTTCTCAATGTCTGCATCCGCAAAGATGATGGTTGGGCTCTTACCACCGAGTTCAAGAGTTACGCGCTTCAATTGCGAAGCACTCGATTGCATAATGCTGGTGCCAACTGCGGTTGAACCCGTGAAGCAAATTTTGCGGATCGCTGGATGATCAACGATGCGCTGTCCAGCAACCTTTCCAAAGCCTGGGACAACGTTGAAAACGTTTTCTGGAATTCCTGCTTCAAGCGCTAACTCGGCCAACCGCAATGCAGTTAATGGCGTTGTTTCAGCTGGCTTCAATACCACTGTGTTACCAGCAGCAAGTGCTGGTGCAAATCCCCAAGCGGCAACTGGCATTGGGAAGTTCCAAGGAACGATGATTCCCACAACGCCGATTGCTTCATGGAAAGTAATGTCAATGCCACCTGGGACCGGAATCTGGTGTCCAGTTAGGCGTTCAACGCCACCAGCCATGTAGTTCAAAACATTCGCAACATTTTGTGCTTCCCAGCGAGCATTACCGATTGTGTGACCAGCTTCAAGAACTTCAAGTCTGGCTAATTCTTCGTTGCTCTCAGAGACAAGCTGTGCAAACTTGCGCAACACATCTGCGCGAGCACCAGGTGCTAGATCTCGCCAAGCTGGCCAAGCGCTTTGAGCTTTTGCTACAACGGCATCAATTTCATCTGCTGATGCCATGTGAACGGTCTTTACGACGTCCTCAGTTGCTGGATTCAAAACATCAAATGTGTCGCTCATAATTCCTCTTCGACCAGGTTTTGGGAAACTTCCTAGAAAGAGCGTAGTCGAGTTACTCGGCTCGATAGTCAGGCCCACATCGATCCGAGGGGTCGTCCGCTAATTGTTGAGAAACCGCCAAAAGACTAGATTTTTTTACCAAAAAACCGATAGATTCGAGCCACAGAAGTAAGAATCCTGAGCCTAAACAAGGAGATCCCATGGCCTCGGTAAGTTTTCCCCTGTCGATTGATGCCCTAACGAAGGACATTAAAGAAGGTCGAATCGATACCGTCATAGTCGCCATCACAGACATGCAGGGCCGACTCCAAGGTAAGCGCCTTCACGGTGACTACTTTTTGAGCGATGTCCTAAATCATGGCACCGAAGGTTGCAACTATCTAGTTGCCGTCGACATCGACATGAATACCGTTCAGGGATACGACATTTCGTCATGGGATACCGGTTATGGCGACATGGTTATGAAGATTGACCCAAAGACAATGCGCTACGTCGATTGGCACGAAGGAACTGCTCTAGTTCTCGCTGACCTAGTCGATCATGATGACAATCCAATTCCTGAATCTCCACGTCAGATTCTTCAGAAGCAATTAAAGCGACTTGAAGACATGGGAATGGTTGCCATGGTGGGAACCGAACTTGAATTTATTTTGTTTGAAGATACCTACGAAGAAGCTTGGAACAAGCGTTACCACGATTTGATTCCAGTTAACCAATACAACGTTGACTACAGCATCATCGGAACCTCAAGAGTTGAACCAATTCTTCGCCGTATTCGTCTATCCATGGTCAACGCCGGAATGACTGTTGAGTCCGTTAAGGGTGAATGCAACCTTGGACAACATGAAATCGCATTTAAGTACACCGATGCGCTGGCAACCTGTGATCACCATGTGGTTTACAAAACCGGTGCAAAGGAAATTGCAGCCCAAGATGGGTACGCCCTAACTTTCATGGCCAAATTTAATGAGCGCGAAGGTAACTCGTGCCACATCCACTTGTCCTTCCGCGGACTAGATGGCTCAATGGTTCTAGCTGATGACAACGACCCAGATGGCCTTAGCGACATTGGTAAGCAATACCTCGCAGGACAGCTGGCTCACATGCGCGAGTTGAGCATTATGTATGCGCCAACTATTAATAGCTACAAGCGTTACGCTCCAGGCAGCTTTGCACCGACTGCAATTAAGTGGGGACGCGACAACCGCACTTGCTCATACCGCTTGGTCGGACATGGCCCAAGTCTGCGCGTAGAAAACCGAGTTCCTGGTGGCGATGTAAACCCTTACCTAGCAGTTGCTGGAATGATTGCGGCGGGAATCGACGGCATCGAAAAGAAGATGACGCTTGAACCACGTTTTGATGGAAATGCTTACGCGCTTGATACCGATCGCGTACCTAACACCCTTCAAATGGCTCGTGAATTATGGGTCAATAGCGCTTGGGCTAAAGAGGCATTTGGTGAGCGTGTGCACAAGCACTACACCCACATGGTCGATACCGATCTAGCCCAGTTCAACAAAGCAGTAACAGACTTTGAACTGATTCGTGGGTTTGAGCGTTACTAAATCAATTTAGTTCTAACTTTTGAACTGTCTAGTTGACGGTAAATCCAGCCCAAATTCTTTTGCCATTTTCGGTGAGTTCGTAACCCCAAAGGTCTGCGAATTTATCGATGATGTGCATGCCTCGACCCGAATCAACTGCAACATCCATGGATCTCATAACCGGAATCTGATCATTTAGATCTTCAACAACTACTTTCACCATGTATTGCCAACGCTCGAGCACTACGTGAAGCTCGGTCGCTGCATGGACTACCGAATTAGCTACTAGTTCACTGGTAACAGCAATTGCATGATCCAGGTCAATTGAGTTCTCGTTACTTAGAAGAGCTGTAACCTGCTGCCTTGCCATCAATACCGAATCGGACATGGCTGGAAAAGTCCAACTGGCCATTGTTGCCAAGAAATCCCCAAAGTAGATCGCCAAATCCGAGGAACCGGATTCATTGAAGGCGCTCATGATTTTCAGTATGCCCGATCCTGGCTGGATAAAACCCAGTAACTGGGCCTAGTCCATACCCTTATCGCGTCGACCTGTCGCACGTTGAGTCTCGCGCTTGGCGTCCTTTTCAGCGATGGCTTGACGCTTGTCGTAATTCTTGCGGCCTCTGGCAATGGCAATTTCAACCTTCGCTTTGCCGTCATTGAAGTAGAGGCTAAGCGGGATCAAAGTTAGTCCGCTTTCTTTGAGCTTGTTTTCGATCTTGCTAATTTCTTGTCGATTCAGCAGCAGTTTGCGGGCCCGAGTTGGGGCATGGTTTGTCCATGAGCCTTCGTTGTATTCGGGAATGTTTACTCCGCGCAGCCAGATTTCGCCGTTCTCAAACAGCGCATATCCATCAACCAAACTGGCTCTACCAGCTCGCAATGATTTAACTTCGGTTCCGACCAGAACCATGCCCGCTTCATAGACATCTTCGATGGTGAAGTCGTGGCGAGCTTTCCGGTTCTGGGCGATGACCTTACGACCGCGCTCTTTAACCACTTAACTCAACTCATCCCCAACAAGGCACAACGGTGCGAGAGCCGCCAAACCAACCCATTGGATTGTACGGCACACCATTGAGATGCACCTCAAAGTGCAAATGTGGACCAGTTGAGAAGCCTGTTGAGCCTACGTATCCGATGACTTCTTGATTTTCAACGTATTGGCCTTTAGTAACCGCAAATGAGGATTGATGTGCATACATTGTCACCATGCCATCACCATGATTAATCAACGTCATGTTGCCGTAGGCGCGACTCACTGTTGTTGAAAGCACAATGCCCGATGCAGCGGCACGAATTGGGGTTCCCTTTGGAGCGCCGCTATCAACGCCAGTGTGGCAAGACTTGTATTTGTAAACCGGGTGTACGCGCCAACCCACGCTGCCACCAGCGGCCCGACCTGGAAGTGGCCAAGAAAGTGGGCCGGTTGCTTGCGGGTCTACGGGACCTTGATTTCCTGTGGAACCGGAAAGAGCTGCAATTCGCTTTTGTTCGGCACGAAGTTCGTTGTACTGAGCCTGAACTTCGCGTTTATCATCTTCAGCGATCTTCAAGGCGGCAGCTTCTTGCTTTACGAGTTTGTCTACTTCGACTTTCGCTGCAGCCGCTTTATCGGCAGCATTTTGCGCATCAATCAATGCCTGTGAAGCAATGTTTGCGATTCGCTGCATATCAATCCGAACTTCTTCGGCGGCTTTAGCATCAACAGTAAGTTGTGCTTTTGCACCAAGCAGACTGTCGAGGCTTTTTGCCGATGACAGCGAAACTGCCTTGATGTTTTGCAATCTAATTGTTAAGTCCGATGGTGAAGTCGACTCAAGAATAATTTCCCATTGCGAAGTTTGCCCTTGTTGGTAAACCGAGCGAGCGAATTGATCAACCTTCTTTTGTAGTTGGCTGATCTCAGCTTCTTTACTTGTCACTTTAGAAAGTGCAGCCGTGTATGCCGCTTTAGAGATCGCAAGGTCGGAAGCAGCTTTGTTATAAACCGCAGTAGCTTCGGTTTCTCTAGCCGTGGCAATTGCCATCGCTTCCCGAGCGGCCGGAAGTTTTGCTTGCGCGTCCTTTAAGGATTCAGCAGCAGCAAGAACTGCAGCTGATGCTTTAGTTAGTGCTTCGGAAGCGTCTGCAACTTGCTTGTCGATATCGGTGCTCTTTGCAATTGCTGGACTTAGAAAAAGAGAAAAAATCAAGGGAACGGCAAGTAGTCCTCGGGTATACCGCGAGGAGTTAAGACGCGAGAGGAAGGCGCGCATATTGCTCCGTTCAAGGGGAAGTAACTTTAGCGTAACGGAAGTGCCCAATGTTACTGATGTGACTCGGCCCGTGTCGGGGCAAAATTGTCTGAAAATCTGGCTTTTTAGCCCTTTAGGTAGCGCCTTAGGGTCACTGAGGCAGCCAAAATGGTGGTTCCGAGCCCAACTAGGTACAACACCGGCACAATCACCAAAACCTCATTCCAGGTCACAAATGGAATAAAGGTCAGGTTTGGTGCCAATCTGGCGTCGATCAGCCAGTACTTCGAGGCCAGAATTCCTGCCGTGGCCAGAGTCGAGCCGAGCATTGCAGCCACGGCAGCTTCCAAAATGAATGGCAGACGGATTGACATGTTGCTTGCTCCTACCGACCGCATGATCGAAGTCTCGCGACGTCGAGCGAAGGCTGCGACTCGAATGGTATTCATAACCAGTAAGACCGTTACAAACAACATCGCCAATGCGATAGCTAGTGCAAAGGATTGCAATCCCTTAAGGATCTGGAAGAACCTATCGAGCAACTTGCGTTGATCTTGAATCGACTCGACACCTTGAACAGATTGCAGGGCAGATGCAACTTGTTCAAAATTCTCAGGGTTGTCTAGTTTGACGCGAAACGATGCCGGAAGTGCATCAGGGCTAATGTTTGCCAAGATTGCAGAACCTGCAAACTGTTCTTTGAATTGAGCGTAGGCATCAGCTGAAGATTCATAGAAAACATTTTGAACTGGATCTAAAGTGTCAAGGATACGTTCAACATTCTTTCGCTGCTCAATAGTTATTGAGCCGGTGCACGTGTAGGTAACAGAGGAGTCGCCACAAAGAAAAATGGATACTTCAATTTTGTCGTACCAATAACCCTTCATGCGGTCCACTTGAGCACTTAGAAGCAGCGCTGCTCCTACCAGCGAAAGAGAGACTGCTACCGAAACAATCAACGCAACGGTCATGGTGAAATTTCGGCGTAATCCGTTGCCAACTTCTTTGCTTACAAATGAAAGTCTCATGATTAATGCCCCGTATGCCCATACATGCCGCGCTCTTGGTCGCGAATGATGTTGCCATTTTCCATTTGCACAATTCGTTTCCGCATCTGATCAACAATGGCAACATCGTGAGTTGCCATCACGATTGTGGTGCCGGTGCGATTAATGCGATCGAGCAATTTCATGATTCCAACGCTGGTTGATGGATCGAGGTTTCCAGTTGGCTCATCTGCCAAAAGTAGTTTTGGTTTATTCACAAATGCTCTAGCAAGCGCAACTCGCTGCTGCTCTCCGCCAGACAGCTCTGAAGGTAAGCGATGTGCCTTTTCATCAAGACCAACCAAATCAAGGATTGCTGGAATTCGTTGCTCGATTTCTTTCTTTGACTTACCAATTACTTCCATGCCAAAAGCAACGTTGTCGAAGACGGTTTTTCCAGGAAGTAGTCGGAAGTCCTGAAAAACGATTCCCATGGACCGGCGAAAAGCTGGCACTTTGCGGTTTGGCAACTTACCAACATTGATGCCATCTACCGTTACCGTGCCAGAGGTTGGCTTCTCTTCTTTCAATAAAAGGCGCAATAGCGAGGATTTACCAGAGCCAGATTGACCAACTAGGAAAACGAACTCCCCTTGCTCAATATTCAAATCGATTTCATTTAAGGCTGGAGTGTTGGAGTTCTTGTATTGCTTGGAGACCTTATCAAAGTTGATCACAGAGAAGTCTCCTTAAATGGGCGCGCAAAGTTTTCAAAAACTCTTACGTATTCAGAATAAATAGCACGAAGGCGATGAAGGTGCAGGGCGCGCCGACCTTAACTTAATCCAAACAAAAAAGTTAGTTGGACTGTTCGCGGCGCCAACGGATGCCAGCTTCAACGAACTGATCAATGTCACCATCGAGAACCGCAGAGGTATTTCCGGTTTCAAATTCCGTTCTAATGTCCTTAACCATTTGGTAAGGATGCAGAACATAAGACCGCATTTGATTTCCCCAAGAACCGCTGGTGTCCCCTTTCAGAGCATTGATTTTTGCCTGTTCTTCCTGGCGAGTGCGTTCGAGAATTTTTGCTTGCAGAACCGCCATAGCAGTTGCCTTATTCTGCAATTGCGATCGTTCGTTTTGGCACGAGACAACAATTCCAGTTGGAATGTGAGTAAGACGAACAGCAGAGTCGGTTGTGTTTACGCCCTGACCACCAGGACCAGAGGATCTATAAACGTCAACTCTTAGATCATCATCAGGTATGTCAACGGAATCAGTTTGTTCTACAACTGGAATAACTTCGACTTCAGCAAATGAAGTTTGCCGACGACTTTGATTATCAAAGGGCGAAATGCGCACGAGTCTATGAGTACCTTGCTCTACCGATAAGGTTCCGTATGCAAACGGCGCCTTCACTGCAAAGGTCGTTGATTTAATTCCAGCTTCTTCTGCATATGAAGTTTCATAAACTTCCGTCGTCCAACCATGGCGTTCGCAGTAACGCAAATACATGCGCTGTAACATTTCTGCCCAGTCCGCAGCATCAACACCGCCTGCGCCAGAGCGAATTGAAACTAAAGCCTCGCGATGGTCGTATTCTCCGGAAAGCAGGGTTCTAACTTCGAGTTCACCAATTGATTTTTCTAGTGCAATTAGTTCAGCGCCTGCCTCTTCAAGAATTGCCTGGTCATTTTCAGCCTCGCCCATTTCCCACAAAACTTGAACATCATCTACGCGCGAGCGAAGGCTCTTAATTCGGCCAATGTCAGCCTGAAGTACCGACAACTTCCCAGTTACTCGCTGTGCATTAGCTTGGTCATCCCATAGATCCGGCGCTGAGGCCAAGACTTCAAGTTCGGCAACTTCGGCCTGCATGTCATCAATTCGAAGTACTTTTTCAATGCTGGAAAGAGTGGAGTTAATACCTGCTAAATCAACAGCAAAGTCTCCGGTAGCCATAGTTCATAAGGTTACCTTGAAGTTATCGAACTTTATTAACTGCCTTGGCAGCACTGACTACCAACGGTTTTGAAATTGGCATTAGGTATCCAAAAGCCGTCCTCGGTTTGGCCTGCACAGTCACGGTCACACTTGTTCCAGACACGGTAATTGACCTAACTGCAAACTCTTCCACTTGAGAACGAACGTCTGCGACCAATACAAATTGGTTCACCTTAGATCTTGCAAGTCTTTCATTTAGGCGAAGGTCGGTACCTAATCCATCACGGTAAATCGAGTCAGCATCAATAGCTTGAGCAGCAGAAAGGGCTGCGCCATCCGCAATTCCATCTAAGACATTGCGAGTAACCCAGATCGAAGCAACATTTATCGAAACAGTGGCAATCATCAAACCTGCCAAAGATAATCCGATACCAAATAAGAGAATTGATCCCTCATCTTTAGCCAGAAATTTGGTTATGTTCATGGCGCTCGCAACTCATCTACTGCAGTGGTGTGCCGAGAACTAACGAGCACTGTCCGTGATCCAAAAACGCTTGGCAAATCCAGTCTTACTTGCTTGCTAATCGATACGGTAACAAATCCACCAGGAGTTAGACATGGCTTTGATGTACATGAAATCTTGGTACTAACGCCTGCATCATCGGTGTTGAAGTCATCAGCAGTTAGCGCAACTGCGGAATTGGCAGCCCGCGCACCAACTGAGTCACTCATTGAAACGACATATGCTCTGGCGGCTATGCGTGCTGAAGCTTCCGTGAATAGGTACGTATTAGCAACTTGCATGCATGAACTTGCAATGATCGAAAGTGGAATCAAGAATGCGACCGTAACTCCAATGAATTCGACTACGACATTTCCATCATCTTGAGAAAATCGTGTCACAGAGAAGCCTCATCAATTGCTCGGGCATTTCCTGTGATCAGGATTTCGCGTCCTAGGAATGGGGTCTTGAATTGATGTGCTACCGATACCGAGACATAAGTTACGCCCTGAGTTCGCTCTTGCCTTATGACGATTGACCCAGGATTAGGGTCAAAGCCTCGACTTTTCAGAACCTTTAGCGCTGCATTTCTTCCTGCTTCATTCGAGGCATCGGCTGCACCAGCCGCGCGGGCACCAATTACTGCAGCTGAATCTAAAACACTTTTATCTGCAACAAGCATGGCAATCTGTCCTATCGCTATAAAGACAGCAACTAACAGAGGTGCAGCCAATACGAATCCAACAATTCCGGAGCCGTTCTCGGCCGCTAGGTCGCTACGGTTGCGAGACACTTCGTAGTGCCTCTGTTAGTACTGACTTAAGTTGTCCATCTGCAATAGACCAAACGGCCACAACTAGCCCAGCAGTCATAACCGTGATCAGCACCCATCCCGGAACATCGCCTCGATCATCACGAAGTTTGGCAATAACCTTTGTCGCTGCGCGTTGGAATTCAGCAGAAACATTTGTAAGTACTTCATTCGGTGAATTCATTCCTTCTTTCCTTTCTGCGAGTGATACTTCTTCTCTAGCCTTCAGAGAACTTTGAGGGCGATCAAGCCTGGATATAGAGCGACAGCAACGATCATTGGCAGGATTAAGAAAACAACTGGAATCATCATTGACGTTTCTTTGTGACCTGCTAGTACGAGCAACATACGAACTTGATGCGCTCGGGCGTCAGAGGCTTGAGCCCTTAAAACTTGTGCCAGTGGTGTTCCACGCTCAAGCGCTAGCTCCAAAGAATGTGTGACTCTACCAAGGGGTTGTGAATCAATCTGATTGCTCATGTGATTTAGGGCCGCCACCAAACCTTCCCCGGAGTTAACGGAATCTAAGACCTTTCCTAATTCCGTAACAAGCGGGCCACTACAGGATTTCGAGATTCTGCGAAGTGCCACAAGTACTGGTTCTCCGGCAGAAACAGCAAAAGCTAATAGATCGAGAACCGCCGGGAGCTGTTCTTCAATATCTTGTCGACGCCGTTTTGCCTTACTTTCCAAAGCCCATTTGGCATACCAGCCACCGCCAATGAATGCTCCGAAAACCAAAACGAATGCAATCAGGGGCGACAGGCCCTTTCCCGAACCTAGGCGAAGCAGCGTCCAAACTATTGCGGCCATCATTGCGAGAGCGGCAAAAGACAGCTGTTTGCGGCGAAAGCCACTCAGCGATAAATCACTTTCGGACTGCCGAAGCCATTTCGAAACGTCAAAGTTTTTACTCCAAGGCGACCAAGTCTTAGTTGTAAGGCAGCGGTTAATCACACCCAGAAATTTATGTGTGTAGCCATATGTATTTGTTGAACCTTTCCCCACAAATGGCGAAATGCGATCAGCCATGCCTACTCTCGGGTGTGTCGCAAGGCTAATCAACAGGACAAGCCCAATTCCAAAAATGGCTCCTACGAAAACTCCACTCATGTCATGAGTCGTTTCTCGACCGGAAGCTCAGCAAGCTTCATCATTGCTAAGTAGGCCAGCAAGGAAATCACAGCACAGGCAAATAGCATGCGAATTCCATTTCCGGATAAGTACACGTTTGCTGCAGTATCTCGAGTTGATAAGAGAAGGGCCGTAACCCATGGTGCTGCCACAGCAAGTTTCGCTCCGTTAATGGTCCAACTTTGCCTCGCCAAAATTTCGCCACGTAGCACTAGTTCTTCGCGCATGACCTCAGAAAGTGTTCGCAAAAGGACCCCTAGGTCCATTCCTCCAACTTCGTGAGCAACCAAAATTGATGACACAAACTTGTCCGCTTGTGGATCCTTTAAATCTTGAGCAACTAAATGCAGAGCTGAGCTGAAGTCTCCAGTGGCTTGGTATCGAGCTTGGCAAAGTTTAAATGAAGGGCGAAGTTGTTCTGGACCGGAATTGCAAAGCTCCAACACTGCCTGCGGCAGTGAAAGTCCAGCGCGTATTGCAGATGCCAAGTCATCTACAACGTCGGGCCAAACATCAGGTGGCAGCTTCCTTCGTTTTGAAAATGACACTATGTTTCGATTGCGATTAAAGCCTTTGAATCCGACAGGCTCACGAATCGCGCCCCAAACGAAAATCAAACCAAGTGCAAAAAGTACGCCAACTATTAGACCCATTCTTAGACACCAACCAAACTTGCTAAGTCGATACCATTTGCCTGGAAGCGCTCAAGCTTTCCTGGAAATACGCCCTGCGGTTGCAGGCTTCCATTTTGAAAAGTGAATACGTCTCCCATCTCAATACTGTTTCCCTCTACTCGACCCGTGACATTTGTTATCTGCTGCACGCGTCGAGTGCCGTCTGGCTGCAGCGCAATGTGAACCACTATGTCTAGAACTGAAGCAACGGTTGGCACCACAAATTCCGCTGAAATATTGGCGCCGGCAAGCATGGGCAGTAAACACAACTTCGAAATGGCCTCGCGAGATCCATTGGCATGCAGAGAGCACATACTTGGCATGCCAGCATTCATGGCCACTAGAAGGTCTAAAGCTTCTTCTTGTCGGACCTCCCCAACAACTAATCGTGTTGGTCGCATTCGCAAAGCTTCCTTTATCAACCGGCGCAAGGGAATCTCGCCGGTTCCTTCCAGACTTGTTTGCCGCGTTTGCAAGGCAACCCAATCGGGGCTTATCAACTGCAATTCAAAAACTTCTTCACAAGTAATCACTCGATCACTTGAGGGAGCGCTGTTTAGGAGCGCATTCATCAATGTGGTTTTACCTGCTTGAGTTGCACCAGAGACCACAATGTTTAAACCGGCCACAACACATGCCTGCAAAAATGCGGCAGCTTGATTTGTTAGCGTGCCGGCGGAAACTAAAGTGTCTAGAGACTTAGATCCCATGACATATTTCCGAATATTCACCGACCAATGTTTTCGGGTTATATCTGGAATTGCCACGTGCAATCTAGATCCATCTGGAAGCGTCGCATCAACAAAAGGATTAGAAAGGTCAACGCGGCGGCCAGATGAGGCCAACATTCTTTCTACAAGTCCGCGAACTTCTGCATCGCCGAGCATCACACTGGTGAGTTCACTCTTTCCGTTCCGAGCCACGAATATTCTTCCCGGTTCGTTGATCCAGATTTCTTCCACGCTTGGATCATCAAGCAATGATTGAAGGGGGCCAAATCCGGAAACTTGGTTTGCTATCTCGTTAACCAATTCTTGAGGGCACTCATGGTCAGGTGCATCTTTAGGCGCAATTGCTGACTGCGCCAATATGTCTTCAACCATGTGACGTATCTCTACTAATTCGTCGCGCGGGCTGATCCCCCCAGTCCGAACCCGCGTCCGAACTTCTTGAATTACATCACCCACTGCACCTGACATGAGCTCCCCCATTTGCTTTGACTTGGTATGAGTCAAGTCGTTGCGATTACTCGGGCCAAGCCGAGTAAATGAAGATTAGGAGATGTTTGAACTTAACGAAATAGGCCAGAAAAATCTGTGGATAACCGATAGACAATTGCTGCGCATTCCCAAGAAACCATTACCCAGCAATGACTTTTTCCACAAGATCCACGGGCGCTCTTGCGGAAGATAAATAAAGTGGCTACGCAGATTTACGGTTGTTAAGCCAGCTGCGGATACCAGCAACTATCGAACCGACGATAAAGAATGTGGCAATTGCATAGGATCCGGTCTTTACTGCCGGGATCGTAGCTGCGTAGTAGCCCGCTAAGGTGAGGCCAACTCCCCAGGCAATTCCACCAACTAAGTTTGCGCTTAAGAATTTGTAATAGTTCATTCGGGCTATGCCAGCGATTGCTGGAACTAGTACGCGCGCCCAAGGCATGAACCGGGCAACTACAACAGCCCACCAACCCAGCTCGGCATAAAACTTTTCGGACTTCGTAATGGCAGATTTAAGTCTTGGGCCCTCGCGCTTGTCTAGATATGGCCGACCGTAGTGACGACCTAAAACGAATCCAGTTTGATCACCAATAAACGCGGCCAAGCCAATTCCGAAAGTCAGAACCCAAATATTCACCGAACCACTTGTGGCCGCCAATAAACCTGCCGCGAAGATTAGCGAGTCGCCGGTGATGAAAGGGATAAATGCACCGATGAAAAATCCAGTGCCAGCAAAAACCAAGCCCCAGACGATTAAGTAAAAAAGGATCGGACCGTAGGCATTGAGCCAATCTGTTACCTGCGAAGTCAATGCGGCAGACAGAAGTACGGTTTCCATGCCTAAACCCTACTTTGAGCCTTACAAACGCACGAACTGAGAAAGTACGGACTAACTAGCACCCTGACCAGCAAGGGTACGAATTGCGCGTAATGCAACTGAAAGTGTGGCTAGGTCGTTTTGCTCACTGTGAGCAATCTCATTAAGTGTGGCTCTCGTGCGGGCAACACCTTCTGCAAATTTGGCTTCCCACTGGCTTATCCGAGAATCTATGGAATCTGATTCGTTCGTTGCTTGCACAACTCGGGAGGTCAAGGCAGCCAACGCAACATAGAGATCGCTACGAAGTGCGGATCGCGCATAAGCCGTCCATCGGTCATCTCGGGCCAAGGCTGTGATGTGGAACAACATGCGATCAATGTCGTATCTTTCGCTTAGTGCAAAGTACAGCTCGGCAACATTTTCTGCGCTGGCCTTCTCACGATTTGCAATTTCAATTACATCGAGAAGCGAGAATTCATCCAAGAAACATCCGGTGCGAAGTGCTACGTCCGCAGGAACGCCCTGAGATTGGAAATTCTTCGCAATTGCTGATGCTCGGTCGCGTTCCGCACCGCGCAACATTCCTGGAACCAGATGGGTTAGTTGCCCAACTGTCGCGGCAAACTTTTCAATTTCTTCTTCGACATTTAGTCGCCCGCCGCGGGATTGCAAGAACCAACGTGTTGCGCGATCTAGCAATCGTCGAGATTCCAAAATCAATTGGGTTTGGCAATCGGTTGAAATCTGTCCATCGAGAGATTCGAGTTTTTCCCAAAGTTCACTTAGTCCGAATACTTCACGCGAAACAACAAAAGCACGCAAGATCTCGGAAGTTCCCGCACCACTTTCTTCGGCTGCGCGCCAAGTGAATGTGATGCCGCCGCGATTAACGACATCGTTGGTGAGAACTGTTGAGATGATTTCCTTGCGAAGCGGATGGGAATCCATCAAGTCTGCAAACTTAATTCTTAGATCACTTGGGAAGTAGTTTCGTAAAACTTCTCGACACCATTTTTCGTTGACAATCTCATCAGCTGCAAGGTCTTTGCTTAGATCGATTTTCACGTAGGCCATAAGGACGGAAAGCTCAGGAGAAGTTAACCCCATGCCTTGGGTATGCAAAGAATCCAATTGGGAATCCGTTGGCAAGTACTCAATTGCCCGATTCAACAGACCATCTGATTCAAGGTGACCGATTAGTCGCTTGTGGACTCGAAGCATTTCTGCGCCTTGATATCTAGCCTGCTCCAGAATCAGATTCTGTTCGTAGTTATCACGAAGTACTAATTCGCCTACTTCGTCCGTCATAACTGCAAGTTGAGTATTTCGATCATCAACGCTTAAAACTCCGGCGGTAACGGCCTGGTCTAACAAGATCTTGATATTCACTTCGTGATCAGAAGTATCAACACCGGCGGAGTTATCAATCGCATCTGTATTCAGCTTCACGCCGGCACGTGCGGCTTCGATTCTTCCGAGTTGAGTCGCTCCCAAGTTGCCGCCTTCGCCAACAACCCGTACCCGCAAATCTCCGCCATTAACTCGGATAGCATCATTTGCCTTGTCACCCACTTGCGCATGGGTCTCGGAAGCAGACTTGATGTAGGTTCCAATGCCACCATTCCACAACAAGTCAACTGGTGCCAAGAGAACCTTCGTGAGCAATTCATTTGGAGTGAGGCTGGCAACCTCTGGATCAATTCCAAGAGCTAATTTTGCTTCCGCTGTTAAATCAATCGACTTGACGGATCGAGGATAAATTCCACCGCCCTTGCTGATTAACTTCACGTTGTAGTCTTCCCAAGATGATCTTGGTAGGTTAAACAATCTTTGGCGCTCGGCAAATGATTTTGCTGCGTCAGGAGTTGGGTCAATAAAGATGTGACGATGATCGAAAGCTGCAACTAAGCGAATGTGCTCTGATAGCAGCATGCCGTTTCCAAATACGTCACCACTCATATCGCCAATGCCAACTGCAGTGAAGTCTTGTGTTTGAGTGTTGACTCCAAGCTCGAGGAAATGACGCTTTACTGATTCCCAGGCACCCTTGGCTGTAATTCCCATTGCTTTGTGGTCGTAACCAACAGATCCACCGGAAGCAAAAGCATCGCCCATCCAGAAACCACGATCGATGGAGATCTTGTTGGCAATATCAGAGAACGTGGCTGTGCCCTTATCGGCAGCGACAACTAGGTAAGGATCATCCACGTCATGTCGAACTACTCGCTGCGGTGGCACAACTTCTGAATTCACTAGATTGTCGGTTACATCTAATAGAGCTCCGATGAACATCTGATAGCAAGCAATACCTTCTGCTAACCAAGCATCTCGATCAGTTGGTTCTGGTCCACGCTTGAGTACGAAGCCGCCCTTAGCGCCGCTTGGAACAATCACGGTGTTCTTCACCATTTGAGCCTTGACCAAACCAAGGATTTCGGTACGGAAATCTTCTTGGCGATCTGACCAACGAAGTCCGCCTCGGGCAACGGATGCAAAGCGTAAGTGGACGCCCTCAACTCGTGGTGAGAAAACCCAAATTTCAAATTTAGGAAGTGGCAGCGGCAGATCCGGAACTTTACTTGGATCTAATTTGAATGCCATAACCTGCGGATAATTACCATCAGCATCATGTTGGTAAACATTGGTTCGCAATGTAGCTGAAACGAGCGCAATACTTGCGCGCATGATCCGATCGTGATCCAAGCTCGCTACCGCGTCGAGCGCTTCGTCTATCTTGCTAATGAGTTGCGCCTGAACCACTTCACGGTCCTGATCAAATTCAGGACTGAATCGAACAGCAAAGAGTTGCACTAAGTATTGGACGATATTTATGTTTGCCAATAAAACCTGTTGCAAGTAACCCTGACTAAATGGCGATCCGGCTTGGCGCAAATAAGCCGCATAAGCCCGAATGATTCCCACGTTTCTCGCAGAGAGTCCGGCCTTAATGACCAAGCCATTGAATGGATCACTATCCACTTCCCCATGCCAAGTGGCCACAAAGGTGCTGCAGAATCGTTCCGACAACGAATCCTGTTCCGGCACTCTGGAGTCGTCAAAGTTCAAGCCGAAGTCATAAACCCAAGCAACTGGCTTGTCCTTGCGGCGCAAGTCATAGGCACGTTCATCGATTACTTCAACACCAAGATCGTGAAGGATCGGAAGAACTGTCGAAAGCGTAATCGGACGATCGAGTCGATAAATCGTAAAGCGTCTGGTTCCATCTTCAGGTGACTCAGGGGTGTACATCGAAACCTTGATTGCACCAGGTTCCTGGGTTTCAAGTTGTTCAAGAATCTTTAAGTGCGATACGGCATCTCCGGCAGGGACATCTTCCTTGAAGGACTCTGGGAATGATCCGCCCCAAGCGCGAAGCAATCTCACTGAGTCTTCTTCACCAACTTGATCGACTAACGACTCAGCGAAGTCGTCTTCCCAGAAGCGAGTCGCATCAGCTAAGTCAGCTTCGAGTTGTTCCAAATCGATGTCTGGAAAACTTTTATCCTGTGGCTTCAAAATGACAAAATGAAGTCTTGCCAAAACTGATTCCGAAACTCGAGCTGTGTGATCAATAGAAGTGGCACCGTACGCCTGCAACAGAATTGCTTCCATACGAAGTCGCACTTCAGTCGTATAGCGATCTCTTGGCAAGTAGACCAATGCGGAAATGTATCGGCCGAACACTTCTGTGCGAGTAAACACTCGAACCTGACGACGCTCTTGCAGTTGCAAAACCCTACGAGCAACATCTTCAAGTTCTGCCGGTGAAATTTGGAACATTTCATCGCGTGGATAAGTTTCGAGGAATTGCATCAAGTCTTTGCCGCTATGTGAATCTCGACCTAGAGCCATTGATTCCGTTACGTCAGCAACCTTGCTGGAAAGTACTGGGATGTTGGTTACTGACTGGGTATAGGCAGCTGAAGAGAACAGGCCTAAGAATCTGTGTTCACCGATCTGATTGCCTGATGCGTCCACCCGTCGGATTCCGACATAGTCCAAGAAAACCGGACGGTGAACGGTTGATCGCATTCTGGCCTTTGTGATTACCATCAGCGACGACATGGACGAGTGGTCTTGACTATTCAAACTTGATTTAGTTCCGGAGTAAGTGTTGCGCAAAGTACCAAGGCCAGAGTCACTCACTCTGGATAAGACGTTTTTGGATAAGTCATAGTTTGCGTAACCTACAAAAGTGAAATGATTTTCGGTTAGCCAATTCAGGAATTCAATCGCTTCTCGTCGCTCTCGATCGCTAACTCCAGCTGCAGTTTCTATCTCCGCCACAACTTCAGCCAGCTTGGCCCGCATGCCGGCCCAGTCCTCAACAGTGGCGCGTACATCTGCCAGAACATTGTGCATGCTGGTTTCGATTGCAGTTAAGTCAACTGAGTCAGTTTCGCGATCAATGTCTACGCTGATCCAAGATTCTTGAATAGCGCCTTCAGGCAATGAGTCACCTGGCAAAACATCAAGATCAAGGATTTCGAGCAGCTCGCCGCGCTCGTCACGCTTAACCCAGAAACGTGGATGGACTACTACGCGGATTGATCTACCTTGTTGCGAAATCTCTGCTGAAACGGAGTCAACTAAGAACGGCATATCATCTGTGACAATCTGAACCACGCTGTGAAGTGATTGCCAGCCATTTGAATCAAGACTTGGGGAAAGTGCCTGAACTTTAGACACGCCTGGTGTTCTGCTTTGCCCTAATGCAACGTGGGACTTTATAAGTCCCTCTAGATCGCGAACTTCGGTGCCGACTAAATCTTCTGGAGCTACTAGATCGAAGTAGCGAGAAACAACCGGACTTAAATCTAGCGAAATGGATTTTTCTACCCGTGAAATTAGCTCGTCACGAGCCTCTTCTAAGCGACGCGATCCGCGCGAAGTAATCGACACTTTGAAAAGCCTCCTGGGGTCACACTTGGCGCGTGAGCACCTCATAACCCTACCAATTCAAGGTCTGACATAGTTTGGGTGTGAGCATTTCTTGGCTGCAAAGCCCAACGGGGCAATCCGTAATTCTGGCTGCCCGGAGTTTCTCGGATTCGCTGATTGGGATCCCTGCGCTTCGTAAGCAGTTTGCCGAAATTGCCCCAGAATTGATTTCGGCGGCTTTTGGCCAAGCTCAGATGCAGGTTCGTCTCGAATCCAGGTGGGGCGCATCCGCCACTGACCTATTACTAACCGATGCAGGGATCAGTCAGGCTACTCGCCCTCAGGTTGCTCGGTACCGAGCTGATTTTGTTTCTCAGAAGTTTGGCAAGAACGCTCACGTCTTAGATCTAACCTGTGGACTTGGTTTTGATGCCCGCGAGTTTGCCCGCCATGGATTACGAGTCACTGGCGTTGAAATAGACCCTGAGATTGCACAGTTAGCAGAACATAACCTGAAGCAATTCGATGTAGTGGTGCACTGTGCCGATGCGAATGACTTTGAAATCCCAAATGATGTCGATGTGGTTTTTGTTGATCCCGCAAGAAGAGATCCAAGCGCTGCAAAAGATTCATTGGGTAACACCAAAAGAATCTTCAATCCTTCTCAATGGTCACCCAGCTGGGAAACCATTAACAAGATTTCACAAAATCATCCAGTGATTGCGAAGGTTGCTCCTGGTATTGATAAAGCAGAACTAATGAACTGGGATGCACGATGGATAAGTTCTGATGGCGACTTGGTGGAATGTTTTTTGAGCAGCAACGGAACAGGAATCCGGGCAGCAGTATTACTAGATTCTGAAAATGACAAGGTATTCGAAGTTTTAGGTGACTCGGTCACTGAGACAGCGCCACTTGGTGATTACTTGGTGATTCCCGATCCAGCATTGATTCGGGCTAGTGCTCTGGATTCTGTTGCGCGAATGTGTAATGGTGGTTTGGTAAATGAACACATAGCTTGGCTAACTTCAAGTGACACTGAAGCAGTCGCTGATCTTTCTGAGCATTCGCCTGATCTGGCAAGTGTTTTGCGAATTGAATCCCGTTTCAAATTCTCAGACAAACAACTGGCCGCGAACTTAAAAGACGTTGAGACATCCGGCGTTACTGTTATGACTCGCGGAATGCAGTTAGATGTCGAGGCGATTCGAAAAACTGCTGTTAAAGCTTCTAGTTCAGGAACCAAAGAGTTAGTAATTGCGATCTACCGAGATGACGCGGGACCGCAAGCTTTGATTTGTCGACGTTATCTAAGTTGAGCTAAATCTTTTTCTAGCTGAGTGATCGCATCTGGTCCTAAGCCACAGCAACCACCAATTAACTTCGCCCCAGCTTTTACCCACTCTGTGATGATTTGAGTTGGAAGCGTATCGTGCCCTTCGCCAATCCAGCACATGTTTACGCCGTCCCACACTCGGCCAGCGTTTGGATAGACAACTAGCGGTAATGAAGTTTTCGCGGATAATTTGCTCAGCAACGAGGTTACGTGTTCAGGCATGGTGCAATTGATACCGATAGCTACGACTGAATTGCAATCTTTAACTATCTCGGCAAGATGCCCGATACCTTGTCCCGCACAAGTCGAAGCGCCATCTTGGGCACTCATTGTGATCCAGGCCGGAATTTCGGGATAGTCGTTCAATACTTCAACCAAGGCTCGAACCTCATCCAAATCTGGAATGGTTTCGCAGGCGAATAAATCAGGTTTGGCGCTTGTTAAAACTTCAATTCGCTCGCGATGGAACTTAACTAGGTCTTCGTGAGCAACGCCGTAGTTACCAACATATTCTTGGCCGCCACCAAGTACTGCGCCGTATGGGCCAACGCTGGCAGCTACCCAAACCTTTTCCTCTGCAGTCGCCGCAACTTCTTTTGCAAGCGTGATTGACAAGCGCATTAAGTCATCCGCTTGTTCTTCAGTCATGCCAGTTGCCACAAAGCCAGCTCGACTAGCTTGATACGAAGCAGTGATGATGACTCGGCCACCTGCATCTACATAATCTTGATGCACTTCTGCAATTGCCTCTGGTGCATCACGGAGTAATCGAGCGGACCATAGTTTGTCCGCTAAGTTATGTCCGCGCTTCTCTAATTCACCAGATAGTCCGCCATCAATTGGCCACGGTCCTTCGGCTAACCAACTTGCAAAACTTGTCACTTTGCCACCACGTCTTTTATGTTCATTGAAGAATCTGTTGCGAAACTTAATTGTGATGCATCGCGCCCACGTTTGACCAATTCGGAACCTAAAGCTGCGACCATGGCGCCATTGTCGGTGCACAACCCAGGACGTGGAATGCGCAGTGAAATGTTGTGTTCAAGGCATCGATGCGCGGCTTCTGCCCTTAGTCGACTATTCGCCGCAACTCCCCCTCCAATGACCAACGTGCCAACGTCGTTACTCAGGCAGGCATCGATCGCTTTTCGCAACAGGACATCAACTATTGCTTCTTGAAACGATGCGGCCACATCATTAACCATCACAGCATTTCCATTGCGTTGCTCTGTTTCAATCCAGCGCGCAACTGCTGTCTTTAAGCCTGAGAACGAAACGTCAAAGCGGTGCTTAGCCAGGTCTTTTGGCGTAGTTAGACCGCGCGGAAAATCAATAGCTTCCGGATTTCCAGACTGCGCAGCTTTATCAATGTATGGCCCACCTGGAAATGGCAGACCCAATACGCGAGCGATCTTGTCGAATGCCTCACCAGCAGCATCGTCAATTGTTTGCCCGAGTTGAATTACATCTTCAGTAATGTCTGGAACCAAAAGTAACGAAGAGTGTCCACCCGAAACCAACATTGCAACGCTTGGTTCATCTAGCGGGCCATGCTCAAGTTGATCAACGCAAACGTGGGCCGCTAAATGATTCACTCCGTATATGGGTTTGCCTAGGGCCACCGCTAACGACTTCGCGGCTGCAACTCCAACTAGAAGCGCTCCGGCCAAACCTGGGCCTGATGTCACAGCAATGGCGTCAACATCGGCAAGTTTGATATTTGCCGTTTTGCATGCTCGCTCAATGGTTGGAACCATAGCTTCCAAATGAGCGCGGCTCGCGATTTCTGGGACGACACCACCAAACCGAGCATGCTCGTCAACACTCGAAGCAACTTCATCAGCCAATAAAGTTGTGCCGCGCACAATTCCAATGCCAGTTTCATCGCACGAAGTTTCGATTCCTAAAATCAATGGCTCAGACATTAGCAACTCGCTTTCGCATGATGTTTGCATCAATCGTGTTGCCGTAATAATTTCGCCTGACATCAATTCGTTCATACCCACGCGAGCCATACATCTTCAGCGCAGCTTCGTTATCGCTTCGAACTTCTAAGAATATCTCTCTGACATTCCGCAGCGACGCTTGCGACTCAAGCCAATCCATTAAAGCTGTCCCAATGCCTTTGCCTTGGTGCCCACTCGAAACGGCAACAGTGTTAACGTCACCCTGTCTACCCACGTATCTAAATGAGGCATAGCCAACAATTTCGGATTCAATGGCCGCTACAGCGACATCGCGAGAGTTTGAAACTTCTGCCAGTTCACCCAGGAAAAGTTCTTTCGTCCAGGCATCAACGGGGAAAAGGTCCGATTCGATAGCAAGCACAGCTGTTAAATCGTCTTTGGTCATTGGTCTAATCTCTAGCACTACAGCACCGACTTTCGAATCGTCGGTTCCACGGCATCTGGTTTACGCAAATACATGGGAGAAACATCAACCAATTGCGCAGATCCTGACGCAAAGAGTTTTGCTAAGGAACCTGCCCTCAGTTCCATTACCTCACCTGCGATTGATTCTGGATAAAGCTGAGCGCCAGGACCAACAAATAATGAATCAGGAAACTGGGCTGCTATTACTTCTGGTTTTGAAACTTGAGGATCACCAATTCGCAACCCGTCATAATGTGCCCAATAAAGTTCTTTTCGGCGCGCATCAGTAACCACTACGCAAGGTTTCGCAAAGTCAAAGGCAATTGCATCCAACGAGCAGATGCCATGAATTGGGATATCTCGCGCGTGTGCAAAAACACCAGCCGTGACCAGGCCTACCCGTAATCCAGTAAATGGTCCAGGGCCAACGCCAACGACAACATTGGTAATTTCTGGTATTCCTAGACCCGCGTCGACAGCAACTTGCGAAATCAATTCAGCCGTTAGTTCTCCTTGCATACCGTGGTCTACAGCTTTGCTTTGGATAACTTCACCATCGCTTCGCAAGATTGCGACACTAACTCCAACGGAGGTATCGATTGCTAATACGTTCACGTCAACGACCCAGCTAAATCTACATCGGTCCAACGATCACCCACGGCAGTTACCGTGATGGTTCGGATGCCACTTGCAGCATCATCTGGATCAATTAAGTCTTGGGATCTTTCGACATCGATTTCAAGCCAACTATCGGTAACTCCGGATACGAAGTCTTTGCCCCACTCAATTACGAACACTGCGTTCTTTGTGGCATCAAGATCTAAATCGACCAAGTCGCTCTGACTGGAAAGTCGATACGCATCAACATGCACTAACGCAAGACCGTCGGCTTTCGGTTTATGCACTCGAGAAACTACAAACGTAGGACTAGTAACAACACCTTGTACCTCGAGTTGTTCAGCCAGCCCCTGCACAAAGGTGGTCTTCCCGGCTCCTAATGGGCCGCTTAAAACAACAACATCGCCTGCAACCAAAAGAGCACCAATTTGTTGCCCAAAAATTTGCATTTGTTCTGAAGTAGAAACGGAAAAAACCACAGTTACTACCAAGAATTGTTTATGAATTCGCGATGTACGCGAGGGCCAATTCGAGTGATGATTTCATACGAGATAGTTCCAGCTGCTTCGGCCCAATCCTCAACACTTGGCTCGCCCCGCTCTGGGTCACCAAAGAGCACAACCTCATCACCTAGGGCGACATCTAAATCGCCCACGTCAAGAACGAACTGATCCATACAAACTCGGCCCGCAATCTTACGGATTTCGCCACCCACCAAAACAGGACCACGGTTGGTTGCGCTGCGTGGAACTCCGTCAGCGTATCCGGCTGGAATCAATGCCAATTTCGTGTCAGTTGATGTGTGGTACTGATGCGCATACGAAACTCCCGTGCCAGCAGGAACCTGCTTTATCAATGCAATCGGAGCGCAAAGTGTCATAACTGGTTTGAGGTCAAAGTCAGTTGCTTTGCCTACTTCTTCCCCTGGTGAAACGCCATAAGCGGCTACGCCGGGGCGAACCATATTGAAATAGGTTTCAGGCAAAGCGAGTGTCGCAGCTGAATTTGCCAAGTGCTTCACTTCAATTTCAAAGTTTGCCGCTTCGAGTAAGTCCACAGCAGTTTTGAATTCTGCAATTTGATCACCGATAGTTGAATTACTTGGTTCGTCAGCATAGGCAAAGTGCGACATCACACCAACAACCTTTACGGTGCCTTCGGCTTCGGATTTACTAAGTGCAGAAATCAAATCTGGTAAATCTGCGAGAGTTACGCCATTTCGATTTAGGCCGGTGTCGACTTTAACGTGGATGCGAGCAACGCGATCCACGGAATAAGCCGCATTACTAATTGCCTTGAGGGTCGCTAATGAATTAACGCCCAAATCAATATCGCGTGCGATGCATTCAGCGAATCGATCGTTGGAGGTATTCAACCAAGCAAGAATTGGGCCGGGAACATTTCCTTCACGTAGCGCGACTGCCTCTTCAAGCAGCGCCACACCCAAATAGTCGGCTCCAGCATTAACCGCAGCTTGACCGCATTTAACTAACCCATGTCCATAGGCATCGGCTTTAACAACAACCATTAACTTACGACCGCCAGTGCGCTCTTTTAGAACTCGCACATTGTGTGCTAAAGCGCCTAAGTCGATACGCGCTGTTACATGAGCAGACATTTGAAAACCTAAACTTTCTCTGCGATTACGTATGCGATTGCTACCGGTCCATCATGGCTTAATGAGACATGCCAATTGGTGACACCTTTGCTATCTGCAACCGAAGCCACAGTCCCACGAAGCGAAATTGTTGGAGCGCCACCATTGCTGACTTCGCAGTCATGCCATTCCATTCCTGCTGGAGCGCCTAGTGCTTTGGCTACCGCTTCTTTGACCGCAAACCTGCCAGCAAGGGAAACCAGAGCTAACTGCTTTCCAGCCACCCCGGTTTGCTCAGCCTTGGTAAATAGGCGATCAAGTATTCCTGGCGTTCGGTAAACCACCTTGGAAAAGCGCGCCAAGTCCACGACATCGACTCCGATTCCAACAATGGCCATGCCTTAACTTTGCCGTGAATACGGGTTTTTTCAAACTTGAGCCAAAGGAACCCGTAATTTCTGGGGGCAGGAATTATGTCATTTTTGTAACAGGGGTAACTCTGGCTACAGTTGGCTTACGGTGCTGTTGAGCGGAAGCAACAGCAACCTACTAGACAATCGGCTATGGCGATTGTCTAGCAAATAAACACTGTTTTAAGTAATCCGCTCTGGGGATTACTTAACCAATTAGTACTGAACGTTCAGTGTTTATTGGTTGAGCAAATCTCTCTGAGATTTACTCAACAGTGACGCTTTTCGCCAAGTTTCTCGGTTGATCTACGTCATAGCCCTTAACTGTCGCCATCTCACAAGAGAAAATCTGCAGCGGGACGGTAGCAACTAATGGCTGCATTAATGCAGGGCATTTAGGTAGGCGAATGATGTGATCAGAAAATTCATTAATCGATTCGTCGCCCTCTTCAGCTAGCACGATAGTTAGTGCACCACGAGCTCGGACTTCTTGAATGTTAGAAACGATCTTGTCGTGCAACTCATCATCTTGCGGTGGCACAACAACAAATACTGGAATGCCATCTTCAATCAATGCGATCGGGCCGTGCTTTAATTCGCCAGCCGCAAATCCTTCTGCGTGCATGTAAGCCAATTCCTTGAGCTTTAAAGCTCCTTCAAGGGCAACCGGGAAACCAACACTGCGGCCCAAGAAAAGCACAGATTGCTTGTCGATTAACTTTTTGGCGATTGCCTTTACGCCTTCGGTTGTATCCAGGACTAAGTCGATCATTCTTGGCATGTCACTGAGTTCGAGTGCAACTGAAGCTGCGTCTTTGCCGTAACCGGTGCCCCTGGTTTGCGCTAGATACATTGCAAACAAATAGCAAGCAACAATCTGAGTCAAGAAAGCCTTGGTGGAAGCCACTGCAATCTCAGGGCCAGCGTGGGTATAGATAACAGCATCGCTTTCGCGTGGAATGGTTGAACCATTGCTGTTACAGATCGCGAGAACCTTTGCACCTTGTTCGCGGGCGTAACGCATAGCCATCAGAGTGTCCATGGTTTCACCGGACTGACTAATCGCAACTACCAATGTTGTTGGAGTCAAAATTGGATCGCGGTATCTAAATTCGCTTGCTAGTTCAACTTCGCAAGGAATTCGAGTCCAATGTTCAATTGCATACTTTGCGATCAAACCTGAGTGATAGGCAGTTCCGCAAGCAGTAATGATGATCTTGTCGATTGACTTTAGGAAATCATCATCAAGACCCAAATCTGCAAGGGTAACTTTTCCAGAATTATCAATGCGTCCAAGTAGTGTGTCAGCAACTGCTTTTGGTTGCTCTGCGATCTCTTTAAGCATGAAGAGGTCGAAGCCACCCTTTTCTGCAGCTGCTGCATCCCAAGTGACTTCATATTCAGTGAAGTCAGCAGGCTTGCCAAAGAAATCTGTCACTTCGATTGAGTTTGGGGTGATTTCGACGATTTGATCTTGACCAAGCTCGATGGCGTTACGAGTATGTGCGATAAATGCAGCAACGTCAGAAGCTAGGAAGTTTTCGCCATCACCACGACCAACTACAAGTGGAGAGTTACGACGAGCAGCGACCACCACATCTGGGGTATCGGCATGAACAACAACAAGAGTGAAAGCACCGGTCAGTACTTGGCACACTTCACGCAGCGCGTCGGCCAATCCAGGTGTGGATTTCATTTGCTTGGAGAGCAGGTGTGCAACAACTTCAGTATCAGTCTGGCTGCGCAGGGTTACACCTTCAGCAATTAGCTTGTCGCGAAGCATTGCAAAGTTTTCAATGATTCCGTTATGGATTACTGCGATAGTTCCGTCTTCACTCACATGCGGATGGGCGTTGACATCGTTTGGTGCACCATGTGTCGCCCAGCGAGTGTGGCCAATGCCGGTATGCGAGGTGGAAATTGGGTTTTCGAGTAACTCTGCTTCGAGGTTGGCTAACTTTCCAGCCTTCTTGCGGGTTTGGATTGCTTGGTCAGAAACGATAGCGATGCCCGCGGAGTCATAACCTCGGTATTCAAGTCGGCGCAGACCTTCAATAACTACATCTTGGGCTTGCTGCGGGCCAACATATCCAACGATTCCGCACATGTCTTCAGTCTAGTGATTAGGCAAGTGCGCAGTGGGTAGCGACCACATCAGCAAGTTCTTTTGCAACTGCATTAGCCTGTTCAGCGGTGGCAGCCTCAACCATCACGCGAATCAGTGGCTCAGTTCCACTAGGGCGAAGCAGAATTCGTCCGGTATCACCGAGTTCCTGGTTCAATTTTGAAACTGCATCCGATACAGCAGATTTAGAAATTGATCCTTTGTCTACATTCGAAACGTTAATCAATACCTGAGGCAATCTATTTACGATCGCAGCTAGTTCTTTCATTGATTTACCGGTTGATTTCATTTCGGACATCAAATGAAGCGCAGTTAAAACACCGTCACCGGTCGTAGCGAACTCGCTTAAGACAACGTGTCCACTTTGTTCGCCACCAATTGTGAAGCCGCCCATGCGCATTTCTTCAAGTACGTACCTATCCCCGACTGCTGCTGCGATTACATCAATGTCGCGTTCTTTCATGGCTATGTTGAATCCCAAGTTAGACATCACAGTTGCAACAACGGTGTTTCCAACTAACGCCCCACGCGCTTTACGGCCGGATGCCAGAATTGCCAAAATCTGATCGCCATCTACAAAGTTTCCATCAGCATCCACAGCTAAGCAGCGGTCTGCGTCTCCATCGTGAGCGATACCTAAATCAGCGCCGTGCTTTACAACAGCAGCAAACAAATCATCCATGTGGGTTGATCCACAATTTTCATTGATGTTGAGGCCATCTGGTTCACAGTGGATTGAAACAACTTGAGCACCTGCACGACGAAGTGCTTCTGGGCCCACGAGTGAAGCTGAGCCATTGGCCCCATCAACTACAACGGTTAAGCCTTCGAGTGAATTAGAGATACTCGAATTCAAATGATGCAAATACTTTTCTACCAAGTCGTGGTCACTTCGAATTCGGCCAACGCCTGCGCCGATCGGCAACTCGCTAACAATCTCTAAGTGAGCCTCAATCGCATCTTCGATTGCATCATCGAGTTTTACGCCACCACGAGCAAAGAATTTGATCCCGTTATCTGGCATGGCATTGTGAGATGCCGAAAGCATGACACCCAAATCTGCACCAGTTAAATCAGTTAGGAATGCCACTGCCGGCGTTGGCAAAACTCCGACATCAATAACGTCAACGCCAGCACTGGCTAAACCAGCAGTGATAGCCGATTGTAGAAATTCTCCGCTAGCTCGCGGATCGCGACCAACAATGGCAAATGGGCGGTCAGCCTTATGTGAAGAAAATTCCCCACGCTCGGCTAAAACTTGCGCCGCTGCAACACCTAGATTGGTCGCTAGCTCAGCTGTTAAAAGACCGTTCGCTAAACCACGAACGCCATCGGTGCCAAAAAGTCGGCCCGACATGATTTAACGCTTGGAGTATTGCGGAGCCTTACGAGCCTTCTTCAGACCGTACTTCTTGCGTTCCTTGATGCGTGCATCACGAGTTAGGAAGCCAGCCTTCTTAAGGTCACCGCGGTTACCTTCAACATCGATTGCGTTCAAGCAACGAGCCACACCAAGACGCAATGCGCCAGCCTGGCCAGAGATTCCGCCACCATCGATGCGTGCTATTACGTCGTAAGCGCCTTCGAAGTTAAGAGTCTTGAATGGGTCATTTACAAGCTGCTGGTGCACCTTGTTAGGGAAGTAATCCTCAAGGGTGCGACCGTTGATAACCCAACGACCGGTGCCTGGAACGATGCGAACGCGAGCAATGGCTTCCTTGCGTCGACCAGTTGCAGCGCCAGGTGTGTCTGGTGCCTTACGTGGTTCGCGAACTGCAGCTGCAGGGGTTTCGGATGTGTACTCCGTCAACTCTGCTTCTGCCTCTTCGCCAAGAATGGCATCTGTTACGTCTACTTCGTTCTCTGACATTTTTTTCCCTTCGTAAAAATCTATTTATCCGCGAGCGCTTACTGCGCTACCTGAGAGATCTCGTATGGCTTTGGGTTTTGAGCTGCATGTGGGTGAACATCGCCTGCGTAAACCTTTAGCTTTGTGATTTGAGCATCGCTTAGCTTGTTATGCGGAAGCATTCCCTTAACGGCTTTTTCAATTGCACGACGTGGGTTTGTTGCTAGCAATTCAACATAGTTAGTCGCGCGCAAGCCGCCTGGGAAACCTGAGTGACGGTAGTCCATCTTCTGCTCGCGCTTTTGGCCGGTTAGGGCAATCTTTTCGGCATTGATAACAATTACGAAGTCACCGGTATCAACGTGTGGTGCAAAGATTGGCTTGTGCTTGCCGCGCAACAGCACAGCAACTTGTGACGCAAGACGTCCTAAAACAACGTCAGTTGCATCGATTACATGCCATTCGCGATTCACATCGCCTGGCTTTGGTGAGTACGTGCGCACAGTGAGCCTTCTTTGTCTAAATAAATGGGGTTTAAATTGCTAGTTTTCCTTATGCCTAAAGGCACAACGAATCCTTAGATTACCTGTATTTCTGGGCGTGGGTCAAAACGAGGTGGAATCCCTGGGATAGGCTCAATTCTAGGAAATCCGCTAAATCAAGGCATTTTTGCCAAATCTGCCCAGCGGCTACGAAAAAGGGATGTGCTAAAGGCTCATGAAAGTCAGCCGTCGCCCCCTATACCTGCTCGAAGGTGCCAATGCGCTATCTGGCCTGAGTAACGCCATTGCCATCATTACGATCCCCTGGCTGATCTTCGAACGCACCGGATCGGCGACCCAAGCTGGAATTGTGGTTGCTGTTTCGACCATTCCAGGCATCTTCATCTCGCCGTTTGTTGGTGCGCTGATAGATCATTACGGCCGCAAGCGCGTATCTATAGGTTCGGATTTACTCTCAGCTCTCTCCGTGATGTTGTTTCCGATTTGGGATTCGCTGTTTGGATTAACGTTCGCATCTATCGCCACATTCGCAGTTCTTGGCGCAGCCTTTGACCCTGCCGGTTACACCGCACGCAAGTCTTTGATTCCTGACGTAGCTAAAGCCAGTAACACTTCGATGGACAAACTTAATTCCTGGCATGAGGCAGTGTTTTCTGGAGGTTGGGCATTAGGTCCCGCTCTAGGCGCTATCGCAATTTCCCTCGTTGGTGCCGCTAACTCTATGTGGATTGTCTTCTTTGCATTTATTCTGGCAATCGTTTTGATTTCCATGTTGCATGTTGGCGATCTAGGCCTGGAACATCGCGAAGAGATTAACGACCAAGAAAAGTTTTGGACCAGCACATTACGTGGGTTGCAAGTCCTTAAGTCTGACAAAGCTATGTATTATTTAACGATCTCAATTGTGTTCTTGGCCATGGTTTATCTTCCAACTGAATCTGTAGTTTTACCTAAGTACTTTTCTGACATCGATGACCCACGTGGACTCGGTTTCGTTTTGTCGTCAATGGCAGCCGGCGGCATCGCATCTATGCTTGCCTATCCGCGCTTAGTTAGTCGCTTCAAGAAACGCACAATTGTTATCGGCGCACTTGCTGCAACTTCACTTGCCATGATTCCGATGACCTTCTTCCCTCCTATTGGGCTGTTTGTCTTGTCTGGATTTTTGCTTGGACTTGGTTGGGGTCCAATGAACCCATTAATGAACTCGCTGGTTCAGCAACGTGTTGCTCCGCATATCCAAGGTCGCGTTTTTGGCGTACAGACGTCTCTGTTTTACGCGAGTGGACCAATTGGAATGTTTGTTACCGGATTGAGTGTGGATGCGTTTGGTGTTCGCCCCGTTTACATCGCTGCAGTTTCCATCCTGATTGTCTTCCAGTTATTCATAATGTTGTTGCCAGATCTACACGATTTGGATCGCAAAGCGTCATACTAAATACATGACTCGGCCCACACTTGATAACTGGCTACTTCCCGAAAACACCTTTTGGTCGTTTCGCCATGTTCGGGAATTGATTCCAACAGCACAAATTGATTGCGCAGCAAATCCCCGAGTGCTAAATCAGAAAGTCGATGCAAAACTTGGTGAAATCCCTGTTGAAACACATAGAGGTGTTACTCAGTTATTGGATTTCCTACCAAAATCAAACACTGACTCTTTCACGGCAGTGAAAGGTGAGGATCTAGTTTTTGAATGGCTAGCTCCTGGAGTCCGTGATGTTGAGCCACACTTGATTTTCAGCGTCACTAAGTCATTCACTGGGATGCTCGTTGGTGCGCTAGTGCAAGAAGGCATGATCAACGTTGATGACCTAGTCACGAAGTATGTTCCCGAGATTGCTGACAGTGGTTTTGGAGATGCAACCGTACGTAACTTGCTGGACATGGCTGCTAGTTATCAGTTCGAAGAGGACTACACGCCTGGCCCAGACATCATTGCCTACCGCCATTCTGTGGGTTGGTATCCCGCTCCCCTTGGCGCCCCAAATTTGCATGACTTCATCGCCTCCCGCAAAAAAGAGGGTGAGCATGGACAGAAGTTTCGCTACATGTCGCCGACTACAGACCTTGTCGGCTGGGTAATCGAATCTGCTAGTGGAATGCAATATGCCGAAGCGCTTTCTAAATTCATTTGGAGCAAAATCGGCACCGAGGCTCCGGCCCACATCACAGTAGATCGAGAGGGTTCTCCCCGAGCAGCTGGTGGACTATCCGCCATCCCACGTGACTTAGTTCGGTTTGGCATGATGATTCGCGATGGTGGAATGGGTGTTATCGATCCGGAGTTTTTGCGCGATGTTTATGAAAACGGGAGCGCTGAACAATGGGCAACTGGCGACTTCAAGGACTTCTTTGAGAAAGGCGTTTACCGCTCATTCTGTTACAAACCAGGTTTTGATCCAGATGTGATTATGGGAATCGGAATTCACGGCCAAATGCTTTATGTGGATCGTCCTCGTGGTGTTGTCGTTGCTAAACAATCATCGTGGCCAAATCCAGACTCCGAAGAGATGCATCTGGATGCTCACAATGCCTGTCGCGCAATCGCTCATGCACTTGGATAGATCACAGGTAGTTACGCCTGTAATTCCCAGTACTTACCGCAGGTAATTACGCCTGTAATTCCCAGTGAGTTACCGCTGGCGGATTTGCAAAGAATGGTCCGATTAATCCGCGCCACTGTGTAAACAACTCTGACTCGCGAAACCCAACCATGTGATCTTCGACAGAGTCCCAGCCAATTGCAATTAGATATGTTGAAGGCTGTTCGATGCCGCGATGTACGTGAATAACTTGAAACCCTTTTGCTTGCGCAACTACGGCTTTCGCCCGTTCCATCGCTTGTTCAAACTCAAGTTCTTTGCCAGGCACAATCTCCATGAATGCGGTTTCCATAATCATGGTTGCCAGATTACCTTTTCGCCCGTTTCTCGTCCCACACGGGTTCATCTGATTCGCGAACTGTTGAATCCCCGCCGAAAACTACGAATCGATCCATTGTGCGCGAGAACCAGCGGTCGTGAGTCACGGCAAGAACCGTTCCTTCAAAGGCATCGAGCGCACGTTCTAAGGATTCAGCTGATTCAAGATCTAAGTTATCGGTTGGCTCATCGAGCAACAGCAAAGTTGCACCGGACAACTCGAGTAACAAAATCTGGAATCGAGCCTGCTGGCCACCTGAAAGTGATTCAAACTTTTGCTCACTTGCGCCAGCCAAGCCGTAACGATCAAGGGCTCGTGCTGATTGCTCTTGCTGCATGCCGCTTCGATGTTCGTCACCGCGGTGCAAAATTTCAATCAGTGTGCGGCCAAGCAATTCTGGGTGGTGATGGGTCTGGGCAAACCAACCAGGACGAATCCGAGCGCCGAGTTTGGCAATTCCAGTGTGAGCAACAGGATCAATCGTTACATCACTGATTGGTAGATGCTCTAGTTCTGGATCGGATCCGCCAGCAGCAAGTAAGCGCAAGAAGTGACTCTTACCTGAGCCATTTGCGCCAAGAATTCCAACACGTTCACCAAACCAGATTTCTAAATCAAAAGGTTCAACTAGACCCGTCAAGGAAAGTTGCTCGCAAACTACCGCCCGCTTACCGGTACGGCCGCCTTTGAGGCGCATCTTCACGTTCTGTTCAATTGGAATCTCTTGTGGTGGACCGATTTCTTCAAACTTCTTTAATCGGGTTTGGGCAGCTTGATACCGAGACGCTAAACCATCATTGAATTTCGCTTTTACTTTAAGCATTTGGACGAGATCTTTAATCTTTTGATGTTCTTCATCCCAGCGACGACGAAGCTCTTCCAACCGAGCGAAGCGATCTTTGCGTGCCTGACCATGGCTTGCAAATCCTCCGCCATGAATCCAGACCGAATTGCCAGCGTGTCCTAACTCCAAAGTAACAATTTGTTTTGCAGTATTCGCCAGTAGTTCGCGGTCGTGACTTACGTAGAGAACAGTCTTCTTAGTTTCATTCAATTGATCTTCGAGCCATTTTTTACCTGGTACATCTAGGTAGTTATCTGGCTCATCAAGTAACAACACTTCTTCTGGGCCGCGCAATAGTGCTTCAAGAACTAATCGCTTTTGCTCACCGCCCGAGAGGCTGCCAGCAGATCGATATTGTGCTTGATCAAATGGCAATTGAATTGCTGCCATGGTGCACACATCCCAAAGTACCTCAATGTCATATCCACCAACGTCAGACCAGTCAGCGATTGCTTGGGCATATGCCATTTGATTCTTTTCGCTGTCGTCTTCGAGCATCGCTAACTCGGTTGCATCAATTCGAGCTGCCGTTTGAGCAATCGCAGGTGGTGCCACAGTCAACAGTAGGTCGCGAACTGTGCCATCAGTCATATGTCCTACAAACTGACGCATTACGCCAAGGCCGCCAGTGCGGGCAATGCTGCCTTCATGTGGTTGCTCATCACCAGCAATCATTCGCATCAAAGTTGATTTGCCTGCGCCATTTGCGCCAATGAGGGCGGTAATCGCCCCTTCACCTACTCGAAACGAAACATCCAGTAGCAAGATTCGACCATCTGGAAGTGAGTAAGTTACATGCTGGACATCAAGATGCCCCATCTGAATCCCTTGCTTGCAACGTTTCAGAAATTCTTTTCGCATATTCACTCGGTGCTGGGTACTTAACGTCAACCAGAGTCAGACCTAAGGCCGGGGCCGCATATACATGAGCTTCGCGTTCCTTGCCGGCTAAGTAACTTTCTAACCAAGCTTTATCAAACTTTCCTTCGCCGACAGCAAGGACAGCGCCAATTAAGCCGCGCACCATTGAATAGCAAAAAGCGTCTGCTTCAAGTTCAACCTTGATTAGTCCATCGGGTGTTTCTGACCAGTCGAACTTCTTTAAGGTTCGAATAGTTGTGGCGCCTTCGCGCTTTTTGCAGAATGCCGAGAAGTCATGCAGGCCAATTAAGGATTGGCTTGCTTCATTCATGGCCGGAACATCTAACGGCAAGTAACTTCTATGCGCACGATCCCGAAGTAAGGGGTTGCGCTGTCCTTGATAAATCAAATACTCGTAACTTCGCGATAGCGCTGCGAATCTGGCATCAAAATCTGAGGTTGTTACTTCCAATTCTTGAATAGAAATATCTTCGGGAAGTATCGCATTGATTTTGTAGGTGAGATCCTTCATTTCCATTGCGTCTTTTTCAGCAATATCGAAATGGATAACCTGTGCAGTGGCATGCACTCCAGCATCGGTTCGTCCGGCACACTGAACAATCACTCGATCTACACGAAGCAGTGTCGAGAGCGCAGCTTCAATTTCGCCCTGGACAGTCCGACGATCTGGTTGCATTCCCCAGCCCGAGAAATCTTTCCCGTCGTATGCGATTTTGCCGCGAATGCGAATGAGCCCCTGCGCTGCGTTAGCAACGAGGGGCTCATTCGATAGAACCATTTATTTACGCTTCGTCAGTTTTTTCTTCTGAAGCATCTGAGTCAGTGGCGGCTTCTGAAGCTGCTTCTTCCTCAATTACTGCAACTTCTTCAACAGCTGCAACTTCTTCGGCAGAATCCACTACCTCATCAACAACGGTTTCAGATGGAGCATCTTCAGCTGCAATCTCTTCTGCTTCAGGTGCTTCTGCGGCGGCGGCCTTAGCGGCCTTTGCCTCTTCTGCAGCCTTAGCAGCGGCAGCCAATTCGGCTTCCTTGGCTGCACGACGTGCAACACCTTCAGCAGCGCGAGCTGCGTCAAGAGCTTCAACAAGTTCGATCACTGCCATAGGAGCGTTGTCGCCCTTACGTGGACCAATCTTGACGATGCGGGTGTAACCACCTTCGCGGTTTTCGTAGCGTGGGCCAATCTCAGCGAAAAGTGTGTGCACTACATCCTTGTTGCGGATAACTGTCAAAACTCGACGACGGGCATGTAGATCGCCCTTCTTTGAGATTGTGATCAATCGCTCTGCAACTGGACGCAGACGACGTGCGCGCGCTTCAGTCGTTGTGATGCGACCATGCTCGAACAACGCAGTTGCGAGGTTAGCCAAGATTAGGCGCTCGTGAGATGGGCTTCCGCCCATTCGCTTGCCTTTGGATGGCTGTGGCATGTTTCTCTCCTGTCAATTCGTTACTGGAAATGAGTGCTCGTTAGAGCTGCTCATCCTCAGCGAAACTTTGGTCATCATCGGCGGTTGCATCATCGGCTGATTCTTCAGCAGGTGCTGCTTCGGACTGGAAAGTCGCATATGAACCGGCAGGTGCAAATACTTCTTCTTCGTCTTCGTTGTAATCATCGTCAAATGCCGATGCGTACTGGCTTGGATCAAATCCTGGAGGTGAATCCTTAAGTGCGATTCCCATTGAGGCCAACTTGTCCTTGACTTCGTCAATTGACTTGGCGCCAAAGTTACGGATGTCCATCAAGTCTGCTTCGGAGCGTGTGATTAGTTCTCCAACGGTGTGGATTCCTTCGCGCTTTAGGCAGTTGTATGAACGAACAGTTAGGTCAAGTGCTTCAACCGGCATGCTTAGCTGCTCGGCTGCGAACTGATCTGTAACTGATGGACCGATTTCGATACCTTCAGCATCAACGTTTAGTTCACGGGCAAGACCGAACAATTCAACAAGTGTTGCGCCAGCAGATGCGATCGCATCGCGAGGTGCAATTGAACCCTTGGTTTCAACGTCAATTACAAGTGAATCGAAGTCAGTGCGCTGTTCAACACGTGTTGCTTCAACCTTGTAAGTGACCTTTAGCACTGGTGAGTAAATTGAATCGATTGGAATTCGGCCAATTTCGCCACCGCTTGCCTTGTTGTTAGCAGCAGAAATGTATCCACGACCCTGCTCAACAACGATTTCCATGTCTAGCTTGCCCTTGTCATTAAGGGTAGCTAGGAACAATTCTGGGTTGAAGATTTCAACACCAGCTGGTGGCGCAATGTCAGCAGCTGTAACTGGGCCTGGGCCCTGCTTCTTTAAGTACATAGTTACTGGCTCGTCGAACTGTGAAGACACAACCAAGTTCTTAAGGTTCAGGATGACTTCAGTGATGTCTTCCTTAACGCCTTCGATGGTGGTGAATTCGTGTAGTACGCCATCAAGCTTGATGCTTGTGATTGCTGCACCTGGAATGGATGAAAGCAATGTGCGACGTAGTGAGTTACCAAGTGTGTAACCAAAACCTGGTTCTAGCGGTGCAAGCACGAAGCGGGAACGTGTTTCGGATAGTACTTCTTCTTTTAGTTCTGGGCGGACTGAGATCAGCACAGTTATTTCCTTCCGGCGACGACCACTATTTGAAGTCGCTGTTTGATGGGGATGTTAATTACTTGGAGTAAAGTTCGACGATCAACTGTTCCTGTACCTGAGTGTCAATGACCTCACGTGCAGGTAGGGAGTGAACCAGGATGCGCATGCCAGCTGGAATAACTTCCAACCAAGCAGGAACGGTACGTTCGCCAATTTCTGCGTAAGCAACTTGGAATGGTGTCATTTCAAGTGATGACTTACGAACTTCAATAACGTCGTTCGGGCTGACGCGGAAAGACGGGATGTCTACCTTCTGGCCATTAACAACGATATGTCCGTGACGAACAATCTGACGTGCCATGTCGCGGCTCTTTGCAAAGCCAGCGCGGAACACAACATTGTCCAGACGTGATTCAAGAATGCGAAGTAGGTTTTCACCTGTCTTGCCGTGCTTACGGCTAGCTTCTTCGTAGTATCCGCGGAACTGCTTTTCTAGCACACCGTAAATACGTGCAGTCTTCTGCTTTTCACGCATCTGTAATAAGTACTCGGATTCCTTAGCGCGCCCACGACCGTGCTGGCCTGGAGGGTAAGGACGGGATTCCATTGGGCACTTTGGTGATTCACACTTTGAACCCTTGAGGAATAACTTTGTTTTTTCGCGACGGCAACGCTTGCAATCGGGACCGGTATAACGAGCCATGAGTTTTGTCTCCTAAATTCTTCGTATCAGACGCGGCGACGCTTTGGCGGGCGGCATCCGTTATGAGGGACAGGGGTCATGTCTTGGATCGTTCCGACCTCAAGACCAGAGGCCTGCAGGGAACGGATCGCGGTTTCGCGACCTGAGCCTGGGCCCTTTACAAAAACATCAACTTTCTTCATACCGTGTTCCATCGCACGCTTTGCAGCAGCTTCGGCAGCCATCTGAGCCGCGAACGGTGTGCTCTTACGGCTTCCCTTGAAACCAACCTGGCCAGCAGATGACCAAGAGATAACAGCACCAGATGGATCGGTGATTGAAACGATTGTGTTGTTGAATGTCGACTTGATGTAGGCCTGACCTACAGCAACATTCTTCTTTTCCTTGCGACGGATTTTCTTTGCACCGGCCGCAGTAGCTTTCTTTGGAGGCATTGGATTCCTTTTTCTCGATTGGGAAGAGGTCAGTAATTACTTACTGACTTTCTTCTTTCCAGCCACGGTCTTCTTCGGACCTTTACGGGTACGGGCGTTGGTGTGGGTGCGCTGTCCACGGACAGGCATTCCACGACGATGACGGATTCCTTGGTACGAACCGATTTCGATCTTGCGACGAATATCTGCTTGTACCTCGCGACGAAGGTCACCTTCAATTTTGAAGTTGGCTTCGATGTATTCGCGTAACGGAATCAATTGCTCATCCGTTAGGTCCTTAACGCGAAGATCTGGGCTGATGCCGGTAGCCGCAAGGATTTCATCCGCGCGGGTACGGCCAATGCCGAAGATATATGTAAGGGCGATCTCTAGACGCTTTTCGCGCGGGAGGTCGACACCAACAAGGCGTGCCATCAGGCGTAACTCATTTCTTTTCGTGGTAAAGGTCTCGCACGTTCACCATTCCTTGCCGCCTGACAAGGTCCTCAGCCTTTACACACCTGAGGGTGTCGTTCCGAATTCACGCACGCGTTCATTCGGGATCGGGTGATCGTCTTTTGTTGTTGTTTAGCTTGGGGGCTAAACGAATCGAATACTGCTTATCCCTGACGCTGTTTGTGGCGTGGGTTTTCGCAAATAACCATGACTACACCATGACGACGAATGACTTTACACTTGTCGCACATTGGCTTAACTGAGGGATTAACCTTCACTTTTTAGATCCTGATCACTTGTAGCGGTAGACAATTCTTCCACGGGTTAGATCGTATGGAGATAGCTCCACAACAACCTTGTCATCAGGCAGGATACGGATGTAGTGCATACGCATCTTGCCGGAAATGTGTGCAAGTACTTTGTGACCATTTTCGAGTTCTACGCGGAACATTGCGTTCGGCAGAGCCTCGGTGATGGTGCCCTCGATTTCGATGGCGCCGTCTTTTTTGGCCATAAAGGTCTTGTACTCCCTTGGAAGCGGCTCTCTTACGGAATTGCAAGAGGACCGACGTCCGATGTTACGGCAATACCCTGCAAAACATGAAATCCTGGGATTGACCCCCTATAGAAATAAGGGTTTTTTGGATTTTCGCTCGGCAATAAGACCAAATTGAGGTCTAAATCCAGCTCAAACTGCGTATTTTGACGCTGGACTTGGGATTCCATTGGCTGCAAAGTACTCAGCCCCACCATCGTGGGCAGTTAGTACCCAAGGGCCCTCTTCGGTGATCGCAACAGTGTGTTCCCAATGCGCCGCACGCGACCCATCCGTAGTCACGACCGTCCAATCGTCATCCAAAGTTCTGACATGTCGGCTGCCTAGGGTTGCCATTGGTTCGATAGCAAGCGCCATTCCAACTACTAGTTCCGGACCATGTCCAGGCTCACCGTAATTAGGAACTAACGGATCCATATGCATTTTGGTTCCAATGCCGTGACCGCCGTACTCTTCCAAAATTCCATACGGTCCAGCTGAGCGAATTGTTTTTTCTACTGCGTGACTAATGTCTGAAAGTCGATTACCAGCAACAGCTTTAGATAACCCTGCCCACATGGAAAGTTCAGTTGTCTTGCTAAGCGCAGATTGTTTTTCAACTGGTGAGCCAATCTCAATTGTTACTGCCGCATCGCCATTCCAGCCTTCGACGATTGCACCAAAGTCAACCGACAAAATGTCACCATCAATTAAAGTTCGCGCATTCGGAATTGCATGAACCACTTCTTCATTTACTGAAGCGCAAATCACTGATGGGTAGCCGAAGTAACCTAGAAATGAAGATTCGGCTCCGGCAGATTTCAGCATTTCGCGAGCGATGCGATCAAGGTCTGCTGTTGTCACACCAGGAACAGCTTCAAGTTGCATGCGCGCAAGCACATCAGCAACCACGAGTCCGGCTTTACGCATCAATAGAAATTGCTCAGGCGTTTTAATTTCAAATTTACTTTTGCGACCAAACATTTGGCTCTACTAACTGTTTAACGCAGCAGAGATTCGCGCAGAGACTTCTTCAACAGTTCCAAGTCCATCGACTTGCACAAGTATGCCGCGCGATTTATATAACGAAGTTAGCGGTGCAGTTTGCTCTTCGTAAACTTCAAGTCGGCGACGAATCACTTCTTCGGTGTCATCTGCGCGACCCTGATCTTGTGCGCGACCCAGAAGGCGCTCAACAACTATTTCGGTATCTGCAGTTAGCTCAATGACTCGATCTAACGGAGTAGTGCTGAGCATGCCATCAAGTTCGGCAACTTGCGCCACTGTTCTTGGGTAGCCATCCAATAGAAATCCAGACTTAGCATCTGGCGCTTTAAGACGTTCCCGAACCATGCCGTTAGTCACAGAATCTGGCACGTACTCGCCAGCATCCATGTACTTCTTAGCTTCTTGCCCCAACGCAGTTCCCTGTGTCAGGTTCTCGCGGAAAAGATCCCCAGTAGAGATGTGTGGGATTCCAAACTCTTCGCAGATCATGGCTGATTGCGTACCTTTGCCAGCTCCTGGTGACCCCATGATGAGCAGTCTCATTACTTCAGAAAACCTTCGTAATTTCGTTGCTGCAATTGGCTCTCGATTTGCTTAACGGTATCGAGGCCAACACCAACGATGATGAGGATGCTTGTGCCACCAAATGCAAATCTGGTGCCAACACCAAGGGCTTCAAAAGCCAGGTAAGGCAGAGTCGCAATAGTTGCAAGGTAAAGCGCACCAGGAAGTGTGATGCGGTTTAGTACATAAGCCAAATAGTCAGCCGTTGGCTTTCCGGAACGGATACCCGGAATAAAGCCGCCGTATTGCTTCATGTTGTCGGCAGTTTCTTCTGGATTGAAAGTAATTGATACATAGAAGTATGCAAAGAACAAGATAAGCAAGAAGTTAAGTGTTAAGTAACCAGCGCGGCCCGGATCCATATACGTCGCAATCCATTGGGCCCAACCTGCTTGAGAACCAGTTAGCTGAACTACCAATGACGGCAAGTACAACAAGGAAGAGGCAAAGATAACTGGAATGATGCCTGCTTGGTTTACCTTAATTGGCAAGTAAGTCGAGGTGCCGCCGTAAGACTTACGCCCTACTTGACGCTTTGCATACTGAACCGGAATTCGTCGCTGCGCTTGTTCAACGAAAACGATTCCCACAATAGTCACGCTGATTACAAGAATGACCAACAAGAACTTTAAGGCACCATCAATTGTGAAAATAGAAACCAGTTGACCTGGGAAGGAAGAAATAATCGATGAGAAAATCAGGATTGACATTCCGTTGCCAACGCCACGATCTGTAATCAATTCACCGAGCCACATGATTAATGCAGTTCCGGCGGTCATAACAACAACAATTGTTAGCAACATTTGAATTGACTGATTTGGCAACAATTGCTCATTACAGCCTTGGAACAATCGTCCTGGGGTTCTGGCCAAAGTAATGATCGTTGTTGACTGCAGAATCGCTAAACCGATTGTTAGGTAGCGGGTGTACTGAGTGATCTGCGCTTGCCCAGCCGAACCTTCTTTTTTCAAAGATTCAAGACGTGGGATAACAACAGTAAGCAGCTGAATAATGATGCTTGACGTGATGTAAGGCATGATGCCGAGAGCAAAAATGGACAGCTGAAGTAAAGCGCCACCGCTAAAGAGGTTGATCAGTCCGTAAATCGAGTTGTCCTGTACCGAATCAACACAAGTTTGGACCGCAGCGTAACTAACACCAGGCGCGGGAACGACGGAACCAATACGGAAAAGCGCAATCATGCCCAATGTGAACAATAACTTGCGACGCAGATCCGGGGTGCGGAATGCGGCAGCGAATGCACTTAGCACTGTTGCCTCCTTTTACTTACTGACTAGTAAACCATTTGACTTCGACAGCCTCATACTTGCTGTCGAAGTCAAATGAATCAGATCTGGGTTACGGAACCACCAGCTGCAGCAATTTTTGCCTTAGCTGATTCGGAGAAAGCATTTGCAGTTACATTTACCGAAACGGTGATGTCACCTTGTCCAAGAACCTTTACAAGTTCGCCCTTGCGAACTGCGCCAGCCTTGATTAGGTCAGAGATTGTTACGTCTCCACCCTTTGGAAACAGTGCATTGATTTGAGCTACGTTAACGACCTGATACTCGGTGCCAAATGGATTCTTGAAACCCTTTAGCTTTGGAGTGCGCATGTGAAGTGGCATTTGGCCACCCTCGAAGCGAGCCGGTACCTGATAGCGAGCCTTTGTACCCTTGGTACCACGACCTGCTGTCTTACCCTTGCTACCTTCACCACGGCCAACACGTGTTTTCGCAGTCTTGCTACCCGGAGCCGGGCGAAGATGATGAACCTTAAGTGTCATGGTTACTTAACCTCCTCAACACTGACCAAGTGACGAACGGTGTTAACCATGCCACGAATTTCTGGACGATCTTCTTTGACAACTGTGTCGCCAATTCGCTTCAAGCCAAGTGAGCGCAGTGTGTCGCGCTGATTCTGCTTTCCGCCAATTTCAGACTTCAACTGAGTTACCTTGAGCTGTGCCATTACGCACCGACCTTTTCTGCATTCGCACGAAGTAAGGCAGCCGGAGCAACCTGATCTAGCGGCAGTCCGCGTCGAGCAGCAACCTGCTCTGGGCGTTCTAGCATTTTTAGCGCAGCAACAGTTGCATGAACAATGTTGATTGCGTTGTCAGATCCAAGTGACTTGGAAAGAACGTCATGGATTCCAGCGCACTCAAGTACCGCGCGAACAGGTCCACCAGCGATAACACCAGTACCTGGAGCTGCTGGGCGAAGCATTACAACGCCAGCTGCAGCCTCACCCTTTACTGGGTGTGGGATTGTGCTTTGGATACGAGGCACTGAGAAGAAATTCTTCTTTGCTTCCTCGACACCCTTTGCGATTGCGGCAGGCACTTCTTTTGCCTTGCCGTAACCCACACCAACACGACCGTCGCCGTCACCGACAACAACTAGAGCGGTGAAGCTGAAGCGACGACCACCCTTAACAACTTTGGATACACGATTAATCGCAACTACGCGTTCTACGAATGCGCTCTTTTCGGCAGGAGCCTGTGAGCGATCATTACGATCACGACGTTCGCGACGATCAGTACCGCCTTCGCGAGTTTCACCACCACGTTGGTTAGCAGCCATAATAACTTTTCCTACTTCCTTCGTGACTTAGAAATCGAGGCCGCCCTCGCGGGCGCCATCAGCTAGGGCCGCAATTCGACCGTGGTACTTGTTGCCACCGCGATCAAAAACGACTGTTGAAATTCCGGCTTGCTTTGCACGTTCAGCAACAAGCTGGCCGACCTCGCGGGCCTTTGCACTCTTGTCGTCTGACTTGCTCTTCAAGGACTTTTCCATTGTTGATGCGAAAGCAAGTGTGTGACCTGCAACATCGTCAACTACCTGGACCGAGATGTGACGAGCTGAACGGTTTACAACCATGCGTGGACGCGCAGTTGTTCCGGAAAGCTTCTTACGTACTCGTGTGTGGCGACGCTTGCGCGCTACCGCTTTCTTGTTACCTGAACCTAATTTGGCTACGACAGACATGATTACTTCTTGCCAGCCTTTCCAGCCTTGCGACGAATAACTTCGTCTGAATAACGGATACCTTTTGCCTTGTATGGATCTGGCTTACGAAGCTTGCGTAGGTTTGCGGATACTTCGCCAACCTGCTGCTTGTCGATACCTGATACATGCAATTTTGTTGGGCTCTCAACTGTGAAAGTAATTCCTGCTGGTGCAGTCACCTTCACTGGATGCGAAAAGCCAAGTGCAAATTCAAGAGTGTCACCCTGAGCTGCAACACGGTAACCAGTTCCGGAGATTTCTAAAGTCTTTGAATAGCCTTCAGTAACTCCAGTGACCATGTTTGCGATCAAGGTGCGAGTTAGACCGTGACGTGAACGGCTTTCGCGCTCGTCGTTTGGACGGACAACTGCAAGCTGACCATCTTCTTCGCGAGTAACAGTGATTGGCTCAACAACAACATGTGAAAGCTGACCCTTAGGTCCCTTTACTGTGATGTTTGATCCATCAATAGTGACGTCTACTCCACTTGGAATAGCGATTGGCATACGACCGATACGTGACATAACAGGTCCCCTTACCAGACGTAGGCGAGAACTTCTCCACCTACGCCCTTCTGTGCGCACTGCTTGTCAGTTAGTAAACCTGTTGATGTTGAAATGATTGCCACACCAAGTCCACCAAGTACGCGAGGTAGAGCAGTGCTCTTTGCGTATACGCGTAGACCAGGCTTGGAAACACGACGGACACCGGCGATTGAACGCTCGCGGTTTGGTCCGTACTTCAAGCTGATGTTAAGAGTCTTGCCAACTGGAGCATCTGCAATTTCAAAGCTTCCGATGTAACCCTCGCGCTTGAGGATTTCAGCGATGTGCTCTTTCATTTTGGAGTGCGGCATTGACACGGACTCGTGGTGAGCCGAGTTTGCATTGCGAACACGCGTGAGCATGTCTGCAATTGGGTCGGTCATAGTCATTGGCTTATCGCCCTTCTCGTCGCGGTATCCCTAGGGACCTACGTCGTTGTTGTTGTTACCAGGAGCTCTTAGTGATACCTGGAAGTTCGCCAGCATGTGCCATCTCACGGAAGCAAATACGGCATAGGCCGAACTTGCGGTAAACCGAATGAGGACGACCGCAGCGCTGGCAGCGGGTGTAACCACGAACTTTGAACTTCGGGGTTTCGTTGGACTTGTTCTTAAGACCGGTTTTCGCCATGACTTAAGCCTCCTTGAACGGGAAGCCCAGGTGCTTTAGTAGCGCCCGACCTTCAGCATCGTTTGCAGCAGTTGTAACCAAAGTGATATCCATACCACGCTGGCGATCTACTGAGTCTGGATTGATTTCGTGGAACATAACCTGCTCGGTTAGACCGAAGGTGTAGTTTCCATTTCCATCAAATTGCTTTGGGGATAAACCACGGAAGTCACGGATACGTGGCAAAGCCAGTGTCAGTAGACGATCTAGGAATTCCCACATGCGGTCACCGCGAAGTGTTACGTGTGCACCAATTGGCATACCTTCACGAAGCTTGAACTGTGCAATAGAAAGACGGGCCTTAGTTACCTGTGGCTTTTGTCCGGTGATCGCAGTTAGATCGCGGATTGCACCTTCGATTAACTTCGAGTCACGAGCAGCTTCGCCAACACCCATGTTCACAACGATCTTGGTTAGACCTGGAACCTGCATTGCATTTGCAAACTTGAACTCAGTCGTAAGCGCAGGAACAATTTCCTCGCGGTACTGAGTCTTTAGACGTGGAATTACTTTGACATCAGCAGACATTAGATGTCCTTTCCGGTACTACGGGCAACACGAACGCCACGGGAGCCTTCGTAAGTAGTGCCATCAGTACGAGTCTTGGTTACTGTGTCGCGACGCCCGCCAACCTTAGTTGGCTTGCCATCAACAAGCAGCTGAACGTTCGATACGTGGATTGGAGCTTCGACAGTTTCGATTCCGCCAACTACTACCCCACGAGTTGTCTGTTCTTTACGAACGTGACGCTTCATGCGGTTTACGCCTTCAACGATTACCTTGTTACGGTCTTCGAATACTGCAAGTACGGTGCCCTTTGAGCCCTTGTCCTTGCCTGCGATTACCAATACTTCATCACCAGTTTTGATTTTCATTACAAAACCTCCGGTGCTAGCGAGATGATCTTCATGAACTTCTTATCGCGAAGTTCACGACCAACTGGGCCAAAGATACGAGTTCCACGAGGTTCGCCGTCAGCCTTAAGAATGACTGCTGCGTTTTCGTCGAAGCGGATGTAGGAACCATCTGGACGTCGGCGTTCCTTCTTGGTACGCACGATTACTGCCTTAATGACATCGCCCTTTTTGACGTTGCCACCAGGGATCGCGTCCTTGACTGTACCGACGACAACATCGCCGATACCTGCATAGCGACGGCCGGAACCACCGAGAACACGGATGACCAAGATTTCCTTGGCACCGGTGTTATCAGCGACTCGTAGTCGCGACTCTTGCTGAATCACTCTTGATCCCTACCCTTACTTAGCCTTCTCGAGGATCTCGACCATGCGCCAGCGCTTTGTGGCACTAAGTGGTCGAGTTTCCATCAACAGAACACGATCGCCAATGCCAGCGGCATTTGCTTCGTCATGTGCTTTTAGCTTGCTTGTGCGACGCACAACCTTGCCGTAAAGCGGATGCTTAAATCGGTCTTCAACTGCAACGACAATGGTCTTATCCATTTTGTCGCTAACAACTAAACCTTCGCGAACCTTGCGGTCGCCGCGCTCGTCTACGCTCATGCTGCACCCTCAGTACTTTCAACCGGAGTGATACCCAATTCGCGTTCGCGCATCACGGTGTACACGCGTGCAATTTCCTTGCGGACTGCGCGTAGACGGCCGTGACTTTCAAGCTGACCGGTAGCAGCCTGGAATCGTAGGTTGAATAGTTCTTCTTTGGCTTCGCGTAACTTTGACACTAGTTCATCGTTAGCTAGGCGACGTAAGTCAACTGTGCTTGTTGTTGGCATTAGATCTCCTCACGTGCAACGATGCGGCACTTCATCGGCAATTTGTGCATTGCGCGAGTTAGGGCTTCGTGCGCGACTTTCTCGTTAGGGAAAGCAATTTCAAACATCACGCGACCTGGCTTGACGTTTGCTACCCACCACTCAGGTGAACCCTTACCGGAACCCATTCGAGTTTCAGCTGGCTTCTTTGTAAGTGGGCGGTCTGGATAAATGTTGATCCAAACTTTTCCACCACGGCGAATGTGACGGGTCATTGCGATACGAGCGGACTCGATTTGACGGTTAGTAACGTATGCCGGCTCCATTGCCTGCAGACCCCACTGACCGAAAGTTACAGCATTGCCACCCTTTGATGCGCCGTGGCGATCTGGGTGATGCTGCTTACGGTGCTTAACGCGACGTGGAATTAACATGCTTATGCACCTTCCGTTACTGGAGCGGCTTCAACAACTGGAGCGCTTTCAGCTGCAGGTGTTGCCGCAGCGGAACTTGCACTGGATGAAGCAGCTCGTGGAGCACGTGGTGCTCTAGTTGCTGGACGCGCACGGGCAGCAGCTGCTGCTTGCTCACGTTCGGTGCGGGTTCCAAGAGCATCGCCCTTGTAGATCCATACCTTTACGCCGATGCGACCAAAAGTTGTGCGAGCTTCGTAGAAGCCGTAGTCGATGTCTGCACGAAGTGTGTGCAATGGCACGCGACCTTCACGGTAGAACTCACGACGTGACATTTCAGCACCACCAAGACGGCCGGAAACCTGGATACGAATACCCTTGGCTCCACCCTTAAGTGCGGACTGCATTGCCTTCTTCATCGCGCGACGGAATGAAACGCGGCTGGAAAGTTGTTCTGCAACACCCTGAGCTACAAGCTGTGCTTCGATTTCTGGATTCTTAACTTCCAGAACGTTTAGCTGAACTTGCTTACCAGTTAGCTTTTCTAGCTTTCCGCGAATGATGTCTGCTTCTTGACCGCGGCGACCGATAACGATGCCTGGGCGAGCAGTGTGAATGTCAACGCGAACTCGGTCACGAGTACGTTCGATTTCAACACGAGCAATGCCGGCACGTTCCATGCCTTCAGTCATGAGCTTGCGAATCTTTACATCTTCGGCAACGTAGTCGCGGTAGCGCTCGCCAACCTTTGATGAATCTGCAAACCACTTGGAGCGGTAATCAGTTGTGATGCCGAGGCGGAAGCCATACGGATTAATTTTTTGACCCATTGTGACTATCCCTTCTTCTGGGAGTCAACGGACTCGACGACTACGGTGATGTGGCTGGTGCGCTTCAAAATCTGGCTAGCGCGACCTTGAGCACGTGGACGGAAACGCTTCATTGTTGGGCCTTCGTCAACGAATGCCTGAGTGATAACAAGTGTGCGAGCGTCCAAGTTGTAGTTGTTAGTTGCGTTAGCAATCGCGCTACCAACAACTTTGCCAATTGGCTCACTTGCAGCTTGTGGGGCAAAGCGAAGAAGTGTCTGTGCTTCTTGCGCGTTCATGCCACGGATCATGTCGATTACTCGACGAGCCTTTTGTGGTGTGACGCGTACGAAACGTGCCTGAGCACGAGCCGAGTTTGTTGTTAAAGCTTCCATCACTGTCCCTACTTACGCTTTGCTTTGCGATCGTCCTTCACGTGACCCTTGAAGGTACGTGTTGGTGCGAATTCACCGAGCTTGTGGCCAACCATGTCTTCAGTTACGAAAACTGGAACATGCTTGCGTCCGTCATGAACAGCCAGAGTGTGGCCGAGCATGGCAGGAGAAATTACTGAACGGCGTGACCAGGTCTTGATCACGTTCTTGGTTCCCTTTTCATTTTGGTCGTCAACCTTCTTTAGAAGGTGTCCGTCAATGAATGGACCTTTTTTCAGGCTACGTGGCATCTCAATAACTCCTAGCGCTTCTTGCCGGTCTTGCGGCGACGGACGATCATCTTGTCGCTGGCCTTATTGGCTGCACGAGTACGACCTTCTGCTTTACCGTTTGGATTCACTGGGTGACGTCCACCGGAAGTCTTACCTTCACCACCACCATGTGGGTGATCGACAGGGTTCATTGCAACACCGCGGACGGTTGGGCGCTTGCCCTTCCAACGCATACGGCCAGCTTTACCCCAGTTGATGTTTGACTGTTCCGCGTTACCAACTTCACCGATGGTTGCGCGGCAACGAGCATCTACGTTACGGATTTCGCCAGATGGCATACGCAGCTGTGCGTAAGGTCCATCTTTAGCAACAAGCTGGACGCTAGTTCCTGCGCTACGAGCAATCTTCGCTCCACCACCTGGGCGAAGTTCAATTGCGTGAATAACGGTACCTACTGGAATGTTGCGAAGTGGCAAGTTGTTGCCTGGCTTGATGTCAGCTGCTGGACCAGTTTCGATGCGGTCGCCTTGCTTCAACTTGTTCGGTGCAATGATGTAACGCTTCTCGCCATCTGCGTAATGCAAAAGTGCAATACGAGCAGTACGGTTTGGATCGTATTCGATGTGTGCAACCTTTGCTGGTACACCATCTTTGTCATTGCGACGGAAGTCGATTAGACGATAAGCGCGCTTGTGGCCGCCACCTTGGTGACGTGCTGTTACGCGACCGGCGTTGTTACGGCCACCCTTGCTGTGAAGCGGGCGAACCAATGACTTTTCTGGCGTTGAACGCGTGATTTCGACGAAGTCGGCGACACTGGAGCCGCGACGGCCCGGAGTGGTCGGCTTGTACTTACGGATTCCCATTTGAGTTTCCCTGTCCTATTCTCGTCCGGTTAAGAAACCGGACCACCAAAGATGTCGATACGGTCGCCAGCTGCAACAGTTACGATTGCACGCTTGGTGTCGGCACGCTTGCCAAATCCAGTACGTGTACGCATTGTCTTGCCGCGGCGATTGATGATGTTTACGCCAGTCACCTTTACGTTGAATACTTCTGCAACCGCAATCTTGATTTGGGTCTTATTGGCATCCGGACGAACGATGAATGTGTACTTGTTCTCATCCAGTAGTGCGTAGCTCTTTTCAGAGATAACTGGCGAGATAAGAATGTCGCGTGGATCATAAATAGTTGTCATGACTTACGCCTCTACTTCGTTGGATCCAGCAACAGCCTTCGCGGACTTACCGCGAGCTGGACCTGCAACCAGAGCTTCAAGTGCTGCCTTTGTGAAGACAACATCATCGGACTTAAGTACGTCGTAAGTATTTAGTTGATCTACTGCAAGTAAGTGAATTGCATCTACGTTGCGTAGGCTCTTCCAACTTACGAAGTCAGTGCGGTCTACTACAACCAAGATGTTCTTTGCAGTTGATACTGCGTTGATTGCAGCAAGTGCCTGCTTGGTTGATGGGGCGTCACCTTCAACGACTGAAGAAAGCACATGAATGTTTCCATTACGTGCACGATCTGAAAGTGCGCCACGAAGTGCAGCGGCCTTCATCTTCTTAGGTGTGCGCTGATCGTAATCGCGTGGGTGTGGTCCGTGTGTGATACCACCACCGCGGTACTGAGGTGCACGAATCGAACCCTGACGGGCGCGACCAGTTCCCTTTTGCTTGAAAGGCTTCTTACCGGAACCGCTTACTTCGCCACGACGCTTGGTGTCATGTGTTCCCTGACGAGCAGCTGCAAGCTGTGCAACTACAACCTGGTGAAGCAATGGAATGTTTGTCTGCACATCAAAGATGTCTGCAGGTAGTTCCACTGTTCCGGCGGCTTTGCCAGCTGGTGTCTTAACGTCTACTGATGTCATGACGTTATGCTCCCTTCGCTGCGGAACGAAGTAGTACTACTGAGCCTGCGGGTCCAGGAATTGCACCCTTAACCAAGATCAGACCCTTTTCGGTATCTACTGCGTGAACCTTTAGGTTCTGTGTTGTCTGAGTGATTCCACCCATACGACCTGACATTCGAACACCCTTGAAAACGCGACCCGGTGTTGCACAGGCACCAATGGAACCTGGCTTGCGGTGGTTTTTGTGAGCACCGTGGGATGCGCTAACGCCGGAGAAGCCGTGACGCTTCATAGTTCCAGCGAAACCTTTACCCTTGGTGACGCCAGTTACGTCGATGTTGCTGCCAGCTTCAAAAGTGTCAGCGCCGAGTTCCTGGCCAAGTGCGTAATCTGATGCATCGTCGAAGCGAAGTTCAAGCACGTGACGACGCGGGGTAACGCCAGCCTTGGCGAAGTGGCCAAGCATTGGCTGAGTTACCTTGCGAGGGTCAATCTGACCGAAAGCAATCTGGACACCTGAGTAACCGTCGTTTTCTGGCGTGCGAACCTGTGTAACAACACAAGGTCCTGCCTTAACTACAGTTACGGGAACAACGCGGTTGTTCTCGTCCCATACCTGGGTCATGCCAAGCTTTTCGCCCAGAATGCCCTTCTTGTTGATAGCCATATTTTTCGTCCCTACAGCTTGATCTCAATATCAACACCGGCAGGCAAGTCGAGACGCATAAGTGAGTCAACTGTCTTAGGTGTTGGATCGATGATGTCGATAAGTCTCTTGTGTGTGCGCATCTCGAAGTGCTCGCGTGAGTCTTTGTACTTGTGCGGCGAACGGATTACACAGTAAATGTTTTTCTCAGTTGGCAGCGGCACGGGACCGGCGACTTTCGCGCCAGTAGGAGTGACAACCTCAACGATTTTGCGCGCTGAAGAGTCAATGACCTCGTGATCGTAGGCCTTGAGCCTGATTCGGATCTTTTGTCCAGCCATGTGGCTTGACCATCCTTTTCTTCTAGTTTCTGCCAATAAGAGGTATTGCTTTGTTTGCAAGTTGGTGGCCCCCTAGGGCTACCAAACTTTCAAACACTTTCAATTTTGTTTGGAAGTTGGTGGCCCTTGCGGGCCACCAACCAACTCAAACGGTTGTCTTGCTTAGATCAGAAAGTAATTACTTACTTGATGATCTTGGTTACGCGACCGGCGCCGACGGTGCGGCCACCTTCGCGGATTGCGAAACGCAGACCTTCGTCCATAGCGATTGACTGAATCAACGCAACGGTCATTTCAGTGTTGTCGCCAGGCATAACCATTTCGGTTCCGCTTGGAAGCGTTACTACACCAGTTACGTCCGTGGTACGGAAGTAGAACTGTGGACGGTAGTTGTCGAAGAATGGTGTGTGACGGCCGCCTTCATCCTTGGAAAGGATATAAACGTTAGCTTCGAAGTCAGTGTGAGGGTTTACTGAACCTGGGTGGCAAACAACCTGTCCACGTTCAATGTCTTCACGCTTGGTTCCACGAAGAAGAAGTCCTACGTTTTCGCCAGCGCGACCTTCATCAAGAAGCTTGCGGAACATTTCGACACCAGTAACGGTTGTCTTCTGTACGTCTGGACGAATACCAACGATTTCAACTTCTTCGTTGACCTTGACGATGCCCTGTTCGATACGACCAGTAACAACGGTTCCACGACCTGTGATGGTGAAAACGTCTTCAACTGGCATAAGGAATGGCTTGTCAATTTCGCGAGCTGGGGTTGGGATGTAGTCATCTACAGCCTGCATCAGATCAAGAATTGACTGTGCCCACTTAGCGTCACCCTGAAGAGCTGGGAATGCAGCTACGCGAACAACTGGAATGTCATCGCCTGGGAATTCGTAGGAGCTTAGAAGTTCACGAACTTCCATTTCTACGAGTTCAATAAGTTCTTCATCATCAACCATGTCGCACTTGTTAAGCGCAACAACGATTGCCGGAACGCCAACCTGACGAGCAAGTAGTACGTGCTCCTTGGTCTGAGGCATTGGGCCGTCAGTCGCTGCAACTACAAGAATTGCACCGTCCATCTGTGCCGCGCCGGTGATCATGTTCTTGATGTAGTCAGCGTGACCTGGGCAGTCAACGTGCGCGTAGTGGCGCACTTCTGTCTGGTATTCAACGTGGGCGATCGAAATCGTAATACCGCGCTGACGCTCTTCAGGTGCCTTATCGATCATGTCGAATGGCGTGAATGGGTTTACATCTGGGTATGCATCGTGCAGCACCTTTGTGATGGCAGCAGTCAGCGTTGTCTTGCCGTGGTCGATGTGACCGATGGTGCCGATGTTTACGTGCGGTTTCGTCCGCTCAAACTTCGCCTTTGCCACGGTGGGTCCTCCTGGATCCTTGTGCTGTCTGTCAGAGTGACCTTCACTCCGGCAGGGTTTTTGTTTCTTTTGGCCTGTGGGCCGTTACTCGCCCCGCGCCTTCGAGACAATTTCTGTCTGGACGTTGGCGGGAACTTGGGCGTACTGCGCGAACTCCATGGAGTAGCTAGCACGTCCCTGAGTACGACTACGAAGATCTCCCACATAGCCGAACATTTCTGACAACGGAACAAGAGCCTTGACTACGCGTGAGCCAAAACGCTCATCCATAGCCTGAATCTGTCCGCGCCGAGAATTAAGGTCGCCGATTACATCACCCATGAAGTCTTCAGGGGTTGTTACTTCGACGCTCATAAGTGGTTCAAGAATCACTGGACCAGCGCTGCGAACGCCTTCCTTGAATGCTTGAGTACCAGCAAGTTTGAATGCAAGTTCAGATGAGTCAACGTCGTGGTAAGCACCGTCAAGAAGTGTGACCTGCACATCAACCATTGGGTAACCAGCAAGAACGCCATTTTCCATCGCATCTTGGCAACCAGCATCAACGGATGGGATGTATTCACGAGGAATGCGACCACCGGTGATCTTGTTAATAAATTCGTAACCACCCTTGGCGTTTTCGTCGCCATCGATTGGCTTGTTTGGAGCAATCGCAATTTGAACCTTTGCGAACTGTCCGGAACCACCAGTTTGCTTCTTGTGGGTGTAATCGATGCGATCAACGTTCTTGGTGATGGTTTCGCGGTAAGCAACCTGTGGCTTACCAACGTTTGCTTCCACGTTGAATTCACGCTTCATGCGGTCAACCAAAATTTCCAAGTGAAGTTCGCCCATACCCGCGATGATGGTCTGGCCGGTTTCTTCGTCGGTGTGCACGCGGAATGTTGGATCTTCATCCGACAGACGCTGGATTGCAACACCAAGTTTGTCTTGGTCGCTCTTGGTCTTAGGTTCAATCGCAACTTCGATAACCGGAGCTGGGAAACTCATTGACTCAAGAATGATTGGGTTTGCTGGATCGCAAAGTGTTTCGCCAGTTGTGGTGTCCTTAAGACCCATTACTGCAACGATGTCGCCTGCACCTACAGCTGCAATTTCTTCACGCTTGTTGGCATGCATTCGGTAAATCTTTCCGATGCGCTCCTTGCGTTCCTTAACTGAGTTAAGAACCTGGGAGCCAGCTTCTAGACGTCCGGAGTAAACGCGGACGTAAGTTAGCTTGCCAAGGTGTGGATCAGTTGCAATCTTGAATGCAAGTGCAGCAAGTGGCTCGCTGTCACTTGGGGTGCGAAGAATTTCTTCTTCTGGCTTGTTTGGCTTGTGGCCGGTTACACCCTCAACATCTAGTGGTGATGGAAGGTAACGAATAACGGCATCCAGCATCGGCTGTACACCCTTGTTCTTGAATGCAGTTCCGGTGACGATTGGAACAGCTCCTCCAGAAAGTGTTACGCGACGGATTGCATCGTGAATTTCGTCTTCAGTTAATGAATCAGAATCTTCGAAGAACTTCTCCATGAATGCTTCGTCGTTCTCAGCGATGGTTTCAAGCATTGCCTGACGGTATTCGTCAGCTTGTGCCTGTAGATCGGCTGGAATTGGTTCAAGAACATAATCTTCACCAATTGCTGTTTCGCCGCGCCAAACCATGGCCTGCATGCGAATCAAGTCAACTAGACCAATGAAGTCACCCTCGGCACCAATTGGAAGCTGAAGAATAAGTGGGTTAGCGCCTAGACGATCCTTGATCATGCCTACGCACATAAAGAAGTCTGCACCTGTGCGGTCAAGCTTGTTTACGAAACAGATACGCGGAACGCTGTACTTGTTTGCCTGACGCCATACGGTTTCGGATTGTGGTTCAACACCAGCAACGCCGTCGAATACTGCAACTGCACCATCAAGCACGCGAAGTGAGCGCTCAACTTCAACAGTGAAGTCAACGTGACCGGGTGTGTCAATGATGTTGATCGTGTGATCTTTCCAAGTACATGTGGTGGCAGCAGAAGTGATCGTGATGCCACGCTCTTGCTCTTGTTCCATCCAGTCCATGGTTGCTGCACCTTCGTGCACTTCACCGATCTTGTAGTTGATGCCGGTGTAGAACAAGATGCGCTCAGTCGTCGTGGTTTTGCCCGCGTCGATGTGCGCCATGATCCCGATGTTGCGGGTCTTGGCGAGGTTAAGCGATGTTTCGGTAGCCACTTACTCTCTCGTCTCTTTGTCTTGTTCTGTCGGTTTCGAAAAGTCTTTTGAAATTTATTTCTTGGATTACCAGCGGTAATGTGCGAAGGCCTTGTTGCTTTCAGCCATCTTGTGTGTGTCTTCACGCTTCTTAACTGCAGCACCTAGACCATTTGAAGCGTCAAGGATTTCGTTCATTAAGCGTTCGGTCATGGTCTTCTCGCGACGGGCGCGGGAGTAACCAACTAACCAACGAAGTGCAAGTGTGTTTGCGCGAGCTGGCTTAACTTCAACCGGCACCTGGTAAGTAGCGCCACCAACGCGACGGCTACGAACTTCTAAAGTTGGGCGAACGTTGTCTAGTGCGCGACGAAGTGTCTGCACTGGATCTGTTCCAGTCTTTTCATGGCAGCCGGAAAGCGCACCGTAAACGATTGATTCTGCTGTGGACTTTTTTCCATGCAGCAAAATCTTGTTAACAAGTTGAGTTACTACTGGTGACTGGTAAACCGGATCGACGATGATTGGTCGCTTCGGAGCTGGACCCTTACGTGGCATATCAGCTCTTCTCCTTCTTTGCTCCGTAGCGGCTGCGAGACTGCTTACGGTTCTTTACGCCCTGAGTATCAAGAGCGCCGCGAATGATTTTGTAACGTACGCCGGGAAGATCCTTAACGCGACCGCCGCGAACAAGCACGATTGAGTGCTCTTGGAGGTTGTGACCTTCGCCTGGGATGTAGGCGGTTACTTCAGTACCACTGGTCAAACGCACACGAGCTACCTTGCGAAGCGCAGAGTTCGGCTTCTTAGGTGTTGTTGTGTACACACGCGTGCAGACGCCACGGCGCTGCGGGCTGCCCTTAAGAGCAGGCGTGGTGTTCTTCGTGACCTTGTCCTGTCGGCCCTTGCGGACCAACTGCTGGATCGTTGGCACTCGTACTCCTTCATCCAAGTTGCGCGACTTCTCGCTCAACTTTCAAACGTTTGTTGTGATGGCGGTACCGCCACTAGCTCCGACCCACGCGGTCGGGCGTGTCGTCCGTTTTAGCGCGTATTAGAAGACATTTCCTTTAGATAAGGAGCCTGTCTTGCGAACACTGCGCCGACGGGGAAGCCCTAGGCATAGATGCGAAACCTAACTTTCGTTAGGCACAAGGTGAAACATTACCCACACTTATGGTTAAAGGTCAAAACGAGATCAGCTCCCACCCACGCGGACGGCGTGTCGCGCCCAAAAATCGGACATTTTGGGCGGATTCTTGTGGCAGGAGCCTTTATGGCCTAGGCAGAATCGCCTACCCGCTCCCACATCTTGGAAACGATAAACCATTGACCGTCCACGAAGCTCAGGTTCAAGTAGTCCTGCATTACGCCGCCAAACATCTCAAGCTGAACCTTTGCCAGCGCCAAAGTGGGGCTGATCTGGTCGACCATGATTATTTTGTCACGCCGGGCATTCCCAACCTCTGCCGGGGATTGACGACCAGCTACTGCCTCACGGTAAACATCAAAGCTTCGGATGTTTAGTTCACCGTCCACTACTCCGTAGAGGTTGCAGACCTTATGAAAAACCTTGTCAAAATTCTCCATGTTCTGGAGATGCATTAGATCGAAGTAATTATCTAGAAGTTTTTGAATTCCCGAGTCAATTGTTGTCATGAGAAAAATCCTATAACCGGGGCTGTTCCAGGTCAACGGTTTCCCTGACCTCTCTCGTTGACAAGGACCGGACATCGCTGCCCGGTCCTTGTCAACGAGAGGTACTACTTAACTTCGCGAAGAAGTCCGGTGGCAACGTCGAAGACGAAACCGCGAACCTGATCCTTATGCGGGATGTATGGGCTGTTCTTGATGCGCGCGATCGACTGACGAACGTCAGTGTCTAGGTCATTGAAGGCTTCAGCTGCCCATTCTGGCTTTTGACCAACTTCAGCGCGGATACCTTCCTTGAATTCGTCATCAGTGAATGTGAGCATTCCACAGTCAGTGTGATGGATCAGAATGATTTCTTTGGTTCCAAGTAGGCGCTGACTGATAGCTAGCGAGCGAATCTCGTCTGCGGTTACAACTCCACCGGCGTTGCGAATCACGTGGGATTCGCCTTGGCCTAAGCCCAGGACGCCGTAGACATCAATGCGCGCATCCATGCAGGCAAGGACGGCGATGTTTCGGCTAGGTGGGAGTGGGAGTGGTCCACTGAAAGATTTTGCGTATTCGGCATTGTTGGCAAGGTATTCATCTGTTACTGACACTTCTATTCCTTTGTTGTTTTTGAGTAAGTGGTTTGGTCTATTCAGAGTTTCTAAAGCTTGGGATTTAGAAACAGGGAACCGGCCGCTTGATCGTCCGAGAGGATCAGCGACCTACATACACAACGAGGAATTGGTTGACATATGGTCGATATGCAAACGCTTGGTAAGCAGGGCCACAGTAAACATGTGACTGACTATTACACAGATCTTAAAGTCAATTATGACTCAACTTTGTTTATGCGAACTTCTTGCAAATGGCACATTTGAGCATTCAAGAAACAACAAAGGCCGAGCATTTCTACTCGGCCTTTGTTTGAGTATTGCTGTTTAGGAACGGTATTGCCCCATGTCGTAATCTTCCAGGCGAACTGCTTCGCCGGAAGCCTGACCGAAGTCGCCGTAGTCGTAGTCGTCGTAGACGCTCATTGCGGCGTAGACGGCTGCTTTGGCTTCTTCGGTTGGTTCGACCTTGACATTGCGGTAACGAGGAAGACCTGTTCCTGCTGGGATCAACTTTCCGATGATTACGTTTTCCTTTAGGCCAAGCAATGGATCGCGCTTGCCGTTGATTGCAGCATCGGTAAGGACACGAGTTGTCTCCTGGAACGATGCGGCCGACAACCAAGATTCAGTTGCAAGGGAAGCCTTGGTGATACCCATCAACTCTGGACGAGCTGAGGCTGGCTTGCCACCTTCAGCAACGAGACGACGGTTGTCGTTTTCGTATGCTGAACGCTCAACAAGTTCACCGGTTAGGAATGTGGACTCAGCCTGCTCAACGATGATTACTCGCTTCAACATCTGGCGCACGATTACTTCGATGTGCTTGTCGTGAATCGATACACCCTGTGAGCGGTAGACCTCTTGAACTTCGTCAGTTAAGTGGATCTGGACCTGACGTGGACCACGGATACGAAGAACTTCCTTCGGATCTGGCTTACCAACAAGGATCAAATCACCAGCTGTGACAGTCTGACCATCTTCAACTACTAACTTGGCACGCTTGGAAACTGGGTATTCCAGTTCTTCGGAACCGTCGTCAGGAATAACGATGACCTTCTTGGCCTTATCTGATTCATCAATGCGAACGCGGCCAGTAGCTGCGGAGATTGGTGAAACACCCTTTGGAGTACGAGCTTCGAAAAGTTCGACTACGCGAGGTAGACCGTGTGTGATGTCTCCACCGTCAGATGCAGCACCACCAGTGTGGAAGGTACGCATTGTTAGCTGAGTTCCTGGCTCACCAATTGACTGAGCAGCGATGATGCCTACGGCTTCACCAATGTCAACCAACTTGGATGTTGCAAGTGAGCGACCGTAGCAACGAGCACAAGTTCCAAAGCGGCTGTCACAAGTGAGAACCGAACGAACCTTGATTTCGTCAACACCGGCAGCAACCATGGCATCAATGTCGAGAATGCCGATGTCCTGACCTGCTTCGAATAATGTCTTTCCGCTAGCAACTACTTCTTCTGCCAAGCAGCGAGATGCAATTGTGGTGTCCAAGAAATCTTCAGCAGAGCCATCAGCTTTGCGGATTGACTTTGTGATTCCACGATCGGTGCCACAGTCTTCTTCACGGATGATTACATCCTGTGAAACGTCAACTAGACGACGAGTTAGGTAACCGGAGTCAGCAGTACGAAGTGCGGTATCTGCAAGACCCTTACGAGCACCGTGTGTAGAAATGAAGTACTCAAGTACAGACAAGCCTTCACGGAAGTTGCTCTTGATAGGGCGAGGAATAATTTCACCCTTAGGGTTTGCTACCAGACCACGCATACCTGCAATCTGACGAATCTGAAGCATGTTGCCTCGCGCACCGGAGTTAACCATCATCCAGACCGGGTTAGTGGTCGGGAAGTTTTCCTGCATAGCTTCGGCAACCTTGTTGGTTGTGTCAGTCCATACTTCGATTAGTTCCTGGCGACGCTCGGAGTCTGCAATCAAACCACGGTCGTACTGCTTTTGGATCTTGTCAGCCTTCTCTTCTGCTTCAGCAAGTAGACCTGCTTTAGCCGAAGGAGCCACAACATCTGCGAACGAGATCGTTACGCCAGAGCGAGTTGCCCAGCGGAAGCCAGCTTCCTTCAAAGCATCCAGAGTCGCAGCGACCTGAACCTTGGAGTAACGCTCAGCAAGGTCATTGATTACTTCGCCAAGCTTTGACTTCTTAACTTCTTCGTTAACAAACGGGTAGTTTGCTGGAAGTGTTTCGTTGAACAATGCGCGACCTAGTGTGGTTTCGATTGTCTTTGAAGACGATTCGCCACCCATTTCAGTAACTACATTTTCCAAACGAATCTTTACGTTTGCCTGCAATGCGAGTTCGTTGCGATCGAAAGCCATGATGGCTTCAGAAAGCGAGCCGAATGCACGACCAGCACCAACACCGGCTGCATCATCGCGAGTAAGCGAGTACAGACCAAGAACCATGTCCTGAGTTGGTGAAGTGATCGGGCGACCGTTTGCTGGCGACAAAATGTTGTTTGTCGAAAGCATAAGCACGCGAGCTTCAGCCTGAGCTTCCGCAGAAAGTGGTACGTGTACCGCCATCTGGTCACCGTCGAAGTCAGCGTTGAATGCTGTACATACAAGTGGGTGAATCTGGATTGCCTTACCTTCAATGAGCTGAGGCTCGAAGGCTTGGATACCCAAACGGTGCAATGTAGGTGCGCGGTTAAGCAGAACTGGGTGCTCGGTAATTACTTCTTCAAGTACATCCCAAACAACTGAACGCTGACGTTCAACCATGCGCTTTGCGCTCTTGATGTTTTGTGCGTGATTTAGATCAACCAAGCGCTTCATTACGAAAGGCTTGAAAAGTTCTAACGCCATCTGCTTAGGCAGACCACACTGGTGCAGCTTTAGCTGTGGGCCAACAACAATTACCGAACGGCCTGAGTAGTCAACGCGCTTGCCAAGAAGGTTCTGGCGGAAGCGACCTTGCTTACCCTTAAGCATGTCGGACAGTGACTTAAGTGGACGGTTACCCGGACCAGTTACTGGACGACCACGACGACCGTTATCGAACAATGCGTCAACAGATTCCTGAAGCATGCGCTTTTCGTTGTTAACGATGATCTCAGGTGCACCAAGATCAAGCAGACGCTTTAGACGGTTGTTGCGGTTGATAACGCGACGGTATAGATCGTTTAGATCTGAAGTCGCGAAACGGCCACCATCAAGCTGAACCATTGGACGTAGATCTGGTGGAATAACCGGAACTGCATCCAGGACCATTGCGGCTGGGTGGTTTGTGGTGTTCAAGAATGCATTAACAACCTTGAGACGCTTAAGTGCACGAGTCTTCTTTTGACCCTTGCCATTAATGATGATGTCTTTTAGCTTTACTGCTTCGGCTTCAAGATCGAAAGTTTCCAAACGAGCCTTGATTGCTGCAGCGCCCATGCCACCCTTGAAGTAGCGACCGAAACGGTCACGCATTTCGCGGTAAAGCATTTCGTCACCTTCAAGGTCTTGAACCTTAAGAGTGCGGAAGCGATCAAATACCTTGACCAAACGATCAATCTTTGCGTCTTCGCGCTTGCGGATCTGAGTAACTTCACGTTCTCCGGATTCGCGAACCTTGCGCTTGATATCTGCCTTGGCGCCTTCAGCTTCAAGTTCAGCTAAGTCGGCTTCCATCTTCTTTAGGCGAGCATCGACATCGGCATCGCGCTTCTTGATCAGGTTGTTGCGGTCTTCGTTCAGACTTGCTTCCAAGCTTGGAAGATCTTCACGACGAGCAGCTTCGTCAACCGAAGTGATCATGTAAGCAGCAAAGTAAATTACCTTTTCTAGATCCTTTGGAGCTAGATCAAGTAAGTAACCAAGGCGGCTAGGTACGCCCTTGAAGTACCAGATGTGTGTTACTGGTGCAGCAAGTTCGATGTGACCCATGCGTTCACGGCGAACCTTGGAGCGAGTGACTTCAACGCCACAACGCTCACAAACGATTCCCTTGAATCGCACGCGCTTGTACTTACCGCAGTAACATTCCCAGTCACGAGTCGGTCCGAAGATCTTTTCGCAGAAAAGACCATCGCGCTCTGGCTTGAGTGTGCGGTAGTTAATTGTTTCTGGTTTCTTGACTTCACCATGCGACCACAAACGGATGTCTTCGGCGCTAGCTAGGCCGATCCGCAGTTCGTCGAAGAAGTTGACGTCCAACACTTTGAGTTCCTCTATTTCTAGTTAAGTTTCGGGTTGTCTGTTCTGACCGGGATCAGAGTTCTTCGACGCTGAGCGACTCACGGCGCGACAGGTCGATTCCAAGTTCTTCAGCGGTGCGGAAGACTTCTTCGGCGGTGTCTCGCAATTCGATGGCAGAACCATCACTTGAGAGAACTTCCACGTTCAGACATAGTGACTGCATTTCCTTAATAAGTACCTTGAAGGATTCAGGGATACCTGGCTCAGGAATGTTCTCGCCCTTAACAATGGCTTCGTACACGCGAACGCGACCAAGAACATCGTCGGACTTGATAGTCAACAACTCTTGAAGTGCATAGGAAGCACCGTAAGCCTCGAGAGCCCACACTTCCATTTCACCAAAGCGCTGGCCGCCGAACTGTGCCTTACCACCCAACGGCTGCTGGGTAATCATTGAGTAAGGACCAGTTGAACGAGCGTGAATCTTGTCGTCCACCAAGTGGTGAAGTTTCAAGATGTACATGTAGCCAACTGAGATTTCACCAGGGAATGGTTCTCCGGAACGACCATCAAATAGCTTGGCCTTTCCGTTTTCGCCAACCAGGCTAAGTCCGTCTGAAGTCTTGCGGGTTGATGTAAGTAGGCCGCCGATTTCATCTTCCTTGGCGCCATCGAAGACCGGTGTGGCCAACTTGGTACCAGGAGCAACCGAACGCGCTTCCTTAACAAGGTGCTTTGCCCATTCAGGGTCACCTTCGATTTCCCAACCGCGAGATGCAATCCAACCTAAGTGGACTTCCAGAATCTGACCGATGTTCATACGTCCTGGAACACCAAGTGGGTTCAAGACAACATCGACTGGAGTTCCATCTTCAAGGAATGGCATATCTTCTGGTGGAAGAATCTTGGAGATAACACCCTTGTTACCGTGGCGACCAGCTAACTTGTCACCTTCGGTGATTTTGCGCTTCTGGGCGATGTACACGCGAACAATTTGGTTAACGCCTGGAGGTAGATCGTCACCTTCAGATGAATCAAATACGCGAACACCGATTACCTTGCCGGATTCACCGTGTGGAACCTTCAGCGAAGTATCGCGAACTTCGCGAGCCTTCTCACCAAAGATTGCACGAAGCAAACGCTCTTCAGGTGTTAGTTCAGTTTCACCCTTAGGTGTTACCTTGCCAACCAACAAGTCGCCAGGAACAACATCCGCACCAATGCGAATGATGCCGCGCTCATCAAGGTCAGCTAGAACTTCGTCTGAAAGGTTTGGTAGATCGCGAGTGATTTCCTCTGGACCAAGCTTGGTGTCGCGGGCATCAATTTCGTGTTCTTCGATGTGAATTGAAGAAAGCACGTCATCTTGCACAAGACGCTGGTTCAGGATGATCGCATCTTCGTAGTTGTGACCTTCCCATGGCATGAATGCCACAAGCAGGTTACGACCAAGAGCCATTTCACCGTTTTCAGTACATGGACCGTCAGCAATTACCTGGCCAGCTTCAACCCGATCACCTTCGCTGATGATTGGACGCTGGTTGTAGCAAGTGCCCTGGTTTGAACGATCAAACTTTCGCACTGCATAAGTGATGTGCTTTCCGCCATCTTCTTGAACGGTGATGGAGTCAGCTGAAACTTCAGAAACAACGCCAGCGCCAGTTGCCACGATTACATCGCCAGCATCCTTAGCCGCACGGTATTCCATGCCGGTTCCAACGTATGGTGACTCACTGCGAAGCAATGGCACAGCCTGACGTTGCATGTTCGCACCCATAAGCGCGCGGTTTGCATCGTCATGCTCCAAGAACGGAATCATTGCAGTTGCAACAGAAACCATCTGGCGTGGTGAAACGTCCATGAAGTCAACTTCAGTTCCTGGAACGTAATCAACTTCGCCACCCTTGGTGCGAACCAATACTTTGTCGTCCTGGAATGTGCTGTCGTCATTAAGCAGCGAGTTTGCCTGCGCAATAACGTGCACGTCTTCTTCGTCAGCGGTTAGGTACTGAATCTTGTCAGTTACCTTGCCCTTAACAACCTTGCGGTATGGAGTCTCGACGAATCCGAAGGCATTGATACGTGCGTATGACGCAAGCGAACCAATCAGACCAATGTTTGGACCTTCTGGGGTTTCGATTGGACACATACGACCGTAGTGCGATGGGTGAACGTCGCGAACTTCGAAGCCTGCGCGCTCACGAGAAAGGCCACCGGGACCAAGCGCTGAAAGACGACGCTTGTGCGTTAGGCCTGACAGTGGGTTGGTCTGATCCATGAACTGTGACAACTGGGAAGTTCCGAAGAACTCCTTGATTGATGCAATTACTGGACGAGTGTTGATCAAAGTAAGCGGTGTGATTGCTTCTGGATCCTGGGTCGTCATACGTTCGCGAACTACGCGCTCCATACGAGATAGACCGGTGCGGATCTGATTCTGAATCAATTCACCAACAGTGCGAAGGCGTCGGTTACCGAAGTGATCGATGTCATCAACTTCAACGCGGGTGACACCACGTGCTGAGTTGAATTCAGTTTCACCTGCATGCAGACGAACCAAGTATTCGATCGTTGCCAAAACGTCGTTGATGTCAAGGACTGTCTTGGTTGGTTCGGTATCAAGGCCAAGCTTCTTGTTGACCTTGTAACGGCCAACCTTTGCAAGGTCGTAACGCTTCTCGTTGAAGAAGAAGTTTTGTAGCAAGCTGCGTGATGCTTCGACAGTTGGTGGTTCACCTGGACGAAGCTTGCGATAGATATCTAGCAGGGCCTCATCCTGCGTAGTTGTCGTATCTTTTTCAAGAGTTGCCATCATTGATTCGTATGCGCCGAACTGTTCGCGAATCTGCTCGTTGGTTAGACCTAGGGCCTTCAAGAAAACAGTTACCGGCTGCTTACGCTTACGGTCGATGCGAACACCAACCATGTCTTTCTTATCAACTTCAAATTCCATCCAAGCGCCACGGCTAGGAATGATCTTCGTTGTGTAAACATCTTTGTCAGTTGCCTTGTCTAGGGAACGTTCAAAGTAAACACCTGGGGAACGAACCAGCTGGGATACAACAACGCGCTCGGTGCCGTTGATGATGAAAGTTCCCTTGCTGGTCATGATTGGGAAGTCGCCCATGAATACGGTCTGGCTCTTGATTTCGCCAGTTTCGTTGTTCATGAATTCAGCGTTGACGTAAAGCGGCTGAGAGAAAGTTAAATCCTTCTCACGGCATTCGTCTTCAGTGTATTTGGATTCTTCCAAACTTGGTTCAGTGAATGTCAACGACATAGTGCCGTTGTAATCCTCGATTGGGCTGATCTCTTCAAACACGTCTTGTAGACCATGTGTCTGAGGGATTTCATTATTGCCAGATTCCAGGGCCGCTGCGACGCGGTCCTTCCACACTTGATTACCAAGTAACCAGTCAAATGACTCAACTTGTAGATCAAGCAGATTAGGAACCTCTAGAGGTTCACGAATCTTTGCGAATGAGACCCGCTTTGGGCCTGTGGAACTGCGCGAGTGTGTGCGTGAGGCGGCCAACAGTCGTCCTTCCGAGCTAGCTGTAATCCGAGCGCGCTAAAGGAACCTAGTCAAATTTAGGTACAAAAATGACAGGTGGTTTAGGGCACGGCGAATTTGTAGCATACCTAGAGGCGGCAGCCACTGTCCAATGCAGCTCAAATTTCCCTGAAAACCATCGATTTTCGAGCCTTCTGCACTGACTTGGACAGCTAGGGCCAAGTGCGCCAGACCGAAAACATCGGTTACAGGGGGAAGACTGCACTTCTTAACTTACCCGCCAATAGTCACCCAGATCGGGACCCATGTCAAGCACCCAACGCGCACTGTGACAAAGGCGTTATCTTCACAAAAGCACAAGATTAGCTATTCGGGATATCACTTGAAGTGGAACAAAGTAAAAAGGTGGCTCCCCCGAGGGAACCACCTTTTTAGAACTTAACTTTTACTTAGCTGCACTGATTGCAGTTAAGTAGTTTTTCGATTTGTACTACTTTGGCCGTGTTTATTTCCGTTAAGTAGTTTCTTCGAAACTACTTAACAGTATTTATTCCAGTTAAATAATTAATTATTTAACTGTTACCTTTGCGCCGGCACCTTCAAGAGCTGCCTTAGCTGCATCTGCTGCATCCTTCTTGACCTTCTCAAGGATGGCCTTTGGTGCTGCTTCTACAAGGTCCTTTGCTTCCTTAAGACCAAGGTTTGTTAGTGCACGTACTTCCTTGATAACTGCAATCTTCTGTGCGCCACCATCTTCAAGAATGACATCGAATTCATCCTGATCTGATGCTGCGCCGCCACCGTCGCCGCCGCCAGCTGCTGGAGCTGCGGCAACTGCAACAGGTGCTGCTGCGGTTACGTTGAATACTTCTTCAAACTGTGAAACGAACTCTGAAAGTTCGATCAGTGTTAGTTCCTTGAATGCGTCGATCAACTGATCGGTGCTTAGCTTTGCCATGATGGCTTCCTTCCGGTTTGGGGCGTTAGGCCCGGTTATGTCTTGCTGAGAGGGGCCTAGCCCTCAGTTGATTCCTCGGCTGCTGGTGCAGCTTCAGCTTCGACAGCTTCAGCGGGTGCTTCTACTGCTTCTTCTTGTGGTGCTTCAGCTACTGCTTCTTCGGCAGGAGCTTCAGTCACAACTTCCTCGACTGCAGCTGGTGCTGGAGCGGCGGCGGCTGGTGTTTCAGAAGCCACCTTTGCTTCAAGCGCAGCGATAGTACGAGCGGCCTGTGATAGCGGAGCCTGGAATAGTGCTGCTGCCTTGGCAAGCGTTGCATTTGCAGCGCCAGCGATTCTGGACAGAAGAACTTCGCGAGACTCTAGCTTTGCCAACTTCTTGATGTCATCAGCGGTCAGGATTTTTCCATCCATGATTCCGCCCTTGATAACAAGGAGTGGATTTTCTTTGGCGAAAGTATCGATGCCCTTTGCGGCAGCGACAGCGTCACCCTTGATGAATGCGATTGCAGTTGGGCCAACGAGCAAGTCGTCGAAACCTACAACACCAGCATCTTTTGCTGCGATTTTTGTCAGCGTGTTCTTGACTACGGCGTAAGTGGTGTCTTCTCCAAGCGAACGGCGAAGTTGCTTGAGTTGACCCACAGTCAAACCGCGGTACTCAGTCAAGACGGCAGCGTTAGAGGCGCGGAATTCTTCCGTGATCTCAGCTACTGCAGCGGCCTTGTCAGCGCGTGCCATGGTGCTCCTTATGTAGTGGCCCATGAAAAAAGCCCCGCGTAAGCGAGGCATGAAACCAGCAATAATGCTGTACTTCTTACATCACCTACGCTGGCGCTCCGATTCAGGAGCCTTAGCCCTTTTGGTTTCCCAGAAAGGACCGGCGGTCTTCGGTTTGTTCTCTTGAACTTTAGATGCTGGGGACCCACCAAGTCAAAACCAGGACTTAGCGCTGTTGATCCACACTTACGATCTATTCACACTTTCGCAAGTTAACTTGCTATACTTGATCCATGCAAGTTAACTTGTCGCCGTGCCAAACGACCCAAGGATTCTTTCCAGTGCCTACAAGCACGGCATTCAAAAGTCGGACATCTTGCATGCCTATCGAAACTTCATTGAAGTTCGACCCCACCCTAAGGATGGCCTGGTCTATGTTGGGCCAGCGGAAAATGGAATCTTACTTGAGTTGGGGATTGTCAAAATTGCGCAAGATTGGTCAATCGTTCACGCTATGCGGTTGCGGAAAGGATTTGTGAGAAACCATGCCTAGATCTTTAAGTGAGCTGATAGATCAAGCAGATTTTTATGCAAAACAGTTCGAGGACTATCCGACGGGTTCCGAAGATGCTATTGATAGCGCCACCTTCAACGCGCTCTGGGCAGCTGGGCAGCAAAAATCAGCGCTGGAGAATTCGATTGCTGAACTTGTAGTCAAGGCGCGATCAGAAAACATGTCTTGGAAACTAATTGGACAAATACTCGGAACCTCTGGCGAAGCAGCTCGGCAACGTTACGGTGCGATTGTCAAAAAGAAGCCAAAAAAGTCTGCGTAAAACAAAACTGGCCGACATCGAATGATGCCGGCCAGTTTTCTAAGTTCTTTAGTCTTCGTCTTCAACCATCAAGTTACGGGTTTTGTTTGGATCAACTTGAATTCCAACGCCCATAGTTGTGGAAATTACAGCCTTCTTGATGTAGCGACCCTTTGAGCTGGATGGCTTCACACGAAGTACTTCGTCAAGGGCTGCTGCGTAGTTTTCAACTAGCTGCTGCTCTGTGAAGGATGCCTTGCCAATGATGAAGTGAAGGTTTGAATGCTTATCAACGCGGAATTCGATCTTGCCGCCCTTAATATCTTCAACTGCCTTACCAACGTTTAGCGTTACAGTTCCGGTCTTTGGGTTTGGCATCAAGTTACGTGGACCAAGCACCTTACCTAGACGACCTACCTTGCCCATTAGATCTGGTGTTGCTACAACTGCATCAAAATCAGTCCAGCCACCTTCGATATTGGTGATTAGGTCGTCGACACCGACAAAGTCGGCGCCAGCAGCGCGAGCTTCGTCAGCCTTTTCACCGGCGGCAATAACCAAGACGCGTGCGGTCTTGCCGGTTCCGTGTGGAAGGTTAACGGTGCTTCGCACCATCTGATCAGCTTTACGAGGATCCACGCCAAGCAGCATTGCTACTTCAACGGTCTGGTCAAACTTGGTGCTTGTAGCTCCAGCTTTTGCCAAACGGGCTGCGGCCAGTGGGCTGTAAAGATGATCTTTATCAATTGTTGCTGCGGACTTGTTGTACGCCTTACCGTGCTTCATGTTTTCTCCTCTTTCGTTGGAGTTCGTGGTGCGAGCATGAAGTGCTCTCCCACTGGGATGGATTATTTACCGACTGTGATGCCCATTGAGCGGGCAGTACCTTCGATGATCTTCATTGCAGCATCAATGTCATTGGCATTGAGGTCAACCATTTTGGTCTGGGCGATTTCGCGCACCTGATCCTGGCTGATGTTTGCAACTTTTGTTGTGTGCGGAACGCCTGAACCTTTTTCAACGCCTGCGGCCTTGAGGATCATTCGTGCTGCTGGTGGTGTCTTTGTAACAAAGTCGAAGGAACGGTCTTCGTAAACCGTAATTTCAACTGGGATTACATTTCCACGCTGTGACTCTGTTGCAGCGTTGTACGCCTTGCAGAAGTCCATGATGTTTACACCGTGCTGACCAAGCGCTGGACCAACCGGTGGAGCAGGGTTTGCTTCTCCGGCCTTGATCTGCAACTTGATAAGTCCAGTGACCTTTTTCTTTGGGGCCATGTCTATCGCGTCCTTTTTCTTTTCGTTGTTTCTTTAGTTCTTGTGAATCTGGTTGAAGCCCAGTTCCACAGGAGTTTCACGACCGAAGATCTCAACGAGACCTACGACCTTTTGTGCATCCAAGTTGATCTCGGAAATCGTTGCGTGCAATGTGGCAAATGGTCCATCAACCACAGTTACTGAATCGCCAATGTTTAGATCGATGTCGATCTTGGCACCAGTTGTGTTGCCACCCTTTTCGCTGGCTGATGCAGCAGCAGCTGTTGCAACCGATGCGATTGCCTTTTGCTGAGTAGGGCGAAGCATATCGAAGGCTTCGTCAATTGAAAGTGGTGCTGGGTTATGGCCCTGTCCTACGAATCCTGTTACGCCTGGTGTGTGACGAACAACGCCCCATGATTCATCAGTTAGATCCATGCGGACCAAAACGTATCCTGGGAACTTGTTGCGCTTTACCTGCTTGCGAACACCATTCTTGATTTCAGTAACTTCCTCAGCAGGAACGTTTACTTCGTAGATGTAGTCCTCCATGTTTAGGGAGACTGCACGGGTTTCTAAGTTTTGCTTTACGCGATTTTCAAAACCGGCGTATGAGTGAATTACAAACCAATCACCGATTTGTGATTCCAAGCGGGCGCGGAAGGCTACGACTGGATCTTCATCTTCATCTGCAGATGATGCATCTGAAGATGCTTCTTCAACTGCAACTTCTTCAGTTGCAAGCTCAGCTTCCACAGCAGCAGATAGGTCAAAGTTGTCTTCGGCAGAAGTTGTTGAAACTTCGCCATCTAGGTCAAAATCGGTGGCGCCATCATAAGCAACGTCTGTTGCTTCAATTGCTTCTTCGTTAGAAATTGGCATGTCAACAGCGACTGATGACGCAGCATCATCTGCCTGTGGAGCTACTGCTTCTAAGAACGGTGATTCAGACACTTATATTTCCTTACCTAACGACTAACCGAAAACAAGTAGAACGAGTTGAACGAATGCAAAATCCAGAGCTGCGATGATCAGACCCATGATGGTGACAAACACGATCACTACAGCTGTGTAAGTAACAAGTTGTTCTTTGGTCGGCCAAACAACTTTCTTTAATTCGAACATCACTTGGCGCAAGAAAAGTGAAATGCGACCAAACAAACCAAGACGCTCTGTGCTGTTTACACTCACTGTCTTTCCTTTCTCCACCAGTTCTTTATTGACTTTCGAAATCTTTTCTTACTTCTTGCAGCAGGGCCGGAGGGACTTGAACCCCCAACCACCGGTTTTGGAGACCGGTGCTCTACCAATTGAGCCACGACCCTCTGGCACAATTTCCATCCGCACTCGCCTACCTGTTTCTAGGCACGCTTACGCAGACTAAGAATTGTGTCGGAGAGTCAAGTCTAGACCCATTTTTGGTGGAGCAAAAACCACGGTTTTGCAACCCCGGTAATGCCAGAACGCGCCAAATAGGCAATACTTGAGCGCGTGAACAAACCTAGAGTTTCGGCCCGAATTGGGGCAATTGCAGAGTCCGCAACCTTAGCTGTAGACGCCAAAGCTAAGGCATTAAAGGCAGCTGGCCGGCCAGTTATTGGCTTTGGCGCTGGTGAACCAGACTTCCCAACCCCTGACTACATAGTCGAAGCCGCGGTTGCCGCTTGTCGGGACCCAAAATGGCATCGCTACACCCCAGCGGGCGGTTTGCCCGAGCTAAAGTCAGCAATTGCCGCGAAGACCCTGCGTGATTCTGGTTTTGTCGTTGATCCAAGTCAGGTTCTCATTACTAATGGTGGCAAGCAGGCTTTATACAACGCATTCGCTGCATTGCTTGATCCAGGCGATGAAGTTTTGCTTCCTGCTCCTTATTGGACAACTTATCCAGAGTCGATTAGCTTGGCCGGCGGTGTTCCTGTCGAAATCATGACTGATGAATCAACTGGCTACCGCACATCCATCGCACAACTTGAACAAGCACTAACTCCAAAAACTAAGGCGTTGGTGTTTGTATCTCCAAGTAATCCAACCGGTGCGGTTTACTCACCTGCCGAAGTTGAAGCAATCGGTCAGTGGGCTGTTGAAAAAGGCATCTGGGTTGTGACGGATGAAATTTACGAACACTTGGTTTATGGCGACGCCGAATTTTCTTCAATGCCTGTTTTGGTTCCTGAGTTAGCTGACAAATGCATTGTCGTGAATGGTGTTGCAAAAACTTATGCCATGACTGGCTGGCGCGTGGGCTGGATGATCGGACCTAACGACATTGTTAAGGCTGCAACTAACTTGCAGTCGCATGCCACTTCAAATGTTGCAAACGTTTCTCAAATTGCAGCCTTAGCCGCAGTTTCGGGTGACTTGTCCGCCGTTGATGAAATGAAAGTTGCATTTGATCGTCGCAGACAATTAATTACCAAGATGCTAAATGAAATCGAAGGCGTTAATTGTCCTGAGCCAGAAGGTGCGTTCTACGTTTACCCATCAGTAAAGAACCTGTTGGGCAGAGAGATTCGCGGCAAAGTGCCAACGACGTCTGCTGAACTGTCGTCATTGATTCTTGATGAAGTCGAAGTAGCAGTTGTCCCAGGCGAAGCTTTTGGAACTCCCGGCTATATCAGACTTTCCTACGCGTTGGGTGATGACGATTTAATCGAAGGAATTTCCAGAGTTCAAGACTTGCTGAAGTAGTAACTCGCTAGGCAGCGCGCTTCAACAAGCTGCGAATTGGTTTTCTACTGGACATTTGAATTGGGATTTGAATGCCAAGATCTTGATAGATGATTTTGGAAATCGATTCAAACTCCTTTGTGACTTCAGTTTTTGGATCAAGCTTGCTGATAAAAGTGTTTTGCTTCAAGGCCTTGCTTGTGATCTCAAAGTTATGCGAAGTATCAAAAATTGAGGCAATTCCGGTGTGACGGCTTACGGCAGTTTTAACATCTTTTCTATGAGCTTCACTCGTAACACCCCAAAGCAAAACATGAACTTCAGTGTGGGCAAACAATTCATGAAATTCCAAATAGCCCCGAACTAGTCTGGCAATACCAACACTGTCTGCCCTGGCGCAAATCAAAGTGATTGATGCAGAGTTAAGTGCAGTTAACGCTGCCGCATGACGACGAGGTAGCGAAGTTTCATGCTGCAAGCTGTTATCAAATTCCAGTACGCCACCAATGTCCGCCAGAACAACATCGAAGGCTTCCTTGGATTCGCGCCATACTTCTCGCAATGTACTGACACGCAAATCTGTCCAGCGCGAAACTCTTGGCAAGCCAGCAACTAACGATAAATTTTCGGCAGGTGTGGGGAGCAAGTCGAAATGAGTTTGAGTTACTGATTTCTTTTTCTCAATAGCTCTGCATAATTCAAGTAAGCCATTTTGGTTCGGCTCGTAACCTAGTTCTTGATCAAGTGATGGTCCATGAGTGTCGGCATCAACCATGCAGGTCTTGGCACCGAGTTTCGCCAACTGCCAACCGACCTCTTTGACCGCCATGGTTCGGCCACAAGACCCACCGAACCCCGCAACTGCGATTAGCGTTCCTTTAGGTTCAATTACTGGCTCAATTGCTTGAGTCTCACCACGCATAACTTCCGAAACTTGCTTAAGTCCAGACAGTGGATTCTTTGGATCAAGTTCAATGCAATGGTCTACTCCTAGATTCTGCCAATGTTCAACATCAGCTGTAATTGCGATCAACATGATGTTCTTTTCGGATAATTCCGTAACAAGATCTTGACTGATTCGTGGTGTGGCATCCGAAACCAAGACGCCCTGACAATCGAGAACCTGTATCGCAGCTCTGACATCAACGCCATCAACGCATCTTCGTTGCACCTGCAAGCCAAACATGGGGTGACCTAACCCACTAACAAACTGCGCTTCCCAATCCACTACGCCAAGAGCTGCTATCAAATTTTTCATCATGGATTCCCTGCTGCTGGAATTGCTACCAAATCAATTAGCCCATCGCGCATGGCTTGAACCAATACCTGCACTTGTTCTTGCGAAATCGAAACTGTGACAGAGGTGTCCATTCCGGAATCAACATATTCTGGAGCGCTGGCTATGACAGCGCTAGGAATAATCAATTGTGCGGGCCCAGGTAGTGCCACGCCATCAAGGCTCGGAGTCATCCAAATATCCACCCTCTCGCCTGGACTTACCTGCGGTAAATGACCTGCACGGATCGGAATACTTACCGCGCGAACATCCGGTTCGAAGCCATCTGAAATCGAATGGACACGTACTAAATCTCCGACAAACAAGTTTGTCGCGGCAATCTTTCCAACAACATCGCTTGGAATTGAAACTAAATTTTCGCTCATCGGAACCGATACCTGAACTGCGCTGACATCACTTGCCCTAATCTGTGCGCCTTGAGCAATGTTTGAAGTCAGAGTCACTGCCGGCACTCGAGCGGATGCGCTACTCACTACTAACTGACCAATAGCCATCGCAGCAAACATGAAAAGGATCCCCAGCCACAGTCTTGGATCTTGAGTCTTTCGGTTTGTCTTTACAAGCGGCGCCCTTGGCATACCTTGACCAATTCGAAGTGGAATTGCCATGTTAGTTCCTCCAAACTTTTTCTTATCGTCACATAGGTGAGACGTGTTGTGACATTCACTATTCAGATGTGTGGAAAACTTTTTGAACATACTTTCGTTATTAGTCATGATTTAGGTATGGCTGCAAGATTCTTAACTCTTAGCGATGTTGCGGAACTTTTGAACATCGCTCCAGCGCAGGTTTACACCCTCGTGCGCACTGGGGCTTTACCTGCAATCAAAATTGGTGCGCGCGGGCAATGGCGCGTAGAAGACAGGGTGCTTGAAAGTTTTATTCAGCAGCTTTACTCATCCACTGCCGAATTTGTAACTCAAAACCCTCGATAGTAAAACTACTCAAACTTGACTCTTTTAATAGCGACAATCGTTCGGTTTGGAATTGTGAAAATTTTGGAATTTGATTCGATGTCTAAGGAATCAAAACCGATGCGCAGACACAATCCTTCGATAAGTTGATCACCGGCAAGGTACCAAGTAGTGATTTCATTTCTATCAGTAAGTTCTCGAAGCCAAACGTTACTTAGGTAGCTAACGGCATCAGGGGATGCTTGGCTTCTTGCCAGGTCACTAAGTCCCGAGATTGCGACTACGTGCTCAAAATTAATTAGAAGTTGTGAAGTTGAATTCTCCAAAATGATAAATGGATCGGCCAAAGCTCTAACCTCGCCAATGACCAAAGGGAGGTTGGTATGTGCAAGTCGCAATTCGACTGGACTTGAAGTATTTCTAAGTCGATCAAGCCAAGAGATGTGGGCCTGTTCAAAACGCACGGTTTCCAGCACTTCATAAGTTAGATCTAGTCGTTCTTCCGATGCCACTTCTTCAGCGGCCTGCAACAAGACTTGGTTCAGCTCGCTCACCAGGGATGATTCGAATTCGGCCGATTCCATAGGAATATTCCAACTCAACTCAGGTCATGCTGATTAGTCCCTCCATTTCCTGTGGATAAACCATTTTGGATATCCACAGATTCACCTGAATTTATTCGCAACCATTGACAGGCAATCGAAGGGAAACTAAAAAGTTCCTACTGGAGTTTCTGTCACACAAAAACACCAGGCAGCACCTGCAAGCACTTGCAAGATCTGCAAGAGCTGAGATTGAAAATGTTTCTGGGGGGAAACTATGAATGCAGTTATTTACGCGCTGCCAGCGCCGGGGGCTCGGCAATATCAGTCGAGCAAAATTATCAATCTGCCGGTTCGAACTAAGTATGGCCTGCAGGAAACATTGCCATTTGAGTGGCCAACTGATGGGGCAAACGCAATAAAGTATGTGCCGCCCCGCATGGCTGAAAATCGCCCTGACAGTTTTGATCCGCAAGCAACGGCAAGAATAGATTTGCCTTCCGCACGACAGTGGTCGATGCGGCTTGTTCACGCATTAGTAGAAGTTGTAAATGGTTCTCGGCCCGCTGCACAACTAAACCGATGGATTACGCCTGAACTCATGGTGCAGTTGCAAAATCAGGTGGCCCGAAACAAGTTGCCGAAACTTGGTGTGAGAAGTATTCACGTGCACGAAACAGATGATGGTGTCGCGGAAATCAGCTCAGTTTTTGGAACGCCGAATCGATCCTTTGCTCTGGCGTTACGACTCGAAGGCCTGGATGGAAAATGGCGCGCGACTAGCCTGATGTGGGCACTGCCGGAATGATTTCGGCAGGGTAAGTAGAGCCGGAATGATTTCGGCAGGGTAAGTAGAGCCGAAATAGTTAGCTTGCCGCTCCGTGACACTTCTTGAATTTGCTACCGGAACCACATGGGCACGGTTCATTGCGTCCAATGTTTGCGTAAGCATCATTTGAAACAGCGGAAGTTTTAACTTCCCCGCTCTCACTTGGACCTGAGTACTGCAGCGCCGACGGAGATTGTGGAGCTGCTAGACCCTTTGTTTCCAATTCGACTTCGTCGCCTTCACCATCGCTGTGGACATGTGGTGTGACAGTAACTTCAGCGTTGAACATGTAGCCAACGGATTCTTCCTTGATGGCATCCATCATTGCAACGAATAAATCGAAACCTTCTCGTTGGTACTCAACTAATGGATCACGTTGGGCCATGGCACGCAGTCCGATGCCTTCTTTCAAGTAATCCATTTCGTACAAGTGCTCTCGCCATTTGCGGTCAAGCACAGACAAAATCACTCGTCGCTCTAGCTCTCGCATAACTGGCGGTTGCAACTCAGCTTCACGCGCCAAGTAGGCGCGATTGATGTCTTCCTGCAAAGTTGCAATCATGAACTCCGCAGATAAGTCCGCGGGATCTCCACCAGCGGCCTTGACCATATCGTTAATTGAAACCTCAATTGGATACAGCGAAGATAATGCCGTCCATAAAGCTTGCAGATCCCAATCTTCAGGGAACCCTTCTGCAGTCTCTGCTAAAACGTACGCTGAGATTGTGTCACTCATGAACGTCTTTATTTGTTCCTGAATGTCCTCACCGTCAAGCACTCGAGAGCGTTCAGCATAAACAACTTGACGTTGACGATTCATAACCTCGTCATACTTCAAAACATTCTTTCGGATTTCAAAGTTTTGTGATTCAACCTGTGTTTGGGCAGATCGAATTGAGTTTGTAACCATCTTTGCTTCAATCGGAACATCGTCTGGAACATTGAAGCGCTGCAAGAAGGAATTTACCATGTCGCCCTTAAACAAGCGCATTAGATCGTCTTCAAGAGATAGGTAGAAACGAGTTTCTCCGGGATCGCCTTGGCGACCTGATCGACCACGGAGCTGGTTATCAATGCGGCGAGATTCGTGACGTTCAGTTCCTAGAACGTAGAGTCCTCCGACTGCCACAACTTCATCATGTTCAGAAGAAACAGCAGCTTGTGCTGCTTCTAGAGCTGCCGCCCAAGCGGCTTCGTACTCTGCTTGATTTTCAACTGGGTCTAGGCCACGACGTTGCAACTCTTGAGTTGCGCGGAATTCTGGGTTTCCACCCAACATGATGTCGGTTCCACGACCAGCCATGTTTGTTGCAACTGTTACGGCGCCCTTGCGGCCGGCTTCAGCAATGATCGATGCTTCCCGATCGTGTTGCTTGGCATTCAAAACTTCATGCGGGATTCCCGAGCGAGTCAAAAACTTTGACATAAGTTCGCTCTTTTCGACACTGGTAGTTCCAACCAATACAGGTTGCCCAGTTGCGTGCTTTGCTTCAATGTCTGCAACAACAGCCTTTAACTTGGCTTCTTCTGTTCGGTAAACCAAATCCGATTGGTCGATACGTTGCACCGGGCGATTAGCGGGAATTGGAACTACGCCGAGTTTGTAGATCTCATGGAATTCCGATGCTTCTGTCATCGCAGTGCCGGTCATGCCCGAAAGCTTGTCGTACATACGGAAGTAGTTCTGGATAGTAATCGTGGCCAAGGTTTGATTTTCGTTTTGAATTTCTACGCCTTCTTTGGCTTCAATCGCTTGGTGCATTCCGTCGTTGTAACGTCGGCCTGCCAAAATTCGACCGGTATGTTCATCAACGATCAGAACTTCCCCATCCATCACAACGTAATCTTTATCTTTCTTAAAGAGCGCAAGCGCCTTGATTGCATTGTTTAGATAACCGACCAGTTGGGTGTTTTCGGATTCGTAAAGATTTTCGATTCCTAACCAGTTTTCGACTTTTTCTACACCTGGTTCCAAAATTCCTACGGTGCGCTTCTTCTCATTAATCTCGTAATCGGTTTCAGCGCTTAATCGCGGAACTAATCTTGCAAACTCTGCGTACCACTTTGTTGGCAGGTCAGCAGGTCCGCTAATCAAAAGTGGAGTTCTGGCTTCATCAATAAGAATCGAATCAACTTCATCGACGATTGCGAAGTTGTAGTCGCGTTGCACTCGATCTGCAGGGTTAAGTGTCATGTTGTCACGAAGGTAGTCAAACCCAAATTCGTTGTTGGTGCCATAGGTAATGTCGGCGTTGTAAGAAACTCTTCGTTGTTCCGGATTCATGTCCGAAAGAATTGTCCCGACTTCTAAACCTAAGAAGCGATGCACGCGACCCATCCATTGCGCATCTCGAGCTGCCAAGTAATCGTTTACGGTTACAACGTGAACTCCGCGACCTGAAAGTGCATTTAAGTAAGCGGGCAAAGTTGATACCAGGGTTTTACCTTCACCTGTTCGCATTTCAGCGATGTTCCCCAAGTGAAGCGCAGCGCCACCCATTAACTGAACGTCGTAATGACGTTGTCCCAAGGTTCGCTTGCTAGCTTCGCGCACCGCAGCAAAAGCTTCAGGAAGTAGGTCATCAAGGCTTTCACCGTTTGCAACTCGAAGCTTGAAGTCTGCTGTCAATCCGCGTAGCTCATCATCGGACATCGCAACATAGTGCTCTTCTAGGGCATTGACTTGACCTGCAAGTGACTCAAGAGTTCGCAGAATTTTTCCTTCGCCGGCGCGAAGAATTTTGTCTAGAAGGCTCACAGATAAGTCCTTGCTCTTAATCATTTTGCGCGAATGCACTGTTCTAATCGTAAGTCACGAACCATAATGACTTGAAATCAGGTGAAAGTTGATTTTTCGCCTGATTTTTGGATATTTCTTGGATTGCGCTTACATATTTACTTGAAGTTAATGTGTTACTTTTAAAGTGAAGCTTCCCCCACCGATCGCGAGAAAATGAACAGATTCTCTAAATCTCTATTCGCCACCGCGATAGCCTCCCTGATATTGGGCGGTTCACTTGGCGCGGCTCGCGGTGCTGACGTGGTTCAAGTTCCTGCTGGGTTCACAATTACGGGTTCAGGTTTTGGCCACGGAGTAGGCCTTAGTCAATATGGCGCTCAGGGTATGGGTCTGGCCGGATACACGGCTGCGGAAATTCTTACTCACTATTACAAGGGAGCCACCGTTGATGCGGTCGAGTTACCTGTAACCAACATTCGAGTTGGGCTTTTGCAGGATCAAGTATTCGTCGCAGTTCGAGGCGAAACGATTCCTGGAAAAACTACCGGCGGGGCGTTTAGTGTCGCTATTGATGCTCTTGCTCCTGTTGCGATTAGTCCTGGAGTTGTGGCGACATTTACGACAGTAAACGGTAAAACATCTGTTACTTCTAATGGCGCATCATTGGGCTCAGGTTCAAAAGTGACATTAACTTGGTCCAAAACAGATACTGCGATGCATGTTAGGTCGGGGGCAGATGCGGCATCTGCAATCGCCAGACTCGGGACTTCAAGTTGTGCCGCAAATTCTTGTTCAAGTCGATATAGATATGGAACCTTGGAAATATCTTCCGGCTTGTATGGCGATAGCGTTATGGATTTGGTTGTCGTAAACACATTGCGCTTATCCAATGAATACTTGTATGGACTTGGTGAAGTTCCATCATCTTGGACCCAAGCTGCGATGCAAGCTCAAGCCATTGCCGCTCGCTCTTATGCAGTTAAGAAATATGCAACGCGCACTGGATGTAACTGTCAGATCTATGCGACAACACTTGACCAAGCTTTTGTTGGATACAGCAAAGAAATCGGTACCAGCGGGAACCAATGGGTTGCAGCTGTCAACGCAACTATTGTGGATTCTCGCATCGCATATGTAGTGAGATATAACGGCTCAATCATCTCGACTTACTACTCCTCCTCAACTGGAGGTAAATCGCAACCAACTTCCGAAGTATGGGGTTCAACACTTCCGTATCTTGTAAGTGTTGATGACAGTTTCTCCAAAGACCCACGAGTGAACAATGCAAATGCAGCATGGATCGATACCGTCGATCAGAGATCGCTAATCGCTCGACTTAGAGCACAAGGCATAGTTATGGCCGACGTTTTGACGATGGCAGTTACGGGTAATTATGCAAGTGGTGGCATTAGCCGACTAAATCTTTCGGATTCAGCCGGAAACATAACGACACTTACGATTGCGCCAGGTCAGCCAATTACTCCTGATGAAATTCGGGGTGTGCTTGGAACCAAGTCGTCTTACATCTCGAAGATTTCATCTGGGATAGCAACAGAGCCAGGATCAGTTGATGCGACTCCGAGAGAACTTACTTCTCTCACAACAGTCAACTGGCCAACCGAAGTTATCACGCCAAGTGACTACAAATTCACTGGAAAGGTAACACCGGCACAGCTGGGTGCCTCAATAAAGTTGCAACAACTTGTTGGTGGTAAATGGAAAACGGTTTCTACCGCAACGTCCAACATCAAAGGTTCGTGGGCAATTACTTGGAGTGGGCAATCACCTGGGGATCATAAACTTCGCATCACTGCTACGAATGCAAAAGGAACCATTAAGACTTCTACAACCCAAATCAAGGTTGCCGGAGCTGTCGCTATCAGTTCTCCCAAGACCGCGAAGCGGAACTCAAAATTTGTGGTTTCAGGTTCAGTAACCCCAGTTTTTGAAAAAGCTGTTGTAACCGTTGAGCGAAAAGTTGGAAATGGTGCATGGCAAAAGATTGCAACAGTGAAAACTGATGCTGCTGGCAAATGGTCAATCACTCGCACTACCGGAGCAAACAAGATAACCGTCTCTTATCGGGCAAAAACAAGTGACCCACGCCTTGGGGTCTTGGTTTCATCTACCAAAACGACCAAAGTGCAATAGACACGTAAACTTAAAGACATCATTCTCTTTAGCGATTTAAGGCCTTCTTGTGTTTGAAAGTATTGGCAAGTTTGTTGTTCAGCACCGTAAAGGTGTTTTTATTGGGTACTTGATTTCTGTTCTCTTAGCGGGCGTAATTGGCGCTGGAGTTTTTGGCTCGCTGAAGAGTCAGGGCTACGACGATCTTGGCAGCGATTCAGCGGAAGTGGACCGACTTCTAAGGTCAGACTTCGACACTCGTGACGCATCAGCAATTCTGGTTATCGATACCTTCGCAAGCATCGATGATCCAGCTTCGGTAGCGGCCGCAAACGAATTGCTCGCAAAGGTTGCAGAAGAAGAAAATGTTGAATCCATAATTTCTTACTGGAACACCGGCCAAGAAAGTTTCAAGAGTTTTGATGGCGATGCCGGCTTAGCGTTGGTTTATTTCGACAAGAACCTGGATTCTGAGCAAGCAGCAGAAACTGCAAAGAATATTCAAGATTCCTACGATCAGGAACTAACAAGTACCCGCACCTATGTTGGTGGCATCGAAGTTCTTTACAAAGCGATCAATGGCCAAATCGAAAAAGATTTAAAGATTGCCGAAGCGATTGCGATTCCACTAAACATCTTGATGTTGCTTTTTGTTTTTGGTGCAGCAGTAGCCGCTGGCCTACCTATGGTTGTTGCCCTCGGCTCAATCGCTGGAAGTTTCTTTGTGCTGTTCTTGCTAACTCGATTCACTGACGTATCAATATTTGCACTTAACCTGATTACCGGTCTTGGTCTAGGGCTTGGAATTGACTATGCGCTGCTGATTGTTAATCGTTTCCGAGAGGAATTAGCCAGAACCAATGATGTGGCAGCTTCGGTAGTAAAGACTGTTGCCACTGCAGGGCGAACTGTGTTTTTCTCAGGACTAACAGTCGCCCTGGTGCTGGCTTCGATGTTGCTATTCCCGCAGTACTTCTTAAAGTCTTTCGCTTATGCAGGAGTCAGCGTTGTTTTGTTCGCAGTCCTGGCCTCGCTAATCGCACTACCGGCAACGCTTGCACTACTTGGGCACAGAGTAGACAAGTGGAAAGTTCGACGCGGAGATCTAAAGCCAAAGGAGTCTGGCGCTTGGTCAGCACTTGCCACCGCAGTTATGAAACGTCCGGTTCTAGTAATCGTTGGAACTGTGACATTACTTGTGGCTCTAGCCTCACCTGCGCTTGATGCCAAGTTCAGCCAAGTAGATGACCGAGTGCTCCCAGCAAGCAATCCTGCTGCGATTGCATCTGATGAAATCCGTGAACGGTTTAAGAGTCAAATTCCAGTTGAGATTTTGGTGCCAATTTCTGCAACCCTTGCCGAAGTTAATGACTACACCAAATCTTTGGTCGCGGATCCAAATGTCGTGAGTGCCTTCACTGGAGATAGTTACATCGAGGGTGACGCGGTAATTCCGGTTGGCCCAGAGCAGGCAACTGCCGCTTCGCAGTCACATCATCGAGTCACGCTGTACACCGATGTTGAATCCAGAAATCTTGACGCACAAAACTTGATTACCCGACTACGGGCAATTGAGCCTCCAGTGGATGGAACTTTAATAGGTGGCCAGGCTGCAATCTTTACCGATTCTCAAAATGGAATTTCGGAGAATTTGCCTGTAGTTCTAAGTTGGCTAATCATCACTACTTTGATCATCTTGTTCCTATTTACCGGAAGTGCGATCTTGCCTATAAAGGCAGTTATCTTGAACCTATTGAGTCTGGGAGCAACGCTCGGAGTATTGGTTTGGGTGTTCCAAGACGGAAATGCTAAGTGGTTAGTTGGCGACTTCACTGTCACTGGAGCACTCGATACTTCAACTTTGGTACTGGTTGCGATTGTCGCATTCGGCCTTTCCATGGATTATGAACTGTTTCTTCTATCCAGAATTAAGGAAGAGCATGACAACGGAGCTGACACGATCACTTCGGTAAGTTCAGGGCTACAAAAATCTGGTCGAATCATCACCGCAGCCGCAATATTGATTGCGATTGTGTTTGCTTGCTTTATGACCAGTGGAGTAACCAGCATCAAGATGCTTGGTCTTGGAATCGCATTTGCAATTTTGCTTGATGCCACCATTGTTCGAGGATTACTTGTTCCAGCTTTGATGCGGGTTGCAGGCGATTGGAACTGGTGGGCACCTAAGCCGTTACTAAAACTGCATTCTCGATTTGGTATCTCTGATTAACACTTACTGCTAGTCGTTTTTCGAAACTTAATCTGCGACAATGAAGTATGAGTAATTCCCAGACCAGTAATTCGCAAATCAATTTGGCTAAATTCGCGTGGATGTCAATCATTGTGAGTGTTGTGGTGTTCGGAATGAAGATAGCTGCCTGGTGGGCAACTGGTTCGGTAGGACTGCTTTCGGATGCGCTCGAATCCACAGTGAACATTGTTGCTGCGGTGGTTGCCTTAATCGCCCTAAGAACAGCTATGAAACCTGCGGATGCAATGCACCACTTTGGCCGCGGTAAAGCAGAATACTTTTCGGCCTCAATTGAAGGATTTATGATCCTGCTAGCGGCCCTGATTATCGTTTACACCGCTATCGAACGAATCATCTCGCCCCGTGAACTAGAAGCGATCGGGTGGGGACTAACGATTTCCACCATTGCTGCCGTTATAAATGGTGGCACTGCTTTGATTTTGCTCCGGGCTGGCAAACTGCACAGATCTCCCGTGTTGGTTGCAGACGGAAAACACTTAATGACAGATGTTTGGACATCTGGTGGAGTAATTGTTGGCGTTGGCCTCGTTGTTGTTACGGGCTGGAATCGACTTGATGGAATTGTAGCTTTGGCAGTTGGCCTCAACATCATTGTTACTGGCATTAACTTGCTAAGAAGTAGTACTGCTGGCCTAATGGATAAAGCCCTCTCGGATGAAGATCATTTAAAGATTGTTGAAGTGCTGACTAAGTACGAGAGCGATGAAGTTAAGTTTCACGCACTACAAACTCGCGAAGCCGGTCGGCAACGTTTTGTTTCAATGCATGTATTGGTGCCCGGCGCTTGGACAATTCAAAAAGGTCATGATTTGTCTGAGAACTTAGAAGCAGACATCATCGCGGAATTGCCAGACACAATTATCACAACTCATGTTGAGCCGCTAGAAGATGAGCGCTCGTGGGCCGATGAACCCGAAGGTCAGCATCGCTGGCGTTAAACAGCAGCGACTTCGCGGGCAACTTTACGTTCAGTCAAAAATGACATGAATGGAACGGTTCCAGCCAGCATGATCAAAATCGTTTTTCCAAAGGACCACTTCAATTTGGTTGAAAGCATGAAGGTTGCCACAACGTAAATTGGGAATAGGTATCCATGTGCGGTCCAAGCAGCTGCATAAAAGGCTGGTTCTGGATTTTGCAAACCTCGAACTGAGATTAGAAATACCGTCAAGACCACAAGCACTGTGCCGACTATGACCGCCATGATTCGGTAGAACAGCCACTGCTTTGCAAAATCGTCACGATTCATTGTCATGTCCTAAGTCTGCATTACTTTTGGCAATTTGAGTGAATTGAAGTTCATCCTTAGTTACTCGAACCCACATCATTCCAACGATTACTGCAAAAAAGATCCAATTAAATGTGTAAGCAACGTTTCGCCAGTTCAGTCCTTTGATAATTGGCTCCGTAAAAATCGGGCTAACAAGCGTTAATCCTGGTTCAGGATTAGTTGCCACAAGATATCCATCATGGGCAATGGTCCGAGAGTTTTCTACGATTAAATCTGTGGTCAAGAGTTCAATGTTGTTTACCAACTTAAGTCCAGGCACATCTTCACTTGGCTGCATTACTCCGATAACGGTTGCTTCACCTTCTGCGGCCGGAATTTCCTCTGGAGTGCTAGTAAACCCGCGGACCACACCCAAGCTAGATTCGTCGGCAAGCTCCATGATGTCCACGATCCAATATCCAACTGGGATAGCCCATTCAACTATGACTTCAACTCCTTGATCTGAGTTGACCATTGATTTACCGTCGGCCACGCGCTCGGGTAGCAAAATTCTTTCGCTTGGTTGCCAAGTGCCTGTTACCCAAGTTGGAATACCAACCGATGATGCGGGTAAGTAATCGCGAAGTGGACTGAGTTCATCAAATGTCTTGGCAACCGTATTTGAAGGAGGGACATAAGCCTGGGCTCTCTCCCACTGCCAATTTCCTAACGCCAAACAGGCAATCACGGAAGCAGCCCCAATAACGTGAATTACCAAAAGGCGAAGTGAGAAGTACCGATTCATCATGAACTATTGTTCGGTGTCATCCTGCTCGAAGTTAACTCTCTTAATGTGTCGATTAAAACTAAACAGCAAGATTACGACTGCGATTGTTAAAAGCAGAAACACAATTCCACCAAGTGGGCCAGGGTTTACTTTTGAGGCATCAAATTCTGTTGAGGAAGGGAATGGCTCCGGCGAAGTTCCGGCAATTGAAGTGATTAATCTAAACATTTATGCTCCCCTAAGTCCTTCAAACAAGTCAGTCTCTTCCACAATTTCACCAATTCGCGAAATAGCAAGTTCATAATCTTCCGTTGGCCAAATTTCAGCAAGTTTCTCATTTGGTACCGCAAACCAACTGCCATTTGGATCGATTTGAGTTTCATGAGCCTTCAGCGCTGCTTCTCGAATCGAGAACCAGTTCGCACAATCAATGCGCGCTGTGACACGACTTGTAGTTAAATCTTCGCCTTCCCATTCATCAAGCCATTCTTGATAAGGAGATTCGATTCCTAATTCTTGGCAGGCGTCATGCATTGCCTGGACCCGAGATTTTGAAAATCCGTGGTGGTAGTAAAGCTTGGCAGCGGCCCACGGTTCTAAGTTGGATTCAAAACTTGGATCAGCAGCTTTTTCCCACGCATACATTGAGACTTCATGAGTTCGAATGTGATCAGGGTGTGGGTAACCACCATTTTCATCGTAGGTAGTTATTACATGTGGCCTGAACTCACGAACGATTTCTACTAGCGGTGCACTCACATGTTCTAACGGAAGGTCGGCAAAACATCCAGCAGGTAGCGGTGGTTTTGGATCACCATCTGGCCAACCAGAATCTTCAAAACCGAGCCAGCGATGTGAGACACCAAGAATTTCCGCGGCGCGTTGCATCTCAAGTCTTCGTACTTCTGTAATCGACCGGTCTCCCAGTTCAAAACTCGGATTCAAAATATCCCCGCGCTCGCCTCCAGTGCAACTGACCACCATGATCTGCACACCTTCACTGACGTACTTTGCAGTGGACGCCGATCCTTTACTTGATTCATCGTCTGGGTGGGCATGGACCGCGAGCAATCTAAGTGGTTCGTCGGCGGTGGGCAAGCAAGCTTCCACTAGTGGATTTGATTGCTTAGATTCGGCCATGGCTCTATTCTCCACTATCTCTGTGGAGGCCGTATTCTGGAGGGACATGGCAAACAACACAAACCTCCCACCGCACATCCAACTTCGGTATGGTGTGCGTCGCAGGCGTGTAGTCCCAGTCTTAGTTGGGGTCTTAATTGCAGGTGTAGTTTCGGGAAGTCTGGCTTACGCAACTTACCGCCAACAAAATCCCAGCATTAGCTCACAACTATTGACCTTTGAAGTGGTTTCTCCTACGCAGGTTAATGTCACTTGGGAGTTGGCTCGTGGTCCAGAACTAACGACATACTGCGTAGTTCGGGCCCAAGATGAAGCCCGAACCGATGTCGGTTACGCGATAGTCACAGTTGCGGGCGGTAGCGATTACGAGCAAATCACATACCCTTTGACTACAAATGGTCTAGCGGTCTTGGCCGAGGTACTGGGTTGCTCAAACTCCCAAAACATGAGGGTCCCCCCAGCAAATTTCCCACCAGGAGTGAAAATTCCAGATCAAGTCGCACCTGGAGTCGCACCAACTAGCTAAATGCGCGTAATGTCTATCGAATGAACGAAGTTTGGTTAACCCAAGAGGCATTCGATCGACTCAAGGCTGAGCTAGAGCATCGAAGTGGCGAGTTGCGCGAAGAAATCAAGGCGCGTATCACGGCTGCCCGTGAAGAAGGCGATCTAAAGGAAAACGGTGGCTACCACGCAGCTCGTGAAGAGCAAGGCAAAAACGAAGGCCGAGTCCGCCAGTTAACAAAGATGCTTGAATCGGCCCAAATCGGTACCCCTGAAATTGAAGAAGGCATAGTTTCTCAAGGCATGGTTGTGACGGTTCACTTTCCAGACTTGGATGACACCGAAACCTTCTTGCTTGGATCTCGAGAAGAAGCCGCACATACTTCCATTGACGTTTATTCACCAACTAGCCCAATGGGCGCGGCGGTGTTAAACCAAGCCGTAGGTGCTGAAATAACTTATGAAACACCATCCGGAAAAACTCTCCGAATTGTTATCGTCTCGGCGGAACTTTACGTTCCCTAGCTCTACTTGTTACGAGTCTTAAATGCTCGCACGGCAAGTGGAGCAAAAATTGCTAGCAACAACAACGAGTAAGCAAACGAAAGTTGAACTGGGTAACGCTCAGGGAACGAATCCCCTAACAAAGGCGTTGGGTTTCCAAACAACTCGCGAGCCGCAAGCGCTAAACATGAAACCGGATTCCACAAAACAAATGGTTGCAACCAACCTGGCATTGTGGCCACCGGCGTGAAGATGTTTGATGCGAAAGTGAATGGGAAAATCCAAGCTAAGCCTGCTGTGCCAGCAACCTCAGAGTTTGGCATGTGAAGCCCAATCCAGGCACCTACCCATGTGATTGCGTAAGCGAATGAGGCAAACATTAAGTAAGCAAGCGCTGCATTGGAGAACCCATTATTAATTCTCCAGCCAACCAAGAATCCAGTGATCGAAAGAATCATGATCACCAAAATGTTTTGCAGCAACGAAGCCAAGGTATGACCAGTTAGAACTGCACCTGGGCGCATGGGAAGCGAACGGAATCGATCCATGATTCCTTTGCTGGCATCTTCGGTAATACCAACCGTGATGCCTGCAACAGCAAACATTACAGTTTGAGCCAAAATGCCAGGGATCAAATATTCACGGTAAGCCTGAGCCCCGCCAGGACCAACATCGATAGCGCCACCGAATACGAACGCGAAAAGCAAAACGAACATGACGGGTTGAATCAATGCAAAGAACAGCGATTCTGGAACTCGGGTAATTTTCAACAGGTGTCGACGCGATACCGCAATACTGTCAGTTATTAACCAGCCAAGGCGTGGGCGTGGTGCAGTCTCTTCCTTAACTGATTGTGATGTCAGAGTGCTCATTATTAGCTCCTACCTTTACGTCCGCGACGGCCCTTGGCGGGCGCTGAAGATTCTTCATTGTCTTCTGTGGCATGCCCAGTAAGGCTCAAGAAAACGTCATCTAGCGTTGGTCTACGCAACGCAATGTCCGCAATTGCAATTTTGTTTTCATCAAGCTTTCGAACAATGTTTACGATTGCTGTTGATCCACCAGCGACTGGTAGAAGAATTGTCTTTGTAACATCTTCAATACTGGCAGCAGCAGAACCAAACTCTTGAATTAATTCAGATGCTCGTGCTACATCTGCAGAAGACTCGACGACGATTTCAATGCGATCTCCACCAACTTGAGATTTAAGTTCATTGGAGGTTCCCTTAGCAATAACCGTGCCATGATCAAGAACCACGATGCGATCTGCAAGTTGATCAGCTTCTTCCAAATACTGCGTTGTTAGCAATACGGTGGTTCCCTCGGAAACTAAGTTCTCAATTACCGACCACATACCTTGACGACTACGTGGATCAAGTCCCGTTGTTGGTTCATCTAGGAATAAAACGTTTGGTCGACCGATTAGCGAGGCTGCAAGGTCGAGTCGGCGGCGCATTCCACCTGAGTAGCCCTTAATTCCTCGATCTGCTGCATCAGACAAATCGAATCGATCAAGAAGTTCAGTTGCCCGCTTTGCGGCATCAAACTTACTTAAGTGAAATAGTCGACCAAATAGTTCTAAGTTTTCCCGGCCGGTTAGGTACTCATCGACAGCTGCATACTGACCAGTTAGTCCAATAACGCTGCGAACTTCGTCGGGCTGGGTAACAACATCGAAGCCACCAACACTTGCTGATCCACTATCGGCCTGCAATAGCGTGGCCAAAATTCTTACCGTAGTTGTCTTTCCCGAGCCATTAGGCCCAAGTAGGCCTAATACCGTGCCTTGCTCAACTTCAATATCTATGCCGTTAAGAGCAACGACCTCGCCGTAGGCTTTGGCCAATCCTGATGCTTTTATCGCAAGTGTCATATTTGCTTAAATCCTTAGAGTGTTAACTACTTCGACTAACTTACCAGTGCCAAGAATCCCTAGAATCTTCGACTATTTAGAATGGGCCAGATTGCTTTCAAACCTAGAAATTAGATTGTTGCGCCAAGGCGTGCCAATATTGACGAGTGCAGCCAGTAACTCTTGAAGACATAAACGAAGCCGCAAAACTACTTGATGGTGTGATCCGCAATACGCCATCTATCTCAGCTGGCTGGATCGAAAAGAAATATGGCGTCGATGTCACTTTTAAGTGCGAAAACCTGCAGCGTGCTGGATCATTCAAGATTCGTGGCGCTTTCAACCGAATCGCACGGCTGACGCAGGAACAGCGAAGTAATGGTGTTGTTGCAGCTAGTGCGGGCAATCACGCTCAAGGCGTTGCTCTTGCCGCTCAAATTTTGGGAATCAAAGCAACCATTTTTATGCCGGTAGGTGCGCCCTTGCCAAAGTACCAGGCAACGATTGGTTACGGTGCAACCGTAATCTTCCACGGCAAAACTATTGATGAAGCATTGATCGCAGCAAGCGATTTCTCTAGCGAAACCGGCGCGGTATTTATTCACCCATTTGATCACGAACACATTGTTGCTGGGCAAGGCACTATGGGTCTGGAAATCTTGGCACAGAATCCAGATGTAAAAACCGTTGTGGTGTGCACTGGTGGCGGCGGATTGCTTGCTGGCACAGCGCTTGCAATTAAGAGTTTGCGTCCCGAAATAAAAATTATTGGTGTGCAAGCCGAAATGGCAGCAGCTTACCCACCGTCGCTTGCCGCGGGTTCGCCATTAATGTTGCCAAAGATGACAACTATGGCTGACGGAATTGCCGTTGGGAAACCTGGAGATGTTCCGTTCCAAATTATTCAGCAGCACGTTGATGAGATTCGCACTGTTAGTGAAGCATCACTGGCTCGGGCATTGCTACTGACATTAGAACGAAGCAAACTCCAAGTTGAAGCTGCTGGTATCGCTGCCACTGCCGCTATCTTGGATGATCCAAGTGCCTTTGAAGGACCGGTTGTTGCAACGTTGTCCGGCGGCAATATTGATCCGCTTCTGCTTAGCCGAGTCCTTAGGACTGGCCTGGCAACTTCAGGCCGGTTCTTGATGGTTCAAGTCAGGCTTCCTGATCAGCCTGGATCGCTCGCTAAATTGTTGGCCTGTGTAGCCGAGATGGGAACAAATATTGTTCAAACCTCGCATACTCGCATGAACCCGGCGCTGGCAATCAGTGAGGTTGACGTGGAACTTGAACTTGAAACTCGTGGCTTCGAACATCGCGACCAAATATTGGCAGAGATAGTTGCCAAGGGCTTTGAAATTGTGACGCACTACTAAAGATGCGTAAATTACTCGATCGCTACTTTAGAGACCTTCCAAGCGAAGTTGCTGTTCTAACCGCTGTTGCGTTTTGCGTTGCCCTTGGGTTTGGCATTGTGGCGCCAATCATTCCGGTTTTTGCTCAAACATTCGAAGTATCGGCTTTCGCCGCTACATCAGTAATTAGCGTTTTTGCCTTGATGCGATTTGTAAGTGCTGCACCTAGCGGATGGCTAGTTAACAAGTTTGGTGAGCGCAGTGTTCTATGGATTGGTCTCAGTATTGTTGCGATTTCAAGTGCCCTGGCAGGTTTATCCCAAAGCTTTGAACAACTAATTTTTCTTCGCGGCCTTGGCGGTACCGGTTCGGCTATGTTTACCGTTTCCTCAATGTCATTGCTATTGCGAACCGTGGATTCAGCGCATCGTGGCCGAGCAGCCAGCACTTACCAGGGTGGCTTTCTCTTCGGCGGGTTGGCGGGACCGGCAGTAGGTGGACTAGTCGTTGGTTTAAGCATTCGCGCACCGTTCTTTGTTTATGCTGCGACTCTGACTCTGGCCGCCCTGACTGCATACTTCGCACTTCCGAAGGGCCTAGGGCATCCAACAAAAGACACATCAGGATCCACTGAGACTCAAGAGCCAGCTATGAGCCTTCGAGCCGCACTTAGGCTTCGCGCTTACTGGACTGCTCTGGTTGTAAATCTTTCAAATGGCATCTCTTCCTTTGGACTCCGAACCGCGTTGATTCCACTTTTTGTAGTGTCAGTTCTTCAAAAGGGGCCGGCTACTTCAAGTTATGGATTCTTAGCTACCAGCGTCGTGCAAGCTTCGCTGTTACTTCCAGCTGGACGCATGACGGACACTAAGGGCCGCAAGCCATCCATGATTATCGGAACGTTGTTTCTAGTTATCGCGATGCTTTGTCTCGTCGCAAGTGAAACCCTGCTTGGTTTTTACGGCGCGATGGTCGCAATGGGAGTCAGTGCTGCCTTTCTAGGCGGAGCACCTTCTGCGGTAGTCGGCGATGTCGTCGATGGCAAAAAAGGCGGCCCTGTGGTGGCAACTTTTCAAATGATGAGCGATCTCGGAATCATCATTGGTCCGTTACTGTTTGGATTCCTAGCGGATTCAAGCGGTGGCTTTGCTTGGCCATTTATCGCGAGCCTTATCGTTGCAAGCGCAACATGGATTTTAGTTCTGTTTATGCCCGAAACTCGAAAACCAAAATTGGTCAAAGACTTAACTGTTTAGTGTTGCAATTTCTGGCAGCAAGATTCCAGTATGGGCATGGCAGTCATAGCCATTTGGATTCTTGATCAAATATTGCTGGTGATATTCTTCGGCGTACCAAAACTTAAAGTTTGAAGCTGGCGCAAGTTCAGTCGTGATTGGATCAAAACCTTTTCCGACTAATACATCGTTATATGCATCGCGGGATTCCTTAACCCAAATTTCTTGTTCTGGTGTAGTCCAATAAACCGCACTGCGGTACTGAGTACCAATGTCATTACCTTGGCGATTGCCTTGTGTTGGATCATGATTTTCCCAAAAGCATTTCAAGAGTTCATAAACTGAAGTCTCAGCTGGGTTGTATGCAACTAACACAATCTCAGAGTGCCCCGTGGCTCCGGTGCAAACCATTGGATACGTTGGATCGCTAGCGGTTCCGCCCATGTATCCCACTGCAGTGCTGACGACACCTGGAATCTTCCAAAGCTTTTTCTCTGCACCCCAAAAACAGCCCATACCGAAGTAGATAACTTCGGTTCCTTGTGGCCATGGCCCACGAATGTCTGAATCTAAAACCAAGTGCATTTCGCTCATGCCCCTACTTTGCCAAGGATTGGAAGTTTTTGCACATGCAAAAAGGGGCTGGCAGAGCCAACCCCTTTACTTTGCCAAGAAAGCGAAGTTTTGCACATGCAAAAAGGGGCTGGCAAAGCCAGCCCCTTTACTTTGCTTAGATTCTTTATTCGTCGCCCGAGAAAATGGCGATTAAGCGAAGAAGTTCGGTGTAAAGCCAAACTAATGTGATCGCTAATCCAAAGGCCATGCGCCAGGCTTCCTTTTCTGGAACACCCATTGCAATTGCCTCATTGATCGTCTCAAAATCCATAACGAGAGAAAACGATGCAAGTGCTACACCCGCGACACAAAGTAGAAGACCTAGGCCACCCACTCCATAGAAGCCCCAGCCACTGCCAACACCCATAAAACTAGAAACTAGAGATGCCAGAGCAATCACAAGGTAAGAAACCATTGCGATCATAAAGACTTTCTTGAAGCGACCGTTTACTTTGATGATCTGTGACTTGTACAAGAACAACATTGTTCCAAAGACGATAAGTGTTCCCATGACAGCCTGCGAAACCAGATTCGGCGCAGTGTCTGCGTATGCGATTGAGAAAGTCTTACTCAAGCCACCAAGGAATACACCTTCAGCAGCGCCATAAGCCAAAACAAGTGCTGGGCTGACTTCTTTCTTGAAGATGTTGGCAAACGCCAAACCTAGCCCTAGGAAAAACGCAACAAAAGTTAGTCCTGGAGATGACCAGCCAACAAAGGCGCCGGCAACTAAGAGTGCAAAAAGCATGCCAGTTTTTACGATTACGTCGTCCATAGTCAAGCGAGCGCCTGAGTACGCTGGCTGCTCAAATGAACCTGGTTCGAATGTTTCGCCACCAAAGCTTTCGCCAGTAGCGCGAATCAAGACTGGATTACGACTTGCCATGATTTGTTCCTCCCGTGGGACGAGTATCGTCACCATCTGCTTACTTCTACCCTGAATATAACCCGTTAAACCAAGCAGCGAAGGGTTGAAGTCCTAGGAATACAGCACTAATCCGCCGCAACTGGTACCCCTGGTCGGACTTGAACCGACACTGGCACGATTTTAAGTCGTGTGCCTCTAACCGATTGGGCTACAGGGGCGTGGTGTTTTCCACCGCTTAATCCTGACAGGTTATGCCAGAACTTCCTAACTGGGGTTGGAAACTAAGGCTCGAGCAATTCCATCGAGGATGTCACGTTCCGAAACAACCACTTCAGAAAGCCCAGTTCGAGCCATAATTCGATCTAGCACCAGCGCTCCCGAAGCAATCACGTCGATTCGACCTTCGTGCATAGGACCTAAAGTGGCCCGCTGCGCCCGAGTCATAGTCAAAAGCTCTTGCGTGACCCGATGAACTTCGCCTGCTGAGATTCGGCTGCCATGAATTGCTTCTGAATCATATTCAGCAAGACCAAGTGCAAGAGCTGCAACGGTTGTTACGGAACCAGCCAGGCCAATCAGACTATTTGCCTCTGCAACCGGAACGGCCGCGTAAGCCTGGTCAATCGCAGCATCAATATCGGCGGTAGCTCCTGCGATTTGCTCAACAGTTGGCGGATCACTTACTAGGTGTCGTTCCGTCATTCGAACGCAACCAACATTTGTGCTGATTGCAGACTTTGGCTTGCTCGTACCGAGAACAAATTCGGTCGACCCGCCACCGATATCTACAACCAAGTACGGCGCGGTTGGGGCTGAGTCAAAGTTAATCAGATCAGCAGTTGCTCCCAAGAAGGAAAGTTCCGCTTCTTCATCGCCGCTAATGATGTCTGGTTCAATCCCGAGACGAACCTTGATTCCATCAACAAACTCTGCGCGATTTGAAACGTCTCTACTTGCGCTAGTTGCCACAAATCGAACGCGTTCCGGTTTGTGTTCCGAAATCAATTCAGCGAATTCATCAATTGCAGAAAATGTTCTTGCCAGAGCTGCTTGCGAGAACTCACCCGTTTTATCGACACCTTCACCTAGCCGAACAATAACCATGGTGCGCACAACATCTGTTAACTTTTCATTCTCAATATCGGCTATCAGTAGTCGAATTGAATTTGTACCGCAATCAATTGCTGCCACTCTCAATGTAATCACCCCCACATGGTCCGGTTTGTCCCCAGTCTTTCAACATAGCTAAGGCGATATCTCCTAGCGGATTTACACCTGGACCTGCAGCTAGTGAATGTCCGATCAAAACATGCAGGCACTTCACACGCGTTGGCATTCCGCCGGCACTAATTCCAGCAATTTCTTCTACGTGTTCAATTGCTTCGCGTTCTTGCAAATAAATTTGATGAGCAGCTTCGTAACTTGCCGCTAGTTCTGGGTCGGCAGCTAAGGCATCAGCCAACTCCTTCATCACACCATTTGCTTCAAGTGTGCCGATTGCTCCCGTTGCCTTGGGGCATGTCATGTAATAAAGCGTTGGAAACGGAGTGCCATCATCCAAGCGTGGTGAAGTTTTTAATACATCAGGTTGGCCACACGAACATCGGTGGGCAACTTCAATCACACTTCTTGGGTCACGGCCAAGTTGAGATCGAACTGCTGCAAAATCTTCTGGGGTCAGCATTGTGCTACTGCGGTAGATCGTCGGATTGCACGACTAGCGGGTCATCAGCTGCGGGCGGCTTATCGGCAAGTTTGGTGCTACTCCAAAGTTTGGTGTACCAAGCAGAATCATCGTTTGGAACTAATGCGCCAGATACTCCGGTAATTGCTGTATTTGTTTCTTCATCAAGAACCACAAACCCGATTTCACCAGGAAAAACATAGTTGAGGCGTTCTCTTGCTAAGGCTTGCAGGTAAGCGGGATCCGCTAAACGCGCCCGACGATTATTTAGATCGTCAATCTTTTCCTGTTGGGAGACAACCTGTTGCTCCAAGTCTCTAATCTCGCGACGCTCTTGAATCAAGGCGCGAAGCGGAACAGCCAAAGTCAGCATGATGAATACGCCCGCAAGAATCATGGAAATTGCGCGCGCATTTAGCCTGGGAGTGATCCTTGGAGAAGATGCCACTTCTTTATTGTGCCGTGCTTAGCCCTTGAATCGAGGGAATGCGCTGCGTCCCGCGTATCGTGCCGTTTCATCGAGATCTTCTTCGATACGCAATAACTGGTTGTACTTGGCTACGCGGTCAGATCTGGCTGGTGCTCCGCTTTTGATCTGTCCGCAATTGAATGCAACAGCAAGATCCGCAATTGTGGTGTCTTCGGTTTCGCCAGAACGGTGGCTCATCATCGTGGTAAATCCGGCGCGATGTGCCATTTCTACAGATTCAGCGGTTTCAGTTAAAGAGCCGATTTGATTAACTTTCACTAACAAGGAATTCGCCGACTTGAGTTCGATTCCTTTAGAGATTCGCTCAGTGTTTGTTACGTAGTGATCATCTCCAACAATCTGAATTTGGTCTCCCATTACTGATGTGAAATGTACCCATGAATCCCAATCATCTTCAGCGAGTGGATCTTCAATTGAAACGATTGGGAAATCTTTAACAAGTTGAGCGTAAAGTTCGATCATTTGTTCAGTTGAGCGAGCGGTTCCTTCAACGTGGTAGCTACCACCTTTGAAGAATTCAGTTGCTGCCACATCCATAGCAAGAGCCACATCTGATCCAAGTTTGAATCCGGCTTTTGAAATTGCTTCGGAAATTAGTTCTAGCGCTGCGCGATTGCTTGGCAAGTTCGGTGCAAAGCCACCTTCATCTCCCAATCCCGTTGAGAGCCCGTTAGATTTCAAAACACTTTTGAGTGAGTGGTAAACCTCTGCACCCATTCTTAAGGCATCGTGAAAAGAGTCCGCACCGATTGGCGCAATCATGAATTCTTGAAAATCCACATCGCTGTCTGCATGTGCACCACCGTTGATGATGTTCATCATTGGAACCGGCAACATGTGAGCGTTTGGGCCACCTATGTATCGGTACAAAGGCAAACCAGCAGATTGTGCTGCGGCTTTTGCTACGGCCATTGATACACCCAGAATTGAATTTGCACCTAACCGAGATTTATTTGGAGTGCCATCAAGAGTAATCATGGTGTCATCAATGAATCTTTGGTCAGTGGCATCAAAGCCAATAACGGCAGGCATGATTTCATCTTCAATTGCAATCACGGCTTGAATAACGCCCTTGCCTAGGTAGCGCTCGTCACCATCACGCAGTTCGACAGCTTCAAAGGCGCCTGTTGATGCGCCAGATGGTACAGCGGCTCGACCGACACTGTCGTCGTCAAGAGTTACTTCAACTTCAACCGTTGGATTGCCACGAGAATCTAGAATTTCGCGGGCTCTAACATCAGAAATGCTTGACACAGGATGACTCCAATAGTTTCAAAGACGTCATGCGAGGTTTCCTCGCCGATACCTAAAGTCTAGCGATTTTGATTCCGCACTTGCTGAACCAGAGATTACAGGCCTTCAGATTTCCTGACTCTGGCTCGATAGCGCGTCATTTCTGCTCGCAATACGGATTCGGGCTCGATATCAACTTCGCGTGCGAGTTCAACCGTCGCAACCAATAACGCTGCCAAGGTTTCCGGAGTCACTTCCCCAACTACATTGCGCAGACTTTCCTTAACTTCGGAGCTTCCCGCATCGACTCCACTTTTTCGGGCTCGATATATAAGTTGAGTAGCAAGCTGCAAGGAAGGCATTGCTAGCGGGACGCCATCAGTAACAGACTCTCGTTGCTTTTCTTCTTGCTTAACTTTGGCCCAGTTAGCTTCAAGTTCTTCGGTAGACGTAACAACAAGATCGGTGAATACGTGCGGGTGCCGTCGCACTAACTTATCGACTACGCCTTGGGCGACTGCATCTAAGGAAAATGTCGAATCGGTTTCCTGCGCAATTCGGGAATGAAACACCACTTGCAGCAATAGATCACCAAGTTCTTCGCGAAGTGAACCTAAGTCACCTTGATCCATTGCCTCAAGTGCTTCATAGGTCTCTTCGAGAAGGTAGCGCGCAAGTGTGGCATGCGTTTGTTCGGCATCCCAAGGACAACCGCCAGGACTTCTCAGTTGGTCTATCACCTGGACCAATTGCTCAACAGGTGAATTCGTCATTTGCTTAACCTAGCGAGATAGGTAGCGGAACGGCCAAAGTTTGATCTCCTGGCGTACTAATTAGATTAGCTGGGTCCCACTTACCAAACCGTGGGTTCAATTCAACTTCTAATTCTTGACTCAAGTTCGTTAAGTACTCGGCCATAGCTAAAAACTGGGTTTGGCTGTCAGCTCCCGGTGCAAGTTTTTCCATTAGCGCGCGTTGTACAAGAATTTCATACATAAAGCCATCGACATCATCAGCTGGAACTGAGTTTTGCGAGGCTAGTTGGGCTTCGATGGTTTCCTTTGCGTACTGAGCAAAAACTTCGTCTCGGTAGGTAGATACGTCTAGATCCGTAACGTTAATACCTTCACGAGCTACGACCTCTTCAAGAAGTGAAACAAGTACAAAATGGTCCACTGCTCTTTGGCTAATCTGAACCAGACTTGGAACTTGAGTAATCAGTGTTGGATCAGTGACTTGAATTTGGGCGCGAACTTTGTCAATGCGCTCCGAAACTGTCGAGGCCGAGATCGCCTTGCCATCAACAACAATTGCGCTACCAGCTAGCTTGGGTGAGTCGGAACAACCTGCAAGCACTGCAACGCTGAGGATGGCAGTAGCTAATGAACGAAGTTTCACAGATGTTCCTTTCGAGAATCTATTTTTCAATTTTATTACGAAGATGCAACTACTGATGACACCCAGGTATTAACCCAGTCCACAAGGTCTATATCCGCAGCATCGTTTGTAGATCCGAGCAATGCGCCCTTTGGTCGAGGCACCACAATCGTACGAGTTGCAGGCTTAATTACTGATCCTGGATACAACCGGTTTAAGCGAAGAACTTTGGATTCAGGTAGCTCGACCGGCGAAAACTTCACATGACTCGATGTTGCAATCACTTCAGTAATGGCAACTGCCTGCAGCGAAACCCGCAATCTGGCAATTGAAATCAGTGTCTCAACTGGGGTAGGCATTGAGCCATATCGGTCTGCTAACTCTTCAACCACACCCGTTACTTCTTCATTGGTACGAGCATCTGCAAGCCGTCGATATGCCTCAAGGCGAAGTCGCTCTTCCGGCACATAGGAATGTGGCAAGTGAGCATCAACAGGTAACTCAACTTTTACTATCTCTTCAGCGATTGCCACGCCGCCGGTTTTCACTTCTTCAACTGCTTCGCTAACTAGGCGGACATACAAATCGAATCCAACATCAGCGATGTGTCCACTCTGTTCCCCACCAAGCAGATTTCCAGCACCACGGATCTCTAGATCCTTCATGGCAACTGCCATACCTGAACCTAAATCAGTGTGAGCTGCAATTGTGGAAAGTCGATCGTGCGCATTTTCACTTAGAGGCTTGTCTGCTGAATACAGAAAATATGCATAACCACGTTCGCGACTTCGTCCAACACGACCACGCAATTGATGCAACTGTGACAAGCCAAATGTGTCAGCTCGATCCACAATTAGAGTGTTTGCGTTAGGGATATCTAAACCACTTTCGATAATGGTTGTGGAAACAAGAATGTCGAATTTATGTTCCCAAAAGTCAACAATGATTTGTTCGAGGGTAGTTTCGTTCATTTGCCCGTGGGCAACTGCAATGCGAGCCTCCGGAACTAGTTCAGCTAACTTACTGGCTACTCGATTAATGCTTTCCACTCGATTGTGCACAAAGAAGACTTGCCCATCGCGAATAAGTTCTCGATGAATTGCAGCAGTAATGAATTTTTCGTCATACGGCCCAACCGTAGTTAAGACGGGATGTCGCTCTTCTGGTGGTGTCTGGATTGTCGACATTTCGCGGAGTCCAGTAACTGCCATTTCCAAAGTTCGTGGGATTGGTGTTGCGGACATCGTGAGCATGTCGACATTAGTTCGAAGAGCCTTTAGGTGCTCTTTATGCTCAACACCAAATCTTTGTTCCTCATCGACAATAACTAAGCCAAGATCCTTGAAGCGCACTTGAGGATTAAACAACCGATGTGTACCGATAACTATGTCAATTGATCCATCGGTAATTCCACTGATTACATCACGCACTTGGGCATCTGTCTGGAATCGCGAAAGTGCCGCTAACTTAACGGGGAATTGCGCGTACCTTCGCGAAAAAGTTTCAAAGTGCTGTTGCACCAAAAGCGTAGTTGGGACCAAGAGTGCAACTTGCTTGCCATCTTGTACTGCCTTAAAGGCAGCGCGAACCGCAATTTCAGTTTTGCCATAACCGACATCACCACAAACCAATCGATCCATAGGGATGTCGTTTTCCATATCGCGCTTAACTTCATCGATAGTTACCAGTTGGTCAGGTGTTTCGACGTACTCAAAAGCATCTTCAAGTTCGCGTTGCCATGGACTATCGGGAGAAAATGCGAAGCCTTTACTTGCCATTCGCGCTGCATATAGTCGAATCAATTCGCCAGCTATCTGTCTAACAGCTCGGCGGGCTCGCGATTTAGTTGCTGCCCAATCCCCGCCACCTAAGCGATTAAGAGTAGGTGCTTCGCCGCCAACGTATCTGGTTACTTGATCTAGCTGGTCACTTGGAACATATAGGCGATCCCCGCGCTGGCCACGTTTGCTTGCTGCATATTCGAGTACTAAGTACTCTCGAGTCGCGTTAGCCACTGTTCGTTGTGACATCTCTATGTATTTTCCAACGCCGTGCTGTTCGTGCACTACGTAGTCACCGCTCTTTAGCGTTAGCGGATCAATAACCACTCGACGCTTACTTGGTAAAGATCGATTCTCTTTCGAAGCGTCCCGACTACCAAACAAGTCGACTTCAGTAACCAGAACTAATCCGGCAGATTTAACGTGAATGCCCGAAGCCTGATGACCAACGGTAACTTCAATCACTTGGTCACTTAATTCCGTACTAAGTTCTTCGGATTGACGCGCGGGAACACCAAGATCCATCAAGGTCGCTACTAATCTCTCGGTAGAACCATGTCCTGCCATCGAGACTGCTACCCGTGATCCCGCCTTCCACCAAGTGTGAATGTCTGAAACGAAATCCTCGATTTGGGATCGATATTCTGGCGTAGCTTCGATGTCTGGCGTTTCATCCTCAGGTCCGCCTAGTGTGGAAAGTCCAAGCCAGGCATGCGAACTACTGTTGTCTCGAAGCTCTCGATAATCGCGGAAAGCACTAGCTTCTAAGTCAATTGGTGAAACGTTTCCAGCCGTTGCATTACTCCATGAGGCCTCGAGAAATTCCGCGCTTGTAGAAACCAATTCATGCGCTCGAGTTTCTAATCGCTCAGGCTCAGCCTCGATTATCACTGCATTTGCATCAATCACGTCTGTGAGCATTTCAAGTTTTGGAACTAAGACTGGAATCAGACTCTCCATGCCTTCGGCAGCAATTCCAGCAGCAATCTTTTCCAACATTTCAGATAACTCTGGATGTGCTCCGATCAGACTTGCTGCTTTCTTAGCTACTTCATCGGTTATCAATAATTCGCGACATGCAGTTGCAAAAATTCGATCGACTTCAATTCCAAGTGAACGTTGATCTGCAATAGAGAAAGCTCGAATTTCTTCGACAGTGTCTCCCCAAAACTCAACCCGCAATGGGTGCTCTAGCGCAGGTGGGAAAAGATCAACAATTCCACCTCGAACTGCGAACTGACCCCGGCGATCAACTAAGTCGACGCGATCAAATCCCAATCGCGAAAGTTCCGAGACCATGCGCTCTAATGGGAATTCATCGCCGGTTGAAATGTTTAGAGCAGGAACTTCACCAAGGCCAGCAACTATTGGCTGGATAAATGCCCTGGCACTTGTGACAAGCACTTTTATGGGCGCGATTTCATTTGGATGTGCGAGCCTACGCAAGACCGCCATTCTTCTGCCGACAGTATCGCTACTTGGACTTAGACGTTCGTGCGGAAGGGTTTCCCAGGCTGGGAAAACTGCCACATTCTCTTCGGAAACAAAATCGGTAAGTGCGTTCGCTAAATCCTGTGCGGCTCTTTCAGTTGGCGCCACTAAAACAACGGGCTTGGTTTTGGCGATAGTTGCAGTTACGTATGGAATTGCGCTCTTGGTTACTGCCAAGCGAACTTTGATTCCAGAATTCAAATCACCCAACGCATCTTGGATCTTCGTGTCTTTGGCGATTGCATCGCTAACTAACTTCAGAGTCATTGCTTTTTCAGCACCGAAACTAGTGAGGTAGTTAATTCAGGGCGACAAACCAAGATGTCATTTACTTTCAAATTCACTTTGTTTAGTTCAATCTGGCGACCACTGCAGTCGGTTACCGAAAGTCCGTTATGGACAGCAATGCCAAGTGGCGCCGCCAAATCCCATTCATAAAAACCACCCGAGTTGAAATAGACGTCGGCATGGTTAGACAAAATAGCTCCAACTTTTGCACCAACTGATCCCATCGGAATAACTTCTACTGGCGCACGATCGGGGAAAGATTCTTCAAGCTTCTTGATAACTTCATTAATCTCGCGCGGCGGTCGGCTTCGGGATACCAAAACTCGAATTGGTGAACCAGTTGGTTGGTAGCGCTGAATCGGTTCATCCATCGACCACAATTCGCTTCGAGCGGGCACCGCCACACTTGCTGCTGCGATCTGGCTTGGTGACTGCGAGCCGGCATCCCATAGCGCAATGTGCACGGCGAAATCATCGCCCCCACTTGAGTATTGAGCAGTTCCATCAAGCGGATCAATGATCCAAACTCGTTGTGCTTGAAGTCGAGCTACCTCCAAGTCGCCTTCTTCGCTAAGGACGACATCTTCAGGTCTGTGTGTTGCAAACTGTTCCATTAAGTAATCGTGTGCAACTCGGTCACCTTCGCTGCCGAGAACTTCCTGCGCCAATGCAGAATGTGTTTCGTCTTCGCCACTTTGCAAACTTGTCGCGTGGTTCCTCAAGCCAATGAGCAGGGCGCCAGTTTCCCGAGCAAGTTTTCGCGCTAACTCATGATCATTCATGAGTTATACAAATTCTGAGTTTCAACTAATCCTTTAGTGATTAAGGTTGAAACTGCTTCACAGCCTTGAGATTTAAGTATTGCTACTTCGGCAGCTTCCGCGCTTGAAAAACTTCGCAAAACAAAATCCGCTGGATCTTGCTGTCCTGGTGGACGACCTATGCCTAGTCGAATTCGGAACCAATCACCGCTGCCCAATGCGGATCTGATTGACTTCAAACCATTGTGTCCATTGTCGCCGCCACCGAGCTTTGCTCGGATCGCTGCAAGTGGGATGTCGAGTTCGTCATGTAAGACGATGATTTGCTCAGGGGAAACTTTATAAAACTTGGCAAGCGCTTTTACCGGACCGCCAGATTCATTCATATATGAAAGCGGCTTTACCAAAACAACTTGAGCGCCACCGATGCGAGTTTCACACACATCGGCGAGTGCACGTTTATGTCTGGTTAACTTTTCAGAATTTTGGGCAACTAGTTCATCGATAACCATCGCACCGATGTTGTGGCGCGTAGATGCGTAAGTGGGACCCGGGTTACCGAGTCCCACTACAAGCCACGCACCGTTTTCTGACACGGTCTTACTCTGCAGATTCCTCTGCAGGTGCATCACTGCTGGCTTCAGAAGTTTCGTCGCTACCAGCTTCTGCATCAGCTGCGACTGCAGGTGCATCACTTGCGGCGCTAGCTTCGGCACGTGCAGCTGCCTTAGTTTCAGCAAGAGAAATTGCTGCAGCTGCATCAGCTTCTTGACGAGCATGTGTTTCAGCAGCTTCGCGCGCCAATGACGCAGCTTCAGCAGCTGTTACATAAACCAAGTCAACGTGTTCGATACCGCGGGTCACTGGATCAATCTGAAGATCGCGTGGGGCAACGGTTTCGGTTTTGCCATTAAGAACGATTTCAAGTGAGGTCACCTTCTTGCGAAGGGTAAGTCTCAAGCTGTGTGCATCCAACGCAATGTGGATTGGTGTAATTCCATGGCCGTAAACCACTGCTGGTACTTTGCCTTCGCGGCGTAGGCGACGTGATGCGCCCTTACCAAAATCGGAACGGGCTTCTGCAACTAATGCGTCACTCATGTGTTTCTCCTCTTACTAGGTCATTTATGGATAGCTCCACAACGGACCTTCGTCGATAACGGCTTTTTAGGGCCCTCGCCGAGGAGCCCTCTTAGATTAGCCCAGGTTCGGACTGGTCGCCAAAATGAGTGTGATTTATTGGGCCAAAATCCACAAACTAGCGGAAAGTAAATTAAACGCCGACGTGGTCGAACAAGCTGGCTACTGAACCTTCGTCGAAAACTTCCTTGATTGCGCGAGCTAGTAATGGCGCAATTGGCAAAATCGTTAAATTCGGGAATTGGTTTTCAGGTGGAATCGGAAGTGTGTCAGTTACAACAACTTCTCTAATTCCAGAATCCTGCAATCGCTGCGCAGCTGGAGAAGAGAAGATGCCGTGTGTAGCAGTGACAATTACGTCAGATGCGCCATTTTCAAACAAGGCTTCCGATGCCTTAACGATCGTGCCACCAGTATCGATCATGTCGTCGACGACAATGCAGATTCGACCCTTAACGTCACCAACAACTTCGAGTACTTTCGCTTCGTTAGGAACATCAGGATCGCGACGCTTGTGCATGATGGCTAGCGGTGCGCCCAAAATATCTGTCCAGCGCTCCGCAACACGCACGCGTCCAGCATCTGGTGAAACCACGGTGATCTTTTCACGATCAACAGTTCGACCTACGTGTGCCGCCAAAATTGGAAGTGCAAACAAGTGATCAACTGGTCCGTCAAAGAATCCTTGAATTTGTGCAGTGTGCAAATCAACGCTCATCAAACGGTCTGCGCCAGCAGCAGCAAACAGATCTGCCATCAAGCGTGCCGAAATTGGTTCACGACCTGCATGCTTTTTGTCTTGGCGGGCATATCCGTAGAACGGAGCTACAACAGTGATGCGTTTGGCAGAAGCCCGCTTTAGTGCATCAACCATTAGGAGATGCTCCATGATCCATTCGTTTACTGGAGCGGTATGGGTCTGCAGCACGAAGACATCACACCCGCGAATGGATTCTTCGAAGCGAACGAAGATTTCGCCATTTGCAAAGTTGTATGCACGAGTCGGAACTAGCTCAGTACCAAGGTTGTCCGCAACTGCTTGCGCAAGTTCAGGATGTGACCGGCCTGCGATAAGAACCATTCGCTTTGCATTGTTTTGCGTAATGCCAGTCATCTAGTTTCCTTTACTTGGAGTTCTTATGGGATGAGTCTGCCAGTGCTGCTTTTGCCGAGTCACTACCGGGTCTACGTCGAAGTACCCAGTCGACAATATTGCGCTGGCGGGCCCGACCTACTGCCATTGAGCCAGCAGGAACATCTTCGGTGATAACTGACCCAGCAGCGGTGTAAGCACCGTCGCCAATCACAAGTGGCGCAACCAACATGGTGTCGCTGCCAATCCGAACGTGGCTTCCAACATGGGTGTGATGCTTTTCTTGGCCGTCGTAGTTAACAAAGACTGTTGCTGCGCCAATGTTCGTGCCATCACCAATCGTTGCATCACCTACGTAGGAAAGGTGTGGGACTTTTGAGTTGGCACCCAGATTTGCATTCTTCATTTCAACAAAGCCGCCGGCTTTGGCTCCAGCACCTAGTACGGTGCCTGGTCGTAAATATGTGTACGGACCAACGGTTGCACCTTCACCAATTACTGCACCGTTGGAAGTGGTTCGAACGACCGTTGCGCAATGATCTGCAACCGTGTCGTGTAATGAGCTATCTGGTCCAACTGTTGATCCACCCCGAACGATGCTGGATCCAGTGATTGAGACGTTTTGCAAAATCGTGACATCGGGTTCCAGAACAACTGTGCGGTCGATCCAAACCGAACTTGGGTCCACCATTGTTACGCCGGCAAACATCCATTCATTGTTTATGCGATTTCGCAAAACAGCACCGGCGTCTGCCAGTTGCCGGCGATCGTTTACACCAAGAATGTTTTCTTCGGTAGTCGCAACCGCCGCAACTTCAAATCCTTCGCTTCTCAGAATTCCCAGTACATCGGTCAAATACTGCTCACCTTGAGAATTATCAGTCTTTAGTTTTGCAAGGCTTTTCCGGAGTAACTCGGCGTCGAATGCATAGACCCCAGAGTTAACTTCCGTTAGCAACAACTGCGCATCGGATGCATCGCGGTGCTCGACGATTTGCTCTAGACCGTCAGTGGCATTACGCACAATTCGACCGTAGCCAGTTGGATCCGCCAGATGCGCAGTCAAAACCGAAGCTGCCTTACCTGAAAGATTGCTTAAAGCTAATTGCAAATCAGAAGTCGTAAGTAGCGGAGTGTCACCAGCAAGTACCAAAACTGGCCCCGACAAATCGCCAAGAGCATCCAGGGCAATTTTTACTGCATGCCCTGTTCCGTTCTGCTGATCTTGCACAGCGGTTAACAAAGTTGGATGTGTGTTGGCTAAATGTTCCTGTACTTGATCCCGACCATGGCCAACAATTACTAAAGTCTTCTCGGCATTTAATGGTGATGTGGCATTTAGAACGTGGTCTAGAAGGGTTAACCCTAGAACTTCGTGTAAAACTTTCGGCTTTGTTGATTTCATTCTGGTGCCGGCACCGGCAGCTAAGACAATTACTGCTGCGGGCTGATTAGTTTGCGCGCCCGATGGTTCCACGCCTCTAGTTTACTGTTTCAAACTTGCTCCCGGACGTGGATTCGAACCACGATAAGCACCTCCAAAGAGTGCTGTCCTGCCATTAGACGATCCGGGAATGCTGACTTAGGTATCCCTTAGCCTGCCTGCAAATCTTATGCGCCAAGGGGCAAGATTCCCAAAACGAATAGGTTTTGCAACGCGATAATGACCAATTGGGTACGCGGTATCCTAAGAGCGAGTTGATTTAGTTAAGCCTGCCAAGCGGATTTAGTCGGTTGGCTAATGCACCTAAACCGCCTTGGGATTCACGCAAGTGAGCACTTCTAGTAAAGGAAATTCTGTGGCAATCACACACGAACATGAAAACGACCTGGATTCTTCCGGGCGCTCTCGCGTGTCTGATGCTGACCGCGTTCGTATGACGGGTCATGAGCGCCGCGCTCAACTTGTTGAAGTGGGGCGCATGCTTTTTGCAGAAAAGGGCTTTGAATCTGTAACTGTTGAAGAAATCGCAAATACTGCAAATGTTTCAAAACCAGTTGTGTATGAACACTTTGGATCTAAAGACGGTTTATATGCAGTCGTTGTCGATCGCGAAATGACTTACTTGCTTAACTCAATTACCAAAGCATTGACTGCAGTTCATCCCCGATTGCTTCTAGAACAGACTGCCTGTGCACTTTTCGATTACATCGAATCAAACACTGATGGGTTTCGAATTTTGTTACGCGACTCCCCAGCCGCTTCATCATCAACAACTCCGACTGGAAGTTTTGCATCCCTACTTTCTGATGTTGCACAACGAGTTGAAGAATTGCTTTCCAAAGAATTCAAATTGCGTGGATTCCCATTTCAAATGGCTCCTATGTATGCCCACATGTTCGTAGGAATGGTTGCGTTAACGGGTCAATGGTGGCTAGATGAACGCGACACTCCAAAAGATGAAGTTATTGCACACCTGGTGAACCTGGTGTGGAACGGCGCTGTGGGACTTGAAATCAATCCACGACTAATTAGCCAAAGAATCGAAAAGTAATTTCTTAGCCTTCTTGCCCTGATGATTCTTCATCGAACGGCAAGACAATGCTCCGCAATACATTTGCTAACTTTTCTTGATCTGCTTTTGAGACTGTAGCTAATAGTGATTCTTCGCGGGATAACAATTCTTCAAGTGCCCGATCGACAGCAGACTTTCCTGAATGCGTAAGTTGCACCAAAATGCCGCGGCCATCAGATGGGTCAGGCAGACGACCCACTAAGCCTTTTGATTCAAGTCGATCGATCCGGTTTGTCATAGTTCCGCTGGTTACTAAGTTTTGCGAAATCAAGACTGATGGTGACAATGTGTATGGTTTTCCAGCTCTACGCAACGCGGCCAGAACATCAAATTCGCCTGGCTCTAGGTCGTTGGCTGCAAATGCTTCACGTCTGGCGATATCAAGGTGGCGGGCAAGTCGGGAAACTCGACTCAACACTTGGAGTGGGGCAACATCAAGATCTGGCCGCTCTTGCTGCCAGGCATCGACTATTCGGTCGACTTCATCTGGTGTGCTCATTTACGAGAGTCTAGAAGATTATCTTGATGTCGAGATAACGCGCGCACCATGAACTGGTCCATGGGTATGAATAACATCATCAACAAGTCCAGATGCTTTAAGCGCGAGTACTAAATCTATTGCGCTTGATTCATCTCGAACTAAGAATGCGCAAGTCGGCCCACTTCCAGAAATGATTGCACCTAGCGCTCCAGAATCAATTCCATGTTCTAGGACGCGACCCAGCTTTGGACGCGAGACGGTCGCCGCTAATTGCAAGTCATTATGAAGTAAGCGTCCAAGAGCTGGTGCATCACCACGAGCCAGTGCACTTAATAACTCAGCTGGAACGACTGGTTCATTTTCAAAATCTAGGCCGCGCAATTCATCTGTCTTTTCATAAATCTGCGCAGTTGATAATCCTTCTTCGAATGTCGCAAACACCCAATGGAAACTTCCACGGATCATGACTGGCGAAAGAACATCACCGCGTCCAATTCCTAGTGCACACCCGCCGTGCAACATAAATGGCACATCGGATCCAAGAGTTGCAGCCATGGCGTCGAGTTGATCGCGTGGAATTCCGGCATTCCAATATGCATCGCAAGCTAAAAGCGTAGCTGCGGCGTCTGCACTGCCGCCCGCCATTCCTGCTGCAATTGGGATTGATTTATCGATTTGAATGTGGATGTTAGGTTCTTCACCACATGCGCGAGCAACCAGTTCTGCAGCCTTCCAGGCCAAGTTCGTTTGGTCTGTTGGGATTCGATCGGCAAAAGATCCGAGGCCGGTAATCCTAAGAGATTCAGAAGCTGAAACCGTTACTTCGTCATAAATTCCAACAGCTTGAAAAATGGTTGCCAGCTCGTGGTACCCAGAAAACTCTCTTGGCCCCACGCCAAGGTAAACATTGACTTTTCCGGGGACTCTTACCGTTACGGATTTGGTCACGAACCTAGGTTACTTTCTTGGCCTGCAGTGCGATAGCCACAAAGTCTTGCAGACTAAGTTGCTCGCCACGTAAACCAGAATCAATTCCAGCATCGCGAAGGATACTTTCCACTTTCTGTGGAGTGCCAAGGACGTTGCCAAGCGCAGTTCGTAGGGTTTTTCGACGTTGCCCGAAGGCAGCATCCACAATTGCAAAAGTTAGTTCCCGTAACTGTGGATCCAAATTGCGATCCTTACGAACTAATCGCACTAAGCCAGAATCTACATTTGGTGCCGGCCAAAAAACGTTTCGTCCAACTGCTCCCGCTTTTGTAACGTCGCCGTACCAAGCCATCTTTACGCTGGGCACACCATAAATTTTGCTTCCCGGCCCAGCGGCCATTCGATCCGCCACTTCGGCCTGAACCATAACAAGTATTTCTTTTAGCGACGGGAACGATTCCAAAAAATGTAAGACAACTGGAACTGACACGTTATACGGAAGGTTTGCTACTAAGTGAGTTGGCTCTAAAGGTAACTCTTCAATACGCATCGCATCTGCATTGATCACCGTTAAGTTGTCTTTCAAATTTGGAGCATGCAAAGCGATAGTTGCTGGGAGAGCTCCTGCTAAGACTGGGTCAATTTCAACGGCAAGTACTTTGGCAACATTCGGTAGAAGAGCCAAAGTGAGCGATCCAAGTCCTGGACCTATCTCTACAACTACATCTGTTTCGCAAACATGCGCCTGAGCGACAATGCGGCGAACCGTATTTGGGTCAATCACAAAGTTTTGCCCAAACTTTTTCGTTGGTGTGGAGTTTAATGAGGCTGCTAATGCGCGAATCTCGGTTGCACCGAGCAATGTAGGTTCTGCGGATTCAGACATTTAAGAAGTTTTTAGTACCAGTTGCGAGCGTAAAAGAAATCTAATGCTTCACAAGGAGTGTTGTAACGATCCTCGATGTAGTTTGCGCCCCACTTGATTTGGGTAGCTGGGTTGGATTTCCAGTCATCACCGAAGGTTGCCATTTTGTTACCAGGAAGACTTTGCGGAATTCCATACGCGCCAGTTACTGGGTTCTTAGCTTTGTGATTCCAATTGCTCTCGCGGAACCATAGTGTTTCCAGGCAAGCGAATTCTTTATCTCCCCAGCCGTAACCCTGGCTAATGAATAATTTTGCATATTCTTTGTTGCCAGCTTTGGTTCCGGTATTCGCTTCAGCAGCAGCCAGTGCCTTTGCAATTTCAGCTGGTGCACCTGTGCCCCGGATGACAAATTCTTCGACTGGCTCTTTTGTGACCACCCGACTGATTTCGATACGAGCTACTTCAACCCCAGCGATAAACTTAACTTGGTAGGTGATGTTGGCAGTGCCCGCTTTACCGGATTTTTTTACAATAACTTTTCCGTCGGCAATCTTGGCATCTTCGGTCGCAGCTGTGGGGTAATCGAGTTTTACTTTTTCAGTAATGACCGAAGTGCTTAGGTTGAGATTCCTTACGTCATAAGTTTCTGGTGAGTCGCTTGCAAGGGCAACAGCGTCAATGTACGGCGGAATCTTTTCAGAGCTATTTGCGGCGGTTATTCCACCGGTGAGCAGAACTGCCGCTCCAGCCACGATTGCAGATCTAAGCGGGACATTACGGTTTTTTGGGCGGGCATGACGACCAGGCGCGCGATGGCGACCACGTTTTGTCATAACTTCCCCGCTTTGGTTAGTTTTACGCGTTCAATGAATTGAACCGAAACTCCACGTTATCTTGAACCTCCCCGGTAAAGGCAAGTTCAGATTTGTCAAAACGGCCCAAAAACCCTTGCAGCGTTTGAAAAAAGAAGTTCACAAATTTCTTGCTCAGATTGACCGCGCACCTCACAAATAGCGCGAACCGTCCAAGGAATATTGGTTGAAGCATTTGCAAAACCCCGATTGGGTGCCGGTGTTAGAAACGGGGAGTCTGTTTCAACCAGAAGCAAATGATCGGGGATCTCCAGGACCGCATCTCGCAGTTGCTGGGCATTCTTGAAGGTGACCACGCCTGGTATCGACATGTACCAACCGGCTTGAGCACAAATCTTTGCCATTTCTGCATCGCCAGAGAAACAGTGAAAGACCACCGTTTCAGGAGCGCCATAAGTCTCTAAGGTTTCGATTACATCTTTATGGGCATCTCGATCGTGAATTATGACTGGCTTACCGACTTCTCTAGCTATGTCTATGTGTGCTCGAAAAGACACGTGTTGCGCTGCCGCTTGCGATTCTTCGGTTCGGTAGTAATCAAGGCCGGTTTCGCCAAGTCCTCGAACTTGCGGCAACTTAGCTAACTCCGCAATTGCTGCAAGTGAAGTTTCTAAATCAGGATCATGTGCCGCTGCATTTGGGTGTAGCGCAACTGTTGCCCAAACATCAGGATGCTCGAGTGCGGTTTTAGCAGCCCACTTAGAACTGGCAACATCACAGCCCACTTGAATTACTTTTGTGACGTTAACTGATTTGGCAACCGCCATAGCTTCGTCAACATCAGGCAGGATGTAATCGTCATCGAAACTTACATCCATATGACAGTGCGTATCCACTACTGGACCCGCTAATGGCAAAGCCAACTTAACTGCACTCACTCCTATACGTTAGCGATGAGTTGGTAATCTAGGGTTGCAACAGGGCAGTTAAGTTTGTCCGATTTTATTGCAAAGGCAAATAAGTGAATCGTCGACTTCCTGGGCTTGATGGCCTGCGTGGTATCGCGGTTCTGGCCGTCATCATCTATCACGCTGAAGCCTCACTCCTTGTAGGTGGATTCCTTGGCGTTGACGTCTTCTTTGTTTTGTCAGGCTTCTTGATTACTTCGCTTTTGATTGATGAGCTAGTCCAGACCAATACCGTTGATCGGGCACGTTTCTACATTCGTCGCATCCGAAGGTTGATGCCAGCTCTTGCTTTGGTGTTGTTTTTTAGCGTTTTAGTTTCTGGGTTATTTGTAATGGATGCGGCCTACCATGTGCGTCGCGATTTACCTTGGGCCATCACATTTGTAGTCAACTGGTCCTATCTGTTTTTCGAGCAATCGTATTTCGTAAACATTTCGCGCCCACCGTTGCTTCAGCATCTATGGTCGCTATCTGTTGAAGAGCAGTTCTACGTAATTTGGCCGATCATGTTAATTGGGTTGTACAAGATAAAGGTTGGGCGCCTTTCCCCGCGACTCAAAATCTTTATCGCTTCATCGACATTGGCAATTGCTTCAACAGCTTGGATGACTTACCTTTCCATCACAAATGGCTTTCCAATTCCAAATGATCCAAGTCGGGTTTATTTTGGAACCGATACCCATGCCATGGGATTGCTGATTGGTTGTGCGGCAGCGGCTTTCTGGCGCCACGAGAAGTTAAATGACCGATTAACGGCGGATCGAGCCGCTGCCATGAATGCTTTGGGATTATTCAGCGTTATCGGATTGGCATACTTCTTTGCCTTCGTGAGCGAACTAAATGAGTTCCTTTACCGTGGCGGATTTCTTGTCTTATCGATCTTGACTGCAACTTTGGTAATCGTCGCAGCGCATCCGGGTTTGAAGTTTGGATCGATCCTTGGCAATGCGCCGCTTAAGTGGTTAGGTGATCGGTCTTACGGAATCTATTTATGGCATTGGCCGATTTTTGTTCTGATGCGTTCTGGCGTAGATATTCAATGGCCAGATCCAATCGCATTTATGGTCAAGGTAGCAATAGTTTTGGTAATTGCTGATTTGTCATTTCGATTTGTTGAGATGCCAATTCGAAATGGTGCGATCGGCGCCCAGTTAGCGATCTGGCGAGAAGCTGGAGTCCCTCGCCCTCGAGTGAGGACACTGCTTTTATCTTCGGTCACTGTTTCAGTGCTTGCCGCAAGTTTGGCTGGTATGTATCGAGTTCCAACTCCCGATGCTGGAAACTTAACTGGAATCGGAGGCATCACCGCGATTGATGATGATCCGGTAAAGCCAGTTAAGATCTCGGAAACACCCGAAGTTGACCCACTTATAAGTGCCCAAGAAGCAGCAGTCATTCGCAAAGAAATTGAAAACAAGTTACCGCCAGTAGTGTTTGGTGACTCAGTTGTATTGAGTGCACGAAATAGCCTTCGCAGCGTTTTTGGAAGTGTGTCAATAGATGCTGCAGTCAGTAGACAGCCACGAGCCTTTGCAGATCGAATTCGAACTAGACGTGAGGAACAGCGTTTGGGTGCCAACGTTGTGATCCATATGGGCACAAACGGAATCGTTCAAGAAGCAGACTTAAAGCCGATACTGGATGAACTAAGTGATCGAAATCGAGTTGTGGTTGTAAATGTGCGCGTACCTCGAGTCTGGATGGAACCGACAAACGAAATGATTGCTTCGTTAGTTGCTCAGTACCCAAATGTTCGGCTTGCTGATTGGAATGCCGTTTCGAAAGGACATAAAGGTTACTTTGCTCCCGATGGTGTGCACCTTACAAAAACTGGTGCTGAAGTATTTGGAAACTTAATTAATGAAACTTTAAGTGGCCCTTAAGTTTCAGATTTCAAATACTTTCAGGTTCTTCAATTCTTGGGAACATAGATTCACTCTTTGTAATCTTTACACCTGGTTTTAACTGTCCCCAAGTATCTACATTCACAAAAGACTGTCTGATGCCTGACTCAGCAGCACCAATGTCACTCCATAGCGCAGCCATACTTTTTGGCATTATTGGCGCATACAAAATCGCAATTGCTCGTAAGGATTCGCAAACCGTGTAAAGAATAGTTGCTAGTCGCGAGCGACTTTCTTCATCGTCAAGCTTTGCCAAAGTCCACGGTTCTTGCTCGGTGACATAAAGGTTGACTGCATCAATAAATTCCTTAACGGCAACAATTCCAGTTTGGAAATCGAATGCTCGAATTGATACGTCTGCCTGAGCGGAGGTCTTTACCAAGAGATCGGTTAATACTTTTTCGGCCGATGTAAGCTCACCTGGCGCAGGCAGTAAGCCATCGAAGTTTTTCACAACCATTGCCTGTACCCGGCTGGCTAGGTTTCCAAGACCATTAGCCAATTCGGAGGTATAGCGTGCGACTAAATCTTCCCAAGAGAATGAGCCATCTTGCCCGAAGATAATTGCTCGCATGAAGTAGTACCGAAATGCGTCTGAACCAATTAAGTCAACAATGCTCTGTGGCGAAATTCCGGTGAGCTTGCTCTTGCTCATCTTCTCGCCGCCAACTAACAGCCAGCCATGCGCAAATACACACTTGGCAAGAGGCAGATCTGCTGCCATCAACATAGCTGGCCAGATCACGGCATGGAAGCGCAAGATATCTTTTCCAACTAAGTGCACATCAGCCGGCCAAGTTTCGGCGAACTTCTTTGCGCCTTCGCTGCCAGGTTCGTCGCCTAGGCCAACTGCTGTTGCATAGTTCAGTAACGCATCAAACCAAACGTAAACAACTTGTGATGGATCCCAAGGGACTTCAATTCCCCAGTCAAAAGTGGAACGGGAAATCGACAAATCCTGAAGCCCGGAACGTAGGAACGACATAACTTCGTTGTATGCCGACTCTGGGCGAATCGCCTGTGGATTTGCCTCGTAATGATTTATTAACGCATCGGTGTAAGCCGAGAGTTTGAAAAAGTAATTTGTTTCGCTTACTTGCTCGACTGGCTTGGAGTGAATCGGGCAGAGCTTTTCAATGCCAGATCCATCTGCTTTAGCTTCCCCATCGATTAGATCGCCAGGAAGTTTAAACTCTTCACAACCTACGCAATAAGGACCTTCATAGGAACCTTCGTAAATATGTCCAGCATCTTTAAGTTGCGATAAAAACCTTTGAACTCGCTTGGTGTGGCGCTCTTGAGTAGTCCGAATGAAATCATCATTGGCTGCATCAATGACATCAAGGACTGGCAACCACGCATCAGCCACGAGTTTGTCTGCCCACGCTTGGGGTTCGACACCATTAGATTCTGCAGTTCGGAGAACTTTTTGACCATGTTCGTCAGTACCAGTTAAAAACCAAACGTCTTCGCCAGCCAATCGGTGCCAACGCGTCATTACGTCACCAGCGACGGTCGTATACGCATGTCCAATATGAGGTGCATCATTCACGTAATAGATAGGTGTCGTGAGGTAGAAAGCTTTGGTGCTGGTCATGCGATAAGTCTAGAGCGAAAGTAGATTAACTTTTTCGCTCGCGCTGATCCGCTAGAACCGCGTCATAAACATCACGCTTTGGAACACCCAATTCACGAGCAACTGCGGCAATGGCATCTCGCTGGGACTCGCCAACTTGCACTCGGGTTGAAACTAAGCCAATCCAGTCATCTGCGGTAGTTGTTGGCAATGGTTCGGCACCTGAAATAACAAGCGTTATCTCGCCCAAAATTTCGCGATTGCTCCACGCAACTAGTTCTGCCAATGTGCCGCGAACAACTTCTTCATAAGTCTTAGTTAGCTCTCGGCAAATGACCGCTTGGCGATCAGAACCAAAAACTGCTTCTAGGTCAACTAGTGAATCCACTAAGCGATGTGGAGCTTCAAAGAAAACCATAGTTCGCGGTTCATGCAATAACGTCTCGCACAAGGTTCGGCGCTCGCCTGATTTTCTTGGCAGGAAGCCTTCAAACGAAAACCGATCAACCGGAAGTCCACTGACTGCCAACGCCGCCAATACCGCAGACGGCCCAGGAATCACTGACACTCTTACGTTCTGTGCGATGGCTTCCTGAACTAACCGATAGCCCGGATCGCTAACACTTGGCATCCCGGCATCAGAAATCATGACAACTGTTTCGCCAGCTAGCACGCGGCTGATTAGCTCTGGACTTTTGGCTTCTTCAACTGCGTCGTAAAACGACCAAATCTGAGCCTGAGTGGTAATTCCTAAATCGGATAGCAGTCGATGTGCTCGCCTAGAGTCTTCGGCGGCAATCACATTTGCAGAAGTCAGAACCTCGCGCAACCTTGTAGATGCATCGCCAATATTTCCGATTGGCGTTGCCGCAAGAAATAACTGACCGGACATTCCTCTATCATCCCCTAAATCGGAGCTCACCTGAATCGCTACCTAATCCGCAACAACTCCTGTACTTTTAAGCAGTGGAGACATCCGAGGCAGACCAAGTGCATTCAAAGCGCCAGGCTTTTGACTTGGATTTACCAGGCAAACCGAAAGGCGGTTGGGTTGGCTGGCGCGGACCACTAGCTGCAACAGGTTTGGCCGCACTGTTGCGCCTGCCCTACTTAGGTCAACCACACGCCATAATTTTCGATGAAACGTACTACGTTAAGGATTCCCTGGCTCTCTTAAGTTTTGGGCATGAACGAAAAGTAATTGAAAATGCCGACGCTAGCTTGTTGGCAAGTGGTGGCGAAAACTTTCAGAGTATTTTTACTGATGCCGCTTCTTACATTGTTCATCCACCAATTGGTAAATGGGTAATTGCTAGTGGCGAAGCAATCTTTGGAGCTACGCCATTTGGTTGGCGCATTGCAATCGCACTACTTGGAATTTTAAGCGTGCTGTTAACTGCGCGAATTGCGCGACGACTCACCAACTCAAACTTCATCGGGACTATGGCAGGGCTGATGCTTGCCTTGGACGGCTTGCACATCGCAATGAGTCGGACCGCTTTGCTTGACACTTCATTGTCTTTCTTTACTCTCTGTGCCTTTGGATTCTTGATCATTGATCGCGACTCGGCAAATTCGGGAGGCACCAAAATTTGGCGCTGGGCGATGGTGATTGCACTTGGATTAGCTTGTGCCACGAAATGGAGCGGTGTCTATTTCGCTGCTGCCTTTGGCATCTTGATGCTGGTTTGGGATTACGAGCGCCGAAGTAAGCGCCTTGAAGGATTTAGCTTTTGGTTTACTAGGGACTTCTTGCCCGCATTATTGATGCCGATTGCAATCGTCGCGATTTACATTTCTAGTTGGGTTGGTTGGTTTCGCAGTTCGGGTGGCTGGAATCGTAACTGGGCTGCCGAAAATGGGGTTTCTTCGTGGCTGCCTGACGCTTTAGTTAGCCTGCTGCATTATCACAAAGACATGTTGAGCTTTCATACGAATTTAGTTACCCCACATAGCTACGCATCAAATCCTTGGTCCTGGCCTTTGATGATTCGGCCAACAAGTTTCTTTTACGAGACAGATCCAACATGCGGTGCTAACTCCTGCTCACAAGAAGTGATCCCACTTGGTAACCCACTGATTTGGTGGGGTGGAGCAATCGCCCTCGCAGTCATTATCTTCTTTGCCGTTACCCGTCGGCATAGTGCAGCACTTCCAATCGCTGTTGCATTTGCTGCTGGCTGGGTGCCGTGGCTATTTTTCTCTGCGCGCACCACTTTCAGTTTCTACTCGGTCGTTTACATTCCATACACCGTGATGGCTCTTGCATTGGGTCTATATTTTGTAAACAAAAACCTGGCCAGTAGTAAACCGATTCCGTTGCGTTGGCCTGGTCTCACTTTCTTGCTGGTAGCTGCCGCGCTTACTGCGTTCTTTTACCCGATCCTTACCGGGCATTCGATCAGTTACGAGATGTGGCAGCTGCGAATGTGGCTACCCACCTGGGTTTAACTGCTAATTGATTTGAAAGATCGAAGTCGCAAACTATTGGTAACAACAAAAACACTAGAAAATGCCATGGCTGCTGCTGCAATTACAGGTCCGAGTAATCCAAACATGGCAAGTGGAATCGCAGCCACATTGTAGGCAAAAGCCCAGAAAAGATTCATTTTTATAGTTCGCATAGTTGCTCTGGACAACTCAATTGCATCAACTGCTGCTTCCATGGTTGAGCGCAACAAAACTATATCGGCCGAACTTGCAGCAACATCGGCTCCGGTTCCCATGGCCAAACTTAAATGTGCCTTAGCAAGTGCTGCCGCATCATTAATGCCATCGCCGATCATGGCTACAAAGTTGCCTTTGCTTTGACTCTTGCTAACTAAATCAAGTTTTGCAGCCGGAGAACTGTTGGCAAAGTAATCAGCAATTAACAGTTGTTCGCTGACTTTTTGTACGGCAATTTCGTTGTCACCTGAAGCAACAATCGGTGTGATCTTAAGTTTCTTCAAGTGCGCTAAAGCTGGTAGGGCACTTGGATCGATGGCATCAGCAAGAGCAATTACTGCGACCGCATTGGACGCACGATGTACAACGACGACGCTGTCTCCGCGAGCTTGGAAGTTTGTCAATGCGTCAGATAATTCCCCAGCAGGAACTTCGAGCCACTTTGGCGAACCCAGTTCACATTTCGCGCCTAGGACTGAACCTGCTACTCCATAGCCGGCCATGGTTTGAACTTCGTTCGCAGTCGTAGCTATGAATTCGTAATTGCGCGCATGATTTCGAAGACTGGTAGCAATTGGATGTGTCGAACTTGCTTCTAATGCATCCACGATCTGCCACAAATCTGCGGGTTCGATTTTGCTGACCACATCAACAACGCTCATTCGACCATCAGTGAGAGTGCCAGTTTTATCCATAATCATTACGTTGATTTTTTGACTTGACTCGATGGAATGTGGGCCGCGAATCAAGATTCCAAGTTGTGCACCTCGACCTGTTCCAACCAAGAGTGCTGTTGGAGTTGCCAATCCCAAAGCGCACGGACAGGCAATTACAAGTACGGCGATTCCCGTTGTGATTGCAAAACCTAAGTCGCTAGATATGGCAAACCAGGTAATCGAGGTCAATACCGCAAGGACAACGACGATAGGAACAAATGTTTCAGATACCCGATCAACTAATCGCGTGACTTCGGCTTTCCCCGTTTGTGCTTGATGCACAAGTCTCGAAATGCCAGAAAGTACTGTGTCCTTGCCCACCGCTCTGGCTTGAATTGTGAGAGCCGTATCGATCAAAACTGTTGCGCCGATAACATCATCTCCAACATTGACTTCTATCGGAAGTGATTCTCCAGTCACCAGCGAATTGTCGACATGTCCTGAGCCAGTAACTACAACTGCATCAACCGGAATCTGACTTCCTGCGGGAACATAAATCATGTCCCCAACTTGCACGTCTTCAATTGCAATATTTACCTGCTGACCATCTTTAATCACTAATGCAGATTTTGGATTTAAGCTCGCTAGATTCTCGATCGCCTTTTGCGACTGCTCCCGCGCTCGATGCTCTAAGTACTTTCCTAAGAGCACCAAGCTGGTGACGCCAGCGGCGACTTCAAAATACAGCTCAGGATGTGCGCCTTGGCTTCGCATCGGAAAAAACTCGGCGCTCATAGTCATGCCAAGTGATCCTGCGTCAGTGAACAAAACTGCCCACATCGACCAAAGATAAGAAACGAATACGCCCAAGCTAACTAAGGAATCCATGGTCACCGCTCGATGCCGCAGGTTCAAAAAGGCTGCCCGGTGAAACGGCCAAGCTCCCCACATTGCAACTGGTGTAGCAAGTGCCGCACAAACCCATTGCCAATACGAAAACTGCATCGTTGGCATCATGGAAATAGTCATGAGCGGAATTGTTAGTAACGCAGAAACAATTAGTCTGACTCTAAACTCACGCACCCCGTAGAGTTCGATAGCTTTACCGGAAACAGACGCGGTGTATCCAGTTTTTTCGATTGCTGCGATTAATTCTTCATTCGTAACTTCAGGGTCTACGTCTGCAAATGCAACTCCAGTTGCATAGTTAACTGATGCCCGGACACCTTCAATTTTTTCTAAAGATTTCTCTACCCGACGTGAACAAGAAGCGCACGTCATTCCACCCACGCTAAGTTCAACGCTTCTGGCTGACATTAGTTGGTTACGATCTCGTATCCGGCTTCGTCAATCGCGGTTGCAATTTGGGTTTGGTCAAGATCGCCATCAGAAGTGATTGTGACCTGGCCAGACTCTAAATCAACTTCAACTTCAGTAACGGAAGTAAGCAAAGACAGTTCCATGGTTACGGCGGAAACACAATGTCCACATGTCATACCTGCAACATTTATAGTCGTTTGCATTTCACTCTCCTTCGCTTTCTTGATTCTACCGCGAAAGGATTATTCGTTTACTGCGCGCTTTTCTGCAACTTCAGGATATGATTGCGCCGCTGCTAGCGCAGCTTTACGGGCTTTTTCCATTGCTATTGCGCGAGCTTCTTCTAAACGCTTTTGTGATTCCTGAATTCGTTCGGCACGCTGAGCCTTGAGAAGTTCAGCTTGCTCCACCATGTCTTGTCCAGTCCATGGCTTTTCCGAATCAATTACGCGAGAATACGTGGTCGCTTTATCGGCCTTTACATAAGAAGGAAGCGGTGTCTCAACAGGCTGCCAAGTACGTCTAGTTTCAGTAACTGTTTCGGTAAGCGTGATGATTTCTGTGCGATGATCTGGAATCGCAGGTTGAGTTCTTGGTGCGCTTTCATCTATGTGTTGGTGTTGACGCACAGGTCGCGGTGCCTGCTTTGCATTTCGCGCAGCCGCTGAGGCAAAGCCAACAATCAGAAGAGCTGGCGCGGCAATCCAAAAAGCTGAAATTCTTCCAGACGCACCCAAAACTATGGTGGCTACCAATGCCGTGAACAAAGTCATCGCCACTCGACGTCGACGAACGAATGCGAGTTGTCTAGATGACATTGGTTCGCGTTTTTGCCAACGCCATTTGATGGAAACTTCACCTTCTTCACGAAGATTGTTTTCAACTTGATTGCGATCGTGACTCTTTAACCAGATTGGAACTAGGACTACTGCCCACATCACAATAACGATGAGATACAACAACCCGGTCATGAATATTTACGGTACGGCGTAAATGCCAATTTCTTGCGGAACTAAAGGAATATCGCCTAGTCGTGTCGCCCTAGCTAAAGATGTGATCGAGTACCGAACCAGAGATAGTGTCGGGCATCATCACGTAGATGTTGTGATCGCACCACTTGCGGTTGATGTGCAAGAACGATGGGCGAAGACCTTCAAAGGTGTAACCAAGTCGAATTGCTAGGCGATTACTTGGAATATTCTCAGGCCGTACTGCAATTTCAATCCGATGGAGTTGGAGAGTTTGTAATAAGTGGTCAGTTACTAAGGCAGCTGCCGTAGTCATGATGCGTTTATCGGAGGCAGACTCATCAATCCAGTAGCCAAAGTGGCAGCCACGAAGCGAGCCATACGTTATGTCCGAAACATTAATTTGGCCAACAAAGTTTCCTTGATACTCGACTACGAATGGCATGGTTCTGCCAGTTCTGGCCTCAGCCAGCATTCGTTTCGCACTTTGTCGAAATGTTGGAGCTGGCTCAACACTAGGCATTGGTGATGTGGCTTCCCACTCTTGCAACCAGTCTTGGTTGAGTTTGCGCAATTGTTGCCAGCGCTTTGCATCTCGAACCCGCAGCGGTCTAACCCTTACGTCTCCGTGAACTAAAGTCACCGGCCAAGCTTTAGTCACTTTTGCACCCGATTACTCGTCACCTGGTGCGTCAATTTGCATAACTTTTACGGTGTCACCAGCATTCAAGCGATCAGTTCCTGCAGGAATAACAATCAATGCATCGGCGGTTGCCAAGCCAGACAATGGATGGTCGCTGCTGTTCTCTAACGACTTCACCACCGGGAAATTTCCGGAACGCGATAGGCGCGCGCGAACATATCGAGCGTCATCACCGGCGCCATCAACAGGCGACTCAAGGCGGGCTTCAATAACACGATGATGAAGCTTGCTGTGCCCCATAAGCCGTCTAATCAAGGGCCGAACAAAAATATCAAAGGAAAGCAATGCGCCAACTGGGTTACCTGGAAGAACAAAAATTGGAGTGGCATCAGGACCAATAACGCCAAAACCTTGGGCGCCACCTGGTGTCATGTTCACTCGAGAAACTTCGACTCGACCGAGCTGGCGAAGCACGCTTGTTAATAAGTCGTAGTCACCAGCATTCATACCGCAAGCAGTAATGATTACATCGGCTCGAACCAATTGATCTTCGATTGCAGACCTGATTAAGTCAGCATCGCTTTGCAGTGGACCAACACGAAATGTCATTGCCCCCGCAGCGGTTGAAGCAATTGTTAATGCGATGCCATTGATGTCTGGGCGCAGATCCTCTAACGTTCCCGGATCAGCCAAATCGCTTCCGATAGTCAGGATGACCACGCGAGGTTTCGGGTGCACCCAAATTCGACCTAAGTTTGCCGCGGCCAAAAGCGCAACGTGTCGAGCACCGATTGCAGTTCCTTGCGGAATCAAGACATGCTCATTGCCATTGTCATTTGTAGTTACCTGTTCAGCCAGGACACATCCCACTGAACCTAATAATCCGACTTCCAGAGATTCCAAGGGTGCAACATTTGCTAGCACTGCCTCAAGGTGTTGCTCTACTGAGCGCATTAATTTCCGCCTGCTAAATATGTAGTCAACCAAGCCCGAAGATCCGGTCCTAGGTCATCACGATCCAGTGCAATAGAAACCACACTCTTTAGATAAGAAAGTTTGTCACCAGTGTCGTAACGCTTGCCGCGGAAGATAACGGCATGTACGCCACCACCTGACTCGCTTGGTAGATCAATTAGTTGCGCCAACGCATCCGTTAGTTGAATTTCGCCGCCACGACCCGGAGCAAGGTTTTCTAGCAGCCCAAAGATCGAAGGATCAATCACGTATCTACCAATAACTGCAAGATTGCTTGGCGCAGTTCCTGGTGCTGGTTTCTCAACTAGCTCGGTGACTCGAACAATGTGTGCATCATCTGTTGGTTCAACGGCGGCGCAACCGTACAAATGAATTTGATCTTCGGGGACTTCCATCAGAGCCAAAATGCTGCCACCAAATTTTGCTTGGGCTGCATACATTTCCGGCAGAACCGGCGTTGAGACATCAACTAAATCATCACCAAGTAAAACTGCAAATGCGTGATTACCGACGTGGTCTTTTGCCATGTGTACTGCATGGCCTAATCCCATCGGGACACCCTGCCGTACATAATGCATTGCCGCCAGGCCTGCTAAACCAGAAATCTTGGCTTGCATTTCATGTGCACCACGCTCGGCCAAGGTTTGCTCGAGGCTTGGAGATCGATCGAAGTGGTTTTCTAAAGATTCCTTATTTCGGCCGGTGACAAAAAGCACATCAGTTATGCCGGAAGCTGCCGCCTCTTCGACTACATACTGAATCGCTGGTTTATCGACTACTGGCAACATTTCCTTTGGGGTGGCTTTAGTGGCTGGCAAAAATCTCGTACCGAGTCCCGCTACCGGAATCACAGCTTTATTGATTGCGCCCCTGTTGCTCATACCTAGACTTTACTGGCAATACGGTAAAGGGATGGGAAGTCGTTCCAAAGACACAGTGCGCAATCAATCGATCGCCGCGAGAGCTGCACGGAGTAGCGAAGAAATTTCTGAGGCTGGATTGAGTATCGCAACTCACAACTGGGCAAACTTATGCCAAGGCAAACTTGTTACCTGTTTTGTGTCAATGAAAACTGAGCCACCTACGTTGCCACTACGCGAGAAGTTACGCGGACTTGAAAAAGATATCGCCTTACCCATCATGAAACCTGGGAATTCTTTGGCGTGGGGATTTGATGGTGATGACCTGATTACCAACAGTTACGGAATCCAGGAGCCACCAGCGGCCGACATCGATATTTCGCAAGCAAGTGCGATTCTGATCCCAGCACTTCGCGTGGGCCTTGATGGTACGCGACTAGGCAGAGGAGCTGGATACTATGACCGCGCTCTGGCCAATGTTTCACCAAAAGAATTGGGTGGTCCGATACGAATATGTTTAGTTTTCGATGATGAGGTTGACGATTCCGTTCCAAGTGAATCTCACGATGCACCAATTGACATCATTGTGACGCCAAATCGAGTTATTCGTATTAGCTAAATAGATAGCGACCCAGAATCATTCCGCCACCTGCGGCGATGACTCCGACTGAAATCAAGATGACTGCATAAATCATCGCTGGTCTGAATGCCTGTGATTTAAGTCTGCGGTGTAACTGCAAACTGACTCCACTAAAAGTTGTTAAGGAACCACAAAGGCCTGCACCCAATATCACTTGCCATTCCCCTGGCAATGCCAAAACCATTCCCAATAAGAACGCGCCAAAAATATTCACCATCAGAGTGGCACGAGGAAATGCGAACTTTCCAACGGGAGGTAAGTAGTACTCAAACGCAAAGCGAATAAAGCCACCAAATGCGGCTGCAAGAACAAAAAGAATTAGATTCATCGTCGCTGTCCTAGCAAACTACCGATGTGAGTTGCTGCGACACCAATCGCGAAGGTTCCGACTACATAAGTGGCAGAAATAATTGGTGAGTTTGCAAGTTGCAAAGTTTCTACCGCGATTGCTGAGAACGTGGTAAAGCCGCCAAGTAAACCGGTCACGACAAAATGTCTGCGGTTTTCACTAGAAGCGACTCGTTGCGAAGTTGCAGCTAAGCCAATCAAGAGCGCGCCGACTACATTCACCGCGAAAGTTGCCCATGGAAAAGAAGTTTGACTCGGGGTTTGAAACCAATAAGAAATTTGTAGCCGGGCTAGCGATCCAATTGCTGCACCGACTGCAGCACTTAGTCCAAATTTAAGCACTTGGGCTTGGTGAACTTGCTGGTGCTGGAGTTGCGGCCGGGGCGCTTGCTGGCGCAGAACTCGAGGTGCTTTCCGTTGAACTTGTAGTTGCTGAGGTAGTGGTTCCCCGCGAATCGTTTCGATAGAAACCTGAGCCCTTAAATACAACTCCGACGGAGCCATAGACCTTTTTCAGCGCTTCAGCATTGCATTCTGGGCAAGTAGTTAGCGCATCATCGGAAAAGGATTGGACTACCTCAAGCGGTGCATCGCATTGTCCGCAAACGTATTGGTAGGTAGGCATGATTTCCTTTCGACTCCTGCAATCGTACCTGTGGACAAATTAAGTCGCGAAATCTGGGTTTGGACTTATCGTGGCACGACTATGAAAAACCTCGAATTTATGTACAAGTACTATCCATTAATCGTTCGGTATCGGCGTTCTATTGCGGCGTCACTTGCCGGCCTTGGCACCTTGCTTGCTTTGAGTTTGGTGATTCCGAGTCCTGGATCTCAAGTAAAAATTTTCGTTGCCACTGAATCGTTGGCTGCCGGAAAAACTTTGACTACATCAGACTTCACTGAAAAATTCATTGCGGCCGAATCTTCATGGGAAACTTTGCAATCGGACTCGAGCGATTTAGTTGGGCGGGTTTTAGCTCGCTCACTAGAACCAAATCAGCCAATCAGCGGCAATGATTTAGTTGGTTCTAACTTACTTTCTGGTTTGCCAAGAAATTATGTTGCCGTTTCGCTTCCAGTTAGTGCCAGCACTAACGGTTCGCTGTTGAACGTAGGTGACGACATCGATGTTTATGGTGCGAGTAACGACGGATTTAACACTGGAATTTTGATTGCCTCAAGGGCGAAGATATTGGCAATTCCTTCCGCCGTTAAGAGTTCGATGTTTTCTGGCGGAACAGCAGGAACGTCGATCATCGTTGGAGTGGATTCGGTTGCAGCAATCAGCATCGCTGGTCACATCTCAAATCAAGGATTCACGATCGCGTTGTTGCCTTAACCGTGATGTGGCGGAACGTCCTCAAGTAATTCCCGATCGCGATTAGATGGCGGGGCAGCATCATCGCTTGTTTGTTCCGGCGTTAATTCAATTCCATCAAGTAGTGCGCGTAACTTCGCAGCACTTTCATCTTTTGGATTCAACTTTTCAGCAGGATTTTCAGAGGTCGAACTCATACTCCTATGCTGTTACCTAAGGCACAAAAAACCTAATTAGCATTCAAATGAAATGGGTAAATCATGGGTATCGTCTGGGACATAAATGTCGAGCGCCCTGAATTTCCCCAGCTCACATCAGCAATTGAGGCTGATCTCGTAGTTGTGGGACTTGGTGGTTCTGGACTAACAGCGTTACTACACGCGGCCCAACGAGGCTTGTCTGTTGTCGGAATCGACGCTGATCGCATTGCTGCTGGTGCCGCTGGCCGAAACGGTGGCCTACTCTTGGCTGGAATCGCAGACTTTCATCACAACGTTCGAAAAGAGTTAGGTATCGAACGGGCGACTGCTTTGTACCAACACACCTTGGATGAAATGGATCGCATAGAGGCAACAACGCCTGAGGCGGTTTCTCGAATTGGTGCACTTCGCATTGGTGAACTGAAGGTTGGCGAAGATTCGGAAGAACTTGCAGATACTTATGCGCACCGCGATGCATTGATAGCTGATGGGTTTCCAGTTGAAGATTATGAGGGAGACCAGGGTGTTGGGATTTTGATTCCAACAGATGGCACTTTCCATCCAGCTAAACGCGCCATCGCACTTGCAAAACTTGCACAAGCAGCGGGGGCGAAAATCTACACTCACTCACCAGCGATCAAAATTGAATCTGGGATCGTGACGACAGATCAAGGAAGCAGTAGAGCAAAGCATATTTTGGTTGCGGTCGATGGAAACTTGGGTAAGGCGCTGCCAGAACTTGCAGATCAAGTACAACCAACTCGCCTGCAAATGATTTCTACTGCGCCAGATGAAAAACTTAAACTGAAATATGCGGTTTACACCCGTCAAGGTTGGGACTATTGGCAACAACTTCCCGACGGACGTATTGCCATCGGTGGTGGCAGGGATTTGGCGCTAGCCCAAGAAGCTACTGACGTAGTTGAACCGACCCAAACGATGCGTGATTACCTTGTTCAAAGCCTTGAAGCACTCGGTGCGACAGCTCCAATTGAACATCATTGGGCTGCGATTGTGAGTTACACAGAATCTGGTTTGCCGATTGTGAAGCAAGTCCAACCCGGCGTTTGGGCCGTCGGTGCTTACAGCGGCACCGGAAATGTAGTCGGCGCGCTTTTGGCACGAAGTGTGGTCGATCAATTCATAGATGGTCAAAGCAAAGTTGTTTCGGATTTTGCGAGCTAGTTGGTATATGAATAAAGCAGTGTTGCCAACCGAGGTTTGGCATGAATTGCGAGATGTGCACCAAGAACAAGTTTTGCCTTGGGTAACTCCGCGGCTGGAGCGTCGCTCTCGTCATGAGAGCCATCCAGTCGATGATTTCTTATTCGAGTACTACCCGATCAGTACTAACAAATTGCTGAATTGGCATCCTGGTTTTGGATTCTCACTAGTCGCAACCGAAGTTGAATTCGAAGATTTCCCATCAGGGAGCTATGAGTTTGTTGATGGCAAAATTCAGATCCAACCTGAATGGTTAGCTAAGAATCAAGAAGCGGCCATCAATCTTCTTAACTTTCTATCAAAGACCCAAGAGCGATCGATACGGTCTGGGTGTTTTGGTTTACACGAATGGGCCATGGTTCTTGGCGCCGAAGAAGTGCGCCACGAGAAGTGGCCGCTGCGACTTAGTCAAGAACAAATTCGCGCCACCATTGATGAAGTTGGATTACGTTGCACGCATTTTGACGCTTTCAGGTTCTTCACTCCAATTGCCGCGCCGCTAAATCCACTTCAACTAACTCCAGTTGATCGAAATGAAGTTGAGCAGCCAGGCTGCTTGCACGCAAATATGGACCTATACAAATACGCGCAGCGCTTCGCACCCATTTTTGGATCGGACCTAGTTCGTGATGCGTTCTCGCTAGCAAAAGATATTCGAACTGTTGATATGCAAACAGCACCGTATGACTTGGCAGATCTTGGTGTAATTCCAATTCCAGTTGAGACTCAAGCCGGCAGAGAAGAATTTGCTAATCGACAATTGCAATTCGCCGACCGTGCGCAAGTACTGCGTACGAGATTAATTGAAGTGTTGAAATCGGCGTATGTAACGTTAGAAATCAAGGGATAATTTCCGATATCTCAGAAACGGTAAGATTCAAGTTATGTCACGTCGCAGAGTTGATCCACAGCCAGAGTCTGAAAAAGTAGCAAGCTCAGGATATCGTGGTCGCCGAGCCGCTAAAGCGGGCAAAGTTGCAACCATTACAGTCGAACGCCCACATGGTTTAGCTGTACTTAGCCATTCTGATCGCAGACTTTTAGCCATAGTTCTAGGCATTACAACTGCGGCTGGAATTTTGAACAACACAAGCGGTAACCCTGTTTTAGCCTTCCTAACTTCGGCCATTGCCTTGGGTGCAATTGCTCGTCTCGTAGTTCGCAGCGTAGAAGCAATTAGTCACCGAATTGGCCGTGGCTTAAATGGCTTGCTGCAATCTTTGCTTGGCAACCTTCCTGAGATTTTTGTGATTCTGTTTGCACTTAAAGCTGGACTTTATGAAATTGTTAAAGCCACAATCGTTGGATCTGTCATTGCCAACATTTTGTTGGTGATGGGCATTGCCTTCGTCGTCGGCGGCAGAAAATATGGTCGGCAGTCTTTTAATGTGGTTTCAGCCCGTCAACTAAGTATGTTGTTGGCGCTTTCAGTTTTTGCCTTGGCCATCCCATCATTAGCGGCCAGCTTTAACACTCCTGCAGTTGAGTACGAACGAGCAATCACGGTGATTATTTCGCTGCTCTTGATTGTCTTGTTTCTTGCCTCAATTCCCGACACAATTCGTCACGCGAATCATGAGTCACCGGTTACTGGAACGAACGAAGCACTGGTTGCTGCCAGCGAAGTTGATGAGCACGGACAGTGGCCATTTAATGTCGCTGCGTTGATGGTGTTAGTTGCACTCACGGGTTCGATTGTGGTTTCAAGTTGGTTTGTTGAAGTATTGCCATCTGCAATGTCGACTCTGGGTATTTCTGAGGCGTTTGCCGGGTTAATCATTGTTGCATTGGCAAGTAACGTTGTGGAAAGTTTTGCTGGTGTTCAACTAGCACTACGGGACCAGCAAAGTTACGCACTGCAAATCATTTTGCAATCACCAGTTCAAGTAGCAATGATTGTTGCTCCCCTAATTGCGTTAGTTGCTCCGCTTGTAGGTGCAGCAACTTTCACATTAGTTCTATCGCCGCTACTTCTTGCAGTAATGTTCATGGCCGTTTTTATCGCAATCGTTGTAGTTTCCGATGGCCAATCAACGTGGTTTGAAGGAGCCGCTTTGATTACCCTTTACCTAGGCATCGCAACTGCATTCTGGTGGGGCTAGTTTCATGAAACCCGAGCAACCATGATTGTCGATGATATTGCTCAAGCCGTAACTGCACTTTCTACCGGCAGATTGTGCGCAATCCCAACCGAAACGGTTTACGGACTAGCTGCCAACGCTTTAGATGGGTCAGCTGTTGCTCGAGTATTCTCCGCTAAGGAACGTCCAGCAGACCATCCATTGATCGTGCATGTTGCAACAGCTGGCGATGCCAACGATTGGATTTCAGAACTCCCGCAATGGGCACATGAGTTAGCCGCCGCAGTATGGCCCGGACCCCTAACTCTTGTTGGGCCAAGAACTGAAATCGCAAGTGATGCCGTGACAGGTTGCCAAGATACGGTCGCTGTTCGAGTCCCAAGTCATCCAATTGCACATGAGCTACTTAGCAAACTAAAGGCTGAAGGAATCCAAGGATTAGTTGCGCCGAGTGCGAATCGATTTGGGCACGTATCTCCAACGAGTGCTACACATGTATCTGCTGACTTAGGTGAGTACCTATCGGCTCACGGCGATTTGATATTGGACGGTGGTGATTGCGAAGTGGGCTTGGAGTCAACGATCGTTCTAGCCACTGGCCCTGCTCCAGTAATTCTTCGACCAGGCGCCATAACTTCGTCTGATATTGAGCGCATCACCGGAATTGCAGTTGCTACAGCGGAAGATAACTCACCTCGAGTTAGTGGCGCGCTTGATTCGCACTACGCCCCAAGAGCAAATGTTGTTTTGGTTACCGATGTTTCAAAGATCGCAGCTTTACCTAAAGCTGGCTTTCTAGCCCTTGCGGATATCAAAACACCTTCGGGATTTGTTCGACTTGGATCTCCTGCAAGTATTGACGAGTATGCACACGAGCTCTACGGGTGCTTGCGAGCCGGCGATGACAAAGAACTTGAAACGATTTATGTCGTGCCACCCGTTGGACTAGGGCTGGCTCAGGCAATCAACGATCGATTGCAGCGCGCGGCGTTTTAGTTAGCGCACAACCAATTCACCAATGGCGTGGATGGCAATTCCTGCTAAGGCACCAACGATCGTGCCATTGACTCGTATGAACTGCAGATCTCTACCAACTTGAAGTTCAATTTTCTTCGCTGTATCTCCGGCATCCCACCGCGCAACTGTGTCACTAATTACGTCAGAAATTTCATCCCGATATCTATCGACCAAATGAGTAGTTGCATTTTCAATTGCAGTATTTATTGTTACCTGCAAATCTCGGTCGGCCGTAACCTTAGTTCCAAAGTTAGAGATCAAGACCGTGAAACGATTTCGCAATTCACTTTCTGGATTTGCAGCCTCTTGGCGCAGAGTTTTCTTGGTGGAGATCCATATGTCGGAGATCGTGTGGCGAACTTCTGGGCGGTCAACCAGCTTCATCTTGGCTAGGTTGACTCGGTCAATAATTGCCGGATCAGATTGAAGTTGATCTGCGAATCGATGTAACAATCTTTCGATAGATCTGCGAATCGGATGTTCGTAATCAGATTGAACCTCTTTACTTAACTCAACCAAACGTTCGTAGAGCCACTCGCCTGCTCTATCTTTCCCAAGCCCTGGTAACCACTTTGGAAGTTGCTTATCAATCCAGCCTTTTGCGCGCACCGGATCATTTTCTAACCAATCTTGAATTGCCTTGGCTAACATGTCGACGATCGGCGTATGTGCGTCATTTTCAACGGCCTTAACTAAGAAGATTCCAAGTGGCTTCGCCACATCAAAATTTTCTGCCGTTCGACGAAAAGTCTCCTCAATTACTTCAGCAATATCTTCGTCATCTCCAAGCGAGGTAGCCCACGCAACCACGCCAGAGAGTTCGTCAGTGATTTGCTTGGCATTCTCGGGATTACTCAGCCAACTGCCTAGACGATGCGAAATATTTGCTGACTGCAGTTTGTTGCGAACTACTTCTTCAGACAAAAAGTTATCGCCGACAAACTCACCAAGGCTTGCACCGATTGCATCTTTGCGAGTCGGGATAATCGCGGTGTGCGGAATTGGTAATCCAAGTGGTCTGCGAAACAGTGCAGTAACCGCGAACCAATCAGCCAGGCCACCGATCATTCCCGCTTCTGCTGCGGCCCGAACGTAACTAACCCATTCGGCTGCACCTTCAGCTTCAGCCCGCTTGGCAAGTAAGTAAACAACGGCTGACAACAATAAAAGTCCAGTCGCAACTGACTTCATGCGTCGCAATTGCTTGCGCTTAACTCGGTCACTCGCTCGAGTCGTAATGCGAAGTGGTTGACTCATGCCTTAATCGTAGGCGTGTGATCTACGCCAGCAATCTGATCATGGATGTGTCCGGCTAGCCGCTCAATTATGACTAGTCCGTCTTTCACACCACCAGGTGATCCAGGCAAATTAATGATTAGTGAAGATCCAGTTACGCCAGCGAGGCCACGTGACAAATCTGTAGTTGGAACTCGTTCTCGTGAGTGTGCTCGAAAAGCTTCTGGGATTCCCGGAAGTAACTTCTTAATCAGCGGCGCAGTTGCTTCTGGAGTTACATCATGAGGTGAAACTCCCGTTCCACCTGTTGTGACAATCAGGTCAACATTCTGAGCAAGTGAAGTTTCAATGGCGGCCTGAATTTGTGAGATGTTGTCTGGAATCACAATTGGATCTTTAAGTTCGTAACCAAGTTTGGCTAATCCTGTTGCCAAGATTTCACCACTCGTGTCCGCATACACTCCAGCACTTGCTCGATTACTTGCCGTAATCACAACTGCAGTACGAATCGTCATTTAACTTCGATTCCATTCGCCATTACGACCACCATCTTTGTGGATCATTTTTACATCTGTGATCGTGGCACTTGGATCGATCGCTTTAACCATGTCGATTACGGTTAATCCGGCAACTGCAACTGCAGTTAATGCTTCCATTTCAACGCCAGTGCGATCGGCGGTCTTTACTGTGGCGGTAATTTCAACACCTGCATCAACCACGACTAGTTCTACCGAAACTCCGTGAACCGCAATTGGGTGGCAAAGTGGAATCAAGTCTGGTGTTCGCTTTGTGGCCATAATGCCGGCAATTCGAGCAGTAGCTAGAACGTCACCTTTTGGAACTGTGCCATCGCGAAGCAGTGTCACTACTTCATTCGACAAAAGCACTCGACCAACTGTTGTGGCGGTGCGGGTTGTCACTTCGCGATCGGCAACATCAACCATGTGGGCATTACCGGCTGCATCGATGTGCGTTAAATCAGAGTTGCTCATAACTGGTAATCGTACGCGGACTGTGGCCTGGGTCACGATTTAGTTGAGAATTCAACGAAATGTGGCAAGGTTCACAGTGGAATTAAGGCTTAGGACACCTTTTCGACGTGAGGCATTCATAGACGTCTGGGACAATTGAGATGTGGGAGACCCCCACATCTGAGAGGAAAACACCATGAGTGTTCTAATGAATGAAACCGAATCCGTTGTTGGATTCCCTGCATTGGAATCAAACTATGCAGTTCTAATTAACAATGCCATTGGCGAGAACCGAAATGCTGATGTGAACTACATCGTGCGCTCGTTCAATATGGAAAAGAACAATGTAACTCGCAAGAGCGTCATTGAGCGCTTGCGCGACGCGTTCTAATTCATCTGCGCAAACCAAAAGAGGACCGATGCCTAGGCATCGATCCTCTTTAGTTTTTTCTGGGAAAGTTTCAGAACTTGATTACTGCTTGATAGCTGAGATATCTAGCTGCAACTTGATGTTGTCGCTGACTAGGAAGCCACCTGTTTCTAGGGCTACGTTCCAAGTTAGACCGAAATCTTTCCGGCTTAGTTCGCCAGTTCCTTCAAAGCCTGCGCGTGCGTTACCAAATGGATCTGTTGCAGTTCCGGTTGGTTCAACAGCGATGTCGATGCTGTTAGTTACACCCTTGATTGTTAGGTTGCCGGTGACTACAAAAGTGTCGCCAGTTGCCTTGATTGCAGTTGATTCAAAAACAAGTTCGTTTGTGTTTTCCGTATCGAAGAAGTCAGCACTCTTTAAGTGACCATCGCGATCGGCTGAGCCGGTATCGATTGAATCTAGCTTTGCAGTTACCTTTGCGGAGGATGATGCAGCATCTGCGCCAACAACGATGGTGCCTTCGAAATCTGCAAAGTGTCCGCGAACTTTTGTGATTACTGCGTGACGGGTTTCAAAACCCAAACGTGAGTGAGAAGGGTCAATAACCCAGGTTCCCGTGATTGAAGAAAGATCAGCCATGACGACTCCTTAATAGTTGAAAGTTGAACTACTTTAGTTTAACTTTCAACCAAGGTGAAAGTCAAACTAGGCGCGTCGGGCCACGTCTTCAACGGCTTTCGCGACGGATTTGGCAACATTTGGATCAAACACACTTGGCACAATGTAGCTGGCATTTAACTGTCCAGGCGAAACACAACCAGCGATTGCGTTTGCTGCCGCCAATAATGTCTCGGTCGTGATTTTGGAGGAGGCAGCGTCCAGCAGGCCGCGGAAAATTCCTGGGAACGCCAAGACGTTATTGATCTGGTTTGGATAATCACTGCGACCAGTTGCCACAATTTTCGCGTGCTTGGCAGCAATCACGGGATCAATTTCAGGATCAGGATTAGCCATTGCAAACACAATTGAATCAGGGGCCATTGAAGCAACATCCGCTTCAGTCAAGATATTTGGAGCACTCACTCCGATAAACACGTCTGCACCAGCAATACCGTCGCTCAGGGTTCCAGTTACTCCAGCTTTGTTGGTATTAGCCAGCATCCATTCACTGGTTGATTCACTGTTCGGGCGATCTTTATAGATCGCACCTTCCATGTCGTAAGCCGTGATGTTTTTCATGCCAGCTTCGTAAAGTAACTGCGCAACTGCGGTACCAGCCGCGCCAGCACCACTCATTACGATCTTCAAATCTGTTGGATTCTTCTTCACGATCTTTAATGCATTTGTAAGGGCTGCAAGTACAACAATTGCAGTGCCGTGCTGATCGTCATGGAACACCGGAATATCTAGCAGTTCGCGCAAGCGTGCTTCGATTTCAAAACATCTTGGTGCGGAGATATCTTCAAGGTTGATGCCACCATAAACCGGCGCCAAAATCTGAACGGTGCGAACGATCTCATCAACATCTTGGGTGTCAAGGCAAACTGGCCAAGCATCAACGTCAGCAAACTGCTTGAACAAGGCAGCTTTACCTTCCATGACTGGCAAAGCTGCAGCCGGGCCGATGTTTCCAAGACCCAAGACTGCAGAGCCATCCGTTACAACAGCAACAGTATTGCGCTTAATGGTTAATCGGCGAGCATCTTTCGGTTCTTCATGGATTGCCATACAGATTCGAGCTACACCTGGGGTGTAAGCACGAGAAAGGTCGTCGCGGGTACGTAGTGGAACTTTTGGTTTAACTTCTAACTTTCCACCGAGGTGAAGCAAGAAGGTTCGATCGCTAACTTTGCGAACTTGTGCTCCTGGGATGGACGCAATTGCCGCAGTTACGCGATCAGCATGATCCGGGTCGGAAGTGTCGCAAGTGACGTCTACGACCATTCGTTCGTGACTTGATTCAACAACATCGAGTGCGGTCAGTGCAGCACCTGTATCAATAACTGCTTGGGCCAAGCTTGCGGTAGATGACGATTCGGGCGATAGCTCAACACGCAATGTAATTGCATAACCCGGACTGTTGTTAGCCATTAAGAATTCTCCTTGGTAAGCCTCTATTGTCCCATTGCCTGGTGCTGATCAACACCAGGTGGATAGGTGCTTAATCACATTTCAGCTAAATCCACTTTGAATTCCGTGCTCATCTCAAGCCATTCACTGGCACGATGGTGCCATGACACCTCCATTTAACCTTTCTGAATCTAAGGCTCTAATCACGGGCGCCGGCTCGCCAACGGGCATTGGTTTTGCCAGTGCAAAGTTGCTGTGCGAAATGGGTGCATCCGTTTACCTAACTGGTGCCAGCAACCGTCTTCATGATCGAGTTGCCGAGTTGCAATCCCAAGATTTCAACGTTGCGGGTTGTGTCGCTGACTTAACTGAATTTGCTGCAGCCGAGACCGTGGTTTCAAATGCTTTGGATTTTTTGGGTGGACTAGACATCGTGGTTAACAATGCCGGAATGACCAGTGTCAATGCGCCAATGCAAGAAGTCGGTGAAGCCGGTGATGGTGCATCGATAAGCGTTGAGGGTTGGCACAATTCAGTTGCCCGAAACCTTAACTCAGCGTTTTACATAACCAAGCTGTCGCTTCCGCACTTACGAGAATCAAGCGCAGGTCGAGTCATCATGATGTCGAGCCTGACTGGACCGGTGATGGCAATTCGAAATGATGTTGCATATGGGGCGACAAAAGCTGGCATGGTTGGCCTGACTAAGTCACTTGCAGTGGATGAAGCAAAGCATGGAGTGACTGCAAACGCCGTTGCACCAGGCTGGATCCAAACTGCTTCCCAAAGTGTTAGCGAAGGTCATGAAGGAGGCAGCACTCCGATGGGGCGTTCCGCAACGCCAGCCGAAGTTGCTGCCGTCGTTGGATTCTTAGCTAGTCGTGAAGCCAGTTACATAACCGGTCAGGTCATTGTTATTGATGGTGGAAATTCAATTAGCGAACAGCGCACAAATCGCTAGCTGGCAATTATTGCAAGTGGGCCCTGACGGGCTCGAACCGTCGACCCACGGATTAAAAGTCCGTTGCTCTACCAACTGAGCTAAAGGCCCTACCTTGCCTTTCGGCAATTCCCCGATCTTAGCGGATTCTCCCGCCTTGAAAGAACTCGAGTTTCTGGACCGGGTTACGCCCTTGGTGATCTTGGAATGAAAATGGCACTGATATGAGCGACAATAGAAAGGTAAGACTTGTTCAAACAGGAGTAAAAATGTATCCAGCTCGCGACCTCTACACAGTTGTCGTGCCGCCTGCTGACCAACTTGATGGTGGCGTGGAATCTGGGATCGTCTTAATTCATGGGCTTACCGGGTTTATGGACGCCGGTGGTGGTGGCCGTCTTGCGGTGGCACACATCTTGGACACAATGAAGAACCGCCCAGTTGCTTACTTCCACATCGACTCACTTTACGATTACCGTGGCCGTCGACCTAAAACAATTTTTGATTCTGATCACTACGAATCGATGGAACTCCCGCACATCACACTTTCCGAAGTTACCGATGGCGAAGGCCAGACCTTCCTATTACTTCATGGAGTGGAACCAGATCTTGGATGGCAGAGCGTTGTTCGCAGTGTCATCGAATTAATTCGTGAGTATGGAGTTCGGCTAACTGTTGGAATGCATGCAATTCCGTGGCCAGCTCCACATACTCGTCCAGTTGAAATTACTGCGCACTCTTCAGATCCAGAGCTAATCGGAATTCACCAGCCATGGGTGGGCCAGGTAGAAATTCCTGGCAGCTTGCCAGCACTAATTGAACTTGAGGCAACGAAAGCAAAATTGCCGGCAATGGGATACGCGGCTCACGTTCCGCATTACCTAGCGGGCGGTGACTATCCAAAGGCTGCACTTGCACTTCTCGATCAGTTGGCGTTAAGTACTGGACTAGTTTTGCCACGTGACACCCTCCGCACTGCAGCAGCCGAAATGGATGCTGACATCGATAAGCAGATTTTGTCGATTGATGAGAACCGTGAAGTAGTTGCATCGCTCGAGCAGCAGCATGACTCAATGATGGAAACTCGTCGCGAGTTGACTGCAGGTTCCGATGGCAGCATGGTCAGCGGCGACGAATTGGCTGCAAGTTTTGAACAATACTTAGCTGAGATGGACGAAAAAGGCGAGACGGAAAGTTAGTTAACTTTTTCGTCAGGGAAAACTAAACTTCCCGGCTCTAATGCTTTGTCGCTTGCTATTACCGCTCGCTCGGCGATTACCGTGTCAACGATTTGGCATCGGCTACCGATTTGAGCAGCTGTACTAACTATTGAATTCGAAACGTGTGAATCCGATCCAACTTCAACATTGGCGAAAATCACGCTGCCAGTAACAACAGCACCCGCGCCGATTACCGCACCATGACCAACGTAAGTACCGCCGGTAATCAATGCGCTCGGGTCAACTTTTGCAGATGTCTCGATTAGCGCTTCGCCGGTTCGACCAACAAGTAGCGGAGATGGTGCAATACCTCGGACTAAATCTGCAGATCCTTTCGCAAAGGCCAGCGGGGTTCCAAGGTCTAACCAATACCCTTCGTCTACAACACCAATCACAATTCGATCTGCTGCCAACAACTCTGGGAAAGTTTCGCGTTCCACCGAAACCGGTCGATCACTTGGAATCGAATCGATGATTGAGCGTTTGAAAATGTAGCAACCGGCATTGATTTGATCTGTGACTATCTCCTCGGGAGTTGTCGGCTTTTCACGGAATTCATGTACGCGACCATCGGCATCAGTTGGCACTAAACCGTACGGCCGTGGATCTTCCACGCGGGTTAGATACAACGCAACATCCGCATTTGCCTCACGCCACTTTTGGACTAAACCTGAGATATCTAGTCCAGTCAAAACATCACCATTAAAAATGATTACTGGATCATTTGGACCACAAGTTAAATGCGCAGCGGCATTTCTAATTGCGCCACCAGTGCCTAATGGTTCATCCTCAACTGCGTAAACCAATTCAACGCCGTAGTTTTCGCCATGACCGAAATGCTCTTCAAAAACTTCGGCGCGGTAAGAAGTGCCCAGGATAATCCGCTCAACACCAGCGGCTCGAGCAAGAGCTATCTGGTGTTCAGTGCAGGCAAAACCTGCAACCGGCAGCATTGGTTTTGGCGTGGAAATGGTTAGAGGGCGCAGGCGAGTGCCTTGCCCACCAACTAAAAGAATTGCTTCCAGCACGTATTAAGCCTAACTACTGATTTTTGAATTTAACTCAGTACTACTAATTGTTCGAGTTTCTCTTGTTTTCTAATTGCATCTAAATCAGGGTTCCCTTGATCAATTAAGACAACTGAATTTTGTTGGATCACAGGTAAAACGACTTGCAAAGCAATTTTTGTTAATGCATTACCTTCGCCTTGCAGGCCATAATTATGTGTGGGTTTGATTCCGCACTGATTAGCTAACTCGAGAGTGTGTTTCACCAACTGATCCCAGGTGTAATTCTCAGCAGCCGAAGAAAAAGCAATGCCACTTGATGCCATCGACCAAGCTGGGGCGAAGTAATCACCAAAATTTCTTACTTCCGCTGAGCCATTAACGAATCCGAATGGAACTTCCTTAGCCGGCATCCCAAATGGGTCTTGACTCACGACAATAAAGTCTTCGGCATCGCCTGACCAACCTTGAGCAGCAGTCAAAGTTCCAAACTTTTTTGCTCCGGTTTCGTCAGTCACTTTGACGCCGACGGCTAGTCCAGTACCAAGCCAGACTGGCGATTGCCAGTGATTGCCAAGTTCGACAGAAATCGAACTTTCCTCGTCTAGCTCTAGTCCATCAATCAAGAAGTTACTTGCCTTACTTACCGCATTTGCAAAAGTAACCGCAGACAATTCAATTCGACCGATATCGCTTATCCAGGTAACTAGTGGAGATGGGCCGCGACTCTTTACTGCAAGTTGCAATAGTTCAAAATATTTTGACATTTAGCTTGCAGTGAATCTGCCAATAGCGGATGGAGAATCTCCCGAGAAATTCTTTTCATAAATCTGGATGCGAACCCGATCTCCTGGTTTCGTTTCGATGACTCGAAATGTTTCTAGACCAGGTGTCTTTACCCAAGGCGTCCACTTGCCACCGTTTACGGATACCCGAGTGAAGAACCCTAAGGATTCATATTCACTCGGAGCCTGGGTCCAACTAGCCGTAACTTTGTTTACGCCAGATGCCACCATGGTCACATTGGTTACTGCTTCAGGTTTTGGGGGTGCATACCTTGGAACAACTATCTTTTTCTGAACTACATTTGAAACACCGATTGAGTTGCTGCTGCGGAACTCAACATAGTAAGTCTGTCCTCGGCGCCACTTGGATGTTGTAAATTGTGTTTTCTTAGATACCGTCCACTTACTCCAAGACTTCTTACCGTCAGCCGAAATTCGGAATTCATTCTTAGTAACTGGTGAAACAGTGGCACTTTCTACTAACCACGAGACTTTGGATTTAATTGGACTAGTGCGTTTAATTTCAACTTTGCTTGATAATTTCGGAGGCATAGCCAAAGTAATTGGAGTACTTGAACTTGGTAAAACGGATTGCCCAACTGTTGCCTTGATTGATACGAGGTATCTACCGGCCGGCAGGGACTCTCCAGTTTGATCGAGTTTGTTCCAGGCAAATTTAATTTGTCCTGTTGTCACTTGGATGCCAGTTGTTGAATTAACAATTTGGCCATCGGCTTCATTTACAACTTCTACTGACCAATTCGCGTTTGCTGGAATGGTAGCTTTCACATTCACATTTCCAGTTGCATCTTGATTTACTAATTTAGGCTCAACGGAAACATCGCTGATTTTTGGTGCCAAAATTTCGGTTGCTCGATCACGAATTTGACCCAGGTATGGGTACAGATAACGACCTGGGCAAACCGTTTTTCCAACGTCGCGATGGCCGGATATAACAGTCGTTTTAGCTGTCACGCCATTGCCAAATTTTGAATTTCCCGAAGTGTCCGAAGAAACCATTGACGCTGTCGCCTTTGGGTTCAACCCATAAGGCGCCATTTTCCAAGCCATAAGTGAGGCAATAGATTCCACTAATGCGGCTGGATTGGCTGGTGCCTTTGTGTCGTAGTTTCCAATTGCTGAGATCGCGAATGTGTTTGGGTTAAGCCCAGCGGTATGAGCACCGATAACCGGAAGAGTCGGTCCATCACAAAAATTTAGATCTCCATAAGTGCAAGCATTGCGACCTTCATAAACCGTTCCATATTGATCAACCAGAAAGTTGTATGCCATGTCTGCATACTTCAAACTTTTTGTGTAATACGCATACAGCGCGCGCATTTGGGCCGGAGCTTGTTCGGCTGTGTAATCGTTAGTGGAAGCAGTGTGATGCACAAATCCAGCAACAATTTTTTGCCCCATACGAGGTACCGGATCGCGCCAGGTTTCATTTGCACCCCATTGGGCTCGTGAAACTATGTTGGGACGAGCAACTATGACACCAGTCGGTGTCACTGCTGGCGGTCCTGTGTAAGGCAAAGACAGCGAACGGACATTTGTTAGCAATGCGCGATCTTGGGTAGTTTCTGGCGAGCCAATCAATTCCAATTTCAAATCATGAGGCGTAGCCCCCGATGGGCTGGTCATGATCACTTCAATGGAATCCGCTATCGCAGTCATAAGTGGATCTGTGCCAGAGCGCGAATCCTCTCCTTCAAGACTGTCGATGTCGACTCCATGATCGTCACTGAAGTGAAGTTCATTCCACGCCGACCATTTACCTGATTCGCGAACTCGGGCCTTAAAGGTTGTGTCACCAGGCAGTGTCCCGACCCAAGTTAATCCAACTACCGAAAATGGTTTGATTGTTCCCGGGACGACTAATTGAAAAGTAGTACCCGAGCTTGAAATAGATGTCGTTACCAGCTTGGGCGTAATTCCCTGAACGGTAACGGGTGGCGTGTAACCAGTGATTGCCTGTGAGGGAGCTGATACTAGTGAGCTGACCCCAAACGCGGTGGCCAATAAGAGGCACAGCACACGTAAATGTTTTTTGCGGGGAAGCATACTTACAGTTTGCCTTAACATCAGGCTCTTTTGCCTTACTTAACGCCTAGTTTCGGACATTTTTCAGCAAATTCTTCGCTAACTTGCAGCATTTTTCCATCTAGTTTCTATGACATAACATGAAATAACACTCAACTTTCAGTTGTTGATTTCAAATCAGGTCTAAGGAGTAAAAATGGGTAAGCACCGCGCCCCGATAGCTCCTTCAACCGCTCATCCTTGGCTGCGAAAAGCCACGGCAGGCCTTTCAATTCTTATTTTGCTGGCTACCTCACTTGGTGGTGGCGCCGTTTATGCAATAAACAGCCTTGGAAAAAATATCAATGCCATTGATACCAGTGACTTGAACAATCAAGACCGCCCTGAGACCGTTGTCCAGACTGACACAAGTGCTACCAATATTCTGATTATGGGCTCTGATTCAAGAGCGGGTTCAAATGGCTCTTACGGAAATGTTGAGGGTGCCAGATCTGATACAACTTTGCTAGTTCACATCTACGAAGGTCGCGAGGCTGCAACTGTAGTTTCGATTCCACGCGATAGTTACGTTGAAATCGCAGGATGTACAAAGTTAAATGGTGGAACTTCTCAACCGTACACAACTAAATTCAATGCAGCATTTGCAATTGGTGGCCCGATCTGCACGATTAAGACCGTAGAAAAACTAACAAACGTTCGAATAAATAATTTTGTTGTTGTTGACTTTGAAGCTTTCAAGAAAGTTGTTGACGCTATCGGTGGCGTAAAGGTTTGCTTGACTTCGCCTGCCTACGATCCAATCATTCCTGGCGTAGGTGGCTCTGGCTTAAATCTTCCTGCCGGCTATAGCAACATATCTGGTGAACAAGCTTTGGCTTTCGTTCGTGCGCGCGAATCACTTGGTGATGGCAGTGACCTTGGGCGCATTTCTCGCCAACAAGAATTCATTGCCTCGATGATCCGCGGCATGATGGACAAAGGCTTAATGACAAACCCAGCCATGATTTACCGAGTCTTAAATGTTGTAACCAGCTCGATTACAACCAATCCAGAATTCGCTTCGACTGCAGCGCTACAAGATTTCGCTCTTTCGCTTGGCTCGCTAAAGCCGAGCAAGATCAACTTCGTTACTACACCTTATGAAATTATCGAAAAGGGTAATGTCGGGTGGACAGAGGAAGCGAATGATTTATGGTCTGCACTTCGGATGGATAAGCCTTGGCCAGAGCCTGTTGTAACTGCATCGGCTAGCCCTGGTGCATCGACATCTCCAAGTGCAACGGCAAGCGCTACACCAAGTCCGACTACGACTTCGATTACTGCTGCAGCTGCAACTTGCACTGAAGGAAACGGATAAATCCAGTAGCTTAACTTCAAGTGCCGAAACGCTTATTGAGATTTTGGCCGACTAGTTAAGAAGCCGATCCCCCATGACAACTGCATGGTGGCCAAAACTATTGGAAGCCAGAGTGCCCCGCCTCTGGCTCGCTTAATCAAAGTCACGGATGAAATCAAAGTCAGTAACACATACCCGAACGGCGCCAAGAATCCCCAGAATGCAAGTGGAAAGATTTGCAGCGCACTTCCTAAGATTGCGGCAACGCTTCCAGTGGCAATTCCCATTACTGCCACTGGTGGCGCGAAATACCTAAGTGCAGACTTGCGAGTTCGCGTTTCCGGATGACGGCGCATTACTTCATGCCGCCAAGTTCCGTATTCGAAATATTGTTTTGCAAGTTTGCGCACTGATGGACGAGGTCGATACGTAACAAAAAGATCTGGATTAAACCAAACGGTTCCACCAGTTTCCCGGATTCGATGATTCATTTCCCAATCCTGCGCTCTAGTGAATGCTGGATCGTATCCGCCAACTCGTTCCAAAGCGCTACGTCTGAAAACTCCTAGGTAAACAGTTTCGGTCGGTCCTTCCTCGCCTCCGGTATGGAAGGATGCGGAACCTACTCCAAGTGGCGATGTCATAGCGGCCGCCACAGCTTTTTCAAATCTTGTAACGCCGCGGGCACCCATGATTCCGCCGACGTTATCCGCACCAGTTCGCTGCAAAGTTTCAACTGCAAGGCGAATGTAGCCATCTGATAGTTCACTGTGAGCATCAACTCGGACTACGATCTCTTGAGTCGTAGCAGCCAACGCCGCATTCAATCCTTCTGGTGTTCGTCCCGTTGGATTTTGAACGTAACTAACTCGGGAGTCACCCGCGCATATTTGTTCCGCAACTTCATTGGTTCTGTCGTTAGATGGACCTAGGGCTAACACAACTTGAATTTGACCTGAATAATCTTGCGACAAGATTGCCAAGATGGCTGCTGCCAAGTGTTTTTCTTCATTGAGAACCGGCATCACTACTGCTACATCTGGCCACTGCGTCACAAGATAACGCTATCGGTTAACTAAACTGAAACCATGGCACGTATCTCCGTAATTGGTACTGGATATTTAGGTGTAACTCACGCGGCTTGTATGGCCAGCTTGGGTCATGATGTTGTGGCTCTCGATGTTGATGAAGCCAAAGTAACTTCATTAGCGGCGGGTACGGTTCCATTTCATGAACCGGGACTTCCTGAATTACTTAAGGAATCCTTGGCTGATGGCAAAATTAAATTCACCACATCATGGGTAGATGTAGCCGCTGAAGCTGATGTTCACTTCTTGTGCGTTGGAACTCCACAGTCACCAGAGTCACCCGCTGCCGATCTTTCTCAGATTCAATCTGCTATTCGTTCCTTAGCTCCACTACTTACCAAGCCATGTTTGATTGTTGGTAAATCCACAGTGCCAGTTGGAACCGCGCAATGGATTTCGGATTATTTAGTAGATAACTCTCCTGCTGGACAAGATGTGCATCTAGTTTGGAACCCTGAATTTCTTCGTGAAGGTTTTGCGGTGCAAGACACTTTGCATCCAGATCGAATCGTGTTGGGAATTAAGCACGATGCAGATGTTGCAATACTTACCGACATTTATGCCACTGCACTAAATGATGAAACTCCGCTAGTGGTGACGGATTACGCCACTGCAGAATTAGTTAAAGTTGCTGCGAATGCGTTTCTTGCTACAAAGATTTCATTCATAAATGCGTTTGCATACTTGGCTGACGAAGTTGGCGCAGATGTCGGCACTTTAGCTGACGCCATCGGGCATGACACCAGAATTGGCCGACGTTTCCTCAATGCCGGCATCGGATTTGGTGGAGGCTGTCTCCCTAAAGATATTCGGGCGTTACGAGCTCGGGCCACTGAACTTGGTTTAAATGAACACTTTGAATTTCTCAAGAATGTCGATGACGTGAACAAGTCTCGAAGAGATTACGTAGTTGAAATAGCTACCCGCAGTCTGGGATCAATTTCTGGCAAGACCATCGCGATTTTGGGCGCTGCATTCAAACCAGACAGCGATGACATACGTGATTCACCAGCTCTGGACATTGCACTTTTGCTTTCGAAGGGTGGCGCAAACGTTCGACTACATGATCCAGTTGCGTTGCCACAAGTGCGCGGGCGTAACCTTCCGATTCTTGCAATAGAGAATCTTGAAGAAGTTTTTGATGGTGCAGATTTAGTTTTGCACTTAACGGAATGGAAGCAATACCGCGAACTTGATCCGCAAATGATTTCAGCGAGAGTTGCTAACAAGGTAATTATTGACGGCAGAAACTGTTTAGATTTGGCGCTATGGAGTAACGCCGGATGGCAAGTTACTTATCTTGGGAAGCCAGGTTCGCAAGCTGCGCTTTAAGTGAATCGCCTTTATCAATTGCGACTTGGCGCATATCTACTTGAAACGTTTCTAACTTCTTTGTTAATTCAGTTGCAAAGTCATCACCAGCACTAGCAATAATTCGCGCGGCAAGGATTCCAGCATTCTTGGCATTACCAATTCCAACTGTGGCAACCGGTACACCGGCCGGCATCTGAACAATTGATAGCAGTGAGTCCAGGCCTTCTAAGTGCGTTAGCGGAACTGGGACACCGATCACCGGCAAAGTTGTAAGTGAGGCAACCATTCCTGGCAGATGTGCTGAACCACCTGCACCTGCGATTATCACTCGCAAGCCATTACTTGCGGCTTGCTTGGCATAGCTGACCATGTCTTCTGGCATTCGATGTGCCGAGACAACTTCTGACTTATGACTGATGCCAAGTTCGTCTAGGAGTTTGGCGGCGGGAGCCATGGTTTCCCAGTCAGAGTCACTTCCCATAATGATGCCTACAAGTGCATTACTCATTAATAACTCCCGTTAGGTAATCAGCAGCGTGCCAGGCGCGTTGCAGTAAGTCTTCAATGTTGCCACCAGTAGCATTCACATGGCCAATCTTGCGACCTGGGCGAACTTCTTTGCCGTACAAATGCACCTTGATACCTGGGTCTCTTGCCATGATGTGACGGAAGGCGCTGTGAAGATCGCCAAGATCTTTACCCAACAGATTGACCATGACGGTCTGCGGTCCAGTAGGTGCTGGTGATCCAAGTGGCCAATCCAAAACTGCCCGTAAGTGATTTTCGAACTGACTTGTAACGGCACCGTCCATCGACCAATGGCCAGAATTATGTGGGCGCATTGCAAGTTCATTAACCAAAATCTCGCTACCAGTGTCGAATAGCTCAACCGCAAGCATGCCGTGTACATCTAACAAGTCGGCTATCTTGATCGCCATAGCCTGCGCCTTGGCAGCCCGCTCCGGATCTAAATCTGGACAAGGCGCGATAACTTCGTGACAAATGCCATCGGTCTGGGTGGATTTAACTACTGGATAAGCAACGCATTGTCCATGCGGACTGCGAGCAACTTGAGCTGCAAGTTCGCGAGTGAATGGCACAAGTTCTTCAGCCAGAACTCGGTTACCCGCGGCTTGAACTTCCTTCACGACGTCAAGTGCTTCAGTTAGTGACTTGGCAACCCAGACACCTTTACCGTCATATCCACCACGTGCGGTTTTCAAAATCAGCGGCCAGCCAGCTAATTCGCCAAATTCGATTAAGTCTGATTCCGATGATATTTCTTTCCACTTCGGACATGGAATACCAGCGGCAGTGAGCGCAGTTCGCATTTCAATTTTGTCTTGAGCAAAGCGCAAAGCTTGCGGCCCTGGTCGAACTGCAACACCTAGTTTTTGAAGTTCCTCAAGAAAGTTGGTTGGGACATGCTCATGATCAAAAGTAACTACATCGCAATCCAACGCAAATGCTTTTAATGCTTCCCAGTCATCGTGAGAGCCAATTACCGTGTCTGGGATAACTTGCGCGGCGCTATCAGTGCTCGTAGCAGACAACACTCGTAAGTGAATTCCAAGATTGATTGCGGCGGGCTGCATCATGCGGGCAAGTTGGCCACCGCCAATTACACCGACACGAGGGATGCTCACTTTCCTAAGCCTAGTTGGCTTTGTGCCCGAATAAATATCGGCCAATATCTACTTGAGCCCGTTGCTAGGTTTTTAATGCGCTCACGAGGATGAATACTGCAGCTGGTGCATTGTTCACAATGTGAGCCACAATCGCGGCGCTAGTGCTGCCCGTCCGGCGCCTAAGTTCGCCGAGGATTAGGCCGATGACCAAAAGAATGAAGAAGCGCTTAGGTTCAAAGTGAAACAGCGCAAAAACAACTGCAGTAATAAAAACAACTAAGTACTCATTAATGTGTGCTTTCGCTAACGCGCCATAGAGCAAACCACGAAATGCAATCTCTTCAACGATTGGTGCGGCAAACATTGCCATCAATACGAACAGCACGAGAACTATTCCGGTTTGATTCAAGCCAATGTCGCCAGCAGACGAACTTATTGGTCCAGTGAATCGAGTGACAACGACTGCAATCAAACTTGCCGTAAGTAAGGATGCCAGCCCTGCAACAAAGCCCAAGCGCAGATGCGTGCGCGGAGCAGTCAAGCCAAAATCTAGTTTTGGACCATTGCCTTTGAGTGTCGCTGCAACAATCGGCCATCCAGCAAGTGCAATCCAAGGTGAACTAAACGCAATTAGCAATCCCCAGCCATTTTCAGGATCAATATTTTGTGACATCAGGACCAAGCCAACGATCAGGCTTAATCCAATGGCCCCAAGCAACGCGATGATCGCATCACCCATGCCCCAAGTTGGAATCTTTAACTCTTCACCTCGAGCAATTGCCCGCCTAAAAGCCCACGGCGCCCCCGGAAAACCGGAAGCGCCGTCGGATGGAGTTAAAGGATTCATTCCTAGTAACGGTATAGGTCTGACTTGTAAGGACCGTTGATATCCACGCCGAGGTAATCGGCCTGGGTCTTTGATAGTTCAGTCAACTTCACACCAAGAGCATCGAGGTGCAAGCGAGCTACCTTTTCATCTAGGTGCTTAGGCAGAACGTGAACGCCCAATTCATACTCATCATTCTTGGTGAACAATTCAATCTGCGCCAGAACTTGGTTAGTGAACGAGTTACTCATTACAAACGATGGGTGACCAGTTGCATTTCCAAGGTTCAGCAAGCGACCTTCAGACAACATGATGATGCTGTGACCGTCTGGGAAGATCCATTCATCAACCTGTGGCTTGATGTTACGGCGCTTGATGCCTGGGTATTGTTGCAAACCGGCAATGTCGATTTCATTATCGAAGTGACCAATGTTGCCAACAATCGCCTGGTGCTTCATCTGAGACATATGCTCAACGCTGATGACATCTTTGTTACCTGTTGCAGTGATGAAAATGTCAGCAGTATCGATTACATCTTCGATCGGCAGAACTTGGTAGCCGTCCATGGCTGCCTGTAATGCACAGATTGGATCGATTTCGGTAACGATAACGCGAGCACCTTGGCCACGTAGTGATTCTGCAGAACCCTTGCCGACGTCACCGTATCCAGCTACAACAGCAACCTTGCCACCCATCAAGGTGTCGGTCGCGCGGTTGATGCCATCGATCAAGCTGTGGCGTGTGCCGTATTTGTTATCGAACTTGGACTTAGTTACTGAGTCATTGACGTTGATTGCTGGGAACATCAAAGTTCCTTCACGGAACATGTCGTACAGGCGAAGTACACCAGTTGTGGTTTCTTCGGTGACACCCATGATCTCGGAACCAACTGTGGTCCAACGCTGTGGATCTTCGGCGAGTGAACGCTGAAGCAGCGACAGCACTACGCCGTATTCTTCGGAGTCTGCGCCAGCCGGATCCGGAACAAATCCAGCCTTTTCGAATTCCGTTCCCTTGTGGATCAACATGGTGGCGTCGCCGCCATCATCCAAAATCATGTTTGGTCCTGTGTGCCCTGGCCAACGAAGTGCCTGCTCAGTGCACCACCAGTATTCCTCTAGGGTTTCTTCTTTCCACGCATAAACCGGAACTCCAGCTGGAGCTTCCTCAGTTCCGTTTGGACCTACAACTACCGCTGCAGCTGCGTGATCCTGAGTTGAGAAAATGTTGCAGGATACCCAGCGCACATCTGCACCAAGTTCTACCAAGGTTTCGATCAAAACTGCAGTCTGAATGGTCATGTGAAGGGAACCCATGATGCGAGCACCCTTAAGTGGCTTTGAATCTCCGAACTCAGCACGCATCGCCATTAGGCCTGGCATTTCGTTTTCGGCTAATCGGATTTCGTTGCGACCATATTCGGCTAGCGAAAGGTCAGCAACTTTGAAGTCATTTGGTCCTAAGGCCATGGTGTTACTCCTCGTGAAAAGTTATGGGTTTGCGACAGTAGTCCGCAACGTCACGAGGCTTCGATGGCTAGCGGTGTATCTATTGTGTCATAACTCAATGTTTTAAGTCACAATGGCTGGCTTTGCTGCTATGCAAGGCACAAACTGCTTAACTTTTATCGAAGTCCGGTTCCAGAAACACATACTGCGCACTAGGTACCGCGGCCCGAAGCAATCGCTCGGCTTCATCAATCCCCCGAGTAATGTCATCGGCAGTTTGAGACTTACTAATTGCAATTTTGGCCCCAACCAACAAGGCATCAGGTCCGACGTGCAAAGTGCGAAGGTGAATAACTCGTTCTACTAGTGGCGCAGATTCAAGAGCTGCCTGAACCGCGTCATACTCTTCCGGCAGTGCGCCTTCGCCAACCAACATTCCCGACATCTCGCGTACCAAAATCACGGCGATCACGATCAATAGCGAGCCAATGGCCATTGCGCCCATGCCATCCCAACGTCCATCGCCAGTAACGACAGCGGCACTCACGCCGACTAAAGCAAAGACCAGACCGATTAAGGCGCCAAAGTCCTCAAGCAAAATGACTGGAAGTTCGGGTTGGCGGGCATCCTTAACAAACTTGGCGAACGATCGATTGCCACGAACCTTATTCGTTTCGATGATCGCGGTACGAAATGAAAATATTTCCAAAACAATTGCAATTGATAAAACTGAGATTGCTATCCAGTAGTCAGACACTGGCTCAGGGTGACTCCACTTGTGCCAGCCCTCATAAAGCGAATAGATTCCGCCAACCATGAACAGCACAATCGCAACCATGAATCCATAAACGTAACGAACTCGCCCATACCCAAATTGATATTTGTCATCCGCTACCCGACGTGAACGTTTACCGCCGATGAGCAGCAAAACTTGATTAAGCGAGTCGGCAACGGAGTGAATGGCTTCTGACAACAACGAGGTTGATCCCGTTATTGCAAACGCCACAAACTTGCTAATTGCAATTCCGGTATTTGCCATCAGTGCAGCAATTACCGCTTTGGTGCCACCTTCGGTACTCATTCGAGTTGTCCTTAAATTAGTGAATGAAATTAGTTTTGAATTAACTAAGCAAGCCAGCTTTTAGCTGGTTGATCGTGCTGATTTGTGAAGGATCGATACCAAGTGCAATGCCTGCGTAGGCACTCGCCCAATCTGTTGGGACGATCAAGGATGCTAAGCGACTTATTGGATGACCATTTCGTGCCTGAATCAAAGTAACTGGAACATTTCGATCAGACGCAATTTTGCTGACAATTCCGATTCGTTTTTCAACTGCTGGATGCTCATTTGTGTCACGCAGAATAAACAAATGAGTTCGGCGATCTATTAAGCCATCGCGATCTCGGAAAATATCTGGTTCGGGCGCAGCGCCAGCCAGTACGCCATCAAAGGCAACAATTTGATTGTGGCCAACTTCTGGTAACTCACCATGTGCGGCCGGAAGCTTTGCATTTTCTGCAAGTTGCGCCATAAATCGACTGGCGGCTGTTGCGCCAATCATTCCGGTGCCCCAAACCATAGGTAAGGATTCAGCGCATGCGAGGGCAAGGGTTTTTGCGGAGTTTTCGCCTAATGGAATCGAAGGTCCATTTGCAACGCTGAGTTCATCCATGAGGTCGGCTGAAATATCAAATTCTTTTTCATCAATGTGAGCAATGCCCAATGCATTAGCAACCATCAGTAACGGTGTTGCATGTGTCCACAATGAGGCACGTGGACTGCGTCCTTTTGCATCTATTGCAAAGTGGACTGAGCCTCCAATGGATCCTGAAAGTTTTTCTAAATCGCTACCGCCAGCACCGATTGTGATTACGCGAGCACCTCGACGACCTGCTTCAGCAGTCATGCTCAATGTTTCTTCCGTAGCTCCAGAACAGGAAACTCCGATGACAACATCCATCGGGCCAACCCAGCCAGGGAGGCTATGGGTTTGCTCCAGATGAATTGGCACCGGAGTCGACTGACCAAGAACTGCGCGTAAAACTTGTCCGCCAACCCCAGAACCACCTAGACCAGCCACAATGACATTTCTTGGCTGATCGCCTTTAGCCACTTCGGTTAAATCTGATCGGTTAATAGTTGCCAAGGCTTCTCGCATTTGCGCGCCTGAGCTAGCAATCGCAGGCAACATATTGCTTACATCTCGAGCAGACATGCCGTCGATGTCATCAAGCAGCAGGTCATCGATCATGAACTACAGACTACCCGACCATCATTGACAAGACCGAGTCCCGAACTATTTCCATGTTCTGTAAATCCTTAGCTTCGACGTTCAATCTAAGTAGCGGCTCAGTATTACTGGATCTCACATTGAACCACCAGCCCTCGCCAGAGACTGTTAAGCCATCTAGTTCATCAATTTCAGAGCCTTGCTTTATGGCAGTTTCTTTGATGCGGGCGATGACCGCCTTTGCGTCCGTAACTTTGGTGTTGATTTCGCCACTCATCACATAACGCAAGTACGGTTTCAGAAGTTCACTCAAAGTAGTTGAGTCTGTAGTTTCGCCAAGTGCAGCCAGCGCATGCATTGCGGCCAGCATGCCTGAGTCAGCTTTCCAGAAATCACGGAAATAAAAGTGCCCCGAATGTTCGCCACCGAAGATTGCGTTTGTCTCAGCCATAGTTGCCTTGATAAATGAATGCCCAACCCGAGTTCGAACTGGAGTGCCACCGTTTTCAATCACAATCTCGGGAACAGCGCGGGATGTAATCAAGTTGTGAATGATTGTTGAGCCTGGGGCTTTTGCTAATTCACGAGCAGCAATCAAAGCAGTCAGCGTTGATGGATCAACAATTCCACCTTTTTCATCAACTACGAAACAGCGATCGGCGTCACCGTCAAAAGCTAAGCCAATATCTGCGCCAACTTCGAGTACGCGCTTTTGTAAGTCTCGTAAATTCTCAGGATCGATTGGGTTTGCCTCGTGATTTGGAAATGTCCCATCAAGTTCAAAAAACATTGGATCAATTTCCAGCGGTAATGATGGCAAGATTTCATCGCCTAGAACAGCTGGGACCGTAAACCCACCCATGCCATTTCCAGTATCAATTACAACTTTCAAGCGGCGAGAGTTATCAAGTGGAACAAGCTCGCGCAAGTACTGTGCGTAGGCCAACAACATATCTTGTGTCGTCGTTGATCCATATGGACCGTCATAACTTGGCAGACTTTTGCTTTCCAACATCTCGCGAATTTTCGACAGCCCGGAGTCTTGTCCGACTGGAGCGGCGCCGGCACGGCAAAGTTTGATGCCGTTGTACTCGGCAGGATTGTGGCTGGCTGTAAACATCGCACCAGGGATATCTAGGCGGCCACTTGCGAAGTACAAACCATCCGTTGAACACAATCCGATGTTGACGACATCGACACCTGCGGCTGTGACGCCGTCGATAAACTCAGCAACTAATTCTGGACCGGTCGGGCGCATGTCATGACCTACTACGAGACGACCAGCGCCACCATCACTTGACCGAATCCCTAAGACTTCAACGAAAGCTGTGCCCACTTCGCGAGCAAGATCGGGTCCCCACTGGTCTGGCACCACACCACGAATGTCATAGGCCTTAATTAGGGCTGATAAATCGCGCATTTGTTAAGTCTAGGAGCAGCAAGTTACCAAGCCTTTAAGGCTTAGGCCTTATTCCTATTAAGCCTGTGGGTCTTGGCTTGAATCGCGCAATACCCGCAAGTGTCCACGGCGATTAACTTCTATCGTCTCGGCTACTGGTTCGACTCGGCCAACTTCCCGAACGGCGTTAGCCAATGCTTCGATGTCATCAACACTTGGCTTGAGCGCTTCTGGATCTGGGGCAAGTCTGACAACATCCCAGCCTCGAGGTGCAGTCATGCGCGCAGCATGGTCTTCACACAAGTCATAGCAATGCGGCTCAGCAAAAGTTGCTAATGGGCCAAGCACTGCAGTTGAGTCAGCGTAGACATAAGTCAGCGTCGCAACAGCTCGCTTGCTGCACGATGGCTTAGAACAACGACGTGATCCCACATTCGCCAAACTAGCCGACATAGTCTTGGGGTGTGGGTATCGAAACACCCGAAAGGTGCAAGGACATGAAATCTGGAACACCGAAGCCGGCGAATCCAAGTGTGAAACGTGATCGGCATGACCGTGGTTTGCGTGGACCGGTCCTGCCCCATTCAGCACCTTCACATGAATCCAGTGATCAGTTTTTTGTTCGAGAAATGCGCGAAGCGGTAGAAGACCTAGATGCCCGCCTGGGAAGCATGCTTTCCTCGGTCAAATTTGTACTTGAGGAAATTCCGAACAAACGCGATTTAACATTTGCAAGTGGCCATGTGCCATTAGGTCGAATTGACCAAGGCTATCCAACAACCATCGTTTTGTACCAACGTCCGATTGAAATGCGTTCCGACTCAAAGGAACTCTTGCAGCGAGTAATGCGTGATGTGTTGGCAGAGTTAGTCAGTTTGGTAACCGGATTGCGACCAGACGACGTGGACCCTAACTACGTAGGGCCAGAAATCAGAAGATAGACAAAATGAAATCGGCCCCAATCCCGAAGGATCAGAGCCGATTTACAAAGCTTTGAAAACTATCCTGCCAGTCTTTATGCAGGCCGGTTTTAACCTGCCTGTCTCTATTCAGGCCGGTTTCTTAACCTGCCTGTGCCCGCTTAAGGCGACGGCGCTCACGCTCAGATAGGCCACCCCAAATGCCAAAGCGCTCATCGTTTTGTAGTGCGTACTCGAGGCAGTCGACCTTTACTTCGCATGAACTACAAACTCGCTTTGCTTCACGAGTAGAGCCACCCTTTTCAGGGAAGAAAGCTTCGGGATCGGTCTGGGCGCAAAGTGCACGTTCGTGCCAACCCAGATCTTCAGTTTCAGTGAAGGGAAGCAGAGCGAATTCGCTCACCTGTAACCTCCTGGTTAGGCGTAACGAGTCTGTTGCTGCCCTAATGCAAGCGACAAACCCTTGTGTTACGTGGTCGGATTAACAACCTTTCCTTAAATTACACAGGTGTTATTCATTTGACAAGTCATATTCGCTTAAAAATAAGGGTTTTTTGTAAATTGCTGAACAAAAGCCATTGTTCAATGGGTTCTTAGCCTTAAATGAATTCTTTGTGATGGCGTGTTTTGCGCAAAAAATGAAAGCATCACTAAGAAATTTTCCCTAATGAACAACACATCAACTAAGTGAAATACTCAATGCCATGACTAATGCTCATGACGTTGCAGAGAAACTGACTTGGTATTCAAATCCGACAGCACGAAGTTGGTCATGCGATGCACCTGCAAAAGAAGTTGCACGCTTTCACAAAAGTTTGCCTAACTACTCGGTCACTCCTCTAATTGAATTGCCATCGATTGCAGCTCAGCTAAACGTTGGGCGATTATTCATCAAAGACGAATCGGCTCGGATGAATCTTTCCGCGTTCAAAATATTGGGTGCCGCTTGGGCAGTCGCACAGGCTTTAACAGATGGTGCAAACCCTGCCGACATCGATGATGTTAAGGCTGCGATTGATGCAGACAATAAACCAACCTTGGTGGCTGCTACGGATGGTAATCATGGCCGAGCAGTCGCCCACATGGCCAAGCGATTAGGTTTGGAGTGTGCGATCGTTATTCCAGATGGCGTAAGCGACCAAGCGATCAACAACATTGCCGGCGAAGGCGCGGAAATCACCATCATTGATGGCGACTACGACGAAGCTGTTGAGCTGGCTAAAGAAATCACTTCGACTTTGGACCATGCCCTTCATATCCAAGACATGTCGTGGCCAGGTTACGAGCAAATTCCAAATTGGATTATCGAGGGCTACACCACACTGTGTGCCGAAACAGATGAGCAGCTGCGTGAACTTGGATCTGGCCCAGCTGATTTCGTTGCGGCTCCAGTTGGCGTCGGCGCCTTCCTGCATTCCGTCTTGGCGCACTATCGCAGCCAGCCAGGACGAAACCCAGTCGTTCTTAGCGTTGAAGCAATTGGGGCGGCATGTGTTTTGCAGTCACTTCACAATGGCGAACTCACCAGCGTAGCTACCGTGCCAACAATCATGGCTGGTATGAACTGTGGCACTCCCTCATCTGATTCTTGGCCGACACATCAAGCCGGTGTAGATGCCGCAGTTGCCTTAACCGATGATGAAACTCGATTAGATCTAAAGGTTCTGGCTGACCTTGGCGTTGATGCTGGGCCTTGTGGCGCAGCAACTTTGTCGGGGGTTCGTAAAGCGCTTTCAACCCAAGAACGTCGCGATGAACTCGGCATCACTAAGGATTCTGTAATCGTTTTATTCAGTACCGAAGGCAGTGCCGCAAACCCACTTCAATAGATTCCGACAAAGCAGGAGAAGTTATGTCTAATTACAACCTTGACGACCCAGTTGAGTTGTTGTGTGCACTAACGGAAATCAATTCGGTCAACAGCACTTTGGTACCCGGAGCACCCGGCGAATCTGAGATTGCTACCTTCATCGGAAATTGGTTCACCGAACGTGGCTTTGAGGTAACTCGCCTCGAGGGAACGCCCGGACGGCCTTCGATTGTTGCATGCAGCAAAGGCGCAACATCCTCGAAGAAGATCATGCTCAACGGTCATATCGATACCGTGACTGTCGCAAGTTATGACGGAGATGGCACAAAGGCAATTAGAGAAAATGGAAATGTTTACGGCCGCGGCACTTTCGATATGAAGGGCGGGCTGGCTGGACAAATGATTGCTGCGCACCGTGCAGTGCAACGTGGCATAACTGGGCAAGTGATTGTCGCAGCCGTATCTGATGAGGAACATGGAAATATTGGCACCGAAGAGGTGCTGCAACATTTCACGGCTGACGTTGGAGTTGTTGCTGAACCAACCATGTTAGGACTAACAGTTGCCCATAAAGGTTTTGTCTGGTTTGACCTAAAAATAATTGGCCTAGCAGCGCATGGTTCGCGCCACGATTTAGGAATCGATGCGATTACCAAAGCTGGGTACGCACTCGTTGCATTGGATAAGTACGCGGCTGAATTAACCTCACGCCCTCATGTTAAGTATTTAGAAACTCCTTCAGTTCACGCCTCAATCATCAAAGGTGGCGAAGAACTATCCAGTTACCCCGCGGAATGCACAATTGCGATTGAGCGCCGAACCGTTCCAGGTGAAACGCCTGAAGGTGTCCGCGCTGAGCTAGTTGCAATCTTGGATGATGTCGCTGCTAACACCAAAGATTTTTCTTATGAACTTGGTGGTGGGTTTACTCGGGCACCGCTACAAGTCAGCGAAGACCACGAAATAGTTCGAATGATTCAAAATCACTTTCAAGAACGCACCGGAACGCCAGTAAAGTTTCGTGGCGAGTGGTACTGGACCGATGCTGCCCTTATGAATGATGCTGGCATCACAACTGTGCTCTTTGGTGTTGATGGTGAAGGTGCGCACGCTGCAACTGAATGGGCGACGGAAAGTTCGGTTCACATAGTTGCTGATGTGCTAACTGACGTAGTTGTTGAGTGGTGTAACTAGTTCAAACCTTGAATCAAGGAACTTGGGTAGAGCTAAGTTCGTGGTGGAGAAAGGTTTCTAAAGAATTGAATCGAACAACGTGGCCAGGGCCAAATTCAAATGCCACTGCATTTGAATTAAACAAAAGCGGGTGTCCCCGGTCCTGGCCCCTTGAGCGGCTTTGCCGATCAAGGTTAGGTAACCAAGAGATCTAGTTTGAAACTTTAAATACTCACTATCCGTGGCCAGGGCCGGGGTCGAACCGGCGACCTTTCGAGTTTCAGTCGAACGCTCGTACCAACTGAGCTACCTGGCCACGCAAAACCGATCAACATCAAAGATGAAAACCGACCTTGCAGCGACCCCGACGGGACTCGAACCCGCGACCTCCGCCGTGACAGGGCGGCGCGCTAACCAACTGCGCTACGGGGCCTAGATACCCAACTTTACGTCGGGTACTTCAGCCGATTTCTTAACGGTCAAGCTAAGAAATCTTGCGTACCCCCAACGGGATTCGAACCCGTGTTACCGCCGTGAAAGGGCGGCGTCCTAGGCCACTAGACGATGGGGGCAAATGCCTTCTTGCGAAAGGCACGAGATTGAAGCATACGGGAAAACCTGTCATTCAGGCAAAGTTGATTTGCTCAAATTCCAGCCCGAAAGCAAGGGCAGTTAAGTCTTGAAGCTAGTCGCTGGGGCTTTCATTTGAGTTTTGGCCAGTTTCGACGGAAGAAATTGAGCCTATGGCTAGTAGGTTTTGGACTTCATCTCTTCGGTAGCGACGGTGGCCACCCAGGGTGCGCACGGCGGTCATTTTTCCAGCATCCGCCCAACGGGTAACAGTCTTTGGATCAACCCGAAATAGCGCGGCTACTTCAGCTGGGGTCATTAAGTTTTGGGACTCAGACATAGGTAAAACCTTCAATTCTTTGAAATTGCTAACCAAACAGGTTGTTCAAATCGGACGCCCATGACCCCAGAAGCATGGTGCTCGACAATCTATAGCAAGCGAGTCGGGTTACTGGTGAGTAGCGGGCAAATTCCCCAAATCCGCCGAAAAGTTTCCAATCATCCTCAGATCGAGACCATAATGATGCGCCTCAACCTGGCTCAGATAGACTTTAAGCCTGCTCCTATCAGCCACTTACTAGCATCAAGGCTCACGGAGCAGTAAAACTAGAAACTCCGGGTAGTTAGGGGGCGTAACCATGGGACGTGGTCGGGCCAAAGCCAAGCAAACTAAGGTCGCTCGCGATTTGAAATACAACAGCCCTAATACCGATTTGAGTGCATTACAAGCTGAACTTGGTGGCTCAGCTTATGTTGCTCCAGATGAAGATTTTGATGCGGCAGAAATCGAAGATGATCCGTACGCAAAGTACTACGAGGATGAAGACGACGACGAAGCCTAAGGCTTACGCGTAATTCCCCACCAAAGATACTGCTCCACCATTTCCACCCTTAGCGACGGCATCTCCGATTTCACCAGAGTTTCGAGTTCGCACTTCGCCACAAACCCACGCAGACAATCCGCCAGCCTGGAGGGATGTAATCGCTAACTGAGCAGCGCTGGCTGGAACGAACGCCAACATTCCAATACCCATGTTGAAAGTTTTCTCAGCTTCAATTTGTTCGATATTGCCGCGCGATTGCAACCAAGTAAAAATTGTTTGTGGACTCCAAGTTGCACGATCAATGTCTAGCGCCAAACTATCTGGCATTACGCGGGCCACATTGGCGGCAATTCCCCCGCCGGTGATGTGTGATATCGAATGAACCGGAACGGCCTTAATCAAATTCAAAATGTCTTTGGCATAAATACGAGTCGGCTCTAACAACTCTTCGCCAAGTGTGCGCGAAAATTCTGCAACGTGATCATGAACATCTAGGCCTGCCACGTTGAATGCCACGTGCCGCGCCAATGAGTAGCCATTTGAATGTAAACCGCTTGAACCAATTGCAATCGCCAAATCTCCTGTGACAACTCGTTGCGGTCCTAGCAAGTCAACTTCATCAACTACTCCAGTTCCAGCGCCAGCAATGTCATAGTCATCAACACCAAGTAATCCTGGATGCTCGGCAGTTTCGCCACCAACAAGTGCGCAGCCTGCCATCACGCAGCCATTTGCAATGCCAGTCACAATTGCAGCCACGCGTTCGGGGTGAACTTTGCCAACAGCGATGTAGTCCGTCATAAACAATGGCTGTGCGCCACAAACCACTAAGTCATCAACAACCATGGCAACTAAATCAATTCCCACGGTGTCATGAATATCCATTCGCCGCGCCACATCGATTTTTGTACCAACACCATCAGTTGAGGTAGCAAGTAACGGCTTGGTCATTGTCTTGAATGCGCTGATATCGAACAACCCAGCAAAGCCACCAAAGTCACCAACCACTTCACTTCGTGTGGACTTAGCAATGGCACTACGCATTAATTCAACCGCGCGTTCTCCGGCTTCGGTATCAACGCCAGCAGCTGCGTATGAAGACTTGTTGTTAGCTTCGCTCAAGGCCGACGGACCACTTCATCAATTGCAGTTAAATCGTCGTGCGCAATTCCAAAACCTTCGAGCACATGCTTACCAAGTTTCGCTTCATCTGGAAGTTCAACAGGATAGACACCGTCAAAGCAAGCGCGGCATAAACGATCTTTGGCCACATTGGTCGATTCAACTAGGGCATCTAGGGAGATAAATGACAGGGAATCTGCACCGATTGACTGGCGGATTTCATCGATAGTCAATCCATTCGCGATCAGTTCGGCGCGAGTTGCAAAATCAATTCCATAAAAACATGGCCACTGAACTGGTGGGCTGGAAATTCGCACGTGAACTTCCACGGCACCCGCTTCGCGAAGCATCTTTACGATCGCACGCTGGGTATTGCCACGAACGATCGAATCATCGACAACAACAAGGCGCTTGCCTTCGATGACTTCACGTAGCGGATTGAGTTTTAAACGAATGCCAAGCTGGCGAATCGTCTGGCTCGGTTGAATAAAGGTTCGACCGACGTAGGCATTCTTCACGAATCCTTGCGCGAACGGGATTCCACTTGCTTGCGCGTAACCAACTGCGGCTGGAGTTCCTGACTCTGGAACTGGAATAACTACGTCAGCGTCAACTGGGAACTCTTTTGCCAATCGGCGACCAACTTCAACTCGAACCCCATGTACGGCATTGCCATTGATAGAAGTATCTGGCCGGGCTAGGTAAACAAACTCAAACAAGCAGCCTTTTGGATCTGCTTCGGCAAATCGATTTGAACGTAGTCCGTGTTCATCGATAGCAACGATCTCGCCTGGCTCAACTTCGCGCACATAAGTTGCGCCGACAATATCGAGCGCAGCAGTTTCTGATGCAATGACCCAACCACGATCAAGTCGGCCAAGCACTAGTGGACGAATGCCTTGAGGATCACGAGCGCCATACAAAGTTTGATCATCCATGAACACTAAAGAAAATGCGCCAGAAACTTTTGGAAGCTCCAGCATGGCAGCTGCTTCCATTGTCATGTCTGGATGAGCCGCCAGTAGCGCAGTCAAGATGTCGGTATCGGTTGTTGCAGTGTTGCCAAAGTCTGGATACAACTCACCAGAAGATTCGCGTACCTCGCGTAGTCGCGAAGTCAATTCATGAGTATTTGTTAAATTGCCGTTGTGCGATAGCGCGAGGTGACCCGTTGCAGTCGCGCGGAAGGTTGGTTGCGCGTTATCCCAACAGCTCGAGCCGGTTGTGCTGTAGCGCGTGTGACCAATTGCGATGTAGCCAGCTAAAGATTCAAGTGCAGATTCAGTGAAGACCTGTGAAACCAATCCCATGTCTTTAAATACTGTGATGTTGTGGCCGTCACTAACTGCAATTCCGGCTGATTCTTGGCCACGATGCTGCAAGGCATACAACCCGTAAAACGTAAGTTTGGCTACTTCTTCGCCGGGGGCCCATACGCCAAATACTCCGCAGGCATCCTGCGGACCTTTTTCACCTGGGAGCAACTCATGATTGAGTCGACCATCGCCTGCCACGTACCTAGTCTACTTGCCAGCATCTGCGAGAAGATGTGCGTATGACAAAGTTGGACCGCGCGCTGGCATTGAGCAACGCTCAGGATGCGATTGCTAATCCAGATAACCCTGAATTGCTCGCTAATGGCGTGCGCACATCATTGCAGTGGTTTGCTGAGCAGAATCCAGGGCGCGCTGTGGAAGTTAGAGTGCCTCCTTACCTAGCGATCCAAATTCTTGGTGGTACCACTCATCGCCGAGGCACACCACCAGCCGTTGTTGAGATGAATCCAAAAACCTGGCTGGAACTTTTCACCAAAGAGTTGGCTTGGGCTGATGCGGTTTCAAGCGGAAGAATCATTGCCAGCGGTGAACGAAGTGACTTAAGCGAGCTGTTTTAGCCAAATAACCGAGGTAGTGTCTCTTCGCTAATTGTTCGAAGCTCTTCGATGTCCAGCGAGATAGTCTCGCCAAATACTCCAGAAACTTCAATTGCTTTACTCAAGGAATCAACAGCACCAATTTTTGTTGCTGCGAAATCCTTGGACTGGCAAAGTGCCAAGAACTCTTCATTGCGATTCTGTGGAACCACAACAACAGCGCGGGTAGCCGACTCGCTCCATAGGAAAGTGAAGGCATCTATTCCGGCTGGCACATCTATGCGGACTCCAAAACCAGATCGCATTGCCATCTCAGCAATAGTTTGGGCAATGCCACCCTCGGAAACATCATGCGCGGCAGACAAAAATTGCTGGCTAGAACCAGCAACCAAAATTTCAGCCAAAGTCATCTCGGACTGCAAATCCAATACTGGTGGATGACCGCCGAGATGAGAATGAATTGCATGCGCCCATTCCGAACCAGCTAACTCATCACGAGTTGTTCCCAACACATAAACCAGTTCGCCATCCTGAGCCCATGCCATAGGTGTGCGACGCTCGACGTTGTCGATCACACCGAGCACGCCGATTACTGGTGTTGGGTGGATCGCAACTTCCCCCGTTTGGTTATAGAAAGAAACGTTTCCGCCTGTAACGGGAGTTCCCATTTCTAAACACGCATCGGCGAGGCCAGTTACTGCTTGCTCGAACTGCCACATCACCGCAGGATCTTCTGGCGAACCAAAGTTCAAACAGTTAGTGACTGCCAATGGTTTAGCTCCGGTAACTGCAACATTGCGGAAAGACTCAGCCAAGGCAAGCTGTGCACCCTTATATGGATCCAGCGCTACGAAACGCGCGTTGCAATCTGTTGAAACCGCAACACCTAGGCCGGTTTCTTCGTCAACGCGAATCATTCCTGAATCTTCTGGTTGAGCCAGGATCGTGTTGCCCATTACATAACGGTCGTATTGTGAAGTCACCCATGACTTTGAAGCCAGGTTTGGGGTTCCTGTCATAGTTAGCCAAGTTTGCTTAACTTCAGCTGCGGTTTTTGGTCTCACTAAATCTTCAGGTCCAGAAGTCTGGCGAACGTCCATCCAGTCCGGACGAGCAAATGGTCTTTCATAAACCGGACCGTCATGAGCAACGGATCGAGGTGGCACATTAACAATTTCATCGCCATGCCATTCAACGGTTAATCGACCAGAGTTATTGACTTCACCGATAACTACGGCTTCAACATCCCATTTCTTGCAGACTGCCATGAACGCATCAATCTTTGCTGGTTCAACCACGGCACACATACGTTCTTGAGATTCACTCATCAAAATTTCTTCAGGTGACAGTGTGCTGTCTCGTAGCAAAACGCGATCTAGCCAAACATGCATTCCACCTTCACCGTTGCTGGCAAGTTCACTTGTCGCACACGAGATTCCAGCGCCACCCAAATCTTGAATGCCTTCAACTAAACCAGCGTGCAGGACTTCTAAAGTGCATTCGATCAGTAACTTCTCCATGAATGGATCACCAACTTGAACACTTGGTCGTTTAGCTGGGCCATCAGCATCGAAAGTCTCGGAAGCCAAAACGCTCACACCACCGATGCCATCGCCACCAGTTCGTGCGCCATAAAGAATCACTGCGTTACCAACACCACTTGCTTTCGCTAAATGAATGTCTTCGTGCTTCATGGTGCCAACACAAAGTGCGTTTACCAGTGGATTGCCTTGGTAGCTCGGGTCAAAAACTATTTCGCCACCAATATTTGGAAGTCCAAGACAGTTTCCATACCCACCAATTCCAGCAACGATTCCAGTTAGCACGCGGCGAGTATCTGGATTTCCTGGATCTCCAAATCGAAGCGGATCCATAACAGCCACCGGACGAGCTCCCATGGAAATAATGTCTCGCACAATGCCACCGATTCCGGTCGCTGCGCCTTGATAAGGCTCAACATATGAAGGGTGATTATGGGATTCGACCTTGAATGTCACAGCCCAGCCGTGACCAATGTCAACCACGCCTGCATTTTCACCAATACCAACCAGCATCGAGTCATTCTTTGGAACTTTAGTTCCAAACTGGCGAAGGTGAACTTTCGAAGACTTGTAGCTGCAGTGTTCAGACCACATCACGGAATACATAGCTAACTCAGAGGAAGTCGGACGGCGTCCAAGAATGTCTCGAATGGATTTGTATTCATCTTTCTTTAATCCAAGTTCGGCAAATGGCTGTTGTGCCTTCGGTGAGGCAATTGCGTCGGAAACTTTATCTACACTCATGCTGACACTTTTCCGTTATTTACAAGCGACGTGATTAAGGAAGTAAAAAATCCAAGGCCATCTGTGGTTGGTCCAGTTAATTTTTCAACAGCATGCTCTGGGTGAGGCATGATGCCAACTACATTGCCTCGCGCATTAGTAATGCCAGCGATGTCACGACGTGAACCGTTTGGGTTTAGGCCCAAATAGCGAGCGATTACTCGACCTTCACCTTCAAGTTCATCCAAAGTTTTTTCGTCAGCGACATAACCGCCTTCACCATTCTTGAGTGGAATCAAAATCTCTGCGCCAACTTCAAAGTCACTAGTCCACGCCGATGAATTATTTTCAATCCGAAGTTTTTGATCTCTACATATAAAGTGCAGGTGATCGTTACGAGTTAGCGCGCCAGGCAGTAAATGTGATTCCGTTAAGACTTGAAAGCCATTACAAATACCTAGAATCGGTAACCCGCCGTTACCGGCATCAACAAGTTTTTCCATAACCGGTGCAAACTTTGCAATCGCACCGCAGCGCAAGTAATCCCCGTATGAAAATCCACCAGGTAGAACAACAGCATCAACAGAGTGAAGATTGGCATCAGCATGCCAAAGTGAAACGGATTCGCCGCCAGCTAATCGAACGGCTCTGGCCGCATCTTTATCGTCAAGGGATCCAGGGAAGGTGATCACGCCAACCCGAGGAGTCATGGACGAACTTCTACTGTGAAGTCTTCGATGACTGGGTTACTTAACAGAGTTGCCGCGATCTCATTGATTTGGGCTAACTTCGCGTCGTCCACGTCGCCATCAATACTAAGTACGAACTGCTTACCCTGTCGCACATCTGCAACACCAGAAAGTCCGAGTCGACCCAATGCGCCAAGAACTGCGCGACCTTGTGGGTCAAGGATTTCGGGCTTCAGGGCGACAGAAACAATTATTTTCGGCATCTTTTGTCCTTAATAAGACTTGTATCGATTTTAGCGTTGGCTTGCAGCTTGAAGTCAGCTGGGCCCACACTTTCCCGCTTGCTGAAGGACTTAATCTGTGATTTCGACTCAAGCTTTTGAATCCTAAGAAGATTAACATCTCATGCAACTAATAAATTTAGATACACCAAAGGAATCTGAACCAAATCAACTATTTAGTCCTTGAAAGGTAGATGATTCCGTCAAAATTTTCAACATTAACTATTCTGTAGTTTGCATCTAATTCTTTAAAAATCTTTTTATTCTTACTTAATTCACGGCCGGATTTGCCTCCAAAGAAGCCTTCTCCTGATGCGTCAATTATGCATGTGGCCTTTTTGGTTCTAATCACATCAAGCACATTTGAGATTACCCATTCACTATTGGGATTGCGAGAAATAACCCGCACGCTATCGTTTACTAACCGTGGGGTAGGGGTCCAACCGTAATAGGAATATAACTCAGCCGCCCAACCCCAAATAAGCACATGGCTTCCCTGTGGGCACAGGGAAGCCACCTCTGAAGAATAAAGCCCATCGGCGATAACTCCCACTGTTTCGCCTCGGCTTTCCTCAGGCGCGACACTCATGTTGGTAAATTGGGAGATGGGCAATTTTTCTGGCATAACAAAGTTTTCGAATAGCGGAATCGCGATCAGGAAAGTAGGAATGATCAGGAGTATCCGTTGGGCGATTTGCATATCGTTCCAAGTGCTGAACCAGTCGTTGTTTTTTTGAATCCTAGAACTGTGCATCTGTGTAAGTAGAAATATAGGTAGATATAGAAGAGTCCAGATAAATAACCACTTGTAATGACCAAAGTTATTCCCTGGAACCACTATGGCGAAGAACGGAAGGAAAAGTGTTAAAAGAATTTTGCGACGTGTGCCTTGGTCTGAAAAATTCAATTTTAGACCAAGGAATAGTACATAAGCACTTGCAAAGAAGATCATTGGTTCGATTAAAAGTAAGTGAAAAGCCTCGAATAAATTAACGAAAAAACTATTCGCAGCGTGATTTGACGACACATAACTCGCAGTTAAGAATAGTGACTCTCGAAAATAGGCCTTTAAATTGCTGCTAAGGCCCAATAGGCCTAAAAATCCCAACCATAAAGCAAAATACGCGATATAAATCTTTGTGATTCTGATTTTTACACTTTGTCTCTCAATGTTCAAAATGTAGAACCAGATGGTGACCATTAGGAAAATCGGTGCTATCTGTAGTTTAGAGATCGACGCTAAAAATCCCAATAAGCCAACAACTAACTCAAATGATTTGGAATTTTCACTTGTTTTGCGGATTACCAAAATCAAAGAAATTAGAAATAGGGGTAAAAGCTCGGAATTAAGCGCTAGGAAGTCAATCTCTCCCATGCGTAATTCTGACACCGAGTTAATGCCTGAGATAGTCACAAGCGCGATGGGAGCCACTACACCTAATAGATAGATAGAGTTTCTCGAACCGACAGCTACCTTGAAAGGAAGAGCAAGAATTCCTAAAAGAAGAAAGAATGAGAGCAAGTGAGCCCAAGGTAGCGTTAACGGAGCACCCAGCCACCCGATGACTCCAAGAATTTGAATTAGCAACGGACCATAGGTAGATGTCGAATAACTCTCATAAGGATTGAGGTTTTGGCTCGCTAGTTTTCCGGCTGCTAAAAATTCTGCTTCGTCTGGATTTAAGGCATTGCCGCTAAACACATAGCCTGCTCGGTGAGTCAGCGCAATTGTTAGCAAGATTCCCAAAAAAATGATTACAGCAAGAAAGACAAGTTTACTGGATAGGTGATTAGTCGCTTCATTAATAACTTTGACCTTCCGAATTGCTTTCAATTCACAACCACTTACTTGCACAAGCTATACACATGCCTTGAGATCTGAGTGGCATCTGGAAACTTCGCGAGAACACTAGTCGCAATCGAATCTAACTCTTCGTCCTGAGATACCAGATAACAAAAATTTTCCAGGTTCTGGTCAAATAGGTATTCAACTTCCGTTTCATACCACTGCTCGTAAAGGAGAAACCCGCGCCTATTACTTTGGTACAAAGTTGTTGGGTTATGGGTCATACCAAATCCAATTATCAATCCTTGTTTTTCACTTGTGTAGCGAGCGACTTCCCGAGATAGCGCAGTTGGGCCCTTTTGAGTTCTCACCAATTCCGTATCAAGTCTCGCAGAATCAACAAATTGATAAGATAAGAGTATTGATAGCATGACTGCAATCCAAGGTACGTGGGATATGTATCCCGATGAAACCTTAAATTTCTCGCGAAATATTGTTACCCAGCCATGCAAACCTATTGAAATCAGCATCACCAATAATGGAATAGCAGGTATTTGGTAATAGTCATGCACGACATTTAGATTGATAAAAATTGTCCAACTAATGAAAATGCCTGTAAAAATAAATATAGAAAATTTTCTCAAGGGATTATTGATTTGAACCAACCCGATAATCGCGAGAAAGAATAGGACGCTGCCCCCTAGGTTTGGTAATAATCGATACAGAATTTCCCAATCTAAACTTAAAAAATCGCGATACTGTGAAAGAGAGCCAAAGTACCAAGTAAAGGTGTCTGCGCTCGGTAACCAAATGGATCGTGGATCATATTCAGCCAATTTCGAAGAAGCAAATCTTGTCCAAACGGCCATAGATAGCAGTAGCGACATGCTGGAAAGTACTATGAAAACGAGGCGCCTTGTAAATGATGGGCCTTTGAACGAAAAAATTAAAATTAGAAACATCGGAACTGTGTACATTAGAGCAATGTTGGGCTTGATCATCGCGGAAATTACCAATAGAACTGTGGCGTAAATCCAGATACTTGACTTCAATTCTGGCTTTTGGTTCCCCTTGGCCCACAAATTTATAACAAGGTAAAGAGCAAGAATGCCAAAAGTTGTCGAAATTAAATCTGATAGGCCAGTACTACCCCATCGAAGTCCAAATGGTGAAAATAACAAAAGGATGAGCGAAGCAAAACCAGTTAGAGCAGTAGTCAGCTTCCTTATGCATAAATACGTAAGAATTGAGATTGAGAACCAGCATGCCACTGCAACTAAAGCTACAGCCGTATCTGAACTTATATTCAAAATTAGGGCTGTGAAATACGAAACCCACTGAAAAAGTGGAAACTCTAGTAGCCACTCCTGTGGCATGCCTCTAATTGGAACTTTGGGATTAAAAGGGCTAAATTCATTTTCTGACAGCCAGGCCTTAACGGGCCAAGCTGTTTGAGTTTGCCTAAATCCGTATGTTGCCGAAAGTACAAATGGAAGCCGGAACCAGAAACTGAAAGCTAGGAGTGAAGCGACACTAATAATTTCAGATTTCTTTACCGATCTTTGTTGATTGTACGGAGCGGTTGTTGTCTCGTCCATTACTTTAGGTTATTTCTAATCTAAATATTTCCATCTACAATCGCCTGCTTAATCCAAGGAATAACTTCATCAAGCATGTCATCAAGAGATGTTGTTGCTTCAAAACCTAACAAATCTCTGGCCTTGTCAACATTTGGAATTCGGCGCTTCACGTCATACTCAAATGCTTCATCATTTACAATTCTCATTTCAGCATCGTTCCCCTTGATCTTTTTCCAAATAACCTCAGACAATTCCAGAACAGAAGTTGAAACGGGTGTAGATATATTGAAATCTTCATTAGTTGCTTCACTGTGATCAAGTGACATAACAATTCCACGCGCTAAATCGCCACCATATGTGTAGCAGCGAACTTGAGAGCCATCACCAAGAATGTGAAGTGGATCTTGATCTTTTAAGATTTTTTGAACCAGATCTGGAACGACATGACTCATCGCTAGTGAAACGTTGCCAGACATGATCTCCACGTCACCCGAAGCTCTGCGCTCTCCGATACCAACGCAGTTGAATGGGCGGAGTATGGTGTACGGAATTTTGTATTGATCCCACGCAGCGCGGGCAAAATATTCAACTGAAAGTTTTTGGAATCCGTAGGAAGAAAGTGGTGGCGGAACAGCTCGCTCGTCGCCTTCAATTGAGGGCCAATGTGTTGTTGACTCGAAGACCATAGACGATGAAAGATAAGTTACTTTCTTAAGTTTTCCTTTTGGAAAGACTCTTATCGCAGCATCACAGGTAGATGCAATAATCCTTTCGTTAGTTGCCAGCAAATCATAAGCATAGGTGTGAAAATATGAAATTCCACCGATCATCGCCGCACCTGCAATTAGGTGATCAGCGTCTTCAAGAAGGTCTGCCATTAAATCGACGTCGCATGCATCACCCTCAACCAATCTATAGTTTGGGTGCGAATCATAGCTGTGCGAAATCTTGCCATACTTACTGAAGTTATCAACGCCTATTACGTTATAACCCTTATCAAGTAACTCTTGAACTACATAACCACCAATAAACCCAGATGAACCAGTTAGCACTACGGTTGACATTTGCTTTATTCCTTATCCATTGCTGTTTGTCTAATTTTGCAAGATTTTTTTTTCAATTGGCTCTCATTGAGTTTAGGGCCGTAAGAAAATCGATACCAGGCCATGTAACTGGGAAGCCACCTACGCAATTGGAATCTTGAATCACCAATGTTGCGCTCGAGCCAAATTGTTGGGATTTCGCCAACTGGCAATCGTAAACGAGTTGCTTTAGCGACGAGTTCAAGTCCAAGAACAAAGCCTGAATTGCTTTCAATCCCAACGGACTCTATAAAATCTTTACTGTATGCCTTAAAAGAGTTCGTAGCGTCATGGGTTCCAGCCCGCGCAAACCGCTTTAAGGTCTTCCCAGCATTTCGTGATAGAAATGATTTCAATATAGGTGCGCCAACTTGTTGGCCACCTGGCATATACCGAGATGCACATGCAATAACAGCACCACGCTCTACCAATCTAACGAGTGAGTCAATGGCATATGGGTCATCAGATCCATCTGCCATAGTGATAACCACTACGCTTCCCTTCGCAGCTGAAATTCCTGAACGTATTGCAAAAGCGGGTCCATGTCCTAAATCATTAATCAGGATTTGAAATCTTGGGTCTAACTCAGCTATTTCATTTACAAAAGGAATGGTGTCGTCATTTTCAGAATCGACGACCACTAGGCACTCAAAGTTTGCGGCAACTGCCTCTTGGATTCTAATTAGAGCAGGCATTATGTGTCGATTTTCGTTATGGGCGGGAATTACTATTGTTACACGCGGTCCTCCCTCGCGAATCATCAAAACAAAACGCCATTCTTATTCATGTTCCAGATGTCAAACGTGGGCTTGTCAATTACCATTTTTTTGTATTGTTCGTGTGGGGTGCCAATGACTATGATGTCCGATTCTTTGATCAACTCATCAGCCGGAATTAGCCTGTCATCACGGACAAAAGGATCGCTTATAAGAACTTTTTTCGCTTTAAACAGCAATTGCTTTCTCAGGTTATAGCTTAACGAGGATCGTGGGTCATCAACTTCAGGCTTAAATGCCATGCCAAGAATTCCTACCGTTAGTTCTTTAAGAGGGTATTGGGACTCTATCCGTCCCACGACATAACCGGGGAGTCCTTCATTAACCAACATCGCCGCATGTCCTAATGCAAATCCGTTGTGGCTAAATGCACTCAATTGCATTGTGTCCTTAAATAAACAAGGTCCCGCAGCAAAGCCGGCTGCTGGCATGTCATCTGCACGCGGATACTCAAAGGTTATCGCATTACGAACTTGCTCAAAATCAACACCAAAATCATTCGCCATCATATAAAACTGGTTAACGGCAGCGAATTTTATGTACCGCCAGACATTTGTAAAAAGTTTGGCTAATTCCGCTTCTTCGGGAGTAACGTAAACAAACTTATCTCCCAAGCTAGAAAACAGGAATGCTGCCCTATGTCGGGATTCGATTTCGCGCGTTCCAATTATTTGCGGAAGCGAGTAAAGCTCTGTCATGGCTTTCCCTTCCGCGATTCTTTCAGGGCAAAATGCTAAATGTAAACTTAAATTGTTTCTTTCTAGCCAGTCCTCAATTCTTTTGGATACACCTGGATAGACCGTCGATCTAAGAATTATCGTTTGACCTGACACTAAGTGACTTTTGAGCTCTTCAAAGGCAGCGATGATCGCTTCAGGATCTGGTTTCAGAAATTCATCGACTGGGGTTCCAATCACTACAACTACAAACTCTGCCGTAGATACCAATTCGCGACTAGTGGACGCATGCAATTTACCATTTGAAATTACTGATTCCAGCTTTTCTTGAGCGCCCACCTCTAGAAATGGCAATTTTGAGTTATTTACCAGATCAACGCCTGTTGGATTAATGTCTAGTGCGATTACGGTTAAGCCTGCGTCTGCAAAAGCAATAGCCAACGGCAGCCCAACGTGACCACATCCACCTACCACCACCACATCATTGGTGAAATGAGGTATTCTATTTTGTGGCACAGGCTAAATCTATACTGGTTATTGTTATGCGGCAACGACCTCTCGCTAAGTTAATGTGCAAGCCTGATAAGGATTTTTCGTTATGACGAGCAATGAAGAATTTGGCAATGGGTCGCTCACGCAAGGCGAAGAATACGCTGCCAGACTTGTAAGTCTCCAATCTGCTGCCTGGAAAGAAAAGCTTCGGCTTTTTGATCCGTATGGTTGGCAGATTAAATTCATTTGCAAAGGAAATGTTTTAGAAATCGGTTCAGGAATCGGACGAAATTTACGCGCATTGAAAGGTCGTTCCGTAGGGGTTGATCACAATAAGAAATCGGTTGATCTCGCCAATGAAAAAGGCCTCAGATCGCTAACCAGCGAGCAGTTCCTGACCAATTTTGATCACAATAACCAAAAGTTCGACACACTCCTGCTTTCACATGTGCTTGAGCACATTGATGAAGAAACCCAAAAAGAAATTTTCATTCAATATTTGCCATTCTTGAAACCTGATGCCCGCATAGTCATAGTTTGCCCCCAAGAAGTTGGATTTGATTCAGACCCGACACATATTCGCTGGGTAGATGAAGAAGTGCTTATTAAAACGCTAAGCGATCTAAATTGCAGCAAGATAAAATTAAGTTCGTTTCCTTTTCCTCGCAGACTTGGAACTAAATTTATTTACAATCAATTTGTTGCCATCGGTCAACTGAGTTGAACGGTTAACAATGCTGGATCCGATTTCAATTTCGATAGGTATTCCGACATATAACAATTCAGAAACAATCGCGGAAACCATTCATTCACTGAGGAGCCAAACTTTCCGTGATTGGGAATGTTTTGTTACTGATGACTCACTGTCTGACGAAACCATAGAAGCCGCACGCTCAGCTATCGCAGATGATCCACGTTTTACTTTGATAAAGAATGGCGTCAGATTAGGTGCTGCTGGAAACTGGAACAAGACGCTGGGTTTGGCAAATGCTAAGTACTTCAAATTGCTTTGTGCAGACGATGTTTTGGCTCCAGATGCACTTCGGATTCAATGGCAAACTTTAGAGGATCACCCAGAATCCGTTCTGTGCACTGGGCGACGAAGTATCATCAACTCACACGGAAAAAAGCTTATAAAGAATCGTGGACTTCACTCACAATCAAAATCCATCACTAATGACGTAGTTATTCGTAAATTTTTGCGCAGTGGGTCTAATTTCTTTGGAGAACCTTCGTTTGCGCTATACCGGACTGAAGAGCTGCGAAAAGTAGGAGGTTTCAACCATAGCTGGAGCTACTTAATTGATGTTGTTTCCTATTTGGACATCTTGAAACATGGAAACCTATCTCCTGTGTCTGAAAATCTTGGATCGTTTAGAATTTCTTCGACATCATGGAGTGCGACTCTCGCTACACAGCAACGCAAGGAAGTTGTAAAGTGTCTTGATTTCGCTTTTGATTTAGATTACGCAAGTGCTAATCGACTTGATTTATGGTTCGGCAAACTCTCTGCAACATTGTCGAGCTTCATTAGAAGGGCAATATTTAAATTCTTGGGTTAGGAGTCTGAGTCAATTCTCGTTTCTGGCTTTCAATAATGAGACCTATCCCTTCGGCCAAGCTTGTGCACGCATAATCTTCTATAGCGGTTAGTACTGAACTTTCAAACACGAGGGAAGTTGGTTGCAACCCTGTTTCGCGCTGTTCTGCAAATACGATTGGTGTAGTCATTCCTGTTAACCGATCAATTTCAGAAACCACTTCAGATATTGAGGAACTAACTCCCGATGAAATTATCTTCACTTCGGGCTTTGAATCAGCACGTTCACAGATTGAAATGAATTTGCTAATTTTCGCGCCCACATCATCAGCAAAAATGTAATCTCTCTTTGTTTCCATAGGAACATAGATTGTGATCGGTTGACTACTCAGCGCTGCCTGAACTAAATGCGAAATTAGACCTTGCTTTTTGTTCAAATCCTGCCTTGGGCCGTACGCGTTGGAGACCCTGGCGATAAGAGTTCTGAACTGAGCGCTACTGGTTAGTTCTGTTAATTCAATTTCTTGTTGTAGCTTTGTTTTACCATAATCCGATATTGGATTTGGCATTGTGCTTTCAGTTATTACCTCGTCTGATGCTTCGCCGTAAACCCCACCCGCAGAGCTCACCAGAAGTACGTAACTTATCTGCTCCTCATTTCTCTTCACCGCATTTAAGAAGGCTCTAAAAAGCATCATTTCCGCATCAAGTATTTCCTTGGTAGCCGAAACTCCACTATTGCCAGCCGCCCACACAATTCCAGTGTTTGGTTTTGCTACTCTCCAAGATTCAAAATTGGAAATACATTGCTCGAGATTATTCCATGGCATTTTTTTCGGAAAAGGTTTTGCATTTTCTATATGGTTCACAATGGCGGAACCAATTAGGCCACTACTTCCAATTACAAAGGTTTCCAAAATTAATCGCTTAGTGACTCGTTCTTAGTGACTCTTGCGCTGCCAAGCGGACCGTCAATTGGGTCCGTAACTTTCAAGAACAATGGTTTACCCATTGTGGACCTGACGGTAGCGCCAAGAAACTCGGAAATCACACCGAGTGAAAGCATGGTTAATCCACTTGTTACGAGCACTGCGACTATTACCGAAGTCCAGCCTGAGGCAGAAATACCTGTGACAAATTTCATCCAAATAACATAGGTCGTCAATGCAAACCCGGCTGTCGCTACGAATACGCCAAGTAGAGCTATGACCCTTAGCGGTCGTGCTCCTGCAGTGACTACGAGTCTGCCAAAGTGGCTCATAAGGCTACCCATTGAATACCCGGATGGTCGATCTTCGTTCCTCAGCTCGACGTCACAGGTAGTTGCTGATGAAGTTACCCAAATCAGTCCAGCATCAAGGTAAATTTCTGTTCCACCATATTCCGAAAGTGCTCTAGCCGGTTCACCAAGAATCAACCGGTAGCTATTAAATTTTTCAAAATTTGTACTCGCGAGCATTAACTTCGATACCCATTTTGCGAATCTGCTTAGACCATTTCGCACAAATCCATGTGGTGCCTTATTTGTTGGTCGAGCGTACACAATTTGCGAATTAGTTCTGATTGCCTGATCTAAAAATCTAGGGATGTACTTTGGGTCTTGCTGCCCATCTTCGTCCAGCGTGACAATCCAGTCCCCCACTGTTTCTGAAATGCCTGCCAAAGTCGCAGCATGTTGTCCGTAGTTTCTTGAAAGCCAGACACACTTAACATTCTTGAATTTAGCCTGAAGTTGCCGCATCACCAAAGCTGAGTCATCTGGACCATTATCGTGCACAAGAACAATTTCCTTTAGCGAAAACTTGTTCCCTGCCTCTGACTCATGCATTAATTCCACATCTCCATAAAGGCTGACGATTTCATTAATCAAAGGCTCGAGAACTTGCTCTCCTTTATATACGGGCACTACTAGCGAAAGAGTGTGCAAGAACTGCTTAGACATATATTCCCTACTCTCTAGCCATAGGGTGAGTTTGGTCCGGAGCGGGATCCGAGCTCTCCGCTTTAAACACCCAAAATTTCAACGCGACGTACGTAATCAAGATTAGTGCTGACGCAATCAAAATCTGGCTCAGTATCACATTCATATTAAATCTCAATGTGAATATCCTCAGGAGGACCACGTTTGATAAGTATTGAAGAGATGATATCAATAGAAATTTTGGAAATTCTTCAGAAACTTTTTCTGATGAGCGCCATACATATTTCTTTTGTGTAGCAAACGACTGAATCACACCAAGCACAAATGCAGTGGTGAGACCTTCGGTAACTGTAAGAACATCTGAAAAAGCAATCTGAATAACCACGAAAATTGCCATGGAAAAAAACGTATTCCAAACACCCACAGCAATGTAGCGCGCTTCACTTTTCTCCCAAAAATTCACTTGCTTACTCCATAGTTATCCTTCAAGAATTCCGTTAATGCTAATTCCCATTCGAGAAATGGTCGAAGATTGTTTGCCATCCACTTTTCTGAACTCAGCACCGAATAACCCGGGCGGGCAGCAGGACGCACGAACCGGTCTGAGCCCACTGGAATTAAGTCAATGTCTGAAAAATTAAGTGCTTGGAAAATGTATTCAGCGAAATGAAACCACGAAGTTTGCCCTTTGCAAGTGGCATTGTAAATTCCAAAACTTGGCTTTACCTCAAGTACCGAAAGAATTCCCTTTGCTAATTGCTGTGTTGATGTAGGTTGGCCGATTTGATCATCGACAACGCTTATTTGTCCTTGCCGTTTAGCCAAGTCGATCATGGTTGTAACAAAATTCTTTCCCCCAGGACCGTAAAGCCAAGCGGTTCTCAAGATGTAGGCATCAACTCCACTGGCAATTATTCGAGTTTCGCCCTCCAGTTTAGATTTTCCGTAAACCGTTAACGGCTTAGTCACATCAGACTCTTTGTAAGGAGTGGTACCTGTACCTTCGAAAACATAATCAGTAGAAATATGAATCAATTTTGAACCAGCTGCCTTACAAGCACGAGCTAAGTTTTCAGCTCCCAGGGCATTGACTCTGACGGCGGCATCTACCTCAACTTCTGCATCATCTACCCGGGTAAATGCTGCGCAGTTGATTACGTAATCTGCGCCAACATCTGAGACCAAATTCTCTGTTTCAAGTACATTGCAGATATCCAGTTCCTGCGAACTTATCGACTCAAAACTGATTCCAGCTAATAAAACCTCGGCTGAAACAGCCTGACCAAGCATGCCATTTGCGCCAACTATCAGGACTTTCACTTCAGTCCTTTCGCTTGGAACGCGTTCGGTAGACTTTCGGACTATGAAGGGAATTGTACTCGCCGGCGGCACAGGATCACGATTATGGCCAATTACACGGGGCGTGAGTAAACAATTACTTCCCGTTTACGACAAACCCATGATTCACTATCCAATCTCCACTCTTATGGCGGCTGGCATACGCGAAATTTTGTTGATTACGACTCCTGAAGACAGAGATGCCTTTCAGAGGTTACTGGGCACAGGGGATGAACTTGGAGTTAACTTCACATATAAGGTGCAGCCCTCGCCTGATGGATTAGCTCAAGCGTTTATCTTGGGGAAAGAATTTATTGGATCTGACAAAGTTTCATTAATCCTCGGAGACAATCTTTTCCATGGAAGCGGCCTAGGAAGCAGCCTTCAGAAATTCAATGACATAAGTGGCGGACAAATTTTTGCATACCGAGTATCAGATCCAACCGCATACGGAATTGTGGAATTTGGCAAGGATGGAAAAGCTCTATCAATCGAAGAAAAGCCAAGTAATCCAAAGTCCCACTACGCTGTTCCAGGTTTGTATTTCTACGACAACGATGTAGTGGAAATTGCTGAGACGATTCAACCATCCGATCGTGGTGAATTGGAAATAACGTCCGTAAATAACGCATACCTAGAACGCCAACTGCTCAATGTTTCAGTACTAGATAGGGGTGCCGCCTGGCTTGATACCGGCACTTTCAACACACTTCACGAAGCTGGATCCTATGTGAAGATCATGGAAGAGCGCCAAGGAACTAAGGTCGGCTGCATTGAAGAGTGGGCTTGGCGAAACCATTGGATTGATGACAATCAATTGGTTGAACTTGCTAAACCACTTACGAAAAGTGGGTACGGCGACTACTTGTTATCACTCGTACTTGAAGGCCGTTAATCAAAAATGGATTTTCGTGAAATTGATATTGTGGGATCCTACTTATTCTCCCCAAGGATCTTTGAGGACAATCGAGGATCGTTCACAGAAAGCTTCAAGCAAGACCTATTTGCAGACGTGACTGGATCTCAATTCTCTGTCTCACAAATAAATACTTCGGTTTCGAAGGCCAAGACTCTGCGCGGAATCCACACAGCTGAGGTCCCGCCTGGCCAAGCGAAATACGTAATGTGCAGCTTTGGAGCAATTGATGATTTTGTCATCGATCTCCGGAAGGGTTCGCCAACGTTTTTAACCTGGCAAAAAATTAATTTAGACAGCAACCTACGCCAAGCCCTATTCATTCCCGCTGGGCTAGGACACGGTTTTGTCGCTAAGAGTGACACCGCCGTCGTTACTTACCTATGCGACCATGAATTTTCTCCGCAAAGTGAATTTGGTATCAACCCATTTGATGTTGATCTTGGCGTTGACTGGGAAATCGGTTCAGATGAAGTGATAATGTCTGAGAAAGATAGGCAGGCACCTAACTTTTATTCCGAAGAAATTCAGTCGAGATTACCTACATACAGTGATTGATTCTCTTCACTTTAAGGCTAGAGATCTCGAAAAGGATGACACATGAGATTAGTTGTAACCGGTGCTGCTGGATTCATTGGCTCTCAATATGTTAGGTCACTACTTAATACTGATCGCGGCAAAGGAATCACACATATAACCGTCGTAGATTCCCTGACATACGCCGGAAATCTCGCCAATCTTGCAGGAGTAGCGCAAGATCCTCGTTATACCTTTGTGCAATCAGATATTTGTGATTCAGAAACAATGAATGACATCTTGAATGGGAATGATGCAATTGTTCACTTTGCTGCAGAAAGCCACGTGGACCGCTCTATTACGGGGTCTGCGGAGTTCATTAGAACCAACGTGCTTGGAACCCATACCCTGCTAGAAGCAAGTCGTGAACAAAAAATTGGCCGCTTTGTTCATGTGTCAACAGATGAAGTTTACGGTTCTATAGAACATGGCTCTTGGCCTGAAACCCATCCATTGCTTCCAAATTCACCTTACGCAGCTAGTAAGGCTAGCTCGGACCTGCTAGTTCGTTCTTTCTTTAGAACCCATCATCTCGATACAGTCACTACTCGCTGTTCTAACAATTACGGCTATTTCCAATTTCCAGAGAAGCTAATTCCATTATTTGTAACTAACCTAATTGACGGTAAAAAGGTCCCACTGTACGGAAGCGGTACAAACGTAAGGGATTGGTTGCATGTTGATGACCACTGCAATGGAATCCACCTCGCGTTGACCAAGGGGAAGTCTGGAGAAATTTACAACATTGGTGGCGGAACTGAATTAACCAACCTAGAAATGACGCAACTAATTCTCGATGAAATGAATGTCGACTGGGATGTTGTTGAACGAGTTGAGGATCGTAAGGGCCATGACCTGCGCTATTCAGTTGATTGCTCAAAAGCGGAATCCGAACTCGGGTACAAACCTGAGGTGCCCTTTAGTCAGGGCTTAACTGAGACTGTTGAATGGTACAAAAACAATGAGTCCTGGTGGCGACCACTTAAATCAAGAAATGCATAAACACGATGGGTGAGAGTCATTAAATGCCGAAAAAATTGATGCCAATATTTGTATGCCTTTTGTTTCTTCCTTTTTTGACGGTACCTGCGCTAATGGACGAACGGTACTGGTTCCTTGAGGGATCAGCAGACATGAATTTCTCGGCTTCGAACATTCTTTCTTACGGTGCATCTTTTGATCAAGCCGGTAGGTTCATGCCACTGTCAGGATACTTACGTTCCATTCATAGTTACATTGGCTTCGAAACTATGGTTGGATTTGGGATTCCATTGAATATCTTTGAGGGCTTAGTCCACGCATTCTTTTTGAGCATGACGTTTATCGCGCTCTACTGGTACTTGAAAAACCTTCCAATTAAAGTAGACAGTCACACTAGTTACCTAGACAAGAAAGTTGTTTATCAAATAACCATTCTTGCTGCATTCATTTTTGGTGGGATGGCAAGCATTAGGTGGCAACATAACGGACTGGTGGCATATGTTCCCATGACATTTCTTCCACTAATTACTGCACTTCTTTTGGCAACTAGCGCTCGAAGATTATTGATTAAGAGCAAGCTGAAAGGCGACAAGCTGGCCCTCCTGAAGCTAGTTTGCCTTGCAGTTTTTACCAGCCTTTGGGCAAACCTATTTTACGAATTGGCCTATGTTTGTGTGCTTTTAGTTGTCATTAGTTGTGCGCAAGAGTTTTTGCAAACTCGTGATTTGAAGTATCGCAAAACGTCGATTTTACACATATTCACCTACGCTGCTGCATTTTTAATTTATTGGATACCTATGCGTATTTATTTGGCAAAAGAATGCGCCCGAATTGAATGTTACGAAGGTTCACAAATATCTAGCGAGGGTATTGTAAAAACATTCATTCTTAACCTTGTAAATCCACTCCCTTTAATTGGCCCTTACGTTGATCTTAAAAAGGATACATTCTCCTCAGAATTGAGTTTGTTTACGACCGTCATACTGGCAACTATTACGATTATCGCAAGTGTCGTCATTTTCATAAACTTACGCTCGGTTGTACACCCTAGCCGCGAGAATTTGCGTGAAGGCCTCAAGGGATTGAAGTTCGCTCAATTCATCAATTTGGCAATTGGTCCGGTCGCAATTGGAATAGTAAGTGCATTACTAATGTCAGTGAGCGTACGCTCCCAAAGAATCGTCGACATAGGTAGCCCGTATAGGCACACACCAATTCTTTGGCTTGGGTATTCACTTGTGTTAGCGGTTTTGATTTTCTGGGCCTATACCCGATACTCAAAGTTCTTTATCGCACCAGCTATGGTCCTAATTTGTGCCGTAACAGTGGTGCAACAGATATCGAGTATGAACCACTCTCTTATTCTGCAGAGATCTCAGACCACAATTCTGAAGATATATGACGAAGTTATATATCCAGACTTTTCTGAGCAAGGGAATGAGCGGCGGTGTTCTCTAGTTGAGGGAATTACAAAAGAATCTGACATAAAGCTTTATGTTGAATCTTCTTCCGACTACTTTGTTAAGGTTCTAAAACAGCCTTACTGTCAATAGGTTCTAAATCCGTGGAATAGTCAAGATTTCGAATTGCCTAGTGACGCATAATTCCTTGACGAATATCCATCGCGACACTCAACTGCTCACCTTGCTCGCCTTGTACTCATGGGTAATCAGCAGATAATTCTGAATTTCTTCCTTGCTTGATACTTTTCAGGTCCGCCTTATAAAAGATCATCTAGCGATATAGATTGCTAAACTGGGGACGAATTGATCTGCAGAAACATTTTCTTGATTTTTAGCAAGTGGCAATTGCAGCAAAGGTGAGGCGGGTTCCGTGGAATTGAGAAAAAACATTTCAGATAAAATTCGCGCGATGCCCATGCCAGAAACTGTCCGAGGTGTTCTTCGCATATTGGCGCGGATCATTAGGTACTTGCTCCGCATCGTAATAAAGAGCATCCGTATCTTGCGAAAAAGTTTCAGACTTGCCCGAAATTACACATATGTGCGGAGAAACTTTGGTTTGTCTGGCACCCGAAAGCTAAACCATAAATATCTCTATACATGGCATAACAGCAGAGTCCGGGACGTTATCGCCAATCAGGCATCATTTGGCAAATTTGATGCAGACGAATTGTTTCAAGAAATTAAGAAACGAATTGAAAATTCAGATTCACCCGATTCAAGTATGGATTTTCAACCCGTTTTACTCTTAGAGCTTGCAAGACTATCTGCCTTAGAGCCTCTCAATGAAGTTGATTTAGAACACGCCTACAGCACTTATAAATATGCCTTCGGTAAGTATAAGAATTGGCATTCACTACCCTCTACCAGAGTTCATCCGTCACACGACTTTGTTTATCTATATCTATGTACCGCTACAAATAGGATCCAAGAATGGCAGTCGTTTGTACATACAAATAAGTTAAGTCGCTTGGCAGAGCAAGTTGCCAAAATTGATAAGCATCATCAGCGAATTGCAGGAAATTCATTCGACAAAAAAACCTGGGTAGAAAACTTTAATGAGGTCTTCACTGCTTACGATTTAGAACCAGTGACATTTCGTGAATCACCTGACTTGAGTGAGACAAACCTTCTGGATCTCATTGAATGTTTTCCCCAAAACCAAATTGATGGAAACCTTGTAACAGTTATCGTTTCGACCTACAATCCTGGTCCAGAGTTAATTACCTCAATGAGTTCATTGTTAAATCAATCGTGGAAAAATTTGGAAATATTATTGGTTGACGACTTTTCTGAGGACCGCACTTACATTGAAATAGCCGTCTCAATGGACAACAGAATCAGACTTATCCGACAAGAGAAAAATCAAGGAACATATGCTGCTCGCAATGCAGCTATGGACGAAGCCTCTGGTGAATTTATAACATTTCAAGATTCAGATGATTGGTCACACCCGCGACGAATAGAAGAGCAAGTTCTGCCATTTATGTCGAATGAAGACGTGAAGGCAACCTATGCGAAAGCAGTCCGTTTGACGAAAGACCTATTGTTTACTGGTGCTGATGGTGTCCCGTGGCGAGAAATGAACGCCTCTTCATTGATGTTTCGCTATTCGGTTTTCAAGGACCTGGGTTACTTTGATTCAGTTAGAAAAGGGGCGGACAGCGAGTACTACTACCGAATCAGGTCTTATTATCAGAAACCATCGAACAGTACTCCAATTAAGTTATGTTCGGAATCCTTCTTATCGATAGTTCGACTAGGCAGTCAATCACTTTCCCGGAGTGAAATTCGAACTAACTGGATGCATCCAGCGCGTATCCATTACCGTAATGCTTTTCACGAATGGCATAAATCGTGCCTTCGTGCAGAACTAGTTCCCTACATGCCCGCCGTACTCACCTCTAGAAAATTCCCGTGTCCTACTCGATTTAAGATTGAGCCCAATTCCAGCGAGGAAGATAATCAGGATATTGTTTTGGTGACCGATTTATCCTCAGTTAGCTCTCATTTAGTTTCCGTTATCAACGACGCATTAGCACTTGGCTACTCTGTTTCAGTTCTGAATGTGTTGCCAGAAACAGGCTCTGAAGTTTTGAACGAATCAATATCCAAGATGATAGAAAACTCTCAGGTGCGAAGAATTACAATCGATGACAGAATTCGCTGCGCGCTTCTTATTGTTGAACATCTGAGACTATTTCAATTTCAAAGTCCACTACCGTGGGGTATTTCTTCTGATCGCATCTGCGTATTGAGTAGAGAGGAAATCGTTCCAAGTATCGACAAGTTTGGTTCCAGTAAAGCACAAGTTTTGAAATGGGCACTTGGATATGATGATCAACCTATTGATATGTCAAAGATCAATAGGAACGCGCCAGTTAACTTGTTGGAAGCCACATGGTTTTCTAGCAATGCAGAGGAACTTAATTCTGCCAAAGAATTACGAATGAAATTTCTTCCTATTGAAGACTTTGATTTGAAAGCAGAACTAGCGTTTAAAGCTAAAGCTTGATGACGTTAATTCCTTCAAGGACTCCCCGAGTGTCCAGGATGAGCTTAGCTTTCGCGACCAAACTGGATAAGTCGAAATTCTTATGGTTTTGCAACAAAACCACTATGTCAGCTTCTGAAATCTCTTGATCGAGATCTGTCACACAATTCAAAATTCGATCGCCTTCGTGATTTCCATGTTCGGAATCTACGTTCCAACTTTCCACAAAAGGATCAATAAATCGGATATCTGCGCCCTTGGCCAAAAGCTCACGAGCTAGCGGTCGAACGGGAGACTCGCGCTGATCGGCAATGTTGGCTTTGTAGGTAACGCCGAGCAACAGAATTTTGGAGTGCTTAAGAGCCTTACCTTGATCGTTTAAAGCATCCTGAATACGTGAAACCACATATGCTGGCATGCTTTGATTTATCTCTTGAGCTAACTCAACAAACTTGAATGGTCTACCAAGTACAGATTTAATGTGGTGAGCCAAGTAGTTTGGATCTATCGGTATGCAATGTCCGCCCACACCTGGACCTGGATAGAAAGCTTGAAATCCAAAAGGTTTTGTGGCTGCGCAATCAATCGCATTCCATAGGTCTATCTCTAGTAAGTTACTGAACTCCACTAGTTCATTCATTAATGCGATGTTTACATGTCGGTACGTATTTTCTAGGAGCTTGGCCATCTCTGCTTCTTTTGCACCTTTAGCTCTAATTACAGAGTCCACAAACTTGGAATAAAACTGCACGGCGCTGTCTCCACTTTTAGTGTTTACGCCTCCCACAACCTTTGGAGTGTTTGTCATTCCGAAAACTTGATTTCCTGGATCAATTCGTTCAGGGCTGAATGCAAGTTCGAATTCACCAAGGCTTAGTCCACTTTTTTCAAGAATGGGTAAAACAATTTCTTCAGTTGTACCTGGATAGGTTGTTGACTCCAAAATAACTAAACTTCCGGCACTGAGGTTCTCGGAAACAGAATTAGTAGCGCTGATAACAGCACCTAGATCTGGGCCACCTTCCGCAGATAGCGGAGTAGGCACGCAAACTACAATTACATCTGCCTGGCGGATGCATGATGAATCAGTCGTCGCGCGAAAACCCTTATCCAGCATTTCGTTGATTTCAAAATCGCTTAAGTCATCAATGTGTGACCTACCTGCTGTTAACCCAGAGACAATTTCATTGTTTAGATCTAATCCGGTTACCTCTAATCCAGATAAGACTGCAGCCTGTGCCAGAGGCAAGCCAACATAACCTAAACCAACTACAACTACGCGTTCCATTAGAATAAGTTACCACTATGTTTGAGAATTAGACCTGATTAAATCAAGTTTTTGAAGTACCACATCTGGGGGCCATTGTTTTATGATTCGCGTTCCCTCTAGATTGAGGTTCATAACTTTTTTACCTCGTAGAAACAAAATCCAATTGCTAGTGACAGCCTTGTCAGGAATTGCGATTATTTTTTTGCTCTACGTTGGCAATTCCTTTTTAAGAGTTTCTGTTTTAGTCTCGATCATTCTTATATCACTTAAATTCAAGCCGAAAATGGTTTTTTCATCTGCAGTACATTTTCTGGCTCTCATCAAGGCCCGCTTAGTTGGGCATTACGGAAAAAGTAGCGATCTGAAATACTTGATAACTAGAAGTCCCGATGCAATCGAATACTTATTTAATAAATTTTCGCCCAATCAAAGTGACATTGAAGGATTTTATAGAGCTCATTTGATATCAAAATCTAGAGTTTGTTTCGAAGAATTTACTCAAGCTCCTACTTGGAACGATAAGAGTTCCCAAAAAGTTGCAAGCCTTGCTCGATATCTTGTCCTATCGCAGATTTCAAATGAAAACGTTATTGCAGGATTGAATTTATATGGATGCCTTCTAAGACATTCCGGTAAAAAAGTTTTTCGTTCTCGTCTCGTTGAGCCGCAGTTTAAGCATCAAAAAGTATTTCTTGACGGACTGATATCAATTGGAGCAATAGACGAGTGGAAGACGGTACATCAGAATCTTGCTATTGAACTCAAGAATTATCAGTCAGTCAAATGCGATGCGGGGAATCCTTTCCTGGGTCTTGGAGGAAACAACACCGAAGTTAAATGGTGTGAGCTATTCAATGCCTACTTCATTCCTTACGGCCTTAAAGAAATTGAATTGCTACCTATAGGAGAATCTGCTTTTGATCGATTAAGTACAAAGTCTTTACCAAAAGTTTCAGGTCCACTTGTGACAGTGATCGTTTCTACTTTTAATCCCGGGCCCGAGTTATTAACGGCAATTCGATCGTTGACTGATCAAACCTGGAACAGTCTTGAAATCATAATTGTGGATGATTTTTCGGATGAAACTGATTACATAAAGAGGGCGACGGCGATGGATTCACGCGTAAAACTTCTTCGTCAATCTGCAAACAAAGGAACCTACGCGGCCAGAAACCTTGGAATCCGAAACAGTACGGGAGCATTTATTACAACTCACGACTCAGATGACTGGGCACATCCTCAACGTATCGAGTTACAAGTTAAAGATTTGTTATCTAGAGAGAAAAATGTTGCAAATATGTCCTGGTGCATTCGGGTCTCAAAAGACTTGAAGGTATCTACTCTTGGATTTTCCGAGAAACGCCTAAACGCTTCTTCTCTCATGTTTAGGAGAGAGTTGATAGAACGCATCGGATACTTCGACGAAGTAAGAAAGGGTGCCGACTCAGAATTCCGTATGCGAATTGCAGCACAATTTCCGGGAGGCGTGGAAGTTATTAGTTTCCAACCATTGTCGATTATCCGAATCGGACATCAATCTCTATCGAGATCGGACTTTAGTCCGTCGTGGATCCATCCAAACAGGCATTTCTACAAACAGTCGTACGAAACATGGCATAAATCTCAAACGTCAGCTGGATTTGGAATTCCTTTAGATTCCAAATCTTTCAGACTTCCGTTTCCCAGCCCTGTTGCCTACCTAAATGATTTTGATTCATCAGGTTTGCAAGTTTATGACGTACTTGTTGCTGCAAACTTTTCTAGGGAACTAACCTCAAAAAACGTTGGGCTTAGGTTCATTAATAACTTGATCGATTGCGGAATGAAAGTGGGCGCCTTAAATCTAAAGCCGCTCGATTTAAGCGAACCTTTTGATCCGGAGTTTCAAAAATTAGTTTCTTCAAAGAAGATTCAATACATTCCGCAAGATACCGTTGCTACCATTACGAAACTTTTAGTAATTGATCCGGAGTTTCTATTACTAACAAGTTTTCTTCCTCAACTCTTAAAGGTGCAGGAACTCGAAATAATAGTTACCGATTTACAGGCACTTCTTAGCCGATTTGAAAAGATTTCAGGCATCAAAATAGCGCTCGGGGATAACCAGGAACTTAAAACTCTAATTTGTGGGATTCAAAAGAAGGCAGTGTCACTCTTCGACATAACTCCAACATGGTTCTTCGGCGCGGAATCAGATTTTAAAATCATTAATTCGTTGGGAATTGTAGGTATGGATATCAAGTTGGACCCAACAAACACATAGGTTCTTGAATATGCCCGTGGTAAGGTTTAGACGTGAAAAGGTCAGGCAAGCAATCCGCTGCCCCTGAGGAAATTCTCATTCATGAGCCCTTTAAAGCTGGATTGCCTAACCTTCCAAAATACATTAAAGACATTTGGTTACGCCGAGAATTTGCAAGCGAACTTTCTCGCGCAACTATGCGGTCCCAGGAAGCGTCAACTTTTTTTGGCCGAATGTGGCTAGTAATTAACCCCCTTTTCTTGGGATCTGTTTACTTTGTTTTAGTTTCGATCATCTCTAATGGCGCTCATGGCGGTGCCGACTACATGTCCCATCTGCTTGCAGGATTGTTTGCTTATCAATTTTTTTCACAGTCGATGATGAATGGTTCTAAAAGTGTTCTAGGCGTTGGAAAGTTGGTCATTAACCGGTCATTTCCGCGATTGATTCTTCCAATCTCATCTGTGTTGATTGCCTTTTATCGATTCTTTCCTTCGATTGTTGTTTACTTTATTTTCCATTTAGTTACAAAGCAGCCAATTAGCGCAAATCAGTTGTACGCGATCCCTGCATTTCTTATGATTTTTGTCTTTTCAATTGGAGTAGCTGCTTTGTTAGCCACTGTCCAGGTTTATTTCCGAGACCTAAAGTCATTCCTTCCCTACCTAAGTCGAATCTTGTTGTACGCAACACCAGTTTTGTATTACGCAGATGCGATCCCAGAAAACTTAAAGTTCATGCAGTACGTAAATCCCCTTTTCGGAATGTTTGGCGCGTGGGGTGATTCATTAGTACGGGGCGAGGTTCCCGCTACTTCGCTTTGGATCTCTGGTCTGCTTTGGAGCGTAGGAACACTTCTTCTAGGTACCTTCGTTTTTCTATCTAGGGAGCGTGAGTTCGCTGTCCGAATTTGATGACGCGGATCAGGAAGATTCGACAACGCCAAAACTTGAAAAAGAAAAGACTCAAGACAGCGCAATCAAGGTAACAAACCTGAGTTTGACTTACCGCACGACATTCACAAAAAATCAAACGCTTCGCTCTGCACTTCGGGACATTCGACACAAAGAGCGAAATGTTCACACTGTTGAGGCACTTAAGGACGTAAGTTTTGAAATTCCTCACGGAACAGTGCTTGGTGTAATTGGACAAAATGGAGCTGGAAAATCTAGTTTGCTCCGAACTTTAACGGGGATCATGCCTCCAACCGCAGGCAGAATTGAAGTACACGGACGTATCAGCACTTTGCTTGCCCTGGGAGTTGCATTTAACACAGAACTATCAGGGACAGAAAATATTCTGCTAGCTGGATTGGCAAGCGGCATGACTCGTGAAGAGGTTGCTGCGAAGCGTAAGGAAATAATTGATTTTGCTGAGATCGGTGACTTTATTGATTTGCCTACCAAGACATACTCTTCCGGCATGAGTCAAAGATTGGCATTCAGTGTTGCCGTTCATATGAATCCGGACATCCTGTTGATTGATGAAGCCCTATCGGCCGGTGATGCAAAATTTAAAGCGAAAGCGCAAGAGAAAATGCATGAGCTGATGAAATCTGCACGTACATTGGTGCTGGTTTCACACGGATTGAATTCAATACTTAACTTGTGCAACGATGCGATATGGCTAGATAAGGGTCAAATAAGAATGCATGCTGACCCTAAGTCTGTTGTAGATGCCTACTCCGAATTCGTGAAGGTCGGAAAATCAACACCAGCAATGCTCGAAGACCTTTAGAAGGCTGTTGCTCAAATTTTTTCGGCAATTCGTAACGCATGTGACGCACGTCTGGTAACGAATGTTTATCTAGATAGCTGTATTTGATAGTGGAGATTTCGGTTAAATGATGGTTAACGACCTCTCAAAACCTGTTGGTTTTTGAGCCAAAGGTTCTATCATTTCGACTATGACTACATTGCGAATTACATCGATTGTCTTAGTTGCTGCCCTGATTAGTTCGTGTTCAACTGGCGACAATGCTGCAGACGTCTTACCTAGCAGTCCAGAAACTTCCTCTTCCCCTTCGATCGATCCAAGTCCATCAACATCAGTTCCAGTTGCTCAACAAGGACTTGATTTAGATCCTGTTCCATTTTTCTTCACTCCAGTGGATGCAACGAGCCAGAACTTACCTGACTGGATGTCAAGGCTGAGTACCATCCAGATGACTGCCGATGGTGCTGCCTATAACGCCGAAGTGGGCATTCTCGCTACCGTCTTCGTTCTTTACACTCCAATCGAAGGTGAGCCATTATCCATTTTTCAAGTCGACTACATGCCCGAGGAAGTTTATGCAGGTTTTCAAAACATGGATGGGCCTCAAGAAGTTGGAAACCAAGTTCTTAGCGTCGACGGAAACGTCATGGGTGTTTTCGGACCGCAGGGTGATCTTTTTGAACCTGGAAGTGTAGATCAGGACACAATTAATGAAATTATTGGCTTCGCCTACAATCCACAGAGTTACCAACCAACGATCAATTAGTTCGCACGGATTCAATTCACGAATTGCTTTGAGCATCGCGGCTGGGGCATTCTGCAGTTTTTAACGAAACTTCTTAAATCCTTTCGGCATGTTTTGTACTAGTAGAATTCCACTTACTTGGCCCCGTAGCTCAGGGGATAGAGCAGTGGTTTCCTAAACCATGTGCCGCATGTTCGAATCATGCCGGGGCCACTCGTCAATCAAGGGACATAGCTCCCTGTGCCACACTTAAACACATGACCTTGCTCATCACAGGCGGCGCTGGCTACATCGGTAGCCATGTGGTTTTTGAAGCCCTCAAAGACGGCCGTGAAATTGTCGTTCTAGATGACTTGTCCACGGGATTTAGATCTCGGATACCCACTAGCTTGCCATTTGAAGAGGTTTCTTTAACGGACCGTGAATCGGTTTTTAAAGTTTTTGAAGTTCATAACATAACTGGAGTTGTGCACCTTGCAGGCAAGAAGCAAGTTGGTGAATCGATGCTTCGTCCCGAATACTACTGGAACGAAAATGTTGGTGGCTTACAAAACTTAGTAGCTGCAATGGTTGAACATGGTGTTAAAGACTTTGTGTTTAGTTCAAGCGCATCGGTTTATGGCGAACCTGATCTAGGTCCAGATGCTCTAATCTCGGAAGGTTTGGAGTGCAAACCCATAAGTCCTTACGGTGAAACAAAGTTTGAAGGCGAACGCATTGCAAAAGAACATGCCGAAAAACTTGATTTCAAAGTTGCTGCCTTGCGCTATTTCAATGTGGCTGGCGCCGGAAGACCTGAGCTTGGCGACCAATTGCCATTTAACCTAGTGCCAATAGTTTTTGGTGCACTCGATCGCGCTGAACAGCCTAAAGTTTTTGGCGACGACTACCCGACTCCCGACGGCAGTTGTATTCGAGATTATGTACATGTTCAAGATCTGGCCGAAGCACATATTTCAGCTTTGAATTATGTTGAAAACTCTCAAGAAACTTTCTTGCCCATAAATGTAGGTGCTGGACATGGAGTAAGTGTTTTCGAAGTTATTGCAGAGATTTCACGGGTATCCGATATCGAGATTAGCCCTGTGCATGCTCAGCGAAGAAAAGGTGACCCGGCAGCACTAGTTGCAGACGTATCCAGAGCCGCAGAAATACTTGGATGGAGAAGCAAAAAGGATTTATCGGACATAGTCACTAGCGCTTGGAATGCTTGGAGTAACAACAGGTAGTTATGCTTATTGAACAACTGCTCAAGATTGGTGCTCGAACTTGAAGGCATGTGCACGAGACCATAATTCGCATGGTGTTTCCGTTGTTATCCCAATGTTGAATGACGATAAACGCGTAAAGTTTTGCCTCAGCTCATTGCTCGACCAAACCTTAAGTCTCGACTTAGTGGAAATTGTTTTAGTCAGAAACTTCACATCAGAAGATGATTACAACAATCCCCTTGATAAATCTATTCAGGAATTACTAGATAGATTTATCAATGTTCAAGTTATTTCTTGTGAAGCTGGAAATAGTAACGCTTCAAATGCTGGTATCGAAGCCGCAAAGTTTAAATTCTTAACAATCATTGATTGCGATGATTTTGTATCGTCTCGGTTTCTCGAATTGATGTTGCATGGAATAGATGTAACCGATTCCACCAATGTTGTACTTTCACCAATCATTGATTTACACGGAATATATAATCGTCCAACAATTCAAATGCTCGCTCTTCGTACTATGCAGGAGCGCAGCGTCGGGAAACGAGAACTCTCTCCTGACTCCAATTTTTCAGACCTCAGGCTGTTTACAACTCAGATCACAGCCAAACTTTTTCATGTCCATACATTTTGTGAAGAAAGATTTGACGTCGGCCTTACGGTTGGAATGGACACCGAGTTGAACGCAAGGCTTGTCAGAACCAAAAATGTCATGAGTGTTAGTTCTTCAGCGCGTGGTAGCTACTACTACCGACGAATCACTTTTCCAAGCATGTCTCGCCCAACTACTAAAAACTATAAGTTCTCAGTTACCGATCGCATTAGTTTAATCAAATCTTTAGTTCCGGATTTTGTGGAACGCGACTCGTTGTCTACTGGAATCATTTCAAGTCAAAGACGATATATTCGTGAATACTTAGATGCCAATACAGAACACCGGGCACAAGCAACTCAAGATTTTGTAGACGCAGGTTTCGACCAAAAGTTCATTTATGAACTTACTGGTATTGACCAGTAACCCCGTATCCTTGAGAGATTGGATCTCGGATTCTGAGAAAGAGTAATGCTTTATGGCTTCAAGATTTAGAGAACATCTAGTAGGCACTCTCGCGCGTAACCGAGTTAAAGAACTATTTCTTGCACTTCTTGTATATGCCTTCTTTTCATCCGTGTTTGTCTTTGCTGACAAGAACACAGAGTTATGGAACTCAAATATTGTCTCTGCGTCATTAGCCTTGGCGTTAACAATAATCACCATGATGCAGATACTGATTTTTATGCGCGTTTCTGCATTCTCTAAGAAAACAAATCGGTTGATTCGACATGTCCAAGGACTCAGAGAGGACAACAACGATTTTCACTTGGAGAGCTTGTCGTCATCTGAGGAGATTCTGATCAATGTTGAGGTGCTCCGATCGCTCCTCAACTCACTCAACCTTCAAAAGTTAGATGACTAAGAAACAGCTGAGAGTGGTCCACTAACTCTGGAGCTCCAGAAGAGGCGTCCTAAACCATGTGCCGCATGTTCGAATCATGCCGGGGCCACAAAGATCTATAGGGAAGCACTTTCTCAGTCTGCTGATGCAGGCGTAACATCCAACAGATAACTTAGGGATATGTCCCGAGTGTTGTGGTTTCGCAGAGACCTTCGAATCCATGACAATCCCGCCCTAGTTGGTGCGGTGGATGGCGCTTGGGCCGATGGCGATGGAAATGTCGTTGCGGTGGTTTTGATTGACCCGATGCTTTGGCCAACCTGGGGTCCTGCCAAGCAGGCCTACCTTATTGATTCGTTGCGCAGCTTGGACGAATCCTTGGGTGGCAACTTAGTAATTCGCCACGGTAAAGCTCAAGATGTGATTCCGGCAATCGCCAACGAATTTGGTGCAAGCGCAGTTCATTGCGCAGCTGATTATTCAGGTTATGGAATTGCTCGCGATAACCAGATTGCCGAGACGCTGAATGCTAGTGGCGTTGAATTCATCAAGACTGGTTCAGGATACGCAGTTGCGCCAGGTCGCGTGGCTAAAGATGACGGAACTTATTACAAGGTCTACACCCCGTTTTATAAGCGTTGGGTGCTTCACGGTTGGCGTTCACCAGCAGCAGATCCCGCAAAGGCACCGAATTGGATTGGCGTTGATTCGTGCGATGGGTACCCAGAGCGTCCTGACACTCGGGGTGTTTTGGTACCTCGTGCTGGCGAGGCTGAGGCTTTGGAAACATTCGAGGCATTCTTAGCTGGGCCGATTGAAAACTACGCTGAAGATCGCAATCGTCCAGATCTAGATGGAACTTCAAAGTTAAGTGTTGCCTTGAAGTGGGGCGAGATTCATCCCCGCACATTGCTAGCCAAACTTGGTGACAGCGAAGGTCATGAAGTCTTCCGTAAAGAAATTGCCTGGCGAGAATTTTATGCAGAAATTGCGTTCCAACGCCCCGACACAATAACTGATTACTTCAATCCGCTTTATGCCCAAATGCAATATGACACCGGCGCTGAAGCCGACGAAAAGTTTGCCGCTTGGTGTGAAGGACGAACTGGTTACCCGTTTGTTGATGCTGGAATGCGTCAATTGCGCACCGAGGGTTGGATGCATAACCGAGTGCGAATGGTTGTTGCCTCATTCTTACTAAAAGATCTACACATTGAATGGCAACGCGGAGCAAACTATTTCTTTGACTGGCTACTCGATGGCGATTTAGCTAGCAATAGTCATGGCTGGCAATGGACTGCAGGTTGCGGCACCGATGCATCACCTTATTACCGAGTCTTCAATCCAATCGGGCAAGGAATCAAATTCGATCCAGACGGTGAATACGTTCGCAAGTACATCCCAGAACTTGCCCACATTCCAGGTGCTGCTGTTCACGAGCCATGGAAAGTCTTGGGTGGATTAGATAACGGATACCCAGAACCAATCGTGGATCATGCAGCCGAGCGCCTTGAGGCATTAGATCGATTGAGTAAATTGCCCAAGGGTGTTCAAGTTGCAGAAAGCCCAAATGATGGCGAACCAAAATCCAAACCAGTGAAAAAGGTTGCTCCGAAAAAATCGAGCAAGGTCAAAGACGAAGACTTAAAGCTAATTCACGACTTTGAATAGCTATGAAAGCGCGAAACCGAATCCTCACCCTTTATGGGTTTGATTCGGTTCACTTTCAGAACCCACTAGGTTCTGACATGAAGATAATACATCAGTCTTATTGGCGCTTCAAGGTCTTGTGAATAACTATTTCAAGGAAACCTTGAATGCATTTAATCTTCCAAGGTGACAAATGTTTATGTTGATGAATCTTTTCGCAATAAGAACTACATAATGTGCTCAGTATCGATTAACCAAGAATCTCAATACTTGATTCGAAATTCAATACTAAAAATAGATCGAGGTGCTTCTAGGCGCATACACATGAGCGAGGCATCCAAGTCTCAACGTCGCAACTATATTTCAGCAATTGAAGAGTATGAGATCTCGTCCAGGATATATGTTGCAAGCACTGGATATGAAAAGCACGAAGCAAGACCACGTGAACGTTGTTTGAAAGCCATCTTTCAGGATTATGCAGAATCAGAATCAATCACCATTGAATCTGGGAGCGTTGATCATCTTGATCGAAATCTAATAAACAGATCAGTGTCAGAAAGGATCCGCTTTCCAAGAGTTATGCACATTGAGCCAAACAGGGAGCCATTGCTTTGGTCGCCAGACATAATTGCCTGGGCTTATGGGAGAGGAGGTGAATGGAAAAAGTCCGTCGAGCCACTAATTGAAAAAGTCTCGATTGTTTGACTAGGCAACTGGGTCTCGCGAGTCATACTTCATAAATGGCTGATGCCATTTCACTAACGCAGCCGTGAAAACTATGCACGCAAGTCCGCCACTCACGACTGAGAATTGTTCGCCGCCGACTGCTGCGACCGTCCCAGATTCAAAATCTCCAAGCCTTGGACCACCAGCGACTACGACTGTGAATAAGCCTTGCAAGCGTCCACGATATTCATCAGGGATTACCACTTGCATCATGGTGGTTCGGAAGATTGCGCTGATGTTGTCGGCTGCTCCAGCAACAGCTAAGAAAAACAAAGCAAGGTAAAGGTTTTGGGTCAAACCAAAAGCAGTAATTGCCGAACCCCAGCCAACTATTGCCCAGATGATTGCCGATCCTTGTTTATAAATTCGCTGTAATGGGCCGCTGAACACTGCAGATAGCGCAGCCCCAAATGCCGGTGCTGCGGTTAGCAAGCCAACAATCGCTGCTGTCGATACTGCTGAGTCGTCATACCAAAGCAGCGCGATCGCTGGGAAAAGCGCACGTGGCATTCCGAAAATCATGGCAACGAGATCGACATAGAAGGTCATCTGAATATTTCGTTTGCCCTTTAGGAAAGTCAGGCCATCCTTCACGCTAGAAAGATTCGGTTTTAGCGGCGCGCCAGCCATAGGTGGAAGTTTTGGTAGCGACCACATTGCCCACATCATTACTGTGAAGGCAACTGCGTCAACTGCATAAGCAACTGAAACCGCGCCGGTGAGACCAATCAGGATGCCACCCAGAAGCGGACCGATTGTGAAACCGATATTCCACGTTAAGAATGAAAGTGAATTTGCGGCTTGCAAATGTTCCTTTGGAACAATGCGCGGAATTATGGCCTGTCGGGCAGGGTTGCCAATTGCGTAGAAGCCCGAGGACATTGCTACGAATAGATACAGAGGCCAGGCTTGTTGGTTATTCTGCATGGCTTGAATCAGTAGCAACACACTTGAGCCAGCCATACCAACGGCTGATACGAATCCAATCATTCTGCGGTCGTAAGAATCTGACATCGCACCGCCAAAAAGGCCAAGCGCAACGAGTGGGATCAGCTGGGCCAATCCGACCAAACCCACCGCAAAGGAAGACTTGGTTATGTCATAAACCTGAATTGCGACCGCAACCGCAGTCATCTGCTGGCCAATATTGCTGATTGAGACTGCCGTGAAGATTCGGCGATAAGCCGGGATCTCTCGTAACGGCGTCAGGTCAATTAACAATTTTGGCACCTTCACACTCTGGCACAACAGAGGCGCAGACTTGCAAGCAGAGGCTCATAATGACTCGCAGGTACTTGAAATCTGCGCCAGACTTAGGCCATGAGCATTGATACGCCGAACCCATCAGATATGCGAATTGTTTATGACAAGGACCAGCTAACCGAAGCCGATCTAGCCAGCAACCCACTTGATCAATTCACTAAGTGGCTATCTGATGCCGTTGCAGAAGGTCGCGAGGCTTTAATTGAACCTAACGCGATGGTGATTGCCGTTCGCAATGCCGAGGACGTTATTTCAACACGTTCTGTTTTGCTAAAGGGTATCGATGCACGGGGCTTAACTTTTTACACCAACTACGGATCTACAAAAGCAGATGCGATTGCAGCTAATTCACAAGTTAGCGTCACGTTTCCTTGGTACCCACTGCATCGACAAGTAAATGTAATTGGAACTGCAACAAAAGTTTCACGCGAAGAATCTGGGGCTTACTTCGAAACTCGCCCGCATGGTTCAAAGCTAGGAGCGATTGTTAGTGCGCAATCTTCGGTGATCGATTCCCGCGAAGTTTTGGAAACGCGAATGAAAGAACTTGAAGCGCAGTATCCAGAAGGTACCCATGTTCCACTTCCAGATGTTTGGGGCGGCTATCTAATCACTGTCTCGGCAATTGAATTTTGGCAAGGCCGACGTTCTCGTCTACATGATCGCTTGCGATTTGTTAAAGCTGGAGATTCAAGCGATTTATCTGATGCTTCGGCTTGGAAGGTAATTCGACTTTCACCTTGAGGTTTGTAACTCAGAAAGTTAAACCGTAAACAAGCGACCGTTCTCAGGTTGCGCATTGGTGTAACCAATTTCGCGCAATACCGCCCAGGCTCCGGCTAAATTGCTCGTAATCACGGGCACTCCATATTTCGCTTCGAGCTCAGGAACGAGTTCGACAACATGCCAATCTGTGCAAGAGATAAATATCGCGTCGCAGGAATCATCAAATATCTTTTCAATACTTGCCAACACATCACTTGGATACAAGTCGCCAATTTCTGGATCTGTCGTTAGACCAAGCCCGACAATGTCTTTAACAGCAAAACCGCTGTCTTCAAAAAACTTCTTTTCGATTTGATTTAGTTCATCGATGTATGGAGTAACTACAGCCAACTTGGTTACGTTCAAGGCTTTGAAGGCCCGAAGGACTGCAGTTGCGGTAGTCGTTGCGCTCAAGCCTGAAGCTGCTGTTACCCGATCGACTAATTCCTTATCCCACCCAAGTCCATGAACCAAGCTGCCAGTTGTGCAGGCAAACAGAATTGTTTTTGCGCCAGTCCAAGTCAGGATCGAGGCAGCATTTTCTAGCGAATCGGTTTCTAGCATTTCGGCCAATGCCTGGGCATTGACTTCGCCACGTGGTAGCAAGATTGGGGCTGGATAAGTGTGCACGCCTTCAGGCATCAAACGCTGGATCTCTGGGTGCACGCTCGTGTCGGTTGCCAGTGTGATGATGCCGATCCGACCAAGGTTTCCATACATGGTTTGAGTGTAAACCTGGCGAAATTGGAAATCTAGGAGTTTGCAAAGCGACTGCGAATCCTTGGCAGCGCACATCTCGCAATCGGTCGTAAACTTGGCTAATGGCTAACTTCCCTGAAATTGTGATCCCTGCCGACCTATTGCCAGTTGATGGCAGGTTTGGCGCCGGACCATCAAAGGTTCGACCAGAACAGATCCAAGCATTAGTCGAGAAGTCAGTTTCAGTGATGGGGACTAGTCACCGTCAAAAACCGGTAAAGAATGAAGTTGCTGAGTTGCGTGCGGGTTTAGCCAAAATGTTTTCAATTCCAGCCGGCTACGAAGTTGTCATTGGAAATGGTGGCACTACTGCATTTTGGGAAGTGGCCACATTTGGATTGTTGCGGGATCGTGCGCAGTTTCTGACCTTTGGTGAGTTTGGATCAAAGTTTGCCAACAGCGCCAACGACGCACCGTTTCTGGGCGACCAATCGGTAATCAAGAGTGAGCCAGGCGATGCACCGGATTTTTCTGCTGCGGTAGGACTTGACGCTTACTGCACACCTCATAACGAAACTTCAACTGGCGTTGCAATTCCTCCAACACGTCCAGCTGGAGCAGATAAAGATGCCTTGGTCCTCATTGATGCCACATCAGGTGCTGGTGGTTTGCCAGTCGATCTATCTCAAGTGGATGTCTATTACTTCAGTCCCCAAAAATGCTTTGCATCTGATGGTGGGTTATTTGTTGCAATCATGTCACCTGCAGCGATTGCTCGGGCAGAGGAAATAAAAGCCTCAGGTCGTTACATTCCAGCATTTTTGGATTTGATGACTGCGATTGAAAACTCTCGTCTTGACCAGACATACAACACTCCAGCGCTCGCCACTATCTTGATGATGAATGAGCAAATTAAATGGTTTAACGCAAATGGTGGTTTGGATTGGTGCGTTGCGCGCACTAAAGAATCTTCGGATGCAATTTACGAATGGGCAATGGCAAGTGATTTTGCAGCGCCTTTCGTTGCTGATCCGGCAAAGCGTAGTCAGGTTGTGGCAACTGTTGACTTTGCTGAATCAATTGACGCTGAGGTTGTTGCCAAGGTGCTTCGCGCAAACGGAGTTGTTGACACCGAGCCTTATCGCAAACTTGGTCGTAACCAACTGCGCATTTCGGTCTTTCCTGCGGTTGAGCCAAGCGATGTTCGGCAATTACTCAAGTGCATCGATTTCGTCATCGCCCAGCTAGCCAAATAATCTGCTTCAGTACAGTTAGTCAGTGACCTTACGCAGACCAGTTCGAGACAAAACCACCTGGATTTCCTATTTACAAGCCACATGTTTTGGTTGGTTTATTTTCGGATTTGGTGGCACGCTGCAATTCTTGCGTGAGGACTTAGATCTTTCTCGCACTGTCGTTTCGTTTCACTCACTTGCAATGTCAGTGGGTTCGGTAACTGCTGGATTGGCTACCGGGGCGATCATCAAGCGGACTGGTCGAGGCCTGATGCTTCGTTACGCCTCAATTTTGCTTGCAACCGGAATTTTGTTTTTCACCCTCGGTCGATCTTTGCCGTTCACTCTCCTTGGTGTCGCCTTCACAACGTGTGCGGGTTCCCTAATCATTCAAGGCACAGCCTCGTATTTGGCATACCAACAAAAACAGGCTGCTCCAGCGGCAATCAGTGAACTGCATGCCGTCGCATCCTCGATTGGCTTACTTGCCCCAGTGATGGTTGGCATTGGGGTGACGGTTGGCTGGGGTTGGCGGCCAGGGATTCAAGTGGCTGCAGTTGGCGTAATTCTCATTGAGTTGATTCGTGGCCGCCATACTGATGTCTACGGACCTAAAGCAGTTGCAGATGAAGAGTCTGATCACCATGACCTACCGGGACCGTTTCCACGAATCTTTTGGTGGTCTTGGCTAATTCTGGTTTTTACCGCCAGCATGGAGTTTTCAATGTTGCTCTGGGCGCCTGAAGTTTTATCCACGCAAGGTGGCTTAACCAAAGGTGCTAGCGCCGCAGCCCTGGCAACCATTGTTGGTGGCATGTCTGTTGGGCGTCTGATTGGAGCTCGGTTAACAACTCGTTTTGATTCAGAGTTCCTCTATCGCGGCTCACTTGTGATTTCGTTAATTGGCTTCCTTGGTTTCTGGCTTTCTAACTCTGGCTTAGTTATGTTGATCTCACTCACCGTTACCGGACTTGGTATGTCGCTACATTTCCCATTTGGTTTTGAACGCGCACTGCGCGCCAGCGGCGGTCGGGCCGATCGTGGAGGTGGCAAGCTTTCGATTGGAACAGGATTCGCAAGCGGTGTTGCACCATTTGCACTCGGTGCCCTCGCGGATCAAATCGGAATTCAAGGAGCATATGCGATTGTGCCCGTTTGTTTAGTACTTGCAATCACAATCGCAACTCTGCAACCAGTTAAATTGCCGAAATAATCTTGAATCTAGTCCCGTGATAAATTCGTTCCATGGTTACAAAAGTTGATAAATATCTAGATAAGTTCGTAACTTCCCAAACAGCCGGTGACATAAAGGTACTCATTGAAGCTCCTGGATTTGAATACCGATTCGAATCCGAGAGTGCATTTCCGCTGCATTACATTGCAAGTTCTACCAAGCTCTATACAAATGCTCTGATATTCAAGCTCGTTGATAACGGCCAGCTCGGACTGGACACCCGCGTCGCAGATGTTTTGGGAACAGAATCTTTGCTGGGATTAACGAAACCTAGGAACGAATCTTTAGTCACAATCGAGCATCTACTAACTCATACCTCAGGGATATCGGATTACTTTGGTGACAAACTTCCAGGTCGGAATTCGTTGTTTGATGAAATAGTTAACCAAGATCGAGGCTGGAGCTATCAAGATGCCATCGAACGAACCAGAGCGATTGGTGTTCACGGCGAGCTAGGTAAATCAGCGCATTACTCGGATACCAATTACCAGTTGCTGGGTCGGGTGTTTGAAACCATCAACGGCAATAGTTACGCATCTGCGGTACGAAACTTAATAGCAATACCTCTGGGAATGGAAAACACTTTTGTCCTAACGGGTTCAGAAGATAAATCAAAAATCTCGAAAATGCTCTACGGGAATCGCCCTCTAAACATCGATTTGGCAATGGCCTCAACTGGTTGTGACGGTGGGATAGTTTCCACAACAGACGAGACAATGAAGTTTCTTAAGTCCTACTACGACGGAAGTTTGTTTAGTCCAGATTTTGCAGACCCAACAAAGCAGACTTGGCGAAAGATTTTCCCACCATTGAAATACGGGCTAGGGCAAATGAAGCTGAGTCTTCCGAGCTTCATGACAGGATTCAGATCGCTTAATCCCCTTTATGGACACTCCGGTGCAAGCGGGCATGTTATGTACTTTGATCCCATTTCAAGCACGCGTTATGTTGCAACCGTAAATCAGACTAAGGATAGAAGTCTGGTTTACAAGTTGCTTATCAACTTACAAATTCGCGTTCGAAGTATTTAGCTAAGCAAAGGATTTCTACAAAATAGGTGAAACGGCTGCCGCAATAGCCGCCGCTAGAAAGCTAACAAGTACAACAATCGTTACGATTCGGCGGGCTCGAGAATTCATACCTAAACAATAACTCAATATTTTTAGGTCGGCAGACACGACAATGGGGCGCACCGTTTTTCACAGTGCGCCCCAAAGACTTGAATTTACAAGCCGAGCAGTGCCTTTAATGGGTGAACTGCAAAGTAGATCACGAATGCTGCAGAGATAATCCACAACAAACCTGAAACTTCTTTTGACTTGCCTTGTGCGATCTTGATTGCAACATAGGAAACCATGCCTGCACCAATACCGTTTGTGATCGAGTAGGTGAATGGCATCAAGATGATGGTCAAGAACGATGGAATCGCAATTGCATAATCATCAAATGGGATGTGGCGAATCTGAGTCATCATTAAGAAGCCCACAATCACCAACGCTGGAGCTGCTGCTTCGTAAGGAACAATCTTTGTCAGCGGTGCAATAAACATCGCTAACAAGAACAGGGTTCCAGTTACCAAGCTGGCAATACCAGTGCGAGCGCCATCGCCGATACCTGAAGCAGATTCGATGTAAGCGGTGTTTGACGATGTTCCGGCAAAACCACCTGCAACTGCTGCCAACGAGTCAACAGCCAAGATTTCACCTAGGTGTTCTACTTCGCCATCAGCAGTCATTAGGTCAGCTTCTTTTGCCAACCCAGTAACGGTTCCGATGGTGTCGAAGAAGTCGCTAAGCAACAGTGAGAACACTGCAAGGCCAGCTGCCAACACACCAAATGATGAGAAAGCCCCGAAGATGTCGATATCAAACAACGGTGTTGGATCAACAAAACCGATAAGAGTCTCTGGGATTGCTGGAATGTTTAGATTCCAACCGACTGGGTTTTCTAGACCAGGCAGTGATGGATCGGTATTTGAACCACCAATCTTTTGAGTGGCTTCTAGCAAAACTGCAAGTGCAGTTGTAACTAGTAAGCCAATCAAAATTGCAGCGCGCTTGCGAAGGGCAACCAATACGACCATGAGGAGAAGACCGAACACGAACGTAAAGATTGGCCAACCAGCCAACTCGCCAAATACACCAAAAGTAATCAGTGGCACACCTGGTCGAGCAATACCGGCATCAACTAATCCGATTAGCGCGATGAATAAACCAATACCCGCACCGATTGAATACTTCAGTTCATCTGGCACTGCATGGAATACCGCAGTGCGGAATCCGGTTAGAACCAAAAGCAAGACGATGAAGCCTTCGATGATGACTAGACCAAATGCTTGTGGCCAGGTCATGTACGGAGCAAGGCCGAAAGCCAAGAATCCGTTAAGACCTAGGCCGGCTGCAATAGCGATAGGGAAACGTCCATACACGCCCATGAAGATTGTCATCAGGCCTGCAACAAGCGCAGTAGCTGCAGCTACCAACGAAATTGCTTCCCCGATGTCCTGGCCACCACCTGGGAAATTCCCATTGATGTCCTTGGCGGTACCGACGATAAGTGGGTTAAGTACGACGATGTAAGCCATCGTTACGAAGGTGACAATGCCACCGCGTACTTCAGTTCCTAGATTCGAGCCACGCTCGGTCATGTGGAAATAGCGATCCCATGCCGATGTGCCCTGTGTTTTTGTAGTGGTTTCCATAACGACACGCTAGTGTCCTACTTGTGAGTAATAGTGCAGACTCTCTGAACGAGTCCGATCAATTCCCTGGTTCCCCAGCAACCAAGCAGGAACTCAAGCCACTTGAAGTAAACGGAATCACAGCAGTCACAGTGGGCACAGTTATATGGTCAGTAGCCACCTTGATTATGGTTTTGCTACGCAACCAACTTGAGGCTGCTGGTAGAGACAATTGGATCGCAATTGGCGTAGCCGGGATCATCCTTGGCTTGCTGGGAATGCGTTACACCAAGCGACGTGCTGCTCGGATCGAGCAAGCCAAGGAATCAACCAGCTAGTAGTTCTTAGTGCTAGGTATTTAGCAACAAGAAGTTTCCGTTGAGCAACATACTTCGAGCGCTTCTACCGCTTCGGCTTCACAGCAGAATGTCATTTTCAGCTCCTTTCCTAATTAGATGAGTATCTAATAACTAAATATGTCACTTATTAGATAGATGTCAAATATGTGGCATACTCTTTTTTATGCCTAAATCGCCACCCATCCTCGAAGTACTCGACCTCATCTGTTGCCCTCCACTTGGCTCAACTGCGCAGATCAGTCTGGCCGATGCCAACGATCTTGCCCTTCGGTTAAAGGCCTTGGCGGATCCGGCAAGGCTTCAGTTGGTCAGTTTTCTATTGGACCAAGATGATCGGGAAGCTTGCACATGTGACCTGGCTCCCGTTCTGAATCTGTCGGAGCCAACAGTTAGTCACCACCTAAAGAGACTTGAATTGGCAGGAATTGTGCAAAAGGAACGTCGTGGCATGAACGTTTACTACAAAGTAATTCCGGAATCGATACACGCAATTGCGCGGGTACTGCACCTGAAATGCTGCTAGCTAGCTACTTATCGTCATCGCCGAAGAAATCTGCGATTTCAGTTGCAGACTCATCGGAATCTAAATTTTCCATTTCAAGAATTTCAGTGGCAGCTTCGATTGCCTCAACTGCTTCTTTCATAGCAAATTCGGAAGCAAGAACTTCTGTGCGATCTTCAGCTTCGTCGGAATCAATTGCTTCGGTTTCATCTGCATCAATTACGACAGGGTCAGCAACATAATCCGGTAGATCGCTTGAATCACTTTGCTCGTCCGCACGATCATCAATTACTAAATCGACAACTGGGATTGGCGTGGATTGTGCAACGCGAACCGATGAATGTGCACCGCAACCAAATGTAGTTGCAACTACTTGACCATCAGCAGCGCCAAATTCATTTCCACAAACACCGAATACCTGACCAATTGAGCCACCGATTGCAACTAAGAAACCGCATGAGCCACACTGCGCTGGAGCAGACTTTGCCATGGCTGAACGTGGACCATTTTGTTTTTCAAACCAACGATCGACTGCTCGTTCTAAACCAATAGTGCTAAGTACTTGTTCGCGACCCAAGCCAAGTTCCCATTGGACAGGATGCAAAGGTGCGAGGTCATCGGATAGATCATCCAGATCGCCAAGTGCAGTAAAGCCTGCAGTTAGACGTTCGTCGTTTTCAGATACTGGTAATAAATCACCAACGCCTAAGTCACCGGCTTCAACGCGATCAGCCCAAGGCTTCCATTGCTCAGGAACCAACGCAGCTGAGCCTGGCAATAGGTTTACTTCGCTGACAGAAAGTTCTGCTTGACCAGAAACTTCGACCAGGCTTACTTCCCAATACCAACCTGGGTAACCAGGTGAAGTGCATTCAAACGTGTAGCTAATGATGGTCACTGAAGAATCTTCAGTTGGCTCAACAACAGAATCCAAAGCCTTGCCAACGTGATCGGCTGGAATTGAATCAAGAAGTGCGGATCGAGCTATCTCGACCGCGGAAGTTGTTGTGCTCAATTAAACATCAATCTGATCAGCGACGCCGCGAAGCACTGCAACTAGCTTTTCGGTCTGCTTATCATCTGGGTAACGTCCACGTCGCAAGTTTCCGGCGTAACCATCGAGCAACTTGATGACATCTTCCAAAACGATTGCCATATCTTCAGCGTCCTTGCGGCCACCCTTGGCCACGCTTGGTGGTGCTTCAATAACTCGGACTGACAATGCCTGCATTCCACGCTTGCCATCGGCCACGCCAAACTCACAGCGGGTGCCATTCTTCAAAGTTAAGGTTCCAGCTGGGAGCGCGGAGGCGTGCAAAAACACTTCTTCGCCTTCATCCGTTTGAAGGAAGCCGAAGCCCTTCTCGGTGTCGTACCACTTCACTTTGCCTGTAGGCACGGTGTTCTCCTTGCGCTGGTTACTTTATGTGACATTCGTTAAACGAATGCCTTACTCAAGGGTAGATGAAAAGTCCGAATCCACCCAAACCGCAGGATTCAGGGCTAAATCTGCAACGAATGCCAACATTTCTCAAGTGGCGCTCAGCAACCAAAACCGCGTAACGTAGCAAGATGAGCACTTCCAAAAAGACCGAAATGGCCGTTCGCCCAAGGTCTTTAGCCGATGACCTGCGTCAGCGCAGCGATGAGCAACTGGAAGTCCTATTCGCAACCCGCCCTGACCTATTGCACCCGGTTCCAACTGACCTTGGACAGCTTGCGGTTCGGGCTACTACCTCGCCTAGCGTTAGCGCCGCTTTAGATGCGCTCAATCACATTGAACTAAGTGTTTGCGAAGTCTTGGCAGCTTTACCTGATCCAACAGCTCGTACTGAAGTTCACGCTGGCCTAAAAGGTGCCATTGGCTACAGTTCCCAAGTAATTGATAGCGCTATAGATCGATTGCTTTCTAGCGCTCTTGTTTGGGGAGACGATGAAGAACTGCATTTAGTTCGCGTTGCTCGTGAGTCTTTCGGCGCTTACCCATGTGGACTAGCCGCGTCATTTGCCGACTCACGTCGCAAGGTTAAGGAGTATGCATCTAAGAAAACCTTGGCAGAAAAAACTCTTGCTTCAGGACCCGATGAAGTTCGCGACATTATGAATCAACTTTTGTGGGGAACGCCAGCCGGAACCATGCGCCAAGCAAATCGATCAGTGCGCATTGAAGATGCTAAGTCGCCATTGGAGTGGTTACTTGCTCACGAATTGATTGTTCCGGTCAGTGACACCTCTGTTGTGGTTCCACGCGAAGTTTCTATTTCATTGCGTAATGGTTTACTGCTTAAAGAAATCAAAACGGATAATGGTAAGCCAGTTTTGAGTTCGATTGACTTTAAGCGAGTCAATGACACTGGTGCCCATGCTGCGCTGGATTTTGTTCGCCTAGTTGAAACTTTGCTTGAAGCTTGGTCCATTGCCCCACCTGCACAATTGCGCGGTGGTGGACTTGCGATCCGCGATTTGGCGGCGGCTAAGGATTTGCTTCGAGTCTCCGAACATCTAACTGCGCTGGTAACTGAAGTGGCTTTTGCATCCGGCCTTCTTGGCGCTGATGCCCATGACGGCTGGTTACCAACAACTGCATACGATCGCTGGCTAAGTATTGATGATGCCTCACGCTGGACGTTGTTAGCGCAGTCTTGGCGAGACATGGTTCGCGCACCCCACGTTGTTGGTGGTGACGGTGGCGATCGAATTAACTCTTTAACTGCAGCAGTTGAACGCGGCTTTATCAATCCGTTACGTATTTCATTACTCGATATCTTTGTCGGTCTCGAAGATGGCGCAACTACGAGCGCAGCCATAATTACTGAGCACCTTGATTGGCATCGCCCCCGTCGTTCTTCCATGGTTCGGGCGGCTGCAGTTTCGGCAGTCCTGGAGGAAGCAGCAACCCTTGGCATTACTGCACTAGGAGCCATAACTTCATTCGGTCGGGCAGTTGCCAAAGGCGATGATCCGACGAAGGTTCTGGGTTCCCTATTGCCAAACCCTGTTGACCACGTAATTGTGCAGGCTGACTTAACTGCGTTAGCGCCAGGTCGACTAGCTGCTAACCAGCGTCGAACAATGGCTGTGCTTGCTGATGTGGAATCCACGGGAGCAGCAACTACTTACCGGTTCACCGAGAATTCGATTCGCCGCGCTTTAGATCAAGGTCAATCAGCAAACGACATTATTGAGTTCCTAGCAGCGCTTTCCAAAACGCCACTGCCACAGCCGCTTACCTATCTAGTCGAAGACGTTGCGCGCAAACATGGCGTGCTTCGCGTTGGTGTGGCCTCGATTTATCTGCGTTGTGATGATGAGCAATTAGTAACTGCCGTCCAAGCAGATCGTCGGCTTGCATCATTGAAGTTTCGATCACTTGCTCCAGGCATTGTCGTCAGCTCATCTCCTGCGGACATAGTTCTGGAGAAACTTCGCGCGTGCGGTTATGCCCCGGTTGCTGAAAGTGCCGAAGGCACCGTGCTCATTCATCGCCCAGATACCAAGCGCACGTCAGCCCGGGCAGCTGCTTCGCCTGTGACGGTTACCGGACCTTCAAACCGTTTAGTCAATGCGGCAGTTAAAGCATTACGCGCTGGCGAACGAGTAGATGCCAGCAAGCCGGCTTCTACGAATGGGCCACGCAGTACGACTTCTCAAACCTTGACTCTGCTTAACGATGCGCTAGCGCTCGGTAAAGAAGTCTGGATTGGTTATGCCGATAAAGGTGGCATGACTAGCGAAAGAATTGTGGAACCGCTGACAATTACTGGTGGATTCTTAACTGCATTTGATGTGCGAACCAACGAAGTGCGCACATTTACTATTGCCCGCATCACGGGTGCTGAACTTGCCGAGAACGTTGACGAAGAAGGAACTGCATAATGACTGACGGACCGTTAATCGTTCAAAGCGACAAGACTCTCCTACTAGAAATTGATCATGAGCTCAGCGGCGAGTGCCGTCATGCCATCGCACCGTTCGCCGAGCTTGAGCGAGCCCCCGAGCACATTCACACCTACCGCATCACGCCTCTAGGTTTATGGAACGCTCGCGCCGCTTTGCATGATGCCGAGTCTGTGATCGATACCTTATTGAAGTACTCGCGCTACCCCGTTCCACACGCATTGCTCGTTGACATCGCTGAAACCATGGCTCGCTATGGCCGCCTGCAATTACACATGCATCCAGTGCATGGACTTGTACTGACTGCAAATGATCGCACTGTGATGGAAGAAATTCTGCACTCCAAGAAAATCAAGCCATTGGTCGGTAAGCGAATTGATGAAGACACAATTGCAGTTCATGCAAGTGAACGGGGAAACATCAAGCAGGCTTTGCTCAAACTTGGTTGGCCCGCAGAAGACTTAGCTGGTTACGTTGATGGAGAAGCTCATCCGATCGCACTGGCCGAAGATTCGTTTGAGTTGCGGACCTACCAACGCGAAGCTGCGGAAGGTTTTTGGCATGGTGGCTCTGGCGTTGTTGTGCTGCCATGTGGTGCTGGAAAAACAATTGTTGGCGCTGCTGCTATGGCCTTGGCTGGCGCGACGACTTTAATTCTCGTAACAAACACAGTTTCAGCTCGACAGTGGAAATCTGAATTGCTAAAGCGCACCACATTGACTGAAGAGGAAATCGGTGAATACTCAGGTGCTCGCAAAGAGATTCGTCCAGTAACAATTGCAACGTATCAAGTTATGACTACCCGCCGTCAAGGTGTCTACGCACACTTAGAACTATTCGATGCCCGTGACTGGGGTTTGATTATTTATGACGAAGTTCATTTGTTGCCTGCTCCAGTTTTCAGATTCACAGCTGACATCCAGGCGCGTAGACGTCTTGGTTTAACCGCAACTCTGGTTCGCGAAGATGGCATGGAAGGTGAAGTGTTCTCGCTGATCGGGCCAAAGAGATACGACGCACCGTGGAAAGACATCGAAGCTCAGGGATATATCGCACCCGCCGATTGCGCCGAAGTTCGCGTGACTTTGCCTGATGCTGAACGTTTGGCTTATGCGATGGCAGAACCGGAAGAGCGCTATCGCCTAGCCAGTACTACCTCTTACAAAAATCGGGTTGTTGAACATCTTGTTAACCTTCATCCGGAAGATCACATTTTGGTTATTGGTCAGTACCTCGATCAACTAGATGAAATCAGCACGCATTTAGGTGTGCCTACCATTACTGGTGCTACGCCGATTAAAGAACGTGAGCGATTGTTCCAGTCCTTCCGCGAAGGCGAAACTCGCGTACTCGTAGTTTCTAAGGTCGCGAATTTCTCTGTTGACTTACCTGAGGCTGGCGTCGCAATTCAGATCAGTGGCACGTTTGGTTCTCGGCAAGAAGAAGCGCAGCGCCTTGGCCGCGTACTTCGCCCAAAGGGTGACAAGCGTTCTGCGCACTTCTACACAATCGTCACGCGCGACACCGTGGATGCAGACTTTGCAGCGCATCGCCAAAGGTTCTTAGCTGAACAAGGTTATGCATATCGAATTTTGGATGCCGATGACTTGCTGTATGGGAACCCAACACAGGGATAGTCCAGAAATAATTCAGCCTGAAAAACTTTGGCAGTTTAAGAAATTTGCAGCGGAGTTTGGGCTATTGAGGTATCGGGCAGACAATGTTGTCGACAAGCAACTTTTCACCTTCGCCATTCAAAAGCACAGTTAGAGCCAGTTCGCCTGAACCAAATTGTTAAACGACAAACGCAGTTCCCTGCTTTTCGGAATGAGAGTACGAAGAATCGTCTCGCACTTCATAGCTCATCGGAAAACTTTGCGCGCAAACGATTGGATCTGCTCCAGCTTCCGCCACTCCACCCGCCTCTAGATTGGCTGGGAAGTTTGTGGTCGTGTTTGCATTGTTGCTTGCGCACCAATTTCCAACCTGACCGGCTGCTTGGGTTGGTGGGTTTGTCATGCAGTCCAGGTACTCGTCATAAAACGCTTGGGTCACCAAGATAACTGCCTCTTTCGAGAAGGAAGTTTCTGGCGGGGATGCGGTTGCCGTTACGGTTGGACTTTCAGATGGAGTTATGTCTGATGCGTTTGTTGAGCAGGAAGTAAGCGAGAGTACGGCAAGTGAGGCGATTAGGAGCTTTGAAGGATGCATATTTGCAAACTACTCCTTGGGCACCTCAGATACTAATTCTGCAAAAATAGCGATTCGCTTATCTTCTGGTCCATTAGTTACACAGGTTGTAATTGTTAACCAACTCTTTCCATCGGTATCTGATTTAAGAGTTGGGTTTTCGTAAACCGTTTCCATGTCTGTTTCATCAACCGTGACAGTTTCAACGACTTTATAAGTGAAATTTGAATCAAAAGTTTCAACTTGAATGAAATCGCCCGGCTTGATGTCTTGATACTTTGCAAATGGAGTCCACTTGTTTCCGCTATGGCCAGCCACGGCAAAGTTTCCAGGTTCACCAGGGAACTCGGTATCTTCATAATGCCCAACGCCTAGCCGATCCAAAATGCCTAGCGAGGTACCTTCGGAGATTGTTCGGACCCAATCTGACCCAAGTGATGTAATCCGCATAACTGCGAATACCTGGCCCCACTTAGGAGTGCCGTCAACAAGTGTTATCGGTTCTGGTTCTGGAGACGCTTCCGTCGAACTCGGCGTTTGCGTTACAAACAGTTGCTGAGCTTGCTCAGTGTCATTCATTGCCTTTAGGTAGCCCGAAAGGAAGCCAAACCAGATACCTACTGATGCAAGTGCCACACCAATCACAATAAGTGCAACGAAAATCTTGCCATTTGAATTTTTCATAAAGACGGAGAGAAAGTTTAGGCTTTCTTACGTCGACTCAGAATTCCTGCGGATCCGCCAAGTATCGCTGCAGATCCAAGAGCAACCAGGCCAAGATATCCAGTGCCAGTTGGAAATCCGGTATCTGCCAGTTTCACTTCAGGGTCCTCCGTTGGCGATTCCACTGGTTTGTTTCCAGATTCATATGAACCCACGTCGTATCCGAAGCTAAGAGGACGTGATGCTCCGCGTTGATCGCTTTCTGCAAGTAGCGACAGCATTGCACCGCCCGCCGTCGGATTAATTCCAGCCGAATCTGCTTGGTAGTAGTCATACGCAATGCTGTCCGCAGCAATAGCTACGTATCGGGTGTTTTCGGAGTTGACTGTTGGTTCCTGATTTGAATCAAGGCCAGTTAACTTCAGTTCCTCGACTGTTGTAAGCGCAGATGAACCATCACCGGTGGTCGCATCATCAAAGCTGGAATCTGTGTAAAGATTCGCACCAAGGTCGATTATGGATTGGCTTGGATCTAACAGCTTGACGGTATCTGGATTGTCATTAGCAAGAATATTGCCGAAGAAGTATGCACTCACGGGATCCACGCCAATTGAGAATATGTCAGCGGCGCCGTTATTCCAGAAGGTGTTGTTGGAGATAACTCCACCCTCTCCCAGGAAAATAGAAGCTGCAGCAGTGGCCGCGTTGTTCCCAGTAAATGTTGAATTAGAGATGCGTGCTTCATAAAGAGCGTAAATTGCTCCACCCCTGCGGTCAGCGCCGTTTGAGTCGAAACTTGAATTTGTCACAACTAGCGGATAGCCACTGGAGTAAATTGCACCTCCGTCGTCATCTGCCCCATTCGCACGGAAAGTTGAGTTATCAACCGTTAGCGCTCCCCATGCACTAATTGCGCCACCATTCTCTTCGTCACTTGCTTGATTATTAGCAAAAACAGAATTAGAGATTCCAATAGTCGAACCCGCTGGTGCTGAAATAGCTGCACCATCGCCCATTGATTGGATATTTGTAAATGATGAATTAGCGATTGTCACACTGCCTTCGGCATAGATCGCGGCTCCATTGAGGTATGAATCGCGAAAATTCACATTGGTTATAGAGGTGGTAGCACTATTTCCGAGTTCCAAGATTGATAGCGTCAATCCCATGCCTTGTGGGGCAACAAAGCTAAGGTCTGACAAGTTTAATTCGGAGTTTGATGCAATTCCGTAGTTGAGTCCAACTGGAACTTGCAACGTTAGATCGCCAGACTCGGGTCCATTTATTGTGGAATTCCCCGACATGAAATATCCGGAATCTAAAACGCACTCACCCACATAGCTGATATCCAACGTCCCGCCATCGGCATTATTCGACAACGATGAGAGTTGGGAATTGATGGTTTCGCAGGAGTTCGCGGTTAAGTTAAGGGCCGCACCATGTGCCGGGCTGACCAATCCAAACGATCCGCTAACTACACCAGCAACCGTTAAGTAAGTCAGTCCAGCTCTATGGGCATTTGACTTGGGGCTTTTTTGACTACGACGTTGAGCACGATTCATGCTCAAAGTATGTCAGATAGATCAAAACCTTCAGAAAATCAGACGTGAAGAATTGCTATGCCTTTTTACGGCGCCTCTGAATTCCTGCGGATCCACCAAGTATTGCTGCAGATCCAAGAGCAACTAAACCAAGATATCCAGCGCCAGTTGGCAATCCCGTGTTGGCTAGAACTTCCTCTTCGGTCTCTTGCGTAGTAAATTCCCCTAATTCGAAGGCACCTACATCAAATCCTGCTTCGATAGGACGCGCTACTCCACGCTGATCCGTTGTTGGTAGCAGCGTTGAAATTGCTCCACTTGTAAAAATTGAAATGTCCCCACCTGCGGTTGGATTTATTCCCGCGGAGTCGGCAGCATAAAAATCATAAGCAGCGCTATCAGAATCAATTGCAATTGTTTTAGTCACACCAGTGTTTACGGGAGAATTTAGATTCAAGGTAAGAACACCTAGATTCAAATCCGCCTGGTTAACTAATTCTGAGGATCCCGCACCTGTTGTTGTGTCATTAAAACTGTCGTCTGTGTAAAGATTTGCACCTAGATCTACAGTGTCTACGGTTGGATCAATAACCTTCACTGTGTTCGGCGTATCGTTGCCAAGTATGTTTGCGAATAAGTAAGTAAGACTTGGTGTATTCGCACCTATCGAGAACGTGTCCGCGTCACCGTTATTCCAAAGCGTGCTGTTTGAAATGATTCCACCTTCAGAAAAGAAAACTGCTGCATCTGTAGTTGCGGAGTTTTCAGTAAAGGTTGAGTTAGTAATTACTTTGGAATATGGTCCCCAAGCAGAGATTGCTCCACCTTGATCTCCAGCTGAATTTGATTCAAATGTGGAACCAGAAACTGTCAATGGGCCATTGGTGTACAACGCACCGCCACTCGCTTGACCGCCCGAAGAGTTATTTATGAATGTTGAATTCGTGATTGTGGTAGCAGAAGTTGAAGAATTAGAAATCGCCCCACCAGTTGACATTGTGGAAATGTTTTCAAATCTTGAGTCCGATACCGTTACGGAGCCTTCAGCGCCGATAGCTGAGTTCATAGTGGCGTTCGAAAAAGTTGAATTAGTAACTGTCAATGGCTGGCTTGGGTATGAGACGATGAAGTAGTACAACGTACTCACATTGCTATCAGCTTGTTCGAAATTCAAATTTGAAATAGTTAGGTCTGAATTGGAAACAAAAGCATTTGCAGCACTCGCAAAAAATCTAAGGTCTAATGAGCTATCTTCAGGACCGATGATCGTGGTTGCTTCTTGGAAAACATATCCCTCTGCAAAGTCACAAGTTCCGCTGAAGTCCGCAGTTAGCGTGCCACCTGTAGTAGTTAGGGAAGTTAAATCGCTCGCTAGGTCTGTACAGTTCATAGGTGCATAAACGGCTGCGTGAGCTGGGCTTCCTAAACCAACGGTGCCACTAACAACACCGGCAGCAGTCAAGAAAGTTAGGCCGGCTTTGCGAGCGGTTGAATTTGATGATTTTTGGTTACGACGCTGAGAACGATTCATAGAAAAAATTATGTCACACACCCTGAATTTGTTGACGCCAAACCGTGAAAAATGCAGCAAATTCACGGTTTAGTTTGCTTTGAGCTACTATTCGGACACCTTCGAAATCAATTCAGTTTCATTCCAACTTGGGTCATAGTTTGTCGTCGCCCGATACCACTCACGTCGTTTCCAAAGATTTTGCCAATTTTCACTATCCATTCGTCGGAAAACAATTGGTAGGGGGAGTTTGAACGCCTCCTGAAGCTCCGATTCAATATCGTGACGCTCCGTCTCGTCCAATTCCTCATTCACGTAATACATGAAAACGATGGAATTCTCGAACAGCACAATTTGATAGTCACGAAGCTTGCGAGTACCAAGCATCTTGCTATCGAAAAAAGTAACGAGGCGGAACTCTCCGTCAGGAGTCGTAACACTATCTCGGATGCGCCCACTAACATGATTCAGCACTGGCCAGTTCCATCCGGTGTCACATGGTTCTCCCAGCTCCGCGATGTCACCGATGTCGTAACGAATGAGAGGCATTGCAAAGTTATGAAGCGATGTGACCAGGACTCGTCCAGGTACGCCAACTTCACATGCCTTTCCTTCGTCATCAACAACTTCGACAATCAAGCTTGATGAGCAAACGTGAAGGTGGTCATGAACTGGACACTGCAGAGCGATGTAACCAAATTCTTCAGAAGAGTAGCGATCAATAATTCGTGCATTAAAGACATCACTAATCATGGCTCGCAGTTGCGGATCAATCCGATCACTAACCGTTAAGAACTGTTCGATCTTTATTGGTTCAAAATCACTTTCGAGTTGAGCCAGCGCTAATTGTCGGGAGACAACTCCATTTACAAATAGGTAATCTGGGCGCAACCGATGAAGTTCGCGCAGAAGTTCCGGAATGGTTCGTTTCAAAATGCTTCGTGAAGTATGTACTCGAGTGGCACCAATGTAACTAAGCGGTGGCCCAAGTGGAACATCTTCAGCTTCGGTTTCGACGATGCGGAATGTCGTAACAACTTTTGAAGTGTCGCGTTTGTTGAGTTGCCATTCGGTAAGTGTCAGTGCGTCATACTCTGCGCTATATAGAGGCGCGAATTTCATTACAGAAACAGGTTTACCGGTGGATCCTGATGTGGACTGAATTACATAGTCGCTCGGTTCGTGGTTTGGACCTTTGAAATATAGCCCATCAAAATTATCTTGGGCTTGGCGCCGAGTCAGGATTGGTAACGAATGCAATAAGTCTTGTAGTGAGTTCGCTGTTTCAACATCAGTGACAGATTCAAGTGAGTTGGTGTACCAAGGAATGCGCTGTTTTGAAAACTTAACAATTCCCTTTAACTCATTTAGTGAGTATCGATCAACTTCTTCACGACTCGCCCTTGCAAGGTCAAGAAACTGATCTCGAAGTTGCAGCACGATCCGACGACGATTTTCAGCACCAACTGAATTATCTTGGCTCATTTACTTCACCTAGGAAATCAAAACATAAGGTTTTGCTTGCAGGTTCTTAAAAACCTGTGGGTACTAAATATGACAAGTATCCAAACAAAACTGCAAGAAATAGTGCTGGTGCAAAATCCTTAAACTTGTCTTTCACTCGCAAATGAGCAATCACTGCTCCTAAAAAGTAAAGCATTAGTGCACCAGCGGAAACAAAGGCTAGTAAGGGATACGCGATACCAATTAATAGTCCCACGGCGCCAGCAATCTCAAGATATGCAAGTACCGGAATTTGATTTGGCTTTACACCAACATGTGTCATCGACTCCATAACTGGCGGCATTTTACGAAGCTTGCCCATTGCTGAAACTAGTGCGATTGCTGCAAGCAAAACAGTAAAGACTGTGGTTGAGGTGTTCATGTGTTTCCTTCTGATGTACTACGCCTCAGCCTATGGCTAAGTTTTGAAAATGTTGGTTACTCAGGTCTATTGCAAGTCGTCACTGCTACAACCCAACCTTGAGTTTGAGAAACTCAATTAAAGGGTCGACTTCAGTGTCGATATTTGCGTTGGCGCACCAACCCGACAGACCCAAATAAAGCAATCGCAAAACCTGCTATTCCTAGGCTCAACATTCCGATCGGCTGACCAATCCCAGTGTTTGCCAAGTTCGATTTCCGAGTCGCTACTGTGTTCTCGAAAGTTGAGTCACTTGATATTCTTAGATAGGCGATTACAGAAGTGCCTCCGATTGAGCTGACTCGGTAGCCACCGGAAGGAAGTCCGGACAGGTTAATTTCTCCGTCCGTTGCCTCCACCACAAAGTTGACATCATCTGTAGTTCCGGGTTTCTCATCTGTACCGTTCCAAGTAAGAACTACTTCACCTTCAGCAGGCAGTCCGCTTGGATCAGTAATTGGTGCTGATATCGCAGAACTTCCAGTCAAGCCCAACCAAGTGAAACCTGTGCCATTGCTCGGCACTGCAGTAGTCATGATTCCATCTGAAGCATCAGTGCTGTCATAGGTAACTGTCATGTCTTCTGGAGCAGTGCAGGTTGTAGTCCAGTCACCAGCCAAAACATTTCTGAGTAAGTACTCACCTTTAGAATCTGTTTTCACTGTAAAAGATGTAGAGACATATCTTGGATCGCTGACTCCAATCACAGACCTTTGATTCGCGGCGAGATTGGAAGGTGCAACCTCCAGTTGGCAGGTGCATGTGACACCTGGAAGATTTGGTTCGCTAACTTCCTGAGAGCCGTTTTGATTCAGGTCAGCCCAAACAACTCCAGATAGAGACTGCTTCGGAGCTTTGTTGCCTTTATATCGCGATCCACCACGCGGTGACGCGGAAGGAGAAGGCGATGGACTTGAACTTGGACTCACCGATGGCGATGGGGATGGGGTCGGCTCTTCATAAATTTCGGTTTCATTTGACTCAACTATTGCGGCTGGTCCGATATCTGTAGCTCCGTTAAAGCCATCCTTGGCAACAGAAATCTTCACGGTACCGGTTGTTTCACAAACAACGGTCACCTCAACCGAATTTCCGGACGAAGCTGAAATTGCCGTAACCGAGCAGCTGGTTGCAGATCCTGAAACTGTAAAGTCACTTGTTGAAATGCCAGTGACCGACTCGTTTATATTTACATCAAATACAACAGTCTTGGACTCAGAACGTATAACTTTACGCGCGGCGGTGACGATAGGTCGCGCTGGAGTAGGAAACAGTTCTGTTGTTCCTGTTGGATTCACAAAACTTCCACCCAATGAAGTTCTAACTGCGTCGTCTTCTTCTGCTGCCTGTTCATCCAGATCTGCAAGCACGTCTGCTTGATCTTCACCTGCAGCTCGCTCGTTTTCGAAAAACTGTCTCGCAGTCAAACTATTTCCGGCTGAACCCGTGCAGAAAGCAACAGCGGCTTGTCCATCTGCTGATCCACCCGATGCAACGTGAGCAGTAAATTCGCTGCGATCAAAGATTGTGTCTGCACCAGACGAGAAGTTTGTTGGCCAAGACCAATTCAAGCCCTCGTAGATTCCGCCACCTTGAGTCTGAAATGGCGGGATGATATCGCCCCAATGTTTTGCATTTGCAGGGTAAGCATAGGTCGGACGGAACAGCCCTGCCGGGCCGTCTGTAATTAATCGACGCGCATCAGTGTTGTGTAAAGCGTGGCCATTAGGTGCGCTATTGCTGTCAACAATGGATGAAACTGAAACCGTAATCAAGCGATACGGATTCGTTGTCGCATGTGTTCGATGGCAAATAGTTACTTTGGTTAACTCAGTATATGTTGGCAGTGCTGCTGACGATATTGATACGGTTCCAGTCGACGTAACTTTTGAAACAACTTGGACATAGTAAAGCTTTGATGCAGAAGCAACTATGGAAATTGAGTTGCCATTGGTGCAGTTGGCGGATGTGCCTTTTGTTGGAGCCGACGTGGGTTCAGAGGTGGTTGTTGCACTTACTTCGTAAACGAAAAGTCGGGTTTCTGCACTTGCAGAACAGTTGCTGATCGTTGCGAGCTCATTTGACGTTGGATCCCATAGAAACCACACCGTATTTTGAAACGAGGAATCGGGTCCCAAATACTCGGCATTTTCACGAGAAGCTTGGGCCGTCGTAAATTGAGCTGAACCTTCATTGGCGGTTAACGTGATATCCGTTGCGTCACCGATGCGATCATTAACTGGAGCCGCTTGAGCCGGGCCAACGAATACAGTCAGCAGCAGGACTGATCCAACTAACGAGGCAAATATTCCACGAATTCTAGACAAGGCCTACTCCGAACTATTGGCAACTTCAAAGGAAGGGCGCGCCTTCGACCTACAGCCTAACTGTTGCTGAAGTCTCAAACGTCCCAGATCCAACGAAACCTCGGTATGTCCAAGAAAACCGCCAAGTCTGCCTTTCAGGAGTACGCATAAAGCGCGCCTGCTCTTTTGTTAACACAAAGGAACGGCCCCGAGAAATCTCGGAGCCGTTCTTGTTTTGAACTTCTTCAGATGAACTTGAAGTCCATTCCGTTTCTACTGGGTATGGATTTCTTAGAAGTCCATTCCGCCCATGTCGCCGCCACCGGCCATTGGTGCAGCCTTTTCTGGCTTGTCAGCAATGACAGCCTCGGTGGTTAGGAATAGTGCAGCAATTGATGCAGCATTCTGAAGCGCAGAACGAGTTACCTTAGCTGGATCGATGATGCCAGCCTTGATTAGGTCTACGTATTCGCCAGTTGCAGCATTCAAGCCAAAGCCAGCTTCAAGGTTACGAACCTTTTCAGCCACAACTCCGCCTTCAAGACCTGCGTTCATTGCAATCTGCTTTAGCGGTGCTTCAACAGCAACCTTGACGATGTTCGCGCCAACTGCTTCTTCGCCTTCAAGATTTAACTTGGCGAAAGCCTTTTCGGATGCCTGTAGAAGAGCAACACCACCACCGGCGACGATACCTTCTTCAACTGCAGCCTTTGCGTTGCGAACAGCATCTTCGATGCGGTGCTTGCGTTCCTTAAGCTCAACTTCAGTTGCAGCGCCAGCCTTGATTACTGCAACACCACCAGCAAGCTTGGCCAAACGTTCCTGTAGCTTTTCGCGGTCGTAGTCAGAGTCAGACTTTTCGATTTCAGCGCGGATCTGGTTTACGCGGCCAGCGATCTGGTCAGCATCTCCGGAACCTTCAACAATTGTGGTCTCGTCCTTGGTGACAACAATCTTGCGCGCCTTACCAAGAAGTTCGATGTCTGTTGTTTCAAGCTTCAAGCCAACTTCTTCGCTGATTACCTGAGCGCCAGTCAAGATTGCGATGTCCTGCAACATTGCCTTACGACGGTCACCAAAGCCAGGAGCCTTCACAGCTACTGAGCGGAAGTTGCCGCGGATCTTGTTAACAACAAGTGTGGAAAGTGCTTCGCCTTCAACATCTTCAGCGATGATGGCAAGTGGCTTACCGGACTGCATAACCTTTTCCAAGATTGGAAGAAGGTCTTTGATTGCAGAAACCTTTGAGTTAACGATCAAGATGTATGGATCTTCAAGAACAGCTTCCATGCGCTCTGCATCGGTAACGAAGTAAGGCGAGATGTAACCCTTGTCAAAGCGCATACCTTCAGTCAGTTCTAGTTCTAGACCGAATGTGTTGCTTTCTTCAACAGTGATGACGCCTTCCTTGCCAACCTTGTCCATAGCTTCAGCGATCATTTCGCCGATCTGTGGGTCAGCTGCAGAGATAGATGCAGTTGCTGCAATCTGTTCCTTGGAATCAACCTTCTGTGCCATGGCAAGAAGTTCAGTGCTGATTGCTTCAACAGCCTTTTCGATTCCACGCTTTAGCACCATTGGGTTTGCGCCGGCAGCTACGTTACGTAGACCTTCGCGAACAAGTGCCTGAGCAAGAACAGTTGCAGTTGTGGTTCCGTCACCAGCGACATCGTCTGTCTTCTTGGCAACTTCCTTAACTAGTTCTGCACCGATCTTTTCGTATGGATCTTCTAGATCAATTTCCTTGGCGATGGAGACACCGTCATTTGTGATGGTTGGTGCGCCCCACTTCTTTTCAAGAACAACGTTGCGACCCTTTGGGCCAAGCGTTACGCGGACTGCGTCTGCGAGTGTGTTCATACCGCGCTCAAGTGCGCGACGGGCTTCCTCATCGAAAGCGATCATCTTCGACATGTGTTTTTTCCTTTTGTGCCAAACGATTAGGGCCTGAGCCCCAGAGTTTTTGGGTTATCACTCGGGGGTTCCGAGTGCTAATACTATTGTTGGCACTCTCCCCCCTAGAGTGCAAATCGAAATCCCCAGGATGCCGAAAAATAAGGGTTTTTTAGCCACATAGAGCCGTTCATGGATTTGCCCATACATATACTTATTTCAAATCTAAAGATTGGGTCTGGTGCACAGTGACTGTAATGCCAATGTTTCCACTGGGAACCGTATTGCTGCCAGGCATGCCCCTTCCGCTACGCATATTTGAACCTCGTTATCTCAAGCTGCTTGGAGATTTGATGGGTTCGGAGAATCCTGAATTTGGAGTTGTGCTGATTGAGCGCGGGATTGAAATTGGTGGCGGCGAAAAGCGAATGGACATCGGAACACTTGCCGCCGTTACCAACATTGGAACAACCGAAGAATTTTATGGCTTGGAATCCGTTGGCACACAAAGATTCAAAGTTGAAACTTGGTTACCCGATGATCCATATCCACTCGCTGTCATTGAATTCATTCCCGACTTGGTTTGGGATGCGAACCTATTGGAATCCAAAATCCAACTTGAAACTAAAGTTCGTCAATTGTTGGCATTCGCAAGCGAGTTTACGAACTTGCAGTTCGGCGCAGACTTTGTACTTAGTGATGACCCAATGGAAGCGTGTTGGCAATTAGCCGGAATCTTACCCATAGGAGAGTTGGATCAATACGACTTGCTGAGTTCGGAATCCGCTCAAGATTTGATCTCAAAAACTAGTCAAATAGTTTCTACTGCCGAACAGACTCTTCATTCAATAATGGATCAACAAGATAATTGGGAAATTCCAAACGCATAACTAACTAAGTGCTGCTACTTGCTTTAGGCAAAGGCTTAGTGGCTGTTGCTTCCAGCATTGAGCAGTACGACGCCAGTAACAACCAAGATCACACCAAACCAAGCAAGATTGCTGGCTTCGGTCTTGAAGATGTAGATGGAAATGAAGAATGCGCCTAAAGTTCCAAGGCCAGCCCAAACCGCGTAAGCAATTCCTAACGGAATGGTCTTTACGACAATTGCCAAAAGGTAAAAAGCCAAACCATAACTAACGGCCATTCCCATGGTCCAGTACAGCTTCGTGAAACCATCTGAAAACTTGAGGGCAGTTGTGCCAATTAACTCGAACATGATTGCAAGCAATAAATATATCCAAGCCATTACTCAAGTATCACAGTTAAACTTCATGAATTTATCTGGCTCGCTCTGCCAGTACACATTTTGTTTTACTCATGGCAAAGTTATCTAATGGCCACTATTGCGTTCCTTCCAGAGACTGACGGTATTAATACGGTGTCGGTGCAGGTGTCCCTTGCCAAGACACCGCTAGTGATTACCCCTCCAGCTGATTCAGTTCGCTGGGTAACTCACGTTGCGTCACAACTTGCCAGCACAGCTGAGCCATTGATTTTGGTATTTCATGGCGAGACAAGTGTTCATGCCCCAGCAATTGGATTTAGTCGCAGGTCGCTTCGCCGCCCCGCAGTTGGCTATGTATTGATCGATCCAGTGATGCCAACTATAGGAGGCGATTACGGTGATTGGCCAGATGCTCCTGTGACAGTTGTAATAACAGAGGCGGCGGGTGAATCCGCTAAAGAGGCTTCGTTGCAATCACGATTGCGTGGCTGGAAAGTTACAACCGAATCGCCGCAAGAAGTTTTAGCTGCGCTTTAGCGCCGTGACGCGACCGAGAGTTTTCGGACTATCGGTCGTGGTAAGTATTGCGCAACCAAACTTAAGAACTTGTATTGCATTCCTGGGACACTGATTACTTTTCCGTTTTTGAAATCCTTTAGTGACTTTGCAACTGCTGCATCAACATCAAGCCACATACAGTTTGGGATAGTTTCGGTTTCCATGTTTGCGCGAGCGTGAAATTCGGTTCGGGTGTAGCCAGGGCAGAGTGCCATCACGTGTACGTTTGATTCTTTATGAAGCGTGGCTAGTGCTTCACTAAAACTTGTAACCCATGCCTTTGCTGAACTGTATGTTCCACTCGACATCCAGCCAGCAACTGAGCTGACATTGATAACGCCACCACGATCTCTTTGCAACATTCCAGGCAATGCCGCATGAGTAATTCGCATTACTGCAATCACTAAGACATCAAGTAGGTTTTGTTCGGCCTCGATGGTGCCACCAACAAATGGTTGTTTGATTCCAAATCCAGCATTGTTTACGACAAGGTCAATGTCACTTTGCGCTGCGCGCGTGCAAACCTTTTCAAGCTGCCCGCGGTTAGCAAGGTCTGCTGGCAGGACTTCAACTTGAACACTGTGTTTTGCTTTAAGTTCATTAGCCAAGGTTTCTAGCCGCACAGCATCTCTGGCTACTAAAACTAAATCGGTACCAGAAGCTGCTAACTGTTTTGCATAGGATGCGCCAATACCTGCGCTAGCTCCTGTGATTAATGCAGTCATGTTTAGGCTCGTCGATTTGGTCGCCAGACCACGACAGCGGTCGATGGCCCAATAGCTTCGCGAAGGCGGATATTTTCTTTCAACGCTTTTTCGAGTTGTTCTTCCAAAATCAGAATTCGCATAATTCCAGAAAGCGTCACACCTTCATTGGAAAGTTTTGTTACTTCCCGTAAACGCTGAATGTCCTTCAAGGAATAGAGGCGATTGCGACCAACTGATCTGCCCGGTGAAACTAATCCAAGGCGGTCATACTGGCGCAGAGTCTGGGGATGTAGTCCAGCGATTTGAGCGGCCACCGAAATGACATAAACCGGAACCTCGTCATCGTGCTCAAAATCAATCATCAGATCCCTTTCTGACGCCAGATAAGTTACCACTCTTACGCATCAATTCTTCGCGGGGATCAAAGTCTTGAGTTGCAGAAGTAAATTCATCCAAGGCTTTTTGAGCTGCAGCCGATAAATCTTTAGGTACGGCAATGTCCACCGAGACAATTAAGTCGCCAGCTTTTTCTGGTCGCACTACACCTTTTCCGCGGGCTCGGAATTTTGCACCAGTCTTTGTGCCAGCCGGAATTCGAATTGTTACTGCTGGACCATCCAGTACTGGAACCTTGATGTCTGCACCATTAACGGCCTCATCGAATCGAATCGGAACGATCACGGTTAAGTTATCGCCATCGCGGCCAAACACTGGATGCGGAGAAACAGCAACGTTGATAAACAGATCGCCGGCTGGTGCACCTGGCTCTCCTGCTTGGCCTTTACCCTTGAGGCGAATTCGCTGATCGTTTTTTACACCAGCTGGGATTCGAGCTGAAATATTTCCAGTACTCAACCGAAGCGGCAAGGTAACGCCATGAATCGAGTCTTCGAAACTAATCGTTACTGAAGTTTCTAGATCTGCGCCCTTGCGCGGTCCGCGCTGACGTCCGCCGCCAAAGAGGCCGCCAAAGATATCGGAGAGATCTCCACCGCCGAATAAATCCTCGACGTTTTGTCCTCGTCCACCTGGGAATCCACCTGGACCTGTAGGACCACGTCGTCCCCCGGCCGAACCATAACGTTGCGCCTCATCATATTCCGCGCGACGTTTTGGATCCGAAACTACGTCGTAAGCTTCGCTAACTGCCTTGAACTTTTCTTCGATTTTTTTATCGCCCGCATTTGCATCTGGGTGAAGATCTTTAGCAAGTTTGCGATACGCCTTTTTGATAGTTGCAGCATCAGCATCTTTAGCGACGCCAAGGATTTTGTAGTAATCCTTTTCATACAAATCTTTTGCACTCATAGCGTCTCCTTCCTGATGCTTTAGATCGCTAGCAAGCTAGAAATCAATTATTCGGCGTTTGCAGTTTCTGGGTCAGCGACACTCACAATTGCTGCGCGAATGATTCTGCCGTTGAATTCATAACCGGGCTGAAAAACATTCATGCAAGTCGATGTCGAAACATCAGCGCTGTATTCATGAGAAATCGCTTCATGCTTTGTTGGATCAAACTCATCGCCGGGTTCGCCAAAAGGCTTGAGGCCTAAACGAGTGACAGTTGATTCAAGTGCTTCACCAACGCTTTTGAAAGCGCCTTCGAGTTCGCCATGTGTGCGAGCACGACCGATGTCATCAATTACAGGAAGCAATTCAGCAAGTGTGTTTGAAATGACGAGATCACGCGTTGTCTCGCGATCACGTTCCACGCGCTTGCGATAGTTCGCAAACTCAGCCTGAAGACGTTGCAAGTCGGCGGTAAGTTCCGCGACAGGATCACTTGCAACCTCTGGCTCAGAAACTGGAGACTCCTGCGCATCCGAAGATGTGCGAGGAGCTCCAGTTTCTGGATCAAGCTTGCGCTTATCTGTGATCTTTACGCCCTCGGCCTGGTTTACGCCTTGGTCGTTGTCACTCATACCTTTTCGGTCTCATCCACGATTTCGGCATCAACCACATCGTCATCACCATCGGCAGTCGCTTCGCCACCTTCAGCTTGAGTGTTTGCGTACAACGCAGCACCCAAAGCCTGGCTGGCACTTGCAACCTTTTCGACTGCAGCCTTGATGGCTTCAATGTTGTCTCCGGCAATTGCGGCCTTTAGTTCAGCAAGTGGTTCATCAACATTTGCCTTGGCATCTGCTGGAACTTTGTCGCCACTTTCCTCGAGGAACTTCTCGGTCTGGAACACCAAAGACTCTGCTTGGTTGCGAACTTCAGCCTCTTCGCGACGCTGACGATCTTCTTCAGCGTGTGATTCGGCATCTGCCATCATGCGATCGATCTCTTCCTTTGAAAGAGCTCCACCACCAGTGATAGTCATGGACTGTTCCTTACCTGTTCCAAGATCCTTAGCTGAAACGTGAACGATACCGTTGGCATCGATGTCGAATGCAACTTCAATCTGTGGCACGTTACGTGGTGCAGGTGGCAAACCAGTTAGCTCGAAAGTTCCAAGCTTCTTGTTGTAAGCCGCCATTTCACGTTCACCCTGGAATACCTGGATCAAAACAGATGGCTGGTTGTCTTCAGCAGTTGTGAAGATTTCCGAACGCTTTGTTGGAATCGTGGTGTTACGTTCGATCATCTTGGTCATGAGACCGCCCTTGGTTTCGATACCAAGTGATAGCGGTGTCACATCAAGAAGCAGCACATCCTTAACTTCACCCTTAAGTACGCCGGCCTGAAGTGCAGCGCCTACTGCAACTACTTCGTCAGGATTAACGCCCTTATTTGGTTCGCGTCCACCCGTTAGTTCCTTAACCAAATCGGTTACGGCTGGCATACGAGTTGAGCCACCAACAAGAACTACGTGATCGATATCGGATACCTTGACGCCAGCATCTTTAATTACCTGGTTGAAAGGTGTCTTTGTGCGATCAATTAGATCTGCTGTCATCTTTTGGAAGTCTGCACGAGTCAGAGTTTCGTCAAGGTGAAGTGGACCGGCATCAGATGCAGTGATGTAAGGCAAGTTGATATTTGCTGATTGTGACGAAGAAAGTTCGATCTTCGCTTTTTCAGCTGCTTCGCGAAGGCGCTGCAAGGCAATCTTGTCTGCTGACAAATCAACACCGTTTGAATTCTTGAACTGAGTAACTAAGTGATCAACCACGCGCTGATCCCAGTCGTCGCCACCGAGGTTGTTATCGCCACTTGTGGCTTTAACTTCTACGATGCCTTCACCAATTTCAAGAAGTGAAACGTCGAACGTTCCACCACCAAGGTCGAATACCAAAATTGTTTGGTCTTTGTCGCCCTTATCCAATCCGTATGCAAGAGCTGCTGCAGTTGGCTCGTTGACAATACGCAGTACGTTCAAACCTGCGATCTGGCCAGCATCCTTAGTTGCTTGGCGCTGTGCATCATTGAAGTAAGCCGGAACAGTGATTACTGCATCAGTAACTGTGTCGCCTAGGTAAGCCTCGGCATCACGCTTTAGCTTCTGCAAAATACGAGCTGAGATTTCCTGAGCGTTGTACTTCTTGCCGTCGATATCGACATTCCAAGTTGTGTCACCCATGTGACGCTTCACGGAACGGATCGTGCGGTCTACGTTGGTGACGGCCTGACGCTTGGCAACTTCGCCAACCAGGACTTCACCGTTCTTTGCGAATGCGACAACACTAGGTGTGGTGCGGGCGCCTTCTGCGTTTGCAATGACGGTGGGTTCTCCACCTTCAAGTACTGAGACCACCGAGTTAGTGGTTCCCAGGTCGATACCTACGGCTTTAGCCATTTTTTCCTCCAAGAAAGGGTTTTCGCTTATAGTCATACCCGACTCACGGCACCTGAAACCTCAAGCATCAGATACTTTGAGTCGGGTTGACTCAATGAGAAATAGCATACGCAGAAAGAGATTTTATGCAAATTGGGGGCGAATCCTGTGGATAAGACCGCCTGGAATACCCTTATTTCATGCGTGTAGCCCAGTTCGATGCCTTCGGAAGCCCCTTATGTATAGCCAATCGGGATATGCCTGTGGCTCGGCCCCATGGCGTTGTTATCAAAGTTGAGGCAACCGGTCTTTGCCGAAGTGATTGGCATGGCTGGCAAGGGCATGATTCAGACATCACAGAGCTGCCCCATGTGCCAGGTCACGAATTCGCTGGGGTTATTTCTGAAGTCGGCGCTGACGTTAAGGGCTGGAAAGTTGGCGACCGAGTAACCGTTCCGTTTGTTTGTGGCTGTGGCGATTGCATTGATTGCAAAGCAGGCAATGCGCAAGTTTGTCTATATCAATGGCAACCAGGATTTAACGGACCAGGTTCATTTGCCGAATACGTTCGAGTTCCGCATGCTGACTTCAATGTCGTTGCTCTGCCTGATTCGATTTCATTTGAGACTGCAGCGGCCTTAGGTTGCCGCTTTGCAACTTCCTATCGAGCTGTTGTGCACGTCGGCAAAGTACAGGCTGGAGAAACCGTGGCAGTCTTTGGATGCGGTGGCGTTGGACTAGCAGCCATAATGATTGCAAAATCTCGTGGTGCGACTGTCGTTGGCATTGATACTTCAAATCCTGCTCGCGATCGCGCTCGATTAGCTGGCGCTGATTATGTTCTTGATTCGATTCATGATGATGTGGTGAAGGAAATCAAGAAGTATTCACCAGCTGGAGCTGACTTAACGATTGATGCACTCGGCAGTATTGCAATTAGCAAACTCGCAGTTGAGTCATTGCGGCGATTAGGCCGCCATGTTCAAGTTGGTTTGTTACCGCCGGCCGAAGTTAAAGATCAAGCTTCTATTCCGATGCATACTGTGATTGGGCGCGAGCTATCAATCATGGGAAGTCACGGCATGTCTGCGGCACACTATCCCCAAATGCTCAATGAGATTGCGGAAGGCACATTGCGGCCTGACACTTTGGTCGAACGAACAATTTCTTTGGAACAGGTTCCTGACGCTCTTGCTGGCCTAGGTACTAACCCATTGCCAGGTATCACCATCATTAAGCCTTAAGCATTGCTAGCCTGACTATATGGTCAGAGTTTCTGCAGATTCGTTAGTTGAACTTCGTAAACGTCGAAGCGCAAAATGGCGTACATTTCCCGAAGATGTTTTGCCGCTGCCAGTCGCAGAGATGGATTACCCTATTGCAAAGCCAATTCGCGATGTCTTGATTGACATGGTTAAGCGCAGTGATACCGGCTACTCCGGCATCGCCCCTGAACTTCCCCAAGCATTTGCAAATTACGCAAAGCGAAATTGGGACTGGACTGTTAACAAAGATCAGTTCTACTTAGCAACAGATGTTGGTGTTGCTGGAGTAGAAGTGTTGCGGCTTTGGACCCAGCCTGGCGACAAGGTTGTCATTAATACTCCCGTTTACTTGAATTTCTTTACCTGGATTAAGGAAGCAAAATGTGAAGCGGTGGATGTTCCGCTTTCACACCTTGGTGATGAATGGGCGCTCGACCTTGCAGGTTTAGAGGATGCTTTTGCAGCCGGCGCAAAGGTTTATCTACTTTGCCATCCACATAATCCAGTCGGACACATTTTCACCTTGGATGAGTTAGAAAAAATTGCTGAGCTAGCCAAGAAATATGGCGTCCTAGTGATCAGTGATGAAATTCATGCGCCGCTGATCTTTTCTGGTGCCAAATTCATTCCGTATCTAAATGTAAATGAGACTGCGCGCGAGACTGGGCTATGTATTACTTCCGCAAGTAAGTCTTGGAATCTTGCCGGATTGAAGTGCGCGCAAATAGTTTCTGATGATTCTGCAATAAATGATCGCTTAGCGTTACTGCCAATTTCTTCTGCTTGGCGAGCTTCGCTGCTAGGAGTATGGGCAAGTATTGTTGCATACAACCAAGGCGAACCGTGGCTTAAAGCCGTGCTAAAGAACATTGATGAGAACCGGCATTACTTAGCAAAGTTACTTAAGAAACATCTGCCAAAAGCAAAATACACCGTTCCAGACAGCACTTATCTGGCCTGGATTGACTTAAGTGAATACGGCCAAGAAGAAGTGACAAAGCTCTTGCTGGATAAAGGCAGAGTTGCCTTAAGTAATGGTGCTGACTTTGGTGGCGTAGGCAAAGATTTCGTACGCTTGAATCTGGCTACCAGCAAAGAGATCATCAAAGAAGCGGTAATACGCATGGCAAGTGTGCTTGAGGATTAAATGTCACACCTAGGAATGATTACAGTCGTGGTTGATAACTACGACGATGCAATTAATTACTACACAAATGCCCTTGGTTTCACTTTGATCGAAGACACCAAGATGTCTGAAACAAAACGTTGGGTTGTTGTTGCGCCAGATCCAAACCATGGCGCAGCACTATTGCTTGCACAGGCGGCAACTCCAGAGCAGAGTGCTGTCATAGGCAATCAAACTGGTGGCCGCGTGATGTTTTTCTTGTACACAGATAACTTTGATCGCGACTATGCCCGCATGGCAGAACACAATGTTGCCTTTACTGAAGAACCACGGCACGAAGAGTTTGGCAAGGTCGTGGTGTTTGCGGATAAGTATGGCAACAAGTGGGACTTCATCGAGCGCAAGGGTTTGTTGACATGACTTCAGTGTTGGGCTATGAAATCAAAACCCCATGGGGTCCAATTGCTACTTTTGTCGATGTAACGAAAGAGCCAGTTGTGATTGGTGCTGCCTTTAGTGAGATTCCAAAGTTTTTGAAGAAGTCAGGCCACAAGCTAAACATTGTCGAATTCAAATCAGATCCAAAACTTGCCGGGGTAACTTCGGTAGTTAAATCCTGGATCGATGGAGACCTGGATGCATTCAACTCCTTGAAGGTTCGTCAGCCTGGTGGCGAATTCACCCAAGATGTCTGGAAGGCGTTGCGCAAAGTTAAAGCAGGAAGCGTGATTAGTTATGCCGACCTAGCTGCAAAAGCGGGGCGTCCCTTGGCTGTTCGAGCCGCCGGAACCGCAATGGCAACGAACTTAATCGCACCGATCGTGCCATGTCATCGAGTGGTAAAGACTGGCGGCGCTATTGGTAACTATGGATTTGGTGTTGACCTTAAAGCCAAACTTTTGGCACACGAAGGCTTCACTTTCTGATCCACACCTATTCTTAGATCGTGCTCGAGATATTCATGGTCTTTGCGATTGTTTATGGAATGAATTTACTTCCAGCATTTGCTCCGCCAACCTGGACGGTACTTGCATACTTCGCCTTGACTCTTGGAATGGCGGATGTTGTCTTAATCGCTACGGGAATCCTTGCAGCTTCAACCGGACGCTGGACTCTAGCAATCTTGTTTCGCCGCTACCGAGATAAGTTGCCAAACTCTTACGTCCAAAACATGGAAAATGCTGCTTCGCACTTGACCAAGTCTCAACATCATGTTCGTGCCCTCCTTGCGCTTTTTCTAATTTCCCCACTTTCCTCGGCTCAGCTCTTCGAAGCTGCTGGAATCATGAAGGCGATTGAAATCAAACCGCTGGTGCTTGCATTTGCTGCCGGTCGACTTGTCACTTACAGCATCACTGTTACTGGGGCATCTGCCGTTGCCGCATCATCATTTGGAGATGTATTGCTTGCTTCGCTCACTTCACCAAGTGCAATCGCCATTCAAGTGCTGATGATTGCTGCACTAATTGCGCTTGGCAGCATCAAGTGGAAACCACATTCCGAAGTATCATAAGAGTCTCGCCCAGTTAAGTTATCGCGTCATCACCGGCGCAAAACAGGAGTTCAAATGTCATTGACCAAGGGTTACGCCGCACAGGTTGCTAACGGAAAACTTGAGCCGTGGGAGTTTGAGCGCCGTGAAGTGGGCGCAAATGATATTTCTATCGACATTGAGTTTGCTGGTATTTGTCACTCTGATATTCATCAAGTTAACGAAGAGTGGGGCGAAGCAATTTTTCCTATGGTGCCCGGACATGAAATCGTTGGCACCGTTGTAGCAGTTGGATCAAATGTAACCAAGTTCAAAGTCGGTGACGTTGCGGGCGTTGGTTGCTTTGTTGATTCTTGTGGCACTTGCGAATACTGCTTAGATGGAAACGATCACTGGTGCCTAGACAACTCGGCCTATACCTACAACGGTATGGAACGCGATGGTGTTACTCCTACTTACGGTGGTTACTCAAAGAACGTTGTAGTTAAAGCTGACTACGCATTACACGTGCCAGCGAATCTTGATCGCGCAGGAGCAGCGCCACTTTTATGTGCTGGCATCACAACGTTCTCGCCACTTCGTCACTGGAATGCCGGACCTGGCAAAAAAGTTGCTGTTATGGGTCTAGGTGGACTTGGGCACATGGCTGTGAAACTTGCCGTAGCAATGGGCGCAGAGGTTACCGTGATGAGTCACAGTGAAGGTAAGCGCGAAGACGCACTTGCCATGGGAGCAAAGAATTTTGTGGTTACTTCTGACAAAGAAGAACTAAAGAAACTTGCCAATACCTTCGATCTCATTATCAATACTGTGTCTGCGGAAATTGAAATTCGTCGTTACATCGGAACTCTTCGTCAATGGGGATCTTTGGTTGTAGTTGGTGCGCCCGGCAAGCCTTACTCAATAGATGGCAGCATCCTGATGGGTCGCCAACTAAGCCTTTCTGGTTCCAACATCGGAAGCATCAAAGAAACCCAAGAGATGCTGGATTTCTGTGGTGAGCACAACATCGTTAGTGACATCGAAATCATTCCAGCCAGTGCAATCAATGAGGCATACGAGCGAGTACTTGCCAGTGATGTTCGCTACCGCTTTGTAATTGATACCGCAACGATCTAGGAAGTAATTGATATGACAACCCAGCGCACAGTATTAGTAACCGGTGGCTCGCGTGGAATTGGTGCCAGCATTGCAAAGCACTTCGCTGAGCAAGGTGATCGCATTGCAGTTCACTACAGTTCAAATGGTGACCTTGCCCAAGAGGTAATGGCGTCACTTCAAGGCTCTGGGCACATGATTGCGCAAGCTGATCTACGTGATGCTGACGCCATCAAAGTAATGGTCGATGCGGTAGCTAAAGAATTTGGTCACATCGACATTTTGATTAACAATGCTGGGGTTTTCTTTGATCACCCAATTGAATCTTCGAGTTACGAAGTTTGGCAAAAAGCTTGGGCTGACACTTTAGGCGTTAACTTAACTGGCGCTGCAAATGTCACATGGTGCGCGCTGCAACACATGCCACGCCACGGCGATTCCCGAATTGTTAATGTCGGTTCCCGTGGAGCTTTCCGCGGTGAGCCAGTTAGCCCGGCATACGGCGCAAGCAAAGCAGCCATTGTTGCCTTTGGTCAGTCAATTGCTAAGGCTCTTGCACCAGAAGGTATTGGCGTCACCACATTGGCGCCAGGTTTTGTTGACACTGAAATGGCAGCTGAACTTCTTGATGGTCCAACTGGTGATGACATTCGTAATCAAAGTCCATTTGGTCGCGTTGCTGAACCTGATGAATTAGCTCGTGCAATTTACTTCTTAGCCTCAAAAGATTCGCTTTGGGCAAGTGGCGCAGTTCTTGATTTCAATGGCGCCTCTTACTTAAGAATGTAGTTAGTTTTCTTCTTCCCAAGCTTTGCGCAAATTTGCTCGGGCTCGGGACAATGCAGCGCCAGCACCACCTTCGGAAATACCTATTGCTTGCGCTAATTCTTTTCCGTTAAGGCCTTCCCAAGCTGCCAGCCGCAAAACTTCACGATCTTTTTCAGGAACAAGTTTCCAGGCTTTGCTTAGTTGGTCATTGGTTATAACTTCGTCGGCACAATCAGGTTCAACTTCACTCAACACAAAATCTGTGGGGATCGGATCATTTTTTCGATGAGCGTTTGCTAAGACATTCCATGCGGTGCGATAAAGCCAGGGTAACTCTGACCCAACAGGTATCGAGTTAATTTTTTGCAACGCAATAACAAAGACATCACTCGTTAAATCTTGGGAATCGTTACCAATATGACGACGGGATATGTATCGATAAACATCCAGAGCATGGCGTTCGTAGAGCTCCTCGAACTCAAGTGCGGACACCAGATACTCCCTAAATCGCTCTTGCCATCAATTTATGTCGAAACTGAACGGTTTCTTTCACGATTAGCCAAATACCTTTAAATCTAAGTGAAAGATTTAGGGGGCAAGTGACATAAGAAGGGTACAGAGCAAATAGGAGAAATCATGACTAACGAATTCGGCAAAGAATTTGGCAATGAAGGCGACCAGGCTTGGGAGTTGTTGCGGGCAAATGATCCTGCCAACTCAGCATCTGTTCCAGATCTAGCCGCTATTCGTGCCTCAGTTCTGGCTGAATCAAACAAAGTAGTAACTATCTCTAAGCGTTCTTGGCTTGCGCCAGTTGCTGTGGCAGCGAGCGTTGCGTTATTCGTAGGTGGCGGGGCTGGATACACGATTGCAGCGCAATCTAGTTCCGATTCATGGTTTGTTTATTCTCCCATTTCTGCACCTGAAAGAAGCTCGGCAGTAGGAGCGCAAGATCAAAAATTGTCACTAGCGGGTGATTTTGCAGGATGGGGTGGCCGCGCTTACCTAGAAGCTGGCTCAGATATTTCTAATACTTCAGGTGTTCAAGTTGGTTACACATTTGATGCCAGCGATGTTGATCGCAAAGCTCAGCTTGAAGTAATCGCAAATACGTTTTTAGTTGATGGAAAAATTACTGGAAGCAAGACAGATGGTTACTTCGTTGGTGACAAAAGTTATACCAAAGCAGTCGCCCAAATCAGTGGGTCAAGCTGGGATTTAAGTCAGTTAGTAACTTGGAATTACATTGACTCATCGGTTAACCCCAGTTACTGCGGCGGTGACATACCTATGTATGACACCAAGTCCAGTTCTTCGGCAGGGGTGTCGGGCGTTGATGTAGCAACAGCAGAGCCGGGTGCAACTTCTAAACCAATGCCAGCGCCAAGTGAATGTGAAACACCTGGCGGAAATTTTCCAACTGATGAGTCTGCCTTGGCATTAGCTAAAGAAAAATTCATTGCGCTTGGATTCAATTCTGAATCAGCTTCCTGGTCGGTTAGCGACAACGGTGGTACGTGGGGCTACGGCACTGAACTCGCAGGTGTTTACAAGTTGGTAACTGCAGAGGTATCCATCGATGGAATTGCATCAAATCAGTTTTGGACGATGACGGTTGGCCCAGATAACAAGATCTTGAGTGCTAATGGTTTCTTTGCCAAATTTGTTCCGACGGCTGAGTACAAAATTGTTGGTGCCAGGACTGCAATTGAGCGCTCCCAGAATGGACTTTGGGTGAATTTGGCATCACAGGAAGTTTTTAAGGACGGGATGGTCTATCCAGGGGATCTAACGATCGGTGGAAATTCATTGGCGGTAGCGCGCAATCAGGTAGGCCAGCCAATTTTAGATGCAGGTGTTTACCGAGTAACAATTTCCAAAGTAGAAACAAGTTTGATTTCTTGGTACCTAAACGATGGCTCGATTATTTTGCTTCCGGCTTATTTACTAAGTGAAAGTGATTCTGAAGATTCACGTCAATGGCTACAGCTGGCAATCGCCGACGAATACGTGGACTTTAACTAGCGGAATAGTCTTGGGGCAATTCACCGATGCGAATCAAGCGTGCGATCGCAGCATCTTCCATCGGTGAACTTGGACCCAGAGCCATGCGGAGTGAAGTTAGTAAGCCACGGGTAATTGGTCCCGCGATTTTCAAGCTCTTCCCCTTAAGTCCCAACATTTCTTGGAATTCCGCTGGGATTGATGCGACTGCCCCATCAAACATTCGATCGTAGGCAACTAACGCAGTCTTAGAAAGTGGTGGCTTGCGAATAAACTCCACAACTTGTTTCGTCGTTTCACTTGTGGCCAAAATGCCTTCGTCGCGATAGCGCTTAATCTCTCGCTTTAGTTCGGCTCTAGACATAGGGGCATCGATTAATCCAAGTGGAGCCACTGACTTTGACCACTGTGAAACATACTCATCAGGACCACCTGGAATTTCTTCGGCGCCATAAAGTTCGTGTGTTGTTAAAAATGAATCAGTAAAGGCAATGTGAACCCAAGCGAGTAAATCTGGGTCTGCAGCTTTGTAGGCCTTGGCTTCGCCTTTGCCTGTTGTGTATTCACCTTTGACATGGTCGTGCATTCGATTCACTCGAGCAGATTCATTAGCTAACGCTTCAGCAGAGCCAAAGGTTGCTATCGTGAGCCATTTTGTGGTGCCAGCAAGTCGACCAAGTGGATCGTGCTCATACCGAGAGTGCTGTTCAACACCGGCAAGACTTCCCGGGTGCAATGCCTGCATAAGTAATGCGCGAATACCGCCAATTAAAGTTGCAACATCTCCATGAACCACCCACGGCGCATCGTGCGGGAGATAAAGTCCTCGGGTTTCACCGGACTCAACCGCATCCATCCAAGGTGGGACGCCATCTTCGGTATTGGTAATGATTCGGCGAAATCGAGTGCCAAAGCGTTCTTGTAACGCATTTGCTGCCACTTGATGTCTCCTAAGAAAAACTGCCTACCCTCAAATCTATGAGAAGTAGGCAGTCTTCGCAGAATTGAAGAATTAGTAAATAAAACTTAGAGCTATGCCCATGCCAACTGCGGCTGCAACATCGCCACCAGATTCAATCAGCCAAACCATCCAACCTTGTTGGCCGAAAAGTTTATGGCTGAGAGATTGTGCGGAGACTATGCCAACACCTACAAACAAGCCAAGCGAAATTCCATTAGCGATTGTGAAATCTGTACCGCTTGCCTGCGTAACCAAACTCGCCAAAACTGACATTGCTGTGGAAAGCACAATTCCTGCCAAAATAGTGGATCCGAAAACGGCGCCCATACTTTGACCCTGGCCCGGTTCTTCAGAAGGAGATTTACCTAGTGCCTTCCACCAAAGTGGATAAAACGTCTTGCCATTGAACCAAGCAAAACCGATTAAGAAGTTAACAACAAAGACAGCCAGAACGCCGGTCCAGCTAACGGAACTTAAATCCACGATATCTCCTTCGACTAAATACCGAATTGAGCCTATCTAAATGTCTGTGGGTTCTTTCGTAACTTAAATGGCAAACTTGAGGACATGGATTACCAGCACACCTTTGACTTGATGGATCAACACTTCTCAAAACATCAGCAAGAGAAAAGGATCCCAGGAATTGCATATGGCCTGATTAAAGACGGCCAGCTTGTCCATTCCAAAGGCTTTGGCGAAATCGTCTTGGATTCAACGGCATGTCCAGATCAGTCAAGTGTGTTTCGAATTGCATCAATGACGAAAAGTTTTACCGCCACCGCAATCTTGTTGTTGCGGGACACTGGCAAGCTCCGGCTCGATGATGCCGTAACCGAATATCTTCCTTGGACAACGAGCATCGGTGTTCCAGAATCCGGTCACCCGATTACGATTCGGGATTTACTAACTATGAATGCAGGTTTCCCAACTGATGACCCATGGGGCGATCGGCAAGAAAGTTTAGAAATTGAAGCCTTTGACGACCTTGTAAGTCAAGGGCTTTCGTTTACGAGAACACCACGAATGGGATTTGAGTATTCGAACCTTGGATATGCATTGCTGGGTCGTGTGATCACCGTTGTTAGTGGAGTTGATTACCTCGATTTCGTTAAATCAGAGATTCATAATCCGCTGAAAATGTCTTCAACGACATTCCATCAATCCGAAGTTGCGAATGAACGATTCGTCCAGGGATATGCCGAATTTGCGAGTGGCTTTGTTCCTGAGCCACTGACAATTCCCGGTGCATTCAGCGCTATGGGGGGTCTGCTTAGCAACGTTGAAGACTTAGCAAAATGGGTTGCTGGTTTCCAGTCGGCATGGAATGAGTCATCGACACATCCATTGCAAAGGTGGAGTAGACGCGAAATGCAAGAGCCGCAACGACATGCGCGCACTGCTGCATTTTTGGATAGCCATACCGATCAAATTAAATCAATAACTACTTCATATGGCTATGGCTTACTGGTTGATGATGATTCGTTGCTTGGTCGATTTGTTTCGCACAGTGGCGGCTACCCAGGCTTTGGCTCTCACATGCGTTGGCATCCGCAATCTGGCTGGGGAATCGTGGCACTTGGCAATCGCACGTATGCGCCGATGATGCCAGCTGCGAGTGAGGCGATGAACATAATCGTTCGTGACCATGCACCAGCAAGAACATATTCTGAATCAGACCTTTGGTTTGAAACTGCATCTGCAATGAATGCTGTTGAAAATTTGCTGCAGAACTGGAGTGATCAAAAAGCAGATGACTGGTTTGCTGTGAATATGGATCTGGATCAACCTCGACATGAGCGAATGTCATCGATCATTGAGATTGTTGGCAATGCCAGCGCAATCACGCGCATACCTGGCACGCTTTCTAGTACCACGCCAGCACACGCTAAATGGCAAGTTTCGAGTGATTCAGGTTTGGTAGAAATTGAAATTCTGATGAGTCCTACAGTGCCGCCAAAAATTCAAACATTAAAGGTGGCGAAAGTCCCAACGTGAGTCAGTCCATCCACATCAAGTGCATAAGATAAATAGGGTGCTACTCGCACCGTCGACTGCTAACGAAAGATTCTAGATGTCTAAGCAAAGTGGCAATTCGGAAACATCGCAAAAGAAATCCAAGCTAGCTGGACAAGCAAGTTTAATTTTGGGTGCCACTGGCGTTGTATTCGGTGACATTGGAACTAGCCCGATTTACGCGCTGAAAGAAACCTTGCATAGATCAGGTGCTGCTTCGGATGACATCTACGGAATTGTTTCCCTCTTTTTCTGGACCCTTACTCTGGTTGTTTCCGTCAAATACTTGAGTTTCGTAATGCGCGCTGACAATAAAGGTGAAGGTGGCATTCTCGCGCTACTTTCACTGATGCCTCGCAAGATCCGCGGACCGAAAACCGCGAAGCATAATGCAGCTTTGATTTTGATTTTGGTGGGAACTGCACTCTTATTTGGTGACGGCGTATTAACTCCTGCAATTTCGGTCTTGTCTGCAACCGAAGGCTTGGCTTTACTTAATGAAGACTTAGAAAAAGTTGCAGTTCCGCTTACCGTTCTTATTCTTGCTTCGCTGTTTCTTGTGCAGTCACGCGGAACTCATGCCATTGGAAATGTATTTGGTCCGGTAATGCTTTGGTGGTTCGGATTAATTGGTGGGCTCGGGGTATACAGATTTCTTGGTGAACCATCCGTAATCAAGGCGCTATCACCGGTGTATGCGTTTGAATACATCGGACAAAATGGGTTCAAGACTTTTGCAATTCTGGCGTCTGTAATTTTGTGCGTAACCGGAGCAGAGGCGCTGTATGCCGACATGGGTCACTTTGGAGTTAACCCAATTCGATGGGCATGGATGTTTCTAGTTGGTCCGGCGTTAATTCTTTGCTACTTAGGTCAGGCAGCTTTAGTCAAAACCAATCCTGAGGCAGCATCAAATCCATTCTTCGGTTTGGCGCCTAACCAAACGATGCTCGTAGTTTTGATTATTTCTGCAACGCTCGCCACTGTCATCGCTAGCCAAGCGTTGATCACTGGCGTATTTTCACTATCCCGACAAGCTGTTCAGCTAGGTCTATTCCCACGCCTAACAATTCGTCATACAAGTGCAGAGCATGAAGGACAAATTTATGTTCCAATCGTGAATTGGCTTGTGGGTATTTCGAGTATTGCGCTGGTAATCGGATTTAAGTCATCCTCAGCACTTGCTAGCGCGTATGTGCTAGCGATCGCAGGAACAATGGCGATAACAACCTTTGCATTCCATATTGTGGCTCGCCAAGTTTGGGAGTGGTCCCTGGCTAAGGTTTTGCCACTGACTGTGACGTTCTTAGTTGTTGATTTAAGTTTCCTTATTGGAACTGCTGGCAATGTTTTCGATGGTGGTTGGGTTCCAATTGCACTTGGTGGCTTGGTGTTCGCGATCATGAGTATCTGGCGATCTGGAAACCGAGCTTTGAACCGAAGAATGCGTGAATCCACTCGCACTTGGCAGGATATTTATCAAGGCTTAGAAACTGGCGAGATTGCAAGCGTTCCAGGTGTTGCAATCTTTATGGCATCACCAGCAGAAATGGTTCCGGCTGCTTTGATCTCGCACGTTACGGTTATGCATTCCTTGCCTGAGGAAGTAATTGTCGTGACAGTTAAGTCAGATACCCAACCAGTTAGCACAACACCGGTTTTGTGTGATCACATTTCAGATCGCTTATGTCGCGTCACAGTGTATGCAGGCTATATGGAAACCATCAACTTGCCAGAGGTACTTGAACGAGAAGTACTCGGCGAAAAAGAAAAGGTTGCAACGTATTACCTTTCGGAGCGTCACTTCTTAGCGTCCGACCATGGCTCTATCGGACACCGAACTGAGGCCTTGTTTGAATTACTTCACAGAAACTCTGTGGCTCCAACTGAGTTCTATGGGTTGCCATATGACCGCGTAATCACAATTGGAACTCGTATAGATCTATAAATAGCAAAACAAAGGCCCGCTCTAACTTTCTAGAGCGGGCCTTTGTTTTTGAGATTTACTTTCCAGCGTTTAGCATCTCGATACGCAAGTCTGCAGTTGCTTTATGTGCTGACATGCCTTCGAATCCTGCGATTGCAGAGTTGTGAGGTGCAACCTGCATTGTGGATTCGCGAGTTGAAGTTTGGTAAGTAACTGGCTTTAGGAAGCGACCAACCGATAAACCAGATGTGTACTTCGCGCCACCACCAGTTGGAAGCACATGGTTGGTACCAGTTGTTCCCTTGTCTGCATAAGAAACTGTGGACCATTCGCCAATGAAAAGTGAGCCGTAGTTCTTAAGATGCTTTAGGTAGTAGTCGTTATCACCAGTCAGGATTTCTAGGTGCTCTGGTGCCAAAGTGTCCATAACTTCAATGGCTTCATCTGGTGTCTTGACTAGGTAAACAGTTCCGTAATCGCGCCACGCTGGACCGGCGATGTATTCGGTAGAAAGTTCAGCAAGCTGGCGCTTAACTTCTTCGATAACAGCAAGTCCTAATTCGCGCGAAGTTGTTACCAGCGAAGCAGGCGATTGCATGCCATGTTCTGCTTGACCCAAAAGATCGCAAGCGACCATGCGGGCATCAGCAGTTTCATCTGCGATAACTGCTACTTCAGATGGACCTGCAAGAAGATCAATACCAACGCGGCCGAACAGCTGACGCTTGGCTTCTGCAACGTAAGCATTGCCTGCACCAACAAGGATGTCGACTGGTTTTTCGCCAAGTAGACCAAATGTCATTGCAGCAAGGGCTTGAACACCACCAAGAATGAAGGTGCGATCCACGCCAGATAGATATGCAGAGTAAAGAACTGCGTCATTGCCACCTGTGTCAGACATAGGAGGTGTGCAAGCCATAGTCATTGGCACGCCAGCAACTTTGGATACCCCAACAGTCATGAAAGCAGAAGAAAGAATTGGGAAGTTACCTGCAGGCAAGTAAGCACCAACACGTTCGATTGGGATGTACTTCTGGCCCAAAACAACGCCGGGAGTGGTTTCTAGCTCGAAATCAACTAAGTGCTTGCGTGTTTCAACTGCAAACATCTTGGTACGTTCTGAACCAATCTCAAGTGCCTTGCGAAGTTCTGGTGAAAGCTTGTCACCAGTCTTGGCAAGATCGGCGGCACTCAACTCGAAATCCTTGTCCCACTTATCAAGATCGCGGGCATACTTCTTAACGGCATCAAGACCGTTCTTCTCAATATCAGAAAGCATCTTCGAAACAGTTTCGATTACTTCTGGTAGTCGTTGTGCTGGCGGGGAATCTAACTCTGGTGCCTTTAGAACCTCAATGTCAGCCTTGAGGAACTTCTTGTCGGCTTCTGTAATACGCATAGTTAAAACGTACTTCCCTTCTTAGGTATTGCGTTGGCGTTTTGGTGAAACATGTATTGGAAATCCCAAACCAACGCGAGCAGCTTCCGGCAAGGTTTCGCTCATTGATGGATGTGGGTGGATCGTGTCACTTAAGTCTTGCAGGTTTGCTCCCATTTCGATTGCCAAAGTAACTTCGGCAATGTATTCCGAGGCGTGAGGTCCGACAATTTGGGCACCGAGCACAACACCATCTGGTGTGTGAACGAGTTGAGCAAATCCAGCCTTTTCGCCAAGTGTGTAAGCTCGACCTGAAGCAGCCATTGGGAACATTGCAGCTTGAGCCTGATATCCGGCCTCTTTTGCTTCCTCGACTGTAAAGCCTGTCATTGCAATTTCTGGATCGCTAAACACGACTGCCGGAATTGCAGTTGGATCAAACTTGGCATCGTGACCACTCAATACTTCAGCGGCCACATGCGCTTCGGCACTTGCCTTATGTGCCAGTGCAGGACCAGGAGTAATGTCGCCAATCGCTGCAATCTTTGGCGTAACCAAGAGATCTGGACCAACTTCAAGAATGCCCCGTGCGTTTGGCTTGATCCCAATAACTTCAAGTCCGATGTCATCGGTGTTAGGTGTACGACCAATTGCAACCACAACATAATCAATATCAATTTCAGATTCAGTCCCATCGGCCGTGACTGTTAATGCCTTACCGTTGTCGCTAACCACCTTGGTATTGACCCGAACATCAACACCAAGTTCACCAAGACGGCGGGCTACTGGAGCCACCAATGTTGATGGAAGTGCCGGCAATAATCTTTCTGCAGCTTCAATCATTGTGACCTTTGATCCAAGCTGAGCTAGGGCAGTGCCAAGTTCAACTCCGATGTATCCGCCACCCACAACTGCAATTGATTTGGGCAAAACGTCAAGAGCCAGAACATCCGATGAATCCAGAATTCGTTTTCCATCACGTGGTAAGCCAGGAATAACGGTCGGCCGAGAGCCAGTAGCAATAATGCAATTCTTAAATTGAATGTGTGTTGGCGGAGCATCACCGTACTCGAGCACGCCTTGATCTTTCCGAGTAAATCTAAAGAAGCCTTGACGAACTTCAACGCCTGCAGTTTTAAGAAGTTGGCGAACACCGCCATTCAATCCAGTAACTACTTCGGATTTCCAATTCTGGAATTCCTTCATGTCGACAGCTGGTTCACTGGAAACCTTTAGGCCTCGCTTGCTCCATCCTGATATGTCATGCGTTGCGTGGGCTAATCCGATTAAAGCCTTTGAGGGTATGCAACCAACGTTCACGCAAACGCCGCCCAGCCCAGCTTCACCCTGGGCATCTACTAGAACAACTTGGCGTCCCAGTTGGGCTGCCGCAATTGCCGCTACATAGCCGCCAGGTCCGCCACCTATAACCAATAAATCAACCGATGAAGGCATTTCTCCAACAACCACTGTGACTTCCCTACTTCACTAAAGTTTCTGGGTTCAAAAGCAACTTTGCAATGTCAGAAACAAATGCCCCGAGGTGTGCACCGTCGTTGATTCGATGATCAGCGGCTACCACGATTGGTAAAACCATTCGTACTGCAGGCGCACCATCGACCGGGATTACTTTCTCGGCGATGCGACCAAATCCTGCAATTGCCACCTCAGGTGGCCGGATGATTGGCGTGCCTAGCCAAGTACCAAAGGATCCAAAGTTTGTAACGGTAAATGTTCCGCCGCCTAGTTGGTCCGAGGTTGCCTTGCGAGTCTTTGCTAATTCCGCAAGCTTCTCAGTTTGCTCAGCCAACATTTCGACTGTGAAATCATTCGCTCCACGCATTACTGGGACGATCAAGCCATCATCCGTAGCAGTTGCAAACCCTAGATTGATGTCATCGTATTGGCGAATCTCTCCCATTTCGGAATCAAAGCGCGCATTAAATGACGGGTGATTCTTTAATGCAAGTACACAAGCGCGCATTAGGAGCGGAGTGACAGAAAATTTAATTCCATCTTTCTCAAACTTAGGAGCAAGCTCGCTGCGTAATGCCATAAGTGCAGTGGCATCAATTTCTTTAAATTCTGTGATGTGTGGGATGCGAAGTGCTTCCGACATGCTGGTTGCAATTTGCCGGCGAAGCCCGCGCAGTTGAATCAAAGTAATTCCGTTGCCATCTACTTGAGAGATCGATGGTGAAGTGTCATGTGGGACTGATTGGGAACTTGTACCTGACTTTGCATTTGTGACATCTTCAGCAGTAATTCGGCCGTTCGGTCCTGATCCAGTTACTGCATCTAGTGAGATTCCAAGTGAAGCTGCAAGCTTTCGAGTGCTAGGACTTGCCAGTGGTCGCACATTTGTGGCTCGAGCTGGAGTTGCTGCAGATTTTGAAGCTTGCTTGACTTCTGCCACCGGCGCAGATGCATGCGCAGCGATGTCTTTCGATATGGCACCAGTAGCTTCAATCTGCATCAGGCTTGAACCAACGGCTAAAACGTCACCAACTTTTGCGCCGAGAGATTTTACGATTCCAGTTACTGGTGCAGGAATTTCAATCTGAGACTTGTCAGTTTCAACTACAACTACCGGCTGATCCTCTTTAACCATGTCGCCTATTGCAACAAGCCATTCGATAACTTCGGCTTCAGCGATACCTTCGCCAACATCTGCAAGTTTGTAGTCAATCAAGTTGCTCATGCCGATGCCTTTGCCAAAGCTGCTACTTCATCGACTACTCGATCAACGTCTGGGATGTAAAGATCTTCAACACCACCAAGTGGATACGGGGTGTCGGGCGCAGAGATACGAATGATTGGTGCTTCCAAACTGTAGAAGCATTCTTGCTGAATCGTTGCAACTAACTCGCCACCAAAACCGCCAGTAAGCGGAGCTTCATGCAAGATAGCCACTCGACCTGTTTTTGAAACAGATTCGGCTATGCCATCGATGTCTAATGGATTTAGCGATCGTAGATCAAGAACTTCAACACTGATTCCCTGTTCCGAAAGTTCCTCGGCTGCGCGTTCGGCAACGTTAACTGCGGCAGACCAGGCAATCAAAGTTACAGCTGTTCCAGCTCGAGCAACTCGAAGTTTGCCAAGGGGAACTGTGTAGCGCTCGTCAGGTACTTCATCTTTAGTTAAGCGATAGCCCTTAAGCGGCTCTAGATAAAGTACGGGATCATCTGATTCCATCGCTGCTGCAAGTAAGCCTTTTGCATCGTATGCAGTTGCCGGAGCAACAACTTTCAAACCGGGCGTGTGCGTGTAAAAAGCTTCAAAGGCATCAGAGTGAAGTTCCGGAGTGCGAACACCACCACCAAATGGGGAACGAATCACAAGTGGAAGTGCATGCCTACCTTGTGAACGGTAACGCAGGCGCGCGACTTGCTGACCGATTTGATGAAATGCTTGGTGACCAAAACCTAAGAACTGCAATTCAATAACTGGACGAAGACCGCTCATCGCTAATCCGATTCCGGAACCAACAATTACGCCTTCGGCAAGTGGCATATCAACTACCCGTTCTTTGCCAAAGCGCGCCTGCAAACCATCAGTTGCACGGAATACGCCACCAAGTACGCCAACGTCTTCACCGATTACAACAACACGACTGTCGGCATCCATTTCTTGACCAAGGCATTCGCGAATCGCTTCAATCATTGTCTTTTCGCTCATCGGGCACCACCATTTCGATTTGCCCAATCAAGCTTTTGGTCAAGCATGCGCTGTGGTGGTTCAGCGTAAACGTGATCAAACAGTGCATCACTGGTGGCGAGCGGAGTATTGCGAGCTATCTCCATTGCTTCATCAATTTGTGCCGCGCAACTGTCTAGCATTTCCTGTTCTAAAGTTTCATTCCAGATTCCACGACTACGTAAGTAATTCTTAATGCGCTCTACTGGATCTTTCTGTTGCCATTTTTCAAGTTCTTGTTGATCGATGTATCGCGTTGGATCATCAGCGGTGTTATGTGCGCCTGTTCTATACGTCACTGATTCAATCAGTGTTGGGCCATCGCCAGCGCGTGCTTTAGCTACCGCGCGCGCAGTTACTTCGTGAACTGCAAGTAGATCATTCCCGTCAACGATCACACCTTCAACGCCATAGCCAATCGCACGTTCGGCAAATGATCGTGCAGCAGTTTGATTCTCTCGAGGGGTTGAAATTGCCCAGCCGTTGTTCTGCAAAAAGAAGATAACCGGTGCTTTCACAATTCCTGCAAGATTTAGGCTTTCGTGAAAGTCGCCTTCTGACGATGCGCCATCTCCAAAGAAAGTTATCGCAACGCCATCGCTACCTTGCATCTTTAAACCCCACGCCAAACCGGTTGCCTGGGGGATCTGCGCTGCTAGGGATATCTGCATTGGCAACATGTTTACGTTCGCTGGGATAGTTCCACCCTTTGGGTTGCCCATGAAATACAGAGCGAAATTTTCAATTGGATATCCGTGTCGAATTAATGCCGGAAATTCCCGGTATTGCGGAACGATCCAATCTTTCGCTGGATCTAGCGCTGAAGCTGCGCCAACGACGGATGCTTCTTGGCCACGCACGGATGAAAATGTTCCAAAGCGGCCTTGTCGTTGCATGCTGGTTGCTTTGTCATCGAAAACCCGAGTCAGCGTCATGTAGCGAAGTGCCTCTAAGACTGCTTCATCAGACATTGGGGATTCACCGGAATCGAGGATTCCAGATTCGGTCAATCGGCTAAATGGAGCGATTGATTCAAAGTTCGGCAAAAACCGCGATTCGCTCATGATTGCACTCTTCCACGCTGCGCCCAGCATTGGCAAGTGGCAAAACAGGCTTGACTTAGGGACTTTCTGGGCAAAGAATGATTAGTGCATGCACTAATGCATACAGATTCTCTCGAATCTCGAATCAAATAGGGACTCATATGATCTACCAAGCCAGAGCCGGACAGGTTGCCTATGGGTACGCAATTGGGATGCTTTGTGCCGAGTGGCACATTCCATTCATTCCTGGTGATCTAAACAATGCCGGGACCTTTCCGTTTCCAGTGCGCTACGAATCTGTGAAAGGCGTATCAGGTGCCGACGTCTTGCGTGGCAATGGTGAAAGCTATTCCAGCATCATGGTTGCTGCTGCAAAGAAGCTCGAGGCCGAAGGCGTTCGGGCAATCACAGGTAACTGCGGATTTATGGCTTCGTTCCAGGAAGAAGTTGCCAGCCAAGTTAACATCCCCGTTTTCTTAACTAGCTTGGTACAAATTCCAATGTTGCTAAACATGTTCGGCAAAGATCACAACATTGGCGTTTTGACTGCAAACTCAGCATCTCTAACCGACGAACTCTTAGCTGGTGCTGGAATTAGCGACAGCTCGCGCTTAACTGTGCAAGGCATGGAAACTTATTCACATTTCAACGATGTGATCTTGAAAGAACTTGGAACTCTTGATGAAGACAAGATGCGAGCCGAAGTGGTTCAAGCAGCCAAAGATGTTTTGAAACGCGATCCAAAAATTCGGGCATTTATGCTGGAATGCAGCGATCTGCCACCGTATAGCAAGGCCATCGAAGCAGCTACGGGTTTGCCTGTCTTTGATTGGGCAAATTTCATTACTTATGTCTATAACGCAACGGTTCCTCGTGACTATCAGGGAATTTGCTGAAAGACTGTCGTTAGTTAAACCTCAAGGAGATTCTGGTGCGCACAATCGTTGTTGGTGGTGGCGTTGTTGGTGTTACAACTGCTTACTACTTAGTTAAAGAAGGTCATGAAGTAGTCGTAGTCGACAAAGCTTCGAAAGTTGGATCTGAAGCAACTGCTGTGAATGCGGGTTTGATTGCACCTGGGCACTGCTTTGCTTGGGCATCACCAGCTGCACCCAAGATGCTAGTTAAGTCGCTATTCGGCGAAAAGACTTCGATTCGAGTTAAGCCCACATTGAACCCAAGGTTCTTATGGTGGGGTTTACAGTTCATGCGCGAATGCACAACAGAGCGTGCGGCAATCAATACTTTGGCGAAAATGCATTTGTGTGATTACAGCCAAACGAAACTTGATGAAATTGCCTTAGCTGAAGGAATTGATTACCAAGGCATCGATAAGGGATTGCTTTACTTGTATCGCGATGCAGCAGAACTCGAGCTTGGTATGGGCAAGATGAAGCTGCTTACTGACAATGGTCAGAAACTTGAACAATTAGATATGAAGGGATTGGCTGCCGTTGATCCCGCATTTGGAAATGCCACCGTTCAACTTGCTGGTGCAATCCACGCACCTAACGATGGCAGCGGTAACTCCGAATTGTTCACCCGTAAACTCACGGAACTTCTAATCAGTAAGGGCGTCGAATTCAAACTTGGCGTTACTGCGAAGTCATTCATTGCAGATGGCGATCGAATCACTGGCTTGCAAACAGATCAAGGACTATTGACAGCTGATAACTACGTGCTGGCAATGGGTGTTTGGAGTCCAAAACTGTCTCGCACAGTTGGACAAGATCTTCCGGTTTATCCAGCCAAAGGTTTCTCGATGACCTTTGACATTAAGGACAAATCAAAGGCTCCGGAACTAGGTGGCGTTGACGAAAAAACTTTAGTTGCTTGGTCGCCTATGGGTGATCAGTTGCGCATGTCTTCCACAGCACAGTTCTCTGGTTTCGATCGCTCTCATAAGCCAGAAGATTTTGCGGCAATTCGCAGCACCGCGAAAGAACTTTGGCCAGATGCTGCTGACTGGGATGGCGGCTCAATGACTGCTGGACTACGTCCGATGACACCGGATGGTCCTCCAATCATTGGTAAAGGCAAGAAGCACAAAAACTTGTTCTACAACACCGGTCATGGTCACATGGGCTGGACTATGTCTAGTGGATCCAGCGCTGCAATTGTTGACATCATTGCTGGGCGCAAACCTGAAATCGACATGGAACCATTTGTCGTTCGCACTTACCGCAAGTAGTTGAGTATGAAGACTGCACTAGTAACAGGCGGCGCAAAAGGAATCGGGCTAGCAATTAGTCAGCAACTAATTGCTGATGGCTGGAATGTTGTAATCACTGGCCGTGATGCCCAAGCAATTGATTCTGCAGTTTCCGGTTTAGGTAAAGGTCCCGGCAACGCAATTGGCCGAGTTATGGATGTGCGAGATAGAGCATCTATTGATTCCGTAATCGATGACACTCGAAATGAATTCGGAAGCCTTGATTCATTAATCAATTGCGCAGGTGTGATCATTCGCGATGAATCTGAAGTGTTGAGTGAAGCGGACTGGGAGACAGTGATTGATACCGATCTAAGTGGTGTCTTTAGGTGTAGCCAAGCAGCATTTACGGATCTAGAAAAATCACAAGGCGCAACTATAGTGAATGTCGGCTCAATTGCAGGCAGCGTTGGAATCGCAGGACGGGCTGGATACACCGCAGCTAAGGCCGGGCTTGAAGGTTTAACCCGAACCCTTGGTTTGGAATGGGCCGATCGAGATATCAGGGTAAATGCAGTTGCACCTGGGTGGACCAGAACTGAAATGGTTGCAGGCGGAATAAAGGACGGCCGACTTTCGGAAGCGGCACTAACGTCACGAATTCCACAAAAGCGTCTAGCCGAACCACATGAAATTGCGACTGTAGTTAAATTCTTAATGTCTTCGGACTCCAGTTACATCACAGGGCAAACAATTACCGTAGATGGTGGCATCACCATAAACGGAAACACCTAATCAATCGTTAGCGCAGTTTTAGCAAAGTAACTTCGAGCGCATCAAATACATGCTGCTGGGCTTGGGTTTCTGCATCATCAGGATCATGATTCTTAATCGCCTTAAGAATTGCTGCATGTCCTTTGATTGAAAGCTTTGTCTCTTCCTTGGAGTACATCTCAGCAATGCGATGGTTGAAAAAGTGCTTGCTATTGCTTCGGTTGATTCTCTCCAAACGAGAGTTACCGCATGCGGTGAAGATTGCCGCATGGAATCGATCGTTCAAGTCAACAATTAGATCTCGATCATTCGACGTGATTAGTGAATCTTTATGAGCGCCAATACTTTCAATTTCTTTATAGGCCGCAGTGCCTGATTTCTGAGCAGCAAGGCGAGCTGCCATACCTTCCAAGCTGGCCCGGACTTCATAAATCTCAACTATTTCGTCACGAGTGTGCTCGCGCACAACATAACCGCGTTTAGCTGCAACGACTAAACCTTCGGCTTCTAAGAGTTGGAGTGCTTCACGAATTGGAGTGCGAGATGTTCTAAGGCGCTCAGCCAGATCGACTGCAATCAATCTTTCATTTGGCCGGATCTTGCCCTGAATGATTTCGTCCCGAAGTAAGGTCAGGGCTTCAAAGGTTAGTGAACCTTTTGGTGACGAATCAGTCATTTCGAACAGCCCTATTATTTGAGAAGTTACAAATCAAAGCATAACGGAAGATAGAATTATGAATACGAAAACTATTGTTATGGATTCCTCACATGAGCTATGAGTTTGATCAAGATCCCCAAGTAAAAGAATTTGCATTGCGTGTTCGCAACTTTATTAACTCCGAAGTTATCCAGCACGAACCAGAGTTAAATCCAAATTCTCACGGCATCAATCCTGAACTTCGTGTAATTTTGCAAGAGAAAGCGCGAAATGCAAAAGTTTTTGCTCCCACAGCTCCTAAAGAATTTGGTGGGCATGGATTTAACCATGTAGCACAAGCCGTAATCCTTGAGGAATCAGGACGAAGTTTGCTTGGACCAACTGCACTTAACTGTGCAGCTCCAGATGAGGGCAACATTTTGTTGCTCAACAAAATCGCAACGCCCGACCAACGTGACAAGTACCTTGCACCGCTATCCCGCGGCGAGATTAGATCTTCGTTTGCAATGACCGAGCCAAGTCCGGGCGCTGGCGCTGATCCAAATCTACTTTCCACTGTTGCCGAGAAAACCAACTCAGGTTGGGTAATCAATGGAAATAAGTGGTTAATCACTGGCGCCGATGGCTCGGGGTTCTCAATTGTTATGGCCAAAACCTCTGGTGGCGCCACCATGTTCTTGGTCGATGCTGATAACCCAGGTATGAAGGTGGTTCGCAGTCTTGACACCTTGGATAGTGCATTCACGGGTGGACATGGAGTTGTCGACTTTTCAAATTGTGAAGTTTCAAATGATGCCGTTCTCGGACAAGTTGACGAAGGCTTTGTTAATGCCCAAGTTCGATTAGGCCCAGCACGCTTAACACACTGTATGCGTTGGCTAGGTGCGGCGCGTAGGGCACATGAATCTGCAGTTGATTACGCTGCTAATCGTCCAATGTTTGGCACTGAGTTGGCTTCCTTGGGAATGGCACAGCAAATGATTGCAGACAATGAAATTGATATTTCTGCCTGTCGAGCCCTTATCCACCGAGCTGCTTGGGTACTGGATCAAGGCTTGCCAGCCCGAGCTGAAACTTCAATTGCAAAGACTTTCGTAGCTGAAGCAACTTTTAGAATCGTGGATCGCTCGATGCAACTTTGTGGCGCTAAAGGTACTTCGAGCGAGCTACCGATCGCACAAATTTTCCGAGACATTAGACCATTTCGAATTTACGATGGCCCATCAGAAGTACATCGCTGGTCAATCTCGCGTCGTTCAGTTCGCCATTCACAGGCAGGCAAGTTGCCTGGAGACTGGGCGTGACAAATCAAGTTTCTGATCCGCCAGGATTGCGATTAGCATCGCTTTCCAAATGGATGCAAGAAAACATCACTGGATTCGACAGTTCTAACCAAGTTGAAGCAACGTTGCTTGCTGGCGGTCGCTCGAATGTTTCTTACAAACTCACGGACGCAAGTGGTTCGAGTTGGGTCCTTCGCAGACCGCCACTTGGTCACATCATGCCTTCTGCGCATGACATGGGTCGAGAATTTCGCGTACTTTCTGGACTGAATAAAGTTTCATTCCCAACGCCAGCAACCCGAGGGTATTGCGAAGATGAATCTGTTATCGGTGCCAAATTCATGATGATGGATTTTGTTGATGGTCGAGTAATTGAGTCTGCCCAGACCGCTTCAATTCTCTCTGAGCAGCAAGCCGGTGAGATCTCACAAGAACTCGTAGATACTTTGGCGAGATTGCATGCTGTTGACCCTGTTGCTGCTGGCTTAGATCAACTTGGAAAACCAACTGGCTACTTACAGCGACAAGTTAAACGCTGGGGTGAACAGTGGCAGATTACTAAGACTCGCGAACTTCCGGAGATCGAAACTCTCCACGCTTGGCTAGAAGCAGCGATTGCAAAAGTTCCTGAATCTCTACCAAGCTCAATTGTCCATGGCGATTATCGAATCGACAATGTGATTCTTGCAAGCAGTAAGAGTGAAATCGTTGCGGTACTGGATTGGGAAATGTCGACACTTGGTGATCCAATTTCTGACCTCGCGATTTCACTTGTCTATTGGAGTCAAGCCACCGATACCTTGCGCAAGAAGATTCCAGTTGCAGAAGACGTAACGAGTGGTCCAGGTTTTTGGTCCAGACAGCAAGTCTTGGATCGCTACGTTTCACAAACTGGCCTAGATATTTCTCACTTAGATGAATGTGTTGCGCTTGCCTGTTTCAAGCTCGCGGTAATTATGGAATCAATTCACCATAGAAATTTGAGTGGTCAACAACTTGGGGCTGCTGCAGGTGAGAAAAGCACCATGGGTGAAGCGACTGTGGCTTTAACTCAACTTGGTCTTGCAGTGACTCGCCGAGGTGCGATCGAAGCACTAAACAGTTAGCCCATCACGGTGCCGGATGAATTTTCATTCAGGGCACGCTTGCGCGAGAAGGTTCCTAGGTTGATGTCTTGATGCGTGTGTTCGGTGCGATAGACCACGGGATCAGCGTCGTGATCATGCCCGGCTTCCACTGCAGTTATTAGTTCTGCCATTAATCGTCCGGCAGTTGGCGCGTTCTTGAATTGATTGCCACTGCTACCAATTGCCATGTAGTAACCAGGTAATTCACTCTTGTCATAGATCGGAGTCCAGTCCGAGGAAACGTCATAAACTCCAACCACACCACTGGCACTCGATGGGACCTTTAGGTCTGGCAATCTACGAGCTGCGCGAGTAACTTGCGCATCGAATAACTCTTGGGTGCGAACCATATTTACATTGTCAGGATCTTCAACCCATTGAAATTCATCACACTCAGGTTCAGTGCCACCAACTAAGAATGCATGGCCTGATTCAGGGCGAATGTAAACACCCAAATCTAAATCGCCAATGATCGGATTTCTATCAAATTGCTCTGGTGCTGCTACGTGATGGACTTCCTGTCGCATTGGACGCACAGAAACCGTGAAGTCGGAGCCAACTCCCGCTAGCTCATTGATTCTGCTGGCCCATGGACCAGCAACGTTTACGACTATCGGGCTTTCGATTTGCTCTCCATCATTTAATTCAACGCCACAAATGCGCCCATCAGACTTGAGGATCTCCACAACTTGTTTCTTGAATTTGAATTCCACACCAAGACGCATTGCGGCATTGGCTAAGTTAACTGTGGCCAGCAGCGGGTCGTTTATGTAACCACCTTCTGGTGTGTACATGGCCTCAATTGAATCTTTGGCATCTTCCCAAAATTCCTCATCATTGATTTTTTTGGGTGGCCAATACTTTCCAGTATCGATTCCTGGAACAATCTCTTGCATTCGCTTCGCATCAACAACTTCATGTTCAATGCCAACTTCAGTAAACAGTCTTTGAGTAAGTGGGATCGAAACAACTGGAACCTTCACCATCATTACTCCGATATTGCGAACCTCGGCAATCACTTCGTCCGCTGGCGCATTTAGATGACTGCTCCAATTTTTCCAGCATTGAAATGCTTCCCAAGAAAGTGCGACAGCATCGTAAGTTGAATAGTTGAATCTGATCACCGCGCTTGATGAACTGGTGGAACCAAGTCCAGGTGCTGCAGCTTTATCAACCACAATCACTGAAAGTCCTTTTCGAGCAAGTTCATAGGCAACAGACGACCCAATTACACCGGCGCCAATTACAACTGCGTCACACTTGCTGCTCATTACGAAATCTCCTAGGTCTAGATTCCATATTGTTTCAGTAATTGTTGTTCTAGCGAGACAAAATCGAAAATGCGCAGACCGATAATGAGCCAAAGAACATATATGGCCCAAACGCTATTTGAGAACTTGGCGTAATTCGCTTCATTGCCAATCCCAGGGCGGCGACAATCCCCGCCAAACAGAAGGAGATGAAAATAGCTACCAGCCATAAGTCAGGGCAAAACCAACCAATTGATAGGCCCAAAGGAAACGCAAACTTTACATCGCCCATTCCTAGGGAGCCTTTACTAATTGCAAACAGAACCAGATAGGTCCCGGTAGTAGCCCCAGCTACTAAAAGTGAATGGGTGACTGGTTTCTTTTCGCTCAGGTTGAGTACCAGGAGTGTCAGTAATTGAGTCACAGCGAAGAAACCGACCAGGCGGTTAGGTAGCCGGTGAGTCTTGAGGTCAATTGCCGATAGGACAGACCCAAAACCAGCGAAAACCAATAATGGAAGGAGATTTTGCATTCCCTAACGGTAATTACTTGTATCAAGGAAGCCGATTCTTTATCCACAACCCTGCCCTAGACTCAGAAGACTTGAACTACACCAAGGAGTAATTGTGAAGATTCTTATTGTTGGCGCTAACGGACTACTTGGATCAGGAGCTGTTGCCGCACTATCCGAAGGCAATGAAATCATTCAGGCTTCTCGTACTGGTGATGTAGCTGTTGACTTAACTGATCCGAGCTCAATTGCTGCGATGTATCAAAAAGTAGGCAAAGTTGATGCAGTGATATCTGCCACTGGCAAGGTGCCATTTAAATCAATTACTGAATTGACGTTGGCTGATTACCAGTCAGGTATCAATGACAAAGTTTTGGGACAAGTAGAGCTCGTTCGGCAAGGCTTGGACTATGTAAATGATGGTGGTTCATTCACGCTAACAACTGGAATCCTCGAGCGAGAACCAATTCCAACCGGCGCAGTAGCTTCGCTATCGAATGGTGCTTTGGAGTCCTTTGCAATGGCAGCTGCTATAGAAATGCCCCGCAACATTCGTATCAACGTAGTTAGCCCAAGCGTGTTGGTCGAAGCCACTGGCTACCATCCGTATTTCGTTGGCTTTGAACAAGTAACACTTAAGGCATGTGGCAAGGCCTATGCCAAGTCAGTAAACGGCAAAAAGACTGGTCACATTTACAAAGTTGGCTAGTGAGCCACTGGAATTACAATTACTCCAGTTGAACTCAAGACAACTAATAGCTGCTCACCTTCGGTTTGCTCAACTAGTTCAATAATTTTTTCGCTCGGCCAGGATATGTCCTTGACGTCAGTGCGTTGCCAAAGTGTAACGTGCGCACCAGTGGCAGCCTTTAGCTCATTAATTAAATTCGCATCGCTTGGTCCAACTAAAACAACGGATTTTGTCTTTGTGCCAAACTCAACTTCAACATCTTTTTCATGTCGGAAAATTGCCCAATGATACGTGGCAACTACACCGGTACTGATCAAGATGCCAAGTGCAAATCGCATTTCATTAAGGGTGTTGTTACCAAAGTTTGAACTTAGAATGCCATCAAACACTTGGAACACAACAATGATTAAGGAAATGATTGCTGCGATGCCGCCCACGCCAAATAGTAAGAATAAATAAATTCTTCGAATTGGACTCGCTAGTTCCTGATCTGGGGAAGTCTTTACAAGGCTTTGGATACGATTCCAGAATCGCCACCAAACTGGTCCACTAACCAGAATCACAGTTGCCGCACCAATCAAAGTATTTGCAGCATCATCACCAATGATCACGGACACATTAAAGGACTCGATTATTGCCACGATGATGATTGCTAATCCGACCGTGCTTGCTACCAATCCAATAGCTGCAACCAAGTACTCATAAATTCGTTGAGTTTCTGACCTGACTGAATCATTTGGCAAAAGTGACTTGTGGTACCACCAAGCGAGCAAGCCAACGACTGCACTGGCTGCAGCTGACGGAAGGCCATCGAAATGCTCGGCAGCTACCTGGGTAGATGGATTACCTATGAACCAAACAAAGGTTTGATAAATGGTGATGGTTAGCGATGTAAGTCCGAGAACCAAACTGCCGCCGACACCGGCTACCAAAACATAAAGAAGCCAAATTGGCTGATTCATCTTTACGTTCGCATTCTTGATCCAGTAATAGAACCAAAGTGCACTTGAAAACGCCAAAACTACGAAGCCATCGAATGCTCGATCAATGGTTGTGACCATCTCAAGTGATTGAGTTTCAGAAACAGTTAACTGCGAAAGCAATTCTGCAAGCAGATTGCTCAAGACCTTAATCAATCCAACAATTGCCGCAATCGCAGTAATGAGTGATCCAACAAAGTACTGAATCCGAAAGTCGTCTTTAGGAATTACTGCATTCGAAACCCGCAGTACTGCGACCAAAGCAATACCCCAAACGATTGCTCGTGCGCTGGTGTATCCAACGGCTGAGTCACCATCGATTACGTTGTACGCGGCTGCAATCGCCGAAGATAAGAAAGTAAGCAGTGAAATGATTGCAGATAGCGTGGCGAAGAAGGTTGGAACGAATCCGGCTGCATCATGTGGATTAGCAGCAATTGATCTCTTCAGCCAAATAATTAACCAGGCCAGTAGTGGCCCGCTGACTACGACAAACGCTAAATTGCTGGCAAGTGAGGTTTGATCTGAAACGACATCTGTTGATGCGCCGAGGACTCTACCTAGCAGTCCAGACAGACCAACGGTTAACGTGATGAATAATCCAAGAGCTAACGCATATTGAAAAAATAGTCGAACTGGTTGCGCCGAAGAGTTCGATTTAATTCCCTTATTAGAAACTTTCCGAACTACTAGAACCACGATTGCGACCATTAGCAATAGTGGGATGAATGAAAAAATGATTGACATTATTTGTACACCCCACCACATTGATACACCGGCCACGGAATTCCCGCTATCTTCCAACCACTTTGAGACTTAGATAGCCGGAAAGCTTGAGATTCGGTGTAAGTGCCACCGAATGGGTCACCGTTGGAATTTTCAATACTTACCTTGATTGATGCTGAATCACCAGTGATTGTTGAATCGGACAACGAAATTCGAATTGAGTCTTGAATGTATGACTGATCAAAATCTTCAATTTTGCACTTGGTATCCGCTGCCAGGTATGTGATTGCGGTATCAAAATCACGTGTTGTTACTGATTGAAGGTACTGCTGGAGCGTTCCTTCGGGAGTGGTTACGTCCAACTGTGGAGTTGTGTCCTTTACCGCAAATACTGCTATTAAGGCCACGATAGAAATCGCAGCTACAACAAGTCCGAGTACTCGATTCGCTTTTTGATTGCTCATATTTTCAGGCTACGCCTGAGATCAGTAAATAGCAACGGTATCGAATTTCTGCCTTGGATCATCATTTTTTACGAGCCAATGTCGATCAACTCAAAGCGAAAGACCCTCACGATACTGCGAGGGTCTTTCAAAGGCTTGAGCTTGCATTTAACTGCACGCACCACCGACTAAACAATATATTCCTCTAATACTAGACAAATGTCAAGCAATTGGTAGGTCACAAATTCACACCAAACACTTCTTCACACCTGCACCATAGTTGCTCCTGATAATCGTGGAATGGAAAAAATTCTTTGGGGGTGCGCCTGTAGCTCAAAGGATGAGCGCACCACCGACTATGGTGAGGATGCGGGTTCGAATCCCGTCAGGCGCTCCCAATTGTGTGAGGACTTGGCGTGATACTGCGCCAAGTTCTTGCCAATGCTTGTAAAGTTTTCTCAAGAGATTGAGGAACAATGTCGACTGATCCATTACTTACGCCATACACGCTAAAGAACTTAACGTTACGGAATCGCATCGTAAGTACCTCGCACGAACCTTCATACAGTGAAGATGGACTACCAAAAGATCGCTACCGCGCATATCACGTTGCGAAAGCTAAAGGTGGCGTCGGCCTAACCATGATTGGTGGCAGCTCGATCGTCAGTCGGGAAAGCGCTCCCGCATTTGGAAACCTGCAGCTTTGGAAAGATGAATCTGCTCATTGGCTTCGCCTCCTAACCGATGAAGTGCATGAACATGGCGCTGCGGTAATGATTCAACTGACTCACCTAGGTCATCGAAGTAGTAGTTACTCCGGAGATTGGTTACCTACCGTTTCTGTCAGCGCGGTTCGAGAACGCGCTCACCGCTCTTTCACTAAGGAAGCGGAAGATTGGGATTTAGATCGAATCAAGAACGATTATGTAACTGCAGCACAGCGCTGTGTTGCTGCCGGCATGGATGGCATTGACCTGATGATTCATGGGCACTACCTAGATTCGTTTATGACTCCGTTTTGGAATCATCGCACTGATCAATATGGTGGGTCACACGAGAATCGAATGCGCTATCCGCTTGAGGTAATCAAAGCAATTCGAGCTGTTGTGCCGGAAGATTTCATAATTAGCGCTCGAATGAGTTTCGATGAACTCCGGGAAAACGGATTAGGGCCAGGCGAACTCCTCACAGTTGCCCAGGACATCATCGATGGTGGTGTGGATGTAATTAGCGCTTTGGGTGGATCTATTGATTCCGATGCTCGCTTAACTCGAATGATTCCGATTATGGGTATGGCATCCGCGCCGCACCTTGAACTCATTGGCGAGATCAAGCAAAAACTAAACGTTCCAGTAATGCATGCCGGCAAAATTGCAGATGTTCCCACTGCTCGATATGCGATTGAAGCTGGGTTGCTTGATTTAGTAGGTATGACTCGAGCATTGATTGCAGATCCATATTTACCAACAAAGATTGCTAACAAAACCGAAGATCAGATTCGCCCTTGTGTCGGCGCCAGTATGTGTATCGATGGCATTTACACCGCAGGTGCTGCATTTTGTATTCACAATCCTTCAACTGGGCGTGAATTGGAATTGCCACAAGAAATAGACGCCGCATCGAATCGTAAGAATGTGGTTGTAATTGGCGGCGGTCCAGGCGGATTAGAAGCGGCACGAACTTTGGCTGAAATAGGGCATGCAGTTACCTTGCATGAGGCCAATGATTCTTTAGGTGGTCAAGTAAACATTGCAATTCGCTCGCCTCGCCGTCGCGATTTACAAGGAATCATTGACTGGCGTACTCAGGAATTAAAGCGCCTCGGTGTCACTGTGAAACTGAATTCCTACGTCGAGGCTTCCGACATAGCTGATGCTGGATTCGATGCGGTAGTGGTAGCCACCGGCGGAATGCCAAAGACTTTAGAGATTCCAGGTAGTCAGCATGTGACTGAAAGTTGGGATGTGCTTTCAGGTTCTAACCGGTTGACTGGCGAAGTTTTGGTTTACGACGATCACGGTGGAAACCAGGCTTTGGACTTGGCCGAGAATCTGGCTAAGTCTGGAGCGAGGGTTGAAGTGGTAACGCCTGAAAGAAATATGTCCGTTGATGTTGGCGGCATGGTGGCTTCTTCCTACTTCAAATCTCTATCTGCGCTGGGGGTTAAATTCACAATCCTGCGTGAACTTAAGCGGGTTGAAAAGAATGCTGATGGGACCTTTACGGTTTCGCTAGGCATGGAAGATGAGACTTGGGAAGAGTCTCGAATTGTTAATGCAGTTGTTGCAGAAACTGGAACCACAGCAATTTCAGAACTTTACGATGAACTAGTTTCACTTTCTAGTAACGGTGGCGAAGTTTTGATTGAGGCTTTAATCAATGGCAGACCGCAAACCTCGGTACGAAATCCTGATGGAAAATTTCAATTATTCCGAATTGGTGATGCCATCAGCAGCCGAGGAATTCACTCCGCGATTTTGGATGCTGCCCGAGTTTGTCGAGGTATATAAGGAAAGTCTGCGCGAACCCTAAAAGTAACTTACTTTTAGGAGTATGAAGCGAAGCTTGATTCCTCTAGTTATTGTTGGTGCACTCTTGTTAGCCGGTTGCGCTGGTGCTGGTGAATCCGCAGTTAGCACCGCATCACCTAGTGAATCGTCATTACCTTCAGTTAGCCCTACACCTACCGAAACCTTTGACCCGGTCTCACTACCTGCCCTAATGGAAACTGAGATTTCCGGAAGCAACCTTGTTGTGGGTAAAGCGATTAGTAATGCTGCGAAGTACACCAGGTATGCGGTTACATACAAAGCGAATGAATTAACCATCTCTGGAATTATGAATATTCCAAAAGGCGATGGTCCATTTCCGACTTTAGTTTTAGGACACGGCTACATTGATCCGGCAATTTACACCTCTGGGCGTGGCCTTAAGCGAGAACAGGACTATCTCGCGAATCAGGGATACATCGTGTTGCACACTGATTACCGAAATCATGCGGGAAGTGATGATGATCCAGAAAATTCAAACAACCTAAGACTCGGTTACACCATTGATGTAATTGCAGCTGCTAAAGCTTTGAAGACATCCGGGCTTTCCCAAGTAGATACCAACAAGATTGGTTACTTGGGTCGTTCAATGGGCGGCGGTATTGGTTACAACGTCGCTACAGTTGCCCCAAATGAATTCGATGCCATCGTTTTGTACGCACCAGTAAGTGCCAACTATGTCGACAATTTCAACAAATGGGGCAGAGGAAATCCGGAAATCGAGAATCCGATTGTCGCAAGGCATGGAAGTCCAGAGGAAACACCAAAATTTTGGGCCGGGATTTCTGCAGAGAACTACTTCGACAAAATTGCTGATCCGATCATGATTCATCATGGAACAAATGATGAGAGCTGCAAGGTTGCCTGGTCGGAAAGAGCCACCTCTCAAATGAAGGCGCTAAACAAGGACGTCACTTTGCATATTTACGATGGTGAACAGCACGCCTTTGGTCCGCAATGGGAACTCTCGATGCAACGTTCGGTTGCGTTTTTCAAGACGAATTTGTAGTCGCAGAGATTCAGATTCCGCTAGGGTTACTAAATTGCAATTTGAATACCTTGCAGTTTTGGAATCAAAAGCAAATTAAAAATGGTGGCTCTAAATCATCAGAGCCACAATTTTTTGTTAACTTATCGAATTCTAAGGTTCTTTGTTGATGACCAAGCACCAATTTTTGAGTTCTTGGCACGAATCTTGCAGGTCCAAGTCCCCTTTGCCATATTGGTGAATTTGAGTGTCGTTGTGCGGGATGTCACGGATTTAACTGTGCGACCCTTGCTGCAACTTGCTTGATAAGAGGTTGCACGTGCAGTAGCTTTCGCAACTAATGTAATTGTCTTACTGCGCACACTGGCACTCTTAAAGGATGGCTTGCTCGGCGGAATAACAGCGGCAGCCTTCTTCTTGATCGTGATCTTAAAAGTACTAGCCCGAGGTGCGGCTACGAAACTGGGAGCGAAAGAATCTGCTTGTCGCGTAGTCGCCACATTACGCACGGAGTAAACACTCGGTGGCGTTCCTGGATTCGTGTCAAATGTGTAACGTGGCATTGTGATCAAGATTCCACCGGTAACCCGTTCTATTCTGGAACCTGATGGAGTGCTTGCCGTTGCGGTATTGGCATCTTGGCGCGTAAAGCTGATGCTACTCAAGCTTTCTCCGGCTGGCGTGCCCAGTAGCGCTTCAATCGAACGATCTGGAATAAACGCCTGGAAATAAAGCCAGTTTGTTGTGGTTCCGTCTTTGTATCGTCCAGGACCTGCGGTTTTAATTATCCAACTACTCGACGCTTGATCGAAGTAAGGGCTTCCGCTGCTTGAGGCATTACTGGAAATAATCATGCCATCCCACAAGCGACGTTGAGCAAGAGTTTCTGCGTCAGCTGAAAGCTCCACACCCCAGAAAACAACTTGAGCAAATGATTGGTAGTCCTCCCAGAAACCCTGCTCATCAAATTCACCTGGGGTACCGGGATTCAAGCAACTATCTGCGAAGTTTTCTTCGATATAGCAATTTGAAGCTGGTGACCAATTAATCGTAGAGAAGTGGACGGATGTGATCCAATTTTGATTTGAATCCTTGGCTTGAGAAAAGCTACGGACAACACTAACTCCATTAGCTTGCGGGTTTGGTTGCCATGTGCCCGTGTTGACATCGACCTTTATTTCAGTGCCATAAGGAAGCACCGGACTCAAATCTTGATCGCCGATGTAACCGTAGTTCCGACGCATGTCAATTACTAAAGACGGACTACGTGCGATGTCGAATCCAGAGATTCTGAAGTAAATGTCAGAAGGTGGTGTTGACCAATCGGATTCGCCAGGGAGTTTTACTTCCGGATTTGAATAGCAATTCGTACTTGACGGGGCAGAGCAAGCCGGAAATTCAGCAAACTCGATCGGATAAGTCACTGATGCCTGTGAAGGAGCGACTAAAGATGAAAAAGCGAGTGCAAGAGCGCCAACGATGCTGACCTTAGAAAGTTTCATGCCAGAAAGTTACCAGCAGTTAATTGGATGTGGAGAAAATTTTGGCCACTATTGGGCAAAGTCTGGGGTTATCCCTAAGGAATACCATCGAGCCACCTGTCAGAACCGTCGTAAGAAAGCAAAATCAAATTGCCATTCCGATTGCAAATGATTCATACAAATCATGCAATCGGCTCCCAAATCCCAAATAGAGGCTCTCGCAAATCTAAGATTTGTTCGAGCCACCTCAGGGATTTGAACCCTGGACCTACGCATTACGAGTGCGTTGCTCTACCCCTGAGCTAAGGTGGCGTGCTGCGAAAGCAACTTTGACATTCTATTAGAACTCTAGGAATCAGATTTTCGGTTAATTGCCTTCAGACCTTCGCGCTTTGCAAGTGGCGTGAGTTCGGGGTGGTCTTTGACAAACTTCTTGACCGCCTTTGGGTCAACGTAAGAGTAGCTGCGAAGCGCCCAGCCCAAACCCTTGGATACAAAAAATTCTTTTTCGGTGGCCTGAATTTCACAGAACTTAAACAGCAAGTCTGCATCAGTTTTACGGCCAAGTGTCAGTTGATGAATCAATGCGGATCGAACCATCCAAATGTTATTGCTAACGATCCACTTTTCCATTTCGGATTTAAGTTCCGGATTTGCCGATACAACAATCTCAATTGATTTACGAACTGAATCTACGGTGTCCCACCATGACTTGTTCTTGATGAACCATGGGGCATCTCGTTTTACATAGGTAGGTGAAAGTCGCTTAGCATTCTTTGCCAACAGGTCACATGCAATGTAATGAAACTCTCGCTCTGGCTGCATCCACAATTCTTTACACAACGCAACCAATTCAGACTCGGACAAATCTTTGGATTTTTGCACCAAGCTTTTTGCTAATTCGCGGCGCAGTGGAGTTTTTATTCCAAGAAATTCAAATTGATTCCGCATATACGCGGCAGCGCCATCAGCTATCTCTTGATCAGCATGTTTCGAGAATTTTTTTCGAAGAGTAGCAACAAGTTGTTTTGAAGAGGCCATACCTATAGAAACTTAAGTGGCTACTTAAGCCAAAAGTCTTGCCAACGAACAAAAATCAAAGCAATGATGATTAAGTAGGACGCACCAACGAGGATCCATTTCAAAGTCACAATGATTTCAGAAACAGATTTACCAAGACTCAATCGATTGCTTACAAGATTGTCGGTTGTCACTTGCCAGAAAATTGGAATTGTTATTGACCAAACCACCATGCACCATGGGCAAAGCGCACCGATTACGTAAAGGCTTTGGGTTACCAACCAGATAACAAAAACCATTCCAGCCAACGCGCCAAGGTTCAGTCCAAGCCACATCGCCTTCGGTAGAACTACACCGGTCAATAGAAGTGCACCAAACATAATCACAACGGTGAAGCCAATTACGCCAAGGATCGGATTTGGGAATCCAAACAAGGATGCTTGCTCGGTATTGATTACTGATCCACAAGAGAGCACTGGGTTTATGTCGCAGTTTGGAACAAAATCAGGGTTCTTTAGTACCGCAATTTTTTGAATTATCAATTCGATGGAGGCGAAAATGCCAATGATTCCAGTGACCAGAAGAATCCACGCCGTTTGACGATAGCTCTTAGTTTCTAGTTCGGTTTCCATTAATTCGCTTCCAATTCTGCTGGACACGCTTTTAACTCTAATGCAATCCCGCGTTATTCAAACCAGGTGTCATGGTCCATCGGTGCAGATAATGTCTGATTCAGCTTCACCCGTCAGGTAAAAATTGTCGACTACTTCGTCGATACAGTCAGACCCTTGGTAATAAGCAGTGTGGCCATCCCCATCCAGCGTTAACAAAACTCCCTTTGATAGCTGCGCGGCTAATGCCTGGCTCCAGGCATAAGGAGTTGCCGGATCGTTTACAGTTCCAACTACCAAAATGGTTGGAGTGCCTGGCGCCGAAATCTCCTTTGGAACACCAGTTGCTTCCGCTAGCCAGTAACTGCAACTGATGTTGCTCCAGGCAAGGTACTCACCAAAGTTCGGCGCTACCTTCTTCCACTTACTAGCCAAAGCAATAGTTTGTTCTGTTGTGGCGCGATCTGGTCGATCCAGGCAATTAACCGCAGCAATTGCATCATTTGAGTTGTCTTTGAAACTTCCATCCATCTGTCTGCCGGTATAAAAATCAACACTGGTTGCAAGTCCAGAGAAATCGCCGGTGAAGGCAAGACTTAAGTTCGTTCGCAGATCTGGCCATCCATATTGCTTGTCATACAACGAGCCAACAACACCTAAAGTTCCCATTGCTTGCGTGAAAAGACGACCATCATCGAGAGTTACCGGATTTGAATCAAGATCTGAAAGCAGTTCAGTAACTTCGCTAATTCCAACTTTGCCGCCAGCAGAAAGTGGGCAGTCACCTCTGGTTGCGCAATCAGCTACGAACCTTTTCAAAGCAAGTTCAAAACCGAGCGCTTGCCCATAAGAAAGCTGTTCGTTATTCAACTTTGGATCGATGGCGCCATCAAGCAACATTCGACCAACTCTGTCTGGAAAAAGATCCGCATAAGTTGCGCCGAGGAAAGTGCCGTAGCTCTTGCCAAGCCAGTTCAACTTCTCGTCACCCAATAGCGCGCGCAGAATGTCTATATCTCTTGTGGCACTAACGGTGTCGAGGAACTTATATGTATCCGGTGAGTTAGTTGCACAAGTTTGCGCAAACAACTTAGACATGGCTTGGGCTTCATCAACTTCAGTTTGGTTATCAGGTGAGCCATCTATCGCGATGTACTGCTCGGTTTGGGTATCGTCCAAACATTCAACCGGAGTACTTTCGCCTACGCCGCGAGGATCAAAACCAACGATGTCGAAATTCTCGCGCAATGTTTCGCTGACAACATACTCGGCATAAGTGGCGTATTCAATACCAGATCCGCCAGGGCCACCCGGATTCAAAACCAGTGATCCCCTAGCCGTACCAGTGGCAAGTACCCGAATGACTGAAATTTGCAATGCACCGTCAGCGGGATTTGCGTAATCTATTGGCACATTAAAGGTTGCGCACTCAAATCCGTCGTTACATTCAGACCAATCGAGTTGCTGCGCGTAGTATCCATCAAGTCCCTCCCCTTGAGGCACTGTCGCACTTTGATTTGGCTTTGGTGAGCCATTTTCACTGGAATCAGATTGGGCTAACTGGTAACCAAGCGTTGCAACTATTCCAACAAAAAGGGCTAGGCCAGTTACCAGAAATTTTCGCAAGAAGGCTCCCAAAAAGTATTTACCCTGACTTTAAACCAGAAAAGATAAATAGGAAACTATCCAACAATTGCGGTAAGTCTTGGGTCGCGCAGGCTTACCAACAGAGACTCGAACACATTTAGTGGATTGACGTTGGAATTAATCTGATCACGAGCTTCATTGATTGCAGCGATTCTTCTTAAGGTTGCAGATTCATCATCGGTGCCTGCTACCCGTTCGATGGATTCACGCAATTCCTCGTTGATAAGTTCAACTTCGGCTCCTGCTTGAACCACCAATACGTCACGGTAATAACCGGTCAAATCCAATAGAACTCGATCGTATTGATCGCTTAACACTCGGCGGCGGCGAGATTTTGCCCGATCATCTAGATCCTTAAGTGCACTTTTCATTTGACGTTCGACAGACTTCAGGCCCTTACCTTCAGCGCCTTCACCAAATGCCGTTCTAATGTCTTGATCATCATCATGGTCAAGTGGCGTAACGATGGCATCAGCATCTGCATTCGCACTAGCAACGATTTTGTTTGCCTGATCAAAGCAAGAACTTACGACTCGCAGATTTGTTGGGATATCTAAAATTTGTTTTCGACGAAGTCGCACGTTCTCGTCTGTTGCAAGTGCTCTGGCACGACCAATGTGTCCTTGCGCGGCACGTGTTGCCCAAGCAGCCATCGCAGCATCGATTCCAAACCGAGTTGTTAGCTGTTGGGAGATGGCCGCAAACGTCGGAGAAGTTAACGCGACATGGCGACAACGACTGCGGATTGTTGGGAATACATCATCAACCGTCGGAGCACATAGCAGCCAAACCGTGGCTGGTGGTGGTTCTTCTAAAGACTTGAGCAGAGTAGAAGCTGCATCAATGCGGAATCTATCGACATCTTCAACCACGATGATGTGCCACGGTGAGCGAGTAGGCAGTAACGATGCTCGTTCGATTAGATTGCGCGTAGCTTCAACTTTGTAATTGATGCCTTCCGGAATGATGTGTTCGACATCTGGATGAACGCCGGCTGCTACGTTTCGACATTCGATGCATTCACCGCAACCCCCATTTGGACAAACAAGTGAGGCCGCGAACGCTAATGCCAACGTGCTTCTGCCACTTCCAGGCGGCCCAGTAATTAACCAAGCATGCGTCATTGCGTCACCACGCTCACCGATTGCAACTTTTGCAGCGTCAGCGACGGCATGTTTCATTTCTTCGACAGCATGCTCTTGACCAATCAACGAATCAAAAACACTCATCGTGATTCAAGGACTCCGTCAATAGCGATTCGAATTGCAGCGGCAACATCGTCTTTAGGCGCAGTCGCATCGATAACTACATTTGGGTACGGAGATCCAGCAGCAATATCTCGGAAGGCTTGATGAACTGCCTCATGAAAATCACGCGACTGAATTTCCATTCGATCTGTGCCATCCATGCGTTGTTCGCCAGCTTCGGCCGGAACATCTAGGTAAATCGTGAAATCAGGAATCAAATTTCCAGTTGCCCAAAGGCTTAGGTCTCGCACCTTTTCAGCGCCTAGCCCTCGAGAGAATCCTTGATAGGCCACGGACGAATCGAAGTACCGATCGCAGATTACGGTGGCACCGCGTTCAAGAGCTGGTCGAATTAAATTTGCCGCATGATCTGCACGCGAGGCTGCAAAAAGCAAGGCCTCGGTGTGATCAGGCATGTCAGTGATTTCTGGGTCAAGCAAGATCTTGCGAATCTTCTCCGCAGTTGGGGTGCCACCTGGCTCACGCGTCAGAACTACTTCATGACCAAGGGATTGCAAGTATTCAGCTAGGCGCTTGGAATGTGTAGATTTTCCAGCGCCCTCACCGCCTTCAATTGCAATAAATAAACCAGTAGTCACGACTCAAACTCTAACTAACGGGTGTGACTTCAGATTCAACTGTCGCTGAACCAACGCCAGTCTTAGTTTTTGCTGCAGCCTTTTTTGCCGCTGCTCCGCTAATTACCTTCGTGGTACCGACCGTTTTCTTTGCAGCCTTCTTCTTTGCAGTGGACTTCTTTTTCACTGGTGGCTTCTTCGCAGCGACTTTTCGAGCCGCTGGCTTCTTTACCGATGGTCCCGCTGCGCGACGCTCAGCCAATAAGTCAGATGCGCGTTCGATTGAAATAGTTTCGACTGAATCGCCACCACGCAAGGAGGCATTAGTTTCGCCGTCTGTGATGTAAATTCCAAATCTTCCTTCGCGAACCACAACTTCTTTTTGAGTTGAAGGGTCAACGCCAACGACCTTAAGTGGACCGGCAGCCTGCCCTCGACCGCGACGAAGTTTTGGCTGAGCAAATAGTGCCAGCGCCTCTTCAAGAGTGCAGCTAAAGATTGACTCTTCGTCTGGCAGAGTTCGCGAGTCCTTACCCTTCAACAAGTACGGTCCATATCGACCATTCTGTGAAGTAATCGGCTCACCTTCGGTTGGGTCTAAGCCAATCTCACGAGGCAAAGTAAACATGCGAAGTGCATCGTCAAGAGTGACCTGCTCAACATCCATTGTTGAGAACAATGATGCCGTGCGCGGCTTCTCTTTCTTTGGCGCACCTTCTGGCAATACTTCAGTGAAGTATGGACCATAACGTCCAGTCTTCGCCATGATGACTCGTTCAGTTTCGGGATCGATGCCAAGTTCACGCTCACCTGATGGTGCATTGAATAATTCTTCGGCTTTCTCGGCAGTCATTTCATCCGGTGCAAGATCTTGCGGGATGTTTGCGCGCTGCAAGGTTTCGCCTTCGCCGCGTTCCAAGTACGGACCATACTTACCAACGCGAATGATTCCTTCATGGCCTTCGATTGGAAGGGATGCCATCGCACGAGCATCGATGTCGCCGTAAACCGAAACCAATGGCGCCAAACCAGGGAAGATTGAACCTTCGGTTTTCTCGCCAAAGTAGAAACGCTTTAGAACTTCAAGTCGACCTTGTTCGCCATTGGCAACTTCATCAAGAATTTCTTCCAGCGATGCAGTGAAGTCGTAGTCAACAAGTTGAGTGAAATTCTCTTCCATCAATCGAGTGACAGTGAATGCCAAGAAGTGCGGAACTAATGCGCTACCACGCTTCCACACGTAACCCTGATCGATGATTCGGCTCACAATTGCGGCATAAGTTGAAGGTCGACCAATTCCAAGCTCTTCTAACTTTTGAACCAGAGTTGCTTCGGTGTAACGAGCCGGCGGATTTGTTGAGTGACCACTTGGCTCTAGCGCTACTGCCGTAACAGGATCACCAACCTTAAGCGCTGGCAGGCGACGAGCTTCGTTCTTCTCATCTTGATCTTCATCGGCATCATCGTAAGCAGCCATGTGACCACGGAAGGTAATCACGGTTCCGCTAGCCGAGAATTCAGCATCGCGACCATCGCCACTAGTTGCACCAATGCGAATCGTTGCAGTAGTTCCCTTGGCGTCTGCCATCTGGCTCGCTACGGTGCGCTTCCAGATCAAGTCATACAGTGCAAACTCATCGCCAACCAATTCACCGGCAACTTCAGCGGGAGTGCGGAAAGTATCGCCAGCTGGGCGGATTGCTTCGTGCGCTTCCTGGGCATTCTTAACTTTGCGATCGTAACGCCGAGGAGCTTCTGAAACATGGTCGCTGCCATAAAGTTCAGCGGCTTGTTTGCGAGCTGCATTCAATGCAGTATCCGAAAGTGTTGTGGAGTCGGTACGCATATAAGTGATATATCCGCGTTCATACAACGCTTGAGCAACACGCATGGTTCGCTGCGCACCCCACTTCAATCGACCTGACGCAGCTTGCTGCATGGTCGAAGTCATGAACGGGGCTTTTGGTTTGCTTGAGTATGGACGGTCATCAACCGAACGCACCGCAAACTTGGCACCGCTAAGTGATGTACACAAACTCTTGGCTGTTGCTTCGTCAACGTGAACGAGACTTGAGTCTTTAAGTTGAGCTAAGGAATCAAAATCTTTACCTTGGGCAATCTTTTTGCCGTCAACCGCAACTAAGTTTGCGCTGAAAGATTGTGGATCGAAAGTTCCTTCGATGTCCCAGTATGACGCGCGCTTGTATGCAATGCGCTCGCGCTCCTTTTCTACGATTAGTCGAGTTGCGACTGATTGCACTCGACCTGCAGAAAGTCCTGCTTGAACTTTGCGCCAAAGCACTGGTGAAACTTCAAAGCCGTAAAGGCGATCAATTAGTCGGCGAGTTTCTTGGGCATCAACAAGTTGCATATCAAGGTCGCGTGTGGACTCTGCTGCGTGCCTGATAGCTTCTGGCGTAATTTCGTGGAACACCATTCGACGCACTGGAACTTTTGGTCGAAGAATTTCCATTAGGTGCCAAGCAATTGCTTCACCTTCACGGTCCTCGTCAGTTGCAAGTAGCAATTCGTCTGCGTCTGCAAGCATCCGCTTTAGTTCAGCAACTTTGTCCTTCTTTTTGGAGCTGACAACGTAGTACGGGGTGAAGTCATCATTGACGTCGATAGCCATGCGGCCCCAAGGCTGCTTTTTGATTTCCGCCGGGACATCAACTGCGCGCTCGGGCAAGTCGCGAACGTGGCCAACTGATGCGGTCACTTCGTAGCCTGGGCCAAGGTATTTTTGGATGGTTTTGGCCTTGGCTGGTGATTCGACGATAACCAGACGGTGTGGTGTCGACAAAACGATTCCCTTCGGCAAATGCAAAAGACTCTATATATAGAGTCAAAAGCGCTATCTCCGAGAGTGTGCCTTATCGCCTAGGGGCATTGTCAAACTGAAGGGAATGTTCCGCGAGTCGAAATTGACTGTGGATGGTGGCCATTCCCCTTTAATCGCAGGGATATTTGGCCAAAAAAGAACCCCAGCCGCTCGACTGGGGTTCTTTTGGAGATCTTGCTGTTAGGCAGCGATCGCCTCTTCGCCAACGGCGATTGGGCGGCGCTTGGAAATGATCACTGAGACCACGATTACGGCAGTGGCAAGTAGTGCCAAGCCAATGCGCATCGCATCCTTGTTATCCAGTGACATTGCCACTACTGCAGGTGCGATCAGCAGTGCGACAAGGTTCATAACCTTCAGCAATGGGTTGATCGCTGGACCAGCAGTGTCCTTGAATGGGTCGCCAACTGTGTCACCGATAACGGTTGCAGCGTGGGCCTCTGAGCCCTTGCCACCAAAGTGTCCATCTTCAACGAACTTCTTCGCGTTATCCCAAGCTCCACCGGAGTTGGATAGGAATACAGCCATCAAAGTTCCAGTTGCAATAGTGCCGGCAAGGAAGGAACCAAGGGCACCAATACCTAGACCGAAACCAACTGCAATTGGAGTCAAGATTGCTAGCAGACCAGGTGTTGCTAGTTCGCGCAAGGAATCCTTAGTCACGATGTCAACAACACGACTGTAATCAGGAAGTTCGGTTCCAGCCATGATGCCTGGCTTCTCGCGGAACTGGCGGCGAACTTCGAAGATCACCGATCCGGCTGCACGGGATACTGCATTGATCGCAAGTCCACTGAACATGAACACAACAGCAGCACCAATCAACAGACCAAATAGGTTTGCTGGGTTGGAGATGTCTAGAGTGCCTGTGTACTGCAGGTCAGTTGTTGTGAAGCTCTTCGCAGCATTTGTAACAGTGTCGCGGAATGCACCGAACAACGCGGTAGCAGCAAAGACTGCAGTTGCAATCGCGATGCCCTTGGTGATGGCCTTAGTTGTGTTACCAACTGCGTCAAGGTTGGTTAGAACCTGAGCGCCTTCACCATGTACGTCGCCGGACATTTCTGCGATGCCTTGTGCGTTGTCAGAAACTGGACCGAAGGTATCCATCGAAACGATGACACCAACTGTTGTTAGCAAACCAGTACCTGCCAAGGCAATTGCGAACAATCCGAGAAGCACTGATGCGCCACCAAGTAGGTATGCAGCGTAAACCGCACCACCAATTAGAAGTGCGGAGTAAACAGCAGATTCCAAACCAAGTGAGATACCAGCAAGAATTACTGTCGCTGGTCCAGTTAATGATGACTTAGATACGTCATCAACTGGCTTGCGGTTGGTTTCTGTGAAATAGCCAGTTAATTGCTGAATTGCAGCGGCCAAAACGATACCGATAAGTACTGCACCGATTGCCATGTGACGAGGGTTAACAACAACTCCGTCAGCTAGGAATGGGTCTGAGGCACCTTGAAGTTCACCAAGTGTTGCTGGCAAGAATTGGTATGCAGCTACTGCTACTAGCACGGCGCTGATGACCGCGGATAGGAAGAAGCCGCGATTGATTGCGCTCATTCCGGAACGATCGCCTGCGCGAGGTGTAACTGCAAAGATTCCGACGACTGCGGTTAGAACACCGATGGCAGGAACTACCAATGGGAAAACTAGACCGATGTCGCCAAAGGCTGCTTTACCCAAGATCAATGCAGCAACAAGAGTTACGGCGTAGGACTCAAATAGGTCTGCTGCCATACCGGCACAGTCACCAACGTTGTCACCAACGTTGTCGGCGATTGTTGCAGCGTTACGTGGGTCATCTTCTGGAATTCCTTGTTCAACTTTTCCAACAAGGTCAGCGCCGACGTCAGCAGCCTTGGTGAAGATACCGCCACCAACGCGCATGAACATTGCAAGAAGTGCAGCACCAAAGCCGAAGCCTTCAAGAACCTTTGGCGCTTCGCCTTTGTAAACCAAAACCACAATTGCAGCACCAAACAAACCAAGTCCAACAGTGAACATGCCAGCCACACCACCGGTGCGGAAAGCGATCTTCATTGCTTCTTGTTCGCCACTGGTGTTGGCAGCGGCAGCAACGCGAACGTTTCCGCGTACTGCAAGCCACATACCCATGTAGCCAGTGATGCCCGAGAACACTGCACCCACCAAGAAGAACAGTGAACGACCAATGCGCTCGTTCTGGGTGTCAGCAGGAAGTAGGAATAGTAAGAAGAAAACCAAAACTGCAAAGATTGCAAGAGTGCGGAATTGGCGATTTAGATACGCCGATGCGCCTTCCTGAATTGCTTTGGCAATATTCTTCATATTTACTGTGCCTTCGTCGGCTGCCAATACTTGGCGTACCAAAACTGCCGCTACACCAAGTGCAGCTAGAGCAATCAGGGCGACAATGGCCACAGTTGTGTAATTGGATCCAGTCAGGGCTACTTCCTGGCTGGCGACATGCGCGAGTGCAGACATGGTTCTCCTTGTTGGGGGTTCTAATGAAAAATCTTATGAGATCAAGGGGATTTGGTTGGTACTTGGTCGGGTTATTACGGAAATTACTTCTGGCTCATTTTTGAGGGTTAATTTGCGCCCAATGAAACAAAGAGTTCTCGGGCCGCATCTTTGTCCCAGATAACGGATGATCCAGCCGCAGTGTTGGCATCAGGATCTGAGACGGGCACCGTAATTAATGTGCCGTTTCCATTAGACAATCCCCGCATCGCTCTGGCTAATGCGCCAACATCCAAAACGGAATCTCCTTCGCCAACATTTACCGATTCAGTTCCAGCATCAACCAGCTTCCACATACTGATCGGATTCAGAATCACCGGCAGAGTTGCGACTTTTTTCATAACCGAACTCAAGTACTGCTGTTGTCTTTCAACGCGGCCGAGGTCTCCCTTTGGATCTGCATAACGCATACGTACATATGCCAGAGCATTCTTGCCATCAAGTTCCTGGCAACCAGCCAACAAATTCAATCCAGAATTCTTATCCGTTATATCTGCTGGGATGCACATGTTTACGCCACCGACGGCATTAGTGATATCGCGAATACCTTTAAAGCCAACTTCCATGTAGTGGTCAATGTGTAGGCCGGTATTTCGTTCAACTGTTTCTACAAGTAAAGGTGCACCACCTTTGCCATAAGCAGTGTTGATTTTATTTTTGCGATCCTCAACTGATGAACCATCTAGCGCGATGTGGGCTGGGATCACAACATAAGAGTCGCGCGGCAAACTAATTAAAGTCGGTTTCCCGTTCTCTGAAATATGAATAAGCATGATGGTGTCAGTTCGTTGTGAACCTTCATCCTTACCCGTGTGCAATTCTTTGATCTCAGCTTCGGTTAACCCTTCACGACTATCCGATCCGACAAGCAGCCAGTTGGTTCCTGCTGTGTCAGCGATGGGCACGATTGCCGAAGCAGGCATCTTTTCTAATGAGCTAGTGGCATGGAATCCGAGAACCAAAAAGAAAGCAAGGTATGCAAGTACAACATTTCTGATGTATCGAATTGGACGCGGGTAGCGAGACTTACTTTTCTTCTTGACTGCAGACTTTGGCAAAGCTACCCCTGAGTTCTTTGGTGGGGTCTGAGTCTGGCTGACTCCTCCCGCTCGAAATGTGGAGACTGAAAAGATCGGTTCATCAACTTGGTTAGCAATCGGATTGGCTTCGGGGGTTCCGACGACCTTGCCGTCAGTACCTCTGCGATAAACCGTTGATTCCACTTTGCAATTCTCACTTAGTAAGCAGGAAACCCTGTTGACTGGCGCGCCAAAACCCGCTCCTCAATAAATATGAAGGAAAACAAAGAATGTCCAGGAACCACCGACGGGGGGACGCAGTGGCACCTGAACTCTTACAAAACTATGAAAAAAATGATTTTTTTGCGAGTTACTTGCCGAGATTGCTAAGAATCCTGACTTACCCTCACGCGACTGAAAATTGGGGACTAAAAACCGCGTAATCTTGAGTTTCTATGAACAACTCATTTGCGTATCTAGGTCCTAAGGGCACCTTTACTGAGGCTGCCTTTTTACAGATGCCAATAACCCACGGGGCGGAACTGATTCCTGCTGAATCCGTGCGTGAGGCTTTAAACCTTGTGCGAAGTGGAAAAGTTTTTGGCGCATTGGTTCCCATTGAAAATTCAGTCGAGGGTTCAGTTGCTACGACACTAGATGAGCTCGGTCATGGGGACTCACTCGAAATCATCGATGAAATTGCGATCCCGGTTGAATTTGCTCTACTGGCAAAGCCAGGTGTTTCGATCTCGGACATTACAAAAATTGCAACTCATCCACATGCGCACGCACAGTGTGTTGATTGGTTACATAAAAATATTCCAGGCGTTCATGTCCTGCCAGCAATGTCTACTGCTGCTGCGGCCGAAGAATTATCAACTGGCGCAAACTACGATGCAGCTATTTGTTCAGTTGCCGCAGCTAAGCACTACGGATTAGAAATCTTGGCGCAAGGAATCGGTGATAGCGATTCAGCTTGGACTCGATTCGTATTGGTCAGCAAGCCAGGTCACGCACAACCTTCGACTGGAAATGACAAAACAACTTTGTCGCTGTTCATGCATCGCAATCAGCCCGGTGCTTTGCTAAACATTCTGACCGAGTTTGCAGTTCGTGGTGTTGACTTGTCGCGTTTGGAATCTCGCCCAACTAAGCAGCAGCTAGGTGACTACTTCTTCTCCCTTGATTGTGTTGGTCATATCGATGATGAGAATCTTGGAGATGCACTTATCGAACTCCGAAAGATCTGTGCTGACGTTAAATTCTTAGGCTCGTACCCACGTCATGACAATGCCAGTGCAAATGGCACGGTTAATGAAATTGCGAAATCGAATGTTGATCCACAAGTTTGGTTGGAAAACTTACGTAAGCGAAATGCCTAACTCGCAAGAATTCGATCGATAAATACAGCAACGCCATGATCGTCATTTGATGGCAAGAATTCGGTTGCAGCTTCTTTAACCCAATCGTGCGCGTTATCAACTGCAGCGCCGCGTCCGACCCAAGAAATCATCGGCACATCGTTAGGCATGTCACCTACTGCAGCCACGTCTGCAGAAGTTAGACCATGACTTGCTGCGTACTTCTCTAATCCAGATCCTTTATTCACGCCAAGTGCGCTCATTTCAATCATGAGATCAAGGAAGTTCGAGTGTGTTACGTCAACTAGTCCATCTAGTGCAGCTTGAGCATCAATCAAGAACTCATCGGCATTCTGTTGCACTCGATCACTTGGTCGCGCCAATAACTTGATAACGATTTCTGTTCCGAACATAGATTCAACATCTGTTGCTGGAGGAGTGCTCTTTACTTCCCAGCGTGGGCGGTACTTGTCATCGACTAAGAATGAAACATCGTGCCGATCTAGCTCAACGGCAAAGGAGATTTCTGGATCTAGCTCTTGCAGGATTTGGGCTGCCTTTAGGCCAGCGTCGCTGGACATTAGATCGGCATAGATCGTTTCTTGAGTCTTAAGGTCCATAAGCAAGGCGCCATTGCAAACAAGGGCTAAACCTTCATGGCCAGTCATGTCTGGAATCTGGCGCATCCATCGACTTGGACGTCCGGTGACGAAGATTGTGTCTAGGCCATTTGCATGGGCTCGAGCAATAGCCGCAACGTTTTCGGGGGAAACCGTGCCACCCGTTTGGAGGAAAGTGCCATCTAGATCGCTGGCGATCAACCGCGTCACAATCGTTACCAACTTCCCTGATATTTGACCTAGTCAGATAGCCCAAAAACTCGCTAGAGTTTTCAACTACCCGTACCCCAACCCTACGGGCTTTTCATAAAGGAGCATCATGGCCAAGATCAGCGACGAAGTTCGCACCCACAAATACACCTTGACCGAAGACGAGATGCCTACCCAGTGGTACAACATCGTTCCGGACCTGCCAGCCCCACCGCCTCCGGCGTTACACCCTGGCACTCACCAACCAGCTGGACCAGAAGATTTTGCTCCACTGTTCCCGATGGAACTGATCATGCAAGAAGTCAGCCAGGAGCGATACATCGATATCCCCGGTGGTGTTTTAGATGTTTACCGTCAATGGCGTCCAAGCCCGTTATTCCGGGCACATCGTCTTGAAAAAGCACTCGGCACACCTGCACGTATCTACTACAAGTACGAAGGTGTTTCACCTGCTGGTTCACATAAGCCAAACACTGCAGTGCCACAGGCGTACTACAACGCACAAGAAGGCATCAAGAAACTTGTAACCGAGACTGGTGCAGGTCAATGGGGAACTGCACTTGCATTTGCATGCGCGCTTTACGACATGGAATGTGAAGTCTTCCAGGTTGGTGCTTCGTTTGATGCCAAGCCATTCCGCAAACTTATGATCGAAGCTTTCGGTGGCACAGTTCACCGTTCACCATCACAGCTAACTGAAGTTGGCAAGATGCTCGCAGCAGATCCAAAGAACTTAAGTGGTTCGCTCGGTATCGCAATTTCTGAAGCTGTTGAAGTTGCAGTTCAGGATCCACAAACACGCTACGCACTTGGTTCGGTTTTGAACCACGTGTTGATGCATCAGACCATCATCGGTGAAGAAGCGCTTTTGCAACTTGAGAAGGCTGGCGATACGCCAACTCTTATCGTTGGTTGCACCGGTGGCGGTTCTAACTTCGGTGGACTTGCCTTCCCATTCCTACGCGAAAAGATGGCAGGCAAAATTAGCCCGCGTATCTTGGCTGCTGAACCAGCATCATGTCCATCACTTACTCGTGGCACTTACGCTTACGACTTTGGTGACACTGCTGGTATGACACCGCTCATGAAGATGCACACTCTTGGCAAGGACTTCATTCCAGATCCAATTCACGCTGGTGGTTTGCGCTACCACGGTATGGCTCCGTTGATTTCACACATCTACGAACTTGGACTGATGGATGCTCAGGCAGTAGCTCAAACAGAGTGCTTCAGCGCAGCAGTTCAGTTTGCTCGCACCGAGGGAATTGTTCCGGCGCCAGAGCCAACTCACGCAATTGCAATTGCAATTCAGGAAGCTCTAAAGGCTAAGGAAACTGGCGAAGAAACCGTTATCTTGACCGCGCTTTGTGGCCATGGACACTTCGACCTAGCGGCTTACGATGCCTACCTTGGCGGTCGCATGGTTGATGAAGACTTCTCTGAAGATCGCTTAGCTGCAGGCTTGGCTAACTTGCCTCAGGTTGCTGGCGTCTAAATAGACGAAAACAAAAGCCCCGCTGGATTCAGCGGGGCTTTTGTTTTGCTTAAAACTACTTGATCTTAAAGTGACTTGCTCCACCTAGATATGGCTGAAGAGCTTTTGGAATTCGTACCGAGCCATCTGCTTCTTGATGATTTTCAAATAGGGCCACGATCGTGCGAGTAACAGCGCACAGTGTTCCATTCAAAGTTGCAATTGGTTCTACGCCTTCGGCACCGCGAGCACGGATCTTTAATCTGCGCGATTGGAATGTAGTGCAATTCGAAGTTGATGTGACTTCGCGATAACGATCTTGCGATGGCACCCACGCTTCGCAGTCAAACTTGCGCGCAGCACTTGAACCTAAGTCGCCGGTTGCAACATCGATAACTCGATATGGAATTTCAAGAGCTTGTAAGAATTCTTCTTCGAAACCTAACAAGCGTTCGTGTTCAGCAACAGCTTCGTCCACTGGACAGAAAGAAAACATTTCAACTTTATCGAACCAATGCACTCGGAAAATTCCACGAGTGTCTTTGCCATGACTGCCTGCTTCGCGACGGAAACATGGCGAGAACGCTGCATAACGACGTGGTAGAACTCCTTCAAGGATTTCATCCATGTGATACGCGGCTAGTGGAACTTCGGCAGTTCCAACTAAATACAAATCATCTGATTCAAGGTGGTAAACATTTTCTGCTGCTTGACCAAGGAATCCGGTGCCTTCCATTGCGGCTGGCTTAACTAGTGCCGGAGGAATCATTGGAATGAATCCATTTTTCTGCGCAGTGTTCATTGCGAGTTGAACAAGTGCCAATTCCAACATCGCACCTGGTCCAGTTAAGTAATAGAAACGGCTACCACTAACTTTCGCGCCTCGTTCAATATCAATTGCGCCAAGAAGTTCACCGATCTCGACATGGTCACGAACGGCGAATCCTTCGGCAGCAAAATCTCGTTTAGTGCCGACTTCTTTGATAACAACAAAGTCATCTTCGCCACCAACTGGAGCAGCCGGATCGACCACGTTTGAAAGCGCAAGGACCAAAGAATCTAGGTTTGCATCAATATCCCGCAACGCTGACTCGGCAGCCTTAACCTGATCCGACAAAGTCTTTGTCTCGGCAAGCAAAGCCTGCTTCTCGTCACCTTGCGCCTTGGCGACCTGGGCACCGATTGCCTTCTGATTGGCGCGCAGACTTTCAAATTCGCCCAAAGCGGCACGACGAGCAACATCGGCAACAACCACTTGATCCACTAATTCAACAGATTCCCCACGTGCTGCCTGAGATTTCTTGACGGCATCTGGGTCTTGGCGCAGGGCTGCTAAATCGATCATGACTTAAGAATAGAGGAATAAGTGCACCAAAAATTCATTTGGGATTTGGTATCCAGTAGATAAATCCCGATAGCATCGTTTCTGCATTCGAATACTTACTGCATCGACAGACATGAGGTACTTCATTGGACATGAACTGGTTGACTCCCAAGGCGCAGGCTCGCTCAGCTGGAGATAAAGGTTGGGGAAGTTTTGCAATTGAGCCGATCAGTGCTGGCGAAACGGTAGGGAGTTTCGGTGGCTGGTCTATCCCTCGTGAAGTCTTAGCGACATTAGAGCTCGAACGTCAACATCGTGCAATCCAAGTCGATGATGACCAGTACTTAGTTTCCCGCGAAGAACGCGAACCTGGCGATTGTTTCAACCACTCCTGCGAGCCAAGTTGTGGTCTTATGGGCGCCACTGTTCTGAAAGCTCGCCGTGACATCGCTGTTGGCGAAGAATTAACTTTTGACTACGCAACTTGTGATGATTCGGATTATGACGAATTCACTTGCGGATGTGGCACAGATTCTTGTCGCGGAACTGTTACCGGTAAAGATTGGCAACTGCCGGCTTTGCATAAAAAGTATGCTGGTGAATTTTCGCCTTATCTGGCTCGTCGAATTGCCGCGGAGTTTTAGTCCGAACTAGATCCACCATCAGAAGAACTCGATGCATCTGGTGTCGGTGTATCTATCGGCACTACAAGTGTTTCATTTAGATTTTGCTGGTTGTCAGTTGCCGAACCTGAAGTTGCTGCAGTAGTTCCGACCACAAATGATGTGTCGTCTAATTTTTTGCTTTCTAGGTGTTCGTGATATTTAACATCTGCCCGATGTAAATCTGAATCGCGAATCTTTAGTGCTTCACCAATTGGCAGCACGATGATGAAAGTTGCCAATAAGTGCATCACGCTTAGAGCAAACTTCACAGCGAACGAAACATTCGCCAAAGTTAGAGCGCTGTAAACGGAGGCAAAGCCCACGCCCAATCCGAAAGCTAAGAACCAAATTCGAGGTCCAATCAGAAGCTTGGCTAATCCAACGGCAACCAAGGTTGCAAATGCTCCAGCGATTGCGGTTGCCACAGTCACCCGAAGAACAGAGGCGTCAACGTAGACCGAACTTTGAAATGCCTCAGGAACCACAATTTCCCAGTAAAAAACATTCACCGAAATCCACAACCAGCCGGCATTTGCTGCTGCTGCCAAGGCAGTTGCACCAAGCCCAACAAGCAAAATCCGGGATGCTGGAGGTGTGACCTGACGGACTGGTTTAACTGACATTTTGAACTCCTGATTAGCGAATCGCTAGTGCCAAAAGCCTACGGCATAGCGCCAGTTTCACTGCAGTGCAATTCTCGCGTAACCTTGCATTTGGTCGTTTTGATTAACGATTTTGGCGAGGTGGCAGAGCGGCCGAATGCGGGCGCCTTGAAAGCGTCTGAGGTGTAAAAGCCTCCGGGGGTTCAAATCCCTCCCTCGCCGCGTAATACGAAAGCCCCCGCAGGTACGCGGGGGCTTTCGTATTACTGCGATTAGTGCAGAGGGATTTGGGAGGAGCTTGCGTAAGCAAGCGACGGTTCCCTCCCTCGCGTTGATCGCAGTAGCGATCAACCTGTGTGCTACTCCCTCGCCCTGGCACCGAAGGTGACAGATTAGTTTCGAGTTAAGCGGACGCACTCCTGCGCAAAACCTTCTACGTCAAAGACCATCCGCGTCATCCCCAAGTCATATTCGGTTTTCCAAGATCTGACGATCGGAAAACCGTTATCGACCGATTCCTGCTCCTGAGCTTTTCCTTTAGAAGTTTTGCTTCAGAGCGCTTCGCATGAACCCTAGTCTTCGCGCCACAGCGGACGCGTCAAACAAGTAGGCCCGCCTTCACCGCGATTGATCACATCAGCTTTATAAATGTGAACTTCAATTCCGGCATCACGAAGTAGTTGCGCAGTGATTGGATTACCCGATGGCATCACCACAACACCGGGACGGATTGCCAACACGTTGCAGGCAAGCGACATATATTCTTCATCTGGAACAGAGACGGTTTTGATTCCGCGCTTGGCTAGTTCTTGCAACAAAGTAACGGGTGCCTCACGTTCGTAAACGACAGCTAAGTCATCACGAATTGGTGAAATCACACTCATCAAGTGCAAGCAATATTCTGGTCCCATTGCGTGAGGCATGTGGAATGAAAGTGCTTCAATACCCTCGGCAGCAAAAATTTCACGAAGTTGTTTTTCACCAGCTTCGTTGGTGCGGTAGGTGCGACCGATTGCAACTGTCTTGTTGTCGAGCCAAAACATGTCGCCGCCATCTGCAGTTGCATCGCCAATTAAAACTCCAACAGTTGGCATGCCAAGAGCGTTAATGTCACCAGTCAACATTGCTGGTTCTTTCACTCGCGCTTCTTTTGCGCCTTGTAACTGGATCACACCACTTGGTGTTGTAAATGCTGGGTCATAAACAAAGCAGGCATCAGCCTGTCCTGGGGCTTCTGGAAGGACATCCACTTCACAACCGAGTTCCCGAAGAAGATCAACGAAGGCAGCATGGTCGGCCTGAAGTTCATCGAGATTCAGTTGTTCTGGGGCACCCAGCCAATGCGCGGCTTGATAATCCGCATCACGAGTAGGTGGGCGAACTGCCACGCGCTTGAGGTTGGCCACTGATGAAGAAACACCGAAATTAGACATGTCCCAATCTTTGCGGGCGGTGGCATCTGGCACAAACTCGGATTTTCGCCAAAGGCTAGAAAACCAGTTAATCTAAAGGTTCGAGGAGACGTCGCATAGTCCGGTCGAGTGCGCCTCACTGCTAATGAGGTAAGGGGTCAAACCCTTCGGAGGTTCAAATCCTCTCGTCTCCGCCAAAAAATGGCTCCACCCATCTGGGTGGGGCCTTTTTTGTTGCGAAGAGTTGTGAGGATTTGGGAGCGGATTGCGTGATCGCTCGCGATCACTTGCAATCGGATTGGCTATCTGCTGAATGCCTTATCCGCGCCAGCAAGCGACGGTTCCTCTCGTCTCCGCAGACAAGAAGAGCTCCGGATAAGTCCGGAGCTCTTCTAAACGAATAGACATTTCTATCGCGGCCTTGACTAATAAATATCATTTCATGAAATGTTTAAACGTCAAGGGTAAATTCAAACCAACCTTGGTTTACTCTGAAACCAAAGGAAGGAAACCCGATGGAGAGTTTGGCACTACTGGTTACGGTCATGCTTCTGGTCGTTTACGGTTCCGGATTTATTGCCTTTATAAGTTCGTGGTTACGGAATCGTATCTCTGAAATAGTCACTTACGTTTTCTCAACGATTTCAATTTTGTCCGGCGCGCTGGTTGGATTTTCTCTTCGCGAAGGGAACGGCTTGTTGATAGCAGCAATTCCAGTTTCGCTAGGTTTGTTGTCCGTTTGGAACGTTAAGCGCCGACAAAAAACTTCTGCTGATTCCTAGACCCGCACGTCCGCTGCTGGGAACGGGACTCGATCGTCGAACTTAACCGACAAACGTCCAGCGGTGCGCCAGACTCTGGCAAGTGCATCTGAATCTTCTTCAGTAACTAAATTCCCCATCACGCGCAACGCCAACTTCATTACAGTGCGAGAGCGCATTCCAACTGGACCAGCTTTTGGAAGTAAGCCAGGCACAGTAAGTAGTCCGGCTAATCGACGGGCGATTGAGAACGCATAACCGTAATGGGTTCGCAGTTCAGCTGGCCAAGCAACTGTGAAATCTTTTTCAGTTTCAAGCATGTGCGCAGCTAACCGACCGGTTTCTAATCCGTAGTCAATACCTTCACCGTTTAGTGGATTGACACAACCGGCAGCATCACCGACAAACATGAAGTTCTTGCCAGCGATTCCTGAAACTGCGCCACCCATTGGTAACAAGAATGACCAAGGCATTCGGATGTCACCTGAAAGTTTCCAGTCTTCGCGCTGTTGATCTGCATATGTGTTCATTAATGCGCGAAGGTTTACATCTGCTGGTCGCTTATTGGTTGCAAGAGTTCCTACGCCAACATTCACTTCACCATTTGCAAGCGGGAAAATCCATCCATAGCCAGAAAGAATTTCATTTTTGTCGCCGCGTAATTCCAAGTGTGATGAGATCCACGGATCATCGTGGCGCTCACTCTTTATATAGCCACGCGCTGCGACACCGTATGCGGTATCTCTGTGCCATTCGCGGCCGAGCTTTCGACCTAACTGAGAGCGAGCCCCGTCAGCAATGATTACGGAATTGGCGTTGATTGTTACATTCCCAGTTTCAGTTTTTACAATCACGCTTTTGATTACGCCAGCATCCATTACGACATCAGTTGCGCTATGGCCTTCGAGCACAGTTGCGCCTGCTGCTTTTGCGATCAACATGATTTGTTCATCAAGTTCCATGCGGGGTGCGGCGCCGCCATAAGAAGGTAGCGATCCCCCCGGCCAAGGCAACAGCAGTTCTTGGCCAAATCCAGCTGCGCGAAGTCCCAGGTTTCGGGCTCGGCCTGATAACCAGTCACTTAAACCGATTGCGTTAAGTTCAGAAATAGCTCGCGGGGTAAGTCCATCACCACAGGGTTTGTCGCGAGGAAAAGTAGCGGAATCGATCAATACAACTTGACGACCAGCGCGCGCTGCATAAGTTGCTGCTGAAGAACCTGCAGGTCCAGCGCCTACAACTAACAAGTCGGTATTGATCTCGCTCACCGTCTTATTCTCTCGCGTTACAAGAGGAAGCGCATATTTAGAAAATAAGTTAAACGACGCCGAATAGACGATCTCCGGCATCGCCTAAGCCCGGAACGATGTAACCCTTTTCGTTTAACTTCTCATCAACTGCTGCTGTCACTAACGTGACATCAACATCTCGTCCTGCGAGTGCAGCTTCAACGGCGGCGATACCTTCCGGGGCTGATAGCAAGCAGATCGCTGTAATTTGATTAGCACCGCGTTTTAACATCAAATCAATCGCGGCAATCAGAGTTCCACCGGTAGCCAACATTGGATCAAGTAAAAATACTTGACGACCTTTCAAGTCCCCAGGAATTCGATCTGCATAAGTTGTTGGCTGCAAAGTATCGTGATCTCGAACCATGCCAAGGAAGCCAACTTCCGCAGTTGGTAGCAATCGCGTCATACCATCGAGCATTCCGAGTCCGGCACGCAAAATTGGAATCACAACTGGAGTTGGAGCAGATAGTCGCACCCCTTGCGCAGGAGCAACCGGAGTTTGCACAGTCACAGGTTCCACACGAATTGAACGAGTAGCTTCATAGGCCAGCAGCATGACTAGTTCATCAGCTAACCGACGAAAAGTTGGAGAGTCTGTTCGCTCATCTCGCAGAGCAGTGAGCTTATGAGAAATCAATGGATGTTCAGTAATAAGTGTGCGCACGTCATCACAATAACTGGCGAACCTCAAAAACAATCGCTCGGCTGGGGATTTTGTTATCAGTGTGACTGGTGTTACATAACGCCGATTCCCTAAGTAACGGCTTTATTGCACTTATCAAAATATGTACTCCAGGCGCGCACCAAAAAGTCCTACAACGTACAATTTCTATAGATATTGCGACTGTCGCAGTGTTGTTAAGAGAGGAGCCCTCCGTGTTGAAGGGTGTAAAACTTGCCTCAGTCCTAGCTGTAGCCTCATTGGCACTTGCAGCTTGTGGATCAAGTGGCGAAACCGCTGAAAGTGCAGAGCCTACGGCTCCGACTTCAAGCGTCAAAGTTGGTATGGCCTATGACCAAGATGGTAAGGGTGACGGCTCGTTCAACGATGCTGCATTCGCTGGTCTTTCAAAGGCTCAGACTGAACTTGGTGTAGAAATCAAGGAAGTTAACTCAGGTTCAAGTGCAACTGATGCAACTCGCGAAGAACTTCTAACCCTTCTTGCTGATGGTGGATACAACCCAGTTATCGCAGTTGGTTTCGCATACAGCACAGCATTAGCTGCAGTTGCTCCAAAGTACCCAGAAACAACTTTCGCAATTGTTGACTCAGTTGTTGATTCCGCAAACGTTGGCTCATTAGTCTTTGCTGCAGAGCAGGGTTCATACCTAACTGGCGTTATTGCAGCAACTGCATCCAAGTCAGGCGTAATTGGCTTCATTGGTGGCATGGAAATCGATCTAATCAAGGCTTTTGAAGCTGGTTATATCGAAGGTGCAAAGTCTGTTAACCCAGACATCAAGATCGAATCCAAGTACATGGGCGCTGCAGGCGACAACACAGCATGGAACGTGCCTGAAAAGGCAAAGACTGCGACTGATGGCATGATCGCCAACGGTGCAGACGTTGTATATGCTGCTGCTGGTGGTTCCGGTCTAGGTATGTTCCAGTCTGTAAAGGCTGCTGCTGATGGCGGAGCAACTGTATGGGCAATCGGTGTTGACTCTGATCAGTACACAGTTCCAGCACTTGCTGAATACAAGGACATCATCTTGACATCCATGTTGAAGCGCGTTGACGTAGCTGTATTCGATGTCATCAAGGCTGTTGTTGATGGTGCACCACTAGTTGGCGTCCAGAACTTCGACCTATCAAAGGATGGCGTAGGTTACGCAACATCTAACTCTGCTGTATCTGAATTCGCTGCTGCTGCTGATGCTGCTGCAGAGAAGATCAAGTCCGGCGAAGTTGTAGTTGGTACAACCGTTCAGTAATAAATCATTACCGTGAGGCTCGGGTGGAATTTCCACCCGAGCCTCACTTTTTGGTTCGGAAAGTCGTAAGTTTAGGTAGTAACAATTTCTGAAAGGCGCGGTCAAAGCCATATGAGCCAAAGTTCACTAGCCGTTGAACTCAATGGGATCTGGAAACGATTCCCAGGTGTAATCGCAAACAGCGACATCAATCTGAAGGTCGCTTCCGGAACAGTGCATGCCATCGTTGGTGAAAACGGCGCCGGCAAGTCAACCTTGATGAAGATCCTTTATGGAATGCAAAAAGCTGATGAAGGCACAATTTCGATTAATGGCACAGACCTAGTTTTTAACTCTCCGTCAGATGCAATTGATGCTGGTATCGGAATGGTGCATCAGCATTTCATGTTGGCCGATAACTTTACGGTTTTAGAAAACATTGTTTTAGGTAGCGAACCGAAAAACGGTATGCGTCTAGATTTCACAAAAGCTCGTAAACAGATCTCAGATATCGCTGCAGAAAATGGATTGGCTATTGATCCAGATATTCTTGTTAGCGAACTTGGTGTTGGTGATAGACAACGAATCGAAATCCTTAAAGTTTTGTACCGCGGCGCGAAGATTTTGATTTTGGATGAACCAACTGCAGTTTTGGTTCCGCATGAAGTTGATGAATTGTTTAACACACTTCGTGATCTGAAAAAAGAAGGTCTCACAGTTATCTTCATCAGCCACAAGCTTGATGAGGTGCTGTCGATCGCTGATGAGATCACAGTAATCCGTCAAGGTACAACGGTCGGCAGCGTGAATCCACACACTCAAACCGTTTCGGCGCGAGACCTCGCTGAAATGATGGTTGGTAATGAACTTCCAACTCCTGAGGCTGTTGGCGACACGATTCAAGATGAAGTTGTACTTAAAGTCGAAAACCTTTCGGTATTTGCAAAAGGTGGTAAGGCAATTGTTGATGACATTTCATTCCAAATTCGAGCTGGCGAAATTGTCGGCATCGCTGGCGTAGAAGGAAATGGTCAAGCAGAAATCCTTGATGCCTTGATGGGTATTGAATCTGCCACCGGACGCGTTCAATTCAAGGACGAAGACATCACCAATAAATCCACTCGTCATCGTCGAGAATTGGGAATTGGATTTATTCCAGAAGATCGGCATCGCCAGGCATTGATGCTGGACGCTCCACTTTGGGAAAATCGCATGCTAGGACATCAAACTAGGACACCTAATGCCAACGGCATTTGGCTTACTCCGCGCAGCGCAAAGGCTGACACCAAGCGAATTGTTGCTGAATACGATGTGCGCACACCAAGTATCGATGTTTTAGCCAGTGCACTTTCAGGTGGAAACCAACAGAAACTGATCGTTGGACGTGAAATGTCTGGTGAGCCAAAACTTCTAATTGCTGCCCATCCGACTCGTGGTGTTGATGTTGGCGCACAAGCCGCAATTTGGGATCACATCCGCAATGCTCGGCAGGCAGGATTGGCAGTCTTATTGGTATCTGCTGATCTTGATGAATTAATTGGATTAAGCGACAACATTAAGGTTTTACTTCGAGGCAAGTTTGTCGCAGATGCTGATCCAGCAACTGTTACCCCACAAGAACTTGGTACCGCAATGACCGGTGCTGGAGAGGCTGCCTAATGAATCTCCGAAGAATTGGAATCAGTCTGATTGCACCAGGAATTGGATTAATCGTCTCCCTGGCCGCAACTGCAGTGATCCTGACAGTTATCGGCGCTAGCGTTTCAACCGTTTTCGCCTCAATGTGGAATTACGGAACTTCACCCCGTGCCATGTCCTTGATGCTCAACTTGGCAACTATTTACTTCCTAAGTGCTTTGGCAGTATCTATCGGTTTCAAGATGAACCTATTCAACATTGGTGTTAATGGTCAGTATGTTCTGGGTGCGTTAGCTGGTGCAGTCGTTGCTAGCAACTTAACTTTGCCAAAAACTGCATCAGTCACTGTCACAATCATTGTTGCGATGTTTGTCGGTGCAGTTTGGGCAGGCATATCGGCTTGGTTGAAGGTAGCTCGAGGCGTGAGCGAAGTTATCTCAACAATCATGTTGAACTTCATTGCAATTGGAATCATCAGTTACATAATCGTTCGCACCAGCATTGGTACTGAAACCAGCTTGAACATTCGAGGCACAAAGCCAATTCCAGAAACTGGCATGTTGCGCGGAAGTGCCTTCATTGATTCTGGAACTCCAATTTATGGCTTCTTCTTTATCTCGATAATTATCGGTGTTGGTTATTGGTTCTTGCTGAATCGAACTCGCTTTGGTTTCGATCTTCGCGCTACTGGAAAATCTGCAACCGCTGCGCGTACTAGTGGTGTGCAATCAAACCGCATGATCTATGTAACGATGTTGCTCTCTGGCGCAGTAGCAGGATTAGTTGGTCTTCCTTATCTTCTTGGTGACACTGGTTCCTACACGTTGCAGTTCCCAACCGATTGGGGCTTCATCGGTATTGCAATTGCATTGCTAGGTAGAAACAATCCGCTTGGCATTGCACTTGGTGCGATTCTCTGGGCGTTCTTGGATATCTCTAGTGGTCAGCTAGTTCTGGAAGGTGTTCCAAGAGAAATCTCCACGATTATGCAGGGGCTGATTGTGATCGTTGTGGTCATCTCTTACGAAGTAGTAAGGCGATACCAAGTTAAGAGTGAGCAAACAAATGTTGCTAAAGCATTAGCTAAGCAGGAGGCATCAGTATGACCTACTTAAAGTCACGCAGATTTATAGGTGCTGCATTCACCGCAATCACGATGCTTTCGATCACGCGGACAATTACTGGAAATGGTGACCTCACCAGCACGGTAACTATTGCCCAAGCTTTAGTGTTTGCTTCTCCTATTGCACTTGCTGGTCTTGCTGGTATCTGGGCCGAACGCGCTGGCGTAATCAACATTGGCCTTGAAGGCATGATGATTCTTGGAACTTTTGGTGCCGGCTGGGCTGGTTGGCAATGGGGAGTTTGGGCGGGCGTGTTAGCCGGAGTTATCTTTGGTGCCATCGGCGGCTTGCTACTTGCCGTAGCTGCGGTCACGTTCGGTGTGGATCAGATTATTGCTGGAACTGCAATCAATCTCTTGGCACTTGGCTTAACTAAGTTCCTGGCAATCTTGTTGTTCACAAACGCCCCCGGTGGTGGTCAGGCTCAGTCGCCACCAATTAAGGGTGAAATTCCAACATTCACATTTAACTCCTTGGTTGAACCATTGAGTTCGCTGCATGAAAAAGGCATTTTCTTTGTAAGTGACTTTGCTGGAATCTTGGCTGGCTTGTTCTACAACATGTCACTACTAACGATCATTACGTTCCTGCTTTTTGCAATAACCAGTTACTTGCTTTGGAAAACTGCCTTTGGTTTGCGCCTACGTAGTGCCGGTGAAAACCCTTGGGCTGCCGATTCACTAGGCGTGAAGGTTGTGCAGTTCAAATACGCTGCTGTTGTTTTCTCCGGAATGCTTGCTGGACTTGGTGGCGCGTACCTATCCATTGCATCGACGATCTACCGCAATGGAAACACTGCCGGTCGTGGATACATTGGTTTGGCCACCATGATCTTTGGTGACTGGCGACCAGGTGGCACGGCAGCTGGTGCAATGATGTTTGGTTATATCGATACTTTGCGATTAATTGATACCGGAAATCAAAACGTTAAAGGTTTGATTTTGCTTGGCGCTGTAATTCTGTTTGCAATTGGTGCCTTGATGCTTCGTCGGGCTCGTCGCAACTCTGCAATTGGTTTCTTGCTTCTTGGATCCGTAATGATTGGTGCGTACTTCTCAGCAACTTCGTTCCCACCTGAAGTTGCCCAGGTTGCGCCTTACATCACAACACTTTTGGTTCTGGCTACTGCTTCGCAGAATCTGAGACCGCCAGCTGCTGACGGTATTCCATATCGAAAGGGCGATCATCACTAATGGAAATCAATTGGGATGAATTACGATCGGCTGCCAGTGCAGCGATGTCAAAGGCTTACGCCCCTTACTCAAACTTTCCAGTTGGTGTCGCTGGGCTTGTTGATGATGGCCGAATCGTCTCGGGATGCAATGTTGAGAACGCTGCATACGGTGTCGCGCTTTGCGCTGAGTGTGGCCTGATATCAAGTTTGATCAGTACAGGTGGCGGAAAGCTAGTTGCAGTTGCATGTGTGGATCGTCATGGCAATGCACTCATGCCATGTGGTCGCTGCCGACAGTTGCTCTGGGAGCATGGCGGTCCAGATTGCCTGCTTGATTCGGTATCGGGCATTAAGTCAATGTCTGAAATATTGCCTGATGCATTTGGCGCGCATGATCTAACGGATCGACTTTAAACGCATTAACCTTATTGATATGACACTTCCCCGAGTGAAATCAAAAGCCACATTCAGTATTGGTTGTGAAACCAAATGAGGACTGAACCATTTGCTGCGGTAGAACTCATTGCTGCAAAACGCGATCACCAGGAACTTTCGGATTCACAGATCGACTGGTTCGTAGATGCATATGTGCGAAACGTAATTGCTGAAGAACAAATGTCTGCCATGGCAATGGCGATTTTGCTAAATGGCATGAATCGTCGAGAGATCGTGCGCTGGACAAAGGCCTACATAGATTCTGGCGAAACTATGGATTGGTCCAAGCTTGGCCGTCCAACTGCAGATAAACATTCCACCGGCGGCGTCGGCGACAAAATCACACTGCCACTTGCACCATTAGTTGCAGCCTGTGGCGTTAGTGTTCCGCAACTTTCCGGCCGAGGGCTTGGTCACACCGGTGGCACGTTAGACAAACTTGAGTCCATTAAAGGGTGGCGAGCAAGTCTTACGAATGCCGAAATGTTTGAGGTGCTTAATTCAACTGGCGCAGTTATCTGTGCTGCCAGCCAAACGCTTGCCCCCGCGGATCGTCGTATTTACGCACTCCGCGATGTGACTGGCACAGTTGAATCAATTCCGCTTATCTCGGCATCCATCATGAGCAAGAAAATCGCAGAAGGCACTAGTGCGCTGATACTCGATGTGAAAGTCGGTTCTGGGGCATTCATGAAAACAGTCGAACAAGCACGTGAGCTTGCCGAAACTATGGTTGGGATCGGCAACGATGCTGGTGTAACAACTCGAGCACTGCTAACTGCCATGGACGTGCCATTGGGTAGAACGGCTGGAAATGCTTTAGAGGTTCAAGAGTCGATTGATGTACTAGCTGGCGGCGGACCTGCTGATGTCGTTGAACTCACCGTAACTTTGGCGCGAGAAATGATCGAAGCAAGTGGTGTTTCGGGATTAAAAGATCCAGCGACTGCTCTATCTGATGGATCAGCGATGGATGTTTGGCGCGCCATGATCACTGCGCAAGGCGGAGATCTATCTGTGCCGCTTCCTACGGCCCGCGAGACTCAAGATGTGGTTGCTGAAAAATCTGGTTACTTGACCAAGTTAGATGCTTTGTCTGTTGGGATGGCTAGTTGGCGACTTGGTGCTGGTCGGGCCAGAAAAGAAGATGCGGTGCAGTTTGGCGCTGGAATTCAATGGCATGTTGGCCATGGGGAGCCTGTTGTTGCGGGCCAGAAGTTATTTACTCTGCATACTGACGAACCGGAACGATTTGCGGCCGCCCACGAAGTATTAATGCAGGGCTTTGAAATTGGAGTCGAATCCGAAATCTCGCAACGTTTACCTTTAATCATTGATCGGGTTGTCTAGTACTTGTTTGTAAATCTTTCCCAAGTAGTCTGAATACATGCCTGAATTAATTAGCGAACCAACCATGATTCCAGTACCTGGGGGGAAATCAATTGCCGAGTTTGTCGGTCGAGTCAAAACTGGCGATGACGATGTATCGATTGCCGTTATGCACGCTCCCGCCGGCTGGTCTGAACCAGCACAAGCTCCAGCATTTGATGAATTCACGATCGTAATCACTGGGTCGATTGATGTTGAACATGAAGGCAAAACAATTACAGTTGGTGCCGGTCAAGCGCTAATTACGCGAGCTGGTGAAAAGGTTCGCTACCTGACTCGCGAAGATGCGCATTATGTAGCCATCTGCGTACCAGCATTTTCTCCAGAACTTGCAAATCGAGATGAGGAAGCATGATTTCGCCGGCCGTAATTAAGGCTGTTCCAAAGGTTCTGTTACATGACCACTTAGATGGTGGGCTTAGAGTAAAAACAATTTTGGAACTCGCACAGCAGCACAACTACACCGCGTTGCCTTATGACAATGAAGAGCAGCTTAGTGATTGGTTTCATACTGCAGTGCAAGGTTCACTAGAAATCTATTTAGAAACTTTTGCACATACCGTTGGCGTAATGCAGACTCCGGATGCATTACAACGAGTTGCAAGCGAATGTGCCCAGGACCTAGCTGAAGACGGCGTTGTCTACGCAGAGATTAGATTCGCGCCTGAATTACACACCGCAAAAGGCTTGAGTTACCGCGAAGTTATTGACAACGTTTTGATTGGGTTTGCCCATGGTGAAGCTGCCGCTAAAGCCGCCGGAAAAACTATTCGAGTTGTTGCGTTATTAACTGCAATGCGCATGGCTGATGTCTCACTTGAAATTGCAAAACTTGTAGTCGAATATCGCGATCGTGGTGTTGTTGGTTTCGACATTGCCGGAAAAGAAGCTGGTTACCCTCCAACTGAACATCTTGAGGCATTCCAGTATCTGCAGCGAGAGAATGCTCATTTCACCATCCATGCCGGCGAAGCTTTTGGTTTGAAGAGTATTTGGGAAGCAATTCAGTTCTGTGGCACCGAACGCTTAGGCCATGGAGTTCGAATTATTGATGATGTCACTACTAATCCTGATGGTTCGGTAACTCTCGGCAAATTAGCGGCATATGTTCGTGATCGACGGATCCCGCTTGAACTTTGTCCTAAATCAAATGTTGATACCGGAGCAGCTGCAAGTATTTCTGAACATCCAATTGGTTTACTTCGTAAATTGAATTTCCGAGTCACGCTAAATACTGACAACCGATTGATGTCAGATACTTCGATGTCAGCTGAAATGACATCTCTTGTTGAGGCTTTTGATTACTCTTTGCGGGACTTAGAGTGGCTAACCGTTAATGGCATGAAAAGTTCATTCCTGCCATTTGATCAGAGATTAGACATCATCAACCATGTGATCAAGCCTGGCTATGCCAGACTTCGCGAACAGGTTGGCGCTTAATAACTTCCCGTAGCTGCGACACCATCAAGGATCGCGCGCGAGCTGGAAAGTCCAAGGCGAGTTGCTCCGGCTGCGATTAGTTCGGTTGCAAATTCAATATTGCGGATTCCACCTGAGGCTTTTACGCCTAGGCGTCCGCCAACTGTTTCGTGCATGATCTTGATTGCCCGAACATCAGCACCACCAGCTGGATGAAAGCCGGTCGCCGTCTTAACGAAGTCAGCGCCAGCGCTTTCACATCTTTGGCAAGCCTTGGCAATCTGCTCGTCTGTGAGTGCTGCAGTTTCCAAAATTACTTTTAGCAATGCGCCATCCGTTGCCTTACGAACTGCTGCGACCTCAGCCTCTAAGTAATCCCAATCCCCCATGATGGCTCGGCCCACATCGATAACCATGTCGACTTCGTGGGCTCCCTGCGCGACCGAGAGTTTCGCTTCAGCTGCCTTGATTTCGGCTTCATGTTTTCCGCTTGGGAAGCCACACACTGTCGCGACCTTTACGCCGTTGGAAACATTTGCTGCCGCTAGCGAAACAAAGGTTGGCGAGACACAAACCGAGAAGGTTCCTAATTCCGCAGCTTCGGCACAAAGGGCAACTACATCAGAATTTATTGCTTCTGGCTTAAGAAGAGTGTGATCAATCAGTTTTGCTAATTGATTTCGGTCCATTAGTTGCCTCCGCTTAGTAATGGCTTAGCATCAGCTGCGATAAGCCTTAACTCATTATCTGCCGTCTGTCGAGCAATCTCTAAATCGTCACCACGAACTACAACCTCTAAGTAGCACTTAATCTTCGGCTCGGTGCCACTCGGGCGAATAATCACTCGCGCTTTTTCAACTTGATTTTCACCGGCAAGGTGAATGATTACAGCATCCGTTGCGGGTAAGTTTCCATGTCCGGTTGCTAAGTCATCAATTCCAATAACTTGTAAATTGCCGATTTGCTTGGGTGGATTCGTCCGTATTCCCAGCATCGTTTTCACTACTTGGGCACTGCTTGTAACACGAATTGAAACTTGATCGGTTGCATGCAGGCCGAAGGCTTTCGCCAATTCTTCAAGGACCTGCCAAACAGTGCGGTTAACACCTTGTAAGTGCGCCAGCATTTCCATAAACATCGCAGCTGCGGAAATACCGTCTTTGTCACTGACATTCTGTGGATCTACGCAATATCCCAGTGCTTCTTCATATCCAAAAACTAAGTTTTCAACTCTTGATACCCACTTGAATCCAGTCAAAGTGGATTCGTACTTAAGTCCAGCTGACTTTGCAATAGGTTCCAGCAACATGGATGAAACGATGGAATTTGCAAAGGTGCCGGACATATCATTTCCAGCCAAGTTTGCCCGTTCGATCATCCACCAACCAAGTAATGCACCAATTTGATCACCGCGTAGCGTGATCCAACTTCCGGTTGAGTCTGGCACTGCGATTGCCAAGCGATCGGCATCAGGATCGTTTGCAATCAACACATCTGCATTTTGAGCTTCGGCAAGCGCAATGGATATATCGAGCGCACCCTTTTCTTCTGGGTTAGGAAATGCCACGGTTGGAAAAGCTGGATCTGGGTCGCGTTGTTCAATTGCCGCAATCGGTTCGGTAAACCCAGATTTTTGAAATACAGATTTCAAAGTATTCCAACCAACTCCGTGCATCGCCGTATAAACCGAAGTCACTGCTTTGCGTTGCAGTTCATTGGTTGGACCAGAAATTATCAACTGCGATGTCAGGTCCACGTACGTTTGAACGACATCGTCTTGAACTATGTTTCCAACTTCACCCTGATTAATGAGTCTGACATCCGAAACGGATTTGATGAATGATGCAATCTCTTTATCGGCTGGCGAAACAATCTGTCGGCCATCACCCAAATAAACCTTGTATCCGTTGTCTTGAGGTGGGTTGTGACTTGCAGTGACCATGACACCTGCACAAGCATCTTGATTACGTATTGCAAACGCGAGAACAGGTGTGGGAACTACATGTGAAAAGACAATCGGTTGGAGACCGGCGCCTGACATAACTAACGCGGTGTCGCTGGCAAAGACGTCACTGTTGTAGCGAGCATCGAATCCAATTACAACCTTTCGGCCTGCAAAGCCTTGTTGAACTAAGTACTGCGCTAAACCTGAAGCTGCCTGTAAAACTGATACGCGGTTCATTCGATTTGGACCAGCACCTAATGCGCCACGCAAACCAGCCGTACCAAACTCAAGTGAACCTGAAAAGGCATCCTGCAATTCCGCTAGTGCTACCTGATCAGTTTGTGCTGCCTGGAAAAGGTTTGTGAGTTCAGCTTTTGTTTTTGGATCCGGATCCTGCAACAGCCAATTGGATACTTGTTCCCTCAGTGCTGGATCAATACTCATCCCACTAGCGTAGGTGAGCCACTTTACTTACCCGCTAATAGAGCCTCAATGTCAGGGCGAATGTCTTCAGGTGCAGTATTTGGAGAGTAACGCTTGATTGAATCACCATCTGGTGAAATCAAAAATTTCGTAAAGTTCCATTTCACTGCGCCGCCAAGTAAGCCTTTGGACTTGCTTTTTAGAAATTGAAAAATTGGGTGGGCATCTTTGCCGTTAACATTTACTTTTTGGGAAAGTGGAAAATCTACTCCGTAGTTAAGTTTGCAGAACTCATCTATTTGTGCATCATTGCCTGGCTCTTGGTGTGCAAATTGATCGCATGGAAAACCTAGAACGATAAGTCCTTGCTCTCGAAATTCTTCGTGGAGTTTTTGAAGGCCTTCGTATTGTGGAGTAAATCCGCACTTGCTTGCTGTGTTAACTACCAAGATTGGCTTACCGGAGTAATCAGCAAGCGAGACCGCTTCCCCACGATTATTTGTGAACGATAGGTCATAGATATTCGATGGAGTAGCCATGACTACATAATCCCTTGCTTATATGGTTCAAGCAACAATTGGATGGGTGTTTAGTCCAAGTCGAGAGCTGTTAACCGATAAAGTCAAAGTGTGGAAACAATAATTCTGAATATGCGCTGGGCCGGATACTTACTATTCGCAATTGGATTGATCAATTGGCGCTACCAGAACTCGTTTGAAAAAGGCGCACCACTTTGGATCTTTGGCCTAGTCCTACTTATTGGAACCTACATACCAGCGACAGCGAAAATCTTGACCACAAAAGTTGGAATTTCGATGGTCGCTGTGGCTGTGGCGGCCCTGCTATTAGTGGCTTTTACCGTTTAAATAGCGGGTTTTACAGGGCTTTCTAGAAAAAGTTGGAAATCCGTCAGTCAAGTAGAATTGAACTCTATTTGTAATTGTGGATTTGTAGTTCGTGTCTAGCCAAGGAGTTGCCATGGGTTTACTTGAAAACTTGGAACAGCGCCTAGACCAAATCGTAAATGGCTCATTTTCCAAGGCCTTCAAATCTGAAGTTCAGCCAGTAGAACTAGGCGCAGCTCTACAACAGGAAATCGATAATCGCGCTGACAACTTAAATGGACAGACCGTTGTTCCAAACATCTTCATTGTCGAACTTGGACCAGTAGATCACGAGCGACTAGCCACCTACTTCAGCACATTGAGTATTGAGTTGGGAAGTTTGGCTGATTCCTACACCAATGAACAGCGTTACACCGCTGTGGATTTGGCACACATCACCTTTGATTTAGATCCGAACCTGGAAACCGGAGTTTTTAGAATTCGCAGCACGGCTGCCAAACGTCCAGAAAGTGCAGTTGCACCTGCCTCGGTGGCTGAAAGCGCAGTTCCACAGATGCCGCTTTCCGCGTTCGCAACTGAATCAACTCCATACTTAACATCAGTAACTGGTGAAGAATTTAAGATCACCAAGTCAGTCACGAGTGTCGGCCGAGGCATTGAAGCCGATATTCAAATTGATGACACCAGTGTCAGCCGCCTACATTGCTCAATCGTTTTAGGATCTGAGGTTTTGATCCGTGACCTCGGCTCAACAAATGGCACTATCGTCGATGGTGCGCGTGCGAGTGAATCAGTTCTTCATGATGGTTCGATCATCAAAATTGGAAACATAACTCTTACCTACAAGAGTAGGTGAACTGGTCATGTCCGAATTATTACTTAGCATTTTGCGAATTGGGTTTCTAATTGCACTGTGGTGGTTTGTACTTACCGTGGTTTCAGTTTTGCGTAGAGACCTCCAGGCACCTCGTGATGCTAAGCCATTAACTCCAGCGCGCACTAGCCAGCGACCAAGTCCGCGAGCTACGCTGCGAGCCAGAAAAACTTCAACACAGCTAGTAATTGTTGAAGGAACTTTGCGCGGAACTGTAGTTCCCTTGGGCTCATCACCTATCGTCATTGGCCGAGCTTCCGATGCCACCATCGTTCTTGATGATGACTTTGTCAGCACTCATCACGCAAGCCTCACACCCAATGGAAATCATTGGATTGTCGAAGACCTTGGATCCACAAACGGAACTTGGATCGATAAAACTAGAGTTTCAACCCCAACTGTTTTTAAGCCAGGTACTCAATTACGAATTGGCAAAACCAGTATGGAATTGAGCTCATGACAAATCTGAGTCTTCGTTTTGCCGCACGATCTGAAATTGGAAAAGTGCGTCGCAACAACGAAGATGCGGGTTATGCGGCAACTGACTTACTAGTTGTCGCAGATGGCATGGGAGGACATGAAGCTGGCGAGCTTGCTAGTGCTGCCACGGTAGCTGCAGTTGTCGCAGCCGCTTCAAATTCTGCAGGAGCCGACGAAGTTCTTCATCAACTTTCGGACGCAGTAGTTACATCAGGTGAATACATTGCTGATGTTGTGGCTGGTAATCGAGACTTAGCTGGCATGGGCACAACTATGACTGTTGTGGCATTACGTGAAGAGCGAATTGCAATGGCACACGTTGGTGATTCCCGCGCATATGTTTACCGTGACGGCGTGCTTCAACAAATGACTAAGGATCACACTTTTGTGCAGACCTTGGTTGACTCAGGTGAAATTACATTAGAGCAAGCAGCTGTGCATCCTCGACGTAACTTGATGATGCGCGCCATCGATGGCATCCATGCTGTTGAGGTGGACTTGTCAGTTCGTGAAACTCGCGAGGGCGATCGATACTTACTATGTAGCGATGGTCTTTGTGGAGTTATAGACGCGAACACAATTTCGGATTGTCTTTCCCAAGAAGATTTAACCCAGGTAGTAACTCTTCTGATTGATGCTGCAATGTTGGCTGGAGCTCCGGACAACATAACTGTGGTTGTTGCTGATGTAGTTAGCGACGCTATTGAAATTGATCCAGTGTTAATTGGTTCGGCTGCAGATTCCACTAATCAGTCACGACTGCCTGCCGTTGATTTTCCCGAAGAAGGGGAATCGACCCCCAAAGCCATAGATCAAATTGTTTTGGAAGTCGGCAGAAACTGGCTGGCTCCGGTCCTTGCAACTATCGGAGTAATTGCTCTCAGTATTGGAATGACGCTCTGGTGGTTAGCTAACCAATGGTTTGTGGGTGTGTACGAGAAGACTGATGTGGTTGCCATTTTTCAAGGTGTTCCTGCTGGTGGCATGTACCGGCTGGTTGAAATTTCGAATATTGAAGCGGCAAGCTTGCCTGATTTTGAACGAGATCAGGTTTATCAAACTTTCGAATCTGGCGATTTAGAAAGTGCTGAGGCCGCTGTGAAGCGCCTCGAGTTAAGTGCGAACCTATGTGTACTTACTCCGACAACACCTGGCTGCCCGGAGATAGTTCAGTGACTGAAACTCTGAATCGCTATCGAGTATCAACTCGGCGTTCGGCAGAATTAGTTCTGCTTGTAGGAGCCTGGCTTATTGGGGTTTTCGCTTGGATCTTGGTGGATTCAGCAACAGGTGAAAGTTCCTTAGGTGGTTGGACTTCATTACTTAGTGCTGGCCTGTTGTTGCTCATCACTCACGGAGTTGTGCGGTGGCAAGCACCATATGCAGACCCGCTACTACTTCCAAGTGTGGCTGCCCTAAACATGCTTGGACTGGCGATGATTCATCGTCTAGACATTGCAGCTGCGCAACGTGCAATTAGTAATGGCAGCCCAATGCCAACTCCTGATGTCTATTTACAACTAACTTGGATGCTGCTTGGCTTAGTGGCTTTCATCTTGATCTTGATTTTTGTTACTGATCACAGAAGGTTGCAGCGATTTACGTTTACCGCGGGGTTTGCTGGCATAGTTCTCCTATTCTTCCCGCTACTTCCATTCATCGGTTCTGAAATCAATGGCGCTCGGCTTTGGATTAACGTTCTGGGATTTTCGTTTCAACCCGGAGAGCTGGCCAAAGTCGCATTGACCATCTTTTTCGCTGGCTTCTTAGTGTCACGGCGTCATTCGCTAGCTCTAATTCACAACAAGATTCTTGGGGTTGGTGTTCCGCGGGCTAAGGATTTAGGTCCTTTGATTTTGGTTTGGTTTGCTGCTCTCTTGGTTTTGATTTTGGAACGAGATCTTGGAACTTCGTTACTTTTATTTGGGCTGTTTATCGTGACACTTTACGTTGCAACTGGTCGACGATCCTGGGTCTTGATTGGTGCTGGCCTCTTGACAGTGGGCGGCAGTTTGGCTTACTTCGCGTTTGGTCACGTTCGAATTCGTTTCAACATTTGGCTAGATCCGTTTGCTGATGCCAATGGTTCAGGCTTTCAAATTGTTCAGTCGCTTTACGGATTTGCGAACGGTGGAATCTTTGGAACTGGATGGGGTCAGGGCTACCCACAACTTGTTCCATTCGCAAAAACGGATTTCATAACTTCTGCGCTTGGTGAAGAGTTGGGCCTGATGGGCTTGATCGCGATTTTGCTCCTTTTCGCAATCGTTGTAGAGCGTGGTGCGCGGGCCGCCGTTGCGACGCGGGATCCGTTTGGAAATTTGTTAGCTATTGGGCTTACCGCTGTGATTGGAATTCAAACCTTCATTGTTATTGGCGGGGTGACTCGACTGGTGCCACTTACGGGTTTGACCACACCGTTTCTGTCATATGGTGGCTCATCTTTGATCGCAAACTACATAATCATCGCGCTGTTGATTCGGATCTCGAATGCAGCGCGGGCACCGGAAGTTAGCGATGCCGATTTGGTACTACGTCAGGACGATGTCAGTGATTAGACAAATAAATCGGGTCACTGGAGTCATAATTCTTCTTTTATTGGCGCTGATAGTAAACCTTTCCTACATTCAGGTATTCAAGGCTGGGGACTTCAGGGGCCAGTCTGGAAATCAACGCGTGACACTTACTGAGTATTCCCGCGAACGTGGACCGATTTTGCTCGCATCACAGGCCATTGCGGAATCCACGCCGACGAATGATTCCTTAAAGTACTTGCGCGAATATGCCGACGGTTCAATCTATGCAGCCATCACGGGTTTCTATTCCGTTGTCTATGGCGCTACCGGAATTGAATCTGAAGAAAATAGTGTGCTCGCTGGAAATGACAGTCGGTTCTTTGTGGATCGGCTTCAGCAATTGTTTGCTAATCGTGAACCAAAGGGTGGCGCAATTCGATTAACCATCGACCCTGATGCCCAGATTGCTGCCATGAAAGCTCTCAATGGCAGAACGGGTGCGGTCGTTGCGATTGACCCAACCACTGGCGCAATTCTGGCTTTGGCAAGTTCGCCGTCATTTGATCCAAACTTGCTTTCCAGCCATGACGCCGGTGACATCCAGGCGAATTACGAAAAACTAAACGCGGACCCAGATCAGCCACTACTGAATCGGCCACTAGCGATGACTCTTCCGCCGGGTTCAACTTTCAAATTGGTTACAGCTGCTGCTGCGCTAGAGTCCGGAAAATATTCCGCCGATTCAGAACTACCCGGACCTTCCAAAATCAATTTGCCAGGAACCGATGTTCAACTTGGCAACTGGAATGGCAAGTCCTGTGGTGCTGACGATGTGACAAGTCTGCAATCTGCACTCGAGATCTCCTGCAATACGGCTTTTGCTTGGCTCGGTATGGAATTGGGTGCCGATGCCATTGATGAACAGGCAAAGAAGTTTGGTTTTGATTCGGAATTTGGCGTCCCTATGAATGCAGCGGTTAGCCGATTCCCAGTGGACCCAAACCAGCCACAGACGGCAATGAGTGCGATCGGGCAATTTGATGTTCGCGCAACAGTTTTGCAGATGGCTATGGTTGCGGCCGGAATTGCTAACGATGGCGTTGTAATGAAGCCCTATTTAGTTAGCCAAGTTCTTGGACCAGATTTAACGGTTTTACAAAGCACTAATCCATCTGCTTTCGGTCGCGCAATGTCAATCGAAAATTCTCGAATTCTGCGAGACATGATGGTTGGCGTTGTTGAAAATGGCACGGCATCGAAGGCCAGAATTCCTGGAATCAGTGTCGGCGGAAAAACTGGAACTGCCGAAAATGCGCCAGGTGAACCTGCCCACGCATGGTTTGTTGGGTTAGCACCAAGCTCGCAATCTAAAGTTGCCATTGCCGTAGTGCTTCAAAATGGTGGGGGTGCATCGGAAGTTAGTGGTAACGCCTTAGCTGCTCCGATCGCAGCCTCCGTGATGCGAGCAATCCTAAACAAATAGGTAAGAATACAATTAGTTATGCAATCTGCATAGTACAGAGGAGATCTAGTGACTGCCTTCACCCATCTTGGTGATCGATATGACGTCGGACAAGTAATTGGCCGCGGCGGCATGGCTGAAGTTTATGAAGGTACCGATCGTCGTTTGAATCGTCGGGTTGCTATCAAGGTCTTGCGTCCCGATTTGGCGCGCGATCCAATGTTCCAAGAAAGATTCCGTCGTGAGGCGCAGTCAGCAGCAGGTCTTAATCATCCAAACATCGTTGCGATCTATGACACCGGAGAAGACTTAATCGGTGAAGGCGCTACGCAAGTAAGCATTCCTTACATTGTTATGGAGTACGTAGATGGCGTAACCCTTCGCCACATGTTAAACAATGGGCCAAGAATTTTGCCCGAGCGTGCACTCGAAGTTGTTGCTGGTGTACTTGCAGCTCTTGATTACGCTCACCGTCACGGAATTGTGCACCGCGACATTAAGCCTGCAAACATCATGATTAATTCCCATGGTGATGCAAAAGTTATGGACTTCGGTATTGCTCGTGCCATGAGTGATGCAGCTACTGCTGTCACTGCCACCAGTGCGGTTATGGGAACTGCGCAGTATCTTTCACCAGAGCAAGCGCGCGGCGAATCAGTAGACGCCCGTAGTGATATCTACTCAACCGGCTGTGTGCTTTATGAACTTCTCACAAGCAATCCACCATTCAACGGTGAGTCACCAGTTTCAATTGCTTACCAACATGTGAATGAAGTTCCAAAGCTTCCATCATCAGTTGATCCTTCAATCCCAGCAGCTCTTGATTCAATTGTCATGACAGCATTAACTAAGGCACCTGCCAACAGATATCAAACTGCCGCAGAAATGCGAGTTGATATCGAAAGGGCAATGGCAGGTTTGCCGATTGCTACTCGACCAAATGCTTCTGCGGTAGCCGCTGATTCAAGTGCCACAACGGTTTTACCGATTACCAACCAAGCTCCCGCAACCACAACATTGGTGGCTGAAAAGAAGCAAGACACAAAGAAAAAGTGGATGACCGTTGGAATTGCAACTGTCGTGTCGGCGGCATTATTGCTATTTCTTGGAAATCAATTTCTTCCTTCGGGCCAAGATCTTGTGACAACACCAAACTTGAAATCTAAAACCGTAGACGAAGCCGCGTTAGCACTAGCTGAGGTTGGACTAAAGGTTGGAACCGAAACACCACAGGCTGATGACAATGTTCCTAAAGGCACAATCATCGGTCAGGATCCGGCTCCCGGTGAATTAATCGAAGCTGGGCAAGCGGTCAACTTAATTGTTTCTGCAGGTAAGGATCAAGTTCCCGTTCCAGACCTCACTATTCTTCCGACAGTTGACGATGCGCGTTTGGCGCTAACCCAAGCAAAACTCTTGCTTGGGCGGGTAACACCTATCGATAGTGATGCACCAGAGGGCACGGTTCTAGAGCAGGATCCGCTTCCAAATACCGTGGTTGATGTCGGAACTTTGATCAGCATCACGGTTTCCAATGGCAAAATCTTTATTCCAGATGTTATTGGCATGAATCAAACCCAGGCCAAGAATGCCTTGGTAAATGCTGGATTTATCGTGGACATCGTAAAGCAGGCTGACGCATTCTTGAGCCCAGGCACGGTTATCTCGCAGACTCCAGAGCCAGACACGTTTGCGCTCAAGGGTTCGATCATCACTCTGACTGTGGCGTCAGCCCCAGTATCAGTTTTGTGTCCGAATGGTTCTCCGGTACCAGCAAGTGGAGTTTGCCCATCAGCATCTCCATCTTCCACGCCATAAGTTAATTGGAAATATTCTTGTGACTCGAATACTGGTAATCGACAACTATGACAGTTTCGTATTCAACATTGTTCAATACTTAGCGCAGCTTGGTGCAAAAGTTGATGTGCTACGAAATGATGAAGTCACAGTTGAACAAGCTCGTGAATACGATGGTGTGTTGCTTTCACCTGGTCCGGGCACTCCGGCTGATGCAGGTGTCTGCATCGATATCGTCAAGCAATTAGGTGGACAAGTTCCGATCTTTGGGGTTTGTCTAGGTCACCAAGCAATTGCTGAGGCTTTCGGAGCTACCGTTTCTCGCGCACCGGAATTACTGCATGGCAAAACTTCCCAAGTGTTTCATCACAAGCAAGGAGTACTTGCAGATCTCCCATCGCCATTTACTGCAACGCGATACCACTCGCTTGCTGTAGAGCGCGATACTGTCCCTGCCGAGTTAGAAGTGACGAGCGAAACAGAAGATGGCGTGATCATGTCACTTAGACATCGTGAGTTTGATATCGAAGGTGTGCAATTTCATCCCGAGTCCGTCTTGACTGAAGGCGGACACAAAATGTTAGCTGAATGGTTAGTTCGCTGCGGAGACCTAGACGCTCGAAACTTAGCGCAAGGATTGCAGCCAGTTATACCGAGCTAGTACGTAAAACTACTCGCTAGATATCTTTATTCGATTGAACCTTGCCAAGCTGGAATCGTAGTTTGATTCAAGATTGAAACATCCCAACCAAGATTTAATCGATCAACATATTCTCGATAAAGCAAAACACCAGGTTCTTCCTTAAGTGCTTGTTGCAAGTCAGATGTGTTACCAATTGCTGTCACAACAAACGGTGGCGAATACACCTGGCCTTGTAAAAGCAAAGTGTTACCAACACATCGAATCGCGGTCGTACTAATGATGCGTTGATCCATAACTTGAACCGCAGTCGCGCCTCCGCGCCACATTGCATTTACAACTGCCTGGACATCTTGTTGATGTACAACTAAATCATCCGGTCCGACTCCCTCTGGAAGTGGTGAGCCAGGTTCCCGTGGAGCATCGTCTAATGAAATTCGAAGCGCTGATCCGGCAACTGGAGTTAGTCCGGTTGCTTGTTCAAGTTGGCTGATTTGTGAACTCAGGGCTGGATCAACTTTTTTAATCGATAGTTCATTAACTTCAGTTGCTAATGCGTCCACTTCGGATTGCAAAATTCCAACTTTGTTTGCTCGGTCTAAAACCAAGCTGCGCAAATCTTCTAAGCCTCCAGTGCGTAAATTGGTGCCATCAGCAGTGATCCCGCTGGCTACGAATAGGAATCCTGCCAGGCCGGCTGAGCCGGTCACCAAAATGGTTTTGGTTCGCTTGGACAGATTGCTCATTTAGTTATCCACAGGGTTATCCACCGCTGGGGAGGAATTACACCCATGTCATTTACTTCCAGCGAGTTGCGAAGGCAAACCCAATGCCAATAAAGGCAAAACCGATCAAAACGTTGGTTAAATTGCCTAAATCGGACATAAGTGGGACGCGACTTCCGACTAAGTAGAACACCACTATCCACAGCAGTCCCAATACAAACATCGTTACCATGGCTGGCGCTAGCCAAACTGGATTACCGATCTTGAATGACTCAGGCGCCTTTGCCGGTGGTGGCGTGTAGGCGGGTTCCTTAGACTTACGTGACTTTGACTTAGGCATGATTAAACCTTACCTGTATTTTTCATGTGCAAGGCATTCTTAATGCCTTGACGCAGCTGGCTTTGGACTAGCCAGTGGCGGTCTTGAGTCTAAATGCCAAGCAAGGCGGAGACTTGGGAGTTTCTTGCCAGCGTTGCCACGACCAATAAGGCAGAAATTCCAGATAGGCCAATTCGGTGAATCTGATCGCGATTGAGCCTGGTGCCTTTGGTGTAGAGATAGGCGACAGCAGCACCGATCGCCGCGCCACCAAAGTGGGCACGCCAATCAATTCCAACCTGCAGGAATCCGATCACAACGTTAATTCCTAAAAGCACAACTAGTTGGGAAACATCGTTTCGCATCTCGCGGCCAATCACAATGGTTGCTGTGATCAATCCAAAAATTGCCCCGCTCGCACCAACGGAAACGGTGTTTAAATCGGAGAACCAATACGAGGCAATAGATCCTCCAAGAGCTGATAAAACATAGAGCGCAGCAAAGCGCGCATTTCCTAGAGATCTCTCGAGCTGTGGGCCTAACCAATACAGCGCATACATGTTAAACAGCAGATGAAGAATTCCGCCGTGCAAAACAGTTGAGGTGAGAAGGCGCCACCACTCACCTTGTGCAATTGCAGCTGGAATCATTCCATAAGTGAAAGTAAAGCTTCCTACTAATAGCGATGATGCGAAAACGCCTACGCAAATAACCAGTATTGCTCGCGTGACTTTTGGAACCGCGTTGAATGATCCTCCGAATTGGGTTTTGGGTAAAGCAACATTTGCAGCGGCAACGCACTCTGGGCATTGAAATCCCACAGGTGCGCTGATCATGCAGTCTGGACAGATCTTGCGATCACATCGACCGCAAGATACATACGCCTCGCTGTCTGTATGTCGAAAGCAGGTGTTGTTCACACTTAACCTCGAGAGACGGTAACGCTTTCGATTACAACATCAGAAAGTGGACGATCCATTTGTCCAGTTGGCACATTCGCAATCGCATCTACAACATCACGGCCCGCTTGATCTGCCACTTCACCAAAGATGGTGTGCTTGAAGTTCAACCATGTTGTTGGTGCAACGGTGATGAAGAATTGTGATCCATTTGTATTTGGTCCGGCATTGGCCATCGCGAGTAGGTAAGGGCGATCGAAAACTAATTCTGGGTGTGGTTCGTCTTCGAACTTGAAGCCTGGGCCACCTGTACCTTGGCCAAGTGGGTCACCGGCTTGAATCATGAAGCCAGGAATAATGCGGTGAAAAATCGTTCCGTCATAAAGTGGGGTGTTGGATTTTGCACCAGTTGCTGGATGCGTCCATTCAACTGAGCCGTCAGCTAGGCCAAGAATGTTTTTTACAGTCTTCGGAGCGTGATTATCAAAGATGTTGATGTTGATATCGCCGTGGTTTGTGTGCAAAGTCATTGTTGAAGTCATGTCTTGATTCTCGCACAACTTTAGATATCCAGCCAATACAAAACCTTTTGATACAAATAAAAAAGCCCACGATCTCTCGTGGGCTTTTTTATTTAAGGTTTACTACTTCTTGCTGCCTCGAACATCAAGAACAACAGTTGCCAATACATCTGCATGTAGGCGAACTGTGATTTCGTGACGGCCAGCTATCTTGATTGGTGCGGCAAGAACAATCTTGCGCTTATCAACGTCTACAACGCGAATTGCTGACGCAATGTCCCCAACAGTGACGGAGCCAAATAGACGTCCTTCACTTCCAGCACGTGCTGAAATCACAATTGGAGCCGCTTCAAGTGCTGCTTTGATTTCAAGTGCGTGATCAAGGTCGCGAACTGAACGCTTGTTGCGTGCGCGCTTGATTTGGGTAACCTGCTTTTCGCCACCACGAGTCCATGCAGTTGCAAGACCCTGTGGAACTAGGAAGTTACGGCCAAATCCTGGCTTAACGTCTACAACATCTCCTGCACTACCAAGGCCAGTGACTTCTTGAGTCAAAATAAGTTTCATAAGTCATCTCTCCTTATCGTGCTGTTGATGTGTATGGAAGTAATGCGATTTCGCGTGCATTCTTTACTGCGTTTGCGATATCGCGCTGGTGCTGAGTGCAGTTACCTGTAATTCGGCGGGCGCGAATCTTGCCGCGATCGGAAATGAATTTACGCAAAGTTGGAATGTCTTTGTAGTCAATTGCTGCAGCATTTTTACCGCAGAATGCACAAACCTTCGGCTTGAATTTCTTAATTGGTGGCTTAGCCATTGTGGTGCTCCTCTGGAAGCCCGGTTCTACCCGGAATGGTTGTTCAACAAATGTTGAGTTGGATGGGATCGTTCGTTAGAACGGAGGTTCGTCTCCTGCGGATGCAGGTGCGGCCCAAGGATCTTCGGATGGACCGGCTGAGCCGCCGCCGGTGTAACCGCTGTCAGTGCGTGCGACGCGACTAACTTTTGCAGTGGCATTGCGCAGAGCTGGACCGACGTCATCGACATCCATTTCAACTACGGTGCGCTTTTCGCCTTCCTTAGTTTCATATGAACGCTGCTTCAAGCGGCCAGTAACTAGAACGCGAGTTCCCTTAGTTAAGGATTCTGCGACGTTCTCGGCGTACTGACGCCAAACGCTGCAACGTAAAAACAGAGTGTCTCCGTCTTTCCATTCATTGGTCGCTTTGTCGAGCATTCGAGTTGTTGAAGCAACTGTGAATGATGCGACTGCCTGGCCATTTGGAGTAAAGCGCAGTTCTGGGTCACCGGTTAGGTTTCCAATAACTGTTACTACTACGTCTCCTTGTGCCATGACTAACCTCTACTTCGCGTCGAGACGCATGACTTTAGTGCGAAGCACTGATTCATTAAGTCCCAACTGACGATCTAGTTCAGCGACGGCTGCTGGTGAGCAGTTGATGTCTAGTAGGGCGTAGATACCTTCACCCTTTTTGTTGATTTCGTGTGCCAAACGGCGACGACCCCAGATATCGACTTTGCCAACTGTGCCGCCATCAGTTTTGATTACGTTTAGAAACGCATCAAGTGACGGAGCAACGGTTCGCTCTTCGAGCTCGGGATCGAGAATTACTACAACTTCGTAGTGACGCATACTGATACCCACCTCCTATGGACTAATTGGCCACGGTCTTTCCGTGGCAGGAGGGATCAAGAACCTTTAGTCTAGGGCATTTTTATAAGCCCAAAAAACCTTGTGCACAGGGCGGATTAAAGCCGTGAGTTCCATATTCAACAGGCGGAAAAGGCTGGGTTAACCAAGCCAAGTACCCTTAATTCATGGGAAATCTCGCAATTGGGTCACATGTTGGGGGCGATGATCCCATCGCCAAAGCCAAAGAGTTGGGCTTGGACCACATACAGATCTTTCTGGCTGACCCGCAGGGGTGGAAAGGCTCGATTTTCCCGCATGCTGAGGGTGCTGCTGGGCTAAAAGCCAGTTCCGAAGCGGCAAATATCGGCATATATGTTCACGCCCGGTACATCATTAACGTGGCGACCACCAATAACAAGGTGCGCATTCCAAGTCGCAAACTACTTCAGGTTGATGTCGACGCTGCTGCAGCGATTGGTGCCAAGGCCGTAATTGTTCACGGTGGTCATGTAACTGATGGGGATGATCCCCAAGCTGGAATTGATAACTGGGTTAAAGCCTTGGCCCAATTAGATATGAAGGTTCCAGTTCTTATTGAAAACACTGCTGGTGGCAAGAACTCCATGGCCCGCAGACTTGAATCCATCAAGGCACTTTGGGGTGCAGTTGGGGATTCTGGCGTTGGATTTTGCTTAGACACTTGCCATGCTCATGCCGGCGGTATCGATATGGGTGCGCTGGCAGACACAATTCTTGGGATCACTGGTCGCATTGACTTGGTTCATTGCAACGACAGCCAGGGTTCGTTTGATTCAGGTACAGATCGCCACGCAAATCTCGGCGAGGGCTCAATCGGCATGGACAACATAGTTAATTGCTTGAAAACCGCAAAAGCTCCAATTGTTTTAGAAACTCCGTTTGAAGGTGTCGCAGCCGATTTAGATTTACTGCGAGCGTCACTGTAAATCAAAATTTGCTTAGTCATCAATATCCATAGGTACATCGAAACCATAGGTAGATTGAATACGTGCAGGTTCGCCAAATAAGTTCCGAAGAGCACCTGTCATACATTGCAGGTCGCTCATCAGTGTCGTTTTTGCAAACTCCTGCCTGGGGCAAGACTAAAGCTGGTTGGACCTCACAGTCACTCGGTTGGTTTGTTTGTGACGAACTCGTTGGTGCTGGTCTGATGTTGTTGCGCAAAGTTCCAAAAGTAGAAAAGTATCTTGCCTATTTGCCAGAAGGTCCAGATTTAAACTGGGAAAAAACCTCAGACGTTGAGCAAGCATTGGACGCACTTGTTGTTTTTGCAAAAGCGCGCGGGGTATTTCAAATAAAGATGGGTCCACATACGTGGGTCCGTCGTTGGCATTCCGAAACTTTGAAAGCTGCGATCTCGCAAGAAGTAGCCAAAGTAATTGGCCAAGTACCTGCCGATGAAGTCAACGAAGCGGGAATTGCACTATTGAGTCAGTTAACAAAACTTGGTTGGAAGCAACGTGAAGCGGAAGCTTCTGGATTTGGTGATTACCAACCAAGATACGTTTTTCAAATTGATTTAGCTGGAAAAACAGAAGAGCAAATTTTTGAAGGCTTTAATCAGCAATGGCGACGCAATATTCGTAAGGCTGAAAAAGAGGGTGTAGCCGTTCGCAGTGGCACCGTTAACGATCTTGAAATGTTTCACACTTGCTATTTAGAAACTGCCGCGCGCGATCACTTTACGCCGCGCTCGCTTGCCTATTTCCAAACCATGTGGAATGCAATGCGCGACGAAGCACCTGAGCGAATTTCACTAATCATTGCTTCACATCCAGATCACGATGGCGCGATAGCGGCAACGACCATGACTCGGGTGGGAAATCATTCTTGGTATTCGTATGGCGCTTCAACTACAGCCGCCCGAGACTTGCGCCCTAGTAATGCAGTGCAATGGGAAATGCTAAAGACTGCGCTTAGGGAAGGTGCGGATGTTTATGACATGCGCGGGATTTCAGACACCCTGGATCAAAAAAATCATTTATTCGGATTGATCCAATTCAAGCTCGGAACTGGCGGGTACGCGCAAGAATATGTGGGTGAATGGGATTATGTACTTTCGCCAATCTGGGCCAAGGCCTTCGATTTCTACATGTCGAGGCGGAGATAGATCATGACCTTTTCATTGCATGTTGATGCGGCAAAATTCCGTAGCCACTTAGTCTCGGTCATGAATGGCTATGCGAGCTCTGGTGCTGATTTAGTGCCGGTGATTAAAGGCAATGGCTACGGTTTTGGGCGAGGAATTCTGGCTGGTGAAGCTTCCCGACTTGGCTGTAGCCGAATTGCGATTGGCACCGTTTGGGAATTAGGACAATCACTTGCTGATTTTTCCGGCGAGATTTTGGTGCTCGAGCCTTTCAATGTGGTGGATGAATCGGCAGTTGTTCAGTGGCGCAAACACTTAGAACACAATGCGGAACGAATCATTGTCACCGCAAGCAACTTAGATTTGGCTTCAGTTAGATCGGCCGGTGCCAAGAATATTTATCTTGAAGGAAAGACATCTCTCTCACGCTTTGGCATGTTGCACTTTGATATGCAGTCGCTAGAAAACTTTAGTGACATGAAAGTTTTGGGTCTTTCGCTTCATTTACCAATTGCACAATCACCAACAAAAGTAGATGTGACGACAGAAATCTCTGCGGCCTTCAATGGTGCAGATCTTTCTAAGAGTATGACGGAACTCTGGAACTGGATTGTTTTATACGAAGAACTTTCAACTAAGCATTCATTACCAAAACAAGTAAGCATTTCTCACATCACTGAAAAGCAAGTTCGATCTCTTAAGAAAATGTTGCAGAATTACAAATTTGATTTAGACATTGAAGTGCGAATTGGAACTAAGTTGTGGCTAGGTGAACCAGATGCGTTACAAGCAACCGGGACAGTGCTACAAATTCATGAATTGCTGCATCGCCAGACAGTTGGTTACCAGCAAATCGATAGTGGCAATCACAAACGCCTAGTTGTTGTTAGTGGTGGCACAGCTCATGGGGTAGCAATGGCAGCGCCTACTAACGCAAGCTCACTGCGCAAACGAGGTGTTGCGATTGCTGAGGGCCTATCGCAAGCAATCGGAAAAGTTAGATCTCCATTTAGTTATCAAGGTAAGAATCTAGATTTTGTTGAGCCGCCGCACATGCAGGTCTCAATGCTTTGGAGTAATGACTCAAACCTTGCTGTTGGTGACACCTTGGTTTGCAATGTTAGAAACACAACGACCAATTTTGATTCCGTTATTGGGTTGGATTAATTCCCGCTACGGTAAAACGTTTACCACTTTCAAAGTGACATTTGTTCCGGGCATAGACATGCTTCCAACTGTTACTGATTGCTCCAAGACAAACAGCGGCAATGTCGCGTCTGAGCCGAGTTGCAACTCAAGAATTGGATTAAGACCCAGACCCTGCAATATCGAAATCGCTTGATCAGATGTGGTGCCGACCAGATCTGGCATGGTTACTGGAGCATTTGGATCTACCGGAGTTGTTGGAGCTGCCGATGGAGATGGGCTTTCGGTAGGGTTCGCACCATTTGGTTGCCCGGTTGGAAGCGCTGCAAACTTCTTAACTGGCGAATCTTTGAGCGCACCCTTCATGTAAGCCGTGAAAATTCGAGCAGGGTATGAACCACCAGTTACGGATTTCATGCCGCCGGTGCCAGACAATGAAACTGGTTGGCCATCTGGTCCGTCCTTTACAAACATGACAGCGGTAGCCAAATCAGGTGTGTATCCAGCAAAGAGTGCCGACTTGTTGTCATTGGTAGTTCCGGTTTTGCCTGCCACCGGACGTCCCAATGCCTTTGCTGCTTTACCAGTTCCAACTTGAACCACGCTTTGCAACGCATATGAAACTATGTCTGCAACATCAGTACTGAATGCCTGCACTGGTTTTGGATTTAGTTTGTAAAGAGTTTCACCAGCTGCCGTCGTAATTGACTTTAGATAAGCAGGTTCCACTTGCAAACCTCGCGATGCAAATGTTGCATAAGCTGCTGCGATGTCAACCACATGTGGGCTGGCAGTTCCTAGAGTGAATGCCAGGTTTGGTTCCATTCCAACAGCTTCGGCTGGAATACCTGCCCGAATTGCAGCTTCAAGAACTGTCTCGCGTCCAACTGATTCAGCTAATTCAACATAGGCAGAGTTAATTGAACTCTCAGTTGCCTTTAGCAAAGTAACTCGGTCACCAAAAGACTGGCCGCCGTAATTCACTACAACATAGTTGTCTACTTTGGTTTTGTTCTTTCCACTAAAAGCAGTAGCGAGCGTTGCGCCACTTTCAATTCCAGCTGCCAATGTGAATGGCTTAAAGGTTGATCCAGCTTGGCCAATCATCTGCGTGGCGTTATTTAGTTGATTTTCCAAATAGTCAGCGCCGCCATACATTGCAACAACTTCGCCAGTTTCCGGACGAACTGAGGCAACACCAATTCTCAAACCTTCGATGTTTTCCTTGGGACCTTCTTCTTCGACTGCAAGGATCATCGCGTCCTGTGCTTGCTTGTTGAAAGTAGTAATTACTCGAAGTCCACCGAGGTTAATCAAATCTTCGCTGATGTCATATTCATACATGGTCTGTCGAGCTTGTTCGACGAGGTGACCTTGCGGACCGGAAAAAGTTTGTGATGGCGGTTCAGTCAAATACATCGGGAACATTGCTGCATCACGTTCGCTTTGACTTAACCAACCTTGGGAGACCATGCCATCTAGAACATAGTCCCAACGTTGTTGTAACCCACTGAGGTTTTCTTCTGGTGATAATCCATTCGGTGCTTGCACAATGCCAGCAAGAAAAGCTGATTCGGCTAGATCTAAGTCGATCGCGCGCTTTCCGAAGTATTGATTTGCAGCACTTTCAATTCCGTATGCATTTCTACCGAAATAAATTGTGTTCATATAGTCAGCAAGAATTTGATCCTTACTGACCAAAGTTTCTAGCTTGATAGAAAGAATTAATTCTTTGGCTTTACGAGTGAGAGTTCGCTCTTGTGTTAAGTAGGCATTCTTTGCATACTGCTGCGTAATTGTTGAGCCACCACCGGCACCGGCTGCTCCCATTACGTTCTTATAGACCGCGCGAGAAATTCCTCGTATTGAAAAGCCACCATGTTTATAGAAATCGCGATCTTCCGCGGCTAACATCGCCTGCTGAGTTACGACTGGAATTTGGGAAAAATCAACGGATACCCGATTGGCTTCACCTAAGCGCGCTAGTTCTGTAACGCCATCGTCGTAATACAAGATGGTGGTCTGCGCGGTAGCGATCTCGCTTGCTTGCGGGATGGCAACAACTTTCACTGCGATGGCAATTGCTGCGATACCTGCCACCATGCCAAAAACGGCAAGTAGGACAAACTGCTTTAAGGATGGAATGAAGCGCTTGATGCCGCGCTTATCTTTACGGGGATAGTTTGCCATTCCTCTATTTCAACACATCTCGGGGCTCACGCGGTGGAGTGCGAGGCGCGCCATCGCCCAATACATATGACATGTGTAGATGATTCCAGCCGCACAACTTACAAACTTCAACTACATAAACCCGGAAATGTCCGTACTCATAGGCTAAAATCTTCAAATCGCTGGTTGTCTTGACTCTGCCCGATAGATAACCAAGATCGTCACCGAAGATATATGTCACATGTACTAGTTCGCTCTTGGCGCACATTGGACACAAGCGTTCGGTCTCTTCGCCATGATGCTTTGCGGCCCGCAACAAATATGGATCTGCATCACAAACCTGTTCGCGCAGCAAGGCATCGTGCTTTATCTGTTCCAATACAGCGCGACGAGCTAATACGTAATCCAAAACATGGCGCGGTCGAACTGGATCTGCGACATCTTCGGCTGGATACGGAATCGGACGAGGCGGCTCAGAACTAACGCCACCAGCACGAATACCGGAGATGCTTTGATGCGAACCAGGCCTACTCACCTGACAACCTTAAGGCTGTTGAGCAATTTCCATAGTTTGATGGTCTTTTTCAAGGTTCTGCCTGTCGAATTGAGGTGAGGCTAATGGGCAGGGTATCCTCTAGATGTATCAATTTGATACATCTTTTTCTTCTATTTTGGGATGAATTGCTATGGCTAAACGATCGGACGCTCTCGAGCTCGCGATCCTTGGCGTGCTATCCAAAACACCGCAGCATGGCTACGAACTCCGTAAGCGATTGATTTCAGTGCTGGGACTTTTCAGCACAATCTCCTATGGAGCGCTATACCCAACTCTTAAGTCCTTGGTCGAGCGCGGACTTCTAGTAGAACAAGATGAAGTTGGCACCGGAAAATACCCAAAGCGGGCTCGTATTACATATGCACTAACTGAATCTGGCTTGGCGCACTTCAATGCTTTAGTCGCTGATAGCGGACCAGGTGCTTGGGACGATGACACCTTTGCAGTTCGTATGTCACTTTTTGGCCAAACTGAAGTTAGTACCCGCATTCACATCCTGCTAGGTCGTCGAAGTCGCGTCGAAGAGCGACTAGCCAACCTTCAAACCAATCTGGCTAAAGGTCGAGAGCGCTTAGATTCTTACACGCTAGAACTTCAACAACATGGATTAGATGCACTCGAGCGTGAAGTGCGTTGGCTAAATGAACTTATCTCGCGAGAGCAATCGCAGAGCGCCGCAGATGGCGGTAACTCAGCAATCTCGCAAGTTAATAACAAGTAAGACCGCAAGAAAAAATCACTGACAACTAGGAGGCTTACAGTGAGCGAAGTTAGAGTGGCGATTGTTGGCGTAGGTAACTGCGCATCATCGCTTGTACAAGGCGTTGAGTATTACAAAGACGCAGATCCAAAAGCATCAGTTCCAGGACTTATGCATGTTCAATTCGGTGACTATCACGTTAAAGATGTGAAGTTTGTAGTTGCGATCGATGTTGATGCAAAGAAGGTTGGACAAGATCTTTCCGACGCAATCTTTGCCAGCGAGAACAACACAATCAAGTTCTCCGATGTTCCACCAACAGGTGTGACCGTTCTACGCGGACATACTTACGATGGACTTGGTAAGTACTACCGCGACATGGTTGTTGAGTCAGATGATTCCCCAGTGGATGTAGTCAAAGCCCTTAAGGACGCCAAGGTTGATGTATTAGTTTGCTATCTTCCGGTTGGTTCCGAAGAAGCTGCGAAGTTCTACGCACAATGTGCAATTGATGCCGGCGTGGGTTTCGTTAACGCACTTCCAGTATTCATCGCAGGTACCAAAGAGTGGGCAGACAAATTCACTGCAGCCGGCGTTCCAATTGTTGGCGATGACATCAAGAGCCAAGTTGGTGCCACCATTACTCACCGCGTTCTTGCAAAACTTTTTGAAGATCGTGGCGTAACAGTCGATCGCACCTACCAGCTAAATGTTGGCGGAAACATGGACTTCATGAACATGCTCGAGCGCGATCGTTTGGAATCAAAGAAGATTTCCAAGACTCAATCTGTGACATCACAGTTACGCGACAAGATTGATCCACGCAATGTCCACATTGGTCCAAGTGACTACGTTGCATGGCTTGATGATCGTAAATGGGCATTTGTTCGCCTTGAAGGTCGAGCATTTGGTGATGTGCCGTTGAGTCTTGAATACAAGTTGGAAGTTTGGGATTCACCAAACTCTGCTGGTGTCATCATTGACGCAATTCGTGCTTGCAAGATTGCAAAAGATCGCGGAATTGGTGGCCCAATCCTGAGTGCTTCCAGCTACTTCATGAAGAGCCCGCCGGTTCAGTATGACGACAGTACCTGCCGTCAAGAAGTTGAAGACTTCATCGTTGGAAAGTAATTCTCGGCAAACAAAGTTCGGGAACACCTTCTATACCCGTTGCGCTTCGGGTGTCGTTAACACAAAGTTAATGACATAAAAGCGGCCTCCGTTATCAAGGGCTCCTAGTTCAACTAGGGGCCCTTGGTTTTTTCAACTTCCTATCTGGCATACCAATCTTTTTGAGTAACAACGGGTAGCGTGATTTACGTGAATCGCCCAACTGTTAAATCCTTTTCGGTATTGCGACATCCAAATTCTCGGGAGTTGCTTGCAGTTCGGATTTTTGGTCAAGCCGGCGATGGTTTGTTGCAAACTGCATTGGCAACTTTTGTTTTGTTTTCGCCACAACGAGAATCAGATCCTCGAAAAATCGCGTTAGCTTTTGGCATATTGCTTTTGCCATATTCTCTAGTCGCGCCCTTTGTTGGCGTTTTCATCGATCGTTGGTCGCGTCGAATGATTTTGATTCGTGCCAATTTGGTTCGGGTGATAACCATGATTGCCATTGCGATAGTAATTACCGGTAGTTCCGCCAACACACTTCTTGCCGTTTTAGTTTTGATAAGCCTTGGTGTTAATAGATTTGTTCAAGCGGCATTATCGGCTTCGCTGCCTCATGTGGTTGATGGAGACGACCTAGTTCCTGCCAATGCGCTCTTCCCAACTCTGGGCACAACCGCAGCATCACTTGCTGCGGCTTTAGGTATTGCTACCCAGAATGTGTTGGCTAATTCAGATTCAGTAAATGCTGGATTGGTTATCTTAGGTTCGGTATTTGCCGCAGTTGCTTCCTTGATTGCACTTCGAATTACGCCTAAGAATGTGCTTGGGCCGTACCTCGTTGAATCAGCTATTCGCGATGAGTTTAGGAATGCGTTGTCTGGCCTCGTCTCGGGGTTTCAATACATGGTCCGATCCGGCCGAGCTTTCAGCAGTATGGGAGCAGTTGCATTTCAGCGTTGGGCATTTGGAGCCTTAACAGTTCATGCACTCTTACTATCCCGAACCAAATGGCATCCTGGTGCAGGCCCAGATCAAGCAGTGTTGGATTTTGGGCTTTGCGCCGGAGCTGCTGCTACTGGTGCATTTACTGCAGCCATACTCAGCACTTTCTTACTTAGCGACCGAAAAGATAGATCTAATTCGGAAGTCGCACCACATCGACAAGTGCATTTGATTACAGCCATGACCGTTGCTGTCACTGCGTGCACGGTAATTAGTTTCATTGGCTACCAAATAGGTAGTTTGATTGCGGTTTGCGCTACGGCTGCTTCGCTAAGTTTTGCTGGTCAGTTGCTAAAGATCAATGCAGATACAACCATTCAGCGAACTATTGATGATGCCCACCGCGGTCGAGTCTTTTCGATCTTCGACATGATGATCAACGTCTCTTTGATTTTGGGAATCACTACATATGCGCTTATCAGTGGGATTCGCGAGAACGTCAATGTTGGGTCGGCCTATACCGTTGTGCTATTGAGTTGTAGCGCAGGTTTGGCATTTTTCTTGCTCGGAAAATACCGAAATAAGAATGCAACGCTCTAGTTCTGTGCTTTCCACCAAGAAGTAAGCCGCTCAACTGCTTGCTCCCGCGTCAGCGGTCCTTCATCGAGCCGAACCTCTAGTAAATAGTTGTAAGCCTTGCCAACGATAGGACCTGATGGGACATTCAAGATCTGCATGATCTCATTGCCATCAAGATCGGGTCTGATCGAATTGAGTTCTTCCTGTTGAGCCAGGGCAGCAATGCGATCCTCGAGATCGTCATAGGTTGCCGAAAGAATTGCAGCACGCCGCGGATTTCGGGTCGTGCAATCAGCTCTAGTCAACTTATGTAGTCGAGCTAGTTCGTCACCAGCATCTCTCACATACCTTCGCACAGCAGAGTCAGTCCATTGACCTTGGCCATATCCATGAAACCGCAAATGGAGTTCAGTTAGCTTGCATACTGAATCAATCAAGTCGCTTGGATAACGCATCGCAGTTAACCGTTTGCGGGCAATCTTTGCGCCAACCACTTCATGATGATGGAAGCTAACGCCGCCACCAGATTCAAACCTTCGTGTTTTTGGTTTGCCGATGTCATGCAGCAGCGCTGCAAGACGCAACACTAGGTCTGGTTCAAATTTGGGTTCGTGAGTTGTTTCCAAATCAATGGCTTGCTGCAGCACGATCAAGCTGTGTTCGTATACATCTTTATGTTTGTGGTGCTCATCAATTTCAAGTTGTAGCGCAGGCAATTCAGGAATTACATGTTCCGCGAGTTTTGTACCTTCGAGAATCTCAAGACCAACACTTGGATGATCTCCCATGATCAATTTACTAAATTCGTCTCTGATTCTTTCCGCAGAAACAATACTTATTCGTTCCGACATTTCAGTTGCAGCCAACAGAACATCAACGACAGGTGTGAAACCTAACTGACTTGCAAACCTTGCGGCTCGCATCATGCGCAATGGGTCATCTGAGAAAGATAGTTCGGGTTCCCGTGGGGTGCGAATGATTCGCTTAATCAAGTCATCGACACCGCCAAACGGATCTACAAAAACAAGTTCCGGCAATCGGACTGCCATCGCATTAATTGTGAAATCGCGGCGAATCAAATCTTCCTCTAGCGAAGAACCAAAAGTAACTTCAGGCTTGCGGCTTTCGTCACTGTAAATCTCTGAGCGATAAGTAGTTATTTCTACTTGAAAATCTTTTCGTCGGGCGCCAACAGTTCCGAATGCAATACCCACATCCCAAACGGTGTCGGCCCATGGAGTAACCAAGCTAAGTATTTGCTCCGGGTTTGCATTGGTTGTGAAATCTAAGTCGTTTATCTCGCGATTCAAAATGATGTCTCGTACCGGCCCGCCAACAATGGCAAACTCGAAACCTGCAGTTTTGAATAGTTCGGCAAGTTCCATCACATCAGGCATCTGACCAAGCGCAGCGGTTACTGCCTGGGTTGCGATTGCTTGCGGTGATGAGTTGTTCATAACTTGACCTAGCCTAGATGCAATAACGAAAAGTCCAATATTTGTAGGTATTCTTGGTTAATGAGCCGTATTCGAGGATTCAGATTTTCGCCAGAAATCAGGTGGAATCTCCTAACACGGGTTCGCATTACAACTTTCGTATCATTGCTCGCAATTGTCGCTGGACAAACACTTCTTCCGGCCCAATCATCGCAAGCAGCCGAAGGCGACTTGGTAAGCATTACGGGATTAAAGATCTCAAAACTGGCTGATTTGGTTGAACCCTTGCAGGGTCGCCATCTAGTTGAGTTGCAGGGGACTTTTACTAATACAACGAACGAGACGATCTCAGAACTTGAGTTAAACCTAGTTTCAACACCTGCAATCAAATCCCGAAGTCAGCTGGCTGAATTGATCTCGGATCCATCAATATCGAGAAACTTAATCTCCTCGGATTTCTCCGCAAGTCTGCGCAACATTGTCCCGGGGGGAACGAAGAGTTGGCGGATTACTTTTATCGGCGAAGAAGTACTTGGAGCGAACGCATCAGGTGTTTACGCATTTGGTGCAAAGCCAAATTTGTCTGACAACAACGAAGCAACGGTAGTTACTACCCCGTGGTTCTTTAATGCAGACATCAAACCAACCAATGTCGCATTCGTTGCACCGCTCACAACGCGCAATAATCACCTTGGTAATGGCGAGGTTCAAGATGAGAAAACAGATCTAGCTGAAGCTCAGAGATTGACCGATCTGATCTTGAGCGAATCAGGATCGAAGATTTCGTGGTTGCAAGATTCAGCATTGAGCTCTTGGGTTGGTCAGTTAGCTGCAAGTTCTGATTCCGAAGTCCCGAACAAACTCAGCGATGCATTGGAAGGTTTATTTCCGAGTGGATTTTTACCGTTTGGCAGCGCCAATTTAACTGCTTTGTCTTTGGTAGATCACCAGCGCGACTTACAGGATGCAATGGCACTTACGCGTTCAGTTGCGGGTAGTAGTCCAATTTTTTATGCACCGGTTCAAGGCGCTGCAGATACTAAGACGATTTCACTAATGAATAGCCAAGGCATCCGCACGATTGTTTCAAATGATTTCTTGCGCGGTGATTCGCGGATAACTACGCCTGCGGTAGCAACTGCAGAATCAAATCCAGTGTTGGTTCACGACCTTGCAACTTCATCGTGCTTGATAGCAGCCAATAACAATGCAGATGAGTTGTTTAAAGCTGAGACATGTTTAAGAAGTGAGATTGGGATGATCACAGCCGAATCTCCTCAAAAGTCTCGATCAATAATTGTGCTTGCCCCAACTAATTGGAATATCTCAAGCGCGCACCTTTCCGAACTTATCGCAGGCCTAAGTGATCAAAACTGGCTACAGATTGTGAATTTAGAATCCGTTGAATCTTCCAGTTCAGTGGGCAACTACGAAACGACTGATTACGAATTTCAAAGTGGGTTCACAAAGTTAAGGATTCGACAAGCAGATCAGCTTCGCAAAGAGATCGGAACTTTGGCTTCGGTTTTTGCTGACAAGGATTTGGTAGCCGGATTTGAGGCATCGCGGGTTCTTGGATTTTCCGAACTTTGGGAATCCAATGGCGAGGCAACTGAATTTCTTTCAAAAAATCTTGCGCTGATTGACACTTATCTGGGCGCCATAAGCATTCAAGGCTCCTCACGAATTACAACTCCGCAGGAAGAATCAGACATTCCAATCACTGTCGTGAATGAAAGTGATCGTGATATCTCCGTGAGCATTAGCCTTACCAGTTCAGCCACTTCTCGATTCACATCCGTTCCTACTGAACTAATCCAAGTTGGCCGTGGACAAAGAATCACTGTCCCAGTTGCGGTTACCTTGATTGGCGCTGGTGTTGTCGATGTTCAGGCACAGTTGATTGCTCCTAACGGTAAACGTTTTGGCGAAGAAAAAGATATGCAAATCTCTTCAGCTGCTTACAGTCAGTTCGCCCGTACTCTGGTGTGGGGAGCCTTTGGATTACTCGTGCTTTTAGCTCTGGGTAATTTTGTAAAGCGACGCAAGAGCAAGAATCAAGATAAGGCTTTGGAAAGTTAACTCACGATTAGGTGGATTGAGAAGACATTGTCATCATTTATCGGGCAAACCTCAGGTATGGCGGCTGGCACACTTGCTAGTCGGATAACTGGTGTTTTTCGAGATATTGCTTTGGTTGCCGCAATCGGCACCGGGATCTTTTCTGACACCTACTCTGTTGCGAACAGCATTCCAAACATTATTTACATTCTTATCGCCGGTGGTGCGATCAATGCTGTTTTCATTCCCGCACTCGTTAGGCACATGGAAGATGATGCAGACCAAGGAAAGCAATTCACCGATCAGCTCTTGACACTCGTAGGTCTGGTTCTGATCAGCATCGTGCTTGCCACGGTTTTGGTTGCAGGGTTAATTGTTCATCTATATGCAACGAAACTTTGGACTCCGGAAGAGTTCGATGTTGCAACAATGTTTGCCCGTTGGTGCTTACCGCAAATCTTCTTCTATGGCCTATACACACTTGCTTCACAAGTTCTAAATTCACGTAACTCGTTTTCTCTGCCAATGTATGCACCAATCCTTAACAACATAATTGTGATTGCAACTGCCGCGCTTTTTGTTTCGACTATGTCTGGCATACCAACTGCTGGATCGGTGACAGTTGCACAAATCAACTTGCTTGGATTTGGCACAACACTTGGTGTGATGGCGCAAGCCTTGATTCTCATTCCCGCACTAGCTAAATCCGGGTATAGCTTTAAGCCAAATTTTCAATTTAGAAATGTTGGAAATGGCAAGGTCGGCAACTTAGCAAAGTGGACCATTGGATTTGTTTTAGTAAATCAAATTACATTTTTATTGGTATCGAACCTAACTACATTGGCAAATGTTTTAGTTGCAGGAGAACCGGCTGCAATTGCAGTCGGATTTACTTCCTATCAAAAAGGTCAGCTAATGATGATGTTGCCGCACTCAATCATCACGGTCTCAATCATCACTGCACTGCTTCCTCGCTTAAGTAGGCAGGCTCACGACAAAGACCTTTCTGCATTTGGTGGGGAGCTATCAACCTCTTTGAGATTAGTTTCGGCGCTAATCATTCCGAGTGCAGTCTTTCTGCTTGCAACGGGTCCGTGGTTAGGTTCGTTGCTTTATGGATATGGCGCTTCAACTACGGCCCAAGGTGCTGCACTCGGCGCTGTTGCATCAATGTTTGCAATCGGGCTTCCGGCTTTTTCACTGTTCTATGTTTTGCTACGCAGTTACTACGCCCAAGAAAACACCAAAACGCCATTTATGATCAACCTGGGCTTCAATGCCTTACACATAGTTATCGGATTCACGCTTTTTTCCCTTTTGCCTAATGGGTTACAAGTGGCTGGATTGGCGCTGGGATATTCAATTTCATATGTGATCACCTGTGCCATAACCTGGCGCCGAGTCGGTAATCGCGTTCCAGAAATCCGCAAGAGTGGTCATTTGCGATTGATGGTTAGGGTAAGCGCAGCCAGCGTAGTCGCGGCAGTGCTTTCATATTTCTTAGTTCGCGTCACAATCACAAATCAACCTGAGCCATCCACACTTCGTGTCGCAGCTGCAATTGGTGTCTTTACTGTTTTGTTCTCGCTGACCTACGTGGGCTTAGCAAAGGTGTTGCGAATATCCGAAATTTCAGCAGTCCTTGCGTTAGTGCGCAGAAAATAGACAACTACACTGCAATTATGAGTGGTGCGAATGATCGAATCTTTGACGGTCGATATGCGCTAGACGTTCAAGTCTCTAGCTCACTCAGTTCGCCTATCTGGCGCGCTATGGATATTTCCTTAAAGCGTTGGGTTAACTTAATTCTCTTACCAACTTCAGATCTTCGAAGCATTAAATTGCTGCAGGAATGTCAGTTGGCTGCAGCAAATGATCGTCGCGATGTAGTTTCGATTTTGGATGTTGTTGCTGATGGAAAGATTTCAAGCACAACAGCAACTGATTCGCCGGATCGATACGTTGGAATCGTCACTGAATGGTTGGACGGTGAATCTCTAGATCGAATTCTCATTCGGCGTGGGGAAGTTTTTCCAGTCGAACAAGCGCTTAAGCAACTTGGAATGATTGCAAATACTTTGATGCATGCGCACTCATTAAATGTTTTCCACCGACGCCTGCGCCCGCATAACGTGATTTTTTCGCAAGGGCAAGAAGTAAGACTTGCGGGCTTTGGCGTTGACTCTGCGCTATTGGGACCTGACTCAACTGATGGAGTTTCCCAAGACATCAAGGGTGTTGGTCAATTACTTTTTGTAATGATTACTGGGATGTGGCCGCATGGCAGCGTAGATTCGCTTCCCGCTGCATTAGGTAGTGGCGGAACTGGTTTGGTTTTACCAAGTCAAGTTCATGTCGGCGTCAGACCTTACATTGATCGGCTTTACACCCAAACTCAAGATGGCACCTTCTCAACAATGCGCCAGTTACTTGATGCGTTGTCTGTTGGTGAAGCAGAGGAATCGGAGAGCTTGCAAAACCGAGTCTCACGACTGACTGCTAGTTCAGTAACGTGGACGCCGCCGCAATCTGCCCAACCACGTCGATTGCGCTCTACCTTAATTGCTGGATTCTCAGTTTTACTTTTTGGCTGGGTTGGTTGGCAATTGTTGACGAGTAATTTTCACGGCTCCGATTCCAGTATTACAAGTTTGGAAACTCCCCTACCCAGTGAACAGGTCTCCCAGGCAACCGGCGGGATTGCCGAGATTGTCGACGTCACAATTTATGACCCATTGGGAGATCGCACCGAAAATGAAGGTCAAGCTTTGCTTGCCATTGACGGCAATATCGCCACTGCTTGGACTACTGACACTTACAAAGATGCCGAAATGTCGGGTAAGGCCGGGATTGGCTTACTACTTGATTTGGGTGTTACCCAAGAGGTATTCGGGCTAGACCTTGACTTTATTGCCGGACACACGGCTGAGATCTATGTACTCAACTCGCCCGAGCCTGATCTTGCTACCGAAACAAAGTTTGCTGACATTGCACCAACCGAAGTTTCCACATCATTTGGGACTTCTGATTCTGCTTCAGGTAGGTATGTCTTGATTTGGATAACCCCAGATTTACCAGCGAATGATTCCGGTGAATTCCAGGGCGGAATCTCTGAGGTAAAAGTTCGTCTCTAGCGCCACTTGAAGTAACCGTGAGGTGCTTTAATCCCTGCGGCAAGTCTGTGTGCCTGCCCTTAAGTTAGTAAACTTGAAGCAACACATTCTAAGGAAATCAAATGTCAGACGACATCAACGACGTAATCATTATCGGTTCTGGTCCAGCTGGGTATACCGCAGCAATTTATGCAGCTCGGGCGCAACTTAAACCAATCGTCTTTGAAGGTGCTGTTACCGCTGGTGGAGCACTAATGAATACGACTGAAGTTGAAAATTTCCCAGGATTTCAGGATGGCATCATGGGTCCTGCACTCATGGAGAACATGCGCGCGCAAGCCGTTAAGTTTGGCGCGAATCTAATTACCGATGATGTCACAGCCGCCAACTTAACTGGCGATGTTAAGACCGTTATTGATGGTGAAGGCCGAGAGTACAAGGCTCATTCGGTTATTTTGGCTACCGGATCTAGCTACCGAGAACTTGGAATTGAAAATGAAAAGCGTCTTTCGGGACATGGTGTTTCATGGTGTGCGACTTGCGACGGTTTCTTCTTCCGAGACCAAGACATCGCTGTTGTAGGTGGAGGCGACTCTGCGGTTGAGGAAGCGACTTTCTTAACCCGATTTGCCAGAAGCGTAACCATGATTCACCGCAGAGATGAGTTACGTGCCAGCAAAATTATGGCTGAGCGGGCTCATAATGATCCAAAAATTAGTTTTGCTTGGAATAGCGAAGTCACTGAATTGCATGGCGATGCAAAGCTTTCGGGTGTCACTATTCGCGACATCAACACTGGTGACACTCGCGAACTTTCGATCACTGGTTTGTTCGTCGCTATCGGCCATGATCCGCGCTCTGAACTTCTAAAGGGACAGGTTGATTTGGACCCGAACGGTTACGTGCTAACCGGTGCTGGAACTACCGCCACAAACCTTTCTGGGGTTTTTGCGTGTGGCGACTTGGTTGATCACACCTACCGTCAAGCCATCACTGCAGCTGGAACCGGTTGTAGCGCAGCACTTGATGCGGAACGCTTTTTGTCACATCTACACAGCAAATAGCTCGACTTATTCAATTAAACAAGTGGTTAATCTCTAACCACTTATGCTTGAACCAATAGCAACAATAGGAGTAAAAATGGGCGCAACTGCAGCCGTAACAGACGCATCGTTCGCTGACGATGTATTGATGAGTGATAAGCCAGTATTGGTTGATTTTTGGGCTGAATGGTGTGGACCTTGCAAAATGATTGGTCCAATCCTTGAAGAGATTGCTGCAGCTCATGGCGACAAACTAACTATTTTGAAGTTAAACGTCGACGAGAATCCTGCCACCGCAGCTAACTACGGTGTCACTTCGATTCCCACCATGAATGTTTATCAGAATGGTGAAATCGTTAAGCAGATCATTGGTGCTAAGCCTAAAGCTGCCCTACTTGCAGATCTTGCTGAGTTTATTTAACTAACCAATGACAGTAACGATCCTGCGACGCGGCGATCAAGGGCCGGCAGTAACAGAGGTTCGTGATCGGTTAGTTCGTCTTGGACTCATTAGTTCAAACGCCAGCGCAGCGGCAGATGTCTTTGATGACATCTTGCTTGCTGCGCTGCGTTATTTTCAGCAGACCCGAGGGTTAACTGTTGATGGCTTGGTTGGCCCACAAACTTTTCGCCGGCTTGAAGAGGCTCGTTGGAAAGTTGGCGATCGAGTATTAAGTTTTTCACCTGGCCACTTGATTCAAGGTGAAGATGTTGCGCAACTGCAACAACGTTTAATTGAGTTGGGTTTTGCACTAGATCGAGTTGATGGGATCTTTGCTAAGAGCACAGATTCGGCAGTCCGCGAATTTCAGCGAAATGTTGGGCTCGAAGTGGACGGCATTTGCGGTCCCGCTTTCTTTCGCGCTTTTCAAAGATTGGCACGAACCATTGCTGGTGGTAGCCAAGAACATCTTCGTGAGTTGTTAACCGTTGCAAATTTTGGAAAGACTCGAACTGTTGAGACCTGTTCCATCCTGCTCGACCCAAGTGATTTGGATGAGCGTCTGATTGACAGCGAATTAACCCACGCGGACATTTGCTGGGATGTGGCCTCTCGGCTCGAGGGGCGCCTGGGCGCAATGGGCACTCTGGTTCTGTTAACTCGACCAAAATCTGGCCAGGTTGATAGTGAGCGCACTCGAGCCAGTCTTGCCAACGAAAGCAATGTAGATATAACGATTGGCCTTAGTTTGGACCGCCACCACAATCCTTTGGCACAAGGGTCCGCTTCGTACTATTTCGGCCATCAGTATTCCCGGTCTGCAACAGGCATGAGATTGGCTGAGATTGTTCAAGAAGAAGTTTGTTCCCGCACTTCGCTGACTGACTCCCGATCTCATGCAAAAACTTGGGATCTGCTGCGCTTAACCAAAATGCCGAGTATCAAAGTCGAGTTTGGTTATGCCACTAGCCCACACGACAGCGCTTTGTTGTCTCAGCCTGAAACCAGGGACCAAATCGCAGCCGGCCTGAGCTCAGCAATTACCCGAATATTGGCCCCAAGAATCGGCTAACTAAAACTACTTACGAATAAATGTGACGTGCATCACATTTCTAGTTCCTACACAGGTTGTTCACATGTGTGTAAGTGAATTACTTAAGCGGTTCCCCGAACATGCCACGCTGCTTTGGGTCAATAACTTCAACGATTCTTTGCAAATCTTCCAGGGTGGCAAACTCAATAATGACTTTGCCTCGGGACTTGCCAACCTGAACCGTGACTCTGGTATCGAGGCGGTCAGATAATCGATCACCGATTGATTTAAGGCCTGGTGCGCTGATCGTTCCGGATGGCTTCTTAGTCGTTGGTTTTGTTTGCTTGTCATCTTGGCCAAGCGAAACAATTTCTTCCACAGTTCGCACCGAAAGACCCTCAGCGACAATCCGACTAGCAAGACGCTCGATTGCCCCTTGATCTTTAAGTCCGAGCAAAGCGCGAGCATGTCCGGCCGAGATAACTCCAGCTGCCACCCGTCGCTGCACAGCTAATGGCAGGTTGAGCAAACGAAGCGTGTTAGAGATCTGTGGTCGTGATCTTCCCAACCGAGTGGCTAGTTCATCTTGGGTCCCACCGAAATCTTCAAGCAATTGTTTGTAGGCGGCAGCTTCTTCAAGTGGGGTAAGTGCTGCGCGATGAAGGTTTTCTAGCAACGCATCTCGCAGCATTTGGTCATCTGCAGTTTCGCGAATCAAGGCTGGAATTGTCTTAAAACCAGCCTTTTTCGTGGCTCGTAATCGGCGTTCACCGGCTACGAGCTCGTATCCCCCGCCACTGGCTGGGCGAACCACGATCGGTTGTAATAGCCCCACCTCCTGGATCGAGTGGACTAACTCTGCCAGCGCCTCATCGTCGAACACTTGTCGTGGCTGCTGAGCATTTGGGGAAATTGAGCGAACCGGAAGTTCGGCAAAAGTTAAGCCCGCGATTGCAACAGGTGGTTGCGTAGTGATTGGAGTCTTTGCAGAGGCTGAAGTACCCGAGGCTGAAGGGTTTGCAGCTGTCGGCTTGGCGGATGTTGGTTCAGTGGCTTTTGCTGTTGCTGCCTTTGCGGGAGCTTTCGATGCCGGCTTCTTGGCACTCTTGGTAGCTGGAGCAGCTTTCTTTGCTGTTGGCGACTTCTTTGCAGGCTTAGTGCCCGAACCAGTCTTTGACTTTGAAGTTTCACGTGAAACGTCCGGGATTAAAGCTCCTAAGCCACGTCCTAGGCTCTGTCTTTTCGCCATTTATTTAACCTTTCCGCTTACGTTCGGTGATTTCGCGGGCCGCAGCCAAATAAGCCACTGCCCCTGATGAACCTGGGTCGTACGTCATTACAGATTGTCCAAATGATGGTGCTTCTGCCACATAAATTGACCTCGGGATGACTGTATCGAGGACTTTTTTGCCGAAGAAACCTCGGACTTCCTCAACAACTGAAGCCGAAAGGTTGGTTGTGGAGTTGTACATAGTTAGCAAAATAGTGCTTACTTCAAGGTCAGGATTAAGGCGTTCTTTTGCAAATTCGATAGTTCGCAGCAACTGCTGGACGCCTTCCAGGGCGTAGAACTCGCACTGGATTGGAATCAGAACCTCCGTAACCGCTGCCAGCGCATTAATTGTGAGCATGCCCAGGCTTGGTGGGCAGTCAATGAACACATAGTCCATCTCGTGGTCAGCCAGGAAATCAGCCAATGCTTGCTTTAGCAAAAATGGGCGCTCGGCCTCCGCCACATTAGAAATCAGCTCAATGTCTGCGCCAGCCAGATCCAATGTTGCCGGCAGCACCCAAAGGGAATCGAATCCTTCAGCAGCGCTCATCATCTCGGCAATTGGCTCGCCATCCAGTAGAACATCAAACGAGCCGCTGGCATCCTCATAGTGGTCGATTCCAAAGGCGGTACTGGCATTTCCTTGTGGATCAAGGTCAATTACCAAAACATTTAGGCCCGCTAGTGCCATAGATGCCGCAAGGTTTACTGCCGACGTAGTCTTACCAACCCCGCCCTTTTGGTTTGCAATCGTAATAATTCGGGTGTGCTTTGGTTTAGCAAAAGTGCCCTTTAGTCCACGTCGAACGTAGACCGCTGCTGCCGCTGCAGTAGCTAAAGGTGTGTCTTCGTCATCGGCGTAAGCCATGTTTGCCAACCTAATTTCTTAACCCCAGTATTACTAACTTGAGCCTTAAGCGTAGGGCAAATACCTGACGCTTATGTTAGGTGGTCACCCGAACTACGGTTGTCAGCGGATCCACAGCACCTTCGCCGCAATACACGATTTCAGCCTTGCGCCCCTTGAGAATATCTTTGGCATCATTGATTTCGGTTGCTGCCGAGCTGCCCTTCATGGCCAAAATCTGGCCACCTTTGGTTGTCAGCGGCAATGCCCAGGTAAGTAATTTTCCAAGTGGCGCCACAGCGCGAGCAGTAACAATCGGCGCATTGTGGCCTTTTAGTTCTTCGGCACGACCCCGCATTACGGTTACTTGCTCGGTAAGGCCAAGATCTACAACTACCTCAGTTAAGAATTCTGACCTTCGCATTAATGGTTCAATCAAACCCATTTTGATGTCTGGTCTAACTATGGCCAAAACTAAACCTGGCAATCCAGCGCCACTTCCAATGTCGAAAACTTTTGAGTTTGCCGGGATTAATTCCTCAACAACTGCACAGTTTGCGATGTGACGATCCCAAATTCGATCTACTTCACGAGGTCCTAGAAAACCACGTTCTACGCCTGCGCCCGCTAACCAATTGGCAAAACGGGTCAGGTTTTCCGCAGCATCTGGGTAAACCTCGGTGATTTCTTTCAACGAATCAGTCTCTCGATAGATGTTTCACGTGAAACGTAAAACTAGGCGGGAAGTACCACAATTCGACGCTTTGGCTCTTCGCCCTTAGAAACGCTTGATGCTCCAGCTTCGCCAACCGCATCATGAACGACTTTGCGCTCAAATGCGTTCATTGGCTTCAGCTCTACTTCTTCACCAGTTTCATTGGCTTTGGCAACCGCCTCTTTTGCGACCTCAATCAGCTTGGCTTTAACTGCTGCGCGGTGTCCAGAGATGTCAAGCATTAAGCGGGAGCGTTCGCCAGTTTCGCGGGTAACGGCTAACCGAGTTAGTTCTTGCAGTGCATCAAGAACTTCGCCTTTGCTGCCTACGAGTTGAGTTAAGTCTGCGCCAACAATGCTTACAGTTGCGCGGTCGTTCTCAACATCCATATCGATGTCGCCATCTAGGTCAGCGATATCAAGCAGACCTTCAAGGTAATCAGCGGCGATTTCGCCTTCTTGTTCAAGTAATGAGAGTTTTTCAGCCATTTTGTAGGGCCTTTCTGTTTTGGAAAATTGTTTGGGATTGTTTCACGTGAAACTAATTGCGCTTCTTTTTTGGCTTTCGTTTTGGCTGTTGTCGAGTAGCTTTTGCTTCTGGTGCAGGCTCGATTGCAGTCGCGGATTCAGGGTTTTTCTTTAATTGCTTCCCGGTTTTTCTGGCTTCAAGTGCATGCCAAGCCGGAGTGTCTGGTTGGGGATTATTTCTGATGACATAGAACTGTTGTCCCATGGTCCAAAGGTTGGTTGTGAACCAATAAAGCAAAACACCAATTGGGAAATTGATGCCAGTTACCGCAAAAATCACTGGGAAAACATAAAGCAGAATTTTCTGCTGTTGCACCATTGGGTTGTCTGGCGCGGTGTTCTTAACAATCAGTTGTCGCTGAGTAAGGAATGAGGTCAGCGTCATAAGCATGATCAAAACTAAGGTCACCCAGAAAGTTGTTGTTGGGTTTATGGTTTCGCCACGGTTCACAAATGTGCCATAAATCGGGGCGCCCAAAATTGATGCGTTCCGAGCAGACTCAATTAATTCGTCGGTGAGAACGCCTTTTGGCTGGCTCATTGCGATGCCCTGCAGCACAACGAACAAGGCATAGAAGATTGGTGCCTGCGCCAAGATTGGCAAGCAACTTGAAAGCGGGTTCGTACCGGTTTCCTTGTAGAGCTTCATTAATTCTTGGGATTGACGTTCGCGATCGCCCGCGTACTTCTTCTGAATGTCTTTAACTTGCGGCTGGATGATCTGAAGATTGCGCTGGCTCTTGATCTGCTTAACGAAGAGTGGGATCAAAAGAATACGAATCAAGATAACGAGCAAAACAATTGCTAAGCCCCAGGCCCAACCACCATCTGCAGCAAAGACCATAGAGGTGAGGGAGTGGAATTTAACCAAAACCCAACTAACAAGAGTTTCTAGCCATACCAATGGATTAAGGCTCATGCGCCAATAACCTGCCTATCGTTATTAGTTGAATTTTCAATTACTCTAGTATTGGGCCAAAGTCCTTTGGCTGGAACGTAATCGATCCCACCAGTGGACCAAGGATTGCAGCGCAAGACCCGCCAAGCTGTCAACAGGCTGCCTTTGCCGGCGCCATGAACTTTTACTGCTTGTAGCCCGTAATGGGAACAAGTTGGGTAATAGCGACAAACTTGCCCGATTCTGGGACTTAGCAAGATTTGGTAGGCGCGGATCAAGCCCACAAGTGCAAGTACTAAAAGGCGTCCGATTGAGGCGTCCCACGCATGATTAACGTATCTGATCACGGAACTGATCGGGTTTTGAGCTTTGTTCTCACGGTAAGGCTTCATGACTTAGCCAGTTTAGAAAGAGCGAACTCAAGATTTTCGGAAAGTTGAGCGAAGTCGGCCTGGCTTGCGCCGGGTAGGGCACGGACCACAACGTGAGAGCCAGTAGGAAAATTGCTTAAAAGTGGGGAAATTGCATGCCTTAATTGACGAGTAACTCTGTGTCGAATTACTGAATTCCCGACGTTTTTACCCACAGCGAAGGCCACTTTTGTGTCTTTGTCTGTACTTTGAGCCACGTGTAGAACCACCAATTTTGCTGAAAACCTTGTGCCTGATTTCATAACAGCTGAAATTTCCGAGGACTTACGCAACCTCGCCGAGGCGGGAAGCATTTACTTTAAGCCGAAGCCAGATTAGGCGGAAAGCTTTGAGCGACCTTTTGCTCGGCGTGAAGCAAGAATGCCACGTCCAGCGCGAGTGCTCATGCGGTTACGGAATCCGTGTTTTTTGGCACGACGACGCTTATTTGGCTGGTAGGTGCGCTTTGACATAGGAGACACTCCAAAAGGAAGTAGGGATGAGGCGATTGGCCATCGGACATCCACGAGTTTTTGGCTCGTGAACATTCGACGAAGTGCACATCGAACTCGGTATTAACTTCTTAAAGATACGGGTAATTACTAGTTTCGGTCAAACTCAAATTTAGATTCAATTTCCTGTGGAAAACAACTTGTCAGTAGGTATCCACAGGCCGTAGTCTGCATAGTCCAAGCCTGTGGAAATCATTGTTCCCCCAACTGCACACTTGGACTCAAGGAGTGAGATGGAAGATCTGGACCTTAATGAGGTTTGGGCAAGGACTTTAGAGTCTTTGTCCTCCGGAGCACTAACTCCTCAGCAGCGCGCTTTTGTGACCCTTACTCGCCCACTTGGAATTGTCGGCGATACCGCCCTAGTAGCTGCTCCAAATGAATTCACTAAAGATGTTTTAGAAAGTCGCCTCAGCCCAATTGTTTGTGATGCACTTTCAGCAACCCTGGGTCGCGAAATGCGTCTTGCGGTAACTGTAGATGAATCAATCGCTCCAGACTTGGATGACGAAGCAACTGACGAGTTAGCTGACTCTACTTATGCCGACATTGAACCAATTGGATTGCAGTCAGATCCAAACCCAGCTTTGCCGCCGCAGGCTAGTCGTGGTCCCGCACCTGCTCCTCGTACTTCGGAAGAAGGAAGTCGACTAAATCCGAAATATACTTTCGACACTTTTGTGCCTGGGTCTTCTAATCGATTTGCTCACGCTGCAGCTCGCGCAGTAGCGGAACAACCTGCAAAGGCATACAACCCGCTCTTTGTATACGGTGAATCTGGTCTTGGAAAGACGCACCTACTTCACGCAATTGGTCACTACACCAGAACTCTTTATGCCGGATCGAAAGTTAGATACGTAAGTTCAGAAGAGTTCACTAACGAATTCATTAATTCGATTCGAGACGATAAAGCTAAGGAATTCCAGCGTCGTTATAGGGATATTGACGTTTTGCTCGTTGACGATATCCAGTTCCTTTCTGGAAAAGTTCAGACTCAAGAAGAGTTCTTCCACACGTTTAATACTTTGCATAACGCAAACAAACAAATAGTTGTTACCTCTGATTTGCCACCTAAACAACTTCAAGGTTTCGAAGATCGTATGAGCTCACGTTTTGAGTGGGGTTTGATAACTGACGTTCAGCCACCCGATCTTGAAACCCGTATTGCAATTTTGCGAAAGAAGAGTGCGCAAGAAAGACTTAGCGCTCCGCCAGAAGTTTTGGAATTTATCGCTTCTAAAATGTCGACAAATATTCGTGAACTTGAGGGTGCGCTAATTCGTGTGACAGCGTTTGCCAGCTTGAACCGGGCAGCTGTTGATTTGGATTTGGCCGGGGATGTTCTAAAGGACTTGGTTTCGGATGCTGCTGGGCCGGAAATTAGTGCAAGTTTGATCATGGCTCAAACCGCTAGTTACTTTGGTGTTTCACTAGATGACTTAACTGGTGCTAGCCGCTCTCGAGTTCTGGTTACCGCACGACAGATTGCTATGTATTTGTGTCGTGAACTTACTGATTTGTCGCTTCCGAAAATTGGGCAGCAATTCGGTGGACGTGACCACACCACGGTTATGCATGCAGACCGGAAAGTTCGCCAACTGATTGCTGAGCGCCGGAGCTTGTATAACCAGGTAAGTGACTTAACCGCCCGAATTAAAGCCCAGGCCAGAGGTTTGTAACTTAAGTAACATCCGTCACTTCTATACACAGTGTGGATAACTATGGGGATATCTTTCTTATTTTTTATGGGTTTTTGTTGTTTTGTGGATGATTCTGGCGTTTAACGAGAAATAACCTTGGTTTTCTGTGGATAACTGTGGATAACTTAGGTTGATCTGGTTATCTGTTAATAAGTAGAAAAGTTATCCACAGAAAAAGTATTGGTTTTGTCTTTAGGTTAAAAGGAAATATGGGTTATCCACAGAATCCACAGTGCCTACTACTGCTACTAAAGATATATTTAAAACCTTGGGTTTGACCAGCTCTGTTGTTAACTCTGTTTACAGGTTAATTTCTGGCCTAAAGGGTAAGAAAAACAGTGATTAAGGTAAAACTTTGAATAGATCCAGTGTTTGGGTGAAAGACACAAGTTTTAACTGGTTTATTTAGTGAAATGACTGTGGCTGAATAAGTCAGCCAGACATGGCACGATAAAGACTCTAGATATCGAGACACCAGAGGGTGAGTTGTAAGTGAAGTTCCAAGTAGATCGCGACGTTATGGCCGATGCAGTGTTGTGGGCTTCACGCACTTTGCCAACTAAGTCAACACAGCCGCTATTAACAGGCATGCACTTAACTGCCGAGAAATCCGGATTAATTCTTTCAGGCAGCGATGCCGATACGAGTGCGCGTGCAAACTTAAAAGCTGACGTAATTGAAACTGGAACTGTTTTAATTCCTGGCCGCCTATTGGCTGACATCACAAGATCTTTACCATCTGCAGCTATTGATTTTTCAGTGGAAGGAAACCGCGCCAAAATTTCATGTGGCCGGTCATCATTCACAATCCCAACAATGCCGGTTGCGGAATACCCACCACTTCCAAACATGCCAGCCGTAAGTGGAACTATTACCGGAGCTGACTTTGCAACTGCAATTTCTCAAGTAGCAATTGCTGCATCAAGAGATGAAACACTGCCTGCTTTCACTGGCGTGAAGATCGATGTTGAAGGTTCAGTTATTACTCTTGCGGCAACAGACAGATACCGCTTAGCCGTCCGCGAATTAAATTGGTCACCTACATCAACCTCAATTAATACCCACGCACTAGTTCCGGCAAAGTTCTTGTCTGAATCCTCTAAGTCACTTTCACAAAGTGAATCAATCTCGTTAGCGTTCTCAACCGGAAACGAAGGCCTAATCGGGATTGAAGGAGCGGGACGACAAACCACAAGCCGTTTACTAGCAGCTGATTTTCCAAAGTACCAAACCTTGCTCCCAACTGAGTCGACAACTGTTGCACAAATCAGCACTAGCGCCCTAGCTGAATCTGTAAAACGTGTTTCATTAGTACTCGAACGTGAAGCTCCAATCCGCGTTCATTTCACGAACGGTGAAGCAGTTATCACTGGCGGCGGCGGAAGCGGCGAGTTGGCTGAAGCAAAAGAATTTATCGAATGCACTTTAACTGGTGAAGAGTTAACAATCGCGTTCAACTATCAATTCTTATTAGATGGTTTAAGTGCGATCGACTCTTCGGTGGCAGTTGTTTCCATGACAACACCGATCCGTCCAGCGGTAATTTCAGGTGCTGCTGATTTTGGTGCACAGCCTGACGACAGCTTCAAATACTTGTTGATGCCAATTCGGCAACAGTAATAGTGCAGAAGTTAATCGGCACCATTAGATAATGCAGATATCAAAGCTTTCCCTGCGCAACTTTCGCAATCACGAAAGCTTAAACCTCTCATTTACACCAGGAACAACAACGATTATTGGCCGTAACGGCCGCGGTAAAACAAACATTGTTGAAGCAGTTCACTATCTTGCAACTCTGGGCAGCCACCGAGTCTCACAAGACGCACCGCTAATTCGCAAAGGGCAAAACACCGCGAGCATTTTCGCGAACGTGGCAAAACACAATCGGCAAGCCGAAGTTGAACTCACAATCAATTACCCGGGTGCAAATAAAGTTACGCTAAACAAAAACCAGCTCACTAAACCAAAAGATATTCTCGGCTTGGTAACAACTGTAATTTTTTCACCAGAAGATCTAGATCTAGTAAAAGGTGAGCCGTCGGCGCGAAGAAGATTCATTGACGAGTTATCAACTTCGCTAGCACCAAAGTTTTCAAATACAAGAAGTGACTACGAAAGAATTCTTAAACAACGCAACACACTTTTGAAGTCTTTAGGCCGGCGAAATCCTTCAGCCCAAGCGCGCGCAACACTAGATGCGTGGGATGAGCAACTAATTCAAGTTGGTGCTGAAATTATTTCGGCTCGGTTAGAAAACATCAAACGAATTAAGCCACACATTTTAGATTTTGGTGCTGAAATTAGTGGTGATACCGAGCCGCTTAGTTTGAGTTATGCAAACAGCTGGTTACCAGTAGAAGCAACAGACAAAATCGAGATCGCAAAAATATTTAGATCTGAATTAGAAAACCGCAACAAAGACGAGATAGATCGAGGTGCAACACTAGTTGGTCCACATCGAGATGATTTAGACATTCAACTAAGCGAAATGCCAGCAAAAGGATATGCTTCCCATGGCCAGTCTTGGTCAATTGCTATCGCACTTCGATTAGCGGCGTTTAAAACTTTACGTGAACACGATGATGATCCAATTTTGATTTTGGACGATGTGTTTGCTGAACTCGATGAGCGCCGACGCTCTCGATTGATTTCAATAATTTCTGATGTTGAACAGACCTTGATAACGGCCGCAGTACTGGAAGATATTCCAAAAGGATTGCCGAGCAACCAACTTTTGTTAGAGGATAACTAGCACTGTGTTAGATAAACCTCAACAAGAATTCCTGCGGTCATTGCTCAGTAGAGCTAGGGTCCGAACTACAACCACGCCCGCGCGCAAAAATCGAAATAGCAATGTTTACGATGAACAAAGAAGTGGCGCGGGCCCAGATGAACGCGATCCAGCAAAACTAGCTGGGCTAATAGACCGCTTAATCATTAGCAAAGGCTGGGACTTACAGGTTGCAACTGGTCGACTGCACGGACAATGGGGTCTTATTGTGGGCCACGATGTCGCTAGTCACGTAAAAATTGAGTCGTTTGATCTAGATCCAAGTGGCCAATCTGGAACTTTAATTCTGCGAGCTGAATCAAGTGCTTGGGCGACCCAAATTCGGTTACTTCTACCAACAATCTCAGAGCGCTTAGGCGAGGAAATCGGCGCGGGGAGAATCAGCGAAATTAAAGTGCTAGGACCCACCGCGCCATCCTGGAAACATGGGCAACGAAGTGTCCCTGGACGCGGCCCAAGGGATACCTACGGGTAGTACCCCGACTCCCAAAAAATTCAATAAACAGATAGGATTAGAGGCACTAGCGCGCCTGAAAAACTCCCAATTTAGGGTCTGACCTTCAGGTGCCAACAACGCTCGAGGAAAGGCCCAAAAAGTGACATATGACGGCAGTGCCATTCAGGTCCTAGAAGGCCTAGATGCGGTTAGAAAACGCCCCGGAATGTACATCGGTTCCACCGGTGAAAGAGGCCTACACCACCTGGTCTACGAAGTAGTAGATAACTCAGTTGACGAGGCCCTAGCTGGGCACTGTACCCATATCGAAGTAACAATTTTGCAAGATGGCGGCGTCCGCGTCGTAGACAACGGCCGTGGCATCCCTGTAGACATCGTTCCTTCTGAAGGAAAACCAGCCGTTGAGGTTGTACTTACCGTTCTTCATGCCGGCGGAAAGTTTGGCGGCGGCGGATATGCAGTATCCGGTGGCCTTCACGGCGTGGGTGTCTCAGTAGTAAATGCGCTTTCCAAAAATGTGGATGTTGAAGTTAGACGCGAAGGTTTCATTCACACCCAGTCATACAAGTACGGCGTTCCTGTTGCTCCCTTAAAGAAGGGCGGCAAAACCGATATAACTGGAACTACGGTTACGTTTTGGGCAGATGGAGACATCTTCGAAACCACGGTTTATGATTTTGAAACTTTGTCTCGTCGTTTCCAAGAAATGGCATTTCTAAATCGCGGTCTAACTCTCTCACTTACCGACGAAAGAATTTCGGCCGGATTAATCATTGACGAAGAAACCGGCGAACCAAAAGTTGATGGCCCGCGCAGCGTTACTTACATGTACGAAGGTGGCATCACCGATTTCGTTCGTCACTTAAATGCGCGCAAGACTCCGATTCACAATGATGTTGTCGAATTTTTCTCTGAGGACACAAACCGTGGACTAAGTCTTGAAGTTGCTATGCAATGGAATAGCAGCTACACCGAATCGGTTTATTCTTTCGCAAACACAATCAATACCATCGAGGGCGGAACGCATGAAGAAGGTTTTCGTACTGCACTTACCTCACTAGTAAATAAGTTTGCGCGCGAGTGGAGCATCCTAAAAGAAAAAGATACAAATCTTTCGGGCGAAGATGTGCGTGAAGGACTTACTGCAATTGTTTCGATCAAGCTTCACGAACCTCAGTTTGAAGGGCAAACAAAAACCAAACTTGGAAACACTGAAGCCAAAGCATTTGTACAAAAAGTTGTTAACGAAGAACTAGCTGCATGGTTTGAGAAAAATCCAGCCCAAGGTAAGGACATTGCTCGCAAATCTTTACAGGCAGCTACTGCACGGCTAGCAGCACGCAAAGCCCGTGACCTGGCCCGTAACCGCAAGGGTTTACTCGGTAGCAGCAGTTTGCCAGGAAAACTAAAGGATTGTTCAAGTAACGAACCTTCTGAGTGTGAAGTTTTCATTGTTGAAGGTGACTCTGCAGGTGGCTCAGCCGGCCAGGGAAGAGATCCACGCACTCAGGCGATTTTGCCAATTCGTGGAAAAATTCTGAACGTTGAGAAAACGAGAATTGATCGCGTTCTTGCTAACACCGAAGTACAAGCAATCATCTCCGCCTTCGGCACCGGCATTCAAGATGAATTCGACATCAACAAATTGCGTTACCACAAATTAGTTTTGATGGCCGATGCTGACGTTGACGGTCAACACATCCGCACCTTGCTTTTGACTTTCTTATTCCGTTACATGCGTCCGCTTGTTGATGGTGGATATGTTTATGTTGCGCAGCCGCCGCTTTATAAAGTCAAGTGGTCGCGCGAAGCTCCTGGCTATGCGTACTCAGACAAACAACGCGACCAAATAGTTGAAGTTGGATTAGCTGCTGGCAAGAAGCTTCGTTCCGAAGACATCCAGCGCTACAAAGGTCTTGGTGAAATGAATGCCGAAGAACTTTGGGAAACCACAATGGATCCAGCAACTCGAGTTTTGTTGCAAGTTTCGGTTGATGACGCAGCTCAAGCGGATCAACTTTTCTCAACCCTTATGGGCGAAGACGTCGAGAGCCGACGCAACTTTATTCAACGCAATGCACATGACGTGCGGTTCTTGGACATCTAATGACTGAAATTAATGATTCAACTCACGATCAAATCGAAATCGTTGACCTTAATGTTGAAATGCAAAGGTCGTACCTTAACTACGCGATGAGCGTGATCGTCTCGCGTGCTTTGCCAGATGTGCGCGATGGTCTAAAGCCGGTCCACCGCCGTGTTATTTATGCAATGTATGACGGTGGATACCGCCCAGATCGGGCATTTAACAAAAGCGCGCGTGTGGTCGGTGAAGTCATGGGTCAGTACCACCCACATGGTGACAGCGCGATTTATGACACCTTAGTTCGATTAACTCAGGCCTGGTCCCTTCGTTATCCACTTGCACAAGGTCAAGGAAACTTTGGCTCACCTGGTAACGACTCTGCTGCGGCCTCGCGATACACCGAAGTTCGCATGGCTCAACTTGCCATGGAAATGGTGCGAGACATCGACCAAGAAACCGTTGACTTTACGCCAAACTATGACGGCAAGAACCTTGAACCAACCGTTCTACCAAGTCGCTTCCCAAACCTTTTGGTAAATGGCTCCTCAGGTATTGCAGTTGGTATGGCGACCAACATTCCGCCTCACAACCTCACCGAGGTAGCTGCTGGTGTGCAATGGGCATTAGATCATCCAGATGCCACGCGCGAAGAACTTCTTGAAGCCTTAATGGAACGAATTAGCGGTCCAGACTTTCCAACTGGCGGACTAATTGTTGGGCGCCGAGGCATTCAGGATGCATATCGCACTGGCCGTGGGTCGATCACTATGCGCGCCGTCACAGAGATTGCTGAAGATAAGCGCGGGCGCACGATTATCGCAATCACTCAGTTGCCATACCAAGTTAATCCAGACAACCTACTTGAACGCATTGCCGAACTAGTCGAGCAAGGCAAAGTCGGCGGCATCGCAGACTTGGTAGACGAAAGTTCATCACGCACCGGTATGCGCATTGTCGTAGTTCTAAAGCGGGATGCCGTGCCGAAGGTTGTTCTGAACAACTTGTTCAAGTACACGCAGTTACAAGATAACTTCGGCGCAAACATGCTGGCACTTGTTGACGGTGTACCACGAACCTTAACTCTCGACGCCTTTGTAACCAACTGGATTGAACACCAGGTCGAGGTCATTCAACGCAGAACTGCTTACCGCCTTCGCATAGCCGAAGAACGCGTACACATTTTGATCGGCTTGCTAAAGGCAATCGATCGCATTGATGAAGTCATCGCACTAATTCGCGCATCAGAGTCAGCGTCAGTTGCGCAAGCAGGGTTGATGAAACTTCTTGATATCGATGAAATTCAAGCCCAAGCGATTCTCGATATGCAGCTGCGCAAACTTGCCGCACTTGAACGCAACGAACTGCAAACTCAGCACGATAAATTGATGGCAGAGATCGCCGATTACAAAGATATTCTTTCGAATCTCACTCGCCAAAGAAGTATCGTGAGCGAAGAGTTAGCAGACATCGTTAACAAGTTTGGTGATGAACGACGATCTACGATCGTTGCCGATGAAAACGATGTCACACATGAAGACCTGATCGCAGTTGAACCAATCGTGGTAACTCTTTCGGCAGATGGTTACATCAAACGCACTAAGGCTGCGCTGTACCGATCCCAAAAGCGTGGCGGGCGTGGTGTTAAGGGTGCTGCTCTTAAGCAAGATGATGTGGTTACCAATTTCTTCGTAACGACAACTCATCACTGGATTTTGTTCTTCACAAATCGGGGACGAGTATTCCGGGTTAAGGCCTATGAACTTACAGATACCGGTCGAGATGCACGTGGACAACACGTCGCGAACCTATTGTCTCTAGCTCCAGAAGAGCAGGTAGTTGAAGTTCAAGATCTCCAGGACTACAGCCAGGCGAAGTATCTGGTACTAGCCACTAGAAATGGTGTAATCAAGAAATCAAGATTGTCTGATTACGATTCATCGCGTAGCACAGGTTTAGTTGCGATAACTCTTCGCGAAGAAGACGATGTAGTTTCTGCTCAACTCGTTAATGATGAAGATGACTTACTGCTGGTTTCGAAAATGGGTTACTCGGTTCGATGCCATGCAGACGATGCCACACTTCGTCCAATGGGACGAACTGCCGGTGGTGTTATCGGAATCAGATTCAAGTCAGAAGATGACTACTTGCTGAAAATGGAAGTAGCTACTGCAGACTCCTTCGTGGTAACTGTCACTGAAGGTGGTTGGGCAAAGCGCACTTCGATCGAAGAATGGAACGCAAAGGGTCGAGGCACCCAAGGTGTTCGCGCAATGCGTCTAGTCGAAAAACGTGGCGGCTTAGCTGGGGCGTTAATCTGCGCAGCGGACGATGAGATTTTCGCAATCGCCAGCAATGGAGTTGTTATCCGAACTCGTGTGGATGAAATTCGGGCTGCCGGCCGCGACACCATGGGCGTTGGCTTCATGAAGGTGGGGGATGACGAGCAAGTCGTCGCAGTAGCTCGCAGCAGCGCTGCTTCCATGGCTGCTCTAGATAGCGTAGAAGTTTCAATAGAACCTGCTGTCACTGAAGAGGAAGAAGTCGCCGTGCAAGATGCCAACCCTGGGGAAGAGGCGTAAGTGTCTGACATCGACATCGACTTAAATGACGATCAGCCAACAAAGCGAAATTTCTTCAAGAACCCGCTTAAGGCAAACGATGAGTCTTTTGCTGTCCAAGAACCAGTTGAACCGCAGGCACCACTTCGGCAGGTAAGACTGCATCTAACTCACGTTGATCCTTGGTCAGTCGCTAAAGGCGCCTTCGTCTTAGGGGTAACAATTGCGGGCGTTTTATTAGTTGCGATTACCGTGCTCTGGGTTTTGCTCTCAGCCGCTGGAGTTTTTGAGGCAGTTACAAGTCTGTGGAGTGACGCTTCTGGAAGCACTGGCTCTGGTATCAGCATCCTGTCGCTAGGTCGCTTACTGGGTCTAACAATGGTTATTTCAGCGATCGAAATTGTGCTTTTGACCGTACTTTCCACACTTTTTGCCACCCTTTACAACTTAAGTGTTGGGTTCACGGGCGGCATCGAGTACACCTTTATTGACCGGGGCTAACCTTTCATTTTGGGTGAATGCCCGCTTTAAGGTAACCTCTTAACTCGCGCCTAGAAATAGGAGCAACTGAAGAAAACGCAATAAATCAGGGCCCATAGCTCAGCTTGGTTAGAGCGCTTCGCTGATAACGAAGAGGTCGGTGGTTCAAGTCCACCTGGGCCCACGCACGGTTTTAAGTCAAGGAAAGGATAGGTAATGAAAAAACTACTATCGCTAGCACTGCTAGCTGTTGCTGGTTACGTTATCTATCAACAGGCTGAAAACAGTAAAGCCGAGCAAGAATTGTGGACACAGGCTACTTCAGAGTAGATTTTGTTTACGGTTTTACCGCCGGGGAATTAGCTCAATTGGTAGAGCACTGCCTTTGCAAGGCAGGGGTTAGGGGTTCGAGTCCCCTATTCTCCACAATCAAGTGGAGGTAGTTTTACTACCTCCACTTTTGTTTGTGAATACCGACTTGAAACCAAACTATAAAAACTCTGGAAAGTATCAGCATGAACGATCTGCGCTCCGCCTCACCAGAAGTTAAACGCTTCCTCGCTGGTGCATTACTGAATTCACTTGGTGGTGGATTAACTCTCCCAGTCTTGGTTATTTATTTAAATCAAGTACGAGGAATATCGCTCGTCGGAGCTTCCTTAATTCTTTCTTGGATGGCAGTTACTGGATTGGTTTACGCGCCAATCATCGGTCATCTCGTCGATAAGTTTGGCCCACGCAGAATCATGCTGTTCGCGATATTGATCGAAGCCACCGCAACACTGCTTTGGATTTTTGTTACTGATGTAAAGAGCGCAATCATGGTTGGCGCGTTGGCATCCTTAGGCCATTCAGCAATCTGGCCACCACAAACCACAATGATGGCCCGAATGGTTAACGAGAAATTTAGGCCAAAGTTTTTTGGCCTGCAATTCATGATGTTGAATTTGGGTTTAGGTTTGGGTGGAATATTTAGTTCAGTAATCGTCAACGTTGATGATCCAGCAAGCTTCACCCGACTATACGTAATTGACGCGTTTACATTTTTGATTTTCTTCGCATTCATCCTTTCGCTTCGTGGCGTTGGCGGACCGATTGCAAAAACTCAAGATGAAATTGAAAACGATGGTGGCTATCGGCAAATAGTTTCCGACCATAAATTTATGCGCTTAACTTTGGCAAAACTGTTTATGATCATTTTCGGATATGCCTCACTCGAGGCAGGCCTACCAGCGCTACTTACTTTGTTTGGTGACCTATCCGTCAAGGCGCTCGGTCCGATTTGGGCAGTCAACACCGGCGTTATAGTTCTTGGACAACTTTTCGTGATCAATCGTCTTGAAGGTCGCAGTCGAATCCGACTACTTTCTTTGGTGTCATTGATTTGGGCAGCTTCGTGGTTGATGATTGGATTTAGTATTTCGCTACCGCCGACAGCAACATTCATTCTGACAGCCATTGGCATCGGAGTCTTTGCCGTTGGAGAAATGATTTGGTCATCTATCGGTCCAACCCTGACTAACCAACTGGCACCAGAAAACTTACGAGGCCGATACAACTCGGTAGATGGCTTGGTTTGGGTATTCGCCAGTGCCGCCGGCCCAGCTATCTCTGGATTCATGCTGCAATTTGAATTTGTAGCCGCTTGGATAGGACTAATAGTTCTCGGGCAAATTTTTGCCGCCGTGCTAACAATGCGGTTGAAGAAGGTGCTAAGTCCGGTTCAAGACGGAACTTCAATAACAAGCGAAAAATAATTGGTAAATACTTTTTGCCCACAGGCAGATTCAGCCAAAAACCCTGATAAATAAGGATATCCACAGATAAACATCGGCTATCCACACAGGATATCCCCAACCAAATACCCATTGTTTCGGCGGTTTTCCCCAGTTTGTCCACTTAGTTATCCACAGGGGCCATTGTTTCTGTCAGCCCAGGGACATACAGTCAATAACACCTGGTTGTAACAGGTATTAACTCGGCACGAAAAGGTGGATTACATGAGCGTCGCGGAATTTCCCCGCAGTTATGAAGAAGATGGCGCATTAGTTCCACCACAGGACATCGTTGCCGAGCAATCAGTTTTAGGCGCGATGCTACTAAGCAAAGACGCAATTGCCGATGTGATCGAAAGTCTTCGAGAGATCGATTTCTATAAGCCAGCTCACGCCACAATCTATGGCGCGATCTTGGACATTTATGGTCGCGGTGAACCAGCTGATGCAATTACGGTTGCGAACTATTTGAGCAAATCAGGTTCGCTTGGAAATGTTGGCGGCGCGGGCTACCTTCACACTTTGGTAGCCAGTGTTCCAACTGCTGCAAACGGTTCTTACTACGCGCGCATTGTTACCGAGCGAGCAATTCTTCGTCGACTTGTTGACGCCGGAACAAAGATCGCACAAATGGGTTACGCCGGTGATGCTGAAGTAGATCTACTTGTTGATCGTGCGCAAGCTGAAGTTTACGAAGTAACTGGTCGCAGAACTTCTGAAGATTACGCGCCGCTATCTGAAATCATGCCGCAGACACTTTCGGAAATCGAAGCCATCGAAGGCAGAGGTGGACAACTAGTTGGAGTCCCAACCGGCTTCCAAGAACTCGATGCAATTACTCACGGACTTCATGCTGGGCAATTAATCATCGTTGCAGCTCGTCCGGCAATTGGTAAGTCAACATTAGGTTTAGATCTTGCTCGATCTGCAAGCATCAAAAACAATTTAACTTCGGCAATCTTCTCACTTGAAATGAGTCGTAACGAAATCGTCATGCGACTACTTTCTGCGGAAGCACAAGTGGGACTGAATCATATGCGCGCTGGCACACTAAGCGATGCAGACTGGGGCAGACTTGCAAACAAAATGGGACAGGTAAACGAAGCACCATTGTTTATTGATGACTCACCAAATATGACAATGATGGAAATTCGCGCTAAAGCTCGTCGGCTAAAGCAGCGTTTTGATTTGAAACTTTTGATCATCGATTATTTGCAACTTATGTCCTCTGGCAAAAAAGTAGAAAGTCGCCAAGTTGAAGTTTCTGAATTCTCTCGTTCTCTAAAGCTTCTCGCCAAAGAACTAGAAATTCCGGTCATCGCAATCAGCCAGCTAAACCGTGGTCCAGAACAGCGCCAAGATAAGCGACCAATGCTTTCTGACCTTCGTGAATCTGGATCGCTCGAGCAAGATGCTGACATGGTTGTATTACTTCATCGTGAAGATGTTTACGAACGAGAATCACCACGCGCAGGCGAAGCTGACTTTATTTTGGCAAAGCATCGTAATGGTCCAACTGGAACGGTAACCGTTGCATTCCAAGGCCATTACAGCCGTTTTGTTGACATGGCTACCTCGTAATTTTTGCTTTCTCTGAAAGAATCAAATTATGTCCAACAGATCAACCCAATTAGATCGTGACCATTTAGTTTCACTGCTTGAACGCGAGCGCACCACGTATCGCGAGACTCACCAAAAATCTTTAGCGCTTTACAAAGATGCTAAGAATTTGTTTGGTGGCGTACCAATGCCATGGATGAATAAATGGGTCGGTGGCTTCCCGCTTTACATGCAGGGAGCAAAAGGAAACATAATCACCGATGTTGATGGCCATGACTACATTGATTTCGCACTCGGTGATACTGCAGCCATGTCAGGGCACTCACCTGATGCCAGCGTTAAAGCCATAATTGACCGGATTCAAGATCTGGGTGGCATAACCACAATGATGCCCACCGAAGATGCGCAATGGGTAGGAGCTGAGTTAACTCGCCGATTTGGAGTTCCGCTGTGGTCCTTCACAGTTTCCGCAACGGATGCAAACCGCTGGGCAATCAGGCTTGCCAGACTTGCAACTGGCAAAAGCAAAATTTTGGTTTTTTCATATTGCTATCACGGCTCAGTTGACGAAGCTTTCGGCGTACTTGATGAGGCCGGCAACACCGTTATCCGTCCCGGAAACGTAGCGCCACCTGTTGCAATCGATCAAACCACTCGAGTTGTTGAGTTTAATGACTTGCCAGCTTTAGAAGCTGCGCTTAAGCACGGCGATGTCGCTGCAATCTTGACCGAACCAGCACTAACCAATATCGGAATCGTTCTTCCGGAACCTGGTTATCTAGATGGCATGCGCGAACTTGCTACCAAGTATGGCGCGCTTCTAATGATCGACGAAACCCACACAATTTCTGCAGGTTATGGCGGAATGACGCGTCGGTACAATTTAGATCCAGACATTTTTGTTATCGGCAAAAGTATTGGAGCTGGAATTCCATCAGGTGCCTACGGCTTCAAGCAAGAAGTCGTTGACTTGATTAATTCTCATACCGAAGCAGACCTGCTAGATGTCGGCGGTGTTGGCGGCACACTTGCTGGAAATGCGTTGTCATTAGCAGCCATGCGGGCTACCCTCGGTGAAGTTTTAACTGAGCAAGCTTTTGACCACATGATTCAATTAGCGACGCGTTACACCGATCAAGTTAATGCCGCACTTGATGAGTACGGGGTGCCATGGTCAATTTCTCAGTTAGGCGCGCGAGCTGAATATCGCTTTACTTACCCAGCACCAAAAACTGGCACAGAATCAATGCATGCTGGTGATGACGAGCTAGATGAGTTTATGCACTTGTATATGTGCAACCGTGGTGTGTTGATGACTCCGTTTCACAACATGGCATTGATGTGTCCAACTACAACTCAGGAACAAGTCGATCGTCACGGCTCACTCTTTGCAGCTGCGATGGCAGAGCTAACCAAAGCCTGAGTTAGCGCTTAGCTTTTCTCGCTTAGAATTTCATCATGACGCTACGCCGCCGCCTTCAAGTTTTCATAATTTTGTTTGCGGTGTTGGTATTGGCTGCAGCTGTTTGGGAGCACTTTGCTTACTTAAATGCTCGCGCTGAGATTTCGGAGTCCGTCGCACAAGACATCAGGTTGGATGAAGTAGCAGATCAACTGTCAGCTGCACTTAGTGTCTCAATCTTTATCAGCCTTTTGCTACTAGTTCTTGCTTGGATTTTTTTGGAGCGCTGGGTACTAGCGCCGCTTGATGAAATGCGAACTGAGTTGCGGATGGTTGCTAGCGGAACTATCCACCAAGTGATCGAAGTGGCTAACCCACCCGAGATTCAATTGGCGGCCGCGGATGCTGAGTCGATGCGACAAAATCTGGTTGCCCAAATTGATTTGGCGCGCGCAGCTTGGCAAGGACTTGAACAAGACGCACCGCTTGTCGCATCCATGCGACAAGCACTCTCACCAACTGCAATTGACACAACAGATTTCGGTATTGATGTGGCAGGTCAGACTTTGCCAGCTAGCGGTGCAATTGCCGGTGACTGGTGGGATTTGATTAGAACTCCAAACGGAATCGCCCTTGCGATGGTCGACGTTACTGGGCACGGACCAGAGGCAGGTGTAGTTGGACTTCAGATAAAAGCGATCATGACTGCCGCGCTTTCCGCAGGTTTTAGCCCACCTGCTGTGATGGAAAGAGTCTCAGCCGGATTAGTAGATGTGAATGCCCTGCTTGCCACTGCGGTGATTTTGGAAATTCCAAACGACAAAAAAGCTCCAACTAAATGGGTAAATGCTGGACACCCACCTGGGTTTTGGGTTGACGAGAACCACTTGATAACGAGCCTCAATTCGACTGGGCCAATGCTTGGTGGATTTGGCGGAGTCTGGGAGAGTCAAGAAATATTTTTTAGTGACGGAGACCGAATCGTTTTAGTTTCCGATGGACTCCTTGAAACCCAGGATGAAAAGGGTGAAGAATTTGGAACCAGAGGTCTCGTCGCCTCAGTAGTTTCAGGTGAGAAATCACGCAATTCAGCTGAACTGACAAATTTGATTGTTTCAACCGCGCGCCAAGATTCCGTTACTTGGAATCGTGATGATGTGTCAGTTGTTGTAATTAGTCGTAGGCTCGGAGAGTGAGCGAGTCAATTAATCCACAGCTTCGACCTGAAATGGCAAAGCTTCCTACTTACAAAGCAGGAAAGAAAGTAGAACCTGTCAACGGTTTACCTGCATACAAACTTTCCAGCAATGAGATCGCTCATTCACCACTTCCAAGCGTCGTGGCAGCAATAGTCGATGCAGCTAATGAAATCAATCGTTACCCAGACCCTTTCACCACCAAACTGAATCAAGCATTGTCAGAGAAGTTCAACGTTCCCGTAGAGCAGATTGCGACCGGAACCGGCTCCGTTGGCGTGTGTCAGCAAATAATCCAGGCAGTAGCAGGCGCGGATGACGAAGTTATCTACGCATGGCGATCGTTTGAGGCTTACCCAATCATCACAACAATTGCGGGCGCAAAGAATATCCAAGTACCGTTAACCGCCGATGGACAACATGACTTAGCGGGCATGCTGGCTGCGATAACACCAAAGACGCGGGCAATATTTGTGTGCACACCAAACAACCCAACTGGTGGAATTGTTACCCAAGAACAAATCAATGAGTTTTTAGCAGCAGCACCAACGGACGTTTTGGTTGTAATCGACGAGGCCTACGTTGAGTTCAACCGAGATGTAAATGCGATCGATGGCATTGCCACGATGAAAGCAAACTCAAATGTTGGAGTATTGCGCACTTTCTCCAAAGCTTATGGACTTGCGGGTTTGCGAGTTGGCTACTTTATGGGACCTAAAAACATAGCCGAGGCAGTCCGCAAAACTGCTGTGCCTTTTGGTGTTTCCAACATTGCGCAGGTTGCCGCGGTGGCGTCCCTTGAACATGAAACCGAATTGTTTAAACGCGTCGATGAAGTAATCGCGGAACGAACCTGGTTTGAATCAGAATTGTCAAACCTTGGTTTCAAGCTTGCGCCTAGTCAAGCAAATTTCGTGTGGTTACCACTAGGGGATCGAACCGAAGAATTTGCACTACGAAGCGAAGGAATTGCCGTTTCAATTCGTCCCTTCCCAGGGGAAGGTGTCCGAATCAGTGTCGGAGAACGCCCAGCTCTAGAGAGAGTTATTGAGCTTGCAAAAGAGTTTGTTTTTTAGCAGATTCGACAGCTACGACAATTGCAACACTGACAATAACTATCAGGCCACCGATCACAATGTTAGGCGTTAGCTTTTCGTTGAAAATTATGATGCCAAGTGCAACTGCAACGACCGGATTAACGTACGCGTAAGTTGAAACCAAGGTAATCGACGCATTCTCCAGCAACCAGGTGTAAACGGTGTATCCAATCAAGGAACCCACTAACACCAAATAGAGCCAGCCACCCCAAGACCGAGCACTAGCATCCATAAAGTCTGCAATGGATTCCTTATGAATCAGACCACCTATAAATAATGCAAGAGCGGCGCCAGCCATTTCATAAGTGCTGAGCACCAAGGGATTGTTTGGCGTGGCCATGCGGGGCGCAATGAAGGAACCAAGTGACCAACATAGGTTTCCGAGCAAGATTATGAACATCCAAAGCGTGACGTTTTGTCCATCAGAATCAGGTCGCGCCAAGGTTTGGCCAGGCAGCATGATGATGCCAATTCCAACTAGCCCAGCGCCGATTCCGAGTAACGAAGAGAGTTTAGGTCGGTCGCGATCAAGGGTGCGAAACAGCGCAGTCCAAATTGGCATGGCAGCAACGATTAACGAAGCAACCCCAATCGGTACAACCTTCTCTGCAAACGCCATTGTTCCCAAACCGACACCAAGCATTAACGTGCCCAAGAAAACAGCGTTCAAAAACTCTTTACGACTAAGTCGCAACGCATCCCAACCACTTCGAAAACCGATGAATACAAATAATGCCAAACTGGCCGCTAGGAACCGGAACGACATTGAAAACAGCGGCGGCATAGTTTCAATGGTGAAAGCAATACCGATGTAAGTGGTGCCCCAGGCTATGTACATGATTCCGAGACCAACAGCCACTTTGGTTTTTACGGAACTACTCACGGGCACCTGCAATTGCTTGGAAAATTAGACAAGGAATCAGAATCAATCGAAACTAGTTATGCCAGTGCGGACTTCACGGCAGCAGCTACTGCGCCGCCATCAGCTCGTCCCGAAACCTGAGGCGAAACCAACTTCATAACTGCTCCCATTGCGCTTGGGCCAGTTGCTCCATCGGCAGCAGCCTGCGCAACAGCATCGGCAATGATTTTTGCTAAATCTTCATCAGATAGTGCGGCAGGTAAGTAAGCCTGAATAATTCCAAGTTCTGCGCGTTCTTTATCGGCAAGTTCCGGACGCTTTGCGTCGTCATAAGCGGTAGCTGCTTCCTTGCGCTTCTTTGCTTCTCGATTCAGAACCGTGATGAAATCTTGATCGTCCAGAACCCTGGCTTCTTTGCCCGATACTTCTTCATTGGTAATAGCAGATAACACCATGCGTAACGTGCCAGAAGTGAGCGAATCCTTTGCCCTGATAGCGGCAGTTAGATCGATATGAATTTGCTCTTTAAGGTTTGTCATATCTATACCTTGTCAGACCATTAGTGGATATCCGACCATTGCCGTTACGGAGTCAATGTCCCTGATGGGCTAGGCGTAGGTGTGGGCGTTGTCGAAGCACTTGGGCTTGGCGTTGCCTTGGCAGGATTTGGAATTGCCTTGCCAGTTAATGGGTCAATGATCATCGTGCCGTTGGCAAGTTCCTTAGCAAACTGTGTCAGCGCTAACTCTGTCTCACACGCAATGTATTCCTGATCTAGCAACCCGGCGCAAACTTCTTTACTGGCAGTAATTTGGTTACCAAATCCACCAGCTTTAATGCCGTTTAAGGTTTTCAGATTCCATGGCGTGGCTGGGACTTTTGCCAAAGCGCCTCGCAACGCATCCCGCCAAATTGGTCCTGGCATGGTTGAACCAAATACCTGACCGTAATACCGACCATTGATTCGAATATTCTTCATCGGGTAGGTCTGGCCACCGCGTGGATCACCGACCCAAACTGAAGCAGCCATGTCTGGTGTGTATCCAACAAACCATACAGCTGCTGAATTATCGGTAGTGCCAGTCTTTCCAGCTGCTGGTCGATCAAAGTACATCGACCTGCCAGTTCGGCCACCAAGTGGTCCGCTAATAACTCCAGCGAGAACCGCTGTTGTGCTATCCGCAACTTCAACATCAAGCTTTTGCAGGCAGTTAGCGGAAGGCACTTCGAGTTCATTTCCGTATCGATCTGTGATCGAAGAGATTGCGATCGATTCACAATGAACACCGTGCGACGCAAAGGTTGCCATACCTTCCGTCATGTCAAGTGTCGTGACATCGAAACAACCAAGTGTGAAGCATGGGTAGTCTGCAAAGTCTTCGCCATTACCTTGCTTTACACCAGAGGCTTTCGCTACTGATAGTGGTTCACAAAGTCCAAGTTTTTCTTCTAGCCCAACGAAGTAAGTGTTAACCGAGAACGCAGTTCCACTGAAAATATCAAAGGCGCCAGAACTCGTGGAATTTCTTACTGGATATGGGGCGAACCTTGCGCCAGTTCCACATTCTTTGAAATCTGTAAACGTTTTTTGTGCCGGTGCATTTATAACGCGGAATGGATCCCAACCTAACTTGAATGCAGCACCAATGGTGAAAACCTTGAAAGTAGATCCGGCTTGAAATCCAACGGTACCGTTTGCTGAGACCGGGGCGTTGTAATTAATGGTTGTGTACCCAGCTCCGCTTCGACCCCACTTGTGATTCTGAGCCATTGCCGTGATCTCACCAGTCCCGGGACGAATCATGGTTATGGCAGCAGCTTTGCCACTTTCATCATCGAAAGGAATTTTTTCATCCACTGCTTTTTGTGACGAGGTCTGGGCGTCAAGACTTAGTGTGGTTTTGATTGTGAGTCCGCCAACAGCTAACAGTCGCGCTCTAACTTCAGGAGTTTCACCAAACGTTGGATCATTCATTAAAACCGTAAGCACATAGTCACAGAAAAATGGCGCATAAGAATTCACGCAGCCATTTGATAACTCATCAGGCTTAAGGTCGGCTGCTACCGAAATCGCCTTAGCCATGGCTGATTGGTCCTCAGTAATGTAGCCAACATTGACCATGGCATTTAAAACCTCATCGCGGCGATTTTGGGCGCGCTCTGGGAAACGGGTTGGATCAAATCTAGATGGATTTTGAACCAAGCCGGCAAGAGTTGCTGCTTGACTCAATGTCAACTCGTTTGCAGATTTTGAAAAATATCTGCGTGAGGCGATTTCAACGCCGTAGGAACCAGCACCGAAATAGGCAATGTTTAGGTAGCCCTCAAGAATTTCTTTTTTAGAAAGTTTGTTTTCTAGTTCGATGGCATATCGAGCTTCACGAATTTTTCGATTTATCGAGACTGCAACTGCTGCTTCTTGTTCTTCTTTTGTTGTCGCGGCAGTTAACAAGATTTGCTTTACATATTGCTGAGTGATTGTGGAACCACCTTGGACTTGTCCACCTGCGCCCGTTGAAATTGAGGCACGAAGCGTTCCCTTGAAGTCGATCCCAGCATGATTGAAGAACCTTTGGTCTTCGATTGCGATTATCGCCTGCTGCATAACAGGTGCAATTTCTTCAATTGGTACTTCAATTCGATTTTGCGCGTAAAGCGCCGCCAAAACATTGCCATCGGCATCAAGCAACGTATTTTGTTGTGGCAGAGGTACTTGGGTCAGATCACTTGGTAGGCCAGTGAATGCTTGCGCACTATTTCTAGTGGCAATCCCAACCCCACCAACAACTGGAAGAACAATTAGAGCGCCGACTACACCGGCAAGTGCTACAAAAGTCGCCATTCTGGTAAATAGACCAAAGCGGTTCAGACCAGTTCCACCAAAGCTATCGTCCATAGTTCCTTAATCGTAACCCCTATTGATTGGGCGTAAAACGCGGATTTGCTCCGTGAACCCAACTTGAACCCAGGTGAAAAAAAGTTGGTCTCAGGTATTGACACGACCTATGGCCTGGCCCAATAGTTAAGCAATTGATGTTTGCTCTAGCATCTTGCACAAGAGAAACATCGATAGACGTTAATCCAAGTATGAGGGGATACAAATCGTCAATGTGGAATGCTGAATGGAGTCGCAGCGCAGCGTGCCGCGATACAGATCCGGATCTTCTATTTGTCCAAGGCGCAGCACAGAATCGCGTGAAGGCAATTTGCGCCGGTTGCTCAGTTCGAACTGAGTGCCTTGCGGACGCGCTGGATAATGAAATTGAATTTGGTGTTTGGGGTGGCATGACTGAACGTGAGCGCCGTGCACTTCTACGCCGCCGTTCAAATGTGTCATCTTGGCGAGAGCTTCTTATGAATGCTCGTAAAGATTACGACTCAGTTGACCCAGTCGCTTTTGTCCGCGGGGCCTAACTCCGACATTTTTACTAAGCCACCAACTGTCGTATGCTCGTTACATGACTAAGTGGGAATACCTGACCGCACCTTTATTGGTTCACAACACCAAGGCAATTCTGGATAACTTCGGGCTTGATGGTTGGGAACTGGTTGCAATCATTCCAGGCATGAATTCAGAAAATCTTGTTGCTTACTTCAAGCGACCAAAGGACTAGGAAAAAATATGAGCGCAGTTGAAGATCGTTTGTCCGCACTAGGAATTACGGTTCCAGAAGTTATCCCACCAGTTGCTTCGTATGTTCCAGCATCCCGAACCGGAAACTTGGTTTACACATCTGGCCAGCTTCCATTTGTAGCGGGCGAGTTAATGGCTGCCGGTCTACTTGGAAAAGACATTGATGAAGAGACTGCCGCTAAATGTGCTGCGCAATGTGCAGTTAACGCCATTGCAGCAATTAAGTCCTTGATTGGTGACCTAGACAAGGTTGTACGCGTTGTTAAAGTTGTTGGCTTTGTTGCCAGCACTCCAGAATTCACTAAGCAGCCAGTTGTCATCAACGGTGCAAGTGATCTTTTCATCCAAGCATTTGGTGACGCAGGCAAGCATGCGCGCTCAGCAGTAGGTGTTGCATCACTTCCACTTAACACACCTGTTGAAGTTGAAGTGATTGTTGAAGTTCGCGACTAAAAATCAAAATTGAGTCGGCAGGAAGGAAGCGGAAATGATTGATAGCAACTTGCATCAAACTCCGCTCTTTTCTGCCCTCGACGAAGAGGCAGCGAGTGCACTAAAGCAGTCGATGGTGCCTCAAACAATTAAGAAGGGCCAGACTCTCTTTCAAGAAGGAGACCCTGGTGACCGCCTGTATGTAGTGACTGAAGGCAAGATCAAGTTAAGTCACGCCTCAGGCGATGGCCGCGAATCTCTTCTAATGGTCCTCGGCCCGGGAGATATGTTCGGCGAACTTTCACTTTTTGATCCAGGACCGCGAACTGCAACCGCATCTGCAGTTACAGATTCAAAAGTTCTAGGACTTGGAAATACCGATCTAAATCCTTGGTTAGCCGGCCGCCCTGAAGTTTCAAAAGCACTTTTGAAGGCGCTTGCTCATCGCTTACGTCGCACGAATGAAACCATGTCTGATCTAGTGTTCGCTGACGTTCCAGGTCGCGTAGCAAAAGCATTGCTTGAATTGGGCGAAAAGTTCGGTACAAAGACCAGTGATGGACTTTATGTGCATCACGACTTAACTCAAGAAGAATTAGCTCAACTAGTTGGCGCATCACGCGAAACCGTAAACAAGGCGCTTGCCGACTTTGCTACTCGTGGCTGGGTCAAACTTGAAACTCGATCGGTTGAGATTCTTGATGTTGAGCGGTTATCAAAACGCGCCCGTTAAGTAATCATCTAGTCTTAGGTAATGTCCCCGCGCGAATCAAAAACTGCCTTAAAGGCTCGCGCAATTGCAATTGATGCAAAACTTTCTCAAATGTTTCCAGACGCAAAATGCGAATTGGATTATGAAAATCCGTTGCAGTTACTTGTAGCAACCGTGTTATCAGCGCAATGTACTGATAAGCGCGTAAACATGGTCACGCCTGTTCTCTTTAAGAAGTATCCAAACGTTGTCGATCTTGCGGCCGCTCCGATCGAAGACATTGAATCCATAATTCGATCAACTGGGTTTTATCACAACAAAGCTTTGTCAATCAAAGGCCTTTCTGCCGCAATCATTGAACGCTTTAACGGTCAAGTCCCAAACACTTTAGAAGAACTTGTAACTTTGCCTGGCGCCGGGCGAAAAACTGCGAATGTAGTTTTAGGAAATGCTTTCGGAGTTCCGGGCGTCACGGTGGATACTCATGTTGGCCGAATTGCTAGACGACTTGGCTGGACGAAGAACACCGACCCAGTAAAGGTTGAATTCGACATTATGGCAATACTTCCTCCGGAGTATTGGACCATGCTCAATCACCGACTGATTTTCTTGGGCCGCCGCGTTTGTCATTCGCGGAAACCAGCTTGTGGCGCCTGTGAACTCGCCATCATGTGCCCATCATTTGGCGAAGGTCCAACTGATCCAACGGAAGCTGCGAAACTAGTGAAGACTGGTGATTGAGATGACAGCACCAGAGTGGATGAACCAACTGATCTCTCGATTGCCAACATTGCAGCCGAGCGATTTATCGAGGCATGCCGTGCCAGAGGAATCAACGCGCGAAGCAGCCGTTCTTGTTTTGTTTGGGCCGCGAGAAAATTTTGGTGAAGTTGTAATCATTGAACGCGCTTCTCACTTGAAGGCACATCCAGGACAACCTGCATTCCCTGGTGGCCGCGTTGAAGAAGGGGACAGCTCGCTTTCCCAAACTGCGCTCCGAGAAGCTAAAGAAGAGATCGGACTCAATCCAGATTCAATAAAGATTCTTGGTGAACTCCCACAACTTTGGATCCCACCTTCAAACTTCAAAGTGACCCCGGTCCTTGGTTGGTGGCACTCTCCGCATGAAATTACAAACATCGATTCCAATGAAGTTCAAGCAGTGCATCAAATTCCGTTGTCTAAGTTGATCGATCCAACGAATCGCACTCGAGTTCGCCATGTGAATGGTTCGTTCGGACCGGGTTTCAACATCGATTCAATGTTGATTTGGGGATTCACGGGTGGACTAATCAGTCGTCTGATGGACATAGCTGGTTGGTCTGTTCCTTGGGATGAGTCACTCATCGTTGAATTGCCTGCCCCGGCACCAAACACTGAAGTTTCAAGTTGAGTCCGCTTTATTTTGATCTAGCCCTGATCGCATTTGCGATTTTTATTCTCGTATCTGGCTGGCGACGCGGATTACTAGTTAGCGCCTTTTCATTAATTGGATTAGCTGTTGGTGCTTGGCTAGGTAGCACGGTTGTTGAGATAGTTAATGTTGCCTCAACTACTACTTCTTTAACGCGAACTGGACTGAGCGCTGCGACGCTATTTATAGGTATTGGTATCGGAAGTGCATTCGGTGGATTCATTGGCCGACGTCTCCGAAATGTATTCAGTTGGTCTCCGATCAGATTGCTAGATAACTTGTCTGGTGCAGTGCTGTCACTGATTGCTTGGGCCATAGTTTTCTGGCTACTCGCGACAACTCTCCTAGCAGCTCCAGTTTCATCACTCACAAACACTGTGTCTCAGTCCAAAGTTCTGAATCTCCTCGAGCAATACATGCCAATGGCTGTTCGTAACGGCGTCGATTCTGTTCGAATTTATGTTTCTAATTCCGGATTACCGCAAGGTTTAACAAATGTCCTGCTGGCACCTGCCGTAGAGCCACCTGACTTAACGGCGGTTGATGCACCAGCAGTTGTTGCAGCTCTGGACTCGGTAGTAAAAGTTGAGGGAACTGCAGAAGAATGCAATACGCGACTAACCGGTTCAGGATTTGTAATTGGTCAAGATTTGATTATGACTAATGCGCACGTTGTCGCGGGTGTTGAAAATCCAACACTCAGAGTCAAAGGCAAAGGCAGAGCCTTTGAAGGAATTGTTGTCTATTTCGATTCTGCTCGCGACGTTGCAATTATCAAAACCAAAGACTTTCCTTCCGTTGCGTTACGCATAAGCGAACCGCTTCCTCGGGCGAGCAATGCAGTAGTTGCTGGTTTTCCTGGTGGCGGACCACTTACTTTGATCCCAGCCAGAGTAAGAAGTATCTCGGCCTCTAATGGCACGGACATCTACGGAAAGAGTCAGGTAACCCGAGAGATTTATGCGATCTCTGCAGACATCAAACAAGGTGATTCTGGAGCACCAATGTTTGCCTTGGATGGCACTGTCGCCGGATTAGTTTTTGCCTCCTCTGCATCAGATACTGACACTGGCTACGCATTGACTGCGAAAGAGTTTATGGTTGGCGTCGAAAAAGCCAGCACTACTAACAAAGCTGTTGATACTGGAAAGTGTTCTGGTCTTTAATTCCGGCTTCATTGAGGAAATAGGCTTGACCAACGACAACATTGCGACAACTATCGTTGTTATAACAGGTGCTTGAATTCCAATTCGGTTAGAGAGTGTAAAAAATGAGCGGTGAAGCGTTAGCGAATTTATCTCACGAAGATCGAGTGTTTTTCCCATCTGAAAAATTTGCAGCACAGGCTAATGGCAAAGCTGATCTTTACGAAAAAGCAAAAGTAGATCGTGACGGTTTCTGGAGCGATCAAGCAGAAAACTTGCAATGGGATACCAAGTGGAGTGAAGTTCTTGATTGGTCACAAGCGCCAGTGTCTAAGTGGTTTGTAGGCGGCAAGCTAAATGTTTCGGTTAACTGCATCGATCGACATGTTGCAGCTGGAAATGGATCACGAGTTGCCATTCACTTCGAAGGCGAACGTGGTGATACCCAAACCATCACATATAACGACTTACTTGAATCCGTTAGTCAAACTGCAAATGCATTAACTGAATTGGGAATAAAGGCTGGTGACCGTGTCGCTATTTACATGCCGATGATTCCAGAAGCGGTTATCTCAATGTTGGCTTGCGCTCGAATTGGTGCACCGCACTCCGTTGTATTCGGCGGATTCTCAGCAGAGTCGCTGCGTAGTCGCATCGAAGATGCCGCCGCGAGTTTGGTAATTACTGCGGATGGCGGCTTCCGAAAGGGAAGTGCATTTGGACTAAAGGCTGCAGTCGATGAAGCTATCGAAAATATGCCAACCGTAAAAAATGTTTTAGTAGTAAAGCGAACTGAACAAGAAGTTTCTTGGAATAACGAGCGCGACATTTGGTGGAGTGACATCGTTGCTCGACAGTCAACTACTCACACTCCGCAAGCATTTGATTCCGAGCATCCATTATTTATTCTTTACACTTCCGGTACCACGGGAAAGCCCAAAGGAATTCTGCACACTACAGGTGGCTATCTAACGCAAGCCTCCTACACACATCGAGTTGTCTTTGACTTAAAACCAGAAACCGATGTCTATTGGTGCACAGCAGATGTTGGCTGGATCACTGGCCATTCATATGTAACGTATGGTCCGTTAGCAAACGGTGCGACTCAAGTTATTTATGAAGGCACGCCTGACACTCCGCATAAGGGTCGCTGGTGGGAGATTGTCGCTAAGTATGGCGTAACAATTCTTTACACCGCGCCAACTGCAATTCGCACATTCATGAAGTGGGGTGACGAGTTCCCACAGGCACATGACCTATCAAGCCTGCGATTGCTTGGAAGTGTTGGCGAACCAATCAACCCAGAAGCTTGGATGTGGTACCGCGAAGTTATCGGAGCAAACAACTGCCCAATCGTTGACACTTGGTGGCAAACCGAAACCGGCGGCATCATGATCAGCCCACTGCCAGGTGTCACTGGAACTAAGCCAGGCTCTGCGATGGGACCAATTCCTGGAATCTCCGCAGAAATCCTTGATGATGCAGGTGTAGCAGTCGGTCACGGAAGCGGTGGGTATTTGGTTCTCACTCAACCTTGGCCAGCGATGTTGCGCGGCATTTGGGGCGACATGGAACGTTACAAAGAAACCTATTGGTCACGTTTTAAGTCCCAATATTTTGCGGGCGACGGCGCCAAGTGGGATGACGATGGTGCGATCTGGTTACTTGGCCGAGTTGACGATGTCATGAACATTTCCGGTCATCGGATTTCAACAACTGAAGTTGAATCCGCATTAGTTTCTCATCCGACTGTTGCTGAAGCCGCCGTAGTTGGTGCCAACGATGAAACAACAGGGCAAGGCATCGTTGCATTTGTAATCTTGCGAGCTGGATCTGAAGACGGACCAGATGTCGCACAAGAATTGCGTGCGCATGTGGCAAAAGAGATCGGTGCAATTGCTCGACCTCGTCAGATTCTGATTGTTACTGAATTACCAAAGACCCGCTCTGGAAAGATCATGCGCAGATTGTTGCGCGATGTTGCGGAGAATAGAACTTTAGGTGACGTTACAACTCTTGCCGACCCAACAATTATGAATTTGATTAGCGCTGGGTTGATTAATTCTTCAACCGATGATGACTAGGTTCCAGATTTAGTTTCAAAGTAGACTCTTGATTATGGAACATGCGATTCAGCCATTTAACGAATTGACTCCAAAATCACGTTCCCGGATTCGTAAGTTATTACATAACGAAACTTATAGTGGCGCTTTATTGCTGTTAGCCGCCGCTGCGGCAATGATCATTGCGAATTCATCGTGGTCTGAATGGTATTTTTCACTTTCTAATACAGTTATCGGTCCGGAACAAATCCACTTAGATTTGACTATTGCCACGTGGGCAGCGGACGGATTGCTAGCTGTTTTCTTCTTTGTTGCTGGCATGGAGCTCAAATACGAATTAGTTTCTGGCTCGCTAAGTAATCGAGCCAATGCCGCAGTCCCTATTGCCGCCGCACTTGGCGGAATGATTGTTCCAGCAGTCATCTTCTTTACAATCAACGCAGGAACGCCGAGTTCTAACGGCTGGGGAATTCCAATGGCTACGGACATTGCCTTCGCTTTGGCAGTTCTTGGGATCGCTGGTCGACGGCTACCCATTGAACTCCGAGCATTTTTGCTCTCACTCGCCGTTGTCGATGATCTGGGTGCGATAGTTGTAATTGCAATTTTCTATTCTTCAGCGATCGCATTTGGCTATTTAATTTCGGCTGCTACGTGCATAGCACTTTTCGCGATTGCACAACGTAACGGAATTAGAAGTCCACTTCTGTATCTTCCGCTAGGAATAGCCACGTGGGTGTTACTTCATGAAAGCGGTGTGCACGCCACAATTGCTGGTGTTGCACTTGGCTTAGCAATGAGAGTAAAGACAAAAGATAGTGAAATAGACTCACCGCTGGAAAGTGCGCTAGATAGAGTTCATCCTTGGTCTGCAGGACTTTGTGTCCCGGTATTCGCGTTCTTTGCTGCAGGAATTTCGATTGTTGATTTTTCCATTGGGCAGGCATTCACATCTCCAGTATCTGTTGGAGTGATGCTCGGTCTTGTGGTCGGAAAGCCAATTGGCATCCTGGGATTTGCTTGGTTGGCTGCAAGATTTACCCGAGCCGAGTTAAGTAAGTCTTTGTTTTGGGGTGACGTGCTAGCGATCGGAATGCTGGCTGGCGTGGGCTTTACAGTGTCGTTATTAATCACAAAACTGGCATTTATTGGGAACGCCGAGCTTGATTCACTTGCTCGGCTTTCGGTTCTGATGGCCAGCTTAATTGCTGCTGTATTTGCGGTGATTGCATTGCAGATTAGGAAAAGCGCGCATCTTTTGCACGAAAAATAGATTGCAACCCCCAGTAGTTTCCCAAGTAGAGTTGTTGACGGAGGAACAATGAGCCTAGAAAAAGATGCGAACTTTGTATCGATGATCAACTCGATCAAAGATGACCTAGTGTCACTTGTCACAAGTCATATTGAGCTGGCTCAAGCCGAAGCAAAAGAATCCGTTGGCCGCTTTGCAAAATCTTCTGGTCTTATTGTTACGGCAATTGTCCTACTGAATCTTGCATTCATTTTTGCTTTCGTGGCTGCTGCGTATTACATCAACACACTGGGATTTGAACTTTGGGTCAGCTTCTTATTTGTAGTTGCCGGCTTAGTTATTACAGCATTGTTTTTGGGTCTGTTAGCAAAACGTCAAATTTCAAAAATGACCTTTGGAAGTAAAACCGCTAAGTCTTTGAATGACACAGTACAAACTATTTCTAATTTGCGTACTGGCTCCAAGTAGAAAAAGTGTCTTCGCAATCCAAAGTCGACCCACTATCTAATCTGCTCTCTATTCCTGGCGTCACCGATGAGTGCGAGGCCACACTAAAAGCAATTGATGAGTTGATGTGGAACCGAACCGTTCGGCTTCATAAAGATGCCCTAATTCCTTACACCCGAAGAATTGCTGGGTTCGCAACTGCTGCTCTTGATGGCGCGCAAATGCCAAAAGACCCCACTATGGAACCAGAAGTTTCACCAATGGGATCACTCTCAGATCAAGGCTTACTAGTAACTGCGGAAGCTGACTTACAACGCTTGGCATTTAGAACTGAGCCTTTAAAAGTTTTGGCACGCCTACACACCTTCGTATCAACTGATGAAGATCGTGGCCGGCCGCGAACAACAAACGAAGTGAATGATCCACTTCGCTTAGGCAGCTTGCCGCCACACGAAGTAGTTCAAGAAAGATTAATCCAGTTAGCAGATCTAATAATTGAGTCAAAAGCTTCATCTGTCTTAGTGGCAGCTATCGCGCACGCTGAGCTTGCAGCGTTAAGACCCTTTTCCCAAGGATCGTATTTAGTGGCTCGTGCCAGCACGCGTTTAATCTTGGCTGCTCGCGATGTCGACAATGACGGATTAGTTATGAGCGAGTATGGCGCATTCTTACTTGGTCGCCCAGCATACGTAAAAGCCTTGACTGGATACGTTTCAGGAACTCGCGAAGGTGTCGGGGCATGGATTTCCTGGCAAGGTGAGGCCATTCGGAGAGGTCTTGATATGGCTAAAGAGTTGGCAGAAATGGCCGACACTAAGAATTAAATAAAGTCTTTAAGTCTGGGCGTGCAGATTTCCACACCCGCCCATTCACCACAATTTCAATTCAAGGTTTCTCTATTTCTATGGCTCATTTCATGATTCTGTCGTCGTGCAATTATGCACAACGAGAGAACCTGGAGCCTTTATGCATGCACTTCTCATCACCAATGATGACCGAGTAGTCAGCGAATTCAAAACCATTGCAGCGGTTACTCAAACTCACTTAGTAATTGCAAGTGAACCGACACAATCAGAGATTGACTTGGCTTATCGAATTTTTGTAAGCCAAGAATGCTCCCATGTCGAGTTAGTTCACAACGATGTCAACCTTGTTGTGGTTGGTGCAACGAATACTCAAACATGGAGTAGTGCCTTACGTCTATCAGCTAAACATGTAGCGACCATTCCAGATTCTCGAGAGTGGTTGATTGAAAACCTGAATGAACCAGCCAAAGCCAAAGGGCTGTCAGTATCAATTGTTCCAGCCTCGGGTGGTGCAGGTGCTTCGCTTCTTTCCTGTGGTCTGGCATTTCACGCCCGACAAATGTTCGATAAGGTCGTCCTTGTTGATTTTGATCTAAGTTCAGCAAGTTTGGACATTACCTTTGGACTTGAAAATCACTCTGGCATGCGCTGGCATGATTTCTCGGAACTCTCCGGATCCATAAATGGCAACGACATTTATCAAAGCTTGCCGAACCGCGATGAAGTCGGCCTGTTAACCCACGGGAAATTGAGCACAGCAGAAACTTCAATCCCAAGGAATTTGATCTTGGACAAACTTAAAGAAGTTTGTGAATTAGTCGTAATTGATTTTCCGCGAACCAGTGACAAAGAATTTTTATTCGAGGCAATCACTGATTGCGATCTAGTGTTGGTAGCAACGACTGCAACAGTTCGAGGTTGTGCAAGTGCCAAGCGCACTATTGCTGGGTTAGCTGGCTATGCAAAAACTGTCGAATTAGTTGTTCGCAATGTTCCCGGCTCGAATTTGGACCCCATGCAGATCGCAGAACTTTTGAATACCCCACTTGCATCGGTGATTAACACCGACGTTCGAATCGTAGAACAAATTGAGCAAGGCTTTGGTGTGTCAGGAATCAACTTGGGTGGATTCACTCGTAACTTAAACTCACTTGCCCAACGGATTCATTATCTAAGAGAACTCAAGGCAGTTGCTTAACATCTTGGAGCAGGTCCAAGCTGCCTGCATCGATGCAGGAGTTGAACCGAATGTTGAATCAATATCTAAAATCATTCGCAGACTTTATCCAGCGACTTCGCAGAACGATTTGGTCAGGTTGATTGACGACGTCTTATCCTCTATTTTCGGCCTTGGACCACTCGAAGAACTATTACTTCTGCCCAATCTCACCGATATCTTGGTGAATAGATTCGATGATGTCTGGATAGATCGGGGTAATGGATTAGAAAAGACTGACGTTCAATTCAATTCAGAACTTGCTGCTCAAGAATTTGCGAAACGAATTGCTACCAGGGGCCATCGCAGACTTGATGAGGCTCAACCGTTTGTAGATATCCAGACTGATGGCGGCCTGCGTTTCCACGCAATACTTCCGCCGATTTCAACAGCTGGAGTTGCTATTGCAATTCGAACTCCTTGCCGCAATCCACTTACTCTGGAAGACATGGTTGCATCGGGGAATCTAACAGAAGACAAGCATCGATTATTGAATGACATCGTCAACACTCAAATGAGTTTTATTGTGAGTGGTGGAACAGGGAGCGGAAAAACTACTTTGCTGGCCGCGATGCTGGCTGAAGTCTTACCAACGCAACGCATAGTTGTTATTGAAGATTCGGCAGAGCTTTCAATTACCCATCCAAATATTGTGAGTCTCCAGTCCCGCCTTCCGAATAGTGAGGGAGCCGGCGGAGTGTCAATGACTGCTCTTGTGCGACAAGCACTGCGAATGCGTCCAGATCGAATCGTGGTTGGAGAAGTCCGTGGCTCAGAAGTTAGCGATTTATTGCTTGCGTTGAATACCGGACATAAGGGAAGTGCCACGACAATTCATGCAGACGATGCGGCCAGCGTGCCAACTCGCATAGAGGCGCTCGGACTATTGGCTGGCTTACCTCGTGAAGCGATCCATGCCCAAATGTATTCAGCTTTCGATGTTGTGATTCAGATGGAGGATGCCAGGAACGGAAACCGCGGAATCGCCGAAATTGCTCGATTTGTGAGAGCGTCCGATGGGTCGGTTACAACTGAACCTTTTGGCAGCATGATGTCACTGAAGAAGGTGGCATGAAGTTGGTAATAGTGGCGTTGTGCTTTTCAATAGCTGCTGCGATTTGGACCAGGCCATTGCCAAGTTTTGCAATTAGTAATCGGGTTCGAATTCCAAACCATTTCTTGAAGCGCAGGGAAAAGACCAAAATGTGTTTCGAAGATCAGCTTCAATTCATCTTCAACTTAAGGAGCCAGTTGAATGCTGGCGTTAACCAAGTAGATGCCCTTAAGTTTGCAGTTAGCCGAGCGCCAGAGTTCGCATTCGAAAAGACTAAAGAGGCTATAGCTTTACATGTAAGCGTGCTTTCGGCTCTACATCGCGACTCAATCCAAAACAGTTTTCCTGATCTAATCAATTGCGCCAATTTGCTAGAACTCGGACTGACTTCCGGAAGCAGCATCAATGCTCCGTTATCCCAGATAGCTCAGTCATTGATTAACCACAGGAAGCATGAACAGCTAATTTCTGCGGAACTAGCAAGCACGAAGGCTACAGTTTTCGTGCTTGCCGGCTTACCATTCATGGGTTTCGCAATGGGATCTATTCTGGGCACAGATTCCATCTCTTGGCTACTTGGCACCGGTGCCGGCAGAGTCTGCTTGCTTTTAGGACTCGCACTTGAACTAGTTGGCTCGCTCTGGATTAGGCGATTGCTGAATCGCGCATTGGCTGACGTCACATGAAAATTTTTGCAATCCTTTGCATTTGCCTTGCAGTGTATTTGTGGTTTCCACTCCCGCGACAAATTCCTACTGAGCCTGACGTTGTCGAAGAGACAAGTGAGTCAGAAACAGAATCAGACCCATCTGGCTTTGATGCTGCATCAAGGTCTGAAATCCTCCATATCTTAGAAATAATTCAGTTAGGTCTGGGTTCAGGAATGACGATTAGTGACGCGCTTGAGTACTCGAAGAAACATTCATCGCATGCCGCAGCTCACGAACTAGATCAAATATTGAATCAGTTTCGGCTTGGTATGCCACTAGCTCACGGCCTAGAAAAGATTGCCATTGCTAATCCTGGCTGGCGATCAATATCTGACACCCTGATTACTTCACTAAGTTCTGGCAGCACGGTATCGGATCAGTTATCTGAAGTGGCATTCATTTTGCAAAGCTCCATGGATACCGAAAAGTTGAAGCGGATTAAGTCCGTCGCAGTAAAGAGCGTCCTACCCCTTGGATTATGTTTCCTGCCAGCGTTCATATTGCTAGCTGTGATTCCAGTCATTGCAGGATTACTTCGTGGCTTCATTTAGTAATCCACACGCTCAGAAAGTGAACAATTTCACCGCGCCACTTTTGTAACGAGTCATGTTTCAACAGACTTCAACTGCGCAATCGCGCCAAAGCAGAAACGGGGAAACAAGTGGTTTCAAAATTTCAAGAATTGCTAACAAATGAAGAAGGAATGACGACTGCAGAATATGCAGTTGGAACAATGGCAGCAGCTGGTCTAGGTGGCCTTCTATTAAAGATGCTGACAAGTGCAGATGTTCAAGATCTAATTTGGAAAATCATTCAGCAGGCATTCAACTTCCTCTTCTTCAACTAAAGATGAGTAGTGAACAAGCGGTTGGACTAGATGAGGGCAAGCATCTAGTCCAACGCACTCACGGGTATGCAGTTGCAGAGTTTGCAATGGTTATTCCGGCACTCCTGATGGTTGTTGCTATGTCGGTTTCACTAATTGGTCTCACCGTCACTCAAATCAAATTGGAAAGTGCCGCAGCACTCGGCGCTCGAATAGTAGGACGTGGGGATCCAATCCCTGATTCATTTCGCAACGCGCTTCCCGAAGGTACCGAGATAATCGTTAACCCGCAAAATGAAGTTGTTGAATTTACGTTAAAGACAAAAATGAACTTTAGTCTGGCAATACTTACTTACCCAGTTGAACTAACGGCTAGCACTCGCGCTCGCCTCGAACCAGTCTTTGAAGAATTTGGTTAACGATGTTTCGCTGCACAGAAAATGAGTCAGGGCAGATTTCAATTTTAGTTTTAGCTATCGCTACTTCATTGTTGGCTGGGACTTGTCTAATTGGTACAGTCGGTCAAGTCGTCCTAGCGCAACAACGACTCAACACAACTTCAGAGTCGATTGCGTTGGCCGGTGCTCAAGAACTTGAATTCAACTATTTGCAAGCATGTGATGTTGCGCGAGAGTTCGGTATCACAAACTATGGACTAGATGCCGACTGCATATCGCAGCCACTGAGCATTCATGTTTTGGTTTCAGAGCCAAACCCAAATCCACTTTTGCGCATTTTCTTCTCCTCTATATACGCCAGTTCTAGAGCAGGAATTGTGGCGGAGAATTCGATAGATAGCGTAGATTAGAGATAGTTCTTGAAAGGAATGATTATGCAAATCGCAACGACCCCAGGATCAGATCGTTACTTGATAACGGTTTCTGGCGAAGTGGATTTAGCTACGTCACCTGATCTAGACACAGCAGTTATCGCTGCAATTGACTCCGGAATTTCGTCGGTTGTAATTGACCTGACGGATGTTTCGTTTATGGATTCTTCAGGCTTGGGTGTAATCGTCCGAGCTTTGAAGCGCTGCCGAGAAGCAGAGAATGATTTAGACCTAGTCATTACTAATGAGCGCGTTCTAAAGGTCTTCGGGATCACTGGCCTTGATCAAGTAATTCCAATTCATGCATCAATTCAAGACATCTAAACTCCTCATAATCTGCGATTTTTAGCAGACCCCGCTATTGGGCTAGACTGGCGGAGCGCATTTAGGTGCGCACGCGCTCGTAGCTCAACGGATAGAGCATTTGACTACGGATCAAAAGGTTAGGGGTTCGAATCCCTTCGAGCGCGCCAGAGAAAAATTTCTTATTCCACATCCTGAAAAATCTGTCTGCTGAGCATCATTTTCCATTGTTAGACTTAAATCAGGATTAGCAACAACTTAGCTTATGCAACTTGTCAGCAAAAGAATCGGATGGAAATTTTATGCGCAGATTAGCCACACTGGTTACCACTTTTGCTCTGGCTCTCTCTGGATTGGCCTTAAGTCCTGCCAGTGCCGAAACCGTCAGTTGTATCGGAGGAACTATCACAATCGACAGTGGTGTTGTCACGGACGGAAGTAACTGTTCTAACGCATTAGTAATCCCAGCAGGCGTTACAAGCATTGGTGATAGCGCATTTTATAACGCAACTTCACTTACCTCCATCACAATCCCAGCAAGTGTCACAAGCATCGGTAGCTTCGCATTTGCAGGCGCAACTTCACTTACCTCCATCACGATCCCAGCAGGCGTCACAAGTATTGGTAGCTCAGCATTTGAAGGTACAACTTCACTTACCAGTGTCACATTCGCTCCTGGTAGCCAGCTACTTAGTATTGGCGATAGTGCGTTTAATAGAGCAACTTCACTTACCTCCATCACGATCCCAGCAAGTGTCACAAGCATTGGTGTTTTCGCATTTAATAGCGCAACTTCACTTACCTCAATCACAATCCCAGCAAGTGTCACAAGCATTGGTAACCAAGCGTTTCGCAATACAACAGCACTCGTCAGCATTACTGTCGATAGTGCAAATCCAAGCTACAGTTCGACTTCGGGAGTGCTGTTTAACAAGAACTCGACAACGCTAATTGCCTATCCATTGGGAAAAAATAATACCTTTTATGAAATCCCACCTAGCGTCACAATCATTGGAGATAACGCGTTCGTTAACGCAACTTCACTTACCTCCATCACCATCCCAGCAAGTGTCACAAGCATTGGTAGTGACGCGTTTTATAACGCAACTTCACTTACCTCCATCACCATCCCAGCAAGTGTCACAAGCATTGGTATTGACGCGTTCGAACGCGCAACTTCACTTACCAGTGTCATATTCGCATCTGGTAGTCAACTCGCAAGAATTCCATCCGGCGCGTTCCTTTACGCAACTTCACTTACCTCCATCACCATCCCAGCAGGTGTCACAAGCATCGGTAGCTCCGCATTTAGTAACGCAACTTCACTCACCAGTGTCACATTCGCTCCTGGTAGCCAGCTAACAAGTATCGGTAGCCAAGCGTTTCGTAACGCAACCTCGCTAGCCTCCATCACCATCCCAGCAGGCGTCACAAGCATTGGTGATTCCGCATTTTATGATGCAACTTCACTTACCTCCATCACCATCCCAGCAAGTGTCACAAGCATCGGCAGCGGAGCGTTTCAAAATACAGCAGCACTTGTCAGCGTTACCGTCGATGGCGCTAATCCAAGCTACAGTTCGAATTCGGGAGTGCTATTTGACAAGAACTCGACAACAATAATTGCCTATCCATCGGCAAAAAATAATACCTTTTATATAATCCCACCTAGCGTCACAAGCATTGGTGAAAGCGCGTTCTTTGGCGCAACTTCACTTAACTCCATCACCATCCCAGCAAGTGTCACAAGCATCGGTAGCTTCGCATTTGCAGGCGCAGCCTCACTTACCAGTGTCTACTTTTTTGGTAATGCACCAACTATTGGTTATTCCGCATTTGGTTCAGTGGCAAGTGGCGCCCAAGTGATTATCAAAGATGAAGCCATTGATTTTGGAAATGAAGGAGATACCTGGCAGGGTTTAGTTGTCTCAATCTCGCCCAAAGATGGAACTTACCTCTGCACTACGGGAAGACTCTCAGACGTGGGCACGACATACACAATCAATAGTGGTGTTGTAGCAGACGGAAGTAACTGTACCGGCGCAGTAGTAATTCCAGCAGGTGCAACAAGCATTGGTGGTAGCGCGTTTTATACCGCAACTTCACTTACCTCCATCACGATCCCAGGGAGTGTCACAAGCATCGGTAGCCTTGCATTTAATAGTGCAACTTCACTTACCAGCGTCACATTCGCTCCTGGTAGCCAGCTAACGAGTATCGAGGCCAGTGCGTTTGGTAGCGCAACCTCGCTAACCTCCATCAACATTCCAGAAGGTGTCACAAGCATCGGTAGCTTCGCATTTAGTAACGCAACCTCACTTACCTCCATCACAATCCCAGCAAGCGTCACAAGCATTGGTAACCAAGCGTTTCGTAATACAACAGCACTCGTCAGCATTACCGTCGATGAGGCTAATCCAAGTTACAGTTCGACTTCGGGAGTGCTGTTTAACAAGAACTCGACAACGCTAATTGCCTATCCAGCGGGGAAAAATAATACGTTTTATGCAATCCCAACAAGCGTCACAAGCATTGGTGATAGTGCGTTCTTTACAGCAGTTGCACTTAACTCCATCGTTATCCCATCAAGTGTCACAAGCATCGGTCGTTTCACATTTAGTGACGCAACTTATCTAACCTCCGTCACCATCCCAGCTAGCGTCACAAGCATTGGCGATGGCGCGTTTCGTAACGCAACCTCACTAACCTCCGTCACCATCCCAGCTAGCGTCACAAGCATTGGCGATGGCGCGTTTGAAGGTGCAACTTCAGTTACCAGAGTCACATTCGCATCCGGTAGTCAACTCGCAAGAATTCCATCCAGCGCGTTTCGTAACGCAACCTCACTAACCTTTATCACCATCCCTGAGAGTGTCACAAGCATCGGTAGCTCCGCATTTAGTAACGCAACTTCACTTCCCTCCATCACCATCCCAGCAGGTGTCACAAGTATTGGTAACCAAGCGTTTCGTAACGCCACTTCACTTACCAGTGTCTACTTTTTAGGAAATGCACCAACTATTGGTGATTCCGCATTTGACTTAGTGGCAAGTGGCGCAAAGGCCTTCATCAGATCTGACACATCTGACTTTGCAGATGTTGGTGCTGACTGGAATGGCCTCGTAATTGCAGTTGGTGTTTACACTGTTGCCTACAATACAAACGGTGGTTCTGCTGTTGCCTCTCAGGCATTTGGTAGAAGTATCTCTGAGCCAGTTCCGCCAACGCGCACGGGCTACACATTTGCAGGTTGGTCAGCAACGACTGGTGGCTCTTTACTAACTTTCCCATACACTCCAACATCCAGCGGCGATTTAACCCTTCACGCCAAATGGACAAAAAATCCAACTAAAGCAGTGGCCTCTGTGAAGCCATCAGTAACTGGAAAAGCAACTTCAACAGTAAAAGGCACCAACAAGCTAACTGCCAAGAAAGGTACTTGGACCGGATCTCCAACTCCGGCAATTAGTTACCAGTGGTACTCCTGCAGCACTCAGGTAAAGAGTGTCACAGCTACTATTCCGAAAAATTGCAAGGCTATTTCTAAGGCAACTAAGTCAACGTTTGCTGTGACTAAGACTTACAAAGGAAAATACCTTGCAGTTGCAGTAACCGGAAAAGCAAGTGGAACTTCAGCAACCAAATGGCTCTCAAAAAGTACCGCAAAAGTTAACTAACGAGTTTCCTGTTGCGTTAAAGGTTTAATGGCTGAAATCCCTTCGAGCGCGCCAGTTCCAAACGTTTTCCGTATACATCTTGATACTCCGTTAGCATGATGACTAGAGGTAGAGCCTTCAAGATCATGCTTCGATTGAATCGGAAACATCAAAATGCGGAATGTCTTTAGGTCACGGGCTATCCGCAGATTTACGATTTATCAATTCATATTTGCAATCACATTTGGGTGGATCGCGGGCCCTGCAAATTCCGCTCAAATCAGTAGTACAGATTTTGGTGATGGCGATAGCGAAGTCGCCTCACTTTCAATCCCAATGTCCCCGACAAATAATCGTTGGGCATATGACTTGATCAACTCGGATCAAGTTAATGCATCAGGAGTAACTGGATCGGGAATTCGAATCGCGCTGCTTGATAACGGGATTGACACCAGAGATAGCAGGATTGCTAGCAAAGTGATTGCTCGCTTCGATGCAACGCATTCGGTTTCGGGTCAGTATGACCATGGAACCGGAACTTCCAGCATTATCGCAGCTGACCCAATGCCAGAGGCAGGAATCGGTGGCGTTGCACCAGGGGCTTCGATTCTTGATGTGAGAGTTTGCCTAAATACCCAATGCCGAAACGAATGGCTTGTTGATGGCTTGAAGTGGGCTATCGATAACGATGCAGATGTGATCAGTATGAGTTTGGCAGGATCAGGAATTGATCCTGCGGTCACTCAGCTAATCAATGACGCAGTTGCGCAGGGCATCTCGGTAGTTACTGCGGCTGGCAATCAAGCTTGCGCCGCAACATTTTCAAACGGAAACCAAATTTCGAATCGCAACTGCACCCAAACAACCATGCCAAGAAGTTTCCCTGGCTCACTTTCAATTCCAGGCATGATTACGGTTGGAGCTATTGGGCGAGATCTCACCAGAAATAGCTATTCAAATTTTGGATCATTTGTTGATGTGGTTGCACCTGGAACCGATGTCGCAACACTTTATCCATGGGGACCAAACGCATATTTTGGTGGCACTTCCGCAGCAACTCCAATGGTTGCTGGAATCGTAGCCTTGATTAAACAGGCGTCACCAAACCTAACCCCTTCTCAAATTCAAGCTATTTTGCAGGCATCAACAACTTCACCTGTTATCTCTATTCCAGATCTTTGGGAAAGCTGTTCTCGCGTTGACAATGTTTGGGAGTGCTCGGGACTCTCGCCTGCAAGGTGGCCGACGCGTTTCTACACCGGAGCAGGAGTGGTTGACGCTCTTAGTGCGGTTCAGATGGCTCGATCATTCTCCGCTAACTCTTTAGAGCCGGGATTAACCGTTACCGCTTTGAATTCAGCTCTATTGGTTAATTGGGAAAACGCAGCAATTGGAACAGCGCCATACAGTATTTATCTTGATGGAAAGAAAGTAGCTGAATCGGAATCCTCCGAATTCACCATCATTGAGTTAACGAACGATACCCAGTATTCGATTCAGGTCGTTAGCAAAGAGCAAGTTAAAACAGAACCAGTTTTAGCGACACCTGTCACGCCCATTTCTTTTGACGCACCTGATGCGTATCAGTTTTGGACTAGCGCAAGCACTCTTCACTTTTACACCCGGCACAAGGCGCCAACAGCTAAAGGCGTTATTAGTTTTGAGAATGGTGATCGCGCACCTTGCTCGCAAACAAGCGGAAGTACTTTCATAACTTGTGACTACATTATGAAAACAAATTCAGTTACCGGACAATTTAGGTTTGTCGATGAACTTGGAAATCTCGGTGACGTATCCAGTCCAATTACGTGGTCAACTTCATACTTACCCGCACCGCTCAATGTTGAAGTTATGGTTACAAGCAGAACCCAAATTGCTGCTTCTTGGGATCCCATCAGTTCAGCAACAACATATTGTTATTACGACGCAGGCCAAGGACAATGGACACCTACTTCGCAAACAAGCGCAGTGATTAATGGGGTGCTTCCAGGGCTCCCGCAAACTTTTTCCGTCTTCGCAAGTGACGAATCATGTCGCGCAACTGGTCGACATTCGCCAACGTATTGGTTTCTAGCATTCTCTGCACCACTTGCCGCCCCAACTGAACTGCAGACTCAGGAAATCACATCAGATCGATTACGAATTTCATTTGCCGCACCGGTTGGTGCAAGTAGTTACGCGGTGTATCGCTCAGATGGCAAGAATTGGATAACTGGAAATGCAGATCCAGTTGTAGAAGACGTCTACTCGGAATCCGATCAAGGGAAAAGCTTCACCTATTGGGTAACTGCAATTGAGAGAGAAACTTACGGCTCTCAATATGGTGAAACATCGGTCGGTTTGCGAGCAACGGTTCCACAGAGAATCTCGCAGGTTCCTCCTGTCACCACGGTTGTTACACCACCACCAACGTCTGTAAAGCTTCCCGCCTCTGGTTCTCTAGCTAATGCCGTTGCTGCTAAAAAGTTTTACGATTCGAAAACATTAGCCAAGCGCTACAGTGTCAAAGTAATTTCCTCACGAGCAACCGTAACAATTTCAGTATCAAAATTGTCTAAGAACGTCTGCACTGTTTATAAATCCAAACTTAAAACGATAAAAGCAGGTAAATGCATTGTGACGTTTACTGTTCAGGAACCAAAGCTCAAAACGGGTAAGACGCCAAAAGCCATAAAAACGACCAAGGTCATAGCAATTCGCTGAATTCAGGCTCTGTAAATCAAAGGCAAAACAACATTTAAGGTCCTACCAACTTCGACCTCCACCACCTCCGCCTCCACCACCAGAACTTCCACCACTAGCTCCAGAACCGGACGAGGTTGGAGAAGTCATGGCGTCCAATAAGACCTGTTGGCTTTGGCGAATTGAATGTTGCAAACTGGAAATCGAACTTACTTGAATCCCTGTGGACGAGATCTCATTAAGGGTCAGGTCAACAAAATTTGCTAGCCAGGAATCTTCTAGCTCGAGAATAATTGCTAGAGGTAGCAACGTGGCAAAGATGTTTCCTGGAGCTAATCCAGATTCCTGAGCAAACTTTCTGCGCAAAGCACCCGCTTCTGTATCCATGGCTTTCCTAAATCCAAGTAAATGCGACAAGAACTCAGCAGATTCAGCAGTCTCAACTCGTGGTGTTCTGACTGTTGCTAGCAAGAATCCAATAAACATTGCAAGCGCAATCGGAAATAACAAGCCAAATATTTTTGGCGATCCAAGGGTGACAACACTGAATGCGAGGAAGAAGGCGCTCAGTAGTAAACCGATAACAAATGAATTTCGTGAACGAGATCCAGAAACATTGCGAACTCCAGAGTCTTCTGCAATCTTTACTAGGTTTTTCGAAATTGTTTCAGCAACACCTGAAAGTTCTGCATCGTAGCCCTCGATTGTGACCTGACTAGAACTTCTGAACAAAGTCTTTAGGAGATCTTGTTCGTAGTTTTTAAGGTCTAGTTCAAATTCTTTTTGTTTGACCACTAAGTTGTTTTCCTCGTTTACTTGAATTTCGACTACGCCACGAGCCGCCAGATCAACCAAAGTGGCTGTGATTGCTCTGGCATCAACCGATCCCTTCCAAGCCGCGGATATCTCAGCCACATGACCTGAAGGTGGGTCAAAGCGCACCACCTCGAGAACCCTGTTGTTGTTCAATCGGCTAAGTCGCCTGCGCCAAAACAAAATAATGGTGCCAAAAATTGCTACTCCAAATACGCAACCGAGAAGCAGGTACAGTTTTGCCGCTGCAATCCACGCACCTGAAAAAACTTCTATGGGGCCTTGATCAATGACTTGGAGAATTTCTACTTCAAACAATGCTGGACTCATCTGCATCGAAATAGTCATCGATTCACCGGGCTGCAGTGCCCTATTAGATGCCCAGGCTCGACGGGAGCTAAGTGACGAGCATTGTGAATCGCTACCTGGGATGCCAAATGTGCAGTTTTCGGCCAATACTAATGAGCTGTTCGTTGAGGGCAAGTTAACGCTGACAATCACGCGTTCGATTGGAACTTGCCAGCTGTTGCCAATTACATCCCAATAAAAGCTGACGTCCCCTGCTTTCAAATTGGGATATTTAGTGATGTCTTTCTCGGCAAGCGGGAAAAGAGCACCACTTACTGTGTAATTGATTTTGTAGATTTGAAGTCCAGAGACAAATACATTTGGGTCACCAATCATTAATGATGTCCAATAGCCATCTTGATTTTCAGAATACATTTCAGCATCGCTATTGCGAGTTACCGAATTAACTTCAATTGGGTGCGCCCAGAAATCACCAGAATCTAGTTTGTCTCTGATTGGTAACTCGCGGAAGATTCCATGTCTCTCAAGATCGCCGAAGTCATATGTAATCGTTTCAACAATCTGCACATCACCGTTGGCTCTTACGTCGACATCAATTACGAACTCTTCAATTCGCTCCATGTCTTGCGCGTAGGAGACAGTACTTTGACCAGCAAGAAGCAAAATCATCGCAAAGGTAGAAACAATCAAACGATAAGTTAACTTCATGTATTCAAGTTAGTCCCATAATTACATGGCAACAACGTAATGAGACTTATTGTTTGATTTGAGTATTTTGAATCTGTCTACGTTGTAGGCCTTTTGCGTATGAAGGCGCAGGAACACCAGACCTATAATTGGTTGATCAAGTCCAACTATTTTGACTTGCGCCAAGAAGAAAAGCTTTTAACAGATCCAGCATGTGGTTTTTGTAGCCACGGGTAAGGATGTATTTCGGCGAGTGAATCGAATTTCTTGAATGATGGCACGGGCGCAAACGTCACTGCGACTTGATTGTCTTTAGCAAATTCGTACGGGCTGCCCAGGTAGACATGTAAGTCGCGTCGTTGAGCCAGATCTTGCAGTGTCTCGATGTAAAAGCCAATTCGCCTTGAACTCAATTGAAGTTTTTGTAGTGCCGTTTCGTTAAACACAAATACGACAGGAAGTTCAGGATGAGCTTTTAGTGCAGGGTCTTCATCACCCAATGAGTCAACTGTTAAGAGAACATAATCTGGATTTGTAAGCTTCACGACAGTAGTGGGTCCTGAAGTTTTTTCGGGATCAGTATCGAATTCCAGAAGTGAGTCAACTTCGAGTCGGCTTAAATCTACTTCTTCCGGAAACTCTTGAATCGGACAAGATTTGTTTAGCGCACACCCATTGCATAATCCTGGTGCTCGCTTCTCTACTTGCCAACGAGCAAAGCCATAAGGCTTTCCAGTTCCTGCGCCAACTGTCCACTGCCAACCAAGCAGGTTTGCAGCTCGTGATCCATCAATCAATTCCCGATACATACGTTCTTGGCCGAGCTGCCAACTGAAGTTGTTTCTCACTGTCCAATGCGAAGCGAGCCACATGCGAGTTTGATTGACAAGCCAGCCATCAGTTTCTAATTCTGTAACGACTTTATTCACACAACTCATGTCACGATTCCAGCCGTCACCCTGGTCATGAACATTTGCCTCAAAACGTAAATTCTCAAACAGCCGAGTGCCAATTCGGGCATAAAGGTGTCGAGCGTACTCCTGCCAATAAAGTTCGTCTCTAAACTTTTCACGATCTTTATAAGGAGCTGATTTAACAGACTTGTAAACCTGGTCGAGCGTCAAGAGATTATGTCTGATGTAGGGAGAAAGCACAGTTGCACCGCGCTTGGTTATCGGTAATACCTCGGAACGATTTGCTGCGTAGCCGGTGATATCCAATTGGGCTAGTGCCTGATTTGCAGCAGTTTGTCCACCCTTGATTGAGCTAAGTCCAAGTTCACCTGAGTAGAGGCCAGCAAAGTGTTTTTCAATAACTTCGAGAGTGGGCTCATCGATTGAAAGCGGGCGATTCATAAGACGATAAGGCTATCTAACTTCAGGTAAATCAGCCTTTCTTGGCAAGCGTCTCGTCGAGGGCCGATCACGACAAGTTACAAAGGCTCCAAATGGCCCAGAAATTGGAGAAAGAATTCCTTCAAATATCTATTGCGGACAGCAAAATGATCCCCCTATTCTGGTGGCAATTAGTCACATCGGCTAACCCTCTAGTGACTAAAAAGTTCGAGATGTTGCGGGGACGATGTGACAAAACGAGTATTCGCAAGACCTATTTATTCACTTGCTTGCCTTTTGATTGTTGCAGCAAGTCTTGGAACATCTACGCCGGCTAGTGCCTCTACTTACAACGGCACAAGCGGAACAATTGATTGCAGCATTTCAGGCAGCATCACAATTACGAGTAACTCCGTAACAACGCATTCCAACTGTTCGGGTTCAGTAGAGATCCCAGCCGCAGTAACGAGTATTGCCGATTCGGCATTTGAGTATGCACCAGCTGTTCAAGCGGTGACCTTCCAATCAAACAGTCAATTGACTCGAATTGGAAGTTATGCATTTTCATTTGCAGAATCATTAGCAAGTGTTGTGATCCCAGCAAATGTCACAACAATTGATGATTATGCATTTGAGAGCGCGACATCCCTAAGTAGTGTCTTCCTATTAGGAAACGCACCGAGTGTCGGATTTGATGCATTTAGTTCTGTTGCAAATGGTGCTAAAGCAATCATTAAGCCAGGCGCAACAGGCTTTGCGAGCATAGGCCAAACTTGGAATGGATTAATCGTCGAAGAGGAAAGCTTTTCGGTTTCCTATGACTCCAGGGGAGGATCTTCAGTCGATATCGGTTCGTTTTCAGCTGGCGGCTCAATTCAAAATGAGCCTTCGTCAACTCGTTCTGGCTACACATTTCTGGGTTGGTCAACAAGTGAAAACGGATCGGTGATCGAATTCCCATACAGCCCTGCAGCGAATGCCGACTTTACGCTTTACGCAAGATGGCAACTTAACAATGGTGAGTTTAAGTGTTCTACTGGAGTGCCTTTGGTTGGAGATGACACCAGTCCCACCTACACAATTACCGGCGGCGTCCTTTCTGCCGGAGAGGATTGTGTTGGTGCTGTTGTGATTCCGAGCGGTGTTACGAGCATTAGCGATATGGCATTTAGCGGTGCAACGTCACTTTCCACAATTTATATTCCTAACACTGTTACATCGATAGGAAACGATGCGTTTTTGAATTGCCGAAATCTCACCTCGATAGATGTCGATTCTGGTAACGCAAACTACATGTCAGTCGATGGCACGCTTCTAAACAAAGCTGGAACATTACTAATTCAATACCCGATGGGATCAGTTGCGAACTCCTACACAATCCCTTCCGGTGTCACTTCAATTGCTGACTACGCTTTTTACCGGGCAACGTCGCTTTCGTCGGTTTCCATACCAGCGAGTGTTACGACCATTGGAGTAAGTTCGTTTGATTCTGCCTCTGCACTCCAAAGCGTTACGTTTTCGCCTAACAGTCAGCTTGGATCGATTGGGAGATATGCGTTCTACAGTGCAACTGCCCTAACTTCAATCGACATTCCGCACGGAGTTATAACAATAGGTTATGGAGCTTTTGCTCACACCTCTTCATTAGCGTCAGTAACAATCCCAGCCACAGTTGTGTCAATCGGCACGGAAGCTTTTGCCAACACGATAAGTCTTACCTCAGTAGCAATTCCCGCAAGCGTCACTTCAATTGGTGATTATGCTTTTTACAACACACCCGCTCTGACGTCAATTGAAGTTGATGCAGCGAATGGTTTTTACACATCAAAAAGTGGGGTCCTATTTAACAAAGCAGAAAGTACCTTGCTTCAGTATCCATCGGGACTAAATGCAACTACATATACAATTCCGGCTAGTGTCAGCTCAATCGGAGTAGTTGCTTTCCTAAAGTCGCGACTAAGTGAAATCACAATTCCTTCAGGCGTACTTTCACTTGGTGATGATGCATTTGCTTATTCGACATCTTTGGCTAGCGTCACGATTGCAGACGGCTCTCAACTTTCGTCTATCGGACATGGTGCTTTCTATGGCGCAACTGCGCTTTCATCAATTGCACTGCCAGCAACAACCACTTCGATCAGCGCATATGCGTTCTATGGGGCAACATCTCTGAACAATTTTGAGTTTCTTGGAAATGCACCAAGTATTGGCAACAATGCATTTGTGAATGTTGCCCCTGAAGCAAAGGCTTACGTCAAACATGAGGCAACAGGTTTTGCTGAGCATGGCGAGACTTGGAATGGATTGGTGATTGAAAGAGCAGCAGAAGAAGTTCGTTACTCCGTGAGTTACAACTCAACAGGTGGAACTTCCGTTGATTCGGATTTGGTGACCGCAGATGGTTTGATTCAAGAAGCACCGGTATCAACTCGGACAGGTCACACACTCTTGGGCTGGTCCACTAGCGAAGACGGCTCGCTCATAGATTTTCCATTTGATCCAGAAGTAAATTCAGACGTCACCTTGTATGCGATCTGGAGTCTCAATACATATGAAATCAGTTTCAATTCACAGGGTGGCTCTGCTGTAGCAAGTCGAACCTTGTCATATGGCCAGCAGCTAACGAGCGCGCCAACTTCACCGACTCGCTCAGGGTATGTCTTTGCTGGATGGTCTACAGCGCCAACTGGTTCGGTGATTAGTTTTCCATTCACATCAAGTGGATACGTAGATAAGACACTTCATGCAAAATGGAATAAGAAGGCGTCCGTTACAGCATCCAAACCGACAGTTTCAGGCAAAGCGGCATCCACTAAAGCAGGATCTAACAAGTTAACTCTCAAGCCTGGTGTCTGGACTGGAATCCCGTCCCCAACGTTCACATATCAGTGGTACCTATGCACTGCTCAGGTAAAAGCCATGACTTCAACCATTCCCAAGTCCTGTAAGGCAATTGCCAAGCAGACCAAGACCTCGCTAGCTGTGGTCACTGCCTATAAAGGTAAGTACCTTGCCGTGAAAGTTACCGGAACTAGTGCCGGCACCACGCCAACTACTTACTTGACCGCAAGTTCAGCCAAGGTAAGTTAAGAATCAGAGATCACTCCCACTGTTTATAAGTTGAGTTTTCCGAAGGGGACCAAATGGAAAACAACGAAAAGCGAAAGACCTTTCGATTTAAAACTGGATTGAGCATGATGCTCATTGCACCACTTTTTGCAGTATCCCCATTTATTGCCGGTGCATTTCTTTCACTTGTTTTTTGTGGTCCTGATGCAAATGAAGGAAACTGCGGTCCTGCAGCGTTGCCGTGGTTTATGTTCTTCACAATTCCTGCTGGCGCACTTATGTTCATTGTGGGACTAGTTATCCTCCTAGTGTCATTAGCAAAGAAGATAAGTAACTAAAACCAATCCGTTAGTTACAGAACTTTGTAAAGCCAAGAGCTCGAACGGTTTCATCCGATCTGGCTTTCGCTTGCTCCAAGCGCTTTTTGGTTTCTCCGTAATACTCGCCGGTCTCAAGAGCCTTGTTTACATCGATAACACGTACTGGACGATCATCCCGAATAAGTGTTGGCACATCTTGTACGCAGGATAATAAAAACTTTCCTTGAGTATCTTCAACGAATTCCCAGCGAGTAACTAAACCCTCAGACTTAATGGTTGTTGGTTCGCGATGCGCAGCCACAAAGTTTCCATGGCTGTATGCAATGTAAGTGTCTTTAATCTGCGTGATTGGCTGAACCGAATGACTATGTGAACCATCTAGTAAATCAATCTGACCAGAATCAGCTAGTTGCTGAGCAAGTGAAGTTTGATATTCATTTGCCTTGTTGGTGTATTCATTTCCCCAATGCAATTTGGCAATCACCAGCTCGGCACCTTGCGATCTAGCCAACTTTGCCTCAGCGATTATTGCTTCAGCATCAATTAAGTTTGCGCTCCAAAGTTTGTCAGAATCCCGTTCAAAACCATTAAAGCCATATGTGTAAGAAAGAATTCCAACTTTAACTAAACCATTTTCAGTTTCCACATCCATAATCAACGGCTTACTTGCCGCTGCTTGCGAAACTGCAGTACCTGTGTGTGGAATGCCGGCTGCATCCAAAATCTCAATCGTTCTAACAAGTCCAGAAAATCCTTGATCCAAACTGTGATTAGAAGCGGTGCCACACATGTCAAAACCAAGTTTTGTTATTGCATCGGTGATTTGCGGTGGCGCATTAAAGGTTGGATAACCTTCGTAACCGACATTTAGTTTGGCGAGCGGTGTCTCTAGGTGACACAGCGCTAAGTCGGCTGCACTTATCACCGGCTCCAACGGAGCAAACTGGGGAAAGAAATCCCAGTTTCCGTTTGTTCCATCAGCTTTAGCCTGTGCCCAGAGGCGCTCGTGCAACAGAATGTCGCCACTAGAAACGATAGAGATAGTGCGAAGTTTTGGTGTTGGGCTCGCACTAGGCGAGGCCATAACTGAGGTATTTGCCTGCGGCGTCTTCGCTCCATCTTTGTTGGTAATCCAAAAGCCAACGATTGCAACCACCAAAATCGCAAGAACCACGAGACCGATTCTGTTCAATGACCGCATCTAAAATCCTTGACTATTTGTATTCCAAAGTGACCGTTAATCCGGTCACGTTCTTGATGGTTTCAATTAAAGATTCTGAAAGCGTGGAAGAAACCGCGCTCTTTAGATCGTGCCCATCAGGAAACTTGTTGGCATCTGAAAAATCTAGAGTCAATTTGCCATCAACTAAATTTGCCAATCGAGCGTCAAAAAACACCAACCAAGCAATTCTGTTGGTTGCCTCTAACTCGTCAAGAACTTCGTTCCAACGTTTCTTAAGGTCTGAAAGCTCCATTATTCAACGGGAGCGTGTTCGCCCGAGTCTTCGAAGCCAGCTTCGCGATGAGCGCCGTCACAAAATGGTTTATCTTTTGAATGACCACAACGACAAAGTGAAAAAGTTTCCTTGTCAGTAATTACATTTCCATCTGCACCGATCAATGTGGCGCCATTAACTCGCAATGATCCATTTGGTCGGACGGTGATAGTTGGTTTCTGCTCAGACATAAAGACCCATCTCCCTTGAGGTTAATTCGACTTTAAAGCCACACTGGCGGTTTGCCAAGTGGTGAACCATCAGAAGTTACAAGTTTGTCATCGGGCTCACGACCCATCAACCAAGCAGCCAAACTTTGTGGTGTGCCAAATATGTCAACCATGCCATTTTGGTCGCCCGTCCAGGTGTGATCACCAGCAATCAAGAGTCTGAAATTCACTCGCTCTTTTCGTTTCCCAGCACTGACACTCTTTAAAGTCTTTATTGAGAAATCAAATGTCCAGTCGTTTGCTTTATATTCAAGTCCCAAATCCACAAGATGAACTAGCAATTCGCGTTCGCGCAATGTTGTTATCTCATGTGGATGAACATGGGATCCATTACCCAGCACAACTTCATCTGCTAGCAACGGACCAGTCATCAACCGCTCTAGGTTTTCTGCAAATACTTTGGACTGTTCCAGAAAGTCTGCAACGATTTCTTTCCCAGGTCGCTTGGCGCCATTTTCAATATCTAATCCACGCTGCTCAACAGAAACATACATATCTTTTTGAGTGCCGGTAAGGGCCCATTCAATTAGGTTTGAAAGACCACGAGCATTGTTAGCTAAGTGAGATAGCACATGGCCGCGTGACCAATCGGGCAACAGGGAATTCGCAGCAACCTCTTCATCACTAAGGCCTTCAACAAATTGGGCGACTAGTGCTTCTGCATTCGCTACTTCTTCAACAGATGTGATCATGGTGTAACCGTACGGCAATATCTGGCCAGGCTATGGATGCTGACTGCTTTATAGGATTACTCGACCGTGCTGGAGTTAATGAATAACAGAAGGTTATGCAGATTCCTCGTCTGAATCAGAAACCAGTCCCAGTTGGGTTTCATGAGTTGCATACTTTGACTCTCGCAAATCAACTTCTACTTTTTCTGCAGTCGGCAATTCATCTGTGAAACGTCCAAGCTTTTCTACGGCCTTTGCCTTTGGAATCACTGAGCCATCGAATGATCCAACGGCACCGTTATAAGAATCAATGGATCGCTTTAAGTTGTCGCCAACTTTAGTGAAGTGATTAATGAAAGTAATCAATCTGCTATGAAGGTCGCTTGATTCCTTAATCATTTCTTGTGCGTTACGAACTTGAGTATCTTCTTGCCAAAGCATCGCGATGGTATTTAGTGCAATTACAAGTGAAGTAGGCGAAGTTAGAATTACTTTCACTTGCGCTGCTTCTTCGATTAAGTTCGGGTAAACCTCAAAGGCGGCAGCTAATGAAGATTCAGTTGGCACAAACATGATCACGTAGTTGAGCGATTCTTTATCGTCAATGTAATTGCGATTGGCAAGTGACTTGATGTGTCCTTTGAGTGCTGTTGCATGTGCCTCGATCAAAGTTTTTCGTCGAGTAGCATCTACTTCTTCAACGGCATCGAAGTATGAATTCATTGGAGCTTTACTGTCGACATAAAGTACTCGATGATTTGGAAGATGAATTGTGATGTCAGGACGACCGGAACCGGAACCTACTTGCTGCTTTTGTTCATCGAATGAAACATGTTCAGACAAACCGATCATTTCAATAATGCGACGCAATTGAAGTTCGCCCCAGCGGCCACGTGCATCATTTCGACGCAGGGCGCTAGAAAGGTTTGTGGTCTCAGCGCGAAGTGAGTCCAACAAGCCAGTGGTGTTTGTAACCTGCTCGTTTAACTTTCCGTATGCTTCAGCACGATTTTTTTCGAGTACTCCAACTTTTTCATCGAGAGCCTTAAGACTTTCGCCAAGTGGTTTGATGATTTCTTGAATTGAAGCAGAAGCCGCACGACTTTGTTCGGCAACAGACGTAGTCGTTGTTTGCAACCGAGCTTCAGTAGATGTTTCGAGCATCTGGGCTGTTGTTAAATACTGTTCACGTGCAGCATCAGCGACTTGCTGGCGAATGTCTTGTGCTGACAAACCACCTTGATTTTTCATTGCACGACTCACCACGAGTCCGACAATTGCAGCAGTAGTTACTGCGGTGACTAAGACAATGACAATAAGTGAGGTGGCGTCCATAAGGTAAGTCTCCCATTGGGCAGTGACAAAACCTTTAAAACCGCCATGGCGATTAGGTTTTGTGCCGTTTCTCGCCTACCGTTAGAACATTCCCCAAAGAAGGTTTTAATGTCCACTCCATCAAGTCCTAAGAAAAAGCCGCGCGCCCGAAAGCTCGAACGGGACCGCTCCCGCGAAACCGAATCCAAGCCAAAAGCTGGTTCGGCTCGTCATGCCGCGGCTAAAACTACTGCTGCGAAGAAGCGCGCAAAGCCAAACTCCAAGGCAGCAAAGGCCGAATCTCGCGCACCTCGCGAGCCACGCGATCCCGATGCTCGTAGCCGCGCTGAATCCCCGCGCGCCGAAGTTCGTGGAGCTAAGCGCAGTAATGATGTTTGGAATCCTTCCGGAAAACCGCAGCGTAAGGGTGGCGAAAAGCCAGCCGGAACTCGTGGTCGCTACGAAGACGACCGTCCAGCTCGCTCTCCACGCAAATACAACGACGAAGCACCAACCCGCGCACCACGCGCCCGTCGTGATGATGCTTCACCAAGTCGTGGTCGTCGTGATGATGCGCCGACTCGGGCACCACGTTCATATAGAGACGAAGCTCCAGCTCGCGCACCACGAACAAAGCGTGACGAAGTTTATGCACCAAAGTCTCGATTGCCACGCGAGAAGGCAACGACTGAGCGCGTAAGCAGCAAGAGCGCGATGTCAGAAGACACTTCAGAGGTTGCATTAGATACGGCATCAAGCAGCTGGGCCGAGTTAGGTGTTTCAACTGATTTGCTGAGCACGCTAAAGCGTCAAGGTATTGACTCTCCATTCCCAATCCAGGCAAAGACTTTGCCAGATGCAATCAGCGGTCGTGACGTTTTAGGTCGCGGGCAAACTGGTTCTGGTAAAACTTTGGCTTTCGGTCTTGCAATGATTACCCGCCTAGCGCATCGCAAGGCAACTGCGAAGCATCCACTTGGAATTGTTTTGGTACCAACCCGGGAACTTGCCATGCAGGTAACTGACGCATTGATGCCATACGCCCAAGCAGTCAATCTAGATATTCGATTGATTGCTGGCGGTATGCCATACGCAAAGCAAATTGATGCGCTCAAGCGTGGTGTCCCAATCGTGGTTGCAACACCGGGTCGCTTAAATGACTTGGTAGAGCAAGGTCATATCAACTTAAGCAAAATCGAGATCACAATTCTTGATGAAGCTGATCAAATGTGTGACATGGGATTCATGCCACAGATTGTTGAAGTTTTGGATATGACAAAGCCAAATTCCCAGCGCTTACTATTTAGTGCAACCCTTGATGCTGATGTCGACAAGATCGTTCGTAAGTATTTGCATGATCCAGTCGAGCATGCAACTAACTCGGGCAAAGCGTCAGTTAAGACAATGACGCACTACTTATTCATTACATATAGTGAAGACAAGCCAGCGATCTTGGCTGAGATTGGTTCCCGCAAGGGCAAGACCATGTTCTTTGCTCGTACTCAAGCTGGCGTAGATCGCATTGCCAAGGACCTTGCCAATAAGGGTGTGCCAGCTGGCGCACTGCATGGTGGCAAAACTCAGGCAGTCCGTACTCGCACTTTGAATGCATTCAAAGAAGGAATCACCGATGTTCTAGTTGCAACTGACGTTGCAGCTCGTGGTATTCACGTTGATGGTGTCAGCTTGGTAGTTCACATCGATCCACCGAATGACCACAAGGACTACCTGCACCGAGCTGGCCGCACCGCTCGCGCGGGCGAGACTGGCGCCGTTGTCACCATGATCGGCCCACGTCAGCAAAAGGCAGTAACTGCAATGACTTCTCGCGCTGGAGTAGATCCAGAAGTGGTCAAAGTTAAGCCAATGTCCAAGGAATTAGTTGCAATTACTGGGGCCAAAGAGCCAACGGGAATTGCTTGGAAACCGCCTGCAGAACCACCAGCTCGCGGTCGTCGACCAGGTGGGCCTAGCCGTTCCGGCGGCGGACGACCACAAGGTCGATCTGGCGGATCTCGTGGCGGATCCCGTTCTCGCTAGCGCGACCTAGATTCGGACAAAAGGGATTTTCAAGTTAGCCCTACTGCCCTTATCCTGTTCCTACGGGTTAATTGAAGGATTCTCATGAGTGATAGCAAGGGTTTAGGTCGCTTTTTCAAAAGTGATGAATCTGGCAATGCTGGTTCAAATGCTGTGCGGGATCTTTCAAGTGCAAACGCAACCATAAGCGCCCTGCAAAGTCGTATCGCAGAACTTGAAGGCGCCGTTGGCCGTCCAAGTTTCATTGATATGGACGAAGATGCGTTAACTCAAATTGCTGCCGAAGATGCTGCCGTAATTATCCGTGCGGCTCGCCTCCGTGCTGGAAAGTTAATCGAGCAAGCCACTGACACTTTGCAGCAAGCAGAATCTGAGCGCGAACAAATTCGCGCAAGTTGTGAACTTGACGCTCGCCAAACTCGTGAAGCAGCAAATGTGGATGCGCGCAAGATTCGCGCCGAAGCAACCGCAACTATTGAGACTGCTCGCGACCAAGCTGCGCAATTACTCGAAGCAACCCAAAACGATGCGGATTCCCAGGCTTCAGAGAACCAAAGAGTCATCGCAAAACTTCTTGAAGACGCAACCCGTCGTGCCAATGAAGTTGTTAGCGAATCAGAAGCACTTAAGCAAAAGCTCGACAAAGAAATCGAGGCTCAGCGCACTGCTATCGAATTGGAGTCCAGCAAACTTCGCAGTGAAACTGAAAAGATCACAAGTGCCCAATTGCTAGAAGCACAAACCGAAGCAAAGCGACTTCAAACCGAAGCGACCAATGCAGCGCAATCAATGATTGAGAAGGCAAGTGCTGACGCTCGCGCATTGGCGGAAGCGGCAAGCAACACTCATGCTTCGGCACTGGCTGACGCGCAGGCTAAATTGCAACAGGCGGAAACCAAGGCCGAAGAAATCGTTTCGCAAGCGCAGACCAAGGCCGATGAGATTATGCGCGATGCCTTAGCAAAGTCTCAAGCAGAGGCCGCGACACTTCGTAATGCTGCGGCTGCATATCGCAACAATGTGATTTCCTCACTAGATGCGAACAACGAGATCTTTATTGAACTAAAGAATCGAATCAATGAATTACGAAAGCTTTGGTTTGATTCGGCACAACAGCACCTTAAAGAATCTGAAGATTCAGTAGAAGAATTATTGAATCGTTTTGCGAGTGGTCGCATCATGATCTCAAACACATTTGCTGAATTACCGTTAGAACTCAATGAAGAACAAAAGGACGAAGACAGCTAGTCAATTCGTCAGTTGTTCAAAGCAAGTCCGTTAGACTCAAAATATGCGCATTGAAGCAATCAATTTAGATAAGCACTTTCGTAGCGTTCATGCAGTTAAGAACCTTTCCTTCACAGTTGAGCCTGGCCGTGTTACTGGATTCTTAGGGCCTAATGGTTCTGGCAAATCCACCACCATGAGATTGATGCTGGGCTTAGACAATGGCGGCGGCGAAACTCTTTATGACGGTAAAAAACTTGCAAGTCATTTACCGGTAACTCGCACAATCGGAGCTCATCTCGATGCAAAGTTCTTTCACCCGAAGCGCAGTGCTTATGCGCATCTTCGAATGTTGGGTGCTGAAGCTGGTATTAGCAAGGCTCGAGTTCACGAAGTTCTAAAGCTTGTTGGTCTTGAGTCGGTTGCCAAGAAACGCCCCGGCGGCTTCTCGCTTGGCATGGGTCAACGCCTTGGCCTGGCTGGCGCGATACTTGCGGATCCACAGGTGCTGATGCTGGATGAGCCGGCAAATGGCCTAGACCCACAATCAATTCAATGGCTCCGGGATTTCCTAAAGAATTACGCATCAACTGGTAAATCAGTTTTGGTTAGCAGCCATTTATTAAGTGAAATGGAATTACTGGCTGACGATGTAGTTGTAATAGCTCGTGGAAATTTGATCGCAGCTGAATCAATGCCGGCATTCTTGTCACGCGCAACTGGTTCTGCGGTTGTCGTGCGAAGCCCTGAAAGCGAAAAACTTGCAGAGGTATTGAGCGCGCAAGGAATTTCTTCTACTACAGATGGCGCGAGAACTATCGTGATCCCAGGGCAAACCACAGATCGCATTGGTGAGATTGCTTTCACAAACGGAATCGCCCTATCTGAATTATCACCACGCACAGCGAGCTTGGAACAAGTTTTTCTTGAACTCACCGAATCTGGTCAAGAATACAGACTAGGAGAAACATCATGATTGCAAACTTGGTTTACGAATGGCGACGCCTATGGTCTGTGCGCGCAACTTGGATTATGACTTTCGTGTATTTAGTTATCACTGGGTTACTCGGTGCTGGGCCGTTGTTTTTAGGTGAAGAAATTTCCAACGGTCAAACCTGGAAAGGTTTGTACAGTACTAATGCAAACTTTTTATGTTTAGTAATGATCTCCGTTGTTGCATCTCAGTTCTTTGGACACGAGTATCGCTACGGAACTATTCGCCTGACACTTACCGAATTTCCAAAGCGGGAACGGGTTGTGCTGGCAAAGACTTTAGTTCTAGCTGTCTACGTAACGATTGCAACGTTCTTGGGCTGGGCTGTACTTGGAGTAATTGGCTCGATCGCACCAGAGGGTTCGATTGGAACTGAAGGTCCCGGCATAAGCATTAACGGTGGCGAACCATCTGAACTTTGGCAAGTATTAGTTTTTGGATTTGCCTACTGCTTAATTGCAATGAGCCTTACTATGATCACTCGAAACCTAGCACTTGGAATTGTGCTCCCGCTTCTGACCTTTTCAGTCATTGAAGGTTTGATCTCATTGTTCGCCCAGCTTGCAAATGGCAAAATGGATTGGATCGTCGATGCCTTGCCGTTCGCAAATGGAAGCGCATGGTTAACAAATGTGGCGGAAAGTCCAAATGCAGGATTGATTTTTGCAGCTTGGGTGGTTGGCGCCTATCTAATTGGTGCAACCATGTTCTTCAAACGGGATGCATAACATTTTTTCCAACATCACTCGTACCCAAGTTCAACAATCTTTAGTTGTTGGAATTCTTGCTGGCATTCTGGCTGGGATGTTTGGCGTAGGTGGCGGTTTCCTAATGGTTCCGCTCTACGTCTTGTGGATGAGACTTGATCAACGTAGATCGCACGCGACTTCTCTTGCTGCAGTGTTGCCTATCGCTGCTGCTGGTGCAATTGGATATGCAGCATCGGACTACGTTGACTGGAAAGCAACAGCCGCACTCTTAGTTGGTTCAGTCTTTGGTGCGCTTTATGGCGTAAGACTCTTGGGGCAGGTGTCACTCAAATTCTTGCAACTAGGTTTTGCAACATTGCTTTATTTGTCAGCGATACGTTTGATCTGGTCATCAAACCCTCACCAGATACTTGAGGGGACCGCAGCAATTCTCTTCTTAGTAGTTGTTGGATTTTTTGCAGGAGTTATGTCAGGACTATTTGGCGTTGGTGGTGGCATCGTTATGGTCCCAGCCTTGATCATCGCCTCCGGCATCGATTCCTTGACTGCGCGAGGCACCAGCTTGGCAGTAATTGTTGGTTCGGCAATTTCGGGAACCATTTCAAATCTGCGTAAAGGCAACATAGATAAGGCATTCGCCCTACTAACCGGGCTAGCAGGTGTTCCGGCTACTTTCCTTGGGGTTTATCTGAGTCAAAAGGTTCCACAACGGGCTGCTTTGATCATGTTTTCCGCCATTTTGATCACTATTGCGACCCAACAGGTCCAAAGAATCAAGCGTGGTTCTGCGGTACATTAAGGATCACCCTAGGCTCGTACCTAATTGATCTAAGGCGGAAACACTGATGTTGGTATTTATCCCAGCGGAAACCAGAGCGGGCGAACGTCGCGTTGGTTTAACTCCGGAAGGTGCCCAAAAGCTGATAAAGCTTGGGCTAACTGTTTCTATCCAAGAAGGTGCTGGACAAGCTTCGGGATATCACGACGACGAGTACAAATCCGCTGGCGCAACAACTGTCGCAGGTGCTTCTGCGCTTGGCACCGCTGACGTTGTGGCTTCTGTTCGTCCCTTAGAAAATGACGCAATCTCCCAATTAAAGTCTGGCGCGGTCACTATTTCATTTTTGTCACCAACTAACGATGCTCAAACCGTAAAGGCTTTGGCTGATAAGAAAGTGACTTCACTTTCTTTTGACGTACTGCCACGCATCTCGCGTGCCCAATCAATGGATGCCTTAACCTCACAAGCACTTTGCGCCGGTTATCGCACAGTACTTATTGCCGCGGAACGCGCACCAAAGTTTTTCCCAATGTTAATGACGGCAGCTGGAACTATTCCGGCCGCAAAAGTCCTAGTCCTAGGCGCTGGCGTTGCAGGCTTGCAAGCAATGGCAACCGCTCGTCGACTTGGTGCAATTGTTAGTGCTTACGACGTTCGCGCCTCAAGTGCGGATGAAGTTAAGTCAATGGGCGCAACTTTCTTGGATCTTGGTCTTGATGAAGTTGAAGGCGCTGGCGGTTACGCACGCGAAATGACACCAGAGCGCGCAAAGGCCCAACAGGATGCTTTGAAGAAATTCATTTCGGAATCTGACGTTGTGATTACAACTGCAGCCGTTCCTGGTCGCAAGGCTCCAACTTTAATCACAAGCGACATGATGAGTTCAATGAAGCCCGGCGCAATCATTGTTGATCTGGCCGCTGAATCCGGTGGAAACGTAGAAGGCACCATTGCTGGCGAAGATGTTGTATTGAATGTTCCAGGTGGATCTGTAACTTTGATTGGCTGTAAAGATCTTGCTAGCCAGCTTGCAGTTCATGCCAGCAAGCTTTACTCACAAAACGTTGTTTCACTGCTAACTCTCATGACTGCAGAAGGCGTAGTTACACCTGATGAAGAAGATGAAGTAGTTCAAGGTTCTGCTGTTGTATTCAATGGCGAAGTTCGTAATGCGATGGCTCGTGAAGCCCTTAACTTACCTGCACTAGCAACTGGAGAGGGTGAATAGTCATGGATGCAATTGCACTTTTAACTATTTTCATACTTAGCATTTTCGTTGGTATTGAAGTTGTTTCGAAAGTCTCAGCAATCCTTCATACCCCTTTGATGTCAGGCGCTAACGCGATCCACGGCGTTGTTTTGGTTGGCGCAATCCTGGTTACCGGAAAAGCGACAGATAATGTCCAGCTTTACCTTGGCTTAGTAGCAATTGTGCTTGCCACAATCAACATGGTTGGCGGCTTTGTCGTGACCGACCGAATGTTGGAAATGTTTAAACCCAAGAAGGCTGAGAAGGAAGAGGTAGCGAAATGACACCTACTTTGACTCGCTTAGCTGAGCAAACCGCTGTAATTACACCTACCTGGGTTCGGGTTGCTGAACTGCTTGCCGCAGTTCTATTCATCCTTGCTCTTAAGGGTTTGTCTTCTCCAAAGACCGCACGTCGTGGAAACCTTCTTGGTGCAGCTGGTGCCGCAACTGCAACAGCAGTCGTGTTTTTCTATGGCCAACAGTATTACGGTGGGCCAGTTAAGCACTTGCCACAAATCTTGGTTGCCATCGCTATTGGATCGATTATTGGTTGGGTAGCTGCTCGTCGAGTTCAAATGACTCAGATGCCACAGATGGTTGCACTATTCAATGGTGTTGGTGGTGGAGCTGCTGCCGTTATTTCAGTAATTGAATTCTTATCGGTTCACTCCGAAAGTATTCCAATTCTGACGGCAACAATTTTCACTGTTGTTGTTGGATCTGTTTCGTTCACTGGCTCATTGTTGACCTACGCGAAGCTTCAAGAGTTAATGACTTCACGCCCAGTTGTAATTCCACTTGGCAGATTCATAACTATCGGTGTTGCTGTCGGAACAATTGCAACCGCAGTGCTACTAATCATTAACCCAGTTAATTCATTGCTTTGGTTACTACTTGGTCTTTCCTTAGTGCTCGGTATCTTGCTCGTGCTTCCAGTTGGCGGCGCTGACGTTCCAATTGTGATTTCACTGCTTAACGCTTTCACTGGATTGTCAGTTGCAGCATCAGGTTACGTATTAGGAAACGTCCTTCTAATTGTCGCCGGAACACTTGTTGGAGCGTCTGGTACTTTGCTGACTCGTATGATGGCAAAAGCAATGGGTCGACCACTAACAAATACTTTGTTCGGTGCATTCACCGCAAAGGCTTCAGCCTCAACTGCATCAGCTGAAGATCGTCCAGTTAAGTCGGCGTCTCCAGAAGATGTTGCAATCATGTTGGGTTACGCCCGTAAAGTAATCATCGTTCCGGGCTATGGCTTAGCCGTTGCACAAGCACAAAATACAATTCGTGAACTCGTTGAGTTACTAGTTGCCAAGGGAATTGAAGTTGACTACGCAATTCACCCAGTAGCTGGTCGTATGCCAGGTCACATGAACGTGTTACTTGCTGAGGCGAATGTTCCTTACGAGCAGCTAAAGGAAATGGATGAAATCAATCCAGAGTTCCCAGCTACAGATGTTGCGTTAGTTGTTGGCGCAAATGACGTAGTGAACCCAGCTGCTCGTGATGACAAGACTGCGCCGATCTATGGCATGCCAATCTTGAACGTCGATCAGGCTCAGCAGGTTGTATTCCTAAAGCGCTCGATGCGTCCAGGCTTCGCAGGTATTGAAAACGAAGTGCTCTTTGATCCAAAGACTTCTTTGCTATTCGGTGATGCCAAGGATTCCTTGACCAAGGTAGTTAATTCGCTGAAAACCCTGTAACACAAAAATCTGCCCAAACCTAGGCAGATTTTGTGTGGCGGTATCGGTGGGATTTGAACCCACGGTGCGCTTGCACGCACACAACTTTTCGAGAGTTGCACCTTCGGCCGCTCGGACACGATACCGAGACCAAGATTACTTGGTTATTTGACGCAACAGAAATCGTTCAGTTATCGGTGACTTTTAAAAAACTCACTCAAGATCGCACCACACTCGTCAGCTAAAACGCCTGAAATCACCTCTGGTCGATGTGGCAATCTACGATCGCGCACCACATCCCAGAGCGATCCAACTGCGCCAGCCTTTTCATCGAAGGCTCCGAAAACTATTCGACCGATTCGAGCTTGAACTGCAGCTCCGGCACACATCGTGCACGGCTCTAACGTAACAACCAAAGTGTGATCATCTAAGCGCCAAGAACCAAACGCGCTTGCTGCTTCGCGAAGCGCTACAACTTCAGCATGATTCATCGGATCATTATCAATTTCCCGAGTGTTGAATCCTTGGCCAACAATCTCACCTTGCGAATTCAAAACAATTGCGCCAACAGGAACATCTCCTTGTTGCGAAGCTTTCGCAGCAAGTTCAAGTGCTTGCTTCATCACATCATTAAATACAAGTGTTGGCATGGGTTCATTGTTTCACCATTGCTCTCGACTTTTCACAACAGTGAATCGTTGCTATGGTTTAAACAGGTCAAGAGTGATAGCGATAAGTCCCGGCTAGCTATCCGACAACCCTTGCAGACCGCGATGGGGTGCCTCCGGATGAGGACCTGGCCACGCAAGTGGCAAGCGCGGGTCCATAACAGGGCCCAACATGGGTGAACAACCGTTGACCCATGCCACCTGAAATATCAAGGAGACAAGCGTGAAAAACGCATCAACACGTCGATTTGGCATTGCCCTAGCTGCAGCATCAGCGCTGCTTCTATCCGCATGCTCATCGTCATCTGAAACCGCAGAATCAGCATCACCAACAGCACCAGCAGCTACCGAGTGCTCTGCAGAAACTTTGCAGACACTAACTACCGGCAAGCTTGTTATCGCGACAGGTGAACCTGCTTACTACCCATGGGTTATCGATGATGCCCCTGAATCAGGCGCAGGCTTTGAAGCAGCAGTTGCCTACGCAGTTGCTACTGAACTTGGCTTCGCAGCTGAAGACGTATCTTGGGTACGCACCACATTTGATGGCGCAATCACTCCAGGTGCAAAGGAATTCGACTTCAACTTGCAGCAGTTCTCAATTACTGAAGAACGCAAGGCAGCTGTGGATTTCTCAAGCCCTTACTACTCAGCACCACAGGCAATCGTTTCTTACGCAGGTAGCCCAATCGAAGGTAAGACAACCATCGAAGAACTAAAGGGTGCAAAGCTTGGCGCTGGTGTTGGAACAACATCACTAGATGCAATCTCAACCGTATTTGGTTCAGAGCCACAGGCATTCAATGACAACGCTGCTGCAGTAGCTGCGCTTAAGAATGGTCAGATCGACGGTATCGTCGTAGACCTTCCAACAGCGTTCTACCTATCAGGCGTTGAAGTAGAAGGTGGCATCATCGTAGGTCAGCTTCCATCAACAGGCGACGGCGACAACTTCGGTTTGTTGCTAGCTAAGGACAGCCCAATCACATCCTGTGTTTCACAGGCTGTTGACGCTATCCGCTCCAGTGGCGAACTAGATGAAATCACTGCAAAGTGGCTTTCAACTGAAGCTGGAGCACCAGTTCTTAAATAGTTCTGGTTTAGTTAAATCATGAGTAACGACAGCCCGGCCCGAGACAACTCGGGTCGGGCTTTGTCGTGGGTGCCAAGTGAGCGAGAACTTGAGCGCCAAGCATCACGCAAAGCGATTAGTCGCAAGAAGGCACTTATCGCAACAGTTTCATCAGTTCTTGTTATCGGGTCACTTGTTCGCTTAGTCATTACTTCACCTGGTTGGAAATCTGTTAAAGAAACCTTCTTCGATGTTTCATATGGCAGCGATGTACTCGGAGTTGTTGCTAAAGGGTTAGTCGTAAACATTCGACTAACGATCATTGCGGCGATATTGATTGGCATCTTTGCCATGGTTCTGGCATTGCTTCGCACATCTCGTTCTGCAGCATTGACACCATTTAGATTTATGGCAACCGCTTATGTCGACATTTTCCGTGGCGTGCCATTGCTTTTGGTCATCCTGCTAATTGGATTTGGTGTTCCAGCGCTGCGCATCGAAGGCTTAACCAATAGCGTTTTGATTCTCGGCACCACAGCAGTTGTCCTTACATATTCCGCTTATGTTGCTGAAGTTATTCGAAGCGGAATTCTTTCAATTCACCCAAGTCAGCGCGCCGCCGCTCGGTCGCTTGGGCTCAGTGGGCCACAAACTATGCGACACGTAGTTCTGCCACAAGCCCTAAAGCGCGTAGTCCCACCACTGCTTAATGATCTAGTAGCGCTGCTAAAAGACACTGGCTTAGTTTCAATTCTTGGTGTTACTGATGCGGTGCGTGCCGCGCAGATTGCAAGTTCGCGCACTTTCAACTACACACCATATGTAACTGCCGCCATTTTGTTCCTGCTAATTACGATTCCTTTGACTCGATACACCGATCGAGTGTTAGCTAAATCGATTGACCGTCAGAATGCGCAGGGCGCAGCATGAACGTGTTAGAAGTTAAGAACTTACGCAAAACCTTTGAAGACAATTTGGTTTTGAATGACCTGTCACTTACTGTTCCTGATCACACTGCCACAGTTCTTATCGGGGCATCTGGTTCGGGCAAATCAACTCTTTTGCGATGCATCAATCTACTGGACACGATTGACGATGGCTCAATCTATTTAGATGGCAAAGAAATCTCAGATCCAGAAATCAATGTTGATGAAGTCAGGAGAAATCTGGGAATGGTGTTCCAGTCATTTAATCTGTTTCCACACATGAGTGTTTTAGAAAACATCACGTTGTCGCCAATCCGCGTGCATAAAATTTCGAAGGCGCAAGCCCGTGATCAGGCCATGACATTACTTCGACGTTTTGATCTAGCAGACAAAGCAGATCAATATCCAGATCGATTAAGTGGTGGTCAACAACAGCGCGTTGCAATCATCCGATCAATTGCCGTCAAACCCCGCCTCCTGTTACTCGATGAAGTCACTTCAGCGCTTGATCCAGTTTTGGTAAATGAAGTTTTATCAATCGTTCGCGATCTCAAGGCTGATGGTATGGCAATGGTCTTAGCAACTCACGAAATGGGATTTGCAACTCAAGTCGCAGATGAAGTTTGTTTCCTAAAGGATGGCAACATCATCGAACGCGGACCAGCCTCGCAAGTTATCTCAGCGCCGCAACAAGATGAGACTAAAGATTTCCTACGTCGAGTGCACGAAGCGGGACGACTTTAAGCGCCAGGGTGATCAATTACGCGGGCATGTAATGATGTGCGACCTTGAAGTGCAGCTCTTACAGCGCGGTGCAACCCGTCCTCTAAATAGAGTTGGCCATTCCAGCGCACCACGTGTGCAAAGAGATCGCCAAAGAATGTGGAGTCACTCGCAAGAAGGGCATTTAGGTCCAAAGTGCTACGAATCGTAGACAAGTCAGCCAACTTGATTTGGCGTGGCGCCAAAGCTGCCCATTCCTCACTGGCAGTTGTCAGTTCCGGATATGGTCGCTCATTTAGCACCGACTTAAAGATCACAGTTAAACAATAGGCAAAACCCTGCTAAGTATGGGTATTTGGTCAAATTGGAATGTCGCCAACAGCGAACAGTGTTCACATAATGGCCTCTGAGTTTAGCGGTCAGGGCCATTGGGTAGTACCGTAAAGATTCAATTAAATACGCGAATTTTAAGGGCGTTGGTTTCCAGAGCATGAAGATAAAGTCACTTTTTCGATCCCCACTAACTTGGATAATCCTTGCCGTAATGGCGCTGTTGATCGGCAGTAGCACGATCACCGGAAACTCATCCACAGAAAAAGTAGACACTTGGAAGATCGTTGACGATATTCAACAAGGTAGAGCGAAGTCAGTAACTTTGGTCGACAAAGATCAACTGATTAATGTGACCTTGACCGATGACACGAAACTCACGGCCAATTACATAGCCGGCCAAGGAACTGACCTAGTAGACCTACTTAAGTCTGAAAAGACTAAAGGAAATCTGCCAGACGGATACAACATTGTCGTTCCAAAGCAATCGTTCATTGTTAGCTTGCTGGCATCAGTTCTGCCAATCATTTTGATTCTTGGCTTGCTGTTTTACTTCATGGGCCAGATGCAAGGCGGCGGCAAAGTCATGCAGTTTGGTAAATCAAAAGCCAAGATGATCACCAAAGATATGCCACAAACAACTTTTGCTGATGTGGCTGGTGCAGATGAAGCCGTACAAGAACTAGAGGAAATCAAAGAGTTCTTACAAGAGCCAGCAAAGTTCCAAGCTCTTGGCGCGAAGATTCCAAAGGGCGTTCTGCTTTACGGAGCACCAGGAACTGGAAAGACACTTCTTGCTCGCGCAGTTGCTGGCGAAGCAGGTGCACCGTTCTTCTCAATCTCAGGTTCTGACTTTGTAGAAATGTTTGTTGGTGTTGGTGCCAGCCGCGTTCGTGATCTTTTTGAACAAGCAAAGGCAAATGCCCCAGCCATTATCTTCATCGATGAAATCGATGCAGTAGGGCGTCATCGTGGTGCCGGTATGGGTGGCGGACATGATGAACGTGAACAAACTCTTAATCAGATGCTTGTTGAAATGGATGGCTTCGATGGCAACACCGGAGTGATTCTGATTGCTGCAACTAACCGTCCACGTATTTTGGATCCAGCGTTACTTCGTCCTGGTCGTTTTGATCGTCAGATTTCTGTTGACGTTCCAGACTTAGTTGGTCGCCGAGATGTATTGGCAGTGCATGCTAAAGGTAAGCCAATCGCAGAAGATGTAGATCTGATGGCTGTTGCACGACGCACTCCAGGCTTCTCCGGCGCAGACCTTGCAAACGTCTTGAATGAAGCTGCACTACTTACTGCTCGTACCGATCAAAAACTCATCACAAACGCAACCCTTGACGAAGCTATTGACCGCGTAATCGGTGGTCCGCAAAAGCGAACTCGCGTTATGGGCGAACATGAACGATTGATTACCGCGTATCACGAAGGTGGTCACGCATTGGTTGCTGCAGCCCTGCCAAATACTGATCCAGTTCACAAAGTGACAATTCTTCCTCGTGGTCGCGCACTTGGTTACACCATGGTTTTGCCAGAAAACGACAAGTACTCAACAACCAGAAGTGAAATGCAAGACCAACTTGCTTACATGCTTGGTGGTCGTGCTGCTGAAGAAATGGTTTTCCACGATCCAACTACGGGCGCAAGCAACGACATCGAAAAGGCAACTTCGGTAGCTCGCAAGATGGTTATGCAGTTCGGCATGACGGAACGTTTGGGTGCAATCAAGTACGGTACTGAATCTGGCGAAGTCTTCATGGGACGCGACATGGGTCATGGTCGTGAATATTCTGAAGAGGTTGCATCCGCAATTGACGAAGAAGTTCGCGCCTTTATTGACGTAGCTCATCACGAAGCCTATGAAATTCTTGCAGAAAACCGTGATGTATTAGATGCACTTGTTGTTGAACTACTTGAGAAGGAAACTCTCAACCGGGAAGAAATTGCCCGAATCTTCGAACCGCTAAAGCGTCGTCCAGGTCGTCCGGCTTGGACCGGGTCAGCCCGTAGAAGCCCGAGCGATCGACCTCCAGTTGACGTTCCACCACTCGCTTTAACCAATGCATTTGGACCAAAGCCAACGACAGATTCGCCTAAGTCTGATGCCGAGGCGACCGAAACACCGCAGGCTGACGCGTGAGCATTGATCCAATTGAACAATTGAGTGAGCCGCCAGCTATGCGGCCATTCGATTCAGCAAAAGTCGAAGCTGCAATCCGAGAACTGCTAATTGGCATCGGAGAAAACCCAGACCGTGAAGGGCTATCACAAACTCCCGCTCGAGTAGCAAAGTCATTTGCAGAGATATTTGGCGGCCTTCATCAAACTGCAAGCGATGTATTAACAACTACATTCTCGCTTGGCCATGACGAGTTAGTTGTCGTTCGTGACATTCCAATTTATTCCACTTGTGAACATCACTTATTGCCATTTCATGGCGTAGGACATGTTGGATACATCCCAGGTGAAGACGGAAAGATCACCGGACTTTCTAAGATCGCTCGCTTAGTCGATATGTATTCACGTCGACCACAAGTTCAGGAACGCCTAACAACTCAAATTGCAGATGCTATGACAGACATCTTGGGTGCACGGGGAGTAATCGTCGTAATCGAATGTGAGCACTTATGTATGTCGATGCGTGGAATTCGCAAACCTGGCTCGACCACACTTACTTCCGTTGTTCGTGGCCAACTTCGTGACCCTTCAACTCGAGTTGAAGCGATGTCACTAATTAACGGAAAGTAATTTCCATGTTGCACCCAAGCGGTTTGCCAGAAAATCTTCTCAAGATAGATCGCACTCTGGTTATGGGTGTGCTGAATGTTACGCCGGACTCGTTTAGCGACGGTGGTCGATTTAATGATCAAGTGATTGCAACCAATCACGCATTGCAAATGATCGAAGATGGCGCCGACATCATTGACATTGGTGGTGAATCTACTCGCCCTGGCTCTGATCGGATTTCAGTCGAAGAAGAACTAGATCGGGTCTTGCCAGTTATATCAGCTTTGTCAGGCACCGGTGTTGCTATCAGCATTGACACCATGCGCGTTGAAGTTGCGCGCGCAGGAGTCGCCGCTGGTGCTTGCATGATCAATGATGTTAGTGGCGGAAAAGCGGATCCTGGAATGTTGGACTTCGTCGCAACTCTAGAGACACCGTACATTTTGATGCATTGGCGAGGTCCATCAAACATCATGAACACTCTTACTGATTACCAAGATGTCGTTGCAGACGTTGCATCAGAAATTAATCAGCAGGTAGAAGTTGCTGTGGCCGCAGGAATCGCTCGTGATCGGATTGTAATCGATCCAGGAATTGGTTTTGCAAAAACAGTTGATCAAAACTGGCCAATTCTTAAGCATCTCGATGTCCTTGAGGGCCTTGGGCTTCCAATCCTTATGGGAGCATCTCGCAAGAAGTTTCTCGGTGAGTTGTTAGCCAAAGACGGTATCGCGCGAGATTCAGACGAGCGCGAGAGTGCAACTACAGCCATATCGACACTTATGGCAGCGCGAGGTCTATGGGCAGTTCGAGTGCACGACGTTAAGTCTTCAAGTGATGCAATAGTTGTAGTAGATCGGATTGCAAAGACATCATGACTGACAAAATTTCTTTAACAGGTGTTTCTGGTACCGGCTATCACGGCGTTTTTGAGCAAGAGAAGCGTGAAGGTCAAATCTTTCGAGTAGACATTGAAGTCACTACGGATTTTTCAGCAGCAGTTAAATCAGATGATGTGCGTGACACTGTAAATTATGCAGATCTAGCCAACATTGCGCATGCAGCAATAACCGGTGAACCATTTGATTTGATCGAGAAACTAGCTGACTTAATTGCTCGCGAATGTTTAGACATTGCTGGAGTTACATCAGCCACGGTCACGGTACATAAACCAAACGCACCAATTGAAGTACCGTTTGAAAATGTTTCGGTGTCACGGACGCTGCCGTAATGAAAGCCACAATTAGTCTGGGATCGAATCTGGGTGACAGATTTCAATATCTCCAGAACGCACTAGATTCTTTGAATGCCGTTACTGGAACGCAGGTGCATTCTGTTTCACCCGTTTTTGAGACGGATCCAGTTGGTGGTCCAGACCAAGGACAGTATTTGAATGCCGTTGCAGTTGTTAAGACGATTTTGTCCCCCGAGCAGTTTCTGGCAGTTACCCAACAGATAGAACTTGAACAAAATCGTGAGCGCAATGAACGCTGGGGACCTAGAACTCTGGACATAGATCTTTTAGCGATGGATAACGAAGTTAGATCCACCTCTGAATTGGAATTACCGCATCCTCGGGCACACGAACGAGCTTTCGTACTACTACCTTGGTCTTTACTAGATCCAGACTTTGTTATTCCCGGAAAAGCCTCAGTTGCCCAACTACTTGAAAGTGTTGAAGTCACAGGCGTTCGGTTCCGAAACGATCTTGAGTTAGTTGCCCACGCATGATTCAGCAGACAAAAATTGGCAACCTGAGTTTGCTAGCAGTTCTTTCGGCTGCAGTGGGCTGGTCCATAGCTAATCTCTGGCCAACATTCTTTGGGCAAGGAATGCCGGTGTCACTTGGCTCTGCATTTGCGATGATCCTGGTTTTTGTAACACTTCTGTTGTGGACCGTTATGGCAAGGGCGCGGCTTAAGCCAGGTACAACTCTAAATCGCCTGCATCCAATCGTCGCGGCGCGTTCGGCGGCTTTAGCAATGGCTGCATCGCGCGTTGGTTCGTTAGCGTTCGGTTTCTACGTTGGTGTTCTTCTTGCCAACATTGCTGCAGACTATTCCAGTGCAGGTACCGATCGAATTCGAATCTCCGCTGCCACTGCAATCGCAAGCTTGTTGACGGCAGTGGTTGCACTCTGGCTGGAGCGCATATGTCGTGTTAAAGAACCACCAAGCAATGGCGATCGCCGCAACAATGATGTTGCGTAAATGAACTTTTGTTAAACATTAAATAGTTACGCTAAATATTCACTTCTTTTGGCGTTTATTGGAATAACAAAGGATTACCAGCAATTGCGCGGACTATTTGCTCATTTAGAATTTAGTTACCCACGCAGATACCCTCGCGTGCATCATCTGGAGTTTTGACTGTGAAGTTGCGATTCAAGCCCGCATTGCGAAGCCGTCTGGTGGCAACCGGTGTGAGCGCTGCAGCCTTCGTGACAATGGTCTCCGGATTCATTTCGGAATCACAAGATCTTTCACCAGATAAGAGTGTGAAATTCGCAGGGGAAAACCTGCCTCTGGCCCCAGAAGTTCTAGTCACCCAAAACCCGATTTCTGTTACCGAATCCCCAGTGGCACAATTGCCAACTTTGGGTTCTTCTCCTTCCTCTGCTCCATCTGTTGATGATGATGCTTCTCTAGCCACCAATACTCAACCAAGTGCAAGCCCAACAAAATCAGCAGCGCCTGTTGTCAACCCTTCACCAACGTTGACCAGTGGAGTACAACCGGCAAGCCCGTCGATACCCGTTTCGCCAGATGTTGAAAATGTTGCGCCAGAAGAACCTGTGCTTGTTTACACCTGTATGTCCCCTGGGGGAAATACTCGAGAGCCAGGCGGCACACCGAGCTGTCCAACTAAATGGGGATACGTCCTCACCTTGGTTTAGTCATGAACTTGCAACTAGATACGCCTGCCATCTGGTGGTTTGTAAGTCGCGCTAGTGGAATTGTTGCGTGGAGTTTACTTGTGGTCGCAGTTGTAATTGGAATCTTGCTTTCGACTCGAGTCTTAAAGCCAAACGATAGTCCAAGTTGGTTGTTTCATTTTCATAATTGGTTGTCTGGCTTAACATTTGTCTTTGCAGTAACCCACATTACTTCTTTGATGTTAGATAGCTTTGTAACGTTTACTGTTCTGGATATCGCTGTGCCATTTCACTCGGATTATGTAAAGAATCCGTCACTAGGTCGATTTCCAATAGCGTTTGGTGTCTTGTCGCTTCACATCCTTTTTGCAGTGCAACTAACTTCCTTATTCCGCCAGAAGATGACAACCAGAGCGTGGAAAGCAGTTCACTACTCAAGTTATCTGCTGGTACTTCTGGTTTCTGCTCATGCGGGCTGGACTGGTACGGATGCAAGCAATTGGATATATAGAGCGATTGGAATTTCACTAATTCTGTTAACAATCGTTGCCGTTATCGTCCGATTAAGGGCTACTAGAGTCAAAAAGCGCTGACCTTTTTCAATTCCTCAAGCAGGAAAGAAGTTATAGTGCGGAAATCGCGTTAAGCAGTAGGGAAGTATGCGTCTGCGCTTAGGCCATGAGGAGTCCGATTCACGACTTCAGCCCTACCGCCACTCGACGTTGCTAACTGATCAACAATTGCCAGACCTAAACCTGAACCATCGGAGTCGCTACGCGCTCTCCAAAATCGATTGAAGGCTTTAGCAAGGTCAGATTCTGGAATACCGGGGCCTTCATCGAGCACGGAAATTTTGGTTAACTCAACCCCGGCTGTAACTTCAATGCAGATTTTTGAGTTAGCAGGAACAACAGCCAATGCGTTATCGACATAGTTATCTATGATTTGCTCCAAGGTTCCAGGAATAGCCAAGATCATTGCTGCTTCGGGGACATTAAGGACAAGTTCAACATCCTGCTCATCGGCAAGTGCTTCCCAGCTTTGAAATCTTTCCCTAGCAATCTGTGCAGCATCGCATTTGATTCGCGCGATTGAGTCTGCATTTTCAGATCTACTAAGCGCAAGTAGTCCTTCAACTAATCTCTGGAGGCGATCAGCTTCTGCTATCGCTGCTTCAATTCGCTCAGCAGCTCCCGCAGGATCTGTTTCCAGAAGTTCTGCTGCACGCTCTAGTCGAAGTTGCAATGCCGTTAAAGGGGTTCGAAGTTGATGTGATGCATCGCCAGCAAAAGCTTTCTGTTGCGTGATCAATTTATCCAGCTTTTGAGCCATGCCGTTAAAGCTATTGGCCAGCGAACGAATCTCCGGAGCGCCACTGTCAATTTCTGCACGTACTTTGTAGTTACCCTCGGTGAATTCATCCGTCACATTTTTTAGATCTGACAAACGCCGAGTAATTCCAAGCGCGAGTACCAGTGCAACAAGTACCGAAACGATCAATGCGATACCAGCAACCGAACTGATGCCACGAATTCTTTGATTTACAGCCTCATCCACTACAGATGCTGGAAATGTGATTCTTACTGCGCCAAGGGTATTAGGGCCATTCAGAATCGGAACGGCTACAAATAGAAGCTCTTGGTTCGCGGTAGTAGAAAATCGTCTACCTATCGAGACTGAACCGTTAAGTGCTTCTGCGACTTCAGGTCTACTAAAGAACGAGGTCCCAATTGCGTCCTGAGAATCCGAGTCCGCAATGGCGACTCCGTTAATGTCCACGACAACAACACGAGCGCCGCTTTCACCGCTGTATTTCGTGATTGCAGTTTGAACAAAATCAATTCCTGCCGGGGTCGGGGATTCAAGAGTTTCCTCTGCACGACCTGCAATAACAAAACTATCTCGCTCTAGAGCTGTGGTGATGCGATCTGTCTCTACCGTGCGCAAGTACTGAACTAACGGAATATCCTGCACAGCCAAAACAACAATTGTCAGAGAAAGCAGCGCTGCTACCAATCTCCATTTCACGAGTTGGGATCTCCCAACCTGAATCCAACGCCTCTTACTGCTTCGATCCAGTCCTGGTTACCAAGTTTTTTTCGGAGGGCTGCCACATGTGCATCAACAGTTTTTGTAGTCCCGTACCAATTGGTATCCCAAACTTCATTCATGATGTCATTGCGTCGGTAAACCGCACCAGGATCTGTTGCTAAATATGCGAGCAAATCGAATTCTTTAGGAGTGAGATAAACATCCTCGCCATTAATGAAGACTTTCTGAGAACGTCGATCGATACTTAACGCGCCGATATTCTGAGTTGCAGCAACTGGACCCGATTCGGTAGGACTTACTCGTCTGGCAACGGCTCGGATGCGCGCGACAAGTTCACGCATCCCAAATGGCTTAACCATGTAATCGTCCGCTCCAAATTCCAAAGCCAGAACTCGGTCTATCTCTTCACTTCGCGCAGACAAAACTATGATCGGCGTTGTTGAGGTTTCGCGCACGGAACGACAAACATCTTGTCCATCCATATCTGGAAGCCCAAGATCAAGAAGTATCAGGTCGAAGTCTTGGGCCAGCGCTTTCGAAATCGCATCACTGCCCGTTGATACATGTTCAACTTCTAAGTTGGCATTTACCAATCCATCAATAACACTGGCAGCCACGGAAGGGTCGTCTTCAACCAGCAGAATACGCATAATGTCTATTTTCTCGGGTTTTTGGGCCGATTCCTACCGCAAAGCCTTTCTTGGCTATTTCTTGGATAAACACCGACTCAAACTAGGGAATCCAATAGCTAGTTTTGAGACATGAAATCAAAATTTAGCACCAGCCTCGCACTATCCGCTGTTTTGCTTACTGGCACCGCAGCTGCTGCCATTAATACCCAGGCGCTCATTACACCGACAAAATCTACAGTTGGAACCGCAACCACAAGTTTGCTGCCTCCCACCGACATGGTGGCTGTGGAGACACCACAGTCTGATGCTGTTGTGCCAGGGACTGCTGAAACTCCGATTTCCAGTGATGGAACGGCTGCTACACAACCGGCAGTAGATCCGAACACCCCAGCTGTCGGCACAATCGTCGATCCTGCCAATCCAAACGTGGTTTATGACAACCCGAATCCCTCCAATGGTGAAGAGGATGAAGACGACGATGAAGACGATGATGAAGACGCTGATGAAGACGATGATGAAGACGATGAGTATGAAGATGAGGATGATGATTAATCATGAAACGAAATCCTCACCCAGCCCGCCGCGCAAGAATTGCAACGCTTGGGATCTCCACTACTGCATTTGTTAGCGTGGTCACCAGCTTTGCTTGGAACACGCATCAAGCCGAGCTAGTTGCAAATGTAGTTGATTCAAGCGGCGTGCCAATCCAACCAACAAGCACAGATGCAAATGGAAATCTAGTACCGGTTACCACTATGCCAAGTAGTTCGGTAACGCAAGTAACACCATCGGCAACAATTGCTCCGACTACTCAAGCCGCTCCTACGAAACCGGGCAGTCCCACGGCTGCGACTGTGGCACCTGCTACACCGGTAGCACCAACAGCTACGAAAACTCCTGCAGCAGCACCTTCAGCACCAACTGCTTCGGTTGTTTACACCTGTATGTCTCCGGGTGGCAAGACCGAGAACCCAACCGCAACTGGTCAATGTAAAAATGCTAAGTACGGATACGTACTTACCCAGGTTTAGTCGAGAACATAATTACCATCGGGAGTTCGGCGACAGGAGTAACTCAACGCATTGATTTCGATGCGATGGGAACAAGTTTCTTTTGCTTGTTAGTTGAAGCTGACAAATCCATCTGTGATGCCATCTATGCTCTTGCGATTGAGCTCGAGAGTAAATGGTCTCGATTTATTCCTGATTCAGAAGTTATGCGACTAAACAACAACCCTGACTCATTGCACCAAGTCAGTGATGCGACACTTCGACTTGTCAGTGAGATGAAGTTGGGATTTGAACTGACTCAAGGTCTTTACAGTGGCAACATCCTTGGCGAGATGATTGATTTGGGCTTTGCAAGAAGTCGTTCTAATGCAGAAAATGTAACTAACTGGACTACAAAAGCAAAAACGTCCGCAAACTTATCTGATGTCGAGATTGATCTAGATGCAAAGTCAGTTCGCGTCCCACGCGGCGTTGCACTTGATGCCGGCGGAATTGGGAAAGGCCTTGCAGCAGATTTAATGAGCGATTACGCAATGCAACTCGGAGCTATGGGCGTTGCTGTATTTGCAGGTGGAGACGTGGCGGTAAAGGGTATGGCATCTGGTGCTGCGGGATGGAAAGTAAACATCTCTGATCCAGCGGATGCTGACAGATTCATTAGTTCTGTTTCATTAAGCCGCGGCGGATTAGCCACCTCTAGTCCAATGGGATGGAAAAGCGGTAGCGCGCATCACATTATTGATCCTCGAACACATAGAAGTTCAGAATCAGATGTTCTACAGGCGACAGTAATTTCTCAGAATGCTGCTCAGGCGGAAGTTCTAGCAAAAATGTGCGTTATCTTGGGAGCACACGAGGGAATTACGCGGATTGATTCCTTAGGAGTTGCTGCCCTAATTGTTGACAGTACGAATCAAGTTCACACTTCAAAGAATTGGGAAAGATATTCATGTTAGATCCAGCAATTTGGTGGTACGTAACACGAGCTAGCGCAATCATTGCTTGGGCCTTGATGGTCATTAGTGTGACTTGGGGAATTCTGCTAGCAACTCGTGTGATGAAACCAAAAGACAACCCAAGTTGGCTACTGGATCTACACAGATGGCTTTCGGGATTATCAGTTGTGTTTGTCGGAATTCACATGGTTTCGCTTTTCATTGACGAGTACGCGGCGTTTACTTTGCAAGACTTGTTCATTCCGTTTCATTCGCAATACCAAAAGATTGCCTGGCTAGGTGGCTGGCCAATTGCACTTGGTGTTATTTGCACATACATTTTGATCGCAGTGCAGACTACGTCATTGATGATGAAAAAGCTGCCTCGAAAATATTGGAAGGCAATTCACTATTCAAGTTACGCATTGGTGTTACTAGTTTCATTCCATGCGGGATGGTCGGGCACTGATGTTCGGGCCTGGGCTTATCGGATCACCGCACTCACTCTGATTACTCTGACAACCGTTGCTTTGATTGTAAGAATTCTCTTCCCTAAATCTGCAAAAACGTTATCGGCCACAGTTGAGGGTCGTAGGGCGAATCAAAACTCAGAGAATTTGCACAGCGTTGTAGTGGATACCGTTACTCCGTTGGCCGAAGGAATTCTAGGTTTTAATTTTGTCCTTCCAGACCGATCCAATTTGGATCCTTGGGTGCCGGGAGCTCACGTAACTTTACATTTACCTGATGGCATGAAGCGACAGTATTCCTTGTGTGGGGATCCAGCCGATCGCTCCCAATACTCAATCGCAGTTTTGGAATCACCTGAGTCTCGAGGTGGAAGTCGCTATGTTCATAACAACCTGAAAGCCGGAATGACAATTGATGTCTCGGGACCGCACAATCACTTTGAACTCGAAGCTTCCAGTGAATACCTATTTATTGCTGGTGGAATTGGGATTACGCCAATCAAGGCAATGATTGAATCATTACCAAGTCGACGGCAATGGCGACTACTTTATGCAGGTCGGTCTCGCGCCACGATGGCTTACACGAATGAACTTCGAGAAATGTTTGGCGATCGAGTGATCATTCATGCCGACGATGAGCAGGGTGGCCGCGCAGATCTAGATGCATTACTTGTTGGGTTCAATGGACATGTTTATGTTTGTGGACCTGAGCCACTACTTGATGCTTTGATCTCAAGAGTGCCAGCAGAGCGCCTTCACTATGAGCGGTTCAGCGCAGTTGATCGAAGTGATAATGCAATCGTGGAAGCGTTTGACGTTACGCTTTCCCGCTCTAATGTAACCGTCTCAGTTGGAAAGGATCAGTCCTTACTTGAAGCTCTGAATGAAAACGGTGGCGCCTTGATTTCCTCGTGTGGTGAAGGAGTTTGCGGCACCTGCGAAGTTCGGGTTCTCAAAGGACAGCCCGTGCATCTCGATTCCGTCATGAGTGACGAGGATAAGGATGCAATTGGTGTCATGTACCCATGCGTTTCGCGTGGCACTGGATCAACGTTAGTTCTAGATATCTAGATCTACGTGTTTCACCAAAATCTCTTCATTAGACTGATGCCATGAATCGGGTAGCTCTTCTGCAGGTTGATGTCAGTGATTCCGAGACTCCGGAAGTAAGAGTTCCTCGAGTTTTAGATTTAGTTGACCAGCAAAAGGGTAAATGCGAACTAGTTGTGCTTCCTGAACTTTGGAATATCGGTGCGTTCAACTCAGGCGCTCTCGAAACTTATGCTCAACCGCGCGATGGTGAGTTAGTTACTGCGCTTCAAGAACGAGCTAAGACCGGAAACTTTTGGCTTCATGGCGGCTCGTTCGTAGAGAGACTCCAAGATGGCGGAATGGCAAACACTGCAGTCTTGATTAATCCGTCCGGTGATATTGTCGAGTTCTACCGCAAAATCCATCTTTATGGCTTCGATCATGGTGAAGCAATTTTGCTAAACCGTGGAACCGAAATCGTTACTGTCACCAATAGTCCAGTCGGTCACGTCGGGTTGGCAATTTGTTATGACTTACGATTCCCTGAATTGTTCCGAGGGATGAATGATCAAGGCGTAGAAACAATTCTTATTACTTCGGGCTGGCCAACGCCTCGCATTAATCATTGGCGAGTTTTGAACCAAGCTAGGGCTATTGAAAACCAAGCTTGGGTTATTGCTTGTAATGAAGTTGGCCCTAATGGTGACATAATGTTGGGCGGACATTCAATGGTCGTAAATCCGCGTGGCGAAATCATTGCCGAGGCTGGCGAGAAAGAAGAAGTCCTTTACGCAGAAATTGATCTATCGCAGGTTGCTGACTTTAGAAACGAACACCCATTTCAAAAAGACCGGTTTATTCGTTAGTCGAATTGTCTCTGCTGTTCAATTCACTTAGCTGTGCGTTATACGCCTTTAGTTCCGCATCCCCATCACGATCCGCAGCGCGATCTAGCTGTTTGGCCAATCGGGTATCGCTACGCGACCACATCACAGCCACAATCACTAGAAGTAAGAAAGTCGGAATCTCACCTAGTGCCCAGGCAATGCTGCCACCAGCTGTTGTATCTGCAATCAGATCTGTAATCCAGGGTGGCTGCACTTGGATGTACCAGTCAACACCGATTGGTTCACTCGACTGCATGATTGCAATTGCAAAGAAGGCATGAAGCGAAAGTCCTACCAACACGATCATGAGCCTGGCCCAATACGGAACTTTGCGAGGACTTGGATCTGCGCCAATTACAACGTACGAGAACAACAGACCCGAAATCAAGAAGTGAAGCTCCATAAAGATGTGTCCAGTGTGACTCCCCATTAATGTGGCAAACAGCGGAGTGAAGTACATGCCATACAAACCAAATGTAAAGATTGCCAAAACCATTAGTGGATGAGTTATTAGGTTTGAATAACCACTGTGGAGCAAAGCTAAAATCCATTCCCGAATACTTCTATGTTCAGAAGTTTTCTGAGCTGGGAGAGCGCGAAGTGCCAAAGTTATCGGTGTTCCCAGGGTAATGAAAATGGGAGCAATCATGGAAAGAGTCATGTGCTGAATCATGTGGTACTCAAAAGACACCTTTGAATACATGCTGATTCCAGCATTAGTAGTCCAAATAACTAAACCAATTCCGACCATGAAGGAAATTGTGCGCAACGCGCTCCACTTGATTTGATTTTGATTGAGACGAATCAAACCAAATGAGTAAAGAGATGCGGCAACCAAACTTGCGGTCAACATAAACCATTCCGGATTCCAACCAAGGATGACTGTAGAAATGGTTGGCGGTGGCGGATATGCAAAACCAAGGATTTCCTCACCAGCGGAATTAAATGGCGCTGATTCGCGGCTCATTGGGGTGGAATGAAGGGCTACGCCAACACCGATAGCGATAGCCATAATTGAGATTTCCAGTGACAAGAACTTTTTCAGACTGCCTGTTGAAGTTAGTCGGGCTCGGATTTGAATAGCCAGGATCATTAGGATCGCGAAGAATACAACCTTCAAAACAGTGATTTGTCCGTAGCGACTAAGCCAAAGATCGCTGATTGAATCGAGTCGCGCATATGCAGCGGCAACTCCTGAAATAGCAAGCACGCCAACGCTGGTTGCAGCAAGTGCCGAAAAGCGAGCCACAACCTTAAGATCCTTACCTTTTACAAAACTCGAAACAGCCCACAGGCAGCCCACCCAGGCACTCATTGCCAAGCCATGTGCAACTGATGTAGTTATTGCTAAGGAGTGACTTCCAAGTGATGCGGCATGACTATTCAAAAGTGGCGATGCGATACCAGCACCAGCCAAAGCAGCTAAGAGTGCAATTGAGTTAAGGGAAACTAAGAAAATACCAGCTGCTGCAATCGCCAATGCTATGAGCGCTGTGATTATGTAACTTCGAGAAGGTGGAAGAGACATCAAGTACGTTGCAATAAATCCTTGGCGAAAGACTTCCTTTAATGGAACACCCAAGACATTTGCCATCGTTGCTAAGCCAGCAACAATCGCAGAGAACGACCATAGTCCAGCGATCGCACTTGCGTACAAGATTGCCGAACGACCTTCACGCGAGATTGTTTCACTGGAAGTTGGTGCGATAAAGGTCCAGGTCACAAGCAATCCAAAAACTCGAAGCCCGAGCACCACATGCGCCAGGACTGCGAGTTGCAAAGTCCAACTTGTGGCCTGACCTGAATCAGGAATGCCGTCCGGAAGTGGAGCCCAAGCAGCGCCGCCATAGATAAGAACAGCAGAGAAAGAGGATATTGCAAGCAGGAAGATTCCTAGTCTTGCAATAACACTCTTCATAGAAGCCTTACTTACTACGTCGAAGGAACATACCTGCTGCCACAAGTCCTACTAAGGACACGATCGCAATTCCGATTACAAGGTTGTTACTTCCAGCAGCTGAATCTTCGGCTCCAAGTGGCATCGCAACTGTTTCAGGTGTGGCAGTAGCTTCTGACTCAGTTGGTACTGCACTATTTGTTGGATTCGGTGCCATGCCACCTTCGGCTGCTGCGGTGTAATTGAAACCAAATTCACCAGTCAGCACGTGACCATCTTGGCCGGTAGCTCGCCATTGAACCGTAACTTGACCAGGCGTTAGATCAACTGGCCAAGGAATTGAGATAGTTGCACCCTCAAGCGTTGGGGTTGGAGTATTCAGTGTGTCACCGGCTGAATTCAACACAACAATCGCGGCGCCATCAACTAAAACTGGCTCGGCAAACGTAAGGGAAATAATGGGTTCGGAAGCTAGAACGTCAGAGTCAGCAACAGGTGTGGTGTTCACTAAATCGGTATGGGCGTTTGCTGCCGTCATAGGAAGCAGTGTTCCTAGGCCTACCAATAGAACCGAGCCAAGGATTCGGGTTAATTTCGAAAGTGAAGTCATGTCTTAAGATTACGCGAGCAAGTATCAGTAATCGAATTGCTTGGCGGCCTTGAAAAGCCGCTTGGCTGGGATATTTCCCCCGCCCACATTGAGTTTTTTCACTATTTCGACCTGTCAGCACGGCTTGGGCACTCGTTGAGTAATCTTGATCACGTGTTGTTATCTGACAAAGACATAAAGACCGAAATTGAGTCGGGCCGGGTTGGAATTGACCCATACGAACCAGCGATGGTTCAGCCCTCCAGCATTGATGTGCGCCTGGACAAATTCTTCCGAGTGTTTGAAAATCATCGCTACCCACACATAGATCCTTCGGTCGAGCAAACAGACTTAACGCGCGAAGTTGAAGCTAACGGCGAAGAACCATTTGTTTTGCACCCGGGCGAATTTGTTCTTGGTAGCACTTACGAAGTCGTCACATTGCCAACCAACATTGCAGCGCGACTTGAAGGTAAATCAAGTTTGGGACGACTCGGTCTGCTCACACACTCAACTGCAGGATTTATTGATCCTGGTTTTTCAGGGCACGTAACTTTAGAACTCGCAAATGTTGCAACCTTGCCAATTCTTCTTTACCCAGGAATGAAAATCGGTCAGGTTTGCTTCTTCCAAATGAGTTCCGAAGCGGAACACCCATATGGCTCTAGCGTTTACGGCTCAAGATACCAAGGTCAGCGTGGCCCAACACCAAGCCGTTCACATGCAAACTTTCATAGGACAATAATTTCCTAGCGCTTGACTCGATCCAAAAGCAAAGTTGCAACGTCAACAACTTCAGCAGCCGGATCGCCACCAGCTTCCTGACCGCGAACAGTTACAGCATCATTTAGCATCACAGAACAGAACGGGCATGCAACGGCAATCTTGGTTGCGCCAGTGGAAAGTGCTTCATCGCCACGATTCATGTTTACGCGAGTTCCGATAGTTTCTTCCATCCACATTCGGCCGCCACCAGCACCACAACAGAATGACTTTTCTTTGTTGCGATCCATTTCAACCAAGTTGATGCCTGGCATGTTTGTAATCAATTCGCGAGGTGGCATGTAGATCTTGTTGTGACGACCTAGGTAACACGGATCGTGGTAGGTAACTGTTTCATCTTCAGGAGTCAACATAGTCAGACGATTCTCAGAGACGAGCTGATTTAGCAAAACCGTGTGGTGCACAACTTCGTAGTCACCACCAAGTTGTGGGTACTCGCGGGCAATTGTGTTCAAGCAATGCGGGCAGGTGACAACAATTCGCTTTGCACCAATTTCATTAAGTACCTCAACGTTTTGGGCGGCCTGCATTTGATACAGGAATTCGTTACCAGCGCGACGGGCAGGATCTCCAGTACAGGTCTCACCTTCACCGAGAACCATGAATTCAATTCCCGCAGTATGAAGTAATTCAGCCACTGCTTTTGTTGTGCGCTTGGCACGATCGTCATACGCACCGGCGCAGCCAACCCAGAATAGGTACTCAACATCAGCAGGAATCTTGTCTTCACCATCCATGCCAAATACCCGAACTGGGAATTCCACCTCTTCAATCCAGGTCAAACGTCCACTGGTGTTCATTCCCCATGGATTTCCCTTGGTTTCCAGGTTCTTGAATAGTCCGTTTAGTTCGGCAGGAAATTCAGATTCCACGAGAACTTGATGACGACGAAGATCCATGAAGTGATCCACATGTTCAATGTCGACTGGGCATTGCTGAACACAGGCACCACAAGATGTGCAGGACCAAAGTGCATCGTAATCAATGACAGCACCCTCACTCGAGCGGTGACCAGTAGCGTCGTAACCATCAGTTAATGCGTTTGGATCATCGGAGCGAGAGCCAACCATAGGTCGGGCTACTTCAGCTTGAACTGCAGCGCTCATACCTTCAAGTTTTGAGTCGTCACTGCCAGCAAGAATGTAAGGAGCTTTTGCAAATAGATGATCGCGAAGATCCATGATCATGAGTTTTGGACTTAGTGGTTTTCCGGTATTCCACGCTGGGCATTGATCTTGACAGCGACCACACTCGGTGCAACTTAAAAGGTCTAAGTTACCTTTCCACGTAAAGTCCTCAATTTTTCCGCGACCAAAAATTGCATCATCGGCTGGATCCTCAAAGTTCAAAACTTCTTTGCCGGTATAAATCGGAAGCAGTGGTCCAAGTGCATTTGGTCGGCGACTAAACAAAACGTTTAATGGCGCAGCGCCAATGTGCAAGTGCTTGCTATGAAGCGCCAAAACTAAGAAGCCAAGGATTACCCCAATGTTTAGCCAAAGGCCAATCATTTCCAGCCACTCATTCGTATGTAGACCAAGTGGCTGCAATAGTGCAGCGGTTGCTTCGGAAGCGAATGCGCCACCCGCCATGAATGGGAAGTTATTGGTACCTAATTCAGCACTTACGTTGTATTGCGCGCCACGATATAACAGCAGAGTCCAAACCACATTGAAGATCATGAAAAGTACAAACCAAGCGGCGCCCGTATGTGATCCGTAGAAACGTGATTCACGGCCTAGCTTTACTGGATTTCTAAATAGCCGGATGATTGCAAACATCGCAATACCAATTAGTACAAAAATTGAAAACAAGTCTTCAGCGAAACCCACAATTGGGGAACGGCCAATAACTGGAATTGCAAATTCCGAGTCAAACAATGCGCCGAAAGCCTCGACAATAGTTAAGGACAAAACTATGAATCCCCAGAACGCCAAAACGTGAGCGATGCCAGGAACAGTCCAAGCTAAAAGCTTCTTCTGACCAAAAACCTCGGTGACCTCAGCTTTTGCGCGAACTCGTTTTTGCGCTGTGCGATCCACAGCAGGTTCACCGCTTCGAACCAATTGATTCAAGAACCACAAACGCTTCAAGGCAAGTGCAGAAAGCACTATCGTGATGGCCAGACCTACTACTAGTCGCAAGGTCATTGAATCGCTCATATTTGATCGCCTTCGTAAACACCCAATGTGGGCCTTATTTGTGGGTAATTGCAGACTACCGCACCCTGCATTCTTGGGCGGTTCTTGGATTTAGGTGGGTCAGCATTTTTCAGCATCTGACGTAGATTGGATGTGTGAGCAACTTCCTCAGTGCAAAAAGATGCGGTCTTTACCTGCTCAGCTTTGCGCTACTTGCTGGAGGCATGACAACCCAGCCCGCAAATGCAATTTCAGGGCCGAATCCCTCACCAACCACAACTGCGTTGATTGAATCCGGCGTTGTGTCGAGCCCTGAATCACCTGGACGTATTGAGCGTGATGCGGTTAAAGCTGCCCGGGCACATTTAATTGCTAATGCTGCCAACTGGGGTATTGATCCAAATCAATTCCAACCAACGATATCTATTGATGGAATTGCTGGAATTACCGTGGTGAGATTTGGGCAGACGATTAATGACATCGAAGTAGCTAACTCCCTTCTGGCAGTTACGGTAAACGCAGATGGATCTCTGCTGTCTTACACAAAATCAATTTCCGATTATTTTGGAAATACCCAACCGGAACTAAGCGCAGCAGAAGCAACAAGCTTGCTGAAATTAAAACTTGCGCAACACCAAGGCATCTCTAGTCATCAGGTCATAGTTTCTGACTTGGATCTAGTAATAGTGGATAGCGCATTAGTGGATGATGTTCCAAGTGGAAAGTATTTGGCTTGGCGAGCATCTACTTCAGAAATGAATAACGCTGCATCAATTTCAATGACATATCTATCGCAAGATGGAATGCAGGTTTTGTCATCGCTGCCGTTTGTCCGCGGTATAACGGCTGATCCATTTGTATGTGACCTGCAGGTTGATATGTCAACGCCAGGTTACGCGCTGCCGACAGGCGTAACGGCAGATATCAATAGGAATAGATATGTAAATGTATCTCTTGCCTCACAAGGTCTACCGCTTTGCGGAGTAAACACTTCTGGCCTCGGTGTGCCATCGACTGATACTGCAAAGCAAAACATAATCAGAACTTGGAACTATTTCGATTCTGTCCTCGGCATAGACATCAACGAAGAACAATACTTAGGAAACATTTCCCAATCTGTAAACGGCGACTTAACTCCCCGCATCAGTGCATTCATTGATGTTTGTGCAACTGATGGTACTTATGGATCATGCCCGTATGGAAATGCATTTTGGGTCCCGTGGAGTTCTTCAGATTGCCGTTCCGGTGCATGTAGTGGAATCTTTCTTGGCAGAGATTACGATCACAGCGATGATGTGATTGCGCACGAACTTGCACATGGTGTTTCCTTTGCGCTGGCCTTTAATACTGCAATGCCAGATAGTTCTGAAACAGCAGCATTGAGTGAGGCAATTTCTGACATCTTCGGTGAAGCTATGGATCAATTAAGTGTTGCGCCCGGTGAAGTCGCGGATCCTGCCTGGAAGATAGCCGAAGATTATCAAGTCAATGGAATTCGAAATCTCCGACAACCATCAGTGTTGAAAATAGATCGGGCCTGGAGAGTTGGAGATAGTCACGATAACAGCGGACCCGTTAATCGACTTGCCTTTTTACTCGCCAACGGCGGAACCGTCGGCACGGCAAACATATCGGCACTTGGATCAAATGCAAACTCAGTTACAAACAATGATCTATGCGATGTTGTAAGCGAATGCCAGGGCACGGTTCGAATGTCCAAACTGGTTTTTGCAACCGTAAGTAATTTAACGCCAACAGCTAACTATTTTGAATTCGGTAGAGCAATGAATAACGCTTGCTTCACGTTAGTGAATGCAAGAGTTCCTGGATTTACAGCAACTTCCTGTAAATCTGTGCAAAGGGCACTAATTGCTCAAGGATTTACGAGCTCGACAATTGTGATTGCAAAAGTCCCGGCAACGACTAAGCAAGGTCGATCACTCGTGATGTCTTCCACCATGAAGGCCGTCAATGGCACAAATGTTTCTGGACAAAAACTAGCGCTTCAAATGCTGTATCGAGGCAAGTGGGTTACAAAGCAGTCGAAGTACACGAATGCATTTGGTAAGGCTTCATTTTCAATCCGACTGAACTCAAAGCGTGAATACATTTTTCGAGTTGTGACTTATTCCCAATCAGGGTTGTACTCAACCAAATCCAATTCGGTAAAAACAAAAGTTAGTTAGTTTTGTGCGTGAACATTTTGCATGGCCCAGGCATACATCGCAATTGCACCAGCTGCTGATGCATTCATAGATCTGGTTGAACCACTTTGGGTGATTCCAAGAATTTGGGAACATGCAGCGATTCCTTCAGGCGAGAGTCCAGGACCTTCCTGCCCAAAGTAAAGAACACAGGATTCAGGCAAGACCGAGTTCTCAATGTTTCCGCAACCGGGCACATTGTCGATGCCAATGATCGGAACGTTTTTTTCCTCGGACCACTGAATGAATTCCGCAACAGTTGGGTGATGCATTAGATGTAGGTATCGATCGGTGACCATGGCGCCGCGTCGATTCCAGCCCTTCTTACCAACAATGTGAACTGCAGAAACGTTGAATGCATTTGCAGTTCGAACTACAGATCCAATGTTTAAGTCATGTTGCCAATTCTCAATTGCGATGTGAAGTTTGGCTCTGGACTTATCAAGGTCAGCAACAATTGCCTCAACTGACCAATAGCGATATTTGTCCACCACATTTCGGCGATCACCAAGCTCTAACAGCTCAGGATCAAAATGCGCATCGGTGGGCCAAGGCAATGGATGTGGTCCTACGCCGACCACTGGATAAAACTCGCCAGGGCCTAACTCGCCTCGATCTGGTGCTTCAGTCATTTAGGACTTAAGTGCGCCTGCAATGGCTGCAGTGTGTTCATGCGTTGAACCACAGCATGAACCAATTGCGTTGATTCCAAGTGCTTTCATTTCATTGGCAAACTCGCCCATATCAGAAGGTGTACCTGTGTAAACGAAATCTGCGCCGACTAGTTGTGGCAAGCCAGCATTGGATTGGATGAATACGTGCACATCCGCAGGCTTGGCTGCCGCAAGTTCACTTGCGATGATGCTCATTTCATCGGTGCCGCGGCCACAGTTTGCACCAATCAAGCGAACACCCATTGCCGCAATTTCAGTTATCGCTTGGGCAGGCTTAACGCCCATCATGGTGCGTAAGTTCGTATCAAAACTCATAGTTGCCACGATTGGCATGCCAGGAGCAACTTCTTTTGCAGCAGCTACCGCAGCAGAAACTTCACCAAGGTCGCTCATGGTTTCGATCAAGATTGCATCGCAGCCACCTGCCACTAGGCCCTTTATCTGTTCAGCAAAAAGTGCTTGGCCAGATTCTGGAGTGAGCGTTCCCATTGGCTCCATTAATTCTCCAGATGGACCGACGTCGCCAAATACAAACATGTTTTCGAATTTGTCAGCAACAGAACGTGCGACTTCGGAGCCGGCTTTGTTTAGTTCGAAAACACGGTCACCAAGATCATGCATTTCCAGTCGGCCTTTAGTGCCACCAAAAGTATTTGTGGTTAAGACATTTGCACCAGCTTCGGCATAGCCCTGCAAAACTGAGGCAACCTTGGCGGCCTCTTCGACATTCCATAACTCTGGAGCGCCACCATCTGTAAGTCCAAGATCTTGAAGTGCAGTGCCCATAGCACCGTCTCCTACAAGTGGATTGCCTGAATCTAGCCATTCATAAACGTTTGCCATGCCTGCTCCTTGTATTAGGAAAGTTGGAATTGAAGTTATTGCGAGGAAAGCTTGTCTAGCATTCCTTGGAGTGCTGCCTCATCAAGTGAATTTTCTAAGTCAGCGCTAATTCGTTCTGCAACTTCGGCGGGCTCGCCATCTATGGAAGTCCAATCACTACGAATCCAACCGTCAAGATACGCATCTGCATCTGCAGCATCTAATCTCATCGCTGCCTCGTCAATTGCTTCTTGAAAGCGACTCGCAAGCGATACCTTTACGGTTTCGTCACCACTGCGCGCAACAACCATTGAAGGAAAGTCGCGCCAGTAAGTGATTTGATACTCAGCCATTTCTTTATTCTATGGCGAATAGGCTTGAGCACGACCGCTAATGTTGCATACATGAAGCGGATATTGATTATTCATGGCTGGGGTAACGAGCGGCCAGAGGGTCATTGGCACCGAATGTTGGCCACCGCACTTCGTAAAGACGGGCACGCAGTCGCCTACCCACAATTACCAGATACTGAATTGCCAAGTTTGGCTAAGTGGCTTGCTGTCCTGAAAGTTGAACTTGACCTACTAAAAGAAGTTGGCGATGGCGAACTAATCGTGCTCGGCCACTCGCTTGGCTGCTTGACATGGCTTCACATTTGTCAAAGTGGAATCCTCAACGAACAGGCATCGCGTGTGATGTTGGTTGCCCCTGCAGATCCAGATTTATGCGGCGAAGTTCCGGACTTTCAGTTAGATCTATCTGCTCCAGAAGTTAAAGTCGCCGCCCACAAAGCTGCTAAATCAACTTTGCTCGTTGGAAGCGACCTAGATCCCTGGCTTCCAAAGGGGTTAGAAACCACCTTTGCAACACCACTTGATCTACCTTTTGTCTTGATTCAAGGTGCGGGCCATTTTGCAGTTGAAGAGGGCTGGACACCGTGGCAAGGCGTGATCAATTGGATTAATGACGCCGACACAGACTTATCAGTGAGATAACAATGTTTGCTGATCTAAAGCGACTTTGGCTGCGCCCAGCTTTTCGCACATTGCTAATTGCGCGGGTGATTTCTAATTTTGGAAATGGGCTAGGCCCGATTGCATTGGCATTTGGTGTGTTGGGTTTAGAAGATGCAACCGCCTCATCGCTAAGTATTGTTATGGCAGCCCAAATGGGCCCAATGGTTTTATTCATGCTCTTTGGTGGAGTACTCGCAGATAGATTTCCGCGCGCAATGGTGGTCGGCGTATCTGATGTTTTACTAAGTGGATTTGTAATCACCAATGGAATCATGCTGCTAAACGGAACCGCTACCGTTTTAAGTTTGGCAATCATCGCTTTCATTAGTGGAACATTGAATGCACTGTGGTGGCCTGCCTTTGCTGGCTTGACGCCAGAAATTGTTGAAGAAGATGATTTGCAATCAGCAAATTCCGTTGTCGGGCTTGGCTCTAATGGCGCCAACATAGCTGGAACCGTTGCAGGCGGAATCATTGTGGCTGGAATCGGCGCGGGCTGGGCAATGGTTGCCGACGGAGTGAGTTTCTTGATTGCCGGGTTGTTAGTTTTCACGCTGCGTAAACATGGAAAGACTCGCGAACAAACAGAGCACTCGCCGTCGGTCTATGACGACTTAGTACATGGCTGGAAAGAATTCTCAAGTCGAAGCTGGGTAGTAGCAGTTGTCGCTGGATATTCGATCATTGCAATGATTTTTGAAAGTGTTTTTGCTGTTGTTGGACCGGTTCATGCCGAGCAAGAACTTGGAGGACCAAAACCGTGGTCTTGGATTTTGGCAGCGTTATCTGCTGGAATGGTTGCTGGAGTTCTGGTCTCGTTAAAAGTTCGACCTAAACACCCGCTGTTGATAGGCCTTAGTGCACAACTCGGCGTCGTTGCATGGATCGTAACCATGGGTGCTACAAATTGGATTCCACTGATTATGGTCAGTGCATTTTTTGCTGGCATAGCTCTTGATTTCTTTATGGTGCTTTGGCAAACTGCAATGCAAAGCAACATTCCTCGTGATTCACTCTCCAGAGTTTCTTCCTACGACGCCTTTGGATCACTTGCGTTAGCTCCGATTGGCTTGGTAGTTGCCGGACCAATCACTGAAAGATTTGGATCCTCGGCTACCTTGCTAGCCATGAGTTTGGTTTTTGTTGCAGTATTAGTGGCCATGTTGGCTGTGCCAGCGGTTCGCCACCTAGAGGGAAAAAGTTTAGAATCTGCAGAAAACCAGCCAGAAATACTCAATTCCTAAGTATTTACCATGCCAAAACCCATTAAATACGGGTTTATGCCCAAACCTACGGTTGCGTAGGTTACGCTAGCGTAGGTTACGTTTTCGTAGCCAACGAGAGGTTTTGGAGACTTCATGAACAACCTGGGCTTGCCACCAATTATTCAAGGTGGCATGGGTGCAGCCGTATCGTCTTGGTACTTAGCTCGCACGGTCGCAAATGAGGGACAACTCGGTGTCGTCTCAGGTACTGCATTAGAAACAGTTGTCACTCGTCGTTTGCAAAACGGCGATGAAGGCGGACACATGCGCGAGGCGCTGGCCCACTTTCCATATCCAGAAGTTGCAGAAGACATTCTTGCAAAGTTTTACAAACCAGAAGGACGTCAAGGAAAACCATTTCGTCCGATGCGTCGCTTGAGCCTTGAAGCACACACCGAGCACGATCAATTAGCAGTTGCTTCTAACTTCGTAGAAGTTTGGTTAGCCAAACAATCTGGCAATGGAAAAGTTGGCATCAACTTTTTAGAAAAACTACAGACCGCAACTCCGGCTGCTCTCTACGGTGCAATGCTTGCCGGCGTAGATGCAATCTTGATGGGCGCAGGAATCCCACGCGAAATTCCACAACTTATGACCGACTTTTCGCAAGGTAAGTCAGGGCACTTAAGTATTGACGCAGACCGTCCCGCAGGAGTTGCTGCTCCAATTTTGGAATTCAATCCACTTGAGTCCTTTGGTAAGGCTCCAGAATTACCTCGGCCAGCTTTCTTAGCAATTGTTACGGCGGAAGTTCTTGCTTCTTATTTAGCGCGCGATGAAATAACTCGACCAGATGGTTTCGTAGTTGAGCACTTCATGGCTGGTGGCCACAACGCACCGCCACGCAAATTGCAAGATACCGAAACTGGTTATGGACCAAAGGACGAAGCAAACATTCCAAAGGTCGCCGATGTTGGCTTGCCATTCTGGCTAGCTGGAGGACGCGCAACTCCTGAATCAGTTGCCGAAGCAGTTGCCTTTGGCGCAGAAGGAGTTCAAGTAGGTTCGCTGTTTGCACTAAGTAATGAATCAGGTTTGCTGCCGGAATACCGCGAGCAAATGTTGCAGGCTGCGCGTGAAGGCAATCTACGCGTACGTACTGATCACCGCGCATCACCAACTGGTTTCCCATTCAAGGTGGTAGATCTGCCTGGCACCGTTGGCAATGCTGAGGTTTACAAAGCTCGCCCACGCCTTTGCGATCTTGGCTACTTACGTTCCAGCCACATTGACGAAGCTGGCAAAGTTAGTTACCGCTGTGCTGCCGAACCAGATAGTCCTTACCTGAAAAAGGGCGGCGACGAAGCTGACCTTGATGCACGTATCTGTTTGTGTAATGGACTAGTTGCTGCAGTTGGCTTAGGTCAAGAGCGACCAGATGGTTACAAGGAAGCACCGCTACTTACATTGGGTGCAACAACTAGCGATGTTGAAGGAATGTTGAAAGAGTTCCCAACTGGCTGGAGCGCGGTTGATGTGATTAACCGACTTAAGTCTGGGCTTCCAGTTGGAGCTAACGCTTAGTTTTAGTGAGCGTTCTTTGCGCGAGCGATTGAAGCGAGTACTTCAGCTTCAGCCTCGGCACGGTCGCCCCAGGTAGCGCCTTCAACAGACTTACCTGGTTCAAGGTCTTTGTAAGTTTCAAAGAAGTGCTGAATTTCAAGGCGCTCAAACTCTGGCATGTCACCAATGTCTTGCAAGTTCAATTTGCGCGGATCATGAGCTGGAACGCACATGATCTTGTCGTCTTCGCCGGCCTCATCGCTCATACGGAACATTGCAATAGCGCGGCAACGAATTAAAACACCTGGAAAAGTTGGCTCTTCAATCAACACAAGAGCATCTAATGGATCGCCATCTTGGCCAAGAGTGCCTTCGATATAGCCGTAGTCGCGGGGGTAGCGGGTTGCAGTGAAAAGCATGCGGTCTAGGCGAAGGCGACCTGTTTCGTGATCCACTTCGTACTTATTGCGGCTGCCACCAGGTATCTCCACTAGTACGTCAAACTCAAGTGTCATGTTGTTCCGCCATTTCCAAATTCTCGCTTTATCGTAAGTGACTTAATCGCCGATAACGATACTGACAGTCTAGGCCCAACTCGATTGCGTAGAGTCAGAGCATGATCAACCTGGAGCTTCGACAAGGGCTAATTGCCAACTTTGCGGACTTAGAAGCGGGGGATCTGGTTTTTGTTGGCTGTAGTGGTGGCGCAGACAGTTTGGCACTTGTGAAATGTGCCGTTCATGTTGGCAAAGAAAAAACAATCAATGTCGGTGCCATCGTCATCGATCATCAGATTCAAGCCGACTCGGCGAAAACCGCACAAGCTGCAGCCGTGTTGGCTAAAGAGCTTGGTGCTGACCCGGTTCTGATTGTCAATGTAGATGTGGCAACTGGTTCTGGCTCAGGTGGCATGGAATCTGCTGCTCGAAATGCACGCCGTACTGCATTTAGCAATGTGGTGACCGAGCACAAGGCCAAGGCAGTGTTGCTAGGTCACACCTTGGAGGATCAAGCCGAAACCGTTTTACTTGGTTTAGCACGTGGCTCAGGTGCCCGCTCGCTTTCAGGAATGCGCGCGATCGAGGGAATCTATCGAAGGCCGTTTCTAAATATTGATCGCGCTACGGTTCGAGCCGAAGTTAGTAACTTAGATGTCTTTGAAGATCCACACAACAGCGACACAAAGTTTTCGCGCGTTCGAGTGCGAAACACAATCCTGCCGATGTTGGAATCTGAACTAGGCCCAGGTGTCACTCAAGCGTTGGCTCGAAGTGCCGATTTGCTGCGTGATGATGCTGATGCCCTTGACGCATTGGCACGCTTTGAAATCACTCGAGTAAGTGATGATGTGAATTTGATTGGCGCATTGCCACGTGCGATTAGATCCCGAGTGATTCGTCAATTGGCAATCACAAATGGCTGCCCAATTAATGACTTAACCAGGGATCATGTTTTAGCAATCGACGCTTTAATCACAAACTGGCACGGGCAAGGCGCGCTGAATTTGCCAGGCGGTGTCAACGTAGAAAGGCGACATGAAAGACTTACTTTCTATCGACCTTAGAAATCTAGGAGCAATGCGTGGACGCAGCACAAATTGAAAATGAATTAACGAGCATCGTTTTGACGACCGAGCAAATCGATTCGAGAATTCGCGAGATTGCTGCCGAGATAGACAATGACTACGCAAATGCTGAAAAGCCAGTACTAATGGTTGGTGTTCTCAAGGGCGCAGTAATGGTTATGGCTGATTTAGCTCGCGCCGTTTCAATTCCGGTGGAATTCGATTTCATGGCTGTGTCTTCATATGGTTCTGGCACAAAGTCCAGTGGCGTAGTTCGCATTATCAAAGATCTGGACATTGATTTAGCAGGCCGCGATGTTTTGATTGTCGAAGATATCTTGGACTCCGGATTAACACTTTCGTGGTTGATTAAAAACTTAAAGTCCCGCAATCCAAAATCAATTGAAGTCATGACAATGATGCGTAAGCCAGATGCAATCAAGATTGAAGTACCAGCAAAATACATTGGCTTTGATATTCCCAACGAATTCGTGGTTGGCTTCGGACTTGATTACGCTGAGAAATACCGCAACCTTCGTGAAGTCGGAGTTCTTGCGCCCCACGTTTACGGCGGAGAATAATTCGCCTGTAAGAAATAGGGACCCCTCGCGTACCCGAAAGAGCCTGCTTATCCTTGCTGCCTTCCGGCCCTGGGGAGGTTCACAGGATTACGCCACGCGAGGGGCTGTTCTTAATTCTAGTTAGATAATTACTCGCTCGATTTCGCCTTCAAATTGGCATTTGAATATGTATCTTGCAGTTGGTTGTAAAGCGAATCAAACCACCCTGCTTGTTCTAGGCCGGTTCGGTTACGGAAATTCAGCCCACCTGGAGTTTCATGTTCCACCGGCAAGTGGGCCACTTCTTCATCGGTTGCTGCCTGACCTTCAATAGCCAGACCTTCAAGTAAGGAACGCACATATTTTGAAGCGGTGTCGTGCGCAATGCCATTCGCTTCGGTCCATTTCATAACAGTGTTTTGAAATGTGAAGTATGTTGACATAACTGCTGAGGTAACACTGAGAATTCGAATCTGGGATTCGTCTTCCAAAATCACGATGTCACCAAGTCCAGCAAACTCTCGAACTACATCTGGATGTGATGGGCAAATAACGAGTGGTCCCTTGTGATGAACAATTGGTGGCAAGGGAATCAGTTGACTAACTTGGGTGGCCGGTGCAGTCAGTTTTGCAATTCCACTTGGCGGAGTTCCGGCAATAAAACTCGCAATGATTTGGTCGTCGCGGAACTTCAGATCTGCCAGAGCTTCATCAACTTGGTTAGGCAGCATGCTGAGGACGACCATGTCGCTGGCATCGATGACCGCTTGATTCGAATCAAGTCGAATGCAGTGATCAAATTTGGCGGCCAATTCGATAGATCGCTTTTCGCCACGAGGGGATAGGTAGATGGTTTCCTGGGAACCGCCTCGAGAGGCCATGGCCTCAATTACTGCAGTCGATACTGTGCCAACACCAAGGAATCCAATTTTCATAGTTGATTCTCTCGCACAAATAATGCTTCCTACCCAAAACCGAGCAATTAGCGCTGATGCATCAATTACGGGTAATCTCGACAACGGAGGATTCGCCTAGTGGCCTATGGCGCTCGCTTGGAAAGCGAGTTGGGTGAAAGCCCTCAGGGGTTCAAATCCCCTATCCTCCGCTGTAAAACGAAGCGCCCCGAAAGGGGCGTTTTGTCTTTACAGCAATGATGCTGCGATTTGAGGAGGAGAGGGTTTGCCTCGACGGAGTCCCCTATCCTCCGCAGTGTCCTTAATGCCAGTCAGTGCTACCGACTACTCTCATACATATGTCCTTGGCTCTTTACCGAAAGTACCGACCTGGTCAGTTTTCTGACGTAATCGGGCAAGAACACGTCACGGCCCCACTTTCACGAGCTTTGGATAGCGATCGAATCCATCACGCATATCTATTCACTGGACCACGTGGTTGTGGCAAGACTTCATCAGCTCGCATCATGGCTCGCTCGATGAACTGCGAACAAGGACCAACTTCGAATCCGTGTGGCGTTTGCCAATCATGTGTGGACTTGGCACCAAACGGTCCGGGCTCAATCGATGTTATTGAAATTGATGCTGCAACTTATCGTGGCATTGATGACGCTAAAGAATTACGAGAGCGCGCGGTTTATGCTCCAGTTCAAGCACGGTTCAAGGTTTACATCATCGATGAGGCTCATCAGTTAACCCGAGACGCATTCAACGTGCTACTTAAGCTAGTTGAAGAACCACCGCCACATCTACGATTTATTTTTGCTACAACTGAACCAGACAAAATCATTCCGACTCTTCGTTCCCGCACACATCACTACCCATTCCGTTTAGTTTCGGCTAAAACTTTGGCGCAACATATGGCGTTGATGTGTGAACGTGAAGGCATCTCCGCTGACCCAGCCGCGCTGGCCTTGGTTGCTCGTGCCGGAGCGGGCTCAGTTCGCGATGCCCAATCTGTCCTTGGTCAAGTGATTGCAGGTTCTGGCCCAGAAGGCGTCACCTATGCAGACACCGTGGCACAACTTGGATTCACCGACGAAACTCTCTTAAGCCAAGTCGTTGTTGCAATTGCGAATGGTGATGGAGCCACTCTCTTTACTTTGATTGAACAAGTAGTTTCTTCAGGCCACGAACCTCGTCGCTTTGCAAACGACTTACTTGATCACCTGCGCGATTTAGTTGTAGTTACTCAAGTTCCGGATGCAGCAACTTCTGGATTATTCGACATTCCTAATGAACAAATCGAAGACCTTGTTAGCCAAGCCAAACTTTTCACTTCAGCCCAACTAGTTAGAGTCGCTGACTTAGTCAGTTCAGGTTTGTCTGAGCTACGCGGTGCAGCCTCACCAAAACTTCAATTGGAACTTCTCGCGGCTCGATTGGTCACAAATGAAGTCACCCAAGACTTGATTGCTCGCGTAGAGAAACTTGAACAAGACGGCCCTCGGGTTTCAAGTTCTGCCCCGATCCCTGCTCGAGCTCGAATCGCTGCAGAACAGCCAGTAACGCAACAAGCTGAAGCTCCAATCGAATCCGCACCAGTGTCAGCAAAGACTCCACCGCCACGACCAAAAGTTTCAACTACCCCAGCACCAATGAAGCCATCACAAGTTACAGCGGCTGCAACACAAAAAGCTGAAGAGCAAGCTGTAGCGGCAACTGAAACACTCACTGGCCCAGTTTCGTTCGAGCAAATTCGCGAAGCGTGGCCAGCGATCTTGCAAACAGTTGGTGGTCAAAGCCGGGTAGCTGGAATTGTCATGGCTGAAACTGCTCCGGTTTCGTTCGGCGAAGATAAAGTTTTGGCCGTTGCGTTCCCGAATTCAAACACCATGAACAACGCCGTTAAGAGTGGTCACGACGATCGCTTACGACTAGTGATTCAAAATCTGTTCCATGTTGATGTTCGAATCGATCCAACCGTGGATCCAAATCGTACCAAGCCAGCAACACCAAAGAAAGAAGCAGCAACCGATGCAGGTGAAGCTTCGCCAGATGACGAGACCACACCATCACGATCATCGATTGACATCATCACTAGCTCGCTTGGTGGCCAAGTGATTGATGAAAGACCACGCGAAGCATGAGCAACATGTATGAAGGCATAGTTCAAGACTTAATTGACGAACTTGCCAAACTTCCCGGCGTTGGTCCAAAGGGTGCAACCCGAATTGCATTTCATTTGCTTGCGACTGACAGCGCGGATGTAACACGCCTAGCTACGGTGCTGGCTGATGTAAAAGACAAGATCAAGTTTTGCCGCACCTGTTTCAACGTTGCCCAAGATGACCTTTGCCGGATTTGTGCAGACACTCGTCGCGATGAGACTTCGATCTGCGTTGTCGAAGAACCTAAAGACGTGCTTGCCGTTGAACGGACCCGGGAATTCCGAGGTAGGTATCACGTACTTGGTGGAGCAATTAGTCCAATTGATGGCGTCGGACCTGACGACTTAAGGGTTACCGAGTTAATGACCCGTTTGGCTGATGGGGCAATTGTCGAAATCATCCTGGCCACAGATCCGAATCTTGAAGGTGAAGCAACTGCTACCTACTTAACAAGATTGATTTCGCCACTGGGAATCAAAGTGACCAGACTTGCCTCGGGACTACCTGTCGGTGGCGATCTTGAATATGCCGACGAAGTCACGTTGGGACGCGCTTTTGAAGGTCGACGCCAAGTCAGTCCATAGGACTTTCGCCCAGCTAGCCGTTTCACAATTTGGACGGTGATATCGAGGATTGAAATTCCCTTTAGACTTATGACCTATGGGCTTAATTGTCGCTAAATTCGGTGGGTCTTCCGTTGCGGATGCTGCTGGAATTTTGCGTGTAGCCAAACGAATCGTAGACACCAAGCGAGCCGGCAACGAAGTAGTCGTTGTAGTTTCTGCGATGGGCGACACCACAGACGATCTCATAGATCTAGCCAAACAAGTTTCACCAAATCCTCCGGGTCGCGAACTGGACATGCTGCTTACTGCAGGTGAACGAATCTCGATGGCCGTTTTAGCGATGGCAATTAACGATCTTGGTTTTGAGGCGCGGTCATACACCGGATCACAAGCTGGTTTGATTACGGACTCAACACATGGCAAAGCTCGCATTGTTGATGTGACTCCAGGAAGACTTCAAGAAGCACTTCGCGAAAACGCGATTCCAATCGTTGCGGGATTCCAAGGCGTTTCACAAGACACCAAAGACATCACAACTCTGGGTCGCGGCGGTTCAGACTTAACAGCCGTGGCATTGGCTGCTGCACTTTATGCAGATGTATGTGAAATCTACACAGATGTAGATGGAATTTTTTCCGCTGATCCACGCATGGTGCCAAAAGCCAGACAAGTTCCTCGCATTACGTACGACGAAATGATGGAACTTGCTGCAGCTGGCGCAAAGGTTCTTCACTTGCGTTGTGTCGAATACGCAAAACGTTTTGATTTACCAATTCACGTTCGCTCTTCGTTCTCGGACAAAGAAGGAACATTCGTTATTGCTGATCTTGCAGATCAGTCCAAGATAAAGAAGTTGTCCAAAGTAGGAGCAATCATGGAACAACCGATCATCGCAGGCGTCGCACATGATTTAGGAGATGCCAAGATTACAGTCGTTGGCGTTCCAGACCGACCTGGTATGGCAGCTGCAATCTTTCAGGCCGTTGCCGACTCTGGCATCAACATGGACATGATCGTTCAGAACGTAAGTGTTCACGAGTCTGGTGCAACCGACGTTACTTTCACTTGCCCTCGCGCGGATGCAGCAAAGGCAGAACTAGCACTTCGCCGCATTGAAAAGAATGTGAACTTCAAAGACATCGACACTGATGAAAACATTGCAAAGATTTCACTAGTTGGTGCTGGTATGCGATCACATCCCGGAGTGTCTGCAACTTTCTTCAAAGCAATTGCAGATGCTGGAGTGAACGTTGAAATGATTTCAACTTCTGAAATTCGAATCTCCGTTGTAACTCGCGCGGACGATGCTGAAAAAGCAGTAACTGCAATTCACACCGCATTTGGTTTGGATGCAGACGGCGAAGCCGTTGTCTACGGCGGAACAGGACGATAAGCAATGACAAAGAAACCAACACTTGCAGTAGTCGGCGCAACTGGCGCGGTAGGCACCGTAATGCTCGACATACTTTCTACCCGTCCTGATGTTTGGGGCGAGATCAAACTACTTGCATCCGCTCGTTCTGCCGGAAAAGTTCTACAGGTTCGCGGCCAAGATGTAGTTGTTGAGGAACTAACCGAAGCAGCCTTTGACGGCGTTGATGTTGCGATGTTTGACGTTCCAGATGAAATCTCAGCTAAGTGGGCTCCAATTGCCGCCGCAAAAGGCGTTATTGCAGTGGATAACAGCGGGGCATTCCGCATGGATCCCGATGTGCCACTTGTAGTTCCAGAGGTTAATGCGGATCAAACTCGCAACCGGCCACGTGGCATCATCTCGAATCCAAACTGCACAACACTCTCCATGATCGTTGTTGTTGGGGCACTCGAAAAAGCATTCGGCGTGAAGGAACTAGTTGTTGCGTCATACCAAGCTGCATCAGGTGCAGGTCAAGGTGGAATCGATGCACTTAATGAGCAGATTGATGCAGTTGCTGGAAAGAATCTTGGTAATGACACAAAGGATGTTCGAAATGTCATTACTAAGAATGATGTTTTCCCAGCCCCACTTGCGCTAAATGTTGTGCCATGGGCTGGATCGCTTTCCGAAAATGACTACACAAGTGAAGAACTGAAAGTTCGTAATGAATCCCGAAAGATTCTAGGCAAGCCAGAATTAAAGGTGCACGCAACTTGCGTTCGGGTGCCAGTGGTTACAACACACTCACTAGCTGTACACGCGGTGCTTGATAGAGCAGTGACTGCAGATGAAGTTCGGATACTTCTTGAAGTAGCTGCAGGCGTTCTTGTTGTTGACGATCCGGAAAACAAAATCTTCCCAACTCCAATTGATGTTGTAGGAACAGACCCAACTGTTGTCGGAAGAATTCGAGTCTCCAAAGAATATCCAAATGAAATCGATTTCTTTGTTTGTGGCGACAACCTACGCAAGGGTGCAGCTTTAAACACTGCGCAGATTGCGGAAGTTGTAGCGAAAGAATTTAACTAAATTCTTTCGCCAATAAGCAACGTTTATTGCACTGCCTGTGCCAACAGGCATTGCTTAGAATTTAATTAAGACTTTAATTAAATTCTTGTGCCAGTAAGCAACGTTTATGGCAATGCCTGTGTCAACAGGCATTGCTTAGAATTTAATTAAGACTTTAAGTAAATTCTTGTGCCAGTAAGCAACGT
>JAIXQF010000010.1 GCA_027484085.1 Actinomycetales bacterium | reverse complement strand
GAGCTCTTTACGCCCAATAAATCCGGACAACGCTTGCACCCTACGTATTACCGCGGCTGCTGGCACGTAGTTAGCAGGTGCTTCTTCTGCAGGTACCGTCACTTTCGCTTCGTCCCTGCTGAAAGAGGTTTACAATCCGAAGACCTTCATCCCTCACGCGGCGTCGCTGCGTCAGGCTTTCGCCCATTGCGCAATATTCCCCACTGCTGCCTCCCGTAGGAGTCTGGGCCGTGTCTCAGTCCCAGTGTGTCCGGTCGCCCTCTCAGGCCGGATACCCGTCGTCGCCTTGGTGAGCCTTTACCTCACCAACTAGCTGATAGGCCGCGAGCCCATCCCTAACCGAAAAACTTTCCAACCCAGAAGATGTCTTCCAGGCTCATATCCGGTATTAGCACTCCTTTCGAAGCGTTATCCCAGAGTTAGGGGCAGGTTGCTCACGTGTTACTCACCCGTTCGCCACTAATCCAGGGAGCAAGCTCCCCTTCATCGTTCGACTTGCATGTGTTAAGCACGCCGCCAGCGTTCGTCCTGAGCCAGGATCAAACTCTCCGTTAATGTCTTTGTTCCAGCTCGAAGGCTGGGACACATCGAAGAGATGTATCACTGGCAATAGACAAATAAGCTGATCTGCTTATGTTGTTAATTACCAAAGGAATTTCCGATTGGGATGGCAAAAGCCACCCAATACGGGGTTTTGGTATTGACTTGTGGCACGCTGTTGAGTTCTCAAGGTACGAACGCGCAAGAATATTTCCCAATTTTGTTGGGCCGTTTTCAGGGCGAGATACCAAACTTAGTCATTTGTTGGTTTCAGGTCAAATCCGATGCCAACTAGCAAGTTTGATAACGATTGGTATTGCTCGATGAAACTTAGACTATTGCGGGCTTAATTACAAATTGGCCTTGAATTAAAAGGGCTTTAGCTGAGATTGCCAACTTGGTAAAGGCCTGAAAACCCTTATTTAATAAGGGAAATTCCACCAAATGTTCGTTTGCCGCGACGCAGCACTAGCCACTTGCCGTGCAAGAAATCATCTGCCGAAACAGTTGCATTCTCGTCAGTAACCTTCACGTTGTTAACTGAGACGCCACCTTCGGCAATTGCCCGGCGACCAGCGCCATTACTTGCTACCAATTCACAGGCAACAAGCAATTCGGACACCGTCGGTGCGTTGCCATTAAGTGATACTTCTGCATTTGGTGCTTCCCGCATTGCGCTATCAAGTGTTGTTGCATCGAGTTCACGCAACTCCCCTTGCCCAAACAATGCAGCGGCTGCAGCTTTAGCTTGCGCAGTTGCATGATCACCGTGAACAAGTGTTGTGACGTCATGTGCAAGTGCGCGTTGCGCTTCACGAGCTTGTGGTTTCTCGGCCGTTGCTAATTCGAGTGCAGCTAATTCTTCTTGCGTGCGGAATGTAAATGTGCGAAGCAAAGTTTGTACATCACGATCATCAGCGTTAATCCAAAATTGGTAGAACGCATATGGCGAAGTTAATTCTGGATCTAACCAAACGGTTCCGGATTCCGTCTTGCCAAATTTCGTACCGTCCGCTTTGGTTACCAACGGTGTTGTTAAGCCGTTAACTTGCGCGCTTTCAACGCGTCGAACTAAGTCAGTGCCTGCAGTGATGTTGCCCCACTGATCCGAGCCACCGATCTGCAAAGTGCAGCCATGGCGGCGGTAAAGCTCAAGGAAGTCAAGGGATTGCAGGATCTGGTAACTAAATTCGGTGTAAGAAATACCAGCACCATTTAGGCGCGCAGATACTGATTCCTTGTCAAGCATGCGATTGACGCTGAAGTGTTTGCCGATGTCACGCAAGTAAGTCAACACATCCATGTCATGAGTCCAGATGTAGTTGTTGGACATGATGCAAGCATTGCTGCCTGAGAAATCAAAGAATGGTTCGAGCTGTTTGCGGATGCCTTCAACCCATTCCAAGACAGTGTCAGTCGTGTTCAAAGTGCGTTCGGCATTCTTGCCACTTGGGTCACCGATCAAACCAGTGGCTCCACCGACAAGTGCGATTGGTGTGTGGCCAAGTTGTTGGAAACGTGACATCGTGACGATCTGAGCCAAGTTACCCATGTGCAAACTTGGTGCGGTTGGATCAAAGCCGCAATACAAAGTGACATGACCCTTAGCTAATTCTTCAGGTAGTTCCGGAGTGTGTTGGGCAACTAAATTGCGCCAACCAAGTTCGCTAAGGATGTCATTCATTCCTCTATCCTTGCCGATTCCTTAATCAAACCCCAAACTATCCACGCCCAACATCTATCCATTTAGTTCTGTACATTTTTAATGAAATTTTGTACAATACTTTTATGAGCACAATGTCAGTTACCGAAGCCCGCGAAAATTTCAGTGAGGCTATTGCAACATCTGCTGTTGAGGCAGTGTTTATCCAGAAGCATGGTGAGAATGCTGCCGTGCTGATTAGTCCTGAGCGCTATGAACAACTTATGGATGCACTTGAAGAGATCGAGGATGTCATTGCTCTAACTGCGGCTCTGGAGGATACGAGTCCAAACATTCCTTGGGAAGAAGTCAAGCTACAACTTGGACTTAAATGAAATATGAAGTTGAGGTCAGTCCCTCAGCCAGGAAGTCGCTCACCAAGATCCCAAAAAAGGATCGATTGCGCATTGAAGGCGTGATTGAAATTTTGCGAAGTAACCCATACCCGCCCGCAGCCATCAAGTTAACTGAGCGAAGCGAGTATCGAGTTCGAGTTGGTATTTATCGGGTTATCTATGACGTGGTAAAAGGAAGACTCGTGATCCTGGTTTTGACAATCGGGCATCGCAAAGATGTCTATCAAAAGTGACTAGATTGCGTGTGGGAGTTTTGCTGACCACTTCTTTAGGTCTGCAATATTCTTTTCCGCGGTAGCCAGTTGCTTGCGAACCGAAGCTGGTGCTGTTCCATTGATTGTTGACCGGGAGTCCAGGGAGCCCTGAACCGTAAGTACTTCACGAACTGCAGGTGTCAGGCTTGAGTGAATTGCAGCAAATTGTGCATCGGTTAAACCATCAAGATCAGTCCCCTGCTTTTCGGCTTCCCGTACGCAAGCGCCAGCGATTTCATGTGCCTCTCTAAATGGCACACCTTGGCGAACTACCCATTCAGCGATGTCAGTTGCAAGGGCGAATCCATCAGGAGCACTTGCCAACATTTTTTCGGTGTCGAATTTCAGCGTAGCAACACAACCGGTCATTGCAGGCAACAACAGATGCAAAGTTTCGATCGCATCGATAACGCTTTCTTTGTCTTCCTGTAAGTCGCGGTTATAGGCAAACGGCAAGCCTTTTAGGACGGTAAGGATTGCAGTCACGTGACCAATCAATCGACCAGACTTACCGCGAGCTAATTCAGCAACATCAGGATTCTTTTTCTGCGGCATGATCGAGGATCCCGTTGACCAAGCATCGTCCAAAGTTGCCCAAGCAAATTCGCGAGATGTCCAGAGGCAAATTTCCTCACCAAGTCTTGAAAGGTGCACACCAATCAGGCTCGTGACAAATAAGAATTCTGCAACGTAGTCGCGATCGCTAACGCCATCGATTGAATTCTCGACTACGCCTTCAAATCCGAGATCCTTTGCAAGTGCGACTGGATCTAGATCCAAACTTGTGCCAGCTAATGCGCCACTGCCCATCGGTGATTTGGCAGTTCGCTGATCCCAGTCAGCAAACCGATCAAGGTCGCGAGCAAGTGCGTGAATGTGTTTTGCCAGTTCATGTCCGAACGAAACAGGTTGCGCGTGCTGAAGGTGCGTAAAGCCTGGCGCTGGGTGATCAACGTGCGCTCGGGCTTGTTGCAAGAGCGCTGACTGCAGATCACAGACTGCCACAGCAAGCAGGCGGGCGTTATTCCGTAAATACATGCGCAAGTCTGTCGAGACCTGATCATTGCGGCTGCGACCCGCACGGAGCTTGCCACCCACTTCCGGACCAATGGTTTCAATCAATCCGCGTTCAAGTGCACTGTGAACATCTTCATCGGCGGGAGTTGGAACGAATTCTCCAGATGCAGCATTCGCTAGCAAAGTATCCAGGCCATCAACCATGGTCTTTAGCTCATCTTTGGTGAGCAAGCCGGCGCCATGAAGCACTCGCGCATGTGCCTTGCTCTGTGCGATGTCGTAAGGAGCAAGTACCCAGTCAAAATGCACTGACGCACTCAGGTTCGCCATGGCATCACTTGGACCAGATGCAAAACGTGCGCCCCAAAGTCTGGCGTCACTTGTGTTGCTACTCACGATTGCTCTCCCTTGATTCAGATCTATTGTCTCGGTTAACTACGCGCTTACTAGGTCTTGAAGTTGCTGACACACCGATGCTCCCCCGGCTGGATCTCGGGTAATCAACATCACGGTGTCATCGCCAGCGATGGTTCCAATGATTGTTTCCAATCCACTGCGATCAATTGTGGACGCTAGATAACTTGCTGCTCCAGGTGAAGTTCGAACTACAACTATGTTTGCTGAGTAATCAACGCCAGCGGCCAGCTCTGACATCGCGCGTGCTAAACGCGATGCATCTTTCGTAATTGGGGTTCCCGTACCATCATCGGGAATTACATAACCTAGGCCTTTTGCCCCTTTAGCGATCTTGACTGCGCCCAGGATTTCTAAATCGCGACTCAAAGTTGCTTGGGTAACAGTTACGCCTTTACGTGCGAGCAGTAAAACAATCTCTGCTTGTGAGGAAACATCGTTGCTCGTAATGATGTCTTGTATAAGCGCTAGTCGAGATGCCCGATTCGTCATTTGGTTACCCGAGTACCTTCATCGCTTAGGTTCCCAACCACTCGAACGGTTGGGATTCCGCCTTCGATCGCACGCAGGCATGCTTCCATCTTTGGCACCATTCCGGATTCAAGTTTTGGAAGTAGTTTCGTTAACTCGTCTGAAGTCATCTCGGTAATCAAGGAATCTCGATCTGGCCAATTCGCATAGACCCCTGGAACATCAGTGAGCATGATCATTTCACTGGCAGCAAGTGCGATAGCCACCGCTGATGTTGCCGTGTCGGCATTTACATTGAATAGTTGGCCATCGGTAGCGCGAGCAGCTGTTGAGATTACTGGCACTTCTCCCTTTGCAAGGCTCGAGCTGATTGCAGGTGCCTCAACTGCTACCACTTCTCCAACAAGTCCGATGTCTTCCTGGATTCCGTCAACCAATACCGTGCGATGTTCAGCGGTCAGCAGCGCATCGACATCTCCTGGCATCGATACGGCGGATACGCCATGTGAATTTAGTAACTCAACAAGTTCAGCATTAACTTCATTAACTAATACATCACGAACTACTTGAACCGATTCAGCGGTTGTAACTCGATAACCACCTTTGAATTCTGAAACGATCCCCGCAGCTTTCAGTCCGGCTGATATCTGCGGTCCACCACCGTGAACTATGACTGGATTCTCTCCGACGGCGCAGAGTTGCTTAACTCCGGCAACGAAGGCAGCAAGTGCCTCACGATCAACCATCGCGTTGCCACCAAATTTGATGACAACTGTCACGGCGCAACCCCAATTGCAGTTAACCCGGATGTTTCCGGGAATCCACAGATTAGATTCGCATTTTGCACGGCTTGACCCGCAGCACCCTTGATCAAATTGTCGATTGCCACGATTACCGTCGCGCGATTGGTTCGATCATCTTTGGCGACCTGTATGTGAACTGCATTGGAACCCAGCGTCGAAGCAGTAACCGGCAATTGATCTTCTGGCAGGACAGTTACGAAAGCTTCGCCTGCGTAATACTGAGACATTACTTCCCGAAGTTTTGCACCACCGAGCTCGGTTTTAACGCTCATGGTTGCCAGGATTCCGCGCGGCATTGGCGCCAACATCGGAGTGAAGTTGATTTGAACTTCCGTTCCTGCGAGCTTGCTTAAGGTTTGTTCGATTTCTGGCGTGTGCTGATGAGTTCCACCAACTTTGTAAGTCGACATGGACCCGGCAACTTCACTGTTAAGTAAATTCACCTTCGCGCCACGTCCTGCGCCAGATGTTCCTGAGGCAGCGACAACGATGATGTCTTTGGCATCAACTGAATTTGACGCCAGAAGCGGAGTTAACCCAAGTTCGATTGCGGTGGCGTAGCAACCTGGGTTTGCAATCCGAGTGCTGCCAGATATCTTTTCCCGCACGCCATGAATTTCTGGAATGCCGTAAGTCCAAGAGCCTGCGTACGCTCCCCCGTAATAAGTGTGCCAATCCTTGTCATCTTCTAATCGAAAGTCTGCACCAAGGTCAACGATGAAAACATCGTCTGGAACTTTTGCAATCAATTCCGCAGACTGACCGTGTGGCAAGGCTAGAAATACTAGGTCGTGATTCTCGATGGCCTGCGGCGTTGAATCGGAAAATACCAATCCAGCAAGCTCTGGAACGCTCGAAAACTGCGGATGAACCTGCGCCAAGGTGGCACCTGCGTTTGATCCCGCAGCGATTACGCCCAACTCAAAATGGGGATGAGCATGAATGATTCGAATCAATTCGGCGCCGGCATAACCCGAGGCCCCAACAATGGCTACTTTGATTAATTCGCTCATGTGCATAATTATACGCATAATTGCATAAATACCAAATCAGCGAATTCTCAAGACGTAGAAGTTCTGCAATTATTCACCTAGATGGTGGCGATTTAGTGGGAGTTATTGCTCTGGGATAGGCAAGGATTGACGACGAGGACAGATCACAAGCCGCAAGCGGTCCATTAAACCAAGGAGTTACTTCCAGTGCCAAATACGCCTACAACCGCCGCCAAACTCGTTTCTGAATTTGTGGGTATGGCCTTACTTGCCTGCGTCGTTGTTGGATCCGGAATTATGGGCACCAACTTGTCCCCTGATGCTGGCGTTGCGCTACTCATCAATACCGTTTCAACGATCTTTGCCTTGGCGATATTGATTCTGATTCTTGGTCCAATCAGCGGAGCGCACTTTAATCCAGCTGTGACTCTTGTTTCACTTTTCAACAAGTCAATGCAGGCCAAGGATGCAATTGCCTACATAGCAGTGCAAATTGTTGGTGCAATAACCGGCGCGATTGTTGCAAATGCGATGTTCGATTTAGCAGTTATCCAGATTTCAGGCACCGAAAGAATCACCGTTGGAAAACTGATTGGCGAAGTAATTGCTACGGCTGGCCTGATCACCGTGATTGGTGTGCTTGTTGCGCGCGCCCAGACAACTTTGATTCCGGTAGTAGTTTCTGGCTGGATTGGTTCGGCTTACTTCTTTACTTCATCTACTTCTTTTGCGAATCCCGCGATCACGATAGGTCGTGTTTTTTCCGATACCTTTGCCGGTATCGCGCCCAGCTCGGTAGCCCCTTTTATTGCAGCCCAATTAGTTGGAGCGGCGCTTGGGTTGTTCGTAGTTAAGGCAGTTACGAAAGTTTCTTAAGTTCTAGCAACATCTAGCGAAGTGTTGCACCGAAAGACTTAGCGGCAGCATCTACCCCGGCCTGACGAGCTGCAGCAACTTCTTCGGCAGCAAGCGTGCGATCTTGGGCACGGAATCGAAGGGCAAATGCCAAAGACTTGTGGCCTTCTGGAACTTGAGCGCCTTCATAAACATCGAACAATCGAATGTCTTCGAGTAATTCGCCTGCTGCTGCACAAACAACGTCCAGGACATCAGTTGCTGCCACGTCTGCCTTAACTACCAAGGCAATGTCTTCCTTCGCAACTGGGAAAGTCCAAATTGCAGGAGCGGAAGCAACTGTGTTTGCAGCCGCTAATAGCACTGAAAGATTTAGTTCCAGCGCTACAGCGCGCTTTGGAAGCCCAAGATTCTCCAAGGCCTTTGGCGCAAGCTCTCCTGCGTATCCCATCAGTTCCCCGTTGATCGAGAGTGCGGCACAACGACCTGGGTGCCATGGTGCCAAGTTGCCTGCAGTTACTTCAATTTCGACGCCAAGTTCAATGCCAAGTGCCAGTGCGATATCAATTGCATCGCTCCAAGTTGCTGGGGTTGGCTTGGCACCAAGTGCTGTTGGCTTTAGTGCGCCCGTTAGTAACGCGCCCAGGTGAAGTGGTTGCTGCGGAAGTAATGCCTCTAAAGCGTCTATGTCAGCAGCAGTTGGACGCTGGAGTACTGATGGGCGCGGTGGGTTTGTAACACCCGTTGCACTTTGATCGGCGGAAAGCAGACTGACTGATGAGATTTCGAATAGTGCAACATCAGTAAACCCGCGTGAGATATTTCGAGCTAGAGCTCCAGCTAAACCTGGCAGCAAAGTTGTGCGCATTAATGGCTGTTCATCTGATAAAGCATTTGCTAGCTGCACTGCATGGCGACGGGAATCATCTGCTGGAATTCCAAGTGCGTCAAACTCTGCAGTGCCAACGAATGGATAGTTACGAACTTCAACTAAGCCACGACCAGCTAGATGTAGACCGGCACGGCGTTGTAGTTTCTGCAATTCAGTTAGTCCCCGGCCAGCTGGCGCGGTAGGCAAAGTAGTTGGAACTTTTTCATAACCGTCGATGCGAATAACTTCTTCAACTAAATCAATTGCTGCAGCTAGATCTGGGCGCCACGATGGAGTCCGAACCGTCCACACGGAATTTGTAGTGTCAACAGCGCAGCCAAGTGAAACCAGAATCGTTTCGACGTTAACTGCATCGTAAGAGTGTCCAGCCACTTGACCTGGAAGATTTGGATCAAAAGAAATCACAATTGGATCTGGCGCTTGTTCGACACCAGAAGTGCCTTCGAAAGTTGCTCCACCATGCTCAATTAAAAGTTCTGCAAATCGGGCTGAGGCAACCGGCGGCAACATACGATCGACACCGCGCTCAAGACGGCGAGAGGCCTCTGAAGAAAGCTTGTGACGACGACTCATCCGGGCAATTTCAACTGGATTGAAATGAGCTGCCTCAAGTACAACTCGAGTCGTGGTTTCTGAGATTTCGCTATACGCGCCACCCATGACGCCAGCCAAGGAAAGTACTCGGGCATCATCAGCAATAACTAAATCTTCAGTTGTTAGATTTCGCTGCACGCCGTCAAGAGTTTCAAGGGTTTCACCGGACTTGGCCCAACGAGCTCGAATTGTTCCAGTGATCTTGTCAGCGTCAAAAGCATGCAGAGGCTGGCCAAGTTCAAACATCACGTAGTTGGTTAAATCAACAGCCAGTGAAATGGAACGAACTCCAACAGCGGCTAACCGTGCCTTGATGAAATCAGGAGTTGGCGCTGCTGGGTTGTAGTTGCCTAGAGTGCGCAGAACTAATAAGTCGCAGGCTTGGTAATCATCACTGGCTGCTGGAATAACAGTGCCACCGGCTTCTGGAAGATCGGCAAGGACAACGCCAGGGTCATTGAACGAAACTCTTTGCGAAATCGCGGCTTCTCGAGCCATGCCACGCATACTAAGGGCGTATCCCCGATCCGGAGTTACAGAGATATCTAGAACTTCATCGCCCAATCCAAGAATTGGGAAAGCGTTGTCACCAGGAGCTGCAGAGCCAGCAGGCAAAATCAAAATGCCGTCGTGCTCATCTCCAATCCCAAGTTCGCGAACCGAGCAAATCATGCCATCGGAAATGTGGCCGTAAGTTTCGCGAGTTGCAATAGTGAAATCGCCAGGCAGCGTTGTGCCAGGTAGTGCAACAACGACTAAGTCACCTTCGGCAAAGTTGCGGGCGCCACATACGATTCCCCGAATTCCAGGAGTTGCATCATTTCCATGCGCTGCGCCAACTTCAACTTGGCACCAACGAATTGGCTTTTTGAAATCTGTTAACTCTTCAATTGACTTAACAAGTCCAACTACGAGTGGTCCACGCACGTCGCCAACTGTGTCAACGCCCTCGACCTCAAAGCCGACATTCAAAAGCAGTTCAGAAACTTCGCGACCAGACAGGCTTTCTGGAATTTCAACAAACTCGCGCAACCAGGAAACAGGAACCTTCATCAGACACCTAACCCAAATGCGCGAGTGAAGCGGACATCGCCTTCGACCATGTCACGCATGTCAGTAATGCCGTGACGGAACATAAGAGTGCGCTCTAGGCCCATGCCAAACGCAAAGCCACTATAGATTTCTGGATCAATGCCAGTCGCAACTAAAACTTTTGGATTGACCATGCCACAGCCGCCCCATTCGATCCAGCCTTCACTCCGGCAGGTTCGGCAAGGTGCATCTGGGTTATCAACGGATGTGCCGCGACAGACGAAGCACTGTAAGTCTACTTCAGCTGATGGTTCAGTGAATGGGAAGTATGAAGGTCGAAGGCGAGTAACGATGCCTTCGCCAAACATTGATTGAGCAAAGTGATTCAGCGTGCCCTTTAAGTCAGCCATGGTGATGCCCTTGTCAATGACTAGGCCTTCAACCTGGTGGAAAACTGGCGAGTGTGTGGAATCAAGTTCATCAGTTCGGAAAACCCGACCTGGACAGATCACATAGATTGGCAATTCGCGATTCAACATTGAGCGAATCTGTACCGGTGAAGTGTGAGTGCGAAGAACAATTCCAGAATCCTCGCTGCCAATAAAGAATGTGTCTTGCATTGTGCGAGCTGGGTGATCCGGAGCAATGTTTAGCGCGTCGAAGTTCAGCCATTCAGATTCGATCTCCGGACCTTCAGCCAGCTGGTAGCCAAGGGCTACGAATACATCGGCAATCTGCTCTTGAATTGTCGTTATTGGGTGACGGCCACCTTGGGCGCGAACTCCGGTTGCGGTGGTGACGTCAACTGCCTCTTCAATAAGTAGGGCTGAATCACGCAAGGCTTCAAGTTCTTGGGTGCGGGCAGCAAGTGCGGCATTCACAGCACCTCGTGACTCTCCCATTCGCTTTCCGGCTTCGGCTTTCGCAGCCGGAGGCAGAGCGCCGATCTCGCGATTGGCAAGGGAAAGCGGTGAGCGATCGCCGGTATGGGCTAGCCGAACATCCTTTAGCTCCTCAAGGGAATTAGCCGCAGAAATAGCGGAGATTGCCTCAGATACAAAACCTGCCAAAGCTTCAGGAGAAAGAGTGGTTACTTCAACTGGATCAAAGGATTTATTTGGGGCGCTCACGTGAGCAATCTTATCGGGAAAAGGCCTTGATCTCGTCGAGCGCGTCCATTACCCAAAGGGATTCACGAAGACTTGGCAACCAGGCAGCGTCGCCGTTAATTCGCCTTCCAACTGACTCAATCATCAAGGTGAACGGATCTACCGGAGCAAAGTTCTCCACGTGGTCACCGATTTGGAGAGAACTGGCTTCTTTCCAAGATGTAAAAGCTTGGCCTAACGGAAATTCAATTTTTCCACTCTGGCCGGCAATCGCTAGTGATTGCTTTTCATCCTGCTCGAATGAAGTCAGGGCTGACACCGCAATTGCATCACTCAGGATTGCTGTGGCTTGGGTGGTTAAGTCGATTCCGGTTGGTCCTAGATTTGCAGTTGCCGACTCAATCTTTAGTTTTGCATCTTTAGGAGCCAGCGCTGCCCAAACGTGAGCCTGATATGGTCCAACATCTAAAAGACTTCCCCCACCCATCTCGGGAACTAGGCGATAGTTCTCCGTAAAGGTGGTGGTGAAAGTAAATGCGGAGTCAATGTTTTGCAATTTCCCAATATCTCCGTTACGAACTAGTTCAACCATTCGTTCAAACCTTGGATGCCAGCGAGTCCAAACTGCTTCAACTAACAACTTGTCATTTGCAATGGCAGCATCGGCCATAACTTTGGCTTCGAAATAACTCGTTGCAAGTGGCTTTTCACACAAAACATGCTTGCCGGCATTCAGGGACTTAACTGCCCATTCCAGATGCAAATGATTAGCGAGCGAGATATACACCACGTCAACGTCTGGATCTGAAATCAAGTCATCATATGTCGCATGAACTTTGGTTGGATTAAGTGTGCGAGATCGCTCTGGGTCTCGACTTGCAACAGCGAAAAGACTTGCATTGTTGGCTGAGGCGACTGCGGGAACTAATGCAGTTGATGCAACCCAACTAGCTCCGAGAAAACCCCAGCGAATTGTCATGCGCGCAACAGGCTCGGGCTAACGGGCATGCCATTTTGCAATGCTGACTCTTCGGCAGCTTGCATGATCGCAACTACATCTCGTGACTGTGCAGCATTAACAGACATTGGTGTGCCGTCAGCAAGGAAACTGGCTAGTGACGTATGGAACGAAAACGGTGTGCTCGAAACAAATGGAATCACTTCAGAACTGCCATCAGCACGATTCAAGGTGATGTTTGCCGGCAAGTCGGCAACAGAATCTCCAGCTGAAGTGTCCCAGTTACCAACTATTGCGCCTTTGGTTCCTAGTACAAAGAATTTTGGCTTACGCGCTGCAGCTAAATCTGAATTGACGAAGGTCGCTAAAACGCCGTCTGCAAAATTGACGGTGACTTGAGCGTGATCAGCATTTGTAACGTGATCCCAAACGCGCTTTTGGTTTAAACCAGAAACATGTGCGACCTGAGATGGCACGATGGCCAAAATCTGATCTATGAAGTGGCTGCCCCAGTCAAAGATTGCGCCACCCGAAACTTCGGCATCTGAATGCCAGTAGGAACAAGGCTTTGAGTAACCGCCAACAAAACTTTCGTAGTGGAAAACATCGCCGATTTCACCGGAATCGATTAGATGCTTCATGGTCAAGAAATCAAGATCGTAGCGACGGTTTTGATAGACAACTAAAAGCAATTCAGCAGTTTTTGCCAGCGCCATTAACTCGTCACATTGTTCAGTAGTTAAAGCCATTGGCTTTTCCAGAACCACGTGAATACCTTGCGACAGCGCCTTCTTTGCCCAGTCGTAATGGCTGTTTGGTGGCGTAGAGACAACAACAAGATCGATTTCGCCAGAACTCAACATCTCGTTTGCATCAGTAAAGGTTCTTGCATCTGGGGAGATTAGCAGCGCGGCTTCGAGGCGTTCGGAGTTGGTGTCACAGACCGCTGCTAAAGACAAGCCTGGTGTGGCAAGAACTGCTTTGTTGTGCTCGTCGCCGATGGCGCCATAAGCAAGTAGTCCTACGCGAACTGGTGAGGCTGACAAATTACAACTCCTGAAGTTTTGATAACGCTTACAGCCTACTTGCGGATGGAAAGTGGAGCGAGATTTAAGAACTTAAGCGTTCTGGGCTTGCGCACTTGCATACAAGCAAACTGCACTGGCAGTTGCTAAGTTGAGGGATTCAGCTTGGCCGTAAATTGGAATGCTGACTACTTCATCAACAAGTTCTAGAACTTCAGCTGGTATCCCCCACGCTTCATTTCCGAAAACCCACATTGTTGGTTTCGCTAAATCCACACCACCATAAAGCGAGACCCCATTGGCATCTGCTGCGAAAATCTGCATCCCGGCAGCGCGGGCCGACGCAATAGTTTCGGAAAGGTCTTGTCCAACAGATATCGGTAAATGAAAAATGGAACCAACCGATGAACGAACTACTTTGGGATTGAATAGGTCTACTGAGTCACTAGACATGACGACACCTTGGGCACCGGCAGCATCTGCGACTCGAATCACTGATCCGGCATTGCCTGGATCGCGAACTGCAGTAAGCGCAACAACTAACTTGGGGTTGGATTTGAATAGCTCGCTTGGATCCTGCTCCCACATTCGGACAACTGCGGTCATTCCTTGCGGCGAAACGGTGCTGCTGAATTGTTCGATTACCGCTTCAGTACAGATGATGATTTCCGCACCTGATTCAGCTACCGCAGACACAATCTCTGAATAACGATCAAAGGCTTCTTGCGTTAAAAATAATTCTTTTACTTTTCCAGTAGCCGCAGCTTCACGACAAGCTTGCGGACCTTCGGCCAAAAACAGCCCGTCTGACTCGCGGAACCCGCGCTTCAAAAGACGACGTGCGCGCGCCACTTTCGGCGCGCGCACGTTCGTTAGAACTTCGCTTGATTGCACGGTTAGGCAGAAGCCTTTGGTGCATCTTCTTTAGGCAATGCCGATGATGCGGCATCCGCCGGCAATGCTTTAGCTGCAGCCTGAACCAATGACGCAAATGTTGCTGGGTCATTAACTGCAAGTTCAGCAAGCATGCGGCGATCTACTTCGATCTCTGCAAGCTTTAGACCCTGGATCAAACGGTTGTAGGTCATGCCGTTTGCACGAGCTGCTGCATTGATGCGCTGGATCCACAGACGACGGAAGTCGCCCTTACGGGTACGACGGTCGTTGTAGGCGTAAACCATCGAGTGCGTAACTTGTTCCTTTGCCTTGCGGTACAACCGGGAACGCTGTCCACGGTAACCACTGGCTTGCTCAAGTACTTCACGACGCTTCTTTTGAGCGTTAACGGCTCTCTTCACACGTGCCATGACAAATCTCCTCTTCTATAACAAACTGCTGCGGCTTAACGGCCGAGTAGCTTGTTTGCTTTCTTTGCATCGGCTGGGGACAGGACTTGGTCGACAGAGAGGCGACGCGTGCGACGGCTCGTCTTGTGTTCCAGAAGGTGGCGCTTGTTTGCCTGTTCCTTCATCAACTTGCCGGATCCGGTTACGCGGAAACGCTTCTTGGCACCACTATGGGTCTTATTCTTTGGCATGTTTCTCTCCTGCCTGTTTTTGCTTGTCTTGGGTAAGACAAGAAGTTTGGTTACTTCGACGTGTCCGTCGAAGTCTTCTTTGCAGCTACTTTCTTGGCTGCAGCCTTCTTTACCGCTGGCTTAGCATCGGCACTTGAAGGTGCGGCAGCTGATTTCTTGGCTGCCACTTTCTTTGCTGCAGCTTTCTTAGCAACTGGCTTTTCTTCAGTTGCTGGTGCTTCGACTGCTGCTACCTCAACGACTACTGCTTCCACTGCGGGAGCTTCGATCACTGCCGATGCAGGCGCTTCAGACGCCTTGGCATCGGAACTTGAAGAAACTGCAACAGGTGAGCTAACTTCAGCAACTGGAGCGACAGTCACAGCTGCTTCAGCTTTTTGAGCTTCGACAACTGGCGCTGCTGGGGCTTGATATTCAGTTTTTGCTGGAGCAGGCTTTGCGGCTTTGCTGCCAGAAGTTTTACGAGCTGGTGCGAGCACCATGGTCATGTTGCGACCGTCCTGCAAAGGTGAGGATTCGATTACGGCACTTTCACCGATGTCGGTCGCTAACTTTTGCAACAACTTGTAACCCAATTCAGGACGGGACTGTTCACGACCACGGAACATGATTGTGATCTTGACTTTGTCGCCCTGAGAAAGGAACCGTTCGATGTGACCCTTTTTGGTCTCATAGTCATGCTGATCAATCTTTGGACGTAATTTCATTTCCTTGATGACCGTGTTGACTTGGTTCTTTCGTGCTTCACGAGCTTTAACTGCTGCTTCGTACTTGAACTTGCCGTAGTCCATGATTTTGCAAACTGGAGGCTTGGCTTCAGGTGCAACTTCTACAAGATCAAGATCGGCTTCAATTGCCAATCGCAATGCATCCTCGATACCGACAATGCCGATCTGCTCTCCAGCAGCTCCGACAAGACGTACTTCGGGCACACGAATCCGCTCGTTGATGCGGGGTTCAATACTGATATGTCCTCCTGTTGTCGACGGGTACAAACCAACAGGGTTCAACTGGATATGCACGAGTGTGCACACATCGCTTTTCGCGATGTTTCCAGACCAACTCGACACCCTTAAGGGCGATGCGAGTGGGAACAATGTCCGCTTGTGTGACCTAGCAATTCAAGAATTACCGGGTCGGTCAGTTATGAGTTTAATGGGAAGTCAGCGAAGTCTCATAATCCGAAGGATCCTAAGCGGAAATCCTTGAATTTCCTAGACATTTGATATTGCGACCTCAAGCGGGCGATCAAGCAAGGCGTTTAGGTCACTGCCCGCAATAATCTCGGTTATCGAACCGCCAAGCGTGGCAATTGGCTCACTTATTGCCAAAGTTATAGTGACTTCCTCGTCGGTGTCATCCCAATGCGCGGCGCTCACGCCAGGTAGTTCAGCCAACTTAGCAACGACATAATCTAGAGCTTCATCGAGCAAAGCCTCTCGATTTGGCCCAATTGCAAGTAAGGAAAGCAAGGTGCCATCAATTGCAGTTGGAACTGGTCCCCCGACGTCAATGATTAGTGCATCCATTCCTTGCTCGATCGCGCTTTGGGCAACAGCGAATGCAACTCGTGGGATCGGCCTAGCGGATTCATCCCAAGCTTCCAAGCTGTCTGAGCCAGAAAATGCCAAGAGTGCCCGTCGACCATCGGCGGAGTGGAATTCAACCGAAGTCATATGGCTGTCTTTTTCAACGCCAGCTTCCATTGAATCAAGTTCGGCAACAACCGGGACTAGCAAGCGGGCATCAAGTAACGCATCCAATAAGTTTCTGGCAGATTCAGCTGTGGCGCTTTGGGCGTAGTTGCGTAAAACCGATCGAATGTATGGATCTGGTGAGCCATCATCATTGGCGAAGTCAGATTCTGGTAATTCTGCACCTGTGAAGTCGGTTGCCATGAAATTTAGATTCGACAGGCGTGAATGTCAGTGACAATGACTCCGCGCGCACCTAGGTCGTATAGCTCATCCATTACGGCGTGAACTTGTTTGCGAGGCACCATTGCCCTTACGGCTGACCAAGCAGAATCATGCAGAGACGAAACAGTTGGTGACTCAATACCTGGCGTGATAACACAAGCCTTCTCGATCAAAGCGTTAGGTATGTCGTAATCAACTAATACATACGCGCGCGCAACAATCACGCCTTGCAGACGTCGCACGAAAACATCGACGGCATTCTGATCTTCAATGTTCTTTCGGGAAATCAGAACTGACTGACTCTTGAAAATTGGATCGCCGATGATCTCTAAGCCAGCTTGCTTCAAAGTTGTTCCCGTTGCCACAACGTCTGCAACCGCGTCGGCAACACCGAGACGAACCGCGTTCTCTACTGCACCATCGAGGGTTACAACATCAGCAGACATTCCATGCTCGGTAAGCCAGTTGCTCAAAATTGTTGGGTAACTTGTTGCAATGCGCTTTCCGGCAAGATCGCTGGCAGTCTTTGCGGTTCCCTGAGGCGCGGCCAATCGGAAAGTGGAAGGAGCAAAACCTAGCTCCAAAATTGTTGATGCTTGTGAACCAGAGTCAGCCAGTAGATCTTCGCCAGTGATTCCCACATCCAAAGTTCCTCGACCGACATAAGTTGCGATATCGCGGGGACGCAAGAAAAAGAATTCAACGTCGTTATCAGGATCTTGAACGACTAATTCGCGACTGTTAGCTGCTGCGGCATAGCCGGCTTCACGCAACATGTCACGGGCTGGGTCGGACAACTGTCCTTTGTTAGGAACGGCAACGCGCAACATGTCTACAACTTCCTATAAACGTCATCAAGTGAGACATCACTTGCGATCATTAGGGCTTGGGTCCAATAAAGCAATTGTGAAATTTCCTCCGCAGCGCGCTCTTTGCTTTCGTGTTCCGCAGCCATCCAGGCCTCGGCTGCTTCTTCAACAACTTTTTTGCCAACGGCATGAACACCTTGAGAAATCGCAGAGACGGTACCTGAATTGGTATCGCCAGCAGCAACCTTAGAAGTGAGTTCAGTAAAGAGTTCCTCGAATGTTTTCACACTCAAAGTTTAGTCGCCGTGAATCGCGCGCAAAACCGTCCAAGTATTCATGGCTGCACTAGCCGCTTCGGCGCCTTTATCTTCTGAACTGCCTGGCAAGCCTGCGCGATCTAATGCTTGGGCTTCATCGTCACACGTTAGAACTCCAAAGCCCATTGGAACTCCGGTATCAAGCGCTGCTCTGGTCAAGCCATCGGTAGCCGCTGAGCACACGTAATCGAAATGTGGTGTGCCACCGCGAATAACTACTCCAAGTGCAACTACTGCATCAGCTCCAGACAAAGCAGCAGCTTTGGCAGCGATAGGTAATTCGAATGTGCCAGGTACCCGATGGATTTCTGGTGTTAGTCCTGCGCTTTCAATAATGTTGCAGGCGCCAGCAATTAAACCGTCCATGATTTGGGTATGCCAAGAAGAGGCAACGATTACGACTCGGGAGCCATTAAATCCTGTGACTACTGATTCTGGGATGCCGGCGCGACTCATTTAACGTCTCCAAAATGCAAGTTGTGACCCATTGCATCGCGCTTTGCGGTCAAGTAAGCCATGTTGAAATCGTTTGGTTCAATCTCTATCGGAACTTGCTCTGTGATAGTTAGGCCATAGCCTTCAAGACCCGCGCGCTTGGTTGGATTGTTGCTGAGTAGGCGCATTGACTTAACGCCCATGTCTACCAAAATTTGTGCGCCAGTTCCGTAGTCACGGGAATCCGCCGGTAACCCTAAATCTAAGTTTGCTTGCAAAGTATCTGCGCCACCATCTTGCAAGGCATACGCCCGGAGTTTGTGAAGCAATCCAATTCCGCGACCCTCGTGCCCGCGCATGTAAAGCACAATGCCACGACCTTCTTCACCGACTGCGCGCATAGCTGCCTTTAACTGTGGACCACAGTCGCAGCGCAGTGACCCAAGTGCATCACCAGTGAGGCATTCAGAATGGACTCGGACTAACACATCTTCGCCATCGCCGATGTCACCGATGCGCATTGCAACGTGATCGATGCCGTCAAGGATTCCTTGGTAGCCGCAAATATCGAAGACTCCAAATTCAGTTGGGAGTTGAGCTGTGGCAACAAGTTCTACCAGCGATTCATTTTTCCGACGGTATGCGATCAGGTCTGCAATTGAAATCATCAACAAGCCGTGTGCATCCGCAAATTCCCGAAGTGCAGGAGCTCGCATCATCGAGCCATCATCGTGGACAACTTCAGCAATCACGCCAGCTGGCTGAAGTCCAGCAAGGCGGGCAAGATCTACTGCGGCTTCAGTGTGGCCTGGGCGACGAAGTACGCCACCTGGCATTGCGCGCAATGGAAATACGTGGCCGGGGCGGGTTAATTCGAATGGTTCAGTTGCAGAGTCGCACAGTACGCGAATGGTTTTAGCGCGATCGGCGGCACTGATGCCAGTATCTATTCCATCGCGGGCATCAACACTTACTGAGTAAGCAGTTCCCTTGCGATCCTCATTGATGTGAGTCATTGGTGGCAGACCTAAGCGATCGAGCGCTTCGCCTTCCATCGGAACGCAGATTACGCCCGAGGTGTATCGATTCATAAAGCCAATAGCTTCAGGTGTGGCCTTAACTCCAGCCAGAATTAAGTCGCCTTCATTTTCGCGATCTTCGTCATCGACAACGACGACTTGCTTACCTTCACGAATCGCAAGAATTGCATCTTCAATTGAATCTAGTCTGGTCATCGCGCCGCTACTAACTTCTCTACGTACTTGGCCAAAACATCCACCTCAAGGTTTACGCGATCCCCTATTTGTCGAATTCCTAAAGTGGTTTTTTCTAGCGTTGCCGGAATTAACGAAACTGAGAAAGTTGTATCTGTAACTGCAGACACAGTTAGTGAGGTGCCATCGATTGTGATACTTCCCTTTTCCACTACGTACTTAAGTAAATCCTTTGGTGGCGTAATTGTTACCACATCCCAGTTGTCTGAATGTTCGCGCGCAGAAACCTCACCGACGGCGTCCACGTGGCCTTGAACTAAATGTCCACCCAGGCGGGTTGCAAGTGTGACTGGTCGCTCAAGGTTTACCTGAGATCCAGTCAATAAATCACCAATTGTTGTGCGGTTAATCGTTTCGCTCATGACATCAGCAGTGAATTGGTTGCCTGTTTGTTCGGCAACGGTTAGGCAGACTCCGTTTACACAGATTGAGTCGCCAAGATTTGCATCGCTTAGGACAATGGGTCCTTCGATAGTTATGCGGATGGCGTTGTCTGGCAGCTCTTGGATCGCGGCGACGCGACCAAGTTCTTCGACAATTCCAGTAAACATCTTCCGCCTTATCGAGTCGTGAAGTGAACGAGTAGGTCTAATCCAACACGATCCACTTGGTATTCGGGAAATCGCGACGCATTTGCAAGGGATTCGATGCCAAAATTTCCGATTGCTGGCTTTCCGGATCCCAAAATCATTGGCGCCTGAAACCAGTAAACCTCATCCACGAGATTTGCGCTCCACAGCGATTGCGAAACCATCGACCCAGCTTCAACTAGGACCTTATGAATTCCATGAATCTGCCAAAGATCGTTGATTACGTTGACCAAGTCCCCTGCAATGCGAATTGCGGGATTGCTTCCAGCAAAGATTTGTGCCGTGTCTGGTAATTCTCGATCCCCCACAATTACTCGGAGAGGTTGTTGCTCTACAGACAGGGATCGCACAGTTAACAGCGGGTCATCCGCCAGCACGGTTCCGGTGCCAGTAAGAATTGCGCCAACACTTGCGCGGATTTCTTGAACCCGGTCACGCGCCGGCTCACCCGTTATCCATTTGCTAGTGCCATCCTCGGCTGCGACAAAGCCATCCAGAGTTGTTGCAGTTTTCCAAATGACCCAAGGCCGGTTGTTGTTCTGTGCAAAATTCCAAGACGCATTTAACTCAACCGCTTCGGCTTGCATAGATCCAACCTGAACTTCAATACCGGCCGCCTGCAATGTGTTAACGCCGCCCGACATCGCTTGGTGTGGATCTGGTTGTCCAATTACTACTTTCGTAATTCCAGCTGCGATGACTGCTTGGGCACATGGCCCAGTTTTTCCCTGCGCATTGCATGGCTCGAGCGTGCAATACAAAGTTGCGCCGATGGCTTTAGCTCCGGCTTGGGCAATCGCCATAACTTCGGCGTGATCGGTTCCGCTTCCGTTATGCCAACCTTCGCCAACAACGGCTCCTGATGCATCCACTATGACTGCGCCAACAGTTGGATTTAGGTCACGAGCTAAATCAACTTTTCTTGCCAATTCAATTGCACGTGACATGTGCAAGTCAGAAGACATTAGTTTCCGCACCACCAGGAGGCATCGGTTGCACTTTGTGCCTTTGCGCGCAGATTAGCAATTGCCTCAACTGGATCGGCAGTGTTGTAAACGGCGGAACCTGCGACAAAGGTGTCAGCACCAGCATCTGCGCATTGTTCGATTGTGCTCAGCGCAACGCCGCCATCAACTTGGATCCAAATGTCTAAGCCCAAGTTCTTAACAAGTTCGCGAGCGCGCTTAACTTTGTGAAGCTGATCGGCCATGAAAGATTGTCCGCCGAAGCCAGGCTCAACCGTCATGATCAAGATCATGTCTAGTTCTGGAAACAAATCTTCGTAATGTTCCAGTTTGGTACCTGGCTTAATCGCCATTCCCGCGCGCGCTCCGTGGTTTCGAATATCTCGAGCCACCTGTCGAGGATTAGTAGCGGCTTCAACGTGGAAGGTTACGCTTTGCGCACCTTGCTCGGCATAGCCAGGCGCCCAACGATCGGCATCGTTAATCATTAAGTGACAGTCAATTGGTGTGGCGACTTCGCGGATGATGGATTCAACAACTACTGGGCCGATCGTTAGATTTGGGACAAAGTGATTGTCCATAACATCAACGTGTAGCCAGTCAGCGCCATCGGCAACCCGATTACATTCAGCAACTAAATTGCCAAAATCAGCCGAGAGAATGCTCGGCGAAATACGAAGTCCCACGGCTTAAGCCTAGCCAAACGATGGTGGCTATGCGGTCCTGCGCAAGATTGCCAAGAACATGCCGTCCGTGTGGTGGACATCAGGGCGCAGTCGCAGACTCATTGAGCCCGTTGGCAGGTTAAGTTGTGGCAACACGGGCGAAACATCAACGCTTTCAAAGTTGGAATTTCGCTTCAAGAAATTCGCAACTATTGCGTCGGTCTCAGCCAAGTGTGGCGAGCAAGTTGCATACCCAACGACACCACCAATGCGCACAAGTTCACTAGCCTTTGTCAGCAGTTCTTGCTGGAGCGCAGTAAGTGGCGGAATGTCACTGGGCTGGCGACGCCATCTTGCCTCTGGGCGGCGGCGCAGTGCTCCTAATCCAGTACATGGGGCATCAACAAGAATTCGATCAAACTCATGGCCCGGATTAAAGTCACGCGCATCCGCTTCCACTACTTGATGCTCACCTGGTGCATTCCATAACGAGTTCTTCACAAGGTGCGCGCGGGCTGGAATCGGTTCAATCGCTGTGAAGTCTGCTCCTGCTGCGCTGGCAAGTCCCGCCAAGATTGCAGCCTTACCGCCTGGACCAGCGCACATATCCAGCCAATGATTCTGTGGGCCTGCTACTTCAACATTTGCTACCGCAAGTGCAACGAGCTGACTGCCTTCATCTTGCACACCAATTCGATTGTCACGAACTGCATCAATATCACCTGGACGAGTCGACCATTTTTCATCTGGACTACTTGGTCGCAACATTGTGGCTGCAATCGGCGACCAAGTTCCTGGCACTACGTGTGGCAACTCAAGTAACTCTTCTACTGATGCTTGCCCTGGTTTAGCAACTAACGAAACTAGCGCGGGTTCGTTACCAGCAGCAAGTACTTCGCGGATGGAATCTAAGTCGCACTTGTATGCATCAGCCAGACTTCGGATCACCCAAACCGGATACGAATACTCCAGTGCCAAAACTTCAACTGGAGTTCTACCTTCACTTAGAGTTGCAAACCATTCCTTCCATGTGCTTGCCGAAATCTTTCGCAATACGGCATTAACAAATTTGGAGACTCCCATTCCGGCAACTTCACGAGCAAGTGTGACAGTTTCATCGACAGCAGCGTGGGCTGGAATTCGCATGAAAAGCAATTGGTAGGCGCCCACCCGCAAAATATTGCGAACTTTACTGTCCATGGTGTCTGTGCGGGAAGCACAAGCATCGATTACCGCATCAAGGCTGCCTTGCCTCCGCAATGCGCCGTAAGTGATTTCAGTAGCTAACCCGGCATCTCGCGAAGATACCTTTAGTTCATCCAACACGGCTGGTAAAACTAAATTGCTGTAGGCATCTTTATCGTGAACTGCTTGTAAAACATCGAATGCAGCGCGTCGAGTTGTTCCAGAATTACTCACTTAAACACCACAGCGGATTTTTGATTATTGAGCCAGGTTTTTGCATCTGTTAAGTTACGTCCCGCTTCTTGAACTTCGCTTAGGGCAACAGCATGGCTGCCGGTACCCACTAAAACTTCCCCATCTCGCAGCGCAACTTCCCCAGGAGAAAGATCTGTAATGTGAGGCGCGACAGTGACTGGTTGCAGCTTGATTCGAATATCACCAAACATGGTCCAAGCACCTGGGTCTTTTGTGACAGCTCGGATTCGCCGATCAATTGCAAGCGCAGGATCGCTCCAGCGAACTTGCGCATCTGAGACTGTGATCTTGGGAGCATTTGAGATGCCGTCAATTGGCTGATGCAGCGGCAAGATGGAACCATTTTCAATTCCAGCGAGGGTAACAAGCGCTAGTTGCGCCCCTTCAATTGAGAGTCGGTCCAACAATTCAGTTGAAGTTTCGTTGGGTGCAATTTGCGTTGTTAAGTAAGCAAGCGTCGGTCCGGTGTCTAGACCTTCATTAATCTGAAAAGTTGTAACTCCAGTAAATTCATCGCCACTCAAGATTGCATACTGAACTGGAGCTGCGCCCCGCCACTGTGGCAACAGAGAAAAGTGAACGTTGATCCAGCCATGCTTTGGAACATCTAGTAAATCTTTGGGAACCATCGCGCCGAAGGCCACAACAATTACACAGTCAACATCCGCAAACTTTTCTTTGTGTTCGGCAAGATGAGACGTTTTTAACACCGGTACGCCGCTAACTCCGGCTGCGTCTGCTACCGGACTAGCGGTAAGTGTTCTGCCTCTGCCGGCTGGAGCATCTGGCCTGGTGATAACTAAAGCAACTTCATGCTCTGATGCCAACAAGGCTGTCAGTGTCGGGACAGCAGCAAGTGGTGTGCCCGCAAATGCAATCCGCACGTTAAGAAAAACCGTTCATCATTGAGTGCGGACTTACTTTTACTGTCGGACTCATGCTGCCAAACCATTCGGTCTCACGAATTGCTTTCATAGCTTCTTTGCGAGCTTCGGTATCTAGGCGATCAATAAACAGCACACCGTCTAAGTGGTCTGTCTCGTGTTGCACACAACGAGCCATCAAGTCGCTGCCAATTAGGGTTACGGGTTCACCGTACATATTCATTCCCTTGGCAACTACGCTCATCGCGCGCTTGGTGTCGAAAGTTAGACCTGGGATGGAAAGGCAGCCCTCGGGACCATCTTGCTCTTCTTCAGAAAGATCTAGAACTGGATTTATCAGGTGGCCAACTTCATCATCAACGTCATATGTGAATACGCGAAGCGAAACACCAATCTGAGGTGCAGCAAGTCCAACACCAGGTGCTTCCTGCATTGTGACGGTTAAATCAGCAACAAGTTGGCGAAGCTCTTTATCGAAGGTAGTCACTTCAAGCGCAGGCGTAGAAAGCACTGGATCGCCGAACAATCTAACGGGCCTTACGGTCATGTGACACCTTCTTCAATGAGCTTTGCTGTAGCTCAAGTTTAGAGGTTTATCGGGTCGATCCGAACGTTTACCGAACCGCCCTTGTGTTTCGCACTTCGAGCGGTAGTCATGGCCTTTAGTTGCGTAGCAAGATCAAGGCCACGCTTCCGGTCGCAAGAGATCAGCATGCGAACTTGGTTTTCCCTACCTGGCACCGGCCCTCGAACTAAAGTTTCTGGATTCAGCTCCAACATCGCTAACGCATCATCAATGTCAGCCTGATCGCCAGTGATCGCCGCCAATCGAACTGCAGGTGGCAAGGAAACCTGAGTTCGCTGCTCAAGTTCGCGTTGGGCAAATCCAGCAGGGTCATGTCGTATCAAAGCTTGAACTGCAGGATGTTCTGAATCGGCAACTACAAGCACTTCCCCATCAGGTCTGACTAACGATGCACATTCATTCCACTTCGCAAATGTCTCTTGTGTTGCGCCCAATTCAGGCCGAGACAACATGGAATTTCCATCGAGCAAAATTGCAGCAGCGTAGCCACCTTGCGCGATTGGAGCTGCGCCTGCAGTTGCCACCACAATTGCTGGACGAGAATCCACAGTTCGCAAAATGTGATCCGATGTGGACGACCTAACAGGAATACCCGGGAATGCTCTGCCCAGTTCTTCGGCAGTTCGTTCGCTGCCTACTGCGGCAGCCCGAATTGAATTACCTTTACATTTCTTGCACTTCCAAAGGTTCTCGATGTGTCCACACAAGTTGCAGGTAGGTGCACTGGTGCGCGCAGATTGCATCAATGGTCCGCTGCATTCAGTGCAAAGGGCAGATGTTCTGCAGGTGTCGCATACTATGCGTGGCGAATAACCAAGGCGTGAAACCAAAACTAGTACTGGCCCTTTAGTAAGTGCTGCTTTCATGCCTTGCATGACGGCCGAAGGAATGCGCGATCCACTCGCTGCTGGGTTTATCTTTGCGCCGGCTTCATCCAATGCGCTACGAACCTTTGGGGATTCGCTTCTTATTTGATCTCGGTTTTTCGCGACGTGCGCCAGCCACGGCATTAGAGCACAAGTTTCAACTGACATAGTTGCACCGATAAACACCAGAGCGGTGTTTTGTTGTGCACTACGTAGCACTGCAACATCCCTGGCATGCCAATACGGTGCCTGCGGATCAGACAGAGTTTCGTTCCAGTCATCCCAGACACAAATAGCAGTCAATTCAGATATCGGAGCAAAGACAGCTGAGCGAGTACCAACCACGATGTTGGCAGTGCCTCGCAAAACGGAAAGCCAGTTGCGATACCGCTGGGCTGGTCCATCGTCGGCTGCCAAGATTGCAATAGCTGTTTTTGGGCAATCATTATTTTGTAGCGAGGAGACGATTCGATCAATCGCAGCTCGATCTGGAGCAACTATCACTATTTTGCCGCCATTGGCTGAAATTGTGATTGCAAGCTGTGCAAGCATTTCGGCCGGATCATCACAGCCCGTCGTCACGATTGCGCGCGGCGCATCTCCAGCAATCGTTCGTTTAATTAGTGCGGGACCGCCCACATAATCAGCCCAAGCGCTTGCTTCGAGATCTGAAACCTTTACTGCCGCTGGGAACTCAGTTGCTTCCGCAGTTGCATGGCGATTGGGAACCGCACTTCGAAGTACGTCAGAGAGAGTGCCTGCCTGCCGAGATGCAACGGACTTTGCAAGCTCCAAAATTTCAGGGAGTAAAACGGCTTCTGGTGATATCACGTTTGCCAAAGCAGCAAGTTTGCCCGGATGTTCGCTTTCGTCAGAGCGTGAAATTAACCAGCCATCAGTTAGTTTTCCAGCAAACCGAACTCGGACTCTAACGCCTGGTTGCGCTACTTCAGCAAACTTTTCTGGAACTGCGTAATCGAATACCCGATCTAAATGTGGCAGTGAGCTGTCGATGATGACGTGGGCGACGGGAGCGATTTGGGCAATGGGTACTTCCGCCTTAACGCGCTTCTTTTTGCCTGGGACCAGACTAAGTTGATCGTCGCTCACGAATACAGTCTTTCACTCTTATCTGACATCGACGCAAAGGAAAAGGCCAGGCAATTTTGCCTGGCCTTTTCTTAACAACTTGTTACTAGATTGCTGCCTTAAGGGCTTCTGCACGATCGGTGCGCTCCCAAGTGAAACCTGGGCGACCAAAGTGTCCGTAAGCGGCTGTTGGGCGGTACTTAACAACGCTGGTGTTTAGCAGTTCAAGATCAGCAATGATCGCAGCTGGGCGAAGATCGAATACCTTCAAAACGGCCTGACGAATGTTTTCTTCAGGAACTGTTCCAGTGCCAAAGGTTTCAACGAATACGCCGACTGGATGTGCCTTACCAATTGCATAAGCAACTTGAACTTCACAGCGCTTGGCAAGTCCGGCAGCAACTACGTTCTTAGCTACCCAGCGCATTGCATATGCTGCTGAACGGTCGACCTTTGATGGATCTTTTCCGGAGAATGCACCACCACCGTGACGAGCCATGCCGCCATAAGTATCAACGATGATCTTGCGGCCAGTTAAGCCGGCATCGCCCATAGGTCCACCCACAACGAACTTCCCGGTTGGGTTTACCAATAGCTTGAAGTCAGTTGCATCAATGTCGAACTTTGCAAGGATTGGCTCAACCACATTTGCGCGAACTTCTGGCGCAAGTTGCTTATCTAGATCGATGTTGTCAGCGTGCTGTGACGAAACCACAACTGTGTCGAGGCGAACTGGGCGATCACCGTCGTACTCGATTGTTACTTGGGTCTTACCGTCTGGACGAAGGTATCCCATCTGACCGGATTTACGAACTGCAGTGAGTTGCTCAGCTAGTCGATGGGCAATTGTGATTGGAAGTGGCATTAGTTCTGGTGTGTCATCAGATGCGTAACCGAACATAAGTCCCTGGTCACCAGCTCCTTGACGATCCAATGGATCTGCTGATCCGGAAACTCGCTCTTCGAATGCATCGTCAACGCCCTGGGCGATATCTGGTGACTGAGCTCCAATGGAAACCGAGATTCCACAGGAATTGCCATCGAAACCTTTTTCAGAACTGTCATATCCAATTTCGTTTACAACTGTGCGAACTAGCGCCATCACATCTGCGAAACCGTTAGTGGTGACTTCACCAGCAACGTGGATTTGGCCAGTTGTCAGCATGGTTTCTACTGCTACGCGGCTCTTTGGATCTTGACCTAGTAAATCATCGAGGATGGCATCAGAAATCTGATCTGCCATCTTGTCTGGGTGGCCCTCAGTTACGGACTCAGAGGTAAATAAACGACCGGACATGTAATCGCCTTTGCTATAGAGAAAATAAGTATGTGGCTTGCGCGCATACTTAGGGGCTCCTGGTCAAGTGCGCAATTCTTAGCAAACTTTAGCAGGTTCTAGACAAGAATCCGTATCCCGGTTATGCCATTTGCTAACGCTTTGCAGTTGAAGCCCTCAGTGTTGGAGCGAAATAACTGCGTCCCAGATGGCATGGGCAATCTGGGTCTTAGAAGTTTTGGACACTGAAGTTTGAGTTGCCGGCTCTCGGGTCAAGATCGTAACTTCATTGTCATCCGTGCCAAAGGCTAAGTTCGGGCCGACTTCATTAATCACAAGCAAGTCGCAGCCTTTACGTTGCAACTTAGCCATCCCATGGTCTAATACCGATCCGTGATCATCGCCTGTTTCGGCAGCAAATCCAACAATCAATTGGTCCGGATGTGAAGTGTTTCGATGCGCTACCAAGTCAGCCAAGATATCGGTAGTTCGAACCAATTCAATGGTTGGCGAAGAACCGTCATCAGATTTTTTCATCTTGGTGGTTTGAGTTGATTTCGGCTTATAGTCGGCAACTGCTGCTGCCATCACAATCGCATCAGCAGTCATGGATGCTTTCATTACGGCGGCATGCATGTCATCACCAGTAATAACCGTTTCAACATTTACGCCAGCAGGCGTTGCAACGGAAACGTTTGCGCAAATCAATGTGACGCTGGCACCACGATCACGGGCAGCTACCGCCAACGCAACGCCTTGCTTGCCGCTTGAACTATTTCCTAAGAAGCGAACTGGATCTAAGAACTCACGCGTTCCACCAGCAGTGATAACTACTTCTTGTCCCGCAAGATCTTGCTTACTTAGTAGCCCAAGTGCTACTGAAACTATTTCTTCGGCTTCCGGTAATCGCCCTGGACCACTATCCGAGCCAGTCAATCGACCATCAGCTGGATCTATAACAATTGCTCCGCGGGATCGCAGTGTGGATACGTTTTCTTGTGTTGCGGCATTAAGCCACATTTCTGTGTGCATAGCCGGCGCAAACACAACAGGACAAGTTGCCGTTAACAAAACATTTGTCAGCAAGTCATTCGCTGCACCATTTGCTGCGCGCGATAGCAAATCTGCGGTCGCCGGCGCAACAATTACTAAGTCTGCGCCTTGTCCGATTCGCACATGTGGCACGTCAGCAACGTCATCCCAAACTTCGGAGATCAGTGGGTTGCCTGATAGTGCTTCCCAAGTTGCCGAACCAACAAAATTTAGAGCAGCAGGAGTTGGTACAACCTGAACATTATGTCCCGCTTCAGTAAGAAGACGAAGAATTGAAGCAACTTTGTATGCTGCGATGCCGCCGCTGACACCAAGAACTATGTTCAAGGAATTGGATCGTGCGGAGGAAGTCACGCAAAAGTTCCGATAACTACGGTCGGAAGAACCGACTTAAGCAGCAGTTTCCGGTTCGATGGTCAATTTGCCTTCGTTAATTTCGCGAAGTGCAATCGACAATGGCTTTTCCTGATTGCCAGACTCAACTAGTGGTCCAACGTATTCAAGTAGGCCTTCACCAAGCTGGGAGTAGTAAGCGTTGATCTGACGAGCACGCTTGGCTGCATAAATAACCAAGGCGTACTTGGAGTCCGCGACGGCTAAAAGTTCGTCGATCGGTGGGTTGGTGATGCCCTCTGGAGCAGCTGCAGTCACGTTGGACTCCTTGAAATCAGTGATTTGGGAAAACTCTTACTGGAGATATTGTACCAACTCGCGAGCCGCTCGCGAAACGTCGTCATTTACGATCACATAATCAAAGAAACCCGATGATTCCAACTCTTTTAGGGCAACATCAAGCCGCTCTTGAATCTGGGTTGCCGATTCAGTCCCCCGACCTGCCAGGCGCGCTTCCAGGTCTGCCCACGCAGGTGGCTCCAGGAAAACCAAGACAGCTTCAGGCATAGATTCTCTAACCTGTCGTGCCCCTTGGACCTCAATTTCAAGGAGTACCGGAATGCCTTGAGCCAATTTTTCTTCAGCTGATTTCCGGGGTGTGCCGTAGCGATTTCCCGCAAATTCCGCCCACTCCAGGAGTTCATCGTTCTCAATCATGTGATCGAATTCGTCTTGACTTACGTAAAAGTAATTTTCGCCATGGATTTCACCTGGACGTGGCGCTCTGGTTGTTGCAGACACCGAGAGCCAGGTTCTTGGAAGTTCCTTCAAGGCTTCGCGAATCACTGAGGATTTTCCGACCCCACTTGGGCCAGACAGAACGACAAGGTGCGCACTCATGATGCGCGGCCATTCAAAGCAGACTTAAGTTTTTGGGCCTGACTTGAACCAAGCCCTTTCATGCGTCGAGACATTGCAATGTCACAGGATTCCATAAGTGCGGAAGCTTTGATTTTCCCAATTCCTGGTAACGATTCCAAAATTGTTACCACGCGCATTCCAGAAACCACATCATCGCTATCTGCGACGGAAAGAACCTCGGTAAATGAAACTTGCGATTCCTTTAACTGCCTACGTACTGCCGCTCGCTTGGTTCGAATTTCCACTGCCTTTGCAGACGCGGCAATGCGCTGCTCATGAGTTAGGACTGGAACGGCCATTTCGCTATGTTACTAGCAATCGCTTGCGCCGCCTCAGCGATATTCGCAGCCGCTGTGATTGGCCGGCCAATAACCAATAGGTCTGCGCCGTCTGACAATGCCTGTTCGGGGGTAGCAACTCGCTTTTGGTCACCAGCGTCTGCACCGATAGGGCGAACGCCTGGCGTAATCAAAACAATTTGCGGGCCAACTTCTGCTCGCACCGCTGCGACTTCCTGCGGCGAACAAACAATTGCGCGCGCACCAGCAGCAACCGATTGTGCAGCTAACCGTCTCACGATGTCTTGGGCTGAACCACTCCAACCCATCGCTGAAAGTTGATCCTGTGAAAGCGAAGTCAAGATTGTTACTGCGGTGATGTAGGTATCTGGGAGCGCATCAACGGCAGCTTTAACCATTTCTTGGCCGCCTGAGGCGTGAACGGTTAAGTACTTTGGAGCCAACTTGGATACCGCATGAGCCGCTCCAGCCACAGTGGCTGGAATATCATGCAGCTTTACATCTAAAAAGATTTCGCAGCCGCTCGCCTCGCGCGCAACATGTACGGCGTCATGGCCATCACGCAAGAAAACTTCAAGACCAACCTTTACAACCTGAACATGTGGCGCCACAGCAGTTGCCCACTCGCGTGCAGTAGCCAAATCTGGTGCATCTAGTGCTACTGCGATAGGTGCTTTAGTCATTTGAATTCCTTAAGTTAGTTCTGATGAGCCAAGCCAACAACTTCGCTCAACGAGTTGTAGCCACGTGACTGAAGTTCTTGTCCAAGTTCGTTTGCAATCCGCCATGGCGCTCCAGGATCGCCAAAGACAACAGTGCCGATACTTACCGCGCTAGCGCCGGCTGCGATGAACTCAAGTGCATCATGACCAGTGCGAATTCCACCCATGCCAAGGATTGGTAAGTGTGGCAATGCCGCATGAACTTGATAAATTGCCCGCACGGCAACTGGTCGAATCGCTGGACCAGATAGTCCGCCAGTGCGTCCGCCGAGCATCGGTTTCATTTGGTCTACATCAATAACCATGCCAAGCAAAGTATTGATCATTGAGACACCATCAACGCCGGCCTCAACAACGCTGTGTGCGATTTCAACAATGTCGGTTACATCCGGAGAGAGCTTTGCCAGTACTGGGGCATCAGAATGCCAAACTGAGCGCACGGTTTCAATTACTTGGGCAGCTGAGATTGGGTTACAAGCAAAAACTTGTCCACGCGATTCAACATTCGGGCAAGAAATGTTGACTTCTAGTCCATCAACACCATCTACTTTTGCCAATATGCGCGCCAACTCACCAAACTCGTCAACATTGTTTCCTGCGATCGAAACAATCGTCGTTACATTGTTTGCACGCAACCAGGCCAAATCATTTTCTAAGAACGATTCGATACCTGGACCTTGCAATCCAATGGAATTGAGCATGCCACTTGGCGTTTCAGCCATTCGAGGTGTGGCACGGCCAGATCTTGGTGCCATCATGATGCTTTTGGTAACCACAGCACCCAAGGTTGAAACATCGCCAAATTGAGCTAGCTCTTTGCCGGCGGCAGCACATCCAGATGCCGTCAGAGTTGGCGCGGAAAGTTGAAGTGAGCCAAGTGAAGCTGTTAAATCAACGGCCATTAGTTACCACCTGCAGTTGGTAATGATTCATCAGTGGCCTCCTAGGCGTGGTGCACCAAAGGCATCACTTGGCACTGTGTGGACATCGTCCCACCGCACGCGATCGCCGCGGAATACTGGTCCATCAACACAGGATCGAGCCATTCGAGTTACGCCATCATCGCCGACGATCGGCAAGACGCAGGTCATGCAAACTCCGATGCCACATGCCATTGATTCTTCGACCGCACATTGACTAAATGCGCCATTATCTTGCGCTACTTTTGCAACAGCCTGCAACATTGGCATCGGCCCGCAAGCATAAACGGCTTGGGAATTGTTCTTTTGAATCAATTCAGGCAGTACATCGGTTACTCGTCCTCGAACTCCTGAAGTTCCGTCGTCAGTTGTAACTGTTACTGAGTCTGCAACACCTTTAAGGTCTAGAACACCAAAAAGTTTTTCTTGGGTTGCTGCGCCAAGCACCACATCAACGCGACAGCCTCGACTGCGCAATTCTCGGGCAAGCAATTCCATCGGAGCCGCTCCGTAGCCACCAGCGACAATCACGCAGGAAATTGGTTTGCGCGGAAGAACGAATGGTTTACCAAGCGGTGCAATGATGTCAATGACATCTCCTGCAGTTTGGGTAGCTAGCCATTGAGTGCCTTGTCCATGGGGCGCGAAAATAATCTCGATCGATTCCCCTGGAGTTGATTTATGAATTGAGAATGCGCGTCGCAATAACATGCCGCCACCGATTCCACCGACGGATACAGCCGCGAAATGACCAGGTGCAACTTCATCAACTTCCGGCGCGTCCAACACCATGTGCAGATAATTTCCAACAGGCGCTATCGAACGAATCACGCACTTCATTTGCTTAGCACTCATGATTGATTAGCCAGCAATTCATTTAATTCAGCAACGTGCTCTTGAATTGATTTAACCTTCATTGGACCTGCTTGGAGCGATGCAATGCCTTCAACAGCTGCGACCAGTCCCTGAACTGTTGTAATGGATGCAGTGTTTGCCAACACGGTAGCCATCCGAATTTCATAGCCATCGCGACGAGCGCCGGTTCCGTAAGGTGTATTCACCACTAGGTCAATGTCGCCATCCATGATTGCTTCAACCGTAGTTTTGCGATCCTGGCTTCCACCGACGTGCTGCTTTGCAACCAAAGTGCTATCAATGCCATTGGACTTTAAGAACTGGGCAGTACCGTCAGTTGCCATGATGGTGAAGCCCATCTCAACAAGTTTTCGAACTGGTGCAACGGCTTGCTCTTTGTCGCGATCGGCAACCGAAACGAATACCGAACCACTCTTTGGTAAACCATCGCGATAAGCAGCCAGCTGTGACTTAGCGAAAGCAGTTCCAAAATCAACATCGATTCCCATTACTTCGCCAGTTGATTTCATTTCTGGACCAAGAACTGTGTCAACACCCATAAAGCGGGCAAATGGCAATACCGCTTCCTTGACGCTTATTGCACTGCCAACTGGCGCGTCTCCCCCATCACCAACCGGGCGCAAGAAACCTTCTTTTCGAAGAGTTGCAATGGAATCGCCAACTGCGATTCGCGCTGCGGCTTTTGCCAAAGAGATGCCGGTTGCCTTAGAAACAAATGGAACGGTTCGCGAGGCACGTGGATTTGCTTCCAGCACATACAAAATGCCATTCGCTAGCGCGTACTGCACATTAAGTAGACCGCGAACCCCAACACCTTTTGCAATTCCAAGTGTGGACGTGCGGATTCGATCAATTTCGGCAGCACCAAGCGTGAAAGGTGGCAACGAACAAGCTGAGTCGCCGGAATGAATTCCCGCTTCTTCAATGTGTTCCATCACGCCACCGAGGTAAAGATCGGTTCCATCAAAGAGGGCATCCACATCGATTTCGATCGCATCATCCAAGAAGCGATCAACCAAAACTGGGTGCTCAGGGTTAACTTGTGCTGCTCTAGTTAAGTAATCGTGCAACATGGTTTCGTCGTAGACAATTTCCATGCCACGACCACCCAAAACAAACGATGGTCGAACTAGTACTGGATAGCCAATTCGGTTAGCTATTTCTCGAGCATCTTCAAACGAAGTTGCCATGCCATGTTCTGGTGATGGCAATCCTGCTTTGGCAAGGACTTCGCCAAATGCACCGCGTTCTTCCGCCAAGTGAATTGCTTCTGGCGCGGTGCCAAGCAGAGTGACGCCAGCATCCTTAAGTCCTTGGGCTAAGCCAAGTGGAGTTTGGCCGCCTAGTTGCGTAATGACGCCAAGTACTGGACCAGCAAGAGTTTCTGCATGTATTACTTCAAGCACATCTTCTAGCGTTAATGGCTCGAAATAAAGTCGACTTGAAGTGTCGTAGTCAGTTGAAACTGTTTCCGGATTGCAGTTGATCATGATGGTGTCCAAACCTTTTTCTCGCAAAGTGAGCGAGGCATGGACGCAGGAGTAATCAAATTCAATCCCCTGCCCAATTCGGTTAGGACCTGAACCAAGAATGATCACAGCTGGATTTGTACGTGGTGAAACTTCGGTTTCTTGATCGTAAGTTGAATAGTGATACGGGGTTAGTGCGGCAAATTCGGCAGCACAAGTGTCTACGGTTTTATAAACCGGTCGAACATCTAGAGTGTGTCGAATTCCTCGAACTTCAGCTTCAGAAATTCCGCGAATCAATCCGATCTGGGCATCGGAAAAGCCGTGGCGCTTAGCAGCAACAATTGTGTGGCGATCCAATGTGGCTTCTGACTTAAGTTCCCGAGCAACTTCGCAAAGCAAAACAATTTGATCCAAGAACCAAGGGTCAATCTTGGTAGCCTCAAAGACTTGCTCTACTGTTGCGCCCGCCCATAGTGCTAACTGCACTTGGTTTAATCGGCCGTCGGTTGGGATTTTCATCTTGGTCAATAGATCTGGGATATCGATCGACTTTGGATCTGATGACCAGACGAACAAGTTTTCTTTACGCTCAATGGATCGAAGGGCTTTGTGCAGGGCTTCGGTGAAATTTCGGCCGATTGCCATGGCTTCGCCAACAGACTTCATAGTCGTGGTCAGAGTTTGATCTGCATTTGGAAATTTTTCAAACGCAAACCTAGGAATCTTTACTACAACGTAATCCAGCGTAGGTTCAAATGAGGCTGGCGTTTCTTTTGTGATGTCATTTGGAATTTCATCTAATGTGTAACCGATTGCTAGCCGCGCAGCAATCTTTGCGATTGGAAATCCAGTTGCCTTACTGGCAAGTGCGGATGATCGCGAAACTCTAGGGTTCATCTCGATGACGATGATTCGTCCATCAACTGGATTTACTGCAAATTGAATGTTGCAGCCACCAGTGTCTACCCCTACTGCGCGAATAATTGCAATTCCAAGGTCGCGAAGTTTTTGAAACTCACGATCTGTGAGAGTCATAGATGGCGCAACAGTGATTGAATCACCAGTGTGAACACCCATTGGATCTACGTTTTCAATGGAACACACAACAACTACGTTGTCTTTGTTGTCGCGCATTAACTCAAGTTCGTATTCTTTCCAGCCAATAATCGATTCTTCAAGCAAAACTTCAGTAGTTGGACTGGCTTGCAAACCAAGCCCAGCAATTCGATGCAAGTCCGCTTCGTTGTATGCGATTCCTGAGCCAGCACCACCCATAGTGAACGATGGGCGAACCACGACTGGATATCCGAGAGTTTTCACGCCATCTAAGCAGTCCTGCATGGTGTGACAGACAAATGACTTTGCACTTTCGCCGCCGACGTCAGCAACGATCTGGCGAAATAGCTCGCGATTCTCGCCACGTTCAATTGCATCAACATCGGCACCAATCAATTCAACATTGAACTTGTCGAGCACTCCGCTATGGAAAAGCGCGATGGCAGTGTTAAGTGCAGTTTGGCCACCAAGTGTTGGTAACAAAGCATCAGGTCGCTCGCGTTCAATAATTGAAGCAACGACCTCTGGCGTGATTGGTTCGATGTAAGTTGCATCGGCAAATTCTGGATCGGTCATGATCGTGGCCGGGTTGCTATTGACGAGAATTACTCGAAGACCTTCGGCTTTTAGTACTCGACAGGCTTGAGTGCCTGAATAATCGAATTCACAAGCTTGGCCAATCACAATTGGGCCTGAACCAATAACCATTACCGATTTGATGTCACTACGACGAGGCATTAGCGCTTACCTTCCATCAGTTCTACAAATCGATCAAACAAGTACGCCGAATCGTGCGGTCCAGCTGCAGCTTCCGGGTGATACTGAACGCTGAAGGCAGGTACGTCTACGCACTCCAGGCCTTCAACGACGTTGTCGTTTAAGCACACATGGCTGACACGTACGGTGCCGTATGGAGTTTGCGAGTCGCGATCAATTGGTGCATCAACTGCGAAGCCATGATTGTGCGCAGTTACTTCGACTTTGTTAGTCGTGCGATCCATAACTGGCTGATTAATGCCACGGTGTCCATAGCGAAGTTTGTAGGTACCGAAGCCGAGTGCGCGCCCCAAGATTTGATTGCCAAAACAAATTCCAAAGAATGGACGCTTTGCATCAAGTGTCGCTTGTACTAAGGAAATTGCATGGAAGGCAGTTGCTGGGTCACCAGGGCCATTGGAAACAAAAATTCCGTCTGGACCAGCGGCAAGTAAGTCTTCTGCAGAAATGTTTGCAGGTACTACGTGGACTTCAATGCCGCGCTGAGCCATCAAGTGAGGAGTCATTGACTTAATGCCTAAATCAAGAGCAGCAACTTGGAACTTCTTAGTGCCGATCGCAGGCACAACGTATGTTTGCTTGGTTGAAACGGTTTCAGAGAAACTCGCTCCTGCCATCTCTGGAACTTCGCGAACTTTATTCAATAACGATTCAATGTCTGGTTCCGCAGCTGAGCCTGAGAATATTCCAACTCGCATTGCGCCATGTTCCCGTAAATGTCTGGTCAATGCGCGAGTGTCTACTTCGCTAATTCCAACTACATTTTGTTTTCGTAGTTCGTCATCAAGACTCACGGTGGATCGCCAGTTAGAAGGACGCCTCGCGGGATCCCGCACTACGTAACCGGAAACCCAAATCTGCTTTGATTCATCGTCCTGGTCATTCCAGCCCGTGTTTCCGATGTGCGGCGCTGTTTGGATCACAATTTGACCGCAGTACGAAGGGTCGGTGATCGTCTCTTGGTAGCCAGTCATCCCGGTTGAGAAAACGGCTTCACCAAAGGCGATGCCTTCGGCACCATATGAACGACCTGTGAACACTTGACCATCTTCAAGTATTAGGACGGCTCGGGTCATGCGTTGAGTTCTCCATTCAGCACAGTTGGTGTACCGCGATAGAACGTTGCAACAACTTTGCCGGGAAGGGTGCGTCCTGCGTACGGGGTATTTCGGCTTGCACTTACAGTCTTCCGTGCGTCAACTTCTTGACTTACACGGGGATCAAAAATTACCAAGTTAGCTGGTGAACCGACTGCAATTGGTTGACCTTGCGAGCTCACTCGGCCAATTTGGGCTGGTGCAACTGACATGCGATCGGCGACCGCTGCCCAATTCATAAGACCGGTTTGCACCATAGTTTCGAAAACTACGCTCAGGGCGCTTTCTAGGCCAGTCATGCCAAAGGCAGCAGCTGTCCATTCGCAGTCTTTGTCCTCAGAAGGATGCGGCGCATGATCAGTTGCCACAATGTTTATGGTTCCATCTGCAAGACCAGCTCGCACCGCTTCAACATCCGCTTTGGTTCGCAGCGGCGGATTCACTTTGAAAATCGGATCATAAGTTTCGACAACTTCATCGGTGAAGTACAAGTGGTGCGGCGTCACCTCAGCTGTCACGTTGATTCCGCGCGACTTGGCCCATCGAATGATTTCAACGCTGCCCGCTGTCGACAAGTGACAGATGTGCAGACGTGAGCCAACATGGTGAGCCAGTAAAACATCGCGAGCAATGATTGCTTCTTCGGCTACTGCTGGCCATCCGGCAAGTCCAAGCTTTCCAGAAACTACGCCTTCGTTCATTTGGGCGCCTTCAGTCAAACGTGGTTCTTGAGCGTGTTGAGCAACTACGCCATCAAATGCTTTTACATATTCCAAGGCGCGACGCATCAGTGCTGCATCATGAACACACTTACCGTCATCACTGAAGACTCGAACTGCTGCTGCGCTATCTGCCATGGCGCCAAGCTCAGCAAGGGCAGTGCCCTCAAGTCCCATGGTGACTGCGCCAACTGGGCGAACGTCTACGAGTCCTGCAGCCTGACCAAGTCGCCAAACTTGTTCGACTACTCCTGCGGTATCAGCAACGGGATTCGTATTCGCCATGGCATGAATTGCAGTAAAGCCACCCATGGCTGCTGCCCGACTGCCAGATAGAACAGTTTCCGCATCTTCGCGACCAGGTTCACGTAAGTGGGTGTGAAGATCCACTAAACCTGGGAGCGCAACACAGCCAGACCCATCTATGGTTTGATCGGCGGATAGACCATTGCCAATTTCAGCAATGACTCCATCTTTAATCACAATGTCGGTTGGTTTACCATCCAAAATTGCGACATCTTTAATTACGTAGCTCGTCATTACTTTGACTCCGATCCGCCGAGAATTAAGTACAGGACTGCCATACGCACGCTTACGCCATTTGCAACCTGCTCGACAATGACAGAGCGGTCTGAATCAGCCACATCGGCGGAAATTTCCATACCTCGGTTCATTGGGCCTGGGTGCATGACGATCGCCGATTCTGCCAAACGATTCATGCGAGTCACATTCAATCCATACCGACTGCTGTATTCATGTGCATTTGGGAAGTATGCGGCATTCATTCGCTCTCGCTGTACGCGCAACATCATTACTGCGTCGGAACCTTCAAGCGATGCGTCAAGGTCATAAGAAACTTCGCAGTCCCAATCTTCAATGCCGTACGGAAGTAATGTTGGCGGCGCTACTAACCGAACTTTGGCGCCCAAAGTGTTTAGTAGCAGAACGTTGGAACGAGCCACTCGACTATGCAACACGTCACCAACGATGGTCACATTTACGCCCTTTAAGTCACCGTCACCATTTCTTAGATGATTTCGGAGTGTGAAGGCATCTAGCAATGCTTGGGTTGGGTGCTCATGAGTTCCGTCGCCTGCATTAACAACTCCCCCAGAAATCCACCCGGCATTTGCAAGACGATGTGGCGCGCCACTGCTGTTGTGTCTAATTACGACCGCATCTGCGCCCATGGCTTCAAGCGTGAGCGCGGTGTCCTTAAGGCTTTCACCTTTTGAAACACTGGAACCCTTTGCCGAGAAGTTAATGACATCTGCACTTAATCGCTTTGCGGCAGCTTCAAAAGATATTCGGGTTCGGGTTGAATCTTCATAAAACAGGTTGACAACCGTACGTCCACGCAACGGTGGTAACTTGCCAACGCCTTGCTCGGTGGCAGCTGCAAGTTGCTTGGCGGTGTCCAAAATCAAGATTGCATCGTCGTAACCTAAGTCAGCGGCGCTCAGTAGGTGCTTCATGAAGATTCACGCTCGATTCGCACTTCGTCAATGCCATCATGTTCAATCAAATTGACTTGAATTTTTTCAGTTCGAGAAGTTGGAAGATTCTTACCTACGTAGTCAGCACGAATCGGAAGTTCGCGATGTCCGCGATCCACTAGGACAGCGAGTTGAACCAGTTCTGGACGTCCATGCTCAGAGATTGCATCAAGAGCTGCACGAATAGTGCGTCCCGAGAAAAGCACGTCGTCTACCAAGATCACCAGGCGACCTTCGATGCCTTCGGGCGGGATAGTTGTAGGTAGCAGTGCGCGCGCCGGACGTGACCTCAGGTCATCTCGATACATGGTGATGTCAATTGCGCCGACAGAAACTGGGCTGCCTTGGATTTCGGAAATCTTCTCACTGAGACGAGTTGCCAGGAAGGCCCCTCGAGTTGGGATACCCATCAAAGTTAAATTTGTGGCGCCTTGAGTGCGCTCAACAATTTCATGAGCTAAACGGGTTAGGGCGCGAGAGATATCGCTGGAATCAAGGACTACGTGTCCTTGTGGCTCAAAGTCGTGCGTCATCTTCTTACCTCCTTTCCTGCCTCACGGGACAGGTGTTAAAGGATGGCGTGCTTTCAAGCTTTCCTTACTGTAGCAGGCTGGTTGGAAATTCGGCACATCGACTTCACGCTTAAGCGTTATCTGGGTTGCACAGTGCTTATTGGGCGCAGATCACGCTTACGCGTTATCTGGGTTGCGCAGTGCTTATTGGGCGCAGATCACGCTTACGCGTTATCTGGGTTGCGCAGTGCTTATTGGGCGCAGATCACGCTTAAGCGTTATCTGGGTTGCGCAGTGCTTATTGGGCGCAGATCACGCTTAAGCGTTATCTGCGCCATGCCCCAATTTGTGTACTCTCATGCCATTTGTTGAGCCCGGTACGCCTGGCGGAACCCCTGCAATAACCACGATTGGGTCATGCATTTTGAAAATTCCGAACTCCAAGAGAATCTTGTCGAGTTGCGCAACCATTTGGTCAGTGTGGGTTACCCGATCAACCAAAAAGGTTTCAGTCCCCCAGACCAATGACAACTGGTTACGTACCGCTACGTCTGGCGTGAAAGCCATTAAGCGAGTTCGACTGCGGTGGCGCGCAACCAATCTGGCCGAACTACCAGTTTCGGTAAACGCAACCAAGCTAACTGCTTCTACGTGGGTTGCAACATCGACTGCCGCCAGACACATCGCCTTAGCAGTTTGGCCCTGCGCATCATCAGCAAGTTTGGGAAGTTTCTCAAGAGCTTCGGCTTCAATGTGAGAAATAATCCGACTCATAGTGTCAACCACATGTATTGGATCGATTCCAATGCTGGTTTCACCTGAAAGCATTAATGCATCCGCACCATCAAGTACTGCGTTTGCCACGTCACTAGCTTCAGCACGTGTTGGGCGATTTGAATTAATCATTGAATCAAGCATTTGGGTAGCGACAATTACTGGCTTTGTAGCTGCTCGAGCAAGTTCAATTGCACGCTTTTGAACCATTGGTACCTGTTCAAGCGGAAGCTCTACGCCAAGATCTCCACGCGCAACCATAATGCCATCAAAGGCGTCAATGATTTCTTGCAGATTTTCTACCGCCTGTGGTTTTTCGATTTTGGCGATAACCGGGATACGGCGTCCTTCTTCATCCATGATCTGGTGAACGTCATTAATGTCAGCAGCGCTTCTTACAAAAGAAAGTGCGATCATGTCGACACCTTGCTTTAGAGCCCAACGTAAATCAGATATATCTTTCTCTGAAAGCGCCGGGACGCTTACCGCAACGCCTGGCAAGTTAATTCCCTTGTTGTCACTTACCGTTCCAGCTTCGGTAACTTTGGTGACAACTGAATCTGAAGTAACTTCTAAGACCTCTAAGCCGACCTTGCCGTCATCAATCAGAATGCGATCGCCAACTTTACAATCACCTGGAAGACCCGAATAAGTTGTCCCACAAATCGTTGCATCACCTGGAACATCACGGGTAGTAATGGTGAACAAATCACCTAAGTTAAGTGCGACCGGGCCTGATTGAAATCGTGCGAGTCTAATCTTTGGACCTTGTAAATCTGCAAGGATTCCAACACCTTTGCCAGAGGCGGCTGAAGCAGCACGCACCAAGTCATAAGAATTAGCGTGAACCGATTGATCGCCGTGGGAAAGGTTTAATCGAGCAACGTTCATACCGGCTTCGACTAGACCATTAATGATTTCCGAGGTGGCAGTAGCAGGGCCTAGGGTGCAAACAATTTTCGCGCGGCGCACAGGAATTCCTATCAAGAGATTAATTCTTAGTTTACCGCTTGAATCTAGGAAAGCCTTGGTCTTTGAATGTGGCTAGCCCTTAGGTTTTGCTCTTCGACCACGCTTCGGGGTTTCGGATGAATTAACGGCAGACAAACTATTTGCTCTCGAATCTGAATTCTTAGAAACTTCGCCTTCAGGCTCACCATTTGTGGAGATTAACGCCGCAGGCTCTTGACCTTCAATTACCAATTTGCCGCCAGACATGAGCTCACGTCCTGGATTCTTCTCGCTCGACCTGGTCAGATAAATAAGGGCCAAAGCTCCAATCACAAGCGCTGTAAACACATTGAAGCGAATCCCGAGGATGTGTCGCGCATCATCGATCCGCATGGTTTCAATCAATCCTCGAGCTGAGCAATACAGAGCTGCATACAAAGCAAACACACGACCGTGTCCCATTACATATCGCTTGTCTGCCCAAATAATCAAGAATCCGATTGCGACACAGGCAAGTGCTTCGTAGAGGAAAGTTGGATGAAAGGTTTCAAACTGTGTGAATTCAGTTGGACGATTCTCGGTTGCAATTTCAAGTCCCCACGGCAATGTCGTTGGCCGACCAAATAGTTCTTGGTTAAACCAGTTTCCTAATCGTCCGATCGCTTGTGCAAACGCAACTCCTGGCGCAATCGAATCTGCAAACGGTGCAAACGATACGCCAAGTCTCTTGGCTCCGATCCAAGCTCCAACGCCACCTAAGGCAAGCGCACCCCAAATTCCAAGGCCGCCTTCCCAAATTCGAAACGCTCCGAGGAAGCCTTTTCCGCCTTCACTGAAATAGAGTTCCCAGTCAGTAATCACGTGATACAGACGGCCGCCGATTATTCCAAATGGGACAGCCCACATTGCGATATCAGCAACTTGTCCGTTTAAGCCACCGCGGGCCACCCAACGTCGATTTCCAAGCCAAACCGCCAAGAAAATGCCAACGAGAATAAAAAAGGCATATGCCCGAAGCGGAATCGGACCAAGTTGCCAGACGCTTTGCGACGGACTTGGAATGAAAGCTGGAATCAAGTTCATGAAGTTGCTAAATCACTTAGCTCTTTGTTGCAGCTTCAATTGCCGCGGTCAATTGAGCTGGATCAAACAATACTTCGCCAGCTAGTTCTTCACCGTTTAGCACTCCAGTTGGTGTTGATGAAACGCCTTCTGAATCGAATGCTGCGTATGAGTTAGCAACCCAACCTGCGTACTTTTCGGACGAGAGGCAGTCTTTAAATGTTGCTAACGCATCCCCCGAGATACCAGAGGATTCGGCAATCGTAATCAAAGTATCGGTGGAAAATCCCGTGCCTTCTTCGGCTGGTTGATTTGCGAACACACCGGCATGAAATTTATCTGCGGCATCTGCATCAACTGCACATCCGAAAGCCATAGTCGCGCGCTTTGAGGAGTCCGGGTTTCCGGCAGCAGTATTTGAGGAAACTAGATTTTTATCTAGGAAAATTGTTGGCCGGTATTCAACGCGAACTTTCCCAGCATCGATCAAGCTTTGGATTGCAGACCCAGAAGCGGCTTCGAATCGGGCGCAAGCTGGACATTGAAAATCTTCCCAGAGTTGAAGTACTGGAATCTTGTCTGCATCTGTTGCAGTCCAGGCAGAGCCAACCTTGACGCCATAAGTATCTGAAGTTACGCCCTTTGGTAACGCAGAATCTGAAGGAATAACTGCATCCTTATTGGATAGCAGTGGAATTGCGATCAAGGCTGCCATCACGGCAACAACTACAAGTCCGCCAATGATCCGAATCTTGCGCTGACGCTTTTGTTCAATTGCGGCGGCTTCTTGACGGGCAGCGGCTGCAGCGGCTTTCGCGGCCTTGGCACTCATGTTTTCTTGTGACATGAAAACTCCATTAATGATCAAGGTTGTTTGTTAATAAATAACTTACAGTGCTTCAATTATGTCGCACTTTCACCAGCGCAGAAACGAACCAAATGCGAGCGGATTTATCGAGATAGGCCTTGAGATAACGCCTGAGCCAGCGCCTTTGCGCCAGCCGGACCGTCATTCTTGATTGCCGTTACAAATGCGCTACCCACAATCACGCCATCGGCATACTGAGCAATTTCATGAGCCTGTTCTGGCGTTGAAACCCCAAGTCCTACCGCCACCGGAAGATCGCTGTGACGTCGGACTTTGGCGACCAAGCCTTCAATCGCATCAGAAACCGAGGTGCGAGCGCCAGTTACTCCCATAACGGCTCCGGCATAAATGAATCCAGTAGTTGCATTTGCCACTTTTGCAATACGTTCATCGGAACTGGACAGTGCAACTAAAAAGACTCGATCGACATCGTTTGAATTGGTCGAAGTAATCCAATCCTCGGCCTCTTCTGGAGTTAAATCTGGCGTGATAACTCCAACCCCACCTGCAGCATGAAAATCTGCCGCAAAGGCATCTACGCCATAACGCTCAATTGGATTCCAGTAAGACATAACTAAGGCTGGAACACCAAGCTCAGAAACTCGCTTGACGGTATTGATTACCGTTGCCGACTTTGTTCCACCTTCAAGTGAAATGTTCACTGCATCCTGAATTGTCGGACCATCCATAACAGGGTCGCTGTAGGGGAAACCGATTTCGACAATATCCACGCCACCCTCGACCATTGCAGCAATGCATTCAACGGCTCCGTCTTCCGAAGGGTAACCAGCTGGCAGATATGCAATGAGCGCTGCGCGATTCTCCGACTTAGCGCGAGCAAAGGCATCGTGAAGTGAACTCATAGGTTCATTCCGAAGTACTTCGCAGCCGTTTCAACGTCTTTGTCACCACGGCCCGAAAGATTAATCAGAATGATGGCGCCTTCGCCAAGCTCTTTACCAATCTCAATGGCACCGGCTAGCGCATGCGCGGTTTCAATCGCAGGAATGATTCCTTCGGTTTCGCAAAGTAACTTGAATGCGTTCATAGCTTCAACATCGGTTACGGAACGGTACTCAGCGCGTCCGATATCGGCTAGGTACGCATGCTCTGGACCAACACTTGGGTAATCAAGCCCGGCCGAAATTGAATGACTTTCAATAGTTTGTCCATCATCGTCTTGCATGATGTACGAACGAGCGCCATGCAATACACCAACTGCCCCACCAACAATTGTTGAAGCATGACGACCCGTTTCAATGCCTTCGCCACCGGCCTCTAGCCCTAGTAAGCGAACGCTTGCATCAGGAATGAAGGCCGTAAAGATTCCGATTGCATTTGAGCCACCACCAACACAGGCCGCAACCACATCAGGTAACCGTCCATATCGACTAAGCATTTGCTCTCGTGATTCATCACCAATAATGCGATGGAAGTCTCGAACCATTTCTGGGAATGGAGCGGGACCGGCAACTGTGCCAAGCATGTAATGCGTGGTCTCGACATTTGCTACCCAGTCACGCATAGCTTCATTGATTGCATCTTTAAGAGTTCGGCTACCAATAGTGACTGGCACAACTGTTGCGCCAAGCAGCTTCATTCGAGCTACGTTGAGTGCTTGTCGCTTGGTGTCTTCTTCACCCATGTAAACGACACATTCAAGACCAAGTAGCGCTGCGACTGTTGCAGTAGCAACACCGTGTTGCCCGGCTCCGGTCTCGGCAATCACTCGCGTCTTACCCATGCGCTGAGTCAGCAATCCTTGGCCAAGTACGTTGTTAATTTTGTGCGAACCAGTGTGATTTAAGTCTTCGCGCTTCAACAGAATGGTGGCCCCACCTGCGTGCTGCGAAAATCTCTTGGCTTCAGTGATCGGACTTGGGCGACCGGTGTAATTAACCTGAAGTTCACGAAGTTGCTTTATAAAACCTGGATCAACTGATGCTTTCCGAAAAGCCTCATCAAGTTCATCAAGAGCTGCCATTAAGGCCTCAGGAACAAACCTTCCGCCAAATTTTCCAAAGTGTCCGCGCAGATCTGGCACCGAAACAACTTCATCTACAGTCATTTATGCCAGTCCTAAGAACGATTCAATAAGAATTCTTCGCGAGCCCGAAGTCCCGCCTTAGTCCATTCTGCGACAGTTTCGGCTGGAGTACCACCCGTGACCAAAGCTTCACCGACCAAAACGGCCCTTGCGCCACTCAAAACCAAGGCTTCCACTTGGTCTGTGCTTGAAATTCCAGACTCGGCAATTGCCAAAACATCGTTAGGAATCCGAGGTATCAACTTGTGACAAACATCCAGACTGACTTCCAGAGTCTTGAGATTTCGCGCATTAACACCCAAAAGTTTTGGATTGATTGCAAGCGCTCGATCCAGTTCAGATTCGTCGTGAATCTCAACTAGCACTGACATGCCAAGTTCAATTGCGAGCGCGTTTAGTTCGGCGAGCTGGTTATCAGATAGCCCAGCCACAATTAACAAGATCACATCAGCGCCATGAGCTCGCGCTTCCCAAACTTGATATTCATCAACCATGAAATCTTTACGCAAAATTGGAATTGAAACTTTTCGCCGCACTGCATCAAGATCCGCAAGGCTGCCACTAAATTTGCGTTCTTCGGTAAGGACGCTGATTACGCGCGCACCACCACTTTGATATTCAAATGCAAGTGATGCCGGATCTGGGATGTCGGACAAATGGCCCTTGCTTGGGCTTGCCCGCTTTACCTCGGAGATAACACTGAACGGACTCTTGAGAAGTAAATCAGCCGCTGGCAAGGCGCGAGGCACGTCATTTACCAGACCTTGTAAATCAGTTAGCGAGACTGATGCTCTCCGTCCCTCAAGATCTTCTTTAACTCCCTGGATGATTGAATCCAGCACAGAAGTCATGGGGCGATCCTTTCGCTAGCGTAAGTCACAAGTTTAGGGCAGAACTACAAGACGAAAAATCAATCGTGAATGCAGCACCACCTTCAGCTGCGGCACCGGCTGTGGCTTGCGCACCTAAACGTTGTGCCAGTCTGCCAACGAGCGCAAGTCCAAATCCAGTTCCTACGCGACGCACACCTTTATATTTTTCAAATAACTCCCCTGGCTGGAATGCAACCGATACATCTTCTGGCTGCAGCCCTGGCCCACTATCGCGAACTTGGATCACTCCAGTTTCACTGAGTGAAATAACAATCACTTGCCCTGCTGGGGTAACTCGCAAAGCGTTCTCAGCTAAGTTATCTATGATTTGTCGGACTCGGATCGGATCAGTGAATACCAATAGGTCATCGGGATAAATCTCACGGCGGAATTCGACTTGTTCCCGGATTGACCGATCTGCCCAAACGTCACAGGCATCTGAAACTATGTCGACTAAATTCACACTTTGCATGTTGAGCGGGAAATCTACCGCACCAGTTCGGGCAAGATCCAAAAGATCACTGACGAGCCGATCTAAGCGCTGAGTCTCAAGGCTGATTACAGCTCCCACTCGTGCCCGGTCAGATTCAGCAACCAAATCATCAGCCATGGCTTCGGCATAACCGCGAATCGCTGTTAATGGCGTTCTTAACTCATGGGATACCGAAAGCAAGAACTCCCGCTGTCTACCTTCACTGCGCGACAATTCCTCAGCAAGCAAATTAAGCGCCAAAGCTATTTCGGAGATCTCGGTTGGTCCTTCCGGCGTTAGTCGCAAGTCTCGCTTGCCTTGAGCTAATTCCCGGGCACCAGTTGCGGCCTGTCTTAGCGGATTTGCTAGTTTTCGAGCGGCAATAAATCCAATCAAAGTTGCGATGCTGAGGCCTACTACCAATGCGATGGCAAATCTACGAATTGCACTTGTGGCGACTTCTGAAACCACTTGCGTGGATTGCACCAAGACCATTCCAGTTCCAACTCCGAGTGGTCTTCCCTCTACAAAAAAGCATTCTTTGCCTGAGCAGTTTTTGGCTGAAACATTTCGGCCATTCACAATAATATTCTTTTGGTTTTCCGTAAGAATCTTTGGATCAGACGTCCCTGGGACTAATGCCAAAACTTCTACGCCTTGTGCCCGCAAGTAGGAAACGATTCCAGAAAGTGCTCGTTCATCAACACCCGGGCGATTGCCTTTTCCCGTTAAATCAAAATCTTCAGGTGCTGCCGCGATGTTGCGAATCAAATCGGCTTGATCAGACAAGTTAACTCTTGCCTGCGTTTCTGCTGCCCCACTAATTAATGGCAAGGCAACTAGGCCTGCAATCAGAACTGCGACAGCGGCAATCGATCCAGTTAACAGAGCTGCCCGAGCAGAAAGAGACCTAAACGTTTTTTGACTCATCAGGCAATCTCCACGGAATACCCAACGCCACGTACCGTTCGAATTGGATCATGCACTCCAAACTTAGAACGTAATTGGGCGATATGGACGTCAACTGTTCTAGATCCAACTACCGATGAGTATCCCCACACCTGACTTAGCAATTGATCCCGACTGAATACTCGACCAGGTTGTGACATCAAATATTCCAATAGGTCGAATTCCGTTGCAGTAAGTGAAACTTCTCCGCCAGCTACGGTGACTCGACGAGAGTTTGAGTCCAGTGAAACTTCGCCAACCACAACTGGCCCACTATCGGTTGGAGTCATGTTGGTACGACGCAAAACAGATTTAACTCTTGCTACAACCTCGCGAGGGCTAAACGGTTTTGTAATGTAATCGTCGCCACCCATTTCCAAACCTAGAATGCGATCAACTTCATCATCTCGGGCGGTGCAAAAGAGAATGGGCATCTGGAAGCCAGAGCTTCGCAACTCTTTACAAACTTCAACGCCATCGAGACCAGGTAACCCAACGTCCAGAATGATCGCGACTGGGTGTGAATTTTTGGCGGCGGCCAGCCCAGCGTTTCCATCAGATTCGACCTGAACCCCAAACCCTTCGCGGGTTAAATACATACGCAGGATGTCGGCGATTGGTTTTTCATCTTCAACAACTAAGACCAGGCCTTTTGAATCTTTCATAATCCAAGTCTTTCAGGGCTCAACCAGAGAATGGCTAAGACTTTGTTAAGAATGTGTCAAGAAAAAGTGGCTAGTGCTTTTTACCAAAACCCATTAGGGCAAGGACTTTGCCAGCGATACCTGCAACCGGAAGTAGCGCTACGCCAATCCAGAACACCATTGGAGAGGCAATCACAACGCCGATGCAGCCAACCAAAAAAGCTAGCATTGCGATACTCACTGCAGTCCAGGCTGCAACTGTATGACCGTGATCGGCGTGTGAGTCTGACATTGGTTCTCCTTTTGGCGTGGTTTCTTTAGTCTAACTGTTCGTTACTTGGACCCTGGATTGTTGGGTCAATTCCTTGGTCCATGGCCTGCCATGGAGTTAGCTCGCTCTTGCGATCAGTATTTCGCTCATAACGTTTGGACATTCCGCCATCAAATGACTTGATTGCTATCACCAAACCACACATTGCAACTACTAATCCAGATACTGCAACCGGCCAGGTCAGAATTGAGGTTTCGGCAACCCATCCTGAAACTTCACGACCGATTGCTTGCTCGAATTGCAATCCCACCAATTGATCTAGGTTGTTGATCAATCTAACCGTGGTGAAAACAACTCCACATCCAAGTAGCGCAATGACTACGCCAACCATTCGACGAAAGACACCGCGCGTTGCAATTGCACCAAGTGCTGAAGCAATTGCAGCTAACGCAATTCCATTTACTGAGGAATCCAACTGATTAGCGCTCAAGCTTAAGCTGACCGAAGGAAATCCTGATTCGCTGTAAGTGGCAGTAACCCAAGTTCTACCTAATGCGATCAGTATTAAAGCCGAAGAAATAAGTTCAAGTGCGATCAAATTTCGCAGTGAAAGTTTCACGCTTGGTTGCTAACTAATGAGTTTGCTACAGCCACGGCATTCAAAACTGCCATCGCCTTTGCCTGACATTCTGCATCTTCACTTTCTGGAAGCGAATCTGCAACCACCCCTGCTCCAGCTTGAACATAAGCGATTGAGTTCTTAATTACTGTCGAACGGATAGCGATCGCAGTGTCAATGTTCCCGGCGAAATCAAAGTAGCCAACACAGCCGCCATAAACTCCGCGCTTGGATTTTTCAAGCTCTTCGATGATCGTCATTGCCATTGGCTTTGGTGCTCCGGAAAGAGTTCCCGCTGGAAACGTTGCGGCAACTAAATCAAAGGCGCTAACTTCAGGGTCGATTTTTCCAATCACAGTTGAGACGATGTGCATGACATGGCTATATTTTTCGATGCTCATAAAATCTGTCACTTCAACTGAGCCTGGCAAACAGACTCGACCTAAATCGTTTCTGCCTAGATCAACCAACATCAGGTGCTCCGCGCGCTCTTTTGTGTCGGCCATTAGATCTGCTGCATTAGTATCGTCGATTTGGGGCGTCTCGCCGCGAGGCCTGGTTCCTGCGATCGGATGCAGCATGGCCTCGCCATCACGAAGCGTTACAAGTGCTTCTGGACTGGAGCCCACAATGTCAAAGGCAACCTTTGTGCCAAGATCTTGCCCAGGTCCAGTTAGCTCCGGGATTCTAAACAAAAACATGTATGGACTTGGATTTGTGGCACGCAAAACTCGGTAGACATCGAGGGCTGATGCTTGGCACTGGGTAGCGAATCTTTGGCTCAGAACAATTTGAAATGCATCGCCGGCCTTAATGCGCTCTTGTGCAACTCTCACTGATTCTTGATATTCAAGACTTGTAGTTTCTCTAGTGAAATCTGCCTTTGCGGTGCGATCAAAACTGGATGCACTTGAAGGGGCTGGGTCACCTAAGGCAGCTTCCATTGCATTCAGTCGTTGCTCGGCATCTAACCACGCTTCATCCACGCGTTCATCAGAGTTGTCATAGTTGATTGCGTTAGCGATGAGTGTGACAGTTCCGTCTTTGTGATCCAGAACTGCCAAGTCGGTTGCTACCAACATGGCGAGTTCAGGTAACTCAAGTACGTCTAGGGTGTCATTTGGTAATTTTTCAAGACGTCGAACTATGTCATAACCCAAATAGCCAACTACACCACCAGTCAATGGTGGGAGTTCTTCGTTAGTGATGCCTTCGTTAACTCCAGCAGTGAAAAGTACGTCGAGAGTCTCGCGCAATGCAGCAATCGGATCGCCTGTTGATGGGACTCCTTGCGGAACTTTTCCAGACCAGAGCGCCTGTCCATCACGCTCTGAAAGCATCGCAGAACTTGCGACGCCTACAAACGAGTACCGCGACCAAGACCTGCCGTGCTCTGCAGATTCAAGCAGGAATGTTCCAGCTCGTTCATCAGCAAGTTTTCGATATAGGCCAAGTGCAGTTTCGCCGTCTGCCAGTACTTTTCTAAAGACTGGAATAACCCGACGATTTTGCGCCAAGACCCGGAAGCTCTCCAGGTTAGGAGTTGTCATGAACTCACCTCTGGGTGAGTTACCGCATCATCAAAGCAAGTCCGACTACCCGTGTGGCAAGCAGCCCCAGATTGATCGACCGTTAAAAGCAAGGTGTCGCTGTCACAATCTTTTGCCAACGAAACAACCCGCTGGTGATTGCCTGACGTTGCTCCCTTAATCCAAACTTCGGAACGGCTACGACTCCAGTAAGTTGCCTGCCCTGTTTGCAATGTTTGATTTACGGTTTCGGAATTCATCCAGGCAACCATCAGAACTTCTTTGGTATCAACCTGCTGAACCACAACTGGGATCAAGCCTTGATCGTTGAATACCAAGGAATCAACAAACGGCGAACTCTCCATGACTCTATTGTGCCTTGATGAAACAAAGTAGGCGAAATCAGGTACTTGGGCTAGCGAACAACTTCACCGCTACGCGCTAGTTCTTCCTTTACTTCTTTGATCGAAATTTCATTAAAGTGAAAAACGCTTGCGGCCAGCACGGCATTGGCACCTGCTTTAACAGCTGGGGCAAAATCTGAAAGTTTACCGGCGCCACCACTTGCTATTACTGGAATCTCTACTGCACTTCGAACCGCAGAAATCAATTCAAGGTCATATCCATTTTTAGTTCCATCAGCATCCATGGAATTGAGGAGAACTTCTCCAGCACCGCGCTGCGCTGCCTCAATAATCCATTCCAAAGCATCTCGCCCACTGCTATTTCGGCCACCATGCGTAGTTGCTTCAAAGCCGCTTGGTGAATCTTGATTCCGACGGACATCAACTGAGATAACAATGCACTGATCACCGAAACGTTTCGCCGAATCGGATATCAGTTCCGGGTTTGCAATTCCTGCTGTGTTGATGCCTACCTTGTCTGCGCCGGCACGAAGTAACTGATCAACATCTGCAACGCTACGCACTCCTCCACCAACAGTCAGTGGGATAAAAAGTTCATCTGCTGTTTTTCGAATCATTTCGTAAGTGGTTTCGCGATTAGAACTTGATGCCGTGATATCAAGAAATACCAGTTCGTCTGCGCCAGAGTTGCCGTACCGGCGAGCTAACTCAACTGGATCGCCAGCATCATTTAGATTTTCAAAGTTGACGCCTTTAACAACGCGCCCTGCATCGACATCAAGGCAAGGAATAACGCGAATTGCAACGGTCATTGCTTAAACCTGCGGGCCTGAGACTGCAATGGCTTCTTCTAACGTAAATGCTTGGGCATAAAGCGCCTTGCCAACAATCGCGCCTTCAACTCCCATGCCAGTTAGCGCTCTAAGTTCAACCAAATCATCAAGTGTTGCGATCCCACCGCTGGCAATTACTGGCTGGTTAGTTCGTTCACACATCTGCTTTAGTAAATCAACGTTTGGTCCCCGCAAGGTACCGTCTTTGGTTACATCGGTGACTACATAACGCTGGCAGCCATCGCGCTCCAACCGCTCAAGCGTCTCCCAAATGTCGCCGCCTTCTTTTGTCCAGCCACGAGCAGCTAGTACGGTGCCACGAACATCTAGACCAACGGCTATCCGATCGCCAAATTCACCAATGACGCGCGCAGTCCACTCGGGATCTTCTAGGGCTGCAGTTCCTAAATTAACTCGGCGACAACCTGTGGCAAGTGCAGCGCGAAGTGATTCATCGTCGCGAATGCCACCAGAGAGCTCCACATTCACATCAAGTTTGCCGACAACTTCTGCCAACAGCTTTCGGTTTTCACCGCGACCAAATGCAGCATCAAGGTCTACTAAGTGAATCCATTGTGCGCCGCTAGCTTGCCAATCCAAGGCTGCTGCAAGTGGGTCGCCAAAAGAAGTCGCACTATCCGCTTCACCTTGCACCAAGCGCACAGCGAGTCCATCCGCAACATCAACGGCAGGTAACAAGATCAGGGATGTCATTTATCGCTCCGAAAGTAAGTAAATAGATTCATTTAATGGTCGCTATCCAATTTGCCAATAATGTCAGACCTGCATCGCCTGATTTTTCGGGATGAAACTGAGTTGCCCAGAGTGGGCCATTCTCAACCGCAGCAACAAAATCCTCACCATGGTTTGCCCAACTCACCTTTGGTGCCGCAAGCATCTCGTGCGGATCAAGTTCCCAAGTGCGAGTCGCGTAAGAGTGAACGAAATAGAACCGTTCATCCTCAATACCGTTAAACATTTGAGAATTAGGTGCAGTCGCCACGACATTCCATCCCATGTGTGGGAGTACCGGAGCTTCTAGTTTTTCAACCGTGCCTGGCCATTCATTGAGACCGTCGAAAAAACCCTCGCCTGCATGCTCAGTGCTTTGTTCGAAAAGCACTTGCATACCAACACAAATTCCCATTACTGCTCGACCGCCTGCAAGTCGACGGCCAATAATCTGGTCGCCTCGAACATTCTTTATTCCTTGGATGCAGGCATCGAAGGCACCAACGCCTGGAACCAATAAGGCATCCGCTTCCAGCGCCTCATCAAAGTCAGCCGAGATGGAAACTGTAGCGCCAGTGGTTTCCAGAGCACGTTGAGCTGACCTTACATTTCCTGATCCGTAGTCAAGAATGACAACCGAAGTCACGAGTTAGAGACTTCCCTTTGTTGAAGGCACGTCCAACACTCGTGGGTCAATTGCTACCGCATCTCTAAGCGCACGTGCTACTGCCTTGAATTGAGCTTCACTGACATGGTGAGCATTTCTGCCGCTAAGAATTCGAATATGAATACAGATCTGGGCAGTGGCAATTATTGACTCCCAAATGTGACGGATCAGCGTGGTGTCAAAAGTTCCAATCAACTCAACGATCTCTGGCTGTTCGTGAACTAGGTAAGGACGTCCGGAAAGATCAACGGCCGCGTGGCAGGCAGTTTCATCAAGCGGTACATATGCATCGCCAAAGCGACGGATACCAACTTTGTCTCCAAGTGCTGCTCTAATCGCTTCACCGACTGCAAGCGAAGTATCTTCAACGGTGTGATGCGAGTCCACATCAACATCACCTTTAGTGACTACCTTTAGATCAAATCCACCATGGCGACCTAACTGCGAAAGCATGTGATCAAAAAACGGCACACCAGTTTCTATGTCAATTTGTCCAGTGCCATCTAGGTTCAATTCAACAAGAACAGAACTTTCTTTCGTGCTTCGCTCGATGCGTGCGGTGCGGGCCATTTGATTACTTTCCGTTTGTTCGATTAGTTACATGTAATAGTGCAGTTTTAAAAGCTTGGTTTTCTTCTGGCGTTCCAATGCTTACTCGGAGCCAACCTTCAGGTCCAGTTTCGCGGATCAAGACACCTTGCTCAACTAATTGTTCCCAAATCGATGTGCGATCGCCAAATGTTCCAAAGAGTAGGAAGTTTGCGCCGCTTGGAGCCACCTCAAAACCATGCTCACTTAGCCAAATTGCTAATTCGTCTCGCTCTCGACGCAATAGCGAGACCTGCCTCTGGAGCTGATCACTAAACCGAAGTGCCACCCTAGCAATTGCCTGAGTAATTGTTGATAAATGATACGGCAACCGCACTAGCTGAATTGCAGCAATCACTTTTGGATTAGCGGCAACATAGCCGACTCGAGCACCTGCATATGAAAATGCCTTACTCATCGTGCGGACTACAACTAAATGTGGATTTGAATCTAACTTGGTTAACGCCGATGGCGTTCCTGTTGCTCTAAATTCTGCATAAGCTTCGTCAACGATTAACATTCCGTTGAACTTCTCAAGCAAGTAATCAATGTCTGATAACTCGATGACAGTTCCAGTTGGATTATTAGGTGAAGTGATAACGATGATGTCAGGGCTTAAAGCCAAGGCACTATCGATTACGGTCCGATCAATCGTGAAGTCGGCATTACGGGATACCCTCAAGTACTTTGTGAAGGTATTTCGGCAATAGTCCTCGTACATCGAATAGGTCGGATCAAACACAAGTAAAGATTTGTCCGGACCACCAAAAAGTTGAAGTAGCTGTTGCATTACCTCATTTGATCCATTTGCTGGCCAAATGTTTTCTGCAGTCAGGTTAACTTGGCTCTCGGAATTCAAGTAGTTAGCTAAATCAGCACGAAGTTCAACTGCATCGCGATCTGGATATCGGTTTAACCGAGAGCCAAGGTCAGAAACAACTTTTGCTAATTCAGCTACAAGATCAGGAGATGGACCAAACGGATTTTCATTAGTGTTCAGCCGTATCGGAACTTCAATTTGCGGTGCACCGTATGGCGAGCGACCAATTAGATCATTGCGAATTGGTAACTCTGTCATTTTGCACGAATTTCAATGGCGGCTGCATGACCGGGTAAACCTTCTGAATTCGCCAACGTAATTACCGTTTGAGCAATTTCGGAAAGAGCAGCTTCGTTGTATTCAACGTAATGAACACCGCGTAGGAATGACTGGACCGAAAGCCCGGAAGAATGGCAAGCGCAACCACCGGTTGGCAGTACGTGATTTGAACCAGCAGCGTAATCCCCTAGCGAAACTGGTGACCAATCACCAACAAATATTGCCCCGGCATTGTTTACTCGGCGAGCGACTTCCGCAGCATTTCGAGTGTGGATCTCAAGGTGTTCAGCTGCATAAGCATCAACAACATTGAGGCCGTGGTCCAAATCATCAACCAACACAAATGCACTTTGCTGACCGGTTAACGCAGCTCTAATCCGATCTTTGTTCATGGCTAACGGAACAAGGCGTTCCAAGCTTGCTCGTACCTTAGCGATCAATTCTTCGCTATCAGTAACGAGCACCGAGGCGGCTACTTCGTCGTGCTCTGCTTGGCTGATTAAGTCGGCTGCAACAAAATCTGGATTAGCAGAATCGTCAGCCAAAATTGCAATTTCAGTTGGACCAGCTTCGGAGTCAATTCCAATTAATCCTTTAAGCATTCGCTTCGCGGCGGTCACGTACATATTGCCTGGGCCGGTTACTAAATAAACCGGCTCAATTTCATCAACGCCAGTAGCGCCGTATGCCATTAGTGCAATCGCCTGCGATCCACCTGCGGCATAAACCTCTGTTACTCCTAGCAATGCGCACGCAGCCAAGATGGTTGGATGTGGCCAGCCACCAAAGTCTCTTTGTGGTGGTGAACAAACAACGAGTGATGCAACGCCTGCAATTTGCGCGGGTACCACATTCATAATCACGCTACTTGGATAAACGTAGACACCACCTGGGACATAAAGCCCAACTCGTTGAACTGGTAACCAACGTTCAGTTACTGTGCCACCGGGGGCAACCGTAACTGTTGATTCACTCCGGCGCTGGTGCTCATGCACGATTCGAACGCGTGCGATTGCGTCGATAAGCGCTGCTTTAATCTTTGGATCTAGCTCCGCAATCGACTTGTCAATGATTTCCTGTGGCACCCGAATCTGAGGCGCCCTAACCCCATCAAACTTTTCGGACCAATCTTGGACTGCATCGACGCCACGATCACGAACATCATCAATGATTGGGCGGACCTGTTCAACTACTGAATCAAGGTCAAACTTTGCTCGAGGCACAAGATTTCGCAGATCAGAGGCTCGTCTGGATCCACCACGTAAATCAAGTGTCGACAACATATACCTAAGTTTAACTTGATTTTGGTGGCATAGGATTTGTTGCTATGGCTACGGGTACTCCAGCGACTAAGTTACTTAATTCAGCAGGAGTGGACTTCGTTGAGCATGAGTATGACCACGATCCAAAGTCAGCATCGTTTGGGCTGGAGGCCGCGGAAAAACTTGGTGTTGACCCAAGCCGAGTATTCAAGACTTTGATAGCGAATCTGGATGAGACCTACGCCGTTGCAATTGTTCCAGTTAACAAACAAGTGAGTCTGAAATCACTATCCCGCACCTTGGGCGCTAAGCGAGCAACGATGGCCGATCCAGCACAGGCAGCTCGCCTAACGGGATACGTTGTTGGCGGGATCAGCCCACTTGGGCAAAAGCGATTGCTGCCTACCGTCATTGACGCAACCGCCAATGACTTTGAAACAATTTTGGTTAGTGGCGGTAGGCGGGGTTTTGATATCGAATTGTCGCCGAAAGATTTAGCAAATCTACTGTCTGCAGTTTTCTCAGAAATTGCCAGCTAATTGGTTTGCAGTACTGGTGCTTCTAAACAAGCAGCACCAAGCAGTGCCTTTAGGTCTGCGAAGAGTGAAGGTGACGGAGCCACTCGTAACTTGTCATCCGTTTTAACTGATACAAACTTTTCTGCCTGTACGACGGTTAAATGAACTTCAGTCGTGCCTGGATGCGCGGTTAGGATCTGTCGCAATGAATCCATAACCGCTGCATTGACTCGAGTTTCAGGGATGTAGACATTTACCGGTCCGGAATGGGCGGCACTGATGTCTGGAACAGAAATTTCAAGCGCGGCGACTCGTGGTCCTTCATCATCGCGCTTATCAATGCGAACTTTCATAAGCAAAATCGCATCGTCGTTGAGTAGCGTGGCAAACTTTGTAAATGTATTTGGCCAAACCATTACTTCTACGACGCCTTCAAGATCTTCGAGTGCAACGATGGCCCACCGATCACCAGATCGCTTTGTGGTTTTCAGCTGAACGCTGCTGACAAGTCCACCAAGTGTTACAACTGCGCCGTCTGAGGCATCCGCGACACCAGATATAGACATTGAGGTACTCATTGCCAAAACATGTTCAACCCCAAATAGCGGATGATCGCTTACGTAAAGACCAAGCATGTCTCGCTCTTGGGCCAGCAAAGTTTTCTTATCCCATTCATCAAGAGATATATTGACCTCGATTCCGCCAATTGCATCGTCCGAGAAATCATCTGAGGTGCCAAAGAGATCAAACTGCCCGATAGCTTCGGCTTTCTTGGTGTCCAAAACCGAATCGACAGATTCCACGTGAACTGCAAACAACCCGCGGCGAGTATGACCTAAGGAATCAAAGGCACCAGCTTTGATTAGCGATTCAATCACTCGCTTATTGCATACCTGTACGTCAACTTTTGCCAGGAAGTCACCAAAGGAATTGAATCTTCCTTTTTCAGCGCGACTTACTTTCAATGACTCCACAACATTTACGCCAACATTTCGAACTGCGGCTAGTCCAAAGCGGATATCAGTTCCAATTGCAGTGAAGTCGACATCCGATTCATTAACGTCAGGAGGCAATACTTTGATTCCCATGCGACGGCATTCATTTAGATAAACTGCCGATTTGTCTTTGTCGTCTTTCACACTGGTAAGCAAAGCAGCCATGTATTCAGCTGGATAGTTGGCCTTTAAGTAAGCGGTCCAGTAGGAAACCAGGCCGTAACCAGCACTGTGCGCTTTATTGAATGCATAGTCCGAGAACGGAACAAGCGTTTCCCATAACTTGTTGATTGCATCTTGCGCAAAGCCACGTTCCTTCATGCCGGCTTCGAATGGAAGGTATTCCTTGTCCAGGATTTCCTTTTTCTTCTTACCCATAGCGCGTCGCAAAAGATCTGCTTGACCAAGTGTGTAGCCAGCAACTTCTTGGGCAATCGCCATAACTTGCTCTTGATAAACGATCAGGCCATAGGTATCGCCCAAAATGCCAGCTAACGGCTTTTCAAGATCTGGGTGAATTGGAACTTGGGCCTTGCGCTTGTTTTTGTAATCTGCGTAATCGGTATGGGCATTTACACCCATAGGTCCAGGTCGATACAAAGCCAAGACAGCGGAAATATCTTCGAATGAATCAGGGTTCATAGAACGCAACAAGGACCTGATTGGACCACTATCCAATTGGAAAACTCCAAGGGTGTCGCCTCGGGCCAGCAACTCATATGTTTTTGGATCGTCCAAGCCAAGATCTTCGAGAACGACAGTCTCATTTCGATTCGACTTAATGTTTAGCAAAGTGTCATCGAGAACCGTTAAGTTACGCAGCCCCAAAAAGTCCATCTTGAGAAGTCCCAGGGATTCGCAGGCTCCCATATCGAACTGCGTGATAACAGCGCCATCTTGGTCTCGTCGCCACACCGGCAAGACGTCGATCAGTTCTTCTTTACACAAAATTACGCCGGCTGCGTGCACGCCAGGCTGACGCTTTAGGCCTTCGATACCTCGTGCAGTATCAACTACGGCACGAACATCAGCGTCTTCGTCGTATAAATCTCGGAACTCGCCAGCCTCACCATAACGATCGTGATTTGGATCAAAAATTCCAGACAGCGGGATGTCCTTGCCCATCACGCCCGGAGGCATTGCTTTCGTAATCTTGTCCCCCAGCGCATAAGGGAAGCCAAGCGCTCGAGTTGAATCCTTGACCGCAGCTTTGGCCTTAATCGAGGCATAGGTAATGATCTGGGCTACGCGCTCTTCGCCATACTTATGCGTTGCATACCGAATCATTTCGCTACGTCGGCGTTCATCAAAGTCAATGTCAATGTCAGGCATAGAAATTCGCTCTGGATTTAGGAAGCGCTCAAAAAGCAAACCGTGCTTAATTGGATCAAGTTCGGTGATGCCAAGTGCCCATGCGATCAATGCTCCAGCTGCAGAACCTCGGCCTGGCCCAACGCGAATTCCCTCTTCGCGCGCATGTCGACAAAGGTCAGCAACCACCAAGAAGTAACCCGGGAATCCCATTTGCTCAACAACAGCTAGTTCAAACTTTGCGCGCTCCAAATGCTCTTTTGGAATTTTGTCGCTATTGAATCGACGCTTTAATCCAATTTCAACTTCTTTTACCAACCAAGTGTTCTCAGTCTCGCCAGCAGGGACTGGGAACGAGGGCAACAAATCTTGGCCTTCAACAAAGTTAATGTTGCAACGTTCAGCAATTAGCAAAGTGTTGTCGCAGGCATCGGGAAGTTCGCGCCACACTTCGCGCATTTCGGCAGCAGTCTTTAAGTAAAAATCTTGAGCATCAAACTTAAATCGTTTTGGATCATCCATCGTGGCGCGCGTACCAATGCATAGTAAAACTTCGTGCATTTGAGCATCTTCGGGATAAACGTAATGTAAATCATTTGTTGCGACTAACTTCAAGTTCAAATTCTTGGCAATCTTTAGCAAGTCTTCGCGATGTCGGCGTTCAATCCCAATGCCATGATCCATTAATTCGACGAAGTAATTGTCCTGCCCCATAATTTCGCGCATAGTTGCGGCAGTACTTAACGCTTTGTCATAGTTTCCAGCCTGAAGCCAGCGGTTTACTTCACCTGAAGGACAACCCGTTGTTCCGATTAGTCCAGAACCATATTGAGAAAGTAACTCAGCATCAAAGCGAGGTTGGTAGTAGTAGCCTTCAAGGCTCGCTTTACTGGAAAGCCTGAACAAATTGTGAAGTCCGACATTGTTTTCGGCCCAAAGCGTCATGTGGGTGTAGTTGTATCTACCGCGCCCAGCGCCATCTAATGAAGTGTCATCTACAGCTGGAGTGCCAAAATCAAATGGCGCGCGAAGTGTGCGGCCTTGTGGTGCGTAATAACCTTCAATGCCAATGATGGGCTTTACGTTGGTAGCTTGTGCTTTTTTCCAGAACTCAAAAGCGCCATATAGATTGCCATGATCCGTCATTGCGATTGCTGGCATGCCAAGCTCATCGGCTTTTGAAAATAGATCCGTTAAGCGCGCAGCACCATCCAGCATTGAATACTCAGTGTGCACATGAAGATGCACGAACGAGTCATTGCTCACTGGAGTTGTTCCTTTTGGATCAGAGGGTACGTACGCGAGAGGAAGGACGCTCCCCTAGGTTACCTGCGACCGGTGACAAGAAAGTGCAGTGGGTGGAAGCAATTTCAGGCGGTTTAAAGGTTTCGGGCCAGATCCAAGGACTTGGCTAAATCAGGAGCGTATTCCGACTGGAAGCTGACCCGCTCTCCGGAAACTGGATGTTCGAAACCTAACCGAACTGCATGCAACCATTGCCGGTCTAGCTTTAACTTGGCAGCCAAAGTTGGGTCTGCGCCGTAAGTCAGGTCACCACAACAAGGGTGACGTAAGCCTGACATGTGAACTCTGATCTGATGCGTGCGCCCAGTTTCAAGATGAACTTCTAATAATGAAGCGTAGGCAAAAGATTCCAAAGTGTCGTAGTGCGTAATGCTAGGCCGGCCGCCACTCATGATTGCAAACCGATATGAAGATGATGGATGACGATCAATTGGAGCATCAATCGTTCCATTGATGGGATCTAATCTGCCCTGGATTAACGTGTGGTAAATCTTGTCCACTGTTCGATCGCGGAATTGGTCCTTAATGCTTACGTAAGCGCGTTCGGATTTAGTAACCACCATTAGACCGCTGGTGCCAACATCTAATCGATGCACAATACCTTTGCGTTCCGATGGACCGAAGGTAGTTAGAACCGTTCCCATTGCAGTTAGCGACCCGGTAACGGTTGGGCCAGACCAGCCTTGGCTTGGATGAGCGGCCACGCCCGCTGGTTTATCAATCACAACAAAAGAATCATCTTCAAAAACAATTGGAAGTTCAACCGTAGGTTCAGCTTCATGAAGGTCTGGGTCGGGAAGATCAACTTCAATCACATCGCCAAATGCCAGCCGGGCACTTTTTTGCGCGACTTTACCGTTTAGATTGACACGCTTATTTTCTAGCAACGTCACACAAGTAGCTCTGGATTCGCCAGTCAATCGCGATAACGCCACATCGCAACGCTCGCCTTCAAGTGATTCGTCTATTGGCCACATTCGAATCATTGTTTATCAGCATCCGTAGATTTAGGAATTGCATTTGGAGTTTGGTATTCGACACCACGAAAAGAGAGCAAAACCATTGCGATTGCAGATAACACAACAGCGCTATCGCTGATGTTGAACATTGGATAGTTCGGGATTGAAATAAAGTCCACTACGTGTCCCTGAAAAACTTCTGGACTTCTAAAGATTCGATCAATCAAGTTTCCAGCTGCGCCACCAAGTAGGCCACCAAGGGCAATAGCCCATGGCTTATTCGTTACTGTCCGAGAAATAATCAAAATCGCGACGCTAACGGCAATCGCAATTAACGTAAACACCCAAGTTACGTTTGTTCCAAAGGAAAATGCGGCACCTGGATTTCGCACGAATGAGAATTTTAGGAAATCACCAATCAATTTGATGTCCGATTGATTTTCTAGTCTTGCAACAGCCCAGACTTTCGTCGCCAAATCGACGATTATGACGAGTAGTGCAGTTGCGAGAAGTTGTCGACGATACACGACGCTAGGAACGGTCTTCGCGCTGGCGGCAAGGCATGCACATGGTTGCGCGAGGATTTGCTTCCTGCAGACGAAGTTTTCCAATTTGCTTGCCACAGTTCTCACAAGCGCCGTAAGTGCCCGCTTCGATGCGATCTAATGCGCGATTGGTTTGGTCTAGTAAGTCCTTCTTGTTAGAAAGAATTGAAATCTCATGTTCCCGCTCAAAAGTCTTGGTTCCGGCATCAGCTTGATCGTCACCGGCGCCTTCGCCACTTTCCATAATCAAGGCGTGGAACTTTTCTTCAGCAAGTGTGATTTCCAGGGCAAGTTCTTCGGCTTCCGCAGTAAGCGCCTTGCGCACAGCATTCAATTCCGTCTTACTCCAGTTAGATTCGTCTTCCTGAACCACCGGATGTTTTGGAGCGGCTTTTTTACCTGGTACAGCTTTACGAACAGACGGCAGACCAACAGAACCAATCGGGTTAATAACCTGAACAGGTGGACCGGCTAGTGCGGCGGCTGCAGCGGCTTCCGCTTTTGCGATAGCAGCAAGCTGGGCTTTCGTAACTTTTGGCTCTTTAACTACAACTGGCTTTGGCTCAGCAGCTTTCTTAACAGGCTTAACTGGAGCGACCTTTTTCACTGGTTTTGCTGGCGCTGCCTTCTTAACCGCAGGCTTCTTCGCCGCTTTTACCGGCGCTGATTTCTTAGCTGCCTTGGCAGGAGTGGCTTTAGTCGGAGCCTTCTTGGCAGCAACCTTCTTAGCAACTGGGGCTTTTTTGGCGGGAGCCTTTTTAGCAGGAGCCTTTTTAGCAGCACTTGCCTTTGCCGGCGCTTTCTTAGCTGGTTTCGCAGCCATGATGTTCCCCTTTAGTTAAGCCTTAAGTGTTATCGACTAAGTCACTAGACTCTACCGAGTCCGTTACATAATGCCCGCTGTAAGGTACGTCAAAACGCCATATTGTGCAATTTGGTGCGGGTTTTGCGAACTTTACTCAGGATTTGGGTCGACCAAAGTGCCCATTGCCAGGTTCTGGCCTCGCCTGAGAGCACCTGAATCCCTAGCAAAATGGGAATAATCAGCGATTCCAAGTAATCTTTGTTGTTAGTCGGCAAAACGATGATGAAGACACATTGCGCAGCCAACAGCACCAAATCAGCGAATTGGGGACGGTGTAAGCCCAAAACTGGTGTCGTATTGCGCAATATCACTTCTGAGTTGCCTCGAAGAAAAGCGTTACCGCGGATCTAATTCCGAAAGTAGCGCTTAGTAGAACGAGACGGTCGATTAGAACTTAAGTGGATTTTGCGGCGCTAAAGCAAAGTCAACAAGGGTGGTACCGCGGGAATGGGTTAACAGCCATCTCGTCCCTTGAAATCAAATCCGCCAAACGGCGGGATTGATTATTGACTGCTAGCGATTAGGAAAACTGATGACATACCGCGATGTCCCCGCGAAAATTGATCTCCCAGCGATGGAGCATGACGTGCTCTCGTTTTGGAAAGACAATGACATCTTTCACAAATCACTTAGCCGAACCAGCGATGGGCCTCGTTGGGTTTTTTATGAAGGCCCTCCAACAGCAAACGGTATGCCTGGTACGCATCACGTTGAAGCTCGAGTCTTTAAGGACATCTTTCCGCGCTATCGCACCATGAAGGGATACAACGTTCCGCGTAAGGCGGGATGGGATTGTCATGGGTTGCCAGTTGAACTTGCAGTTGAAAAAGAATTAGGTTTCACCGGCAAGCAAGACATTGAGAAATATGGCATTGCAGAGTTCAACGCCCGATGCAAAGAATCAGTGCTTCGTCACGTTGATGAATTTGAGAGCATGACGGCTCGCATGGGCTACTGGGTTGATATGGACCAAGCTTACTGGACGATGGATGAGAAATACATCGACAGTGTTTGGTGGAGCCTGAAGCGGATTTTTGATAAAGGCCTGTTAGTTCAAGATCACCGAGTGTCGCCATATTGCCCTCGTTGTGGCACGGGACTTTCGGATCACGAACTCGCTCAAGGGTATGAAGATGTGGTCGATGCATCGGTTTACGTGCGCTTCCCAGTTACAACTGGTCACCTACCTGAGAAATACTTGGGCATTTCACTACTAATTTGGACAACTACACCGTGGACATTGATTTCCAATACTGCCGCTGCAGTAAATGCCGAAGTTGACTACGTAGTTGCGCAGACTGCAGACGGTGAATATCTGGTATTGGCCGAGGCATTACGCGAAAAAGTACTTGGTGAAGACTCAAAGGTTCTAGAAACCATAAAGGGTCAAGATCTTGAAGGAACCGGCTACCAGCGTCCATTTGACTGGGTTGCTTTTCCAGAAACAGACGCGCCAGTTCACACCGTCTTACTAGCTGACTTTGTGACTACCGAAGATGGAACTGGAGTTGTGCACGAAGCTCCCGCATTTGGTGCCGAGGATCTAGCGCTGTGCCGCTCTTACGGACTACCAGTTGTGAATCCAGTACTCCCAAATGGAACTTTTGAAGCCGATGTCCCTGAGGTGGCGGGAGTTTTCTTCAAGGCCGCCGATCCACGCCTAGTTGAATTGCTTGAAGAAAAAGGTTTGCTTTTCCGGCATCAGCCTTACGAGCACTCCTACCCGCATTGCTGGAGATGCCACACTGCACTGATCTATTACGCGCAACCATCTTGGTACATCAAGACCACTGAGATTAAGAGTCAGTTGCTCGAACAGAATGAAAAGACAAATTGGTTCCCGGACACCATCAAGGCTGGTCGTTTTGGTGACTGGTTGAACAACAATGTTGATTGGGCGCTTTCGCGTAATCGATATTGGGGCACTCCGCTTCCAATCTGGCGCTGCGAAGAAGGCCACCTGACCTGTGTTGGTGGGCGAACGGAACTTGCAAAACTTGCTGGAGATGAAACCTTAACTATTGATCCGCATCGTCCGTTCGTTGATGATGTCACGTTCGCATGCCCAGATTGCAATGGGTTAGCAACTCGCGTTCCAGAAGTTATCGACTGTTGGTACGACTCAGGTGCAATGCCATTCGCACAATGGGGCTACCCAGAAAACAATAAAGAAACGTTTGAGGCGAGTTACCCTGCGGACTTCATCTGCGAAGCAATCGATCAAACGCGTGGTTGGTTCTACACCCTCATGGCCATTGGAACTCTAGTTTTCGAAGAGTCTTCTTACGAAAATGTGCTCTGCCTAGGTCACATTCTTGATGAAGATGGCCGAAAGATGAGTAAGCACCTTGGCAACGTTCTTGAGCCGATTGGCTTAATGGACGAACATGGCGCAGATGCACTTCGCTGGTTCATGCTGGTCAGTGGTTCACCATGGCAGGCCCGAAGAGTAGGTCACGGCACAATTGCCGAAGTAGTTCGCAAAACGCTACTCACCTACTGGAACACCGTTGCCTTCCAAAGTCTTTATGCCCGTGCTGGAGATTGGGATAGCTCCACCGCAACTCTCGAAGGATTAACGGACTTAGATCAATGGGCAGTCTCACAGGCCACTCGCCTGGCGCGTGATGTCGATCAAGCCCTTGAGCAGTTCGATACTCAGCGGGCTGGAAGATTCATTGCGGAATACGTGGATGACTTGAGTAACTGGTACGTCCGTCGCTCTCGTCGTCGCTTCTGGGATGCCGATCACGCTGCGTTGAGCACGTTGCACCATTGCCTGAAAGTTGTGACTCAAGTTATGGCGCCATTTACTCCGTTCATCACTGAGAGAGTGTGGCAGGACTTGTACACAACTTCAGAAACTGAATCGGTGCACTTGAGTTCATGGCCACAGTGGTCAGATGACCAGATCAGTGACACCTTGCGGGATCAAGTTGATCTAACTCGACGCCTAGTTGAATTGGGACGTTCGGCTCGCGCCGCATCCGGAGTAAAGACTCGTCAGCCACTGCAGCGTGCCCTAGTTGCCGCGCCAGGTTGGGATTCACTGCCAGAAGGCCTACAGGCCCAAATTCGAGATGAAGTAAATGTTTTGAGTTTGGAAAGCCTGTCTGGCACTGGTGAGTTAGTGGATGTAAGTCTGAAGGCAAACTTCAAAACACTTGGCGCAAGGTTTGGCAAGAGCACGCCTGAAATTGCCGCAGCCATCGCCGCCGCGGATGCCAAAGCTTTAGTTGAGGCATTGCGGACTGGATCGGCAACGGTACTGGTATCTGGAGTTGAACAGCAGATTGGTCCAGATGATGTGGTGGTGACCGAAGTCCCACGTGAAGGCTGGACTGTTGCAAGCGATTCCGGAGAATCATTAGCACTGGATCTAGCTCTCACACCAGAACTTATTGGCCAAGGCATCGCAAGAGATGTAACACGCTTGATTCAAGACGCTCGAAAGTCATCGGGGCTAGACATTAGCGATCGAATTACCGTGACTTGGGAATCTGATGTCGATGCCACAACTTCAGCCCTAACTTCGCATGCTGAGTTAGTAGCCAGTGAAGTATTGGCTACCACTTGGGTTCAAGGCAAAGTTACTGATCCGACAGCAAGTGATGAAGAACTTGGCTTAAAGGTATTGATCAGCAAGGCGTAGCTAAAGCAAAAAACAAGGCCTGGGATAATCCCGGGCCTTGTTTTTTGTTTTAAGAATTAGTCTTCAGTTACCTGACGGTCACCGTTGATGTTCTTGGATTCAAGTTCACGCAACTGACCCTCTAGGTAGCTACGGAGACGTCCACGGTATTCGCGCTCATAGGCACGTAATTCCTCAACGCGACGTTCCATCGCTACTCGCTGGGACTCAAACTCACGAGTGATGTTAGCAACGTTTGTCTTTGCCTCAGAAACTAGTTCCTCAGATGTGGACTTTGCAGAACTTAGCATTTGCTCTGATTCGATGCGAGCGGCAGCTACTGCCTCATCTGCGGTGCGCTGCGCCAGTTCAAGAATGCGAACTGATGCGATACCCTGTTCGGCTGGTGATGCGGAAACTGCTGCGGACGCTGCTGAGGCTGCGCCTTCGGCTAGTGCTGCATCAAGTTGAGATTTAAGTTCGGAGATAACAGCCAAGCTACTATCAAGCTCTTCTTTGCCTGACTTAACTTGCTGTTCAAGTTCATTGATCTGCTCATGTGCAGACTTAAGCGCTTCGTTGCTTGCAGCACTGTCATCTGAAATAACGCCACGAGCATTTGCATCAGCGAGTGCCTTAGCAGCCTGATCTAGTTCGCTCTTCAAACGAGCATTCTCATCACCAAGTGCACGGATTTCTTCGCGAATTGATTCCGGAACTTCACCCTTTGCAGTAGCGCGCAAGTCATCTGCTTCACGAGTTGCTGCAGTCAGAGCTACTTCGATTTCATCTAGGAAGTTATCAACTTCATCTAGGTCATAGCCTTCTTTGAATCGAACTGTGGTGAATTGCTTGTTTCGCACATCTTCAGGCGTAAGAGCCATGTTGAAAACCTTCCGTCTTTAATAAATTACGAGATCAGGGATAGATCCAAAACCCCGTGGGTTCTAGATTAGAGATAAACCACCAGAAAGTGAAACCCAAGCCATTGGTTGTTGGGTTTTAGGGGGTATTAACCAATCCTGGATTTGGCCAGTTAGGGCTAGAAACTGGCTAGCACTCCCCTGGTGATCGAAATCGCAAACAGCAAAATAATGAAGGAAAGGTCTATCGCGACATTTCCAATGCGCAGACTTGGCACTACTCGGCGAATTGCTTTCAGCGGTGGATCGGTCAAGGTGAATACTGCTTCAGAAAGCAGCAGTACCGGGCCTTTTGGGCGCCAATCTCTGGCGAAAACGGAAACATACTCTAGAACTAACCTGGCAATTAGCACCAAGACATAGAGATTAAGTAGTGACGAGATTATTCCCGCAACGGATGACACGACGAGAACTAATTAGCTCTGGTTAAAGAATGGATCTTCGCGCAGCTGCGCACGTGCAGCAGCGCCAATGTCAACATTTGCTGGGGACAAAAGGAATACTCCCTTTGTCACCTTTTCAATGCTGCCGTGTAATCCAAAGGCAAGACCGGCAGAGAAATCAACGATTCGACGGGCATCTGCTTCGTCCATGTCGCTTAAGTTCATGATTACTGGTGTGCCTGTGCGGAATTCTTCACCGATGCGTCTGGCGTCGTTGTAAGTAATTGGGTGCAAAGTTGTGATTCGGTACACATCAGCAACTGGAGCTGCGGTGCGAACTGGAGCTACATAAGCCGCTTGTGCAGGTGCGCTTACCTGTCCGTAAGAAGCGCTTTGGTTCACCTGACGTAGAGGCGCCTGCTCTTCGTAGTCCTGAAGGTCGGTTTCAGCGTAGTTACCAAATTCATCGACGTATTCGCCGCCATCGACAAGGCCAAGGTATTCAGCCATTTTTCGCATTGCGTTAGCCATGTGGTTCGCTCCTTGCAGGGGTAAGTAATACGAACTTACCCTTGAAAACCTCGATTTCCGAGGATCGATGAGCCAATTCGTAGGTGTGTCGCACCAAATTTCAAGGCAGTTGCAAAGTCGCCACTCATTCCTGCCGAGATCCAATTAGCCTCAGGATATGAGTTCTGGATTTGGTCAGCGAGCTCTTGCAGCTTTGCAAAGGCCAGTTCATCGTCGCCGGCAAGCGGAGCAACGCCCATAACTCCTTGTAGTCGCAATCCGTCACAGTTGGAAATCAACTCGGCTAGTTTTAGTAATTCACTCGGCAGTGCCCCACCTCGATTTTCAGTTGGTTCTGGATCGAGGTTGGCTTGGATCAAGACCCCAAGCGGAGTTGCTCTGCCCGATACGGCCTTAGTTAGTGCGTTCACTAAATCACTGCGATCCACGCTGTGAACTACGTCGGCCCAGGCTGCAACACTCTTGGCTTTATTGGTTTGCAATTGGCCTATCGCATGCCACTTCAAATTGGTGGCTTGCACTTCGTCATGTTTTGGCTTTGCTTCTTGATCGCGGTTCTCGCCAACGTCCGTGACACCTAATTCTGCAAGCAGGTCCACATCGCTAGCCGGCCAAGTTTTAGTAACGGCAATTAACGTGACGTCGGAACGATTTCGGTTAGCAGCAACACAGGCAGCAGAAATCTCTTGTTCTACATCCCGCAAGTTGGCTTGCAACTCTAGTTTTCGCTCCATGCCCACAACTCTATGAGTTAAGTACTGGTGAGTTACTCATTGCAATAACTAGTCCACCGCGACCAGTTGGCTCCCCTGCTGCCCGACGGTAGGAAAACAGGTCGAAATTCTCAAAGGTGCATCCTGTGAATTCATACACCTTGGAAACTTGTGTGGCGAGTACGGACCGGACTCCTGAAGTTAAATCAAGAGTTGTTGAAGAGTTAATAGCTTCTGGGCGAATATCTTGAAACAGCTCAACTCTTTCTGCGGGCACAACGTAACAATTCCCACAAATGGCTGGACCAATTACCGCCTGGGTGTGATCGGGTTGCCCACCTTGCGCCGAGAACTCATCCAAGAGTGATTGCATTAGGTTGGCCAAAACCCCACGCCAACCAGCATGCCCGACAGCGATAACCCGATTCACTGGATCAATCAATCCAAACGGTACGCAATCCGCGGCCAAAGCAGCAATAGCAAGTTGGGCTTGGCTAGTCACTAGGCCGTCGCCAAGTGGGGCAATGCCTGGTTCGCTAACTACATGAACTGTTTTTCCGTGCTCGGCATTCATTACTGAAACCTCTTGCGCCGAAACTAGATCCTTGGCAATTCCTAAGTTTGCGGTAACGCAAGCAGGATCATCACCCACATAGGTAGCCAGGTTTAGTGAATCAAATGGCGCGCTACTTACCCCGCCGATTCGGGTTACTGCAACCGCGTGGATACCTTCAATCGAAACGCGGCCGAAGACCTGCGCATCCATTCCCAAAAAGTTCAGGCTTTAGCGAAGGAAATCTGGAACGTCTAAGTCGCCGTCATCTTCAACACCAGCATCGACGTCTGTGTGATTTGGCGAAACTTGGGCCTCACCAAACAGATTGTCAAAGTTGTCATCTTCATCTTCAATTGCTGGCGAAGAAAAAGCACCGTCAGAGAATGATTCAGGAGTTAGTGGAATAGAAGGTGTTTCCCCATCACGCGCCAAATCAACGGCAACGGCTGCAGCTAGTGGAGTTTCGTCAAGTACTCGCTTTGACATAGGTGAAGTTGATCGATTTGAAGGAGGTGAGCCACCGTCAAAACCAGCCGCAATTACGGTGACCTTAACCTGATCTCCTTGGGTGTCATCGATTACAGCGCCGAAAATGATGTTGGCCTCTGGATGGACTGCACTTTGCACCATCCGAGCTGCTTCGTTGATTTCAAACAAACCTAAGTCGCTACCACCGGCAATAGACATAAGTACGCCACGAGCGCCCTCAATGCTGGCCTCAAGAAGTGGACTTGAAATGGCCTGGCGAGCTGCTTCGATTGCACGATCAGCGCCACGTGCCGAACCGATTCCCATCAATGCGCTACCGGCATCCTTCATAACGCTGCGAACATCTGCGTAATCAAGGTTGATTAATCCTGGAGTCGTAATCAAGTCAGTGATACCGCTAACACCCTGAAGCAATACGGAGTCAGCGTGACGGAAGGCATCGATAACGCTGATGCCATTGTCAGCAAGTTCGAGTAGTCGGTCATTTGGAATAACGATTAAGGTATCGACCTGAGTGCGAAGTGAATCTACGCCTTCATCGGCTTGGGCCGAACGGCGCTTTCCTTCGAAACTAAATGGGCGGGTTACGACGCCGATGGTTAGGGCGCCCATGTCGCGAGAAATCTTGGCAACAATTGGTGCGCCGCCTGTTCCAGTTCCGCCACCTTCACCAGCAGTAACGAAAACCATGTCGGCTCCGCGGAGAACTTCTTCAATCTCTTCGCGATGATCTTCAGCGGCTTGTCGGCCAACTTCTGGATCAGCGCCAGCACCAAGGCCGCGAGTTAAGTCTCGACCGATGTCCAACTTGACGTCAGCATCGCTCATCAAAAGCGCTTGCGCATCAGTATTAATGGCAACAAACTCGACACCCTTAAGGCCGGCTTCAATCATGCGGTTGATTGCGTTAACGCCACCGCCGCCAATACCGACAACTTTGATAACTGCTAAGTAATTCTGTGGAGCGGCCATGGTGTTTGCCTTTCTAGACAAGCTTTGTGCTGCCAAAGTTGCGAACTCTAAACCTCATCTTGAGCGTTAAAGATTCTTCATCTTTGGGTGGGTATAAGTTACGGCTAACCGCGCATATATACAGGGATTGACTGTTGGCGTGTCGGTTCAGAATGCCAAAGGTTTAGCGCAGTGAAATCTAGATTTCTTACTCTTTAACTGTCGGAGCGTCCGGGGCGCTTACGTTAATAACTTCGTATCCTTTTTCGATAAACGCTTGGGCAACTTCCACTTTGTCAGTGGCGCGTTCACCCGAGCCAAATGTGACACGGACGCCATTGCCCAAAGTTGCAACCACGCTGTCTTGTGTTGGCGCGCTTAACCCCTTCAGGGCCCACTCGGTTGGGATCGCAGTTAGTATTTGGATCGCATTCGTCATAGCTGGGCTGTCAGGTTGTGCCGAGATAACTAACAAACCTTTTGGCGGCGCAGCAACTAAGCCCGCATTGACACCATCTGAATCAATTAAGTTGTACCCACTTGCAGTTGCCGCAACGGCAATCGGAGTCCGCTCGATTACTGTAATCAAAATCGAATGTGGCCAGCCCCGCTCCACAGTTGCAACTTTGATTTCTGGAAGAGCTTGTAGTTGTTCTGAAACTTGACCTGGATTAATCGACATCAGCGAGTTTCCAATTGGAACTGCCGCTACTGCCGAAATTTGCTCAACCGAAAGTCTTGAGTTGCCAGCTATAGTCACTTCCTGGGCAACGAACCATTGCGATTGGTACAAGCTCCACCAAGTAACGGCGGACAGAATAACTAGCAGCCATAACAACCAAGGGCCTTTGGATTTGCGTTTCTTCTTAGGCTTTGCCGAGCGAACGGTTTGAGACATTACTTGGCTTCCAAGAGAGTAAGAATTTCAGGACACATCATGCCAATGTCGCCGGCACCAAGCGTCAAAATTATGTCCCCTTCTTTAGCGTGATCCACTAAATGGCCAGGTACCTTCGACCAAGATGGCTCAAAAACAACCTGCTCTTTTGACAACGGAACATTGTTCGCCATAGTGCTACCTGAGGCACCAGGAATTGGTTCTTCGCCTGGTGCAAAAACTTCCAAGACAACGACGAAGTCAGCTAGCCCAAGTGCTTGCCCAAATTCTTTTGAAAACAATGCGGTTCGGTAATAGTGGTGCGCCTGGAAAGCAGCGAGTACTCGGCCTTGGCCAACAACGGTCCGAGCAGCTCGCAAAACGGCGTCAATTTCTGTTGGGTGATGTGCGTAGTCATCAAAAACTCGAATGCCCGCAACTTCACCGCGGAACTCAAATCGACGATGAGTTCCGGTAAAGCTTTGTAATCCAGCAACACACTGTTGTGGCGCGCATCCTTGAGTCAGCGCAGCAATGAATGCAGCCGTCGCGTTAAGAGCATTATGCACGCCAGGAACCAACAGCTTGATTGGCCCGTGCGTCTGACCTTGATAAGTAACAGTGAACTCAGATCCAACAGAACCAGAAGGCAGCAGATTCAGAACGGCATCGTTTTCGGCTCCCTGGCCATAAGTGATAACTTTTGCACCCAGTTCACGCGCTCGTTGGGTAACCACTTTCGCGCCTGGATCATCACCGCACACAACCGCACAGCCATCGCGCTTGCCTGTTCCCACAATGAAGTCAATAAACGCTTGCTCAACAGCTTCGTAACTACCCCAGTAATTAAGGTGGTCAGCTTCTACGTTGGTTACGATTCCAAGAGTTGTCGGTAGAACTAAGAAAGTTCCATCGCTTTCATCTGCTTCAACAACAAATAGTTCACTGGAACCTTGATGCGCGTTACTTCCAGACTCATTCATTTCGGAACCAATTACAAATGACGGATCTTTTCCAGCATTTTGCAAAATTACTGTGAGCATTGATGTAGTTGTAGTTTTCCCATGAGTTCCCGCAACTGAAATTGCAATTGAATTCTCAAGTAGTTCAGCTAGGGCAATCGCCCGGCTTACAACAGGAATGCCAAGTTCTGTGGCCTTAACAACTTCGGCGTTATCTTTACCTATAGCGGTCGAGACAACGACGCACGAAGGTTGTGCGCCAGCAATAAAGAGGTTGTCAGCGTCATGCCCAACATACACATCTGCGCCCAACGGCTTTAACGCCTGCAGTCGACGAGAATCTTTGGCATCACTGCCAGAAACTGCAATACCTCTTGCTAGCAAAACTCTTGCGATGCCACTCATTCCGGCACCGCCGATACCAACTACATGAACTCGCCCAGTTAGGTAACTCAAGATTTACCCTCTCTCGCAATGGACAAAACCAATTTAGCAAGATCATCTGCTGAATCTTTGTGACCAAATGATGCGCTGATCTTCGACATTTCACTTAGTTTCTTTGCATCGGAAAGTATCGGCATTACCTGGTTAAGTACAAAATCAGCATTAAATTCCAAATCTGAAATCATGATGGCTCCACCGGCTTCCACCACAGGTGTTGCATTGAGACTTTGTTCGCCATTTCCAATTGGAAGCGGGACAAAACATGCTGGTAACCCAACTGCAGTTAGTTCGGCCACGGTCATCGCACCCGCGCGACCGATGACAAAATCTGTCGCTGCATAAGCAAGATCCATTCGATCAATGTATTTCAATGGTCGATAGTTGGAAGTTTCTGATTTTGGAAATTCATTCTTTAATCCAACTGAATGAAGAATCGAAATGTCACCAAAAATTTTTGAATTGAGACAGTCAGCAACGACGGAGTTGAGTTTGACTGAGCCTTGCGAGCCGCCAAATACCAAGACGCAGGTAGACGAGTCGTTTATTCCGAAATGTTCTCTGGCTTTACTGCGAAGTGCTGCACGATCCAGAGACTCGATTGTCTTGCGTAGCGGAATGCCAATAAGTTGCGCCCGCGGCAAACTGTCAGGAACGGTTTCGGCAACAGCTGCAGCAAATCGAGCACCTACCCGATTGGCCAGACCCGCTCTAGCATTTGCTTCGTGCACAACAATTGGCACTTCACCACGCGCAGCAAGATAGGCCGGAATCGAAACGTAGCCACCAAACCCGACGACGACATCGGCTTCTAATTCAGTAAGTAGATCCCGGGTTTGCTTAATAGCTGAACGAAGTCTGGTAGGGAGCGTAACTAAGTCGCCATTGAACTTTCGAGGTAGCGGAACTGCTGGGATAAGTTCAAGTTTGTATCCTCGGGCTGGCACTAAATCAACTTCAAGCCCACGTGCGGTGCCAAGAACTGTGATGTTAATTGTTGGATCAATTAGCTTTAAGTGATCTGCCAGATTCAGTGCAGGTTCGATATGGCCGGCAGTTCCGCCGCCAGCTAGAACTACGTTCAGGCTTTTTTTCAAGTTACTTTTTCGATACCTGAAGGTACGCCTCATGTTTGGCAAAAGCCATCAAAATTCCCATGGCTAGCAGAGTTGGAATCAGTGACGAGCCGCCGTAAGAAACCAACGGCAGTGGAACACCTGTAATTGGAAGAATGCCCAGCACTGCCCCAATGTTTACTAGCGCCTGCGTAACAATCCAGGCAACAATTCCCAGGGTTGCGATCTGGATAAATGCCTCATTTGTTTTTCGTGCTATTTGCAGACCAATAATTGCAATCGCTGTGAAAAGCACTAGCACTGAAACCGTTCCGAAGATTCCAAGTTCTTCACCCATGACTGCATAGATGAAGTCCGTATGAGCTTCCGGAAGGGTTCCCCACTTTTCACGTGAACCACCAAGACCTAATCCCAGCCAACCGCCGGAACCAAGGGCTTGCTGCCCATGAATAACTTGGAATCCAGTTCCTTGGGCATCAGCATATGGGTCTAACCATGAAGTGAATCTAGCCATTCGGTACGGCGCGGCAATTGATAACGCAGCAATGGCAGCAAGGCCAGCTCCCCCCATTAACAAAAACCATTTTCTCGGAGCGCCTACGAAATAAAGTAGCGAAGCCATAATCGGCATCATGACCATTGCGGTTCCGAGGTCACCCTGCAAGATAACTAGACCGAGCACAGCTGCGGAAACCGGAAGCACAGGCATCAATAAGTGATTTCGCTGTTCAAGTAAGTGATACTTGCGATCCAACATGTCTGCGCCCCACATGACAATCGCAAGTTTGGCAAATTCAGATGGCTGAATTCGAAACGGTCCGCCAAAATCAATCCAGTTCTTTTGCCCGTGTACCGCGGTGCCAACCAAAAGCACAACTACTAGCAAGATGCCAACAACCACCATGAAGAGCGGCGCCCAGCGACGAATGGCATCAACATGCATTTTGGAAACAGCGATCATCAAAACAACTCCGATGATTGCAAAAATCAATTGCCTAGTCGCTAGTGCCCATGAGTTGCCATTGTTTTGTTGATAAGAAAAAACACTTGAAGCAGACGCAACCATAACGATTCCAAGCGAAAGCAAAAACCCAGTCGCTCCGAGCAAGATGTGGAAGTTAAGCATCGGGTGATCGAGGCGAGCAGCTAAGCCACCACCAGAATTCTTTTGCTTTACGGGTTTAGTGGCAGTCATGCGGTAAGCCTTTTGACCGCAGCTGCAAAGGCATCGCCGCGCGCTGAGTAGTCAGTAAACATGTCCCAAGATGCGCAGCCGGGCGCCAAAAGTACGGTGTCTCCGGGTTGTGCCGACTCGGCAGCGAGGGCAACAACTAACTCCATTGCATTAGTTTCCTTGCTAGTTACGCGATGGATTGGGACATTCGGAGCGTGTCGCTCCAGTGCGGCAGCAATCTGATCCTGATCTACCCCCAAAAGAACAGCAGCGCGCATTCGATGCGCATTATCAAGAACTAATTCGTCGAAATCCTGGCCTTTTGCCATACCGCCAGCAATCCAGACAACTGATTCATATGCAGTCAACGATGTGGCAGCTGCGTGAGTGTTTGTCGCCTTGGAATCATCTATGTAGTCAACGCCAGCCACTGTGCCAACATGAGCGATTCGGTGCGGAGCAGGTTGCCATGCTCTCAACCCGTCACGAATTGCTCTGGCATCTACGCCATGAGCTCGAGCTAATGCACTGGCAGCGAGAGCATTCGAAATGTTATGGATGGCTGGTGTCACTAAGTCTGTTATTTCTGCAAGCTCTAGCGCTGCTTCTCGACGATTTTCTAGGAAGGCTCGATCAACTAGAAACTCTTCGACGACACCAACCATTGAGATGTCCGGGATTCCTGTTGAAAAGCCAATAGCCCGACAGCCTTCGATAACTTCGGCTTGCTCGACCATGTGAATTGTTTCTTCATCGGCAACGTTAAAGATGGCAGCAATCTGGCATCTTTCGTAAACCTTTGCCTTTGCATCGCGATAGGCCTCATATGATCCAAATAGATCTATGTGATCCTGCGCAAGGTTTAGGCAAACAGCAGCCTGCGGAGACATCGAGTAAACAAACGGTAGTTGCGGTGCACCTACTTCGATTGCTAATACATCCCAAGGTGTGGGATCCATAACAACTTCAACCAGCGACCGACCAATGTTTCCAGCTGCCACAGTTCGCTTGCCTGCTGCCAGCAAAATCGATTCCAGCATTAATGTTGTTGTTGTTTTTCCATTAGTTCCAGTTACGAGAAGCCAAGGAGCTGGATGGGCTGGATCTCGAAGTCGCCAAGCAAGTTCTAACTCTCCCCAAATCTGCACGCCTGCAGCTTGTGCGGCCGCAACAATTGGAGCAAGTGGCGAAACTCCTGGGGATAGCACCAGCAAATCAATCTCATCAGGAAGTGTGGCGTCATCACCCATTCGGATTTCTGCACCCAAGATTTCCAGGATTGTTGCCCGCTCTTTTTGGCGCTCACCTGATGCAGCATCAATAACAATCACTTTTGCATTTAAGTTAATCAGTGCATCTGCGGCTGCAAATCCAGCAACGCCAAGCCCAACTACACATACGCGAACCTGCGACCAGTCGCTAGTTCGATTCAACTCATCAAGATTTGGGGAAGCCATGCTGTTTACTGCCTAACCCATTCCGCATAAAACAAAGCCATACCGGCACCGACACAGAGTCCTTGGATGATCCAGAACCGAACCACAATTAGAACTTCCGGCCAACCACTCATCTCAAAATGATGATGTAGTGGCGCCATACGCAATACTCGTCGACCAGTCAGTTTGTAGGAACCAACCTGTGCGATAACAGAAATTGTTATCAAGACGAACAATCCACCGATTAAACCTAGGAGTAATTCGGTTCGGGTCATTAGTGCTAGAGCAGCAAGTCCGCCGCCAAGCGCAAGAGAGCCGGTGTCACCCATAAAGATTCTTGCCGGGCTGGAGTTCCACCATAAGAATCCAAAGCAAGCACCCGCGGTAGCTGCTGCAAAGACTGCCAAATCTAATGGATCTCGAACTGTATAACAGCGAGGAATCTCACCCCAGAAGCAACTTTGACCGTATTGCCAAATCGACATCACGGTATAGGCAACGAACGATAACAAGGCGGCGCCAATTGCTAGCCCATCCAAGCCGTCAGTTAAATTCACGCCGTTGGTAATTCCAGTGACTAGGAACCAAATCCAAATCAAAACCAAAGCCGAAGGAAGAATCCAGCTGGTGTCTCTTACCCACGAGATGGCATTGCTGATCGGCAAGTTTCCACCTTCGTCCGGAAACTGCATTGCCAAATAACCGAAGGAAAGTGCTGCAACCGCTTGACCGAGAAGCTTAGTTCTGGCTCTAATGCCTGTGCTGCGTTGTTTAAAAATCTTTAAGTAGTCATCGGCTAGGCCTACCAAGCTAAGCGCAAACATCAAATAGATAGCCAGTAAGCCTGATGCTGTTACTGGTTGTCCCAAGATCAAATGCGCCAAGAAATAAGCGAGAACAACAGAACCGACAATTGCTACTCCTCCCATGGAAGGAGTGCCCCGCTTGCTGCCATGTTCTGGGTAGTTAACGTCTTGGGTAGATTCGCGGATAGCCTGAGCGATTCCCCGTTTGCGAAGCAAGTTAATCAGTACTGGTGTTCCAATTAGAGAAAACATCGTCGCAAGCGCACCAGCGAGGACTACAAGCTTCACTGTTGGCCCCACTTCGCGCGTAATGCAGTTTCAATTTGCTCGGCTAGCACTTCAAATTGTTCAGCACGAGAAGCTTTGAACAACAAAATGTCGCCTGAGTTAACTTGATTAACAATGTAGTCGCAAGCCTGAACAAAATCGGGCAACCACACCGAATCTTGGCCATTAACACCTGATGACTCGTCGCCTGAAACTTCACTAGACATCGCTGGTAGTCCATAAGATGTGGCGAGTTCGCCAACTGCAACGACTCGTGCCACACCTAGTTCAATTGCAAGCTTGGCAACCTGCGAATGAATTTCATCACTAGTGGTGCCCAGCTCATGCATCTTGCCTAGGATCGCGAAGGACCTACCAGTTGCCGGGATTGCTGTCAGAGTATGCAGTGCGGCAGACATCGATTCTGGGTTTGCGTTGTAGGCATCATTGATGATGGTCACATTTCCAGGAATCTGATGAACTTCCATTCGCCACTTGCTCATTTGCTTAAGCGTTGTCAGAGCTCGTGCGATATCTTCGATTTCCATACCTACTGCGATACCTACTGCAGCAGCGGCCAGGGCGTTCAATACGTTGTGTTCACCTAACATCGGAATTGAGGCTGGAATTCGATCGCCCCGATAAACCAAATCAAAGTTGTAGCTTCCGTATGAAGTCAAATGCAAGTTTTCGGCCCTAACATCTGCAGATTCAGATAGTCCGTAAGAAAATACCGTTGCTTCAGTTAATGTCCGCATGGCAATCACGCGTTCATCGTCTGCGTTAAGAACAACAACCCCTGATGACGGAATTGCACTTACCAATTCAGATTTTGCTTTGGCGATTGCTTCTATGCTTCCCACTTCACCTATGTGCGCTCTGCCAACGTTGGTGACTACGCCAATTGTTGGTTTCGCTAAATCGCACAAGTGCGAAATGTGCCCTAGACCGCGCATGCCCATTTCAGCAACTAGATACTTGACATCAAACGGAGCGGAAAGCAAGGTCAGCGGTAAACCCAATTCGTTGTTTTGTGATCCAGCTGGCGCATGTGTCACACCAGCATGCGACAAGATCTGACCAATCATGTCTTTTGTTGAAGTTTTGCCAGATGATCCAGTTACGCCTACTACTTCGACTCCATGCATTCCTGCTCTTACGTGCGCGGATAGTTTTGCGATTGCGTGGATCGCAGGGTCAAGTGCATCAGGAGAAGCCGGAACAATTACTTGATCCCCAGCAACTTCCCTTGAAGTTAGTAGGGCACTTGCACCGAGTTTGATTGCCTGATCAGTAAAGGCGTGGCCATCTACGCGCTCACCTGCAATTGCCGCAAACAGGTCACCTGGTTTCGTATGCCGAGAATCGATCGATACACCAGAAACCCGAATTGTGGCATCGCCAATTAACTTGCCACCTACAATTTCACAAACTTGCCCAAGAGTTAGATCAAACATTTTCAGACTCCTGCCTGACTACATCTCGATCATCAAACGGAATTAGTTCGCCAGCAACTTCTTGACCTGACTCATGACCTTTACCGAGTACTGCGATTACATCGTCTGAGCTGGCAAGACTTAGTGCTTTCGCTATTGCAGCTCTTCGATCTGCCACTTCAAGAATCTCGGCTGGGCAACCCTTAGTCCCGGCAATTATGGCGCTACGAATTGCAGATGGATCTTCAGATCTCGGGTTGTCATCAGTAACGATGACTATGTTTGAAAGTTGGGCAGCTACCTTGCCCATCAAAGGTCGTTTTGCAGAATCGCGATCCCCGCCACAGCCAATGACTGTAATTATGCGATTTGGATTTGCGTCCTTAATGACCGTAAGAACTGTAGCGACAGCATCAGGCGTGTGTGCGTAATCCACTATGGCCGTTCCAGGACTCGCGATTGAAACTTGTTCGAGTCTGCCTGGGATTGACCTAACCTTCTTTAAAGATTCCAGGCTGCTTGCAATTGACATTCCCAGTAACTGACAAGCCGCAAGTGCACAAGCGGCATTCATGGCGTTGTAAGAACCAAGCATGTTGACTGACAAGGAAATGGAATCAGTGTCCGCAATTTCGATGGTTTGAGTCGTGACTCCAGTGGCTGCTGAAACTACTTCAGAGGTTTTCCAGTTGCCCTCACGACCAATGGTTAATGCAGGAACTGACGTAGTTGACGCAAGTTTCATTCCCCAGTCATCATCTACACATATGACTGCAGCCTTTGCATAATCAGCTGTAAACAACAGAGATTTAGCTTCAAAATAGTTCTCCATGGAACCATGGAAATCTAAATGATCTTGAGTCAGGTTTGTAAACACCGCTACATCAAATTTGATTCCTGCTACGCGGTGCAAAGTGAGTGCATGGCTTGAAACCTCCATAAACACATGAGTAATTCCGCGCTCAACCATCAGGGCCAGAGTTGCAAATAGGTCTGTGGACTCAGGGGTAGTCCGAGCACCTGGCAAGTGCTCTTCGTCTAAGTAGGTACCCAGGGTTCCAATTACTCCGACCCGCTTACCAGCATCCAAGAAAATGGATCGGAGCATGTGGGTGGTTGTAGTTTTTCCATTCGTGCCGGTGACGCCAGCAAAAATCAATTTTGATTCTGGGTTGCCGTAAATCTTCGCAGCAATAAACGCCATGTCTTGTCTGGCATTTACCAATTGGATTGCGGGAAGACCCTTTTGTTTAGAAATTGTGGCGCCGTGCGAATCAGAGGCAATAGCTACTGCGCCATTTGCAATTGCTTCGTCGATAAATTCAATGCCGTGTCGATTTGCACCCTGCAGCGCAACGTATAGATCACCAGGTTGCACGGATTTTGAGTCATGAGTGATGCCATAAACGGTTGCCTCATCGGAAATTGTTGCCGAAACTAACGCGGCGAGTTGTGACAGTTCAGAACCATTGGTCTTTGGACGAGTCACTGGAGTTACCACGTAACGGGAAGCTTGGGAGGGTTTGTGGTTGAAGGTGGAATCTTTTTGTAGGCAAGCGCGTAAGTCATAACTTCTTTAAACACAGGTCCAGCGACAACACTGCCGTAAGTACTGGTCTTTGGATTATGAATACTGACGCTCATTACAAGTGCAGGCTTTTCGGCTGGAGCCATTCCAATGAACGAAGATGTGTACCCGCTGTATCCACCCGTTGTTTCGCTGTAACGGTTTGCAGTTCCAGTCTTTCCACCAACGCGGTAGCCAGGGATCTGCAGATTTTTTGCGGTTCCGTCAGCAGAAACAACCACTTCGAGCATTTCCCTCACGGTTTTTGCGGTCTCTGCACTTACAACTCGAACGCCCTCGTCAACTCGGCTCGGTTCATAGACACCCTCGCTATTTGAGTATCCGGCGATAAGTCTGGGCAGCATTCGCACGCCATCATTTGCAATTGTGGCGAACACGCTGGTCGCTTGAACTGCGTTGACCGACAAGCCTTGGCCGAATGCCAATGTTGGGAATGTTGTATCTGACCATTCACTCTCATTATTGATGTCCGGTAACTTGCCGCCACTTTCACCTGGAAAGTTCATGCCAGTTGACTTACCAATTCCAAATTTCTTTAAGTACTCGTATAACTTCTTTTCACCAATTGATTCGGCGGCCAAAATTGTTCCGATGTTACTTGACTTAGCAAGTACGCCAGCCAATGTAAGTTTCAAAGTTTTGTGATCCTGGTAATCCTTGAATGAAGTACCACCACGACTTAGACGATTCTCAACTGTGTACTGCGATGATGGGTTAGCTCCGCCTTCTTCAATTACTGAAGCCATGGTCATAACTTTGCTTGTCGAGCCAGGTTCGAAAACATCAGTCACTGTTGTATTTCGTTTTGCCTTGTCATCAGTGTCAAATGGTTTGTTTGGATCAAAGGTTGGGAAAGTTGCCATCGCCAGAACGTTTCCGGTTCCTGGTTCCATGATTACTGCTACGCCACCTTCAGCGCCCGTAGCTTTAACTTGTTCACCCAAAGACTTTTCCAACATCGCTTGCAGATTTGAGTCAATGGTTAATCGAACTGAAAGACCGTTTACTGGATCAATGCTCTGGCGCTCGCTCGTTGGAATTTCACGACCGTTTACTCGCTCAACCGTGAGCTTTCCATCCTGGCCCATTAACTGTTCGTTCAGTCCATATTCAAGTCCACCAAGACCAGTGCCTTCAGCGCCTACATAACCAATAACACTGGCTGCTAGGGATCCGTTTGGATAAACCCGATTTGTTGTTGGTTCGCTGAATACCCCAGGGATTCCAAGCGCTGCGACTGCTTTCCAAGTCTCTGGCGTGATTCGTTTAGCGACATATGAGAATCGAGAATCAACAGTTAAGGATTCAATGATCGTGTCGACTGGGATTCCTAGAATTGGTGACAATGCTGCAGCAGTTCCAGCTGGGTCTTTAATCAACGTTGGATCAACAGTGACATTTCTTGCCATCACTGTCGTTGCAATTGGGATTCCATTGCTATCGGTGAAATTTCCTCGTAACGCAGGCAGCACTAATGTTTGCAATCTGGAGTTTTGGGCGTTGGCCGCAAGTTCTGGACCGCGTACAACTTGAAGTTCTACTAAACGTGCCATGTAAAGCGACATAACGACGAGAAACACAATAGTTATGAATCGAATGCGCTTCTTTGGACTCTCAAGCGGGATCATAACTGGTCCGGCTTGGACATATCTTTGGTTGGAACTCTGAGGTCGCTGTGGACCTTGTGGATTTTGATGCTGCTCTGTCATCGGGGTATTCATCGGCCCGCCGCTGAAGCCACAACTGGTTTACCTAGAATCTCTCGATCTGAAAGCCGGAGAAAAACTGGAGTCTCGGCTGGAACCATGCCCATCTTTTGTGCGGTGATCAATAGGTTTCCTGGTGACTCACCAGCTGCCACGGCACTTGCAATAGTTTGTTCTTCAGCCGTCATTTGGCTTAGTTCAATCTGCAAAGCATGCTTTTGGAATGACGCTTGCGCAGCCAAAGTGTTTACATAGAGCAACAGCATCATGCCGGTAATAATCATTCCGATAATTACAAATAGGAATGTCCGACTGCTAGCTCGACCCTGTGGAACTCCGACTGGGATGGCTTGGGCAATCGGAGAAACGATCGGCTTAACTATTGGCTTTACTAATGAAAGCCTCCGCATAGTTTTAGATTTGCGTGGAATTGGTGCAAGAGCTGGAGTGCGAGCTGGAACTGCGCTCATGCAGCCACCCCGATTCGCTGTGCCGCACGCAAACGTACGGAGGTAGCGCGTGAGTTTTCAGTAATCTCTTCTTCACTTGCTGCTTCAGACCCACGAGTCAATAACTGCAGCCATGGCTTGTCGGACTCAGGAATGATCGGCATTTCAATTGGTGTTGTTGATTCAGTTCCAACGCGCAATGCGTTCTTCACGATGCGATCTTCAAGTGAGTGATACGAAAGAACTACAATGCGACCATCAAGGTCCAAGCAACCAAGCGCGGCAGGAATTGCACGCTCTAGTACTGCTAGCTCATCATTAACTTCAATTCGAAGCGCTTGGAAAGTTCGCTTGGCAGGATTGCCACCAGTGCGACGGGTTGCTGCCGGGATGGCGTCACGAACCACAGTTACCAAATGGTCGCTGTTAGTGAATGGCTTTACCTCACGTTCGCGAATGATTGCATTTGCAACTCGGCCGGCAAATCGTTCTTCGCCATATTCCCGAAGGATTCGAGCCAAGTTTGCAAAGTCATAATTGTTAACAATGTCGGCTGCGGTTTGACCGGTTGTGCCATCCATGCGCATGTCTAGTGGCGCATTGCGCGAGTAGGTGAATCCACGCTGATCTTTGTCTAGTTGCATCGAAGAAACACCAAGGTCAAACAAGATGCCTTGCACGTGCTCGATATTCAAGCTTGCTAAAACTTCTGGAATCTCGTCGTAAACGGCTAGCGCGAAATCAACTCGCGGTGCGAATTTGGCAAGACGCTCTTGCGACATCGCCAAGGCCTCTGGATCCCGGTCAATTCCAATTACACGAAGATTAGGAAACTCAATTAGTGCGGATTCAGTATGTCCGCCAAGCCCAAGAGTTGCATCAACTAATACTGCGTTGTTCGCACTAATTGCTGGTGCTAATAGATCCAAGCAACGTTGGCGCAATACCGGCTCATGAGTGAACGTATTCATTGCGCAATTTCAAATCTTGATGCTGCCTTTAGTCCCTGGCCGTTGGTGAGCCTGGCACCGGGGAAGGTGCGCCAGGATCGTGCCAACAGCCAGAGGCCAAAGGCAGCATCATTTTCTTTAGCTGATGTTGTGATTGCGATCAATTGGTTGGAACTCATGGCATTACGTCTTCATCAAGTGCGGCAAAGCCAGGTTCTTGTGCCTCTAAGTACTGGTTCCAAGCCACAGTTGCCCAGACTTCAATTCGTGTGTCAGCACCGACTACAACTAATTCGCGGTCAAGGCCGGCCCACTCGCGAAGTGGAGCAGGAATAGTGACGCGACCTTGCTTGTCGGCTGAGTCATCAAAAGCTGAGGAGAAAAAGACTCGGGTATAGGCGCGAACCTTTTCATTATTTTGGGAGCGACGGCGCAAGCTCTCGGCAAATTCATTGAACTGATCGTTTGGCCAGATGACTACGCAGCGCTCTTGACCCTTGGTCATAACCAGGCCATCGCCTAGTGGTTCGCGGAATTTGGCCGGCAAAATCAGGCGGCCTTTTTCGTCCAGTTTTGGGGTGTGGGTACCTAAGAACACCTGAAACACCGCCTAAACCAATGGCAACCCTTCCCCAGGTCACCTCGTAGTCCCAGATTACTCCCTTTTGCTCCACTGTCAACCCTATTTAGACACCAATTTTCCCATTGTTAACAAATATCGACAATTTATTCAGTGTTTTATAGGTGGAGTAAAAGGGAGTAAATTTTGCACATTAGCTTGCATTTTGGCCAGAGTCCAGCAAATTAAGGAATTTCCGGGAGATTTAGCGGGATTTAGCGAGTTGGCGCAACAAGCCCGACTGGGTTGGTGCAAATAATGTTTCGATCTAAGGCAACGCCATCAACGGTTGCGACAAACTGAACCATGTCTGGGGCTTTTCCGCCAAAGGCATTTTCATTGCAAGCTTCCTTGGCAGCCACTACTCCACTTTCCACGTCAGGATAAGGACCAATTGCAAGCCATAGTGGCAACCCCACGTTGGCATTTCCGGTGATTTCATACCAATGAACCGGTGGTGCATAGATTCCAACTGGATATCCAGCTGCAGTTAAATCAATTGCCAGTTCGGTTAGTACTTGAACTGCTCTATCCGCGCTGGTCCAAGTGTTGTAGGTCTCGACGTCTAACCAGATTGGGGTACCGGCTTCGATGCTGTATTTATCAAGGCGCTTCAAAGTATCTTTAGCAATTTTCTTTCCGTAGCGAACCGGAGACTCATCTCCTGGATCAGCCGTGTTTATGTAAACCGCAACAGCATCGTGAGTTAAAGCCCAGTCCCATTGCTTTTGGAAACACTTATTCTCAGTGAATGGTTTGCCGCCATTGAGTCCAATGATTGTGTAGCCAACAAATTTAGTGGGAAGAGACTTACCGCATTGCGGATAGCTAACGTCGTAGCCGCTGTTGTCTAGCTCGAATGAAAACGGTTTCAACGCAGGCTGTGTTGCCGTGATTACCGGCCGGCCGTCTATGTTCTCAATCGTTAATGGCGCTGGATTCAGCCAGGAATTAACTAAGGAAAAGCCAACTAAACCAGCAAGAGCCACAGCTCCAACGGTTACAACAAACCCAAAAAATCTACGCAAACTTTATTCGATCGGACCAGTATTGGCTTCTGGGAAATAGTTTTGACCGATACCAGATGAGCGCTTTGGGATCATTACGGAGCGAACCCATGACATTACTTCGACGCCGTCCTGGTTGATGCCTCGAGTTCGCATGGTCAAAATTCCAAAATCCGGGCGCGAAGATGAGCTTCGCATTTCAAGTACTTTACTTTCTGCGTACAAAGTATCGCCGACATAAACTGGCGCGGTTAACTTGATGTCGGTCCAACCTAGATTTGCTACTGCATGCTGACTCATATCTAGAACTGACATACCAAGTACTAGAGCTACTGTGAAGCCCGAGTTAACGATGATGCGACCTTCGGCAATCGGATTCATCTGGGCATAGTGCTCGTTGAAGTGATTCTGGTTTGTGTTAACCGTTAGCAATGTGAACCAAGTGGAATCTGCTTCGGTGATAGTGCGACCTAGTGGATGCTGGTAAACATCTCCGACAATAAAGTCTTCGGCAAAATTTCCAATGTCAGCTTTGTGAATAGTCATACCTAAATAATGCCCTAAACAATACTTAGGCGCTTACTTACCCGTTGTCTTGACGACGATCCCAGCGTTCTTCTAGACCTTGCATGAATCCACCCGAAGTCGACGACTTGTTGGTCTTTGCAGGCTTTCCCGTATTTGGGCTTGATTTTGCGCCCAGGTTAGCAAAATAGAAACCGGCGACTATGGCCAAGAAGCCTAAAACTCCAAGAACCGGGATCGAAAGAGTTACGGCAGCAAGCAGGCTTGCGATTCCAATCACTACTCCGATTACAGCAATACCAATGCTCTTGGTCGCAATTCGGTTAGTCATTGGTCCGCCTAATGCGGAAGCAAATCTAGGATCTTCACTAGCTAGGGCGCGCTCCATTTGCTCCAGCAATTGCTGTTCGCGATCTGTTAGTCCCATGTGCGCCCCCTTAAAACTTGTTCCTTATTACTAAGACTACGTCTGGTTTGATTTTTTCGAAACTTTAATGCCCGATTTGGGCAAACTTGGCAATTTCTTAGGAATATCATGCAAATTTCTAGGATTCTGGCTTGATAAGTCGGGCGGGCTTAACGGCTGAGTTCCCGAACTTCAGGGAAACCTGGTCCATTGCTGCTTCGGCTTCCCGCCAGCCAGAATCGCGATTAGAAAACTCCAGCTGAACTGACGACTCGCTGGTTGGGACAAGTCCGGTAGCGCGGACACCCACTAACCGAATCCGAGCTCGCTGTAAGTGCATAGCTTCAAACAGGCTCTTGCTGGTGGCATAGATATCGGTTGCTAAATCGGTTGAAGAAGGTAGGGATTTACTTCTGGTCACGGAAGTAAAGTCAGCAAATCGGACCTTGATCGTTATGGTTCGAGAAAAGTAATTAGCAGCGCGCAGTCGCTTTGCAACTTTGTTACTTAAATCCAAGATCTGGGCCAAGATTTCTTCTGGGTCATCAATGTCAGCTTCAAAGGTTCGTTCCGCTCCAATACTTTTTTCAGCTTGGTTAGGCGTAACTACTCGAGGGTCGCGACCCCAAGAAAGTTCATAAAGATGTTCAGCGGCAGCTTGGCCGATAACCCTAGCCAAAGTCTTAACTGGGGTGTTTGCGATATCCGAAACGTTTACCAATCCAAGGCGGGCAAGTTGTTCTCCAGTTTTTTCACCCACGCCCCAAAGTGCACCGATTGGTAGTGGATGCAAAAACTCAATTACTTTGTCAGCAGGTACAACATGCAAGCCATCTGGTTTAGCAAAGTTGGTTGCAAGTTTGGCAACAAACATGGTTGGTGCGACTCCAACTGAGCAAGTTATTCCTTGTTCATCGCTCACTCTCGCTCTAATTACTTCACCAATCTGGGTTGGGGTTCCCATTAGTTTTTGCGCACCAGAAATATCTAAAAATGCTTCATCAACCGAAAGTGGTTGCACTAAAGGTGTTACTGATTCAAAGATCGCCATCACATTTTCAGAAACTTCAGAATACTTTTCATGATCTGGCTCTACGACAATTGCGTTAGGCGCCAGACGAAGCGCTCGAGACATTGGCATAGCCGAATGAACTCCTAGCTTTCGAGCCTCATAAGTTGCCGACAGGACAACCCCGCGATTTCCGTCGTAGCCCACAATTACTTGCTTACCGACAAGACTTGGATTTTCTCGGACTTCAACTAGGGCAAAAAATGCATCCATGTCGATGTGCAGAATGTTGCAGCCAGCGTCATCCCCTTGCGGGTTGGGCGCCGAGTTTCCTCGGTTCAACTGGGAACGGCTCATGGTGCCATCTTTGCGGCTGATCGCATGGATCGCGCGATATCGGACCCAGCGGGTCGAACGTCGGCATAAGGCGAGGATCTAAACCCGCTTGCGTGCTCCCAAATCTGCGTTGGGGCAACTGGATCTAACTGGTGTACTGGGACCTTTCCAATTAACTCGTGAACTGCGCTAACTCCCCCGCGCTTCCAGTGTTGGTAAACCTCAGATAACTCCCAGCAACCATTAGCAAGTATCGATACGCCACGCGGACCAGTTCGGCGCACTGTGCCACTGACTAGAAGTAACCAGGAATGAAAAAGTGTGGCGGCATATTGATCTTGTGCTTCCTCGAAAAATGTGGCATCTACTGGACCGGTTGAATCTTCTAACGTAATGAATGCAACTCGTTTGCCTGAACGAATCGGTGGAGTTTGAGTAGCGACTTTCACTCCAGCAATTAGCACACTGGATTGTGAGCGCACTGTTAATAGCTGATCAGCTGGAACTGCGTTTAATTCAATTAGCATCTGGCGATAAAAGCTCATGACATGGGCGCTGACATCAATACCTAAAACTTCAATTTCATATTTAACGCGATCTGCAAGTGATAGCGCAGGTAATCCAGTTGGTTCAGGAATCCAGGTAACCTCTTGCATGCCAAGAGAGATCTGATTACTTGTTCGCGAGCTAGCAGTTCGCTTCAACTTAAACTCAGCACTCAATTCAGCGGCGTGAAACAGTAGATCACGCCTAGAAACTAGCGATTCATGAAGTGAATCGAAACCGCCTGCCAAAATTATTCGTTCCACAATTGGGCGAGATGCTCTACTGCGAATGACAAAGTCAGCCAGTGAAGCATACGGTTGACCGGAAATAATGTCAGAAACTTCTTGCTGGCTTATCCCTTTAACTTCAGATAGCGGGATTCGAATTCCTTGACTGCCTGATTTAGTAATTTCAACTAGATACGTGTCTTTTGAAACATTTACATCAAGTCCTAAAATTTCTACTCCAAAACTGCGAGCGTCATCAGCAATGAGTCGCTTTGGGTACATACCTGGATCATGAGTCAGCACTCCAGCCAAGAATGCGGCTGGATGATGTGCCTTAAACCATGCGGATTGATATGTAGGCAGCGCAAAGGCCGCTGCATGCGCCTTACAAAATCCAAACGATGCGAAAGCTCGCAACACATCCCAGACTTGCTCGATTACCGAAAGTTCGTAGTTGCGACTTATCAAAGATTTATAGAACCATTCGCGAATTTCATCTAGTTGCTCGTAATCCCCCATGCGCCGACGAATTAGATCGGCTGCCTCCAGCGAACAACCAGTCATAACTGAGACGATTCGCATTACTTGTTCGTGAAAAACTACAACTCCACTGGTTTCAGTCAATATTTCTTTTAAATCTGAGTGCATATAGTCAGTCATGCCCCAGCCCTGTCGGGCTCGCAGAAACGGCGTGATCATGTCACTTTTAACTGGTCCAGGTCGAAATAGTGAAATGTCAGTAATTAAGTCACCAAATGAAACTGGAGCAAACTTTCCAATTAACTCTCGCTGGCCTGGCGATTCAATTTGGAAGCAGCCTAGAGTTTTGGTGCTTTGAATTAATGCAAAAGTTTCTGGATCGTCACGAGGAACCGTTTCCAGATTAATCTTTCCGGTTGAATCTGCGCCGTGAGCGCCAGGTCCTTGAACTTGGTAAACCTGATCGATGGCATAAGCCAAAGCTGACTGCATGCGAACTCCGAGCACATCGAGCTTTAGTAACCCCATGTGCTCTACATCATCCTTATCAAATTGTGACATCGGAAATTCTTGAGCACTTGGTTGAACTGGGGTGCGCTGCAACAGCGATAAATCTGAAAGCACTATTCCGCACGGGTGCAGCGCAGTATGCCTAGGTAATCCGTCTAAGCCTTCTACTAAGTCAAGGAATTGATCTAGATCTCCGCGCGCAGCTCGCACACCAATCCCACTTCGACGCAGTTCTGGCAATTCAGCTAGCGCGCTTCTGATGTAACGAGCTCTAATGTGTGGGAAAGACTTAGCAAAAGTATTTATTTCTCCTGGTGGCATCCCTAAGGCTGCGCCAACATCACGAATGGCATGTCGAACTCGATAAGTTTCGCGCATCGAAACACAAGTGGTTCGCTGGTCTCCAAATCGATCAAAGATAGCTTGATAAATTTCAATTCGACGATCTGACTCAACATCTATATCTATGTCTGGCAAGCCAGGGCGAAGTGTGGAAACAAATCGTTCCATTAAAAGATTGTGTTTGATTGGGTCAACACCAGAAATTCCTAATAAATGGTTAATAAAACTTCCAGCGCCTGACCCTCGAGCGGCAACCCGAACTTTCATAGCTCGAATCATGTCCACAACTTGCGCAACGGTTAAAACGTAGCCAGCCAAACCCATCTGTTTGATTACTGACAACTCGGAATCTAATCGCTCTCTAGTAATACGACGATCATCGCTACGAGTAACCGAATTATCAGTTAAGTAATTCGAAAAGCTAACTTCACAACGTTCTTGCAGAATGCTGTCGGCGCTGCGAGTTTCACCCGGCAATAACTTCGATAACTCAGGCACATAAACCTGGTTCATACCTAGGTCTGCCTGTGGGTCAATTATGCATTCTTGGCCAAGAACTACGGTTTGCCTGAGTAATGCCTTACCAATATCGCGCGGATCACCAACCAAGCTAGAAACTCGCTGTGCAATAGCGCTCATGTGCTGACTTGAAGCCAAGAATGCCTGACTGGTTGTGGGTTGATTTGATAGTGCAATCTGTCGGCGTGAGGCATCAAGCACATCTGCAATTCGAGAATCTTTGGGATCCCGATACCTAACCAAATTTGTTAAAACCGCTTGAGTTTTATGCACAATCGCCCACTGCAAAATTCGGGCTGCAAAAGTGTCTGAAAGATTTGAACCATCTGGACTTTGGTGATGGGTAGCAATTTCTAAGTACGTCCGAACGCCGTGGTCTTGCCAAGTTCTCAAATGATCCAAAGCTCGATCCGGCCTGCGATTGAGGATGTTGTAACCGATGTCAGACCGTGGGCCCAGTAACGCAATTAACCCATGCTCACCAGCAAGCCTTAATAACTCCTGCCGATTAATTTCTGGATCTTCGCGAGAATCTTTATGAGCTTGTGAAATAACTGCGCACAAACCAGCCCAACTAAGTTTGTCGTGCGCCAACAGGGTAACTCGTGGTCGTTCTGGCTTAACCCACTTCCCGCCATGTGCTGGAGTTGGCAAGTATGGCTGTGGAGTCTCTAATGCAATATCGACGCCAAGAATTGGTGAGACGTTTGCACTCGCGCAAGCATGGATAAAACTGACTGCGCCCGCTACGGTATCGCGATCCGTTAAAGCCAATGCAGTTTGACCATATTCAGTCGCCCGAAGCACTAAGTCTTGTGGCGTGCTTGTGCCATAACGCATAGACAATGCGGATGCCACATGCAGATGAATAAAGCCTTGATCCATAACTTTTGCAACAACCTACTTAGCGGTCGATACAGCGCGGCGCTTTAGTGGAATTACATTATTTGGAACAACGGCTTGCGCAGCTACGTTAGTTGGCAAAGTCAGTTGTCTGGATACGCCAAGTTTTTCGGAAACTAAATCAATAAACTCGTGGGCATCCCGCACTAAGTCATCTGCTTCGCGCGGCGTGACTGCGCCACCTAAACCAACTTCGGCGGCAGCGCGCTTACCTGCACCGGCTGCGAAATACTGTGCCCACTCAGTGAACTCTGGCGCAACTTTAATTACTAACGTCCATGCACTTGATGGCCGACCCCTATTGGGCTTACGCGAATTACTATTTGGCTTGGCATACGCCGCAAGTAAAGCTGCAGCAGCGCGTAACGCAGCAAGATGCGCTGCCACATATTTTTCACCAGCACGTGATGATGTAATCGCAGCGTCCAGGCTACGCAAGGCGCCACCAAGTAAATCAATACTGGCTACAGTCACTTGAACTTCGTCTGTGATTTGAGCAGTCATGTTTCCTCCAGTAATTTTCTAATTAATAAATCTGCTAATTAATAAATCAATCCATTACGCGACGGATGAACCATCGCTGGTCGCTAGTTGCTATGTCATACACGCCTGAGTTAGGCGTGTCCATGTAACAGGCGCCTGAGTTAGGCGTGTCCATGTCACGGGCGCCTGAGTCTTTTTGTGCGGCCTGATCGGCTGCTTCAATGCGCCAGACCTGCCACTCTCGGGCTTGGCGAGCACGCCACCACGGAGCAACTTCAAGCCAGCTGAATAAAATTGCCAGCACTACATACCTGCGGCCACGCCAACTAAACCAATTCGGAGCACCATCAGCGTTAGTGCTTACGTAAGCCAGAGATTTGGAGCTGGCGCCGTAGTTGCGGGACATAACAAGCCTTTCGAACATTTGTTCGAACAGCATAAGGCTAGCGGCAGACAAGTTTCCAATCTTTAGGAAAATCCACCCAAATCAAGCGTTATCCCAATTTAAAGCCCATGTATCCCAGCGGCTTGGGCAATCCGACTGGCCTGAGTTTCGGTTAAAGCCTGATCTGGCAGGCGTTCATAGCCTGGGCCAAATGGATCGTTGATGTCAGTCTTAACCCCCGACATCGCCTCAAGCACGGCCAAGCCGCAGTACGGAACGTAAGTCGGTGAATAGCCACCTTCATGCGTCATCATTACTCGGCCTTCACAAACTTCATCGGCCACACCTAGCAACATTTCAGTTAGCTGGCGATAGCCGGATGCGGTAACCAGCATGCGACCCAGTGGATCGGAAGCGCTGGCATCAAATCCTGAAGCAACGACAATCACATCTGGCTTAAATCGACGAATCGCTGGCAACACAACTTTGTCTAAGGTTTCGACATAGGCACCGTTGCCAGAACCAGCTGGCAACGGAATGTTAATTACCGAACCTGCTGCAGACTCGTCACCAATGTCATCAATGAAGCCGCTATCAGTTGGATACAAATTATCTTGATGCACGGAAATGCAAAGGACATTTGGGTCCGAGTAATAAATCTCTTGTGTGCCGTTACCGTGATGCACATCCCAGTCCACAACTACGACTCGCTGAACACCCATTGTTGCTCGCACATTTTCAATCGCGACTGCTGCATTACCGAAGATACAAAATCCCATGCCAGTAGATGGCCGAGCATGATGCCCAGGCGGACGAACTAAAGCGTAAGCATTATTCACAGTGCCGTTCATGACTGCGCGCAAGGCTTCGATTGCGCCACCTGCAGCGAGTAACGCAATGTCGTAACCGCCATAACCAAATGGTGATTCAGTATCGCCAGCGTCACCGCCCTTTGGATTCAAGCTCTCGGCTTTAATTCGTGCCACATGTTCAGCGGAGTGAACCCGCAGAATATCTTCTTCAGTTGCTGGCACGGCAGGAATTCGAACAAGATCTTTAGTAAGTCCAGAAACTTCCAACAACGAAGCAAGTCGAACTTTTGTTTCGGCACTTTCAAAATGTTGATACGGCTGAACAGTTGTACTTGGAAATACGTGTCCGGCAAAAGTGCCCGTATCGTGCCAGCCATAAAGTTCATTCCATACATAACCAGTTGTCATGTCACAGACTTTACAACTTTGGCCAAGAATTAACTGTCGAATCCCATACCGAATCGGTCTAAGGTGCGAAGCCATAAATTACGTTTACCCTTATTGCGATCAGCTTGATCTAGGGACCAGCGCGTGAAGTTGATGCCTGCTGACTTAAACGGTTCAGGCGGGAATGGGATTGGCAAAGTGTTAACCATCTCTAAGGTTCGTCGATCGGTATCGCGATTTAGCAGCTTGTCTATAGACACTTGGGCACCAAACCGGGATGCTCCAACTCCCAGTCCGGTGTAACCGGCGACATAAACAACTTTGTCATTCATCGCAGTTCCCCAGAATGCGCTAAACCGAGTGCAGGTATCAATTGCACCACTCCAGGCATACTCGAAACGCAAACCTTCAAGCTGAGGGAATGTTGAGAAGAAGTGGTCAGCTAACTTTGGCCAAGACTTTGTTGAATGCTCATGCTGAACCCCAAACCCACTACGGAAATGGTAAGTCGCGTCGTACCCACCCCAAAGTATGCGACCATCTTCCGTTGGTCGGTAGTAATGGAATTGATTGCCAGTGTCACTTACACCTTCATTGCCCGCCCAACCAATGTCGCGGCGCTGTTGTTCGCTGAGTTTTTCAGTAACTAAGACGGAATCATAAACCGGCACAATCAAGTACTTGAGTCGGCGTAAAAGGGGCGGGAAGGCATTAGTTGCCAGCAAGACTTTAGGCGCTGTCACGCTACCGAATTCAGTCTTTGCAGTAACGCGATCGTCACGTTCATCAAGGTCAACTACTTTGCTGTGTTCATAAATTCTGACGCCAAGTTCAAGTGCGACGTCACGTAGTCCCCAAGCCAACCGAGCTGGGTCACAGATAGCCACGCTGTCCGGATCAAACAATGCGCCTAGATAGGTTGGTGAATTCAAGCGACGGCGCGCTTCCGCTTGATCTAACCAAACAAGTTCTTCTCCGTATGGTTTTGCAACTTCAATAAACTCTTGCAGCTCAGAGACTTGATAATCCTCAGTGGCGACATCCATTTCGCCAACGCGCATCCAGTCGCAATCGATCTTTCGATCAATAACAAACTGTTCCATTTCATTTAGGTTTTGCTGACCAAACTTAGTTAGCTTCGCGATGTCATTTGGCCAACGATCCAGACCATTTGCAAAGCCATGAGTAAGTGATGCCGCAACAAAGCCACCGTTTTGACCAGAAGCACCCCGCGCTACCGCGTTGCCTTCGACCAAAACCACATCGAGATCGGGGTTATGTTCTTTAGCTTCGATTGCAGCCCATAGGCCGGTAAATCCGCCGCCAACAATCAACAAGTCAGCAGTTAAATTGCCGACAACGCGAGATGAATCATGTTCTGGTTCAACTTCGTCATCGAGCCAATATGAACCTTCCCAAACATCAGCCAAGGATGGCAGAACGTGCGGTGAAGCTATATGTGAAAAAACCATTGCAAAAGTTCCAAACGATTGGGTGAGTTAGGACTCACTGGTGATCAGATTTGTCTGGCAAAAATCGCCAGCATGTTTTTCTGTCGGTATTCGCAGATTCGCGAATCCGGATCCCACCAGTCCCTTTCCATATGCGCTCTAGGCCTTTAGTTCCTAGTGCCAATCGGCCACCACTACAGGTGATCCCCTTGCACTTTCATTGTAAACACAAAGTTGTTTGTATGTCGGCATCAGGGCATAAAAATAGGCACCCCATTTCGAGGTGCCTATTTTTAAGAGATCGCTTAGCCGTTGATGCGAATTAGTTTCTTGTTAAGGAACTCTTCAATTCCAAGTGGGCCAAGCTCGCGGCCAAAGCCGGAGCGCTTCGTGCCACCGAATGGAAGTTCCGGAGCATCCAAACCAACGCCATTGACGTAAACCATTCCAGTGTCCAGCGCGTCTGCTACCCGAAGGGCTTGAGCATCATCTGTTGTGAATAGGTATGAACCCAGACCAAACTGTGAATCATTTGCAATTCGAATTGCATCAGCTTCATCTTTAGCGCGGTGGATTTGAGCAACTGGACCGAATAGTTCCTCACGGAAAATTTCGTTGTCAGTAGAGACATCGGTTAGAACTCCAGCTGGGAAGAAGGCGCCATTACGGTCGCCTGCGCTAGTTAACTTCGCACCTTGCTTAACTGCGCGATTTACTTGCTCTTCCAGAATTTCAGCAGCCCGTACGGAACTGAGTGGGCTAGAAATTTCCGCAGCCATCATTGCTGCAGTGAATTTCTCGACAAATTCGTCGTATAGCCCATCAACAACCACCATGCGTTTTGCTGCATTGCATGCCTGACCAGTGTTATCGATACGTGCAAACACTGCGGATTCAATAACTGAATCCAAGTCGTTGGTGCTTAACAGAATGAAAGCATCTGAGCCACCAAGTTCTAGTACGCACTTCTTTAGGTGACGTCCTGCAATCTCGGCAACTGCAGCGCCAGCGCGCTCTGAACCAGTAAGTGATACGCCACGAATACCTGGATGTGGAATCATGTCTGCGATCTGCTCGTTCGATGCAAAAAGATTTACGTAAACGCCGGCTGGTACGCCTGCATCTTTGAAAATCTTTTCGATTGCTAGAGCTGACTCAGGGCACTGTGGCGCGTGCTTCAAAATTACTGTGTTACCTGCCACCAAGTTAGGGCCAGCAAAGCGTGCAACCTGGTAAGCCGGGAAGTTCCACGGCATGATTCCAAGAAGTGCACCAACTGATGACTTGCGCATAACCGCAGAACCTTCGCCACCTGATAATTCAATTGGCATGTCAGCAAGAAGTGTCGCTGCGTTGTCTGCGTAGTACTGGTAGATCAAGCCTGAAAATTCAACTTCGCCAGCAGCGTCAGCCAATGGCTTACCCATTTCGCGATTGATAATCGCAGCAAGCTCATCTTGGCGATCGATATGTAGCTGGCCAATTCGGTGAACGATTGCTGCACGTTCTGCCAAAGGAACTTTGCTCCATGACTTATGCGCGGTATCTGCAGCAGTAATGGCATCGCGGCACTCTGCATCAGTTGCCGTGGCGAACTCTTGCTCAACTACGCCTGTTGCCGGGTTGAGAACCTGATATTGACTCATTCGATATTCCTTTTAACGACAGTTGGGTTTACACAATTTCCTAAACAATACCTAAAAGAATGGGCCCTGTCAGGGGGTTTTTTGCGATTTCTGAACCAAAATTGGAATTTAGGTACGAATTTCGTATTAATTTTTTGTAAACACCACGAAATCGCTTGTTTTTTGTACGAAATCCTATGAAAATGGAAGCATGTCCAAAGTTGCCGTACTCGATGAAGTTTCAAAAGCAATCATCGAGCAACTCCAGCAAGATGGCCGACGTCCTTACGCCACTATCGGTAAGGCAGTTGGGTTGTCTGAAGCTGCAGTTCGTCAGCGTGTCAGCAAGCTCCTGGAAACCGGAGTCATGCAGATCGTTGCAGTAACGGATCCACTTCAAGTTGGCTTTAATCGCGAAGCGATGATTGGCATTGAAGTTGATGGAGACATGGAAGCCGTCGCCGACGTGCTTTCTCAGATGGATGAGATCAGCTACATCATCCTGACAGCAGGCAGCTTCGACATAATCCTCGAAGTTGTTTGCGAAGACGATGAAGCGCTTCTTGAAGTGATCAATCGTAAAATCCGTGCGATTCCTGGGGTCCGACGCACGGAAACTTTCATGTATTTGAAACTGCGCAAGCAGAGCTATACATGGGGAACCCGCTAACCAAAACATTGGATACGTAATGACAGCACTAGAAGAAAGAACAACAAACTCCGCAACATCAGACATGGCGCGCGATCGGCTATGGATGCACTTCACTCGTCACTCAACATACGAAAACGGTGGCGAAGTTCCAATCATCACTCGTGGTGAAGGTGCCTACATCTATGACGAACAAGGTCGTAAGTACCTTGATGGTCTTGCCGGACTTTTCACAGTTCAAATCGGCCACGGTCGCCGCGAACTTGCTGAAGCTGCAGCCAAGCAAATGCAGGAACTCTCCTTCTTCCCACTTTGGTCCTATGCCCATCCAAAGGCAGTTGAACTTGCTGAGCGCCTAATCAGCTACGCGCCTTCCTCTTTGAATCGCGTCTTCTTCACCACTGGTGGTGGCGAGGCCGTTGAGTCAGCATGGAAAGCCGCAAAGATGTACTACAAACTAACTGGCAGGCCGATGAAGCATAAAGTCATCAGTCGCGCGGTCGCATATCACGGCACACCACAAGGTGCGCTTGCGATCACTGGTATTCCAGATGCCAAGAAGTACTTTGAACCTCTGACTCCAGGTGGTTTCCGAGTGCCAAACACAAACTTCTACCGCGCTGAATACCATCAGGATGACATCAAGGCATTCGGTCGCTGGGCCGCAGATCGCATTGAAGAAGCGATCTTGTTTGAAGGTGCCGACACAGTTGCCGCCGTTTTCCTAGAACCAGTTCAAAACTCTGGCGGTTGTTTCCCACCACCACCGGGATACCTAGAACGGGTTCGCGAAATCTGCGATCAGTACGACGTATTGATGGTTGCAGATGAAACCATCTGTGCCTTTGGTCGCATTGGTGACATGTTTGCAATGAAGCGCTTTGGTGTTGATCCTGACATCATCACAACTGCAAAGGGCATGACTTCGGGCTACTCCCCAATCGGCGCAATGCTTGTTGGTGACAAAGTGTTCGAACCATTCAAGAAGGGCAATACTTACTTTGCGCATGGTTACACATTTGGTGGTCACCCAGTTTCCGCTGCAGTTGCTTTGGCAAACCTTGACATCTTCGACAAAGAAGGCATCAACCAGCATGTTCGCGACAATGAAAACCAATTCCGTCAGACTCTTGAAAAACTGAAAGATCTTGACATTGTTGGTGACGTTCGCGGTGAAGGATTCTTCTACGGTATTGAACTTGTAAAAGACAAGGCCACTAAGGAATCCTTCAACGAAGATGAAAGCGAGCGCTTGCTTCGCGGCTACCTATCGAAGGCCTTGTTTGAAAATGGCTTGTATTGCCGCGCCGACGATCGTGGCGACCCAGTAGTTCAGCTAGCTCCACCACTTATTTGTGGCCAGGAACAGTTCGACGAAATGGAGCAAATCTTGCGTCACGTTCTTACTGAAGGACAAAAGATTCTCTAATGACTAATCCAGTTGGAGCGACGGACCGAACTTCGGTCCGTCGCTTTCCTGAAAAAGCGGTTAAAGATCGTGCTGAAGTAAATGCAATTCTAGATGCTGGCCTAGTAGCTCACGTTTCTTGTGTAGTAGATGGGCAACCTTTCGTTATGCCAGTGGGTTATGCCCGGGATGGCGATCGAGTCCTTTTCCATGGTTCAACTGCCTCGAGACTGTTTAAGAATTTAGCTGCGGGACAACCCTGCTGCTTTACTGTCACTTTGCTTGATGGCATGGTGCTAGCTCGAAGCGCTTTTGAATCCAGCATGCATTACCGCTGCGTAATTGCGTTGGGATCTTGTGAAGTACTTGAGGGCGAAGCTAAAGAAGCAGCACTGATTCGCATCACGGATCATTTGCTTCCTGGTCGCACTGAGGAAGCTCGCAAAGCGGCACCAAAAGAATCTAAAGCCACTCTGATGCTGGCACTTGATCTCAATGAAGTTTCTTGCAAAGTAAGCCAAGGCGACCCTGATGATGTGCCAAGTGATCTAACCGATCCGATTTATTCAAATATTTGGGCAGGCTATGTTCCCCTGAAAGAAGTTTTTGGCGAACCCGTTTCCGACCCAATGACAACTGAAAAGAACATCCCGATTCCGGAATACATTAAAAACTGGAAGCGCTAACCAGAAAGTTTCAAAATGACTGACTACCGATCAAAGTCTTTGTGGTGGAATACCTTGCCAGAAGACTTGGCAACTTCCACACGATCTGCACTTCAGCAAGACATTGATGTTGATGTTGCAATTGTTGGCGCTGGTTACACCGGACTTTGGACTGCTTATTACTTACAACAACGAGACCCAAACTTAAACATCGCCATCATCGATTCCGAAGTTGCCGGATACGGCGCATCAGGACGTAACGGCGGCTGGTGTTCGGCTTACTTCCCTACCGAGATCGACAAACTTGGGCGGATACATGGTCGGGATTCGGCTCGCGCAATGCAGGACGCAATGCATGACACGGTTACCGAAATTGAGAATGTAGTAAGAGCCGAAGGTATTGAGTGCGAATGGCAACGTGGTGGCACAATTTCTTTTGCCCGAACCCCGCTGCAATGGCAACGCGCCCAGGAATACATTCACCACTGGGAGCAGTGGGGCTACGGGTCTGAACATTACGCATTATTAAGTGCTGACGAAGCTAAGGAACGTGCCCAGGCGACAAACCTGCTTGGCGCTACTTTTACACCTCATGTTGCGGCAATTAATCCAGCGAAACTTGTTCGCTCACTTGCCAATGTCGTAGAAAAGCGCGGCGCAACAATTTACGAACACACTGCGGCCACCAAAATTGAATCCGGCAAAGTAACAACTAGCGGTGGATTAATCAGCGCTCGCTACATTGTTCGCGCCACCGAGGGTTACACAAAAACGCTAGAAGGCCAAAAGCGAAACATCGTTCCGATCTATTCCTTAATGATGGCGACCGAGCCGCTAAGTGCTGAGAAGTGGGATCAAATCGGATTAGCCAATCGTGAGACTTTTGGTGATTTTAGAAATCTGATCATCTACGGTCAGCGAACTGCAGATGACCGCTTTGCATTCGGTGGTCGGGGCGCTCCATATCATTTCGGTTCATCTATCAAGGATGAATACGACCAGCACAGCAAAGTGCATCCTTCGTTACTTGGTGTCTTGGCTGAACTATTCCCAGTTGTTGCAGATGCCAAAGTTACTCACACTTGGGGTGGCCCACTTGGAGTTGCTCGGGACTGGATGGCTTCGGCTGGACTGGATCGCAAGACTGGAATTGCTTGGGCCGGTGGTTACGTTGGTGATGGTGTTGGAACTACAAACCTTTCCGGAAGAACACTTGCCGATCTGATAACAAATCAGGAAACAAGTTTGACCAAGCTTCCTTGGGTGAATCACAAGTCACCGAATTGGGAAGTTGAACCGCTGCGCTGGATAGGCGCAAATGCTGGACTTCAAATCATGACTAGAGCGGATCATGCGGAAGATAAAACCGGTAAACCTTCAAAGCTGGCTGGCGTTGTTTCTAAGCTGTTAGGCCAATAGCCCGTGACTGCAATTGTGCTGGCACTGATGTGCGCTATTAGTTATGGCGTTGCTGATTTCTGGGGTGGACTTGCCACTCGACGCGGATCAATCTGGAAAGTATTGCCCATTATTGTTGCAACTGGCATCGTGACACTGGGCCTTGCAGTTCCATTCTTTGGGGCAACCTTTAGCCAAGGCGCCATCTTGGCAGGTGTAGCAGCCGGTCTGTCTGGAACTATCGGCTACATCTTCATTATGTATGGCTTGGCACTTGGCCCAATGAGTGTTGTAGCTCCGATCTCTGCGGTCATTGGAGCAATCATTCCGTTTGCAGTTGGATTTTTGCGCGGTGAGACGCTCTCGACGATTGGGTTTGTTGGCGCGGGATTGGCTTTTGTTTCAATCGTTCTGGTTAGTCGTTCAACTGCAGATGCCACTCACCCAGTGACTGCTAAAGCAGTAATCGTTGCAATTATCGCTGGACTTGGTATCGCGGGTTACCTACTCGGGATCAGCGGCGGACCGGACGATAGTGGTTTGGCACCCGTAATTGTTGGGCGATTGGTTACTGGAGGAATCTTTATCTTTGTCGCCATCGCAAAATGGAAAACCATTCGCGAAGGTGCCATTGATTACAAGTTAGCAATTGCATCTGGTGCCCTTGACGTTGTTGGTGGCGCAACTTTCATGATGGCAACTCGGGCTGGCGACTTAGTACTAGTTGCTGTTGTGGCTGCACTTTACCCAGCCTTCACTGTGTTTCTTGCCAGATTAGTTTTGCATGAACGCATGGAGCGCCACCAGTTAATCGGGTTGATTAGTGCTGGCGCAGCCGTTGCACTTTTGGCTTCAAGTTAAACGACAAAGCAATAGCGCCACTTCTCAATCTCGAAGTGGCGCTATTGCTTGTATAACGTTAGATCCAGTCTCCTATTAGCTAGCTACAACCGAAACTTTTGGTTTCTTGCCTTGCTTTACGACCTTGGTCTTGAGCGTAACCTTGGATGACTTAACACCAAGTGACACTAAGTAAGACTTAATTACGCTGGCTCGCTTTAGAGCAAGGGCCTTAACTGCCTTATCGGAAACTCCAGAAATCTGACCGGCTGCTCCCGTTACTGTGAAGGAGGCGGACTTTCCAGCTTTCTTTACCGCTGCCTTCAGGCTATTTTTTGTCGCGGCAGAAAGCACGCTAGTTCCTGAGCTGAAGGTAATGTCTCCAGCACTGGCAGTTTTGCTAGCTGTTGGCGTATCGGAATCGTCTTCTGGGGATTCAGGTTCCGGAGCAGCTTCCACAGCAATCGTTGCCGAGTTCGATGTGGTGGAAACTGGTTCGTCTTGCAAGTGAGTGTTTGTTACAACTACGGTGTACGCACCCGCATCCGACAAAGAAACAGCTTGGATCGTGAAGCTGGCAGAAGTTGCTCCAAGTATGTCGTTTCCACCCTTTTTCCACTGATAAGTCAGAGTTCCGCCATCAGATGCAGTCGCTATAACTGAAAGAGTGAGTTGGGTTCCGACGGTTTTTGTACTACCGGTTGGATGAGATGAAATTGTTGGAGTCGCAGAATTTACGGGTGTAGCTCCTTGCCAGATGATTTGAAAACTTGACGCAGAAGAAGCGCTGTTGATATCTGGAACAACAAACGCAACAGTATCTCCAGCATTTCGAGATGAGTTGCCTGGCACAAGAGTCTTCTCAAGTTGTGTACCAGAGGGAATACTTGCTCCCACGCTCGTAGGTGTCAACCAGTCACCATTGGTTATCCATGCTTTCCATGTAAACAGCTGTGAATCATTTGTGCATCCTGAAGAGAATGTAAACACAATGTTGTCGCCATCATTTGCAGTGAAGTTTGTATTCGCAGTGCACGAAACAGTGACGTTGACTGTAGCCGCGTGAGCCGGAGATGCTCCAAGCAATGTTGCGATCATAACGACAGGGGTAATTAACCAAAGCTTTCTTCTACTGCTTGAACTGGCCGCATTCTTGGTAGTCATGGGAATCCTTTTCATTTTTTGTGCTTGTCCACACCGCATTGGGTATTAGGCCATAGCAAATCCACTAGCCATATTTAATCATCTTTGTAGTCAACTAAGTTGATTAAGGTCTAAGTTTTCAAGAAATTTGCTAATTTTTGGCGCCTTCACTTACCGCATATAGCGATAAGAATTGCATCTAGTCCAGCCGCAAATGCGGCCTCGTTGTGTGAGTCAACGGATTTTTCAGATTTGCTTGCTGCCGAGAATTCCTTCAGCCCCGAAGACGAATGGCGTTGCCGCCTGTGCTTGAGATGATTTGGCGCACCTAAGTAGTCAAACATGGAAGCGCCAAAAACATATGACTCCAGCATCTGATACCTAGTGGCAATCTCTTTTGTAGGCACCCCTAACGCTGCAAGATCCTGGGTAATTGAACTTTGAAGTGCGAAAGACGATTCCGTGCCTTCAGTTGCGACTATCGTGCCGACGAGTGCTGGATGACGGTGAAGTGCTCTACGGAAAGCCATGGCAATAGAACGAATACGAGCGATAGGTTCATCCGGGGCCTTAGCTACATCATCAGATACATCTCTCAAGACATACTCAAACATTGCTGCAATTAATTCTTCTTTATTCCTAAAGTGTCGATACAAAGACGTGAAATGCGCACCGAGGTCTTCCCCAAGAGTTCTGAGTGTCAAAGAATCCATGCCATGTGAATCGACTCGCGCAACGGCCGCCTCGACAATTACATCTGCTGATAATGAATCCCGGGCAACCACATACAAACTTTATCCATACAAAGCTCTGCCAAGTGTGTATAACGCTGTTCAACGAAACAAAAACAGATTCGCCCACTCCCAGAAGATTAGGCGAAACCGATTTTCAAAGTGTTGAGAGAACCTCACGAGTAAAGAGCCAGTACCGAAACTCTTGACTTCCTGCACTGATTCACGACCTTGATCTTGGGTGTGATCGTGGATGGCTTAAAACCAAGTGACACTAAATAAGACTCGATCATGCAAGCGCGCTTTATAGCGAAGGGCTCTGATGGACTTTGAGCGATTTGTGAACCGATTCCGTTAATAGCGAATTCAAACATCTCCGAAGCGAGTTTTTCATTACTTCAGATATGTCTATCCAAAGCAGCGTGGTGAGCACTGATCTCGGCACCATGGGACCTGAGTATTAAGACTACCCTTCTATGCTAATCAACACGGGCAACTGCAGAACTGACTATAAACTCTGATGTCAGCAGTGGTTTTATCGCCGTATCTCAATCATATTTAGATGGCACTAGCGCCTGACATACCCGCGCCATAATGTTATCTAGTATCCAAATAGTGGTACGTCCCATGATCAACAAGCCCAAGTAGGACCCATGTTTTTGATCCCTGCGATCGGCGTTTTCGCCGGCTGGATAATCGTAATGCCTGCTACTGTACTGACCCTTGCGTTGCGCAGCGATCAACTACTTGGCGAAAATAGTTCTTCGGAGTATTCAGTTCTGTTAGCAGCCGGATGGTTGGCATTAATAGCTTCGCTTTCGGTTTGTGGCCGGATTGGTGACATGATGGCACACAAATTTGATTCTCGGAAACCTATAATTCTGTTCGGAGTTGTTGGAGCCGCCAGCTTGGGATATTCACTTAGCAAAGCTGATTCCTTTACCGCTTTGGTAGTCGCTTGGATAGCTATCCAACTACCTTCCGCAGCAATAGTGAGTAGTGCTTTAGCGATCGCTGCTACCACTACAACTAGCAAAAGGAAGGGGCTAGCCTCTGGACTTGCTGGCGGTGCACCTGTTTTTGCGTTGTTGCTTGGAAGCCTGTTGGTTCAAATGGCGATCAGATCTCCCGAACAGGCATTTTTGATCACTTCTACAGTTGGTGCGATTGGCGCAATCCCGTTACTTTTTGTAAAAAATTCAAGTGCGCTACCTATTATTCCAAATGCAAGCTTTTCAAATTCAGACTTGGCTGTTTCTCCTAAACTCTGGAAGAAATTCATAGTGGCTGGATTCCTATTAAGTTGGGCGACTTCTAGTGCTAACGGCTACTTGGTTGCATACACGAAAGATATTCTTAAATTAGATGACATGGCTTCTGCTGAGCTTGCAACGACAATGGTCTTTGTTGCAACTATCGCAAGCATCATTTCCGGAATTGTTGCAGGAATTTTTGCTCAAAGTAACATAAGGGCACTTCGGACTTATTCCGCTGCCGGCGTGACAGTTGGTGCGACACTTTCAATCCTTGCTTTATTTCCAAGTGTTGGGATGGCAACATTTGCAGCGGTTGTTTTTGGTGCAGCATTTGGAACTGCTAACGGTCTTGAGCTATCGATCTACTTGCATTCAAACCCAGAGGGACCGAACTCAGGTAAAAAACTCAGTACCTTTACAAATGCAACGACTGCTCCGTACGTGCTTGTGCCCTCAATAGCTGCACTACTTCTGAATCAAAGCAATGGGCAGGGATTGGTGCAATTGTGGCTAATTGGTGCTGTGTGTGCGGCTGCTTCTGCAGCATTGATCCTCAGGGTGTCACTAGTAAGGCAATAGACTCGAAGTCTTATGTCTGCCGTTCTGCTTGCCTTTGCTTGCGCACTTTCCTATGGCTTTGGTGACTACTTTGGCGGCCTCGCCACAAGAACAAGCCCACTATTCAAAGTTCTACCGATCACCGTAGGTACCGGACTTGCTTCGCTGCTTATTGCTTCACCATTTCTGGGAGCTGACTTTAGTCGCGAGGCCATAATCGCGGGTTTGTTTGCTGGAACTTCGGGTGTTGTTGGGTACATATTTGTTTTGAAATCTCTTGGGCTAGGCCCAATGGGAGCAGTTGCACCAATTACCGCACTTGTCGCAGTGATCATTCCGTTCAGCGTGGGACTATTTCGCGGCGAACGTTTAACGGTAACTGGATCGCTGGGCGCATTACTTGCCATGGCATCGATTGTTTTAGTTAGTCGCTCTACAGTTGACGCCACTCATCCACTGACGCGAACTGCCGCAGTCTTTGCTGTCCTTGGTGGCATTGGTTTTGCTGGATTCTTGCTCAGTGTTGGCAGTGCCCCAAAAGGCTCAGGGCTTTCACCAGTAATTACGGCGCGGTCGGTAACTATGGTGATTTTTTGCGTAACCGCTTTAGTGCTCTGGAAATCGATGGCTGGTAAACCGGTCGACACTAAGCGCGCAATGGCATCGGGAGCCTTAGATGTTTGGGGTGGCACGGCATTTATGTTGGCAGCCCAACGCGGCCAGCTCGTGATCATCTCGGTGATTGCAGCTCTATACCCAGCAATCACAGTGCTTTTGGCCCGAATCTTCCTAAAAGAGCGCCTGGAGCGCCATCAGGTACTTGGGCTTTACGGAGCTGGAATAGCCATAGTGTTACTGACGATTTCCTAGTAAATTATCGAGAAATCACCAGTTTTGGTGTTTGCGGATTGGATCCAATCGGTGATAAATTGGATCCAATTCCAGAGATAGGAAACCACATGGCCGCGCCACAACATCCATTTGATTTATACGCAATCGATAGCTTGTTCAACGAAGAACAGCTTGCAATGCGCGATTCTGTTCGTAAATTCGTCGACGATCGCGTCAAGCCACACGTTGGTAAGTGGTTTGAAGACGGCGAGTTCCCTGCTCGCGAATTGGCTAAAGAAATTGGCCAGATGGGCATGTTCGGCATGCACCTTGAGGGCTATGGTTGTGCCGGTACTGATGCTACTTCTTATGGCCTAGCGTGCCTAGAACTAGAGGCAGGTGACTCGGGTCTTCGATCCTTCGTCTCGGTACAGGGCTCCCTTGCAATGTTTGCAATTTGGAAGTTTGGTTCAGAAGAGCAAAAGCAAGAATGGTTGCCACGCATGGCTGCGGGCGAAGCAATTGGTTGCTTTGGCCTAACTGAATCTGATGCTGGTTCTAACCCAAGTGAAATGCGCACCAATGCCAAGCGCGATGGTGATGACTGGATTCTTAACGGTTCAAAGATGTGGATCACAAACGGAAACATTGCAGATGTTGCAATCGTTTGGGCACACACCGACAACGGCATCGAAGGATTCGTAGTCCCAACTAACACTCCTGGCTTTAAAGCCAACTTGGTTAAGCACAAGATGTCACTTCGTGCCTCAATCACCAGCGAATTGGTTTTTGATAACGTTCGCCTACCTGCTTCTGCGGTGTTGCCTGAAGTACAGACCCTTCGCGGCCCACTATCTTGCTTGTCCGAAGCTCGCTTCGGAATCTTGTTCGGAGTTGTTGGCGCGGCTCGCGATTGTCTTGAAACCGCAATTGACTACCAGTTGAACCGTCACCAGTTCAATCGCCCACTTGCAGCTTTCCAGTTGTCACAGCAAAAGCTTGCTGACATGGCAATTGCAACTGGCAATGGAATGTTGCTAGCTGCTCACCTTGGAAAGCAAAAAGATCAGCACTTACTTCGCCCTGAGCAGGTCAGCATCGGCAAGAAGAACAACGTTCGTATGGCACTTGAAGTAGCTCGCGAATCACGTTCCATGCTTGGTGGTTCCGGTATCACACTGGAATACCCAATCATTCGCCACATGAATAACTTGGAAAGCGTTTACACCTACGAAGGTACCAACGAGATCCACACTTTGGTTGTTGGTCAAGCACTTACCGGTATCGCTGCTTACGCCGACTACAAAGCCTAGTTAGTCCAATAAAAAAGCCCCCGAGTGATCGGGGGCTTTTTTATTGATACTTAATCTGTAGCTGGTTTTCGCGATAGAGCTTTATCTATGCCCCAATAAATTCCTGCCACGATTATCGAGGCAAAGAGAATTCCAAGAACAAAAATCAAGACATAGGCATAGCCAAATGAAACAACGTCAAAGAAGTCATATGGATACTTGTCGATGATCGCGCCTCGGAATAGCGTGTAAAAGACGTAAATGATTGGTACCACCAAGGCCTTGGCCACGTTCTTAAACGAGAACCATCCACGCGGCCCAGCAATAAGAAATATCAATACTGTCAGCAACGGTGTAACAGTGTGCTGAATTGGACTTGAGATTTGGTTTAGGCCCTGCGGTGGATAATTTGGTCCAAGTAGCAAGTTGTAAACCACGCCTGTGACGGTGATCATCAAAATGCTGTCGATTCGAAATACTCGGAATAGCTTTCCATCGCGAGCAGGGTTTAAGTAAAGCAGCGTCATCACAATGCCAACCGCGATCTGGCTCCAGATTGTGAAGTAGCTAAAAAGGTCAAATAGTCGCTCAGGTGCGCCGGCAAGGCCTGAGGCATAGTCACCAGTGTGGCCAAACTGCGAAACGATTGGTGGTTTGCCGTTATCGAGTGGTTCGACCAGGCCAAATAGTTCGATAAGGGTTGACATACCCAAACCAACCCAGGCACTGAGTGCGTTGATTCCAAAAAGATTGCGCTTTGCGCTAGATGAAAGAGCCATAGAGCAACTATATGACTTTATTGACTACAAACTTGGCTTATTAGTGGGTTAATTCAGGATTCAGAACGTAGCAGCGGTCGCAAAAGGTCCAAGATGGACGCGTCTTCGATGGTGCTAGGGATATCCACGTGTTTGCCATCAGCAATCCCCCGCATCGTCTTGCGAAGGACTTTGCCCGATCTGGTTTTTGGTAATCCAGGAACGACAACTACTTCATTTAATGCTGCAACAGGTCCAACTTCTTTACGAACTAGCGCAACGATTTGCTTGCGTAGTTCCTCGGCATCGATTTGTGCGCCAGATTTTAGAACTACAAAAGCTTTTGGAATTTGTCCCTTAATTGCATCTGCCACACCAATCACAGCACATTCTGCAACCAGCTCGTGAGTGGCAACAACAGCTTCAAGTGATCCAGTACTTAATCGATGTCCCGCAACATTGATGACATCATCTGTGCGTCCCATGATGTAGACGTAACCGTCCTCGTCTAGATACCCGCCATCGCCACTGGCATACATACCTGGAAAAACCGTTAGGTAGGAGTCGATATACCTTTGGTCATCTCCCCACAATGTTGGCAAAGTTCCCGGCGGCAACGGCAACTTGATTGCGATATTTCCTTCTGTGCCAGCTGGTAGCTCATTGCCCAATTCATCAAGGACACGAATGTCGTACCCAGGAATAGCAACCGTTGGCGATCCTGGCTTAATTGGCATCGGCTCTAGGCCACGCAAGTTTGATGCAATAGGCCAACCGGTTTCGGTCTGCCACCAGTTATCAATTACTGGAACACCAAGATTTTTCGTGGCCCAGTGGTACGTGTCCGGATCTAGTCGCTCACCAGCGAGAAACAGATTCTCAAACTTTGAAAGGTCCGCACTCCTAATGAAATCACCGTTGTAATCTTCTTTTCGAATAGCTCGAATCGCAGTTGGCGCAGTAAATAAACCCTTGACTCCGTATCTTTCAATTACTCGCCAAAAAGTTCCAGCATCTGGTGTGCCAACTGGTTTACCTTCGAAAACAATGGTTGTGGCGCCAGCAAAAAGTGGCGCATAAACGATGTAGGAATGACCAACAACCCAACCAACATCTGATGCCGACCACCACATGTCACCAGCGTCAATGTTGTAGATGTTCTTCATGGACCAAGTCAAAGCAACTGCATGGCCGCCGTTATCGCGCACAATTCCCTTAGGTTTTCCGGTTGTCCCAGAGGTATACAGAATGTAAAGCGGATCAGTTGCAGCTACTGAAACACATTCAGCTGGTTCTGCCATAGCCATGGCATCTTTCCAGTCGATATCTAGCGGCCCCAATTCAACTTGATGCTGTTCCCGCTGAAAGATTATGCATCGGGTTGGTTTGTGAGTTGCCAATGAAATCGACTCGTCGAGCATTGGTTTGTATTCAACGATGCGAGTTGGCTCTAGGCCGCACGACGCTGAAACAATTACTTTCGGCTTTGCATCATCAATTCGTGCCGCTAACTCAGCTGGAGCAAATCCACCAAATACAACGGAATGAATCGCGCCCAATCTGGCGCACGCCAGCATTGCAATCAGCGCCTCGGGAACCATGGGCATATAGATAACTACGCGGTCCCCTTTTTCGACTCCTGCCATTCGTAACGCGCCAGCGAATCTAGCTGTCTTCTCCAGCATTTGGGCATAAGTCAGAGTTGAAGACTTACCTGTGATTGCACTTTCATGAATAACTGCTGGTTGATCTGCGCGACCATCAATTACGTGTCGATCAAGTGCGTTGTAGCAAGTGTTTAACATGCCATCAGAAAACCAGCGATACAGCGGGATGTTGCTGTCATCCAAAACGACTTTTGGCGCCTTATCCCACTTAACCAACTGAGCAGCTTCGCCCCAGAACCCAGCAGGGTCAGCCAAGCTTTGCTTGTAGGCCCGCTGGTAATCAGTCATAGATAGTGTCTACCACTAACTAGAGAGTCGCGAGCGCGAAGGTGTCAGAAATTTAGTTTTTTGTTGCAGCAGCGAGTTGGCCACACGCGCCGTCAATATCGCGACCTCGAGTATCACGAACGGTTACTGGCACGCCATGACTCTTTAGTCGTCGCACGAATTCATCTTCATCTTCTGGGCGAGAAGCTGTCCACTTAGATCCTGGGGTTGGATTAAGCGGAATTAGATTTACGTGCACTAGGTTTCCGGCTAGCTTTTCACCAAGTAGATCTGCACGCCATGCCTGATCGTTAATGTCTTTGATCATTGCGTATTCAATTGAAATTCGTCGCCCAGTTTGATCTGCGTAATACCAAGCAGCATCTAAAACTTCTTGCACCTTGTAGCGAGTGTTGATCGGTACCAATGTGTCGCGTAATTCATCATCTGGGGCATGCAGAGATACGGCAAGAGTTACTGGGATACCCTCTTCTGCCAGTTGGCGCATGCGCGGAACCAACCCGACTGTTGAAACTGTGATGCCACGTGCAGACATTCCAAATCCTGCAGGCGCTGGCTCAGTTAATCGGCGTATTGCACCTATGACACTGTTGTAATTGGCCATCGGTTCACCCATGCCCATAAATACCAAGTTATTAACGCGACCGATGCCGCCTTCAATTTCACCGTTCGCAAGCGAGCGGGCACCGGCCAGAACTTGTTCCACAATCTCAGCAGTAGATAAGTTTCGAGTCAGTCCACCTTGGCCAGTTGCACAGAACGGGCAATTCATGCCACAACCAGCTTGCGAAGAAATGCACATTGTCACGCGATCGGTGTAGCGCATCAAAACGCTCTCAACCATAACGCCGTCAAAAAGTTTCCAAACTTGCTTCACCGTGGCACCGTTGTCGCACTTTAATTCGCGAACACTGGTCATCAACTCTGGAAACAACAGGTCTTTAACTACTTCCCGCATATCTGCAGGCACATCAGTCCAAGATGTTGTGTCGTTGTTTAATCGTTGGTACCACTGGCGAGAAAACTGATCTGCTCGAAACCCTGGTAATCCAAGTTCAACTACTTGTGCCTTGCGCTCTTCAACGGTCCAATCAGACCAGTGTTTTGGCGGTTTAGGTCGCTTAGGTTCGACCATGATTAATTCACCGGGTGCAGGCATACCTCTAGCCTACGGGCACATCGCTAGTTAGAGAAAAAATCCAAATAGCAGCCACGCCATGAATGCGTTAACTACCAATGAGTCCAGGCGATCCATTACGCCACCATGTCCCGGCAATAAAGAACCCATGTCCTTGATGCCAAGATCGCGCTTAACCATGGATTCGATTAGATCGCCAAGAGTTGCAGTCAGCATCATGACAGATCCAATAACCGCACCTTCCCACCAAGGTTGCTCGAACACGTAGACCCAGAGCGAAACACCAACGGCAAGCTGAAGAACTAAAGCGCCAGCAAAGCCTTCCCAAGATTTATTTGGAGAAATTACTGGTGCCATTGGATGCTTGCCAAAAATCGCACCAGCTGCATAACCACCTAAGTCGGTAGCAGCGGTTAGCAAGATGAAGGCTAAGACTTTCCAAGCACCGTTTTCTTGCATTGAAAGCAAGACGGCAAACCCAGCAAGTAAGGGCGCATACGCCAAAGCAAAAATGGATCTAGTGACGTGATGTACATACGCTTCTTGACCATCGAGCAATCTAACGGCAAGGACAAGCAGTGCACTTGCGACAAAGGTTGCAAGCAGTCCGGTCGAGCCAGCTATAGCTGCACCTGCAACTATTACTGGTGCAAGAATCTGCAGCAAGATACTCATTCGCGCAGATAAGCCAACTACCAAAGTGCGACCCAATTCGCGCGCAGCCAACATCATTCCGAATGCGGCCAGAATCGCAAAGAATCTAGGGTCAATAAATAGTGAAGTTGTTACCGTGAAAAGAAGTGCCAGGCCTACAGCGGTTGCCGCTGGCAAATTGCGGCCGGCTTTGCCGTAGTCCGGTTCGTTCGTCATTAGACCTCGAGAAGTTCGGCTTCTTTGTGCTTCAGCATGTCGTCAATGTGACCAACGGCTTTAGTAGTTAAGTCCTCAAGTGCCTTTTCGCCACGAGCCACGTCGTCTTTTCCGACATCGCCGTCTTTTGCCATCTTCTCTAACGCTTCTTTTGCATTTCGGCGAATGTTTCTAATTGCAATTCGGGCATCCTCAGCCTTAGCTTTGGCAACTTTAATGAATTCTTTGCGACGCTCTTCAGTCAGTTGCGGGAACGGCACGCGCACGATTGCGCCATCATTCGAAGGGTTAACGCCTAGGTCTGAATCGCGAATAGCGCGCTCAATCGCGCCGAGTGCGGTTTTGTCGAATGGAGTCACAACAGCGACACGTGGCTCGGGAGTTTGAATCGAGGCAACTTGCTGCAATGGAGTTGGAGTGCCGTAGTAATCCACCATGATTTTTGAAAACAGCGCAGCATTTGCACGTCCCGCACGAATCGTAGTGAATTCTTCGCGGGTTACTTCGGTTGCCTTTGACATCTTTTCTTCGGCATCTTTCAGGGTCTCATTAATCATGTCTGCTCAAATCCTCTAGCTACTGGTCTTAATTAGGGTTCCAACTTTTTCGCCACGCACCGCGCGGGCAATGTTTCCATCAACTAACAAATTGAAAACTACAATCGGTAAGTTATTGTCGCGGCAAAGGCTAATTGCAGTTGCATCTGCAACCTTAAGATTTTGGGTTAAGACATCGTCGTGGCTTAAGTTTTCGTAACGCTTGGCTGAGGCATTTGTGCGTGGGTCATCGTCGTATACGCCATCAACGCCTTTTGCCATCAATACGACTTCACAGCCAATTTCTAATGCGCGCTGGGCTGCACAACTGTCAGTACTGAAGTATGGAGTGCCAAGACCTGCGCCAAATATAACTACCCGACCTTTTTCTAAATGACGAACAGCGCGACCAGGGATGTAAGGCTCGGCAACCTGGCTCATTGGGATCGCGGTCTGGACTCGAGTTTCAATACCTTGCTTCTCGAGAAAATCTTGAAGTGCCAAGCAGTTCATCACAGTTCCGAGCATGCCCATGTAGTCGGCTCGTGCCCGATCCATGCCTCGTTCTGCAAGTTGCGCACCACGGAAGTAATTGCCACCACCGATTACGACGGCAACTTCGGCGCCTGAGGCAACAACGCCAGAAATTTGGCGAGCAATGTCGTTAACGACATCTGGGTCTACGCCTAGTTTTCCTTCACCAGCGAAGGCTTCACCAGAAAGCTTTAAGAGCACTCGTTTCCAGCCGCCTTGCGGGACACCAGGCCAGATATTGGAAGATTCAGATGCGCTCACGCCCTCAATCTTGCCTTACTTGCCTGAAAAAGTCTGCAGTGCCCCCAGGTAAGTCCTGCCCAAAAATACTTCTGGCGCTATCCCAGTAGCTGGATCACAGCCACGAGATAGCGCCAGAAGAGGCTAGAAAATACTAGTTAGCCAGCAATTTCAATCCGGGTGAAGCGAGTGATGGTGGTACCAGCTTCATCCAAAACCTGCTTCACTGACTTTTTGTTGTCAGTAACTGAAGACTGCTCTAATAGGCAGCTGTCCTTGAAGAAGCCATTTACGCGACCTTCAACGATCTTCTCCAGAGCGGCTTCAGGCTTACCTTCTTCTTTGGCAGTTTCAAGCGCAATGTGCTTTTCGTTTTCCACTACCTCTGCTGGAACTTCATCGCGAGTTAGGTAGGTCGGACGCATCGCTGCGATCTGCATTGCAGTTGCGCGAGCGGTTTCTTCCGAACCGGAGTAGGAAACCAAAACGCCAACAGCTGGTGGCAAATCAGCGGCACGACGGTGCATGTAAACCGCAACGTCACCTTCATGATTAGCTACTCGGCCAAGTTCGATTTTTTCGCCAATGACAACAGCCATGTCAGCTACTGCTGATTCCACTGTTTTGCCACTGCCTAGCTGTAGTGCTGCTGCAGCTGCTGAATCCTTGGCACCGGCTGACTTTACTGCTGCTGCAATTTCATCGCCAAGCTTGATGAAGTCTTCGCTCTTTGCAACGAAGTCGGTTTCGCACAATAGCTCTACAAGAACACCAGCGTTTTGAGCAACGATGCCAGCAGAAGTTTCGCGCTCTGCACCACGCTTTGCGGCTTTAGCTGCACCTGAGATTCGAAGAATCTCGACTGCCTTATCAAAATCACCGTTTGATTCTTCGAGTGCTTTCTTGCACTCCATCATTCCGGCTGATGTGATGTCGCGAAGTTTCTTTACGTCCGCGGCTGAAATAGACATGAATTAGTTCCTTTTATGTTTTGGGGTCAGTATGAAAATTTTGTAACTGCGGGCCAATTCAGGCCCGCAGTTACAGATGATTATTCGGCGGCAGGTGCTTCAGTGGTTGCTGATTCAGCTGGAGCAGCATCGGCTGCAGGAGCTTCGGAGTCTGCTGATCCAGTTAGAAGTTCCTTTTCCCAGTCAGCTAGTGGTTCTACATCTGCATCTGCAGAAGCGCCAGCTACTGCACCGCCAGCGCGAGCCATCAAGCCATCTGCGATTGCATCTGCAATCACGTGGGTAAGTAGTCCAACTGCGCGAAGTGCGTCGTCGTTTCCTGGAATTGGGTAGTCCACAACATCTGGGTCGCAGTTCGTATCAAGGATGCCAACAACTGGGATGTTTAGCTTGTGGGCTTCGCCAACCGCAATGTGCTCTTTGTTTGTGTCAACAACCCAAATAGCGCTTGGAAGTTTGTGCATGTCGCGAATACCGGTCAGAACTAGTTCTAACTTTTCTTTTTCGCGGCGAAGAACAAGAAGTTCTTTCTTAGTTAGACCTGAGCCAGCAACATCATCAAAGTTGATCTGTTCTAGTTCCTTCATGCGAGAGATTCGCTTTGAAACGGTCTGGAAGTTTGTAAGCATTCCACCTAACCAACGGTGGTTTACGTATGGCATACCAACGCGGGCCGCTTCAGTTGCAATTGCTTCCTGTGCCTGCTTCTTGGTACCAACGAAAAGTACAGTGCCACCGTGAGCCACGGTTTCGCGAACGAATTCGTATGCGCGGTCAATGTAAGCAAGTGACTGCTGTAGGTCGATGATGTAGATGCCATTGCGCTCAGTGAAAATAAAGCGCTTCATTTTTGGGTTCCAGCGGCGGGTCTGGTGTCCGAAGTGAACACCGTTATCCAGCAGCTGTCGCGTCGATACGACGGCCATGGTTGTACTCCTATTTCTTAGGTTGGCGCTAACCAACCTCATTGCGGTTTGTATGACTTCGGTTGAAGTCATCCTTGGTTCTCGTGTCGGAGACCGCCCGTTTCCAGGACCGATGGTCTGTCGATTCACTTTGTTGAACCTGTGAAGTCACCTATTGCTAGGTGCATCCCTTAGTTTACGGGGATTTTAGGGGCTTTGAAACCACAGCCCTGGCCCGTCCACATTGGGTGAAATCGACTGGAAAGCCGCCTTAGATAACGAAATCCTGATGCCATGGGTTACTGGGGATTTTGCCGAATCACCGCAGTTTTCGCGCTATTTTCCATGGTTTTTGCCGCATTGCTCCAGCCCACACCGGCCAACTCAGCCAGTCAGTGGGGTTGGCCCATGAAGTCTGCCCGACTCAGCCTTGGGTTTGATCGACCACCGCAGAATTGGCTACCTGGACATCGCGGCGTAGATCTAGTCGGGAGAACTGGCGACCAGGTTTATGCAGCCGGCAATGGAGTTGTCATGTTCGCTGGATCGGTAGCAGGCAAAGGTGTGGTCGTAATCAAACATGGGTCAGTTCGCACTACATATGAACCGGTGGCTGCATCGGTGTTAGTCGGATCGAAAATCAGAGTTGGCGAACTGATTGGCAAGCTAGCGCCCGGCCAAAGTCACTGTGCAACGCAAACTGCAGTCAGTTGCTTGCATTGGGGTTTAATTCGTGGCGACCAATATCTGAATCCACTTTTACTTGTTAAAAAGCAAGTGCGGTTATTGCCTATGGCTTGAGTTCATGCTCGTGACAGTGCTTACTTGCACCCAAGGGGTTAAGCCCTTGACCATGTTTACTTGCATCCACTCGCTCACGCTCGTGACAGTGCTTACTTGCACCCAAGGGGTTAAGCCCTTGACCATGTTTACTTGCATCCACTCGCTCACGCTCGTGGATGGGCCTGCTCGAAGACGGCTCGGAGTCGGTCCATAGATACGTGAGTGTAAAGCTGAGTTGTGGCAAGACTTGAATGTCCGAGAATTTCTTGCACCGCGCGAATGTCAGCGCCACCTTCAATTAAGTGCGTAGCGGCTGAATGGCGTAAACCATGTGGCCCGAGATCTGGAACACCTTCAAGACTTGAAAGAACTTCATGCACCATAGTTCGCACGACTCTCTGATCAATTCGTTTACCGCGTTGACCAAGAAACAATGCAGCCCCACTTGAATCATTTGCTAGCGCTGGCCTTGAAATTGCTAAATAGGTTTCTACTGTTTTTTCGGCAATCGCACCGTAAGGAACAACGCGTTCTTTTGAACCTTTACCTAACACTCTGATGGTTCGTCGCGAAGGATCCAGATCGTGAATGTCTAATCCAACAAGTTCGCCAACGCGAATTCCGGTTGCATACAGAAGTTCCAGCATGGCTTGGTCTCTAATGTGCGTTGGCGAATCATCATCTGCCCGCAGAGCTGCACGCTCCATAACGTTTTCAGCCTGACTTTGCTGCAGGATGTGTGGCAACTTTTTGCTTACCTTTGGAATCACTAACGCGCTTGCTGGATCTTCGGAAATCAATTTGGTATGAGTTGCCCACGCAAAGAACATTCGAATGGACGTTGCTCGGCGCGCAATAGTTGCAGACGACAACCCTGCTACCCGTTGACTGGCAAGCCAACCACGCAATTCCACAATTCCGATGTCTTGCAATTCTTGGCAGCCGCGTTCTTGCACGAAGAGAAATAAGTTGTCTAAGTCTTTTCGGTAGGCCTTTGCGGTGTTTGGGCTTCTTCCCAACTCAAGCTCAACATATTGGATGAATCGGACAATCGCTGAACCAAAGTTCGCGCCGATTTCCTCCAAATCATTGTTTTGCATGCCTCTACCGTTGCAAGCCTTATGCAAAATAGCAAGGACATCTGTCGATAAGAGGTATGAGCCTTGGCCTAAATCAATTTCCAACCCAGATTTGAGAGCACTACAAGTTTTCGTATTTCTAGCAGCGATAGCGCAGCTTGCAGGTCATTAAAATCAACTTCGCTTCCGAAGTGAATCGCTAGTTCATTTGTCGACCGTGGACCTTCAGACAGCTTCGCAACGATGGCGCCATCTAGCAGTCCGAGATGAGTTGGAAGTGCAGGAGATTTAAAGTCTTGAAAAATGTCATCGACACTAGTTGCGATCTTCATCATGTTGTCCCGAATCGCGGCATGAACGCCAGCAGAGGTTGCGCTGGTAATTGGTCCAGGTATCCCCCAAATTTGTCGGTTTAGAACATGAGCCCAGTTCGATGTTGAAAGCGATCCGGACCGCAACGCAGCCTCAACCACGACCGTCGATTGGGAAAGTGCCGCGATCAATCTATTTCTGATTAAGAAACGGTGTTTGTGTGGCTTGGCTCCTGGTGGCGCTTCACTTACAACCACTCCCGAATCAGTGATGTTGGAAAGCAAACCTCGATGTGAAACTGGGTATGCAACATCAACACCACAGGCTAGAACTGCGACCGTTTTCCCTTGACCAGCTAATGCACCACGATGAGCTGCTGCGTCGATTCCATATGCAGCACCAGAAACTATGCCCACGTTTTCTTGGCTGGCTTGCACACTTATCTCGTGGGCAATGCGCTGGCCGTAGGTAGTTGCTGAGCGCGCACCAACAACTGCCAAGCTTCGTTGCGTGATTTCCGAAAGCGATCCGCCACCCACACACCAAAGCCCAATCGGTGCGGCAACATCTAAATCATCAAGTGAATCTGGCCACTCTTCGTCACTTGGCGTGATGAATCGGCCGCGAACAGCGTTAAGTGATTTAACCGCTTGTTCGATCAATCGAGAATTCATCACCCGTTCCACTGACTTGCACATAGCCTCTGCGCCATGACCACTTAGCCAGCGCTGGACCGCGTCAGGCGCACCAAATTCTGCAACCGTCTGCCCAGCACGCTCATCCCCCGGTTCTCCAGAAATCGAAATGATTAATCGCGCTTGTCGATCGTTTAACTTGCTTGCCACGAGCCATTTCCATCTCGATACCGAAGAGCTATTGCAACATCACTTTCGTTGGGGACATCGTGTCCGCGTAAATCCGCAATCGTCCATGCCACTCGAAGAATTCGATCTGCGCCTCGTGCTGAAATCTCAAGTGAATCGTTCGCCAATAACTCACGCGCTTTGTCTGATACTGGATACCTTCGTCTAAGCATTGGTCCTGGCACTTGGGAGTTAATCTTCCAAGGTTCATCCCGATACCGATTCGCTGCGCGTTCCCGAGCTTGAGCTACTCGGTCCGCCACCGTTTGGGTACCTTCAAGTTCGCCTGAACTGGGATCAAGTTCAGCCAGGCTTGGACGCTCCAGAGTTACCCGAAGGTCGATCCGATCTAAGAGTGGACCAGAAAGGCGTGAGAAATATCTACGTCGCACCTGAGACGAGCAACTGCACTGCGCTCCGGTGCCTATGAATTTTCCGCACGGACAAGGATTGGATGCCAGCACTAGTTGAAATCGCGCGGGCATGATTGTTTGAAAACCTGACCTGGCGATTGTGACAACTCCAGATTCAAGTGGCTGCCGCAAGGCATCTAAAACTGAGCGTTCAAACTCAGCAGCTTCATCAAGGCAAAGCACACCATGATTGGCCATTGTCACCATTCCAACTCGCACCGCATTACTACCGCCACCGATTAATGCGGCTTTTGTGGTTGTGTGGTGCGGAGCTTGAAATGGCGGCGTGCGAATCAATCCTTGGCCAGCGCCCAATGCTCCAGCCGCAGAATAAATGGCCGTAACTTCAACCGCTTGATCATCGGTCAATTTTGGAAGCAGTCCAGGCAGTCTCTGGGCCAACATTGTTTTTCCCACACCAGGAGAACCTAGAAATGCTAAATGGTGTCCGCCAGCAGCTGCCACTTCTAGGGCGTGACGAGCATTTGACTGACCTCTGACGTCTCGCAGGTCTGGGATCGATTCATCGGGAGACTCAACTGCCACAACTGAATGACCGTTTCGTTCCTCGCCTCGCAAGAAGGCAACTGCCTCGGACAGACTTTCTACACCCACCACATTTATGCCTGGAACTAACTGAGCCTCGTGTACTTGCGAATGTGGAACTAACAATGTGTCGTAGCCGCGTCGATAAGCACAAAGCGCAGCAACCAGTACACCTCGCACCGGGCGAACTTTGCCGTCTAAGGCCAGCTCGCCCATCACAATAGTTTTGGTCATCTCAGGAATTTGGGAATGCGCAGACAGAATCGATAAGGCAATTCCTAGATCAAGAGACGCTCCGCGCTTATGAACTGAGGCTGGCGAAAGACCAACGGTAATCCGTCGTTCTGCTGGCCAAGATAGTTCACTGTTTTGAACTGCAGCTCGCACGCGATCCCGAGCTTCACCAACTGCTGTGTCAGGCAAACCAACGATGGTCATGCCAGGAAGACCTTGACTTAAGTAGGCCTCAATCTCAACTACTAAACCTTCAACGCCATTAATAATGACTCCGCAGGCTCGGGCCAACGTCATAATTCGATGCCTTTGATATGGCTAATGGTTGTTGGCTGGCCAGCACAATGAATGACACTGATGGCATCGAATCGGATGCCATTATGCCTATATTGGTGATTGGCAAGCCAATGTAGAGCAGCTGTTCTGATGTGCTGGAGTTTTGTTGAAGTGATGGCATCACTTGGAGCGCCGTGACTTACCGATCGGCGGGTTTTAACTTCGCAAAAAATTAATGTGGAATCTTTGCGCGCAACTATGTCTAACTCAACGCGCTTAAATCGCCAATTTCGATCGAGGATTTCATAACCCATGTCTTGTAGATAAACCGTGGCAACGTCTTCGCCAATTCTTCCGAGTTCATTGTTAGTTGGATGCACCTGTACATGGTGAAGCGCGGAAAGAAATCAAGTTGGAAAATTTCGAATCTGTGAACGAAGACAGTATGTGGAAAGCTTTATGGAACTTCCATGTCAGGCTTGGAAAGCTCTTCGACATTGACATCTTTAAAGGTAAGGACTCTCGCCTTCTTAACAAAGCGTGCTTGGCCATACATGTCCCAAATCCAAGCATCCGTCAGCGTGGCTTCGAAGTAAACATCACCGGCATCATTAGTTCTGACTTGCACATCAACACCATTGGCCAAATACATTCGACGCTCTGTGTGCACGATGTAATTGAACAGGTGAACTAAATCGCGATACTCCCGATAAAGCTCAAGCTCCATCTCGGATTCATAGCGCTCTAACTCGTCCGCTGACATGTAAACAGCCTATTTGGTGGCAGGTCCGAATTCACTCGGGCCACTGGGTAACTTCCAAGATTTGCGATGCAGATCAGTTGGCCCCAGGCGGGCAATGGCTGCCATGTGATCGCTGGAACCGTAACCGACGTTTCCCTCCCAGCCAAAATCTGGGTAAATCAGAGCTGCTTGTCGCATTTGTTCATCGCGGGCTACTTTTGCCAGCACGCTGGCCGCAGAGACAGAAGCACAAGAGGCATCCGCCTTAACCTTCATGGTTACTGGGACCACAATGTCCGAAATCGGAGTTGTAAACAAATCAGATTCTGGCTCTAGCAACCAATTATGTTTTCCATCAAGAATCACATGGTCTGGCTTGATGGCTAGCTGCTGGTGAGCGCGTACCCAAGCCAATCGAAGCGCTGGCACAATTCCAATTTGATCAATCTCACTCGCAGCCACATGCCCGATCGAGTATTCAAGTACCCAGGCGGAAACTGGCGCAATCAATTTTTCTCGAGCAGTCCGACTTATTTGTTTGCTGTCGCGCAATCCAGTTGGTACTTGCTCGGTCTCAGCGCTAACAATTGCCACACCAACAGAAACAGGGCCAGCAAGCGCCCCTCGCCCTACTTCATCTACGCCGGCAACGTACTTTGCTCCCGAGGAGATCAGCGCATGTTCTAGTTCAAGCGTTGGCGAATCGGAACTAATTTTCGATGCCACCGATACGACCTATTGGCCAAATTCGCATTGCCACTCTGCCAATGATTTCTTCAACCGGAACCATTCCATTGTTTTTGTCTAAATGAAACCGTGAATCTTCAGAGTTGCCGCGATTGTCGCCCATCACAAAAACGTTTCCTTCAGGAACCAGGACTTCAAAAGTTACTTGGTCGGTTGCTGAACCCTCTTTAATGTATGCCTCATCTACGCCAACGCCGTTAACCATAATGCGCCCTTGCGCATCACAACATTTAATGGTGTCATTTGCAACCCCAACAACGCGTTTCACTAAATCGTTACCAGAATTTGAAGGAACAATTCCGATCGCCTGAAGTACGCGACCTACCGGCGTGTCGTATGGATTTGGAAATCCATCGCCCAGCCAGCCACCAGGATCGTGAAACACGATTACGTTGCCTCGATTTACCCCCGTTAACTGCGTGGATATTTTGGAGACGATGATTCGATCATTTTCTTGCAGAGTATCTTCCATCGAAGCACTCGGAACATAAAAGGCCTGGATTAGAAATGTTCTGACTAGGACCGAGAGGATAAGGGCGGTGCCAACAACAGTCACTATCTCGCGCAACAAACTAGGTTGCTTTTTCGGCTTTTCCTTTTTGTGGCCCATAGTGCTCTCATCATACTTTCAAACAAAAAAAATTAGCGGGCTAACCAATAGGTAAGCCCGCTAATTCGAAAGAATTAAACGTTATCGCGCAATTCCTTGATCTTTGCCTTCTTGCCGCGTAGATCACGCAGGTAGTAAAGCTTGGCGCGACGGACGTCACCGCGGCTGACCAATTCGATCAATTCAACGATTGGTGAGTGAAGTGGGAAGGTGCGCTCTACGCCAGTTCCGAAGCTGACTTTGCGGACTGTGAATGTCTCGCGAAGACCGCCACCATGGCGACGAATTACAACGCCCTGGAAAATCTGAATACGGGAACGGGAACCTTCAACGACTCGAACGTGAACTTTTACGTTATCGCCCGGGCGGAAATCTGGGATTCCAGTGCGCAGTGATGCTGCGTCTACATCGTCTAGAAAATGCATTATTACTCCGAAGGACATGTCGCCGCAGGTCGAAAGCCCAGTTATTGGTTCTTGCCGGATTTGTTTAGAACTTAATGTTTCAGCGCCCCTGTGGCGGTGCTGCTACGTTCCAACGCCTTTGAGTTTGCCATAACTAATGGGTTTCCAGCAAATTACTCGCAGAATGCCACGAATCAGTGGGTGCATATATATGCTTAGAGCACCAACTACTGAAAGCTTCCTCATGCCACGGCCAGCCCAGCAACTCACCAAAGCAAAGCTTGGCAACCCCCGAGTTACCGGCAAGGAGCAGTTCTACACGCCACCAGAAGTAGCGAACCAAATCCTGCGAAATGTTGGTAAGCGACTCGGTGACCTATCTGGCAAAACTTTGCTCGAGCCTGCCGGTGGGACTGGGGCATTTATCGAAGCCGCCAAAGCACATGGACTCACTAAAGTAATCAGCTTTGACATCGAACCGCATCATAAAAAAATTGTCCTAGGTGACTTCTTGGATCAAGAAATCAATAAGCAAGGTCTGTTAACAATTACTAATCCGCCATTTGGACGAAACAATTCCTTATCGATTCCATTCTTCAACAAAGCTGCTCAGGTCTCAGATCTGATAGTTTTCATCGTTCCAAGATCCTGGCGTAAGTGGTCGGTGCAAAATCGGTTAGATCAAAACTTTCATCTGGTTCGCGATGACGATCTAACCATCAATTACGTAGATGTGAACGGACATGATGCACATGCCAAGGATCGATTAAGAACCTGTGTTCAGTATTGGGAGCGGAAATCCACTTTGCGCCCGATCGTAAAAGTAAAAGATATGGGAATCATCGAGCGCACTACTCCTGAACTGGCTGATGCTGCCATGACCCTATTTGGTTACAACTGCGGAACATTGAACCTGGAATTTGAGCGCAAGAAAGTTACCACTCAGATGTATTTGAATTTCAAGCATCCACGGGCAAGAAAAGCTATTGAGAATTCAGATTTTTCAAAGTTCTACATGAATACCGCTTACACCGAGGCGCTTTCCTTGCCAGAGATTAACTATGTATTGAATGAATACATCTACGGTGACCCGATGGTGCAATTACTTTAGTAATAACTAGCCCAACAGGTCTGGGCGATTTTGTTCAGTGCGCAACTTGGCCTGTTCGTGCTTCCAAGCTGAAATCTTTGCGTGGTCACCCGAAGTCAGAATCGATGGAACCTCTAGATCGCGCCAGACTGGCGGCCGGGTATAGACCGGACCCTCTAGCAAATTTTCCATTGCTCCAACAGCAAATGAATCATCTGCAAAACTTTCCTGATTTCCAAGTACGCCAGGAACTAATCGGGCAATTGCTTCAACCATAACCAGTACAGCAACTTCCCCACCGGCTAACACGTAATCACCAATCGATACTTCTTCAACGCGGAGTTTAGTTTTGTAATGCTCCGCTACCCGGGAATCGATACCTTCGTATCGCCCACAGGCAAACACAATATGTTCAGCTTGGCAAAGTTCTTGGGCCATGGATTGCGTAAATGGCTTTCCAGATGGAGTTGGGATTATCAAAATAGTTTCAGTTGTTGTGAATTCATCCAGCGCAGCTCCCCAAGGCTCTGGCTTCATGACCATACCTGGGCCACCACCGTATGGTGAGTCATCAACTGTTTGATGTTTATCGTTTGTGTAGTCGCGTAAGTCTTTTACATTGACCGAGATCAAGCCATCTTCAATTGCTTTGCCCATTAAAGAAAGTTGCAGTGGCTTTAGGTAGTCCGGGAAAACAGTTATGACATCAAACTTCAACATCAGATTTCCTCGTCTCGAACCACAATGGCATCTAGTTCGTTAAGTAATCCTGGTGGCGGGGTAATTGTCACCGTTTTTGAATCCAAATCAATCTCTGGAACAAATTCCATAACAAACGGAATCAATACTTCGGTATCGCCTTCACGTTTGACCGAAAGTAAATCCTGACTTGGCAAGTGAATCACTTCACCAATTACCCCAATTACCGAACCATCTTCCAGCGCAACGTGTAGTCCAACTAGTTGGTGATCATAAAACTCGTCCGGATCTTCTGGTAACTCTGCTGGATCAACTTCAATCGTTAAGGTTTGCCCGCGCAATGCCTCCGCCGCATTGCGATCATCTACGCCAGCAAAGTGAACAACAAAACGCCCACTGTGCCACTTGGAGGTGGCGACAGTGAGCGTCGTGTTATCAGAAGTCATTAGAACCGTTCCATCTGCATAGCGATGATCCGGTTCATCTGTCATTGGTTCAACGAAAAGGTCGCCGCGCACGCCATGTGCTCGGCCAATGCGCCCGATTACGAGCTGCACTATTTACCGTCCGTCGACGTCAAGGATGTCGATGCGCACATTGCCCTTATCGGACAATGCGTTTACGACGGTGCGAAGTGCAGTGGCAGTGCGACCGGCTTTGCCAATCACGCGGCCCATGTCTTCAGGATTGAGCTTGACCTCAAGAGTTGCACCCCGACGATTGTTCTCGCGAACGACAACATCATCTGGATGATCAACAATTCCCTTTACGAGGTGCTCTAAAGTCTCGTCAAGCATTGCTTAGGCCTCTTCAGTTACAGCTTCAGCAACTTCTGCAGCATCTTCTGCAATTGCCTCTACGGTTTCTTCCACAACTTCTTCAACGTTTTCGATTACAGCTTCAGCAGTGGCTTCGGTGCTTACTTCAGCAGCAGCTTCTTCGCTAGCAACTGGAGCAGCAACTTCTTCTGCGACTACTTCGGCTTCCACTGGCTTTTCAACCTTCGGACGAATTGTTGGTGTGCGTGGTTCGTTAGCAACAGCTGCAACAGTCTCGGCGAACTTAGTGTTCTTGTCGACCTTTGCTTCTTTAACGCGCAAAGTTCCTTCAGCGCCCGGAAGGCCCTTGAACTTCTGCCAGTCACCTGTGATCTTAAGTAGAACAAGAACTGGTTCGGTTGGCTGAGCGCCAACGCCTAGCCAGTACTGAACGCGATCTGAATTGATCTTGATAAGACTAGGTTCTTCTTTTGGATGGTACAAACCGATTTCTTCGATGGCACGGCCATCACGAGCGGTACGGGCATCGGCAATTACTACGCGGTATTGCGGGTTGCGGATGCTGCCCATGCGCTTAAGTTTGATCTTTACGGCCACGAGTTTTATTTCTCCTGATAATTGGTGTGACATAAAACCGTTGTTGCAGCGGGGGCGCAACTAGTTAATGTCTATGAATCCAACAAGGTTGCGGGTAGAGGGCCGGCTACCAAGTCGGGATTACTTGATAAATCATGCCAGACAAGGCAAAAATCCGGAAATTGAGGGCATTCGGCCAGTAATCGGGGCGGTTTACGGGGCGTAAAGTGGAGACATGTTTCCCAAGGTTTCGATAACTGAATCCTCGGTCCTGCTTGAATTTTCGACCTGGGACAAGTTTTTGAATGCCTCCCGAAAAGACCTCACAATCCCCCGCGCCAACATTGTCTCGATAGATATTGGCCCGGAAATTCTGAAGGAATGTAAAGGCTTCCGAGCTCCAGGAACTTACACATTCTCTCAAACTTATGGGTTCGGTGTGATTGCCGGAACTTATCGCCAGCGACACGGGGTTAAACATTTTTGGAATGTTCGGGCAAAACTCGCCGATCACACCATTCGCTTTAACTTAACTGGAGACGAATTCACCAGCGTTGTGGTGCAAGTGGAAGATCCGATTTCAATTTCAGAAAGTCTCGCAGTATCTACTGTCTGAGATTTCTATTTCAAGAAATCTCTGAAAGCACTCGGTATCTCAGTAAGCGTTGCACTCGGTTCTTCAAATTCAATTCCAGATTCTTGAGCAGCGCGCTTAGCTGGATTACCTGACTTCTTGGCACCCTTGCCTGGCTTTTGAACTTTCTTTTGCTGCGGACGCATGCCCGGCATACCTGGCATAGGTGGCATTCCGGGAACGGAACCACCTTTTGCCATCTGCTTCATCATCTTCTGAGCCACGACAAAGCGGTCCATCAAAGTGTTTACATCACTTACTTGCACGCCCGAACCTTTAGCAATTCGCGCGCGCCTTGAACCATTCAGTAACTTTGGATCTTCTCGCTCTGCAGGCGTCATCGAAGAAATGATTGCTTCGACGCGATCAACTTCACGCTCATCAACATTTTCAATCTGCTTTTTCATTTCAGCCATACCAGGCAACATGCCAAGCATTTTTGTCATTGATCCCATTTTGCGAATCTGTTGCATTTGCTGCATGAAATCTGTCAGCGTGAAATCTTCGCCATCTTTAACTTTCTTGGCAAACTTTTCCGTTTGATCTTTGTCAAGAGTTTGTTCGGCCTGTTCAATCAGGGTCAGCAAGTCGCCCATGTCAAGAATTCTTGAGGCCATGCGATCTGGATGGAAAACTTCAAAGTCAGTTAGCTTTTCACCGGTTGACGCAAACATAATTGGCTTGCCAGTGATTGTGGCAACAGAAAGCGCCGCACCACCACGTGCGTCACCATCGAGTTTTGTTAATACAACTGCATCGATACCAATGTCACGGGCAAAAGTTTCGGCAGTGTTTACTGCGTCTTGTCCCGTCATCGCGTCAATGACCAAGAGGGTTTCATCTGGCTTAGCTTCGGCTTTCACCTTGGCCAGCTGATCCATCAATTCGCTATCGATAGATAGGCGCCCTGCCGTATCAACAATGACTACGTCATGGAGTTTGTCTTTTGCAAACTTCATCGCATCGCGGGTTACATGGACGGGATCGCCAACGCCATTGCCTGGCTCAGGTGCAAATACAAGGGTATTTGACTGCTGACCAACGATCTTTAATTGATCAACTGCGTTCGGACGCTGCAAGTCGGCTGCGACCAACATTGGTTGATGGCCCTGGGTGCGCAGATGTGCGGCAAGCTTTCCAGCAAGTGTGGTTTTACCCGCACCTTGCAAGCCAGCTAGCAAAATCACGGTTGGCGGATTCTTCGCCAGCTTTAATCGTCGAGTTTCACCACCAAGAATTCCAACTAACTCTTCATTTACAATCTTGATGATCTGTTGCGCAGGGTTTAGGGCGGCTGAAACTTCAGAACCTAAAGCGCGCTCTTTGATTCGAGCACAGAATTCTCGAACAACTGGAAGGGCAACGTCGGCATCAAGCAATGCGATTCGAATTTCCCGAACCGTTTCGTCAATGTCATTCTCAGTCAATCGCCCCTTGCCGCGTAACTGCTTAAAGGTGGCACTGAGGCGATCTGACAATGATGCGAACATGCTCAAAGTCTAATCCGTAGGCTTAGGCCCATGAGATCTGTCGCCAGAACTGAACTTTCACGCGAGCAATACTTAAGTCACCTAAATGCTGATTACCAACTATTGGTCGCTGCTATTCCTGAAATACCTACGGATGTTCCAAGCTGCCCAGGCTGGACAACAAATGATTTGGCAAAGCACATGGCCCACGTATATCTAGGGCAGGCCTTTGTGGTTGAAACCGGCAGTCAAGCAGAGAATAAAGAACATCTCGCGCCCTACCCACGCACGGAAAATGTTATGGAATTCATGTCTTGGGGATTCACGGCTATTACTAAAGCCTTGGACATTAATCGTCTCGAACGCCCAACTTGGACTTGGCACCATTCAGATCATTCAGTTGATTTTTGGTTTCGCCGCATGGCGCATGAAACCGTGATTCACCGCATTGATGCTGAACAAGCCGTTGGCAACGTGAGCAAAATCGATGAAACGTTAGCGCTCGATGGTGTGGACGAAGTTTTAGATTTTCTACCGCTACTTGGTTCGTGGCCAGAAGCACCAAATGTGGATTTTGGAATTGTTTCAATCGTGGCCGCTACGTCAACGAATCGGAAAGTTTGGGAACTGAACTTTACTTCTGAGGCAGCAACGGTTCTTGCAGTAGATGAACCTAGCTCGGATGCACGTCTGGTGATTTCTGGTGACGCCGAAGCAATGGATCTTTACCTTTGGGGACGAATCGATAGTTCAGACCCAAGAATTTCAATTACCGGCGAAGGTGAAGAAACCTTCAAACAGTTAATGCAGGTAGCAGTACTTTAGTTCGCGTATGCAGCTGGGTTTGCGGAGTAAGCCTTCAAGCAGCCTGGCGCACAGAACCAAACCGTCTGCCCTTCGATCTCAGCATGAATTGATTCCGGCAACATTGCAACCGTCATGTTGCACACAGGATCAATTGCGGTTTCAAAGCTTGGCTTTGGTACTGCAGTTACCGATTGGTTTGCAGCAGCTTGAACCATCTCGGCAAGAATTGAAATAGCAATGTGATCTGGCTTTGTTGCACCGATATCAAGTCCAGCTGGTGAGTAGATCGAGGCCTTCTGTTCTGGAGTCAAAGTAAGCATGTCAATAACGGATGCCCCACGCTTGCGACTAGCAACTAAACCTACGTATGGAACACCAGCTAGGACGGCGGCCTCGAGCAACATAGTTTCATCTTCGCGACCGTGGGCTGCAACGATAACTGCAAAAGTGTTGTTCAGGTCGACTTCGGAACTCCACTCCACCATTTCGTATCCGGCACCTGGTCCTTGCTTGAGTAACGATCCTGAAATTGGACTATCTCCATAAATTGCAACTACTGGTGCTGGCATGATCGGCTCCAAAAATATCTCTAGGGTTCCGCCGGATAGGCAAGGGTTGTGAACAGTTCGTTTTCCAGATTGGGTATCGACTTCGGGCATTGGTGCAATTCGAAGCAAAATTGGAGTTCCTTCTTCAAGCAAAGAAACACTTTGAGAACGCACGGTTGAATCGGAGCAGGATCCCCCAACAAAACCTTCCATGGTTCCGTCAGCAAAAATGATGGCTTCATCCCCTGGCTTTGCTGATGTTGGCTTTTCTGCAAGTACTACTCGGGCGTGAACATATGGAGTGCGAGACTTCTGCAGTTCTGCAATTCGCGATGCCATAATCTTTGGCATATCCACCTCCCGAGTTAACCCTTTAATTATGCGCCTAAAGGCCTAACTGCGCGATATGTCAATGATTCCTAGAGATTGAAGATGAGTTTTATGCTGGCAATGATCAAAACTGCACCTAGAGCGCGGCGCACTCCCTCATTTGAAAACTGCTTAATTCCCAGCCGAGTACCAATCAATGCTCCGACGATTACCGCTAACGCAAATAGCCAGAGAGCACTCGGAAGATTTGAAACTGAAGAGATGTGTCCAAGTAATCCAAACACTGAATTGGTAAGGATGAAAAGCGCTGCTGTGCCAGATGCACCTTTAACTGAGGTCCAACCGAAGAAAATAATCAAAGGAGATAAGAATATCCCGCCACCCGTTCCCGTTAAACCTGAAAGCAACCCGATCGATGCTCCGGTTAAAACAGAAATTGCTATGTGCGGGTGCTTTGGTTCACTAGTCCGTTTTGGCGTCAACTGGAAAAGGAACATAACTCCCGCGAAGAGCAGAATAAATCCGACAATTGGTTTATAAACATTTCCCGGCAAATTTATGGAGCCACCAATAAATGCCATCGGAATCGCGCCGATTGCTAGCGGGATATAGAGCCTTAAATCGAAAAGCTTTGCTGAGATGTATCGAAAACTTGTGTAGGACGAAACAATAATGTTGAGCACAAGCGCAGTTGGCTTAATGACCTGAGCGGGAACCCCAAATAGCGACATGATCGCGATGTAAACCGAGGAACCTGCGTGACCAACGGACGTGTACAGGATTGCCCCAGCCATTAAACAAAGCGCAATCAAAAAATCTGTCGTTTGCAGGTTGAGCACTTACCCTCCTGCAAATGGTGGCAACACATCAAGCGTTGAGCCGTCGGTAACTACAACGCTTAGATCTCGGAGTGATACTTCATTAAGTAAGTAACTGCACTGTGGGAGTACTTGGCCAAGCTTTGGATGCAGGGCCACGGCTTTATCTAGGATCTGCATGGCTGAAGCAGATTCCATACTGATTTCATTTACTCCAGCAGCTGCCCTAGCGGCTGCAAAAAATCTAACTGTTACTGACACGAACTAACCGCCAATGGCTTCGTGCGTGCCGCACTTGAACCGGCAATGCTTATTGATATCGGCCATTTGCTAACCGCCAATGGCCGACATTGGCCTAGCTGGCTGAATAAAGCTTGGATCATTAATTCCGTGACCTGGAAGTTTTCCTAAAACGGTTTTTCCGAAGCGGGATGCGATTTCTGTGCGCTTTTCTTCATCAGTACCATCGGATTCGCGAAGCACTAACCGCAGATCCATTTCACTGGTTGCAAAGAGGCAAGAACGTAATTGACCATCAGAAGTAAGTCGCAAGCGGTCACATGACCCACAGAATGGTCGAGTAACGCTGGCAATAATGCCAACAGTTTCCGGCCCACCATTAATCAGGAATTCTTCCGCCGGTGCTGACCCACGAGCTTCAACAGGTGTCAATGAGAAAACTGGATTCAGAGCATGGAACACATCGTCCGCAGTAACCATTGTGGAACGATCCCAAATACCGCCAGCATCTAATGGCATCTGTTCGATGAAGCGAAGTTTGAATCCTTCATCTAGTGCCCACTTGAGCAGACCAACTGCCTCGTCATCATTAACACCAGGCATCAAAACTGTATTGATTTTGATTGGAGTTAAGTCTGCGTCGCGAGCAGCCTTCAAACCCTTGAGTACATCATCGAATCGATCTCGGTACGTCATTGACTTGAAGCGTTCCGCACTCAAAGTATCTAGTGAAACGTTAACGCGCTCTAAACCAGCATCCTTAAGCGGCTGAGCTAGTGCAGCTAGGCGAATGCCATTAGTTGTTAGTGAAAGTTTTGGCGGCTTTGGCAAACTGTTAATTCTTGCAACGATCTCAACAATGTCAGGTCGAAGTAACGGCTCGCCACCAGTTAAACGAACTTCATCAATTCCCGCATCAATACCAACTTCAAGAATTGTCATTAACTCATCAGTAGTCAATAAGTCTTCCGTTGGCATCCAGGCTGCAAAGTCATGTGGCATGCAATATGTGCAGCGTAAGTTGCAGCGATCCGTTAATGAAACTCGGATGTCACGATGAACGCGACCAAAGGTATCAATCAAAGTACTCATGCGCAGTTCACCCATTCATCAGTACCGTCTTTGAAAACCTGATGTTTCCAGATCGGAATTTGAGCTTTAACTTCATCCACTAAGGCAACACAGGCATCGAATGCTGCTTTGCGATGTTTAGCAGAAACAGCAGCGACTAAAGCCGCTTCACCAATGGCAATGTCTCCGTGACGATGCGCAACGGCCACGCTCACGACGTCGAACTTCGCAGCGACTTCTCTTGCAACTTTTTCAAGTAACGCCTGGGCGCTTGGATGCGCTTCGTAAGACAGTGACAAGACTTCGCGACCATGATCGTTATCTCGAACATCGCCAGAAAAGGTAACTACCGCTCCAGCAGAATCGGAGCGCACTTGTGCAGCCAGATCTGATACCGAGATCAGATCAGTGGTTACAAAAGCTCCCGAGACGTTTGACATGTCATTATTATCGTGGGGTTTATCCAATTGCGATACCGCAAGCCCGTATTCAATGGGTTTTTATCCTCATCGGTCTCGCATTATGAAAATCTAGAACAATAGAGGGATGAGTACCGGCCCTGAGTTCGAAGTTACCTGGGAACAAGCGCGGCAGTTAGCACATCAAAGTGCTGATCTCGCATCCGAAATAACTTTGCCATTGAATGAAGCGGCTGGTCATGTGCTTTCTCAAGATGTACTCGCCCTCGGTGATATGCCTCCATTTGCAGCTTCGCGAATTGATGGCTGGGCTGTTAGCGGACCAGGACCATGGCAGCGAGTTGGCGATGCACTTGCTGGCCATGAATTTGTTGAAAGCTTGGCTGCTGGCGAATGTGTTCACATCGCGACCGGAGCGGTTATGCCCAACGGCGCAACGGCGGCATTGAAGGATGAAGAAAGTCAGGTCGATGGACTTTCTGTGATTGCAATCGATGGCGCTGCTGGCTTACTTGATGCAACAGGTGCTCTTCCCTACTTTCATGATGTTCGACCAAGTGGTTACGAAGCAAAAGCTGAAGAGGCTTTAATTCCAAAGGGAACAAAACTAACGCCGGCGATTATTGGTGTGGCTGCCGCAGGTGGCCACGACGTATTGGTTGTGCATAGAAAGCTCGTTGTAGACGTTTTGGTATTCGGAGACGAGCTTTTAACATCTGGCCCTTCGCGAGATGGAAAAGTGCGAGACTCACTTGGGCCACAACTTCCACTTTGGATCGATTACATCGGCGCTGAGTTGAATCAGGTAAAACTCGTGGCCGATACTCTCGAGAATCATTTTGAAGCTATATCAAAATCCACAGCAGATCTAATTGTCACAACTGGCGGCACAGCGGCTGGACCAGTTGATCACCTACATAACGCAATTGTGGATGCTGGTGGCAACTTCATTATTGATGCGGTCCTAGTTCGTCCGGGCTATCACCAGTTGATGGCCAAAATCGGCAAGCAGTATCTGATTGGCTTACCGGGCAATCCGCAGTCTGCGGTGATTGGTTTATTGAGCTTGGCCGTGCCATTTATTTCCGGTGCAAATGGGCAGCCGATTCCAGAACTTGAAACTTGCCACATCAGCACTACGTTAAAAGGCCCAGCGAGAGAAGTTCGTTTGGCTTTATGTTCGCTGGAAAACAACATCGCAACACCACTTGAACACTTAGATTCATCAATGTTGCGGGGATTTGTAAAGGCTGATGGCTATGCGGTCCTTCCGCCAGGTGGAGCCGAATCTGGCCAGATCGTGCCTTGGCTCAATCTGCCTTAAGGTTATGGAGAGCCAGCAAATTTCCGCACTTTTCGATTTCCAAATCATTCGTCATTAAACAATAGGACTGCACCTTGAAAGAAGTACTCGACGACTTAATCGCCGCATATAACTCTGGCGATACCACTGCAATGGCCACGGTAGTTCGCACTTGGCGCTCAGCTCCGCGTCCTGCAGGTGCCTCGATGTTGGTGAATGCAGCTGGCGAAGCAGTTGGATCAGTAAGTGGTGGCTGTATTGAAGGCGCCGTTTACGAAATGGCCGGCGAAGTTATTGCTGATGGTGTTCCGCAGTTTGAAAAGTATGGAATTAGTAATGATGATGCCTTTGCGGTCGGCTTAACTTGTGGTGGAATCCTCGAAGTTTTCGTAGAACCAATCTCCACCGAGACTTGGCCCGAACTTCCTGACCTTTACGCGAGTGTGCAGGCAGATCAACCAGTAGCCGTAGCAACGGTTGTGAATGGAACGGCTCACGTAGGCAAGCATTTAGTGGTTTGGCCAGATCGAACTGCCGGTGACTTAGGTAGCGACCGCCTTAACTCAGCAGTCGGCGCTGACGTACTTGGTTTATTGGAATCTGGAACTACTGGGTTTTTGCACTACGGCTCTGACGGCGAGCGCCTTGAAGGCGACTTAGAGATTTTCGTTTCTACTTTTGCGCCAAAGCCACGAATGTTCGTTTTTGGTGCTATCGATTTTGCGGCTGCCGTAGCTAAGGCTGGAAAGTTTCTCGGATTCCACGTAACTGTTTGTGACGCCCGCGAAGTCTTCGCAACCAAGAAACGATTCCCCGATGCTGACGAAGTTGTTAATGACTGGCCACATCGCTGGCTTGCAACTCAGGAAGTCGATTCCCGAACTGTGATCTGTATTTTGACGCATGATCCAAAATTCGATGTTCCAGTCGTTATTGAAGCACTAAAGACAAGAGCTGCATACATCGGTGCGATGGGCTCTAGAAAGACTCATGATGATCGAGTTGCTCGCCTGATTGAAGCCGGCGTAGATCCAGAAGATTTGAAGCGAGTTAAGTCCCCAATTGGGCTTGATTTAGGAGCCCGCACCCCAGAAGAAACCGCAATCTCAATTTTGGCTGAAGTCATTCAAGATCGTTGGGGTGGCTCTGGCAAGAACTTGGCACAGACCAGCGGAACGATTCATCCAGGCGCACCGCGATGACAACCGCTGGGCTAATTCTGGCTGCTGGCGAAGGTAAGCGCTTTGGTGGTCCCAAGGCACCTTATGTTCATAATGGTGAACGCCTGGTTGACCGAGCCGTTTCAGTCTTAGCGCACGCTGGATGTAATCCGGTATTTGTCGTTTTAGGAGCATGGATCGGCGAAGTTCCTGGCGCAACTGTTTTGGAAAATGCACAATGGCCAACCGGCATGGGATCGTCACTTCAAGTTGGGTTATCGCATCTGAATTCCGAGCCAGGCATTGATGAAGTAGTTGTGTCCTTGGTGGATCTACCAGGGCTGACTTCTGCAGCGGTTTCTAGAATCGTTGAAACGCCGGGAGACATTGTTGTTGGCACACATGATGCCAAGCGTGGACATCCCGTGAAGTTTTCAAGTGCAACTTGGCCAGAACTAATTGCTAGCGCAACAGGTGATCAAGGTGCGCGCGCATACATCGCTGATCATCCTGATCAGATTGTTTTGGTTGAAGTCGGAGATGTTGCTACTGGCGAAGATATGGATGTTAGGCCAGAAGCCGACGACTAAGAGAAGTCAGACTTAGTGATGTTGCCCAACTGTTGGTAAGTCACCAAATGAAACTGGCCCAGCCAAGAACAAGATTCCTATCGCAGCAACTGCAGAAATCAATCCAATTGAGCGGGCGACAATTACTCGATTACTAGAAATAAATTCAGCAATCATTACCAAAGTGATTCCAGCCATCAACCACGGTGTCGTTGGCATAACTGCATAAGCGGCGACCATCAATGGGCCACATGCAACAAAACAAGTCCAGCCGGTGCGCAGACCAAACAACAAATTGTTTTCACTGGTCTTCATGCAATCCAAAACAGCACTTTCGTGCTTGCGCGAAAACTGATACGCGCCGGCAATTACCAACATGATGACTGAAACATAGCGGTGATCGAAAACATGTAAAGCTGACATGACTAGACCAATCGGAACGCTTAAGGCAACCCAGACTGCTAGAAAACTTGCAACACTCAGTAGCACGAAGCCGAAGCTTTGACGCGTCCGAGCAGCCAGGATCAGCGCCAACGGGCCCATCATCCAAGCGGACATGCGCGCCCACTCTTGCATGAGCTCCAAAGTCGACATCGAGTGCATAACTAGCAACTCTAGGGGTGACAGAGATTTATTTCTTGTGGATCCAGACTGCGGGCGCCAGCGTGCACTAAATTGAGGGAATCGGGCCTAACTTTGGAGCATTAATGGAAAATTCCTTGCCGCGTTTACTTACGGGCGACGTAGTCGGACAGGTTGATGCAACCCAAGTTCCGCGTTACGCCGGCCTGGGTACCTTTGCTCGATTGCCATTCATTGATGAAGTTTCTGATGTGGATGTAGCCCTTGTTGGCATTCCATTTGATACCGGAGTTAGCTATCGACCAGGTGCGCGCTTTGGGCCAAGTCATGTGCGCGAATCTTCTCGCCTACTTCGACCATTTAATCCAGCAGGAAGCAAGTGTCCTTTTGCGTCACAGCAAGTGGCTGATGCTGGAGACATTGCAGCGAATCCATTTCACATTGAGGAAGCCATAGCTCAAATTGAAGCAGGATCACGTGCCCTTCACGAACGTGCCAAGCGCCTAATCACTATCGGTGGCGATCACACGATTGCTCTTCCATTACTTCGCACTATGGCAGCAAAGCATGGACCTATTAGCGTGGTGCACTTTGACGCACATCTTGATACCTGGGACTCGTACTTTGGCGAGGACTACACCCACGGAACACCATTTAGACGCGCATCTGAAGAAGGGTTGATCGACAAAGAAGGCTCGATGCATGTTGGAATCCGTGGACCGCTGTATTCCGCAAAAGACCTCGATCAAGATAAGAGCCTAGGTTTCGAAATCTTCTCGTCCGTTGAATTTGAAGATATTGGTGCCCAAGGTGCAATCGATAAGATTCGTAATCGAGTTCAGAACCGTCCAATGTATGTGTCAATCGATATCGATGTCTTGGATCCTTCACATGCACCAGGAACTGGAACCCCAGAAGCTGGCGGCCTGACTAGTCGGGAGTTGCTGAAAGTGATTCGCTCATTTGGCAGCATGAACATTGTGGGCGCGGATGTTGTTGAAGTTGCACCTGCATACGACCATGCCCAGATGACAGGCATCGCGGCTTCGCACGTGATTTATGACTTACTAAGCGTGATGGCACCTTCGTAAATCTTGGCTGATGCGTTTCTATTCTAGGAAAGCGTCGAAGGCTTCGTAACCTGTGGCATTACGTTGCCATGGGTTAGTGCGCTCCCAATTTTGTGCCAAGTCGAGCAGTAGATCTTCACGATATCTTGGCGATGTGATTTGGATTGCTCCCGGTAACCCACTGCTCATTACTGGCAATGGTAACGAGATGGCTGGATGTCCAGTGATGTTTTGGAGCGCAGTTGAGTAGCTCTCAGGCGGTGAGAGTCCGGCAGGAGTCTCTGCCGACAATCGTCCGTCCGCAAACCAACCAATTTCAGCAACGGTTGGCGTCAACAAAATTGCATCGCCCGCAAGTAATTCGTCCATAACCCTTACGTAGTCAAATCTGCGACGTCGAGCTTCAATGTATTCATCCAAATCAGCATTCATGCCTTGAGTAAAGAATTCTTGGCTGGATGGGTGCAAAAGTTCAAAGTTTTCAACCACCCAATCACGGCCGAGCGAAACTAAGTGTTCGGCCGTTGCGGTTGTGAACCAATCCAAATCTGGATCAGCAGCACCAAAAAGTGAACCTGGTTCAATCCAGGTAACTTGTTGATTTAATTGCCCACTCAACTCAGAAACTGCGTCCCGAAAAACTTGTTCGAGCTCAGGTGGCAGGTCGCCAAAATCAGAAGTCCTGGTTGCGGCATAAATCTTTGTTGGAATTTGATTTTTGAAGTTCAAATAATCTTTGGCCGGTATTCCAACGGTGCCAACCGAGTCTCCCGCTGTACCTCCCGCAATAACCGACATCAAAAGACGAAGGTCATCAACTGTGGTTGCAAATGGTCCCTCAGTCGAAAAATCAATCCAATCTGGTGTTGGCCAACGGCCAATTACTCCGTTTGATGGCTTCAACCCAACTAGCCCACAGAAAGCAGCTGGGATCCGAATCGATCCCCCGCCATCTGTTGCGGTAGCAATCGGAACTACGCCAGCACTTACTGCAGCAGCAGAACCACCACTTGAGCCGCCCGGAGATAACTCAAGATTCCATGGATTGCGGGTAACTCCGGTTGCTCGGTTAGCTGTGTAACCCTCGATTGCAAACTCAGGAAGTGTGGTTTTCCCAACCACAATTGCGCCTGCTGCCTTTAGTCGGGAAACAACCGTGCCATCGAATGATTCGGGCAGTGCATCCGCTAACGCCAAACTTCCTTTTCGGGTTGGCAGGCCAGCAACGTTCTCTAGGTCTTTTACTAAAACTGGGACACCGGCAAGTGGTCCAAAACCGGAATGATTAGCTGCATCTTTAAGTGCGGATTCTGGGCAATGCTGTGCCATGTAGTTAAGGGACGGGTTACTTGATTCGATATTTTCTAATGCTTTGCTAACTACTTCGGTTGCAGTGACTTGCTTGGCAGCCACGGCGCTTGCAACTCGTGAAATTGGACCACTCATAAATCACTCCAGTAGGTATTTGCCTTTGACTTTAGTGCAAGATTGAGCGCAGCAAATGTAGGCATAATGGAAATATGAAAACAACATTTATTGGTGCGATCGTCTCAGGGTTCGTGTTTTCCGGTTTGTTACTGACGGGTTGCAGCTCCGATAGCCCAGATGATGCAGTTACCTCAAGCACCAATCCCTCGCCAAGTGCTTCATTTTCAGATTTTCCAACCAAGCCTTCGGCAATTGCTTTAGCAGTGGCAAGTGAAGTGATTGGAATGACGGAAGAACTAGCTATTCAAACTATCGAGGGAATCAGCAGCGAACAGCTAACCGCGCGAGTGGTTCGCAGAGATGATTCCACCTACGCCATTACTGAGGATTACAGTATTTCCCGAATCAATCTCGAGATTGACAATGGGATTGTTACAAAAACTTGGATTGGCTGAGTTTCACACATAGAACAGGTCGCTCAAACGAGCAACCTGTTCTATGTGTACCCAATTACATTGCAGAGATACCCAACTTCTGGGCTGAGTTTCCGCCGCCTCCAAATGGAACAACCTGGATATCAACACCGCCCTGTAAGTCTTGACCGGGTGTTCCCCAGGCCTTTGACCTGCTCTGGAAGCAAGTGCCAAGTGTGAAACCAAGCCGGAAAACTCTCGCTGATGCGCCCACCACCGAGTCAGGTGCTGTGTCTGTTGCCGATTGATTGTCACACTTACCGGGGCCGCTGCCCCCGCCAAATGCATTTGGTGCATCTGGCGAGTAAGTCATGTTTCCAAGATCCCAGTAAGCTCCGGCCTCACCGTCAATGGCCAATCGTTGCGGAACTGCAAACTCCACAATCAATTTAGTAGTACTTTCCAGTGGGATCTTTCCTGCAGTCCCGTAGGTGGCAGAATCTCCGTTGAATGAAACGTTGCTCCAGGTGCTGCCATCATCGGTACTAAATCGCAATGGAACAGGATGTGTAACAAACACAAACCCCATCGTTCCCACGAATTCATAAACCTTGCCATCTGCAGTGGTAACCCGTTGCATCAAGACATCTTGTCCTGAAATCTGCTTTGGAGAAGTAAAGGTAAATGGGGCTAATCCAGCAACTGCTGTGTTGTTGATTTTTCCATTTCCAACAGTCCATTGATAGTCACCGGTAGTTCCTGGGCCTGTTGATACAGAAGTTATGTTTACGTAACTTGAAGGCGCATACAGCAAGCTACCAACGCCCTTGAACTCTGACTTAACTACGTTTGAACCACAAACTGTTCTGATTGGCTGAATTACGATCGACATAATGTTCGATAAAGCATTTGAAATTTTTGCGTTAGTAGCCTGAAACTCACCAGTTCCGTAGTAATTCAAATTTCCTGCAAAGTTTTGAGCAGTGGATTTGAAGTTTGTGAAAATGTTAAATGATGCCTGAGCTTCACAATTTGCTTGTAGTAGCTGAGGAGTTGGCGCAATCTGCTGGTTCTGGGCTTCTGCCTGATCCAGCTTTCCGTCACCATCATCGTTAACGTCGAAGGTATTTGGTAGACCATCACCGTCTGCATCTCCTCCATCAAACTTTTGATCTTCAGCGATGGCGTTGCGAATATCAAAGTCGCCAATGAGTGAGGTTCCGTTCAAGTTCCTAAGATTAGACATGAAGAATTGAGCATTTGTGCCACCAGGGGCTTTTCCATACGTACCAACGCCAAGTGGTTTGTAATTAACCGCTTTAATTACGTTGCTCTTTACTTGCTTCTTTGTAGCCGACAAACTCTTGGCGGCCTTTGCGTAACCCTGAAGCGTCGTAATGCCTTTGACTGTTAAATCCCCGACTGTGTACTTGCCTTTACTTGTCGGGCTCGTTCCGAATTGGGTGTATACCTTGGTTGATGAGCTCCAACCAAGGACGACAGGTCCGTAGTAGTCGCCACCGCTAGTTGTTACAAGTTGAAGTGAGGCTCCACTTAAGTTTGAGGTTCTTGAATTCGATGTGATCGCCAGTGTCGCTGGGGACTTTGTAATTGACTGAGCACCTAATACTTTTCCAGTATTGGCGATCAATAGAACAGTTTTGCCCTTAGCGCCGGTTATCTTTCCGGCCACTTGGTACCTGACGCCAGCAGCTTGGGCCGGCAACGCGCTTACTCCAAAGATTAAGAACGCGGATGTAGCCACAGCTAAGATTTTGCGAAAACTCATTTTGACTCCCAAAAAGAACACCAAATTTGGTCCAGATTATTGGGGTCGAATTAGGGCACGCAAGGCAAATCGCTAAATTTTGTAAAGATTTAATTGAAAAACCCGAATTAAATGGGTCTTGGAAGGCTCGAAAGTTAACCAAGTAGTCCAGTAACGAAATCAGCAGCATCGAATGGCGCCAAATCATCTGGGCCTTCACCCAGGCCTACCAGCTTCACCGGAACACCTAAAGATTCTTGAATTGCCACAATGATTCCACCTTTGGCAGTTCCATCTAACTTACTTAGAACTACGCCGGTAACTGGAACTACTTCGCTAAACACTTTGGCCTGCATCAAACCGTTTTGACCAGTTGTTGCATCAATAACTAAGAGCACTTCATCGATTGCGCCAAGTTTTCCAGCAACGCGATAAACCTTGCCGAGTTCATCCATCAAACCTTGTTTGGTGTGTAGGCGACCGGCGGTATCGATCAATACGACATCTACTTCTTGCTCGAGTCCGGCAGTGACTGATTCAAAGGCAACCGCTGCTGGGTCGCTGCCTTCTGCTCCCCTAACTACGGGAACTCCAACGCGATCTCCCCAAGTAGTTAATTGTTCAGCGGCGGCAGCACGGAAGGTATCTGCAGCACCAAGCAAAACATCTTTATCTTGCGATGAAAGCATTCGAGCCAGCTTGCCCGTTGTAGTTGTTTTTCCAGTTCCGTTCACGCCGACCGTTAAAACGACTGCTGGTCGATCCGAATGGCGATCAATGTGAAGGGTTCGATCAAACCCACCATCAACTAATTTGATCAATTCAGATTTAGCAATTTCCTGCAATTCATCGGCTGAGCTCGCACCGGATTTCTTTACAGCGTTCTTTAGGGATTCGACGATTCCTGTTGCGGCACTGACACCCAAGTCCGCCATGATCAAAGTGTCTTCAAGATCCTGCCAAGCAGCTTCGCCAATGGTTGAGTTGGCGAAAGTTTGTCGGAATGCCTGACCAAGTGATCCCTGAGATCTGCCAAGACGTTCGCGTAACTTTACTTTTCGCCCTTCCATGGATTCTGGAACATCCACTGGAATTGACTTGGACTCAACGGTGCCAAGAATTTCGGCTTCTGTTACATCGCTTACTTCGGCTAATTCAACCTCTGGCTGGGAGGTTTGGATTGGTGCCTCAGGAGCTTTAGCCGGAACAACTGGAGCAGCAGACTGCACCTTGCCCCTTGATTTCTTGGAAAGCGCTAACGCCGTAATTGCAATTACTAATACCGCGGCAACGGCCAGAAATATGACCAATGAAGAATCAATCATCGATTAGTCCTTTTGATTAGGAATTATTTGCCATTTGAGCATCGGCACGCTGCTCTGGATTGTCATGATCATCATGTGTGATGCGCTGACTAATAACTTGAGTGACACCGTCGCCTCGCATAGATACGCCATAAAGTGCATCTGCAATTTCCATAGTGCGCTTCTGGTGAGTAATGATCAAAAGCTGGGAGTTCTCGCGCAGTTCGGCCAAGATCTCGAGCAATCTGCCAAGGTTTACATCATCGAGGGCGGCTTCAACTTCATCGAGGATGTAGAACGGACTTGGACGAGACTTGAATAATGCGACCAAGAAAGCAACTGCCGTTAAGGATTGCTCACCACCAGATAGCAATGACAAGCGCTTGTAGGTTTTGCCTGGTGGGCGGGCTTCAATTTCCACACCTGAATTTAGTAAGTCGTTTGGCTCTGTAAGGATCATGCGAGCTTCACCACCTGGGAACAAGCGCGAGAACACTGACATGAATTCCCGCGATGTGTCTTCGTAGGCCTGTGAGAATACTTCTTGAACACGAGCATCAACGTCGCGAATAACGCTCATCAAGTCATTGCGTGACTTACGAAGATCCTCGAGCTGCTCACCAAGGAACTTGTGACGTTCTTCCAAAGCAGAGAATTCTTCAAGCGCAAGCGGGTTAACTTTTCCAAGCAGTGCCAACGAACGTTCCGCTGCAGCCAAGCGAGATTCTTGCTGGGTGCGCACGTATGGATATGGCTCTGGTTCAGGATCATCTGGGTTAACTTCATCACCTGGTGCAGGCGGTGATGGTGGAACCAAAACATCTGGGCCGTATTCAGCAAGAAGTTCATCTGGTCCAACGCCATAATCTTCGATCGACTTGTTTTCCATCGCCTCGATACGAAGGCGCTGCTCTGCGCGAGCAACTTCATCACGGTGCACCGAATCAGTAAGAATTTCGAGTTCAGCAGTTAGCTCGCGGATTCGCTCGCGGATCTTTCGAACTTCTGCCTCTTCAGTTTGGCGAGTCGCAACTGCTTGCTCTCTTTCAAACTGAGCCAAGGCAACGGATTGGGTCAAGAGTTCAAGCGCAGTTTCGGAAGCGACAACAACGGCTTTAGCGACTTGGGCTTCGCGGCGGCGGCGTTCTCGCAATTCAATTGCTCGGGCTCTGGAGGTGCGTTCCAGGTTTGCCGCGTGCTCCAGTTGCTCAGCCTGAGTACCAAGGGCACGCACTCGCTCTTCGCCAGTGCGAACTGTTAGCCGCACATTAAGTTCGCTTTGGCGCACTTCTTCAAGAGTTTGGACTAACAAGTCACGGTTTTCTTCGCTTAACTCAGAATCAGAGATTTGATCATTTTCAGCAGCCGAAAAACGGGCTTCTAATTCTTGAACGCTGCGCAGATCATCTTCGCGAGCCTTGTTTGCTGAAGCAATCGCGGCGGCAACACGATCGGCTTCCCCGGTTGCGCTTCGAACTACAGACTGCAAACTGCCAAGCTGAACTGCAATTGCAGCCATGCTGGCATCAGATTCGTGCAGGCGCTCTAGGGAATTGCTAACCAAGACCAGTGCAGCGTCTTGCGCTTGGGTGGCTCCGACGACTGCGAATTTTGCGCGATCAACACGATGTGCAGATGCTTCCAACTTAAGGCGAGCTTCATCAACGGCGGCCTGGATTTCAACCAAACTCTGGGTGCCTTGTGAACCACCCTGGACGAAGCCATGTCCAACTAAATCTCCATCGCGAGTTACTGCGCGAAGACTCTGATTTGAATTTACTACTTGGCGGGCTTCTTCAAGAGAGTTAGTCACAACTACTCGCTGCAAAATTCCAGCCAGTGTCGAACGTAATTCAGTGTTGCAAGTAATTAGGTCAACTGCATATCGCTGACCACTAGCAAGAGATGGCCACTGACTTTGATCACTGGAACTTTGACCAACAACGACAAGTGCAGCGCGACCGGCATCATCACGGCGCAACATTCGCACTGCGTTTTCAGCAGCATCGGTCGAAGAAACTGCAATAGCGTCTGCTGCTGACCCAAGTGCCGCAGCAATTGCGGATTCCCAGCCAGTTTCAATCTGCATCAAAGCAGCAACGGAACCAAGAATTCCTGACATCGTGTCTGTGGCCGCCAGAATTGCTGCGCCACCATCACGTCGTGCCATACCTTGTTCGAGAGCCTCCAGGCGCGCGATAGCGCCAGCGCGTTCCCGCTCGGCTTCTTGCTCTTCAAGCTTGGCTGCCTCTAATTCTTTTTCCGCTTCAGCCAAGGCATTCGAAGCCTCATCATGCTCGCTGTCTAAGCCGAGTTCGCCCGCATCCATGCCAGCCACTTGGCTTTCCAGTGCAGTGAATTCTTGAGCAGCTTGATCTGCGCGCTCTCGCGCTTCAGCCAGACGTTCTTCCAGGCGCTGAATTTCAGCTGAGCGAGCATCTAAGCGAGATTTTGCTGCCGCTACTTGTCCGGCTATTCGGGCTAGGCCTTCACGTCTGTCGGCTACTGCGCGCGTTGCAGCGTGCAACCTTGCGTCTTCGGCAGCCAAGGCAGCTTCGGCCGAGGTTCGTTCACTGATTGCCGCATTAAGTGCCAACCGGTCTGCATCTACTTGGCTAGCTAGTTCAGCTTCTTGGACTCGAAGGGCATGAGCTTCACGATCGATTTCTTCAGGATCGCGGCCGCGCTGAACTTCTTCTTCTTCGGTCTCACCTAAACGGACTCGCTCTTTCGCAAGCGCCATTGTTGAGCGTAAGCGTTCTTGCTGAGCTCCCAATGCATAAAAAGTATTTTGCGCTCTATCAACTTGCGGAGCAGATTCTGCGATAGCAGCATCCAAAATTGCTTCGCGTGCTTTGGCCGCAGTTAGTTCGCTTTCAACTTCGCTACGGCGTTCGCGCAATGCAGTTTCATCTGCAATTTCGGCTTCTAGTGCAGACTTCATTTGAGTTAAGTCATCGGCAAGAAGGCGCAGTCTGGAGTCGCGAACATCGGACTGAATAACATTTGCCCGCCTTGCAACTTCAGCCTGGCGACCCAGCGGCTTAAGTTGGCGACGAAGTTCATTGGTTAAGTCCTCAACGCGAGTGAGGTTGACTTCCATAGCTTCGAGTTTGCGAATTGCTTTTTCTTTACGCTTGCGGTGCTTAAGTACGCCAGCTGCTTCTTCGATGTAACCTCTACGTTGCTCTGGAGTTGCCAGCAAGATATCGCGGAGTTGACCTTGACCAACAATCACGTGCATCTCGCGGCCAATGCCAGAGTCACTTAACAATTCTTGAATGTCTAGCAAGCGCGAAGTAGTTCCATTGATCGCGTATTCCGAACCACCGTTGCGGAACATAGTTCGGGAAATAGTTACTTCGGCGTAATCGATTGGCAATGCGCCATCAGAGTTATCGATAGTTAGTAAAACTTCTGCGCGCCCAAGTGGAGCTCTACCCGAAGAGCCGGCGAAGATAACATCTTCCATTTTTCCGCCGCGCAGACTTTTTGCGCCTTGCTCACCCATTACCCAAGCAATCGCATCAATCACATTTGATTTACCGGAACCGTTTGGTCCAACGACTGCGGTGATACCTTGTTCAAAATTCAGGGTCGTTGAAGATGCGAACGACTTGAAGCCGCGGATCGTCAGACTCTTCAGGTACACGCGAATCTTTCTTGAATTTTCGCTGGTCAGGGGAAGAGGACACAGGCGGTTAAATTGCTTGCGCCTAGTCTATCTTTTGCCCTTGAATTCATTGGATTTGGGCAGGGAAACTAAGCCTGCGACCAAGATTGCAATTCATTGAGGATGTTTGCCCAACCTTTGTAGTCAACGAGTTGTGGAGTTGAGCCAGCAATAGTGGTGCCAATGTGTTTGCGGAAATCCGGATATTGTTCGACCACTTCAGCAAAAGTGTCCGAATACGTGCGAATTGTGAACAAGATATCGCCCGAATTTGGCAGTTTTCGCAAGGTTTGCCGTTCCCGGCGAAAGTAGAGTTCCTGCTCGATGTTGGAGGTATTGATTTCCATAGCGTCAGGACTTCGAACTGCTGTGGGCTGATGCAGCTCCCCACTATCCATCACCGTCCAGTTCACCCGCCAGACCGGGCGCTCAACTGTTAGTTTGTCGAACACATTCTGGGTGGCCACCCCGATCGTTTCTGCATAGTGCGGGACTGGGCCATGGATGCCTAGCAAGTTCTGGCCGATTTTGTCTCGCACATCCCAGCGACTTGGAAAACACAAACTAGCCGCTGACAAAATCCAGTCATTACCAACTTGGCTCATCAGGCATAGGTCTTCCTGAACTAAAAGTGACGCTGCTTCAAGCGGATGCAGGCTTTCATCAACCGTGACTTCTTCAGGCCAGCGCTCTGGAAAGATCCGTGGCAAGTGCTCGCTGAGAAGTTCAAGCACTTCCCTAGAACCAGAATCTCCCAGCGGCAGCGAAACAAAAACTTCATCGTGTTTGCGAGAAAGTAGATCGCGCTTTTGCGCCAAATCAGATTCGTAATCCGAATTGATTTCAATCCACTTGCTTAAATCGAGAGAACGCGCACCGACATGCATGCGGTCTGGTTTTCCATCAACCGGCATGTAAGTCATGATGCGCCTTCCATCCGATTATTTAATCAGGATCGCAATTTGCGCGAAAGGCTTTTGTGAAGAAAATTTCTCAGGATCGAGGTTTGCGCTGACACCGTGGGCAACGAAAGGATGATCTATTAGCGAAAGCTTCACGCACGATGATGCTGCCACAGCGATCACATGGTTCATCTTCTCTGCCATAGGCATTTAATTCCTGCGAGAAGTAACCACTCTCGCCGTTGACATTTACATACAGCGCATCAAACGAAGTTCCGCCCTGGCTAAGTGCCTGCGTCATTACCTCAGTTGCATGCGTCAAAAGAGTTGCAGCTTGGGCTCTAGTCAGGCGCTGAGTTGGCGTAGCCCAATGGATCTTGGCTCGCCATAATGCTTCGTCTGCGTAGATGTTTCCGATGCCGCTAATCAGAGTCTGATCCAAGATAGCGCGCTTAACTTGGGTGTTCTTTTTTCTAATTCCAGTGATGAAAGTTTCTGGATCGAACTGGTCATCTAGTGGATCAAGCGCAATGTGTTGAACTGATTCAGGAATCAATCGCCCCGTATGGTCTTTGACCATTTCTTCAAGTGCCATGCCACCGAAAGTTCGTTGGTCGACAAAGTGCATCGCTCGCCCACCGTCGGTGAAAGTGCAGCGAACTCGCAAGTGTTTTTCTGGGTCGGCATCTAACGGCTGGACTAAAACTTGGCCGCTCATTCCTAAATGCGTCACTAGTGCATGGTCATCATCCAAGCTCAACCACATGAATTTTCCACGGCGATTAACTGAAGTTACTGTGCGACCATTTAGTCGCTTGATGAAGTCTTTAGAACCGGTAACATGATTGCGCACTGCCCTTGAGTGCAAAACTTTTGTGGTCTCAATGGTTCGACCAGTAACCCACTTATCGATGCCCCGTCGGACGACTTCAACTTCTGGTAATTCAGGCATTGCTACTCAACGCTGTTTGAGTCTTCTAAAGCAAGTTGTTCTGCGACTTCGTGCATGGCTCGTAATTCGGCATAAGCGCTAGCGGCAGCCTGCTGCTCTGCTTCTTTTTTATTACTGCCAGTACCATGCCCGTAATGCTTATCCGCCAAAACAACTTGAGCTTCAAAGCGCTTGGCGTGATCCGGGCCAGATTCTTCGATCGCATAATTCGGAACCCCAATGCCTAATTCCGCCGTCAACTCTTGCAGTGAAGTTTTCCAGTCCAAACCTGCGCCTAGTTCAGCCGCTTCGGCAAGTTGTTCATCAAGTAGACGCAGAATCAGTTCGCGCGAAACTTCAATTCCTAAATCCAAATAGACCGCGCCCAGAATGGCTTCAAAAGTGTCGGCCAAAATCGAAGACTTATCGCGCCCACCGGTAGTTTCCTCGCCACGTCCAAGACGAATAAATTCGCCCAATCCAATTCGTCTGGCCTGTACTGCAAGTGCGCGAGCACTCACAACGGCTGAGCGTAGTTTGGCAAGATTGCCTTCAGGCAAATCTGGATAGCGATGATAAAGCGCGTCGGTGACTACGACTCCTAAAACGGAATCCCCTAAGAACTCAAGTCGCTCATTTGTAGGTAGTCCGCCTGACTCGTAGGCGAATGACCTGTGCGTGAGCGCTAACTCGAGTAACTGGGCATCGAAAACTAAACCCAGTCGGTCAAATAGCTGTTCTTGCGGTGTGGACTTGGCCACGGCAATTAGACGCTAAGGACCTGGCGCTTGTCGTATGTGCCACAAGTTGGGCAAGCAGTGTGCTGCAACTTTGGTGCACGGCAACGATCGCAGGTTGCAAGGTTTGCAGCAGTTGCCTTCCATGCGGAACGACGATGACGGGTGTTGCTGCGTGAAGTCTTACGCTTCGGAACGGCCACGGTCTGCCATCCTTTCAGGTTTTCGATTCGAACTCTTTAGTTCAAATCGTCGAGCTTATTCGTTAGTTAAATCTTTGAGATTCGCAAGGTTTGCCCATCGCGGATCAATTTCTTCGTGTGCGTGATCCGAAACATCATTGAGGTTTTCACCGCAAGTGATGCACAATCCTGCACATTCAGGTTGGCACAGTGGTGCTAGCGGCATAGCCAGCAATACTGCATCGCGAATAACCGGCTCTAGATCAAGTAGATCATCATCTAGCTTCGGTTGTTCATCATCATCGTTGCCATTTTCAATCTGGCGACCTCGTGAATCAGTAGCGGGATATTCAAAAAGTTCTTGGAGATCGACTTCCGTATCGAAAGACAACGGCTCCAAGCATCTTGAACATTCACCCGCGACCGTTAGCAAAGCACTTCCGGTGACGAGAACCCCATCAATTACTGATTCGAGTCTGAGATCAAACTCAATTTCAGATCCTGGTGGGACTGCAATCAATCCGACGCCGAGATCAGCCGGTGCCGCCACCGAGAAATCTAGTTTCTTCATCGATCCAGCGCGACGACCAAGTTCTCGAGTATCAAGAACTAGCGGCGAGCTTGGATCGAGGGCAGACACAGTATTCCTCGCTGGAAGTAAGGCTCATTCGGCCTCGTGAAAGACCAATGGCTAGATTAGCGCGTTTTTACTGGCTCTCCCAAATCGAGCGATTGGGCCAGCGCTAGCTAAACCTGCGTGAAATCAGGAATTTGCGCGCAATTGGGCTTTCAGACTTCGTGGACAAGCCTTGAAGGCGGACCCAGCCTTTCCTTTAAATCTCAGCGGTCTTTGCCTTTAAGGCCGAGTGAACGTTGTCTGGGACCAAGCCAGCCACATCCCCACCGAATTTGGCGATTTCCTTAACAATGCTGGAAGAAAGGAAGCTGTACTCCGGATTAGTTGCCACAAACAAGGTATCTACGCCGAGTCTGGAGTTCATTTGGGCCATCTGGAGTTCGTAGTCAAAGTCAGAAACCGCACGAAGTCCCTTGAAAATCGCACTGATTCCATTGACTTTGCAGTAATCAACCAGCAATCCCTTGAAGGTGTCGACCACGATATTTGGGTAAGGCTTTACGCATTCCGTGATCATTTCGATGCGCTGTTCCATGGTGAAAAGTCCGGCCTTAGTGCTGTTTTGTAGCACTGCAACAGTTACATGGTCATACTGCTCAGCAGCACGGGCGAACACGTCAAGGTGTCCGAAAGTTACTGGGTCAAAGGATCCTGGACAAACGGCTTTTCTAATCCCGTTATTGGACATCGGATTCACCCTGCTTGCCTCTCAAAATAATCAGTTCAATCATCTTCAGGATCTTCATTTGTTAGATACTGACCGTACCAAATACTGGTGTCTCCATAAACCTTCTTGCGAAGTTCTTCAACAGATTCAGGCCACTGGACCTGGGATCGGGAACCCCGCTCAACCACGATTAGTGCGTTGTCATTGAGCCAATCGTTAGCTACCAAGTTGGAAATCAATAAGTTCACATCTTGGTCTTCGAATACATAGGGCGGATCAATGAATACCACATCAAATGTTCCGCGACCAGATTTTTGAGCCACTTCTGAAAATGCATCCGCGATAACTACGCGCGCATTCTTGATTCCAAAGTTTGCAACATTGGTGTGCAAAGTGTCAGCAGCTCGCAAATCTTTTTCAATCAGGACCGCTTCGGTTGCGCCACGAGAAATCGATTCAATTCCAAATGCACCTGAACCTGAAAACAAATCCAAAACTCGTAAATCATCAAGACCGCTGACTGCGTGTTCGACGGAAGAAAAAATTGCTTCTCGAACTCGACTCGAAGTTGGTCGGGTTTCGGCATCCGGAACCTTGATAGAGCGACCGCGAAAATCGCCCCCAATAATTCGAGTCATGATTTCTTCACAAACTCGGCGCGAGCTTGATCAATCAGTGACTGAACGGCTCTAGCCAGGGCGGGATTGGATTCAAGTTCTGGATCCTGATTCACGATATTCACAGCTGCAATTCTTGCTTGTTCCAAAATAGATTCATCACGCAGGATACTTACTAACTTCAAACTTGAACGCATGCCAGATTGATTACGCCCAAGAACATCGCCTTCACGGCGCTGTTCTAAGTCAAGTGCGGCCAATTCAAAACCATCGTTTGTAGAAGCAACCGCAGCCAGGCGTTCACGTGCTGGGCTAAATGGTGGAGCTTCCGTAACCAACAGACAAAGACCTGGCGCACTTCCTCGGCCCACACGACCGCGAAGTTGGTGAAGTTGGCTAATTCCAAATCGATCTGCATCCATGATCACCATGGTCGTAGCATTTGGAACGTCAACACCGACTTCAATCACTGTTGTTGAAATCAAAACGTCAATGCCGTCGGCATGTTCGGGACCACGTGCAAACCTTTGCATCACATCGTCTTTATCAACACCCGCCATTTGACCGTGCATGATTCCAACTCGCACTTCGGAAAGCGGGCCTTCGGTTAACTGCGGAGCCAGATCTTCAAGCGCAATGGCTTGGCGTTGTCCTGGCTTTAAATCTTTATCTTCTTGGCTCGCAATCCGCGGAACCACGACGTAAGCCTGATGACCTGCGCGAACTTCTTCCACAATGCGTTCCCAGGCCCGTGCCAGGTGACTTGGTTTTTCGGATGCCAACACAACGTGCGAAGTTATTGGAGAACGTCCGGCAGGAAGTTCGCTCAAAGTTGAAATATCCAAAGCGCCAAACGCAGTCATTGCCACGGTGCGCGGAATTGGGGTTGCAGTCATAACTAAAACGTGTGGGCGACGATCGCTTCCGGCTTTTGCAACTAATGTTGCTCGCTGCTCAACACCGAATCGATGCTGTTCATCGATAACGACTAACCCAAGGTCAAAGAAATCAACGCGGTCTTCAAGTAAGGCGTGGGTGCCAATTACGATTCCTGCTTGGCCAGAAGTTATGTCTAGCAATGCTTGCCTGCGAGCCGCGGTAGTCATCGAACCAGTCAGCAGGGTCACGCCGGTTCCTTCTTCATGAGCTCCGAGTCTGCCGCGTTCTGCTAACGGACCCAGCAGGTTTGTGATTGCTCGGTAATGCTGCGCAGCCAAAACTTCCGTTGGCGCAAGGAGCGCTGCTTGGCCACCAGAATCAACAACGGTAAGCATGGCTCGCACTGCAACCACAGTTTTTCCACTACCCACTTCGCCCTGCAACAAGCGATGCATTGGATGGCCAGCAGCCATCTCGGCCGAAATAGTTTTGGCAACTTCACTTTGGCCTTGCGTCAAAGTGAAAGGAAGTTTCGCATCGAACGCAGCAAGCAAGCCATCTGGTTTTTCAGACCTTGCAATAGCCGGCCAAGAGTCTTCTTCGTGACGCTGCTTTGCCAAGACAACTTGTAATGCCAATGCCTCGTCCCACTTCAATCGCAAGCGGCTGGCTTCAAGTTGTTCCAGTGAAGTTGGTTTATGAATTGCGCGCAGTGCCACACCTAAGTCGATTAGCTCTTCAGTCTTTCTGATTTCCACTGGCAACGGATCTTCGACATCACCAAGTGCAGTGAGCGCAAGATCGATGCAGCGCTCAATAGTCCATGTCTGAAGTTTCTTTGTAGCCGGATAAACCGGCAAGAAAGCCTCCGCGTAATCATCTGGATTTACATTTGCTGCATCATCAAGCAGTTCATATTCCGGATGAGTTAACTGGCGCTTGTTATTGAAAACGGAAATTTGCCCAGCAAACAAACCTTGCCTACCAATTGCCAAATCTTTCTCGCGCCAATGCTGATTAAAGAACATCAACGTTAAGGATCCTGACCCATCGCTAATTACAACTTCTTGGCGAGTACCGCCCTTGGCATTTTTCAGATTCTTGAAGCTCTTAACTTGTGCTTGCACTGTGACGTGATCGCCAATTTCCAAATTAGCAAGATCAGTTAGTGCGCCACGCTGTTCATATCTTCTGGGATAGTGCCGAAGCAAGTCTTCAACCAGAACAATTTCAAATTCAGACTCCAGTAGCGCAGCCATCTTGGCTCCGACAACTTCGACAACTTGAGTACTTAAATCGACCATCTAATTAATGGCCCAGCTCAGAAATTCGAATGTTTGTCATTTCAGATATTGCTTCGCACGTTTCGATTACTAACTGTGGTTGGTCAGTATGAATGTGGAAGTTGAAGTTAGGTTCGGTTCCTGAAATCGCAATCGAGTTTCCAAGCGTGCTGATTTTGGATTCGATTTCTGTCCTGAGTGAAGTTGGACCCGTCAAAGAGAACATCAACTCAAAAGCAGGACCGGAGTATTCAACTAAGGTGCTGTTTCGAGGCTTAACAACAAGGGGATCCACACTTAGACCCAGTATTAATGCAACGCTGTCGTGGAAAAATGACAGCGCTAACGCACCAGCATCAACAACTTCTGCCGACGCTAACTCCGGCAAAAGATTTTGGGTATCAACCACGGCTACACGAACTGCAATTTGAATTTGCTCGTAATACGTTTTGAAATCTGAGTGTGACTCGACCTTCGCTGCAGCATCAGCAACCGTAAGCATGGTGCCTTCCGCAGGAGTAAGAACTGCTTGCCGTGCAACATCCGCTGCTAACTGCAATGCCTGATGCCACTCTTGCGGAGAGCATTGATTCGGAGTTGCTGTTTGCGCAAGGGCCTGAGCTAGACCCTGCAGATACTGAGCCAGAATGACTCCCGAATTCCCCATGGCTGATTTGGCTGCGCCCGCTGCTAGCGCTTGCGAGGATTCGGCGAGATCTGAGGATTGGGCAGAACTATGTTCAATTCCAGCAGTGAGAGTTCGGAGAGAATTCGAGCCAGTGTCTGAATCCGGAACTGGATAAACGTTCAAATCATTAAGTAATTGTTCGTTTTTGGCTAGTAATTCTTGGAAACCGACCACAATTTCGCGGAACATACCAGCGTCAATCGCTGGATTTCCATGGTTTGCCACGGATCTAGGTTACCTGTGTCCAAGGTTTATCGACGGGTCGCAAGCCCGCAGTTATTGGGCATAATTGAACCCGAATTGGAAATTCTGAGCATTCGCAGGTAGTCTGGCAAGGCTTAACCAAGCAACCCTTCAATCTTCAAGGAGTCAAAATGGCTGCTGTATGTGACGTCTGTGGCAAAGGCCCAGGCTTTGGCCACGCCATTTCTCACTCACACCGTCGTACCAAGCGTCGTTTTAACCCAAACATCCAGACCGTTCATGCAGTTGTTAACAACTCACCAAAGCGTCTAAATGTTTGCACATCTTGCATCAAGGCTGGAAAAGTTTCCCGCGTCTGATCGCACACTAAACCCCCAATCCCCTCGGCTTTTAGCTGGGGGGATTTTTAGTTGCTCGAAAAGTGATCCCAACCTTTGCCGGAATAGGTTTCACCATCAACCGTTACAACTGATTCACCTGATTCAACCAAGCCAATGATGGTCCAGCCTGATGGAACATCAAGTGCGTTATTGAAGGTTGCAGCAAACGCATGGTCTTCCCCACCGGTCAATATCCATTCCAGGGCATTGCCATTGAATGCAGATGCCGCTGCGGCTAGTGGTTCAGGGATTTCAAATTCCGAAGTCTTGATGTTTATCGAAACTCCTGAAGCTTTAGCGATGTGACCTAAGTCTGCAACTAAGCCATCACTAATGTCGATCATCGAAGTTGCGTGCGTTGCTAATCGCACTAATTCATAAGGAGGTTCTGGGACTCGATGCGCTCCAACTAAAACTCGTGGTGATCTAAATCCACGAGAAAGCATTAAAAATCCAGCTTGCGCAAAACCAAGTCGTCCGGCAAGCGCTAAAACATTTCCCGGCTTTGCACCCGAGCGAAGGATTGCAGTTCGCTCACCAAGTTCGCCAAGTGCGGTCACGCTGATTGCAATGCTGTCACCACGAACTATGTCTCCCCCAACAACAGTGACACCGACCAATGCGGCCTCTTCACTTAAACCGTCAGCAAGTCCCATTACCCAAGACACCGGAGTGTCAGCAGGAAGGGCAAGTCCAACTAGCAAAGCCGTTGGTGTTGCACCCATGGCAAAAATGTCTGCCAGATTCTGGGCTGCCGCTTTGCGACCAATGTCTTTTGCTTCGGACCAATCAAGGCGAAAGTGAACGCCCTGGGTCAACATGTCTAGGCAAGCGACAACGTTGCCACCTTTTGCTGACACAACTGCGGAATCATCGCCGATGCCAACTGAAACAGTCTCGGTTGATGATTTAGCCAAGCGAGCTGCAATGGCATCAATCAAGGCAAATTCGCCCAGTTCACCAACTGTTTGTTCGCCGGGGCGCTGTTCGGTCATGTGTTACACGTTAGCGCGATTAGCGCAGACCAACACCACGACGAAGCGCGTCTTGAACTAAGGCATCGACTAGCGCTGGGTAATCAAGTCCAGTTTCGGCCCACATTCTTGGGTACATCGAAATCGGAGTAAATCCTGGCATCGTGTTGATCTCGTTAATCACAACATCTTCGCCAGTGACAAACATGTCTACCCGAGCTAAGCCCTCACCATCCATGGCAAGGAATGCTTGGATCGCAAGATCACGAAGTCTTTCGTGAAGGGCAGGATTTAAATCAGCTGGAACGGAAAGCTCAACTGAGTCATCAACATACTTTGCCTCAAAGTCATAGAACTCATGGCCATCACGAACGATAATCTCTGCGCAGACACTTGCCTTTGGTCCAGTTGGAGTCCCAAGTACACCGCATTCAATCTCGCGCGCATTTTCGATGCTGGCTTCGACAATAACTTTTGGATCATGCATCCGAGCGGTTTCAATGGCTGCGGTTAATTCATTGTGTGATTTAACTTTGCTGATACCAACGCTGGAACCTGCTCGGCAAGGCTTAACGAAAACTGGTAATCCCAATGCCTGAATGTGTGCAAGGCAGCCAGCTTGATCGTTAACCCACTGCGCATTGCTGATGACTTCGTATGAACCGATGGGAAGTCCAGCAGATTTCATCATCGCTTTTAAGTGTGCCTTATCCATAGCTGCTGCCGAAGCGAATACACCTGATCCAACATAAGGAATGCCGGCTAATTCAAGCAGGCCTTGGATTGTGCCATCTTCTCCCCATGGGCCATGCAGGACTGGGAATGCGACATCTACTTGGTCTAATACTTCTGAGGCACCAGATTGCACGACTAATTGCGTGGCAGACGGGTCGGCGGTGAAAAGAACTGTGGGATTAGTTGAGTCAACTTCTGGGAAAACCCCATTTTGAATCGTTAAACGATCGGCGTCATCGGATTCAAGAACCCAAGTGCCGGACTTTGTGATGCCAATTGGGACGACGTCGTACTTGGTTCGATCTAGAGCCCGTAGAACGCTACCTGCGGAAATGCAAGAAATCGAGTGCTCGCTACTGCGACCGCCAAAGATTACGGCTACTCGGATTTTCTTACTCACCTGTCTAACGCTACCGAAACATTTAGAAATCCCTTGGCACTAGTGTTTTCCTTATGAACGCGCCGAAAAACCATGCCAACTCATTTAGCAACTTAGATACCGCTGCAGTTCAGGCTGGTCGCCCGCCGATCACACCAGATGGACCCGTCAATCCCCCAATCGTGCTCTCTAGCACTATGCACGCTGGTGGTCCTTATGGATACATGCGGGATTGGAATGCCACGCTTGATTCCTTAGAGCAAGCAATTGGCGCTCTTGAAGGCGGTCACTGCACTGTTTTCTCAAGTGGTATGGCTGCTGCAAATGCAGTTTTCGATTTGTTCCCACAAGGAAGTCCGGTTGTGGCAAGTCAGTATTCCTACACCGGGGTTGCGGTGCGATTAAAGGAGCTGCATGACTTGGGTCGAATTGAATTGCGTTTAGTCGATGTGACAGATGATGCTGCCGTCCAATCTGCAATTGCAGGTGACGGAAACCCAGCGTCATGGGTATGGATTGAAACACCTACAAATCCGATGATGGAAATTTGTGACATTGAAGCAACTGCAACTGTGGCTCGTCACTACGGAGCATACTTAGCGGTCGATAACACATTCATGACACCAATGCGCCAACGACCACTTGAGCAAGGTGCACACCTAGTCATGCATAGCGCCACTAAAGGACTAGCTGGGCACTCCGATCTATTGATGGGCGCACTCGTTACCGCAGATGACCAACTTGCAGAGCAAATCATTGGACGTCGGGTTCTATTGGGCGCGGTACCTAGTGCATTTGATGCATACTTGGCTCTGCGTGGAATCCGAACTCTTGCAATTCGAATTGATCGCGCCGAATCCAACGCTCAATTCCTTGCCGAAAGATTAGCCGGGCACAGCAAAGTTCGAGTCGTGCATTACCCAGGTCTCGGGGGTCATAAAAATGCCGACATTGCAAAGCGACAATCTGATGGACCAGGATTCATGTTGTCATTTGAAGTTGATGGGGATGCCGAAGACGCTGAGCGAGTGTGCCAATCGGTTGAGCTAATCACCTACGCAACATCGCTGGGTGGAGTCGAGACTTTAATGGAGCGCAGACGCAGATGGCCGAAAGAAAATTCCGCTGTTCCTGAGAATCTAATTCGTGTTTCAGTCGGTATTGAAAATGCTGAGGACATCTGGGCCGATCTTGATCAAGCACTTAATGCCACTGGTGAAGTTGAAACTCACACGCAACCCAAAATGGGCTACTAAGAACTACATGTGCTCCATTAGTTCTTGACCTTCTTCGGCGGTAGTTGGTCGAGACATGAAGGCTTTAAGTACTTTCTCGGCACTTGTTCCCTTATGAATTACGTTCACAACTTGCTCCGTGATCGGCATCTCAACGCCATGTCGATTAGCCAGATCCAAAATTGATTGGCAGCTCTTTACGCCTTCTGATGTGGTTTTAGTCAGTGCTTGGGCTTGGTCGATGGTTTTGCCTTCACCTAGATACACGCCAATGGTTCGGTTGCGCGAAAGTGGTGACTGACAGGTCGCAATCAAATCGCCTACGCCAGCTAACCCAGCAAAAGTTAGTGGGTTAGCACCCAGTGCCACACCGAGGCGAGCCATTTCAGCCAAGCCACGAGTCATAAGTGCGGATTGGGAGTTTTCGCCATACCCAAGTCCAACTGCCATGCCGTTTGCTAGCGCAATTACGTTCTTCACTGCGCCGGCAATTTCCACGCCAATAACGTCGGTTGTGTAATACGGGCGGAAATAGTCGGTGGTACAGGCATCCTGAATCTGGATAGCAAAATCTTCGTTAGCGCAGGCAACCGTGGTTGCTGCAGGTTCGCGAGCAGCAATTTCATTGGCCAGGTTCGGACCTGAGACAACGGCTACGCGCTCGGAATCAACTTTTGCCACACCTGCAATCACTTCAGACATGCGTTCCGCAGTGCCGAGCTCGACGCCCTTGATCAGGGATATGAGTACGGATTCTTTCGGAATCGACAAACTCCAGGCTGAAAGATTTCCTCGTAAGGTTTGAGCCGGCATTGCCAGTACGACAAGGTCTGCGCCAGTTAGTGCCAGGTCAGGGTTTGAAGTTGCCACGATGTCGGTGGGAAGAGTTAACTCTGGAAAGTATGCGTGATTAATGTGAGTGGAATTTATATCTTGCGCGATCGAGTTATTGCGTGCCCATAGCGAAACTTCACAACCAGCATCAGCAAGAATCATCGAGAAAACTGATCCCCAAGAACCAGCACCCATCACGGCCACGCGCATTATGAGTCTGCTTTCTTTTGAAGTGCGATCCGACGATCAAGTGGTTCAGCAGGTGGAACTTCGCCACGTTGCTCTCCCAAAATTTTAGTAATTGCCAACATGATTCGCTCTGTGGCTTCGCGCAAAGTTGCGGCAGTAACTGGTTGAGTGCGCAAGTCATCAAGGTCCACGGCTGGTCCAGCCCAGACGTGCATAGTTTTGCGCGGGAATAAGCTGATGCGCTTGCTGTAAGGCGGAATGACTTCCTGTGGCCCCCACTGCGCAGCCGGAATGATTGGTGCACCTGTCATCAGTGCGATGCGGGCAGCTCCAGTTTTAGCGGTCATCGGCCACAAGTTTGGATCGCGCGTGAGAGTGCCCTCGGGATAAATCACAATGCACTCACCATTCTTAATCGCATTCATTGCTTCGCGAAGTGACCCAGCAGCAGCGTCAGAGTTTCCACGCTGAACTGGAATCTGACCAGCATTTTTCAAAATCGAACCCAGTACTGGAATCTTGAAGACTTCAACTTTTGCCATGAAGCGAACTGGGCGACCATTGTCATTCACGAAATGTGCAGCAACTAATGGGTCATACCAAGATAGGTGATTCATGGCCACGACAATTCCTTGGCCAGTGCCTTCAACGTTGCGCAAGTACTCACCACCACGCCAGTCTCGACCGGTCGCAGCTTTAAGGATTGGGCGAAGAATTAATTCGATAACCCGATACCAAAAGCCACGCGGTGACTGTGGCGGAAATTTACTCATGACTTAATCATCCTGACATAAAAATGGATCGGACTCGTTGGTTTCCCAACGAGTCCGATCGCTTTAAGTTTTTAGGCTTATTTGCCTGAAACCTTTTTCTTGAATTCAGCGCCAGCGCGGAACTTAGGTACTGATGTTGCTGCAATCTGAACTGGAGCACCAGTCTGTGGGTTGCGGCCAGTACGTGCTGCGCGGTCTGACTTCTCGAAGATACCGAAGCCAGTTAGGGAAACCTTGTCACCCTTGGCTACTGCGCGGGAGATGCTGTCGAAAACTGCATCTACGGCTGCTGTGGCGTCTTTTTTGCTTAGGCCTGCGGCTTCAGCAACTCCATCAATTAGTTCTGCCTTGTTCACTTTGGATCCTCCATAGTTACCCGACCTCCATTGATGAATGCCGGCGATCTTTGTTGTCATTAATCCTTGCGAATTAACGGCGATTGAGTTGTTCCAGGCTTCCCCGCCTGGCTCACTTGTGACTTTACGGCCCAAAATCAAGGGTTTTCAGCCTGACACGCCCAAGAAATGCAAAAAATCCCAATTTCTTGGGATTTTTCGCTGATTTTTGGGTGATTTAGATCGTGGTGGGCTTGAAACTAGGTCGTTTTGCCTCAAACGCTCTGATCTCGTCAACGTGCTTTAAAGTCAAGCCAATGTCATCTAAGCCCTCCATTAGGCGCCATCTGACGTAGCTATCGACCTCAAACTTGGTCGTGAAGCCAGCTGCGGTAATTACCTGTGCTTCTAGATCAACCGTTACTGGAGTGCTTGGCTCTTCTTCAATGATTTTCCAAAGCTGTTCAACTGCGCTTTGTTCAACAACTGCAGTCAATAGGCCTTGCTTGCCCGAGTTTCCGCGGAAGATGTCTGCAAAACGTGAAGAAATCACTACTTTGAATCCAAAGTCCATCAGTGCCCAAACAGCATGCTCACGGCTTGATCCAGTACCAAAATCTGGACCAGCAACTAGAACGCTTACGCCTTGGTAAGCCGGACGGTTTAGTACGAAGTTTTCATCTTTGCGCCAGGAATTGAACAGTCCGTCTTCAAAGCCGTGACGAGTGATGCGCTTTAAGTATTCCGCCGGGATGATCTGGTCGGTGTCAACGTTGCTAGCGCGAAGTGGAGCCGCGGTACCGGTATGAACTGTGAACGTTTCCATTAGTTGCTCCCTACAAGATCTGCTGGTGATGAAAGTGTGCCGCGGATTGCAGTTGCAGCAGCGACCGCTGGGGACACCAAGTGAGTACGTCCACCTGGGCCTTGGCGGCCTTCGAAGTTTCGGTTAGATGTTGAAGCACTGCGCTCCCCTGGCGTTAACTTGTCTGGGTTCATGCCAAGACACATTGAACATCCAGCTTCGCGCCATTCTGCGCCTGCTTCAAGGAATACCTTGTCCAAACCTTCAGCCATTGCTTCTAGGCGAACTCGAACCGAACCTGGCACAACCATCATGCGCATTCCATCAGCAATCTTCTTGCCTTTGAGAATGTCCGCAGCTGCGCGCAGATCTTCAATACGGCCATTGGTGCAAGAACCGATAAATACAGTGTCGATCTTGATGTCTCGAATTGGCATTCCAGCTTTAAGGTCCATGTATTCAAGTGCTTTTTCAGTTGCCTTCTTATCAACTTCATCTGTGAAGTCATCCGGGCTTGGCACGTTTGCAGAAAGCGGAGCACCTTGACCTGGGTTAGTTCCCCAAGTTACAAACGGGCTGAGCTTTGTGGCATCAATGATTACTTCGCGATCAAATACCGCGTCGTCATCTGTTGGCAGAGTTTTCCAATAGGCAACCGCAGCATCCCAGTCAGCGCCCTTTGGTGCATGTTCGCGGCCCTTAACGTATTCAAATGTTGTTTCATCCGGTGCAATCATGCCGGCGCGAGCACCAGCTTCGATACTCATGTTGCACATCGTCATGCGACCTTCCATGGAAAGTGCGCGGATGGCTTCACCGCGGTATTCAAGGATGTAACCCTGGCCACCACCGGTTCCGATCTCAGCAATGATTGCCAGGATCAAGTCTTTTGCGGTTACTCCAACTGGAAGTTTGCCGTTGACAGTGATTGCCATGGTCTTGAAAGGCTTAAGTGGCAGCGTCTGAGTTGCAAGTACATGCTCTACTTCGCTAGTTCCGATGCCCATACCAATGGAACCGAAAGCACCGTGCGTTGAAGTATGTGAATCCCCACAAACAATCGTCATACCTGGCTGGGTTAGACCTGATTGTGGCGCAATGATGTGAACAATTCCTTGTTCCTTGTTTCCAAGTTCATAGTTTTCAATTCCAAATTCCTTGGTATTGATTCGAAGCGCATCAATCTGTGCGCGACTGATTGGATCAACAATTGGTTTGTCGATGTCAGTTGTTGGCACATTGTGGTCTTCAGTGGCAATTGTTAAATCTTTGCGGCGCACGGAACGGCCAGCTGCGCGCAAACCGTCAAAGGCCTGCGGGCTCGTTACTTCATGCGTTAAGTGCAGATCGATATAAAGTAAATCTGGTTCACCTTCGGCGCGACGAACCACGTGATCGTCCCAAACCTTTTGTGCCAATGTGCGTCCCATAACTGCCTCCTGTTATGTATCAATTTTGACATCTCACTATTCGAGATAGCAATATCACTACATGGACGATATTAGTAGCGGTGTTGGGGTTCTCGACAAAGCTGCCCACATTCTGGACGCTTTGGAATCAGGCCCGTTAACTTTGGCTGGATTAGTCTCGGCAACTGGCTTAGCCCGACCAACTGCACATCGGTTGGCGACTGCGCTCGAACACCATCGCCTAGTAGCGCGTGACCTAAACGGCCGATTCGTCCTTGGACCTCGAGTTGGCGAATTAGCCGGCGCTGCCGGTGAAGACAAGTTGCTTGCAATTGCGAATCCGATTTTGATCGCACTGCGTGATGCAACTAAGGAAAGTGCTCAGTTGTACCGCCGACAAGGCGACCAACGAATTTGCGTTGCTGCAGCCGAACGCATGACTGGCTTACGAGACACCGTTCCAGTTGGAGTGGGCTTAACTATGGCGGCTGGTTCCGCAGCGCAGATTTTGCTGGCTTGGGAAGAGCCGGATCGGTTGCACCGTGGAATTCAAGGTGCCAAATTCACCGCCTCCGATTTATCTGCGGTTAGGCGCCGTGGCTGGGCCCAATCACTTGGCGAGCGTGAACCAGGCGTGGCGTCAGTTAGCGCGCCAATTCGAAGCGTGAATGGCAAAGTAATTGCTGCAGTTTCAATCTCAGGTCCAATCGAACGCCTTACTCGAACTCCAGGCAGGATCCATGGTCTTCCTGTGGTGACCGCGGCAAATCGAATTAGTGAAATGCTGGCGGCGCGTAGTTAATTGGGCTGGATTCGAATCGCTAATTGCGCCTGCGTGCCAAGGCGCTAGCAGAGGGTCGAACCCAGGGTGAACAAGAAATAAAAAAGGACCCTGTCGGGTCCTTTTTTATTTCTTGTAGCCCCGACGGGATTCGAACCCGCGCTACCGCCTTGAGAGGGCGGCGTGCTAGGCCGCTACACAACGGGGCCCTAGCAAAAGAGTCCAGAAAACCCTTTTTCGCTGGGGTACCTGGACTCGAACCAAGACTAACTGAACCAGAATCAGTTGGGCTGCCAATTACCCCATACCCCAAATGGCATTACGAGTCGCAATTCTATCCCAAGGCTTGCATTTGAGCGAAATGCTTATTTAGTCAATAACTTCTTAAACGACTACTTGATTGCGGCGGAAATTCGAGCCAAGGAACGTTCCCGGCCAAGAATTTCTAGGGATTCAAAAAGCGGTGGTGAAACCCGACGCCCCGTAACTGCTACTCGAACTGGCCCGAAAGCTAACTTTGGTTTTAGTTCAAGGCCATCAATTAATGAAGTCCGCAAGGCTTCCTCGATTGCTGGTGTTGTCCAATCCCCAATCGCAGTCAAAGCTGACAAAGCCGCAGCTAAAACCGGCTGTGCCTCTTGCGTCAAAACTTTTTCAGCTTCACTTGGGTCAACTGCAAACGCTGGGCTGCCTGGTTGATCTGCAAATAGGAATCCAAGCATTCCAATGCCTTGGCGCAGAGTTTCCATTCGCTCTTGCACGAGCGGGATGGCGTTCATTAAAACTTCCATCTGTTCGGAAGTTGGCTCAGCCGATAGAATTCCATCCTTAATTAGGAACGGAGTTAGGCGTCGGGCTAATTCATCCGGCGCTAAAGTTCTGATCCAGTCACCGTTAATTGAAGTGCACTTCTTTAAATCAAAGCGGGCAGGATTTGCATTGACTCGCGCAACATCAAAGACCGTGGCCATTTCTTCCTTTGAGAAAAATTCACGGTCTTCGCCAAATGCCCAACCCAGAAGTGCAAGGTAATTGAGCAGGCCTTCAGGTAAGTAACCCTCTTCGCGATACATCAACAAACTAGATTCTGGATCTCGCTTGGAAAGTTTCTTATTTCCTTCGCCCATCACGTAAGGAAGGTGACCATAAAGAGGGCGCTCCCCTTTTGCGATTCCAATTTCTTTCAGCGCATCATAAAGTGCGAGCTGACGTGGTGTGCTGCTGAGCAAATCTTCACCGCGAAGAACGTGCGTGATTTCCATCAACACGTCATCAACTGGATTTACCAACGTATAGAGCGGTTCGCCAGTTGCGCGCACAATTACGTAATCCGGAACATGTTCGGCCGCAAAAGTAACATCGCCGCGAACTAAATCAGTCCAAGTGAAGTCAGTATCTGGCATTCGGAATCTAACAACCGGTGAGCGACCCTGGGTTTCGTATTCAGCTTTTTGCTCAGCACTCAGTGAACGGCACGCGCCGTCATATCCTGGCGTTTTATTCGCCTCGCGAGCAGCTTCTCTACGCTCTTCAAGTTCTTCTTGTGAGCAGTAGCAGTGATACGCATGGCCAGAAGTAAGGAGTTTGCCTGCGACATCAGAATAGATTTCCATTCGCTGTGACTGGCGATACGGTGCGTGCGGGCCACCAACCTCAGGGCCTTCATCCCAATCCATACCTAGCCAACGCAGGGCTTCCAACAAGTCGGTGTAAGACTGCTCGGAATCTCGCGATGAATCTGTGTCTTCAATTCGGAAAACAAATGTGCCACCCGTGTGGCGAGCGTAGGCCCAATTGAACAAGGCCGTGCGAATCATGCCAACGTGCGGGTTACCTGTCGGTGATGGGCAAAACCGAACTCGAACGTTTGACACAGATTCTCCTGTATAGAACTTTAGAAACTTAACGAACTGTTACTGAATTAGTAAGAGTACCAATGTCCTCAATGGTGACACTTACTGTGTCGCCAGCGACGATCTGGCTAACTCCTGCTGGCGTTCCCGTCAGGATCACATCACCTGGCAGCAAAGTCATCATGTGTGAGATCCAAGAAACCATTTCCCGGGCGCTTCGAACTAAATCGCTGGTGTTTCCGTCTTGCTTGGTAACGCCATTTACCTGGCAAGAGATGTCTAGATCTTCAGGATCTAGTTCAGTTTCAATCCAAGGACCCAATGGGCAAAAAGTGTCAAAGCTCTTTGAACGCGTCCACTGCAAGTCACTGTTCTGAAGATCTCGTGCCGTTACATCGTTTGCACAGGTATATCCAAAGATGACTTCGTCAGCGCGATCCACTTCAACGTTCTTGGCCAATGCGCCAATCACAATTGCTAACTCAGCTTCGTGATGCACATTGGTTGATTGGGGTGGCAAGACAATAAAGTCGCCATCGCCGATAACAGTGGTGTTGGGCTTCAAGAAAATTACCGGCTCGGCTGGAACGTCGCCGCCCATTTCTTTAGCGTGATCTGCGTAATTCTTTCCAACACAAACCACTTTGCTTGGGATAACTGGAGCAAGGATTTTCACGTCCGCAAGATTGAGCGCAGCAACTGGATCGCTGATGTCTGGCCAAGGTAAACCGGTGATCAATTCAATTTTGTCGCCTGTTACAACTCCGTAAACCGGAAACTCAACGCCTGGGACAGATACTCGAGCAATACGCATTTTCTAAGACTACTGGCTAGATTTACCCAGTAAGCCAAATGAAATTGCATCTTCAAGTGCAAGCCAAGAAGCCGCGATCACGTTTTCGCTAACTCCAACCGTGGTCCAGCGTCGACCCTTTTCCGCAGTTTCAATTAGAACTCGCGTCACAGCTCCCGTACCAAGACCGCCGTCAAGAATACGAACCTTGTAGTCGACTAGGTCAAGATCGGCAATCTGTGGGAAGTGCTGCACGAGAGCAGAACGCAATGCATTGTCAAGGGCATTAACCGGACCATTGCCTTCACCGGTGGCAACAATGCGCTCGCCATCGGCGTGAACTTTAACCGTGGCTTCGCTGACAATGCGGCCATCTTCTCGCTGCTCGACGATTGTGCGCCAAGATTCAACGGTGAATTTCTTAGTTGACTTACCCGCCAAGGCATCTTGGAGTAGCAATTCAAAAGATGCATCTGCTGCTTCAAAAGACCAGCCGTGTGCTTCCAGATCCTTTACCTGTTCAACAACGCGAGTAATGGCTTCAGGTTCTTTGGAAAGGTCGTAACCAAGTTCTTGACCCTTCATTTCAATTGAAGCTCGGCCTGCCATCTCAGTTACAAGTACGCGCATATCGTTACCAACAACTGAGGCATCGATGTGGTTGTAAAGCTCATGATTTACTTTCAGCGCGCTCGCGTGCAGTCCGGCTTTATGTGCAAACGAGGAAACGCCAACGTACGGCTGATGCGTGTCTGGTGGAAGGTTCGCAATTTCTGCCAAGGCATGTGAGATTCGCATGGAATCCTTTAATGATTCTTCAGGCAGGCAATTGATTCCAAGCTTTAACTGCAAGTTTGCGGCCACTACAAAAAGGTCTGCATTTCCGGTGCGTTCGCCATATCCATTTGCAGTGCACTGCACGTGGGTGGCTCCAGCTTCAACTGCTGCAACGCTGTTGGCAATTGCACAACCAGTGTCATCTTGGCAATGAATTCCAATTCGAGCTTGAGTTCGGTTCAGAACATCAGTAACGATTGTGGCAATCCCGGATGGCAGCATGCCACCATTGGTGTCGCATAAAACGGCTACATCTGCGCCAGCTTTCATGGCTACCTTGATTGCTTCAACTCCGTAGTCAGAATCATGTTTGTAACCATCAAAGAAGTGTTCAAAGTCAACAAAGACTCGTCGGCCTTGAGCCACCAAGTACTCAACGGTGTCCCCGATCATTGCCAAGTTTTCTTCGTTAGTTGTCTTTAGTGCTTGCTCAACGTGCCAAACGTCACTCTTTGCGACCAAAGTAATTACTGGTGCTTGGGAATCCAACAACGCTTTTACTTGGGCGTCTTCTTCGGCTTTGACACCAGCTTTGCGAGTTGCTCCAAAAGCAACGAGCTTTGCATTCTTTAGAACTAATTCACCGGCAGCAATCCGAGCAAAAAACTCGGTGTCTTTTGGCAATGCGCCAGGCCAACCACCCTCAATGAATCCAACGCCATAACCATCCAGCAGTTTCGCAATCGTCAGTTTGTCGTCGACTGAGTAACTAATGCCTTCTCGCTGCGCACCGTCTCGAAGGGTTGTGTCGTAAAGATGAAAATCGTCGTTGATTTGGGAAGTGTTTGTCATTAGACGATCCGATGCATCCAGTTGTGGTTGTCAGGCGCCTTGCCTGTCTGTATGTCTACGAGAGCAGACCGAAGCTTCATTGTGATCTCGCCTGAGCCACCGTCCGCAATATTCCAAGCGCCACTGTTTTTGCTATCTACTCGACCTACTGGAGTAATGACGGCAGCGGTTCCACAAGCAAACGTTTCAGTGATTTCACCTGATGCGCAGCCTTCGCGCCATTGGTCAACAGTGATGGTTCCTTCTTCAGCCTGATAGCCCAAGTCCCGAGCAAGGGTAAGGATTGAATCACGCGTTACACCTGGAAGCAATGTTCCAGTCAGTCTTGGTGTTACCAAGCGAGCGCTTGATCCTGAGCCATAAACAAAGAACATGTTCATGCCGCCCATCTCTTCGATGTACTTTCGCTCGATGGCATCAATCCAAACCACTTGGTCACAACCGTTGTCAGATGCTTCAGCTTGAGCAATCAGGCTTGATGCATAGTTGCCTGCACACTTGGCCTCGCCGGTTCCTCCTGGAGCTGCGCGAACATACTCGTCACTTAACCAAACTGAAACTGGTTTAACACCTTGCGGGAAGTAAGCACCGACGGGTGATGCCATCAATACAAATGTGACATGGGTTGATGGTCGAACGCCTAATGCATCTTCCGAACCAAATTCAAGTGGTCGCAGGTACAAAGACTGATCTGGATCTGTTGGCACCCAGGCTTGATCCTGACGAACTAAAGCCTCGATCGCACCAATAAACAAGTCAGTTGGAACTGGTGGCAATGCTAAGCGATGGGCTGAGCGTTGGAAGCGAAGTGCATTCGCTTCTGGGCGAAACGTGTAAATACCGCCGTCCGCTTGGCGATAAGCCTTTAAGCCTTCAAAAATTGATTGTCCGTAATGCAATGCATTGATACCTAGGCCACCAGCACTTGCGGAACCGGCAACCAGTTCGGCCTGATGCCAGCCATCAGCTTTGGTCCATACTGCTCTAACTACGTTGTCAGAGAAATACCGTCCAAACCCAGGATCAGCAAAAATCGCTTCGCGCTGTTCGGTTGTGGCTGGTGATGTATTTGCATGATTTGCAATGGCTGAAACAGCACTGGTGCGCTCAACTGCTGGATAAAGCGGCTGACCAGAGGCAACTACATGTGCAGCCGAAACATCTAAGTCATTGTGTACGAATGTCGTCATGGGTATTTCCTTAACCTGCTACCGCTGCTGCAAGCGCATCACCAATTTGGCTGGTTGAGCGCGCGCCAGTGCGGGATGCCAGATCAGCAGCAACTGCATCGTCAATCTTCTTGGCTGCATCTGCATAACCCAAATGATCAAGCAACATCGCAATGCTGAGCACTGTTGCAGTTGGATCAGCCTTGCCTTGTCCAGCGATGTCTGGCGCGCTTCCATGTACTGGCTCAAACATGCTTGGGTTGGTTCGGCTTGGGTCAATGTTTCCACTTGCTGCTAGGCCGATGCCGCCTGCAATTGCAGCGCCAATGTCAGTCAGGATGTCACCAAAAAGATTGTCAGTGACAATAACGTCGAAGCGTTCCGGTGAAGTTAAGAAATACATACTTGCTGCGTCAACGTGGCAGTAATCAGTTTCGATGTTTGGATACTCCGCTGCGACATCATTAAATGCGCGCTGCCATAGGTCTCCGGCATAAACGATCACGTTGGTTTTGTGAACCAATGTGACTTTGCCACGACGTCGGCCAGCGCGTTCGAATGCGTCTCGAATGATTCGCTCGGCGCCGAATCGAGTGTTCATGCTGATTTCAGTTGCGACCTCATGTTGAGTGTCTTTGCGCAAGAAGCCACCGGCACCAACATACGGTCCTTCAGTTCCTTCACGACAAACTACGAAGTCAATTTCCTTGGAACCTTTTCCAACCAACGGAGAGGTGACGCCTGGGTAAAGTTTCACTGGACGTAAATTCAAATGATGATCTAGCTGGAAGCGAAGTGGCAGTAGTACGCCGCGCTCAAGGATGCCCGGCTTAACCGAAGGATCGCCAATAGCGCCAAGCAGAATCGCATCATGTTCTTTAAGCTCGGCAACAACACTGTCTGGAAGAGTTTCGCCAGTTGCGTTGTATCGTCGCGCGCCAAGGTCATAATCGGTCGTGCTGAAGGTCAGGTCAACGCTGGGAGCAATCGCCGAAAGGACTTTAAGCCCTTCCGCAACTACCTCTACTCCGATGCCATCGCCGGGAATTACTGCCAATTTAATGTTGCTAGCCATGGGGTAAAGGGTATCGGGGTTCCTTATTAATGGAAAAGGCGAAATCTCACTAGGCGAGAGCAAGGGGACCAAATCTGCGGTTTTTCCAGTATCGGCGCGCGGTGCTAAAGTGAAAGCAATGTTTACGAACCTGCTCCTTAACTGCCGCAACGAGGCCTAACCCGGTCAACTCGTTGCGGAGCTTTCTGCATGCCGGACGCCCTTTTCGCAAACATTCACAGATTTTCGGAGAATTCCAATGACTAGCTACGAACAACGCAATTCACAAAAACCATCAGGTATGCCATTTGAGCGTTACACGCCGTTTGCCCCAATCGATCTTCCGGATCGGACGTGGCCTAACAAGGTAATCACGCAGGCTCCACGCTGGTGCGCAGTTGACCTTCGTGATGGCAATCAAGCACTAATTGACCCAATGACACCGGATCGCAAAAAGCGCATGTTCGAGCTTTTAGTGCAGATGGGTTACAAGGAAATTGAAGTTGGATTCCCATCCGCCAGCCAAACGGATTTTGATTTTGTCCGAATGCTGATTGATGAAAACTTGATTCCCGATGATGTTGTCATTCAGGTTTTGACCCAAGCCCGCGAGCATTTGATTGAACGAACCTTTGAAGCAATTGCAGGTGCACCTCAGGCAATCGTTCACCTTTACAACTCAACATCAACCTTGCAACGTCGCGTTGTCTTTGATCTAGACAAAGAAGGCATCAAAGAGATTGCGGTGCGCGGTGCGGAATTGTGCTTGAAGTATGCCGAACAAATCGAAGGCACTGAAGTTTATTTCGAGTACTCCCCTGAATCATTTACTGGAACTGAACTTGATTATGCGATCGAAGTTGTTAACGCAGTTAATGATGTTTGGAAGCCAACGCCAGATCGCAAGGTAATTGTGAACTTGCCAGCAACCGTTGAAATGGCAACGCCAAATGTTTATGCCGACAGCATTGAATACATGGGTCGCAAGCTGAACTATCGCGATTCCATCGTGATCTCGCTACACCCTCACAATGATCGTGGAACTGGTGTGGCTGCTGCGGAACTTGGTTACATGGCCGGGGCAGATCGAATTGAAGGCTGTCTATTCGGCAATGGTGAGCGAACTGGCAACGTTTGCCTAGTAACCCTTGGCATGAACTTGTTTAGCCAAGGCATCGACCCACAAATCAACTTCAGCAACATTGATGAAATTCGCCGAACCGTTGAGTACTGCAATCAACTACCAGTTGCAGAACGTCATCCATACGGTGGCGATCTGGTCTTTACCGCATTCTCTGGTTCCCATCAGGATGCGATCAACAAGGGCCTAAACATCATGAAGCAGGATGCAAAAGCTGCCGGAGTTGAAGTTGATCAGTTCACCTGGAATGTTCCTTACCTGCCAATTGATCCAAAAGATGTTGGACGAAGCTACGAAGCTGTGATTCGCGTGAATTCACAATCCGGCAAGGGTGGTGTGGCATACATCATGCGCACCGAAAACAAACTAGAACTACCTCGTCGCCTTCAAATTGAATTTAGTGCGGTTATTCAAACGCATACTGATACTGAAGGTGGAGAAGTAACACCAGCGCAAATGTGGGAGTACTTCCAAGATGAGTATTTGCCAAACCCTGACAGCCCGTGGGGTCGTTTCAAACTAAAGACTGTTGCCGTTGATAGTGATGTCGAAGGTGACACCCGAGTCAAAGTTGCAATGAGCGACAAGACCTCTGCTGACGTAGAAGTAGAAGGCGTTGGCAATGGCCCAATTGCAGCATTCTGCAATGCCATGTCTCAGGTCGGCGTAGACGTGCGAGTGCTGGACTATCACGAACATGCCATGAGTAGCGGTGGCGATGCCCAGGCCGCCTCCTACGTCGAATGCGCCGTCGAAGGTCAGATGCTTTGGGGCGTAGGAATTGACTCCTCCATCGTTACTTCATCATTGAAGGCGGTAGTGTCAGCAGTGAATCGAGCCGAGCGAAATAAGGAGATATCCGCATGATCAGTCGCAATCTGAGACTCACATTTCCGGAAGCCCAAGTGGCTGAACCTGTGATTTATCACGTGGTGAAGGACTTCGATGTAATCCCAAGCATCCGCAGAGCTGCCATTGAAAATCACTTTGGCTGGATGATTGTTGAGTTCAAAGGCGAGGCAACAGCCCTTGACGCAGCAATTTCCTACCTCGAAGGTCTTGGTGTTGAAGTTTCGCGCGCTGAAGGCGACATTCTCGCCGGTTAAGGGGCACCTGAAAACTTTGGGTTCGTGAACTAAATCAGGTTAAAACCTGTAAGAAATCCGAAATACTTTCTCAAAAACGCCCGTTTAATGGGTTTTTTGGGCGTTTCGCATTTGGCTCACTTTTGCTCGCTAGGTAAATTGGAAATGTACCAAAAGCGAATCCTTAAGGTTTTTCATGTTGCCTAGACGTAAACTTCCCACGAAATTTTCAATCCCAATCGCGGCATTGGCGATGGTTTTTGTATCCATAGTTGCCCCTGGCCCAGCCCAGGCCGCATCACTAACCTCTGATCAAATCGCCTTGGTTCGAAGCATCTCAAAAACTTCTCCCGTTATGGCCAAACTTGTCGAAGCTGCCCTATCTCGGGAAGATGCCAAGTATCGCGCCGGTGGCTCTGGGCCAACTGGCTTTGACTGTTCTGGGTTGGTCAAGTGGTCGTTTGGCCAGGCTGGAGTGAAGCTCAAACATGGCTCGGCAAACCAGATAAAGCAGGTTACGCGCATCAGCAAGAAAGATCTGATGCCCGGGGACTTGGTGTTTTCTGGCCGATCTAACGGTGGAATCCAACATGTTTCGCTTTACATAGGTGATGGAAAAGTTATCCACGCAACCTACGGATCAGCTTCGCGAAAGAATCAAGTGCGAATCGATAACTTGGACTCATCTTGGGTCATGGACCACAAAGCTTACGGACGAGTGAAGATTTAGATTTCTATTTGATTAACTGGGAACTTCGCAAATAAAACCGAATTTGTTTGAGTTCCATCTCGCCGTGTCATTCCATCGCGCAACACCGTCTCGAGTTCAAAGCCCGCTTTAAGTAGCGTCTTTTGCGAACCAATATTCTCCGGCAAAGTGATCGCAGTGATTCTGCGAAACCCGATTGCGAATGCAAATTCAGTAAGCATTTCGACCGCGTGCGAGGCAAGTCCTTCCCCGCGAGCGGACGAGCTAACCCAATAACCAATTTCGCCAACATGATCGAATTCATGAATGCTGTGGAGGCTAACCGAAAGCACCAATTCGCCGTTGCGCACACCCGCTAACGAAATCTTCTCTCGCTCTAAGTACTTCTGCGCTGAGGAGCGAATCCAATATTCGGCAATGTCACGGGTATACGGCACCGGGATAGTTGTAAATTCTTGAATCGCTGAATCTTGGCATACTTCGTAAAGCACCGAAACATCATCAAGATGCCACGGACGCAGCATTAGGGCCTTGTCAACTAGTACTGGCTCACTTATCGGCCAAGAAATCATGGCCCAACTATGCCACAACGCATTGTTAAATCGGTATTCTGGAGTCACTTCAAAGGAGCAAAAATGTCCAATGCTTTCTGGCACGGTTTCGCCGATATGCACGCTATTTCAAACAATGGTCCCCTGGTTATTACTAAAGGTGAAGGCTCGTGGATTTGGGACGATAGCGGCAAGAAGTACTTTGATGCTGCCGGTGCGCTCTGGTACATGAACGTGGGTCATGGCCGAACCGAAATTGGTGAGGCTATGGCTGCCCAAGCATCAAACATTGCGTCTTACTCATCGTTCGGGGAATGCACCACTGCGCCTACGATCGAACTTGCAGACTTAGTTGCAACGCTTGCCCCAGTTCCTGATTCAAAAATCTTCTTTACCTCTGGTGGCAGCGACAGTATCGATACCGCCTTGAAAATGTCACGCAGATATTGGACTCTGCAGGGAAAGCCTTCGAAGAAGGTAATTGTTTTCCGAGAAAACGGATACCACGGTATGCATGCCGGTGGAACTTCGATTGCTGGTATCCCACCTAACAATGATGGATATTCTGAATTAGTTGAAGATGTGGTGCGCGTCCCATGGGATGACGCTGAAGAAATGATTGCAACTATCGATCGAATTGGTGAAGAAAACATCGCAGCGTTTTTCTGTGAACCGATTCAAGGAGCTGGCGGAGTTCGCATCCCACCAGATCTTTACCTTCAGACGGTCCGTAAGGCTTGTGCTGAGCGCAACATTCTCTTTGTCGCAGATGAAGTTATCAACGGCTTTGGCCGCTGCGGTGACTGGTTTGCTTCGACTCGTTATGGCTTAGCTCCAGACTTAATCACCGTTGCAAAAGGATTGACTTCAGGTTACGCACCAATGGGCGCAGTTATTGCTGCTCCATCTGTGTGGGAATCTTTCTATGCGCCGTCAGCGGGCGTTTGGCGTCATGGTTACACGTACGGTGGCCACGCGACGGCCGCCGCAGCTGGCGTGGCAAACATCAAGATCATGATGCGCGAGAACCTTCCGGCACATGTGCTTCGACTCGAGGATAAGTTCGCAAGCGCTTTGCGCACTTTGGAAGATCTCGATGTTGTCAGTGAAGTTCGCACTGGAGTTGGCTTCCTAGGCGGCATTCAAATGGCTGACCCGAATATTGCCCCCGCAATGTATGGCAAGTGTCGCGATGCCGGCGTTATTTCTCGTGCTATTTGGGGTGGAGCTCTTCAGGTAGCGCCACCACTAAGCACCACTGAAGACGAAATTGACGAAATGGTTGCGCTATTCCGAGTTGGTTTAACTAGTTAGTTTTATTTACCCAGTAGATCGGCATTAACTGCGCCTGGGACTTCAGTGCCAGCAAATGCAGCAACAACTGATTCAGCCACGGCTATGCCAGCTTTTTCTTGCGCTTCTTCAGTTGATGCACCTAAATGCGGAGTAGCCACAACATTGTCCAGCCCAAATAATGGTGAATCTGTGCACGGCTCTGTGGCGTAAACATCAAGTCCGGCTCCAGCGATAGTTCCTGAAGTAAGCGCAGTAAACAATGCGGCTTCATCAAGCACGCCACCGCGGGCTGCGTTGATTACGAAAGAAGTAGGTTTCATTTTTGCCAGGGCTGCAGCGTTGATTAAGCCCTTGGTCTCATCGGTCTTTGGAATATGGATTGTAACGAAGTCTGATTCAGCTAAAAGTTCATCAAGTGAAACCATTTTGATTTCAGGTCCACCACTAGGTGCTGAGTTGACGTATGGATCATATGCAACAAACTTCATGTCGAATCCAGCGAGGCGCTGGGCAACTAACATTCCGATTTTGCCCATTCCAATAATGCCAACTGTCTTACCTTGAAGTTCTACTCCCCCAAACTGGGAACGCTTCCATTGACCGTTCTTTAATGCCAGATTTGCTGGAACGACATTTCGGGCCACTGCAAGCAATAGCGAAACCGCAAGTTCGGCGGCCGACACAATGTTGCTGGTTGGGGCATTAACTACCAAGACACCAGCAGCACTTGCAGCTGGAACATCAACGTTGTCTAGACCAACGCCAGCGCGCGCAATGATCTTTAAGTTTGGCGCTGCAGCAATAGCCTCGGCGTCCATTTTCGTGGCAGATCGAACTAGGACAGCACTAGCTGTGCCAAGAGCCGAAAGCAGTTCAGTTCTATTGGCTCCATCACAATGCTGGATCTCAAAGCCTTCGCCCAATACGGCAATTGTGGCGGGTGATAACTCTTCGGCAATCAGGACTACTGGCTTTGACATGTTTCGAGTCTAAGACAGATTGGAAATTAAGGTTTGCAAAGAATGTGCAGCCGGTGATTACCAGAAATCTGGCTCTTCATCCGTTGCTCGCCAGCAGTGCCAAGCGACGACGCTGCGATAAGGCGAAAGGTGATCGGTAACGCCAATAACTTCTTTCTCGGTAGGTGTGTAGCCCAAGCCTTGAATGATTCCCCAGCCTCTGCGAACTCCTAAATCGCCAATCGGCCACACATCCAATCGGCCCAAGCGAAACATCATAAACATCTCAACGGTCCAGCGACCAATTCCCCAGAATTGAGTCAACTGCTTAATGACTTCATCATCAGGTAATTCGTCGACTGACTCTAAGTCGAATCCATTTACTACGGCTTCACTTAGCTCGATAATGGTTCGGGCTTTGGCGTTACTGAGACCAACTTCACGTAGTTGCAGATGGCCCAACGTTAGAATTTTCGCCGGCTTAACTGGTGTCCCAGTTTTAGCAATCAGGCGGTGTGTGATGGAGTCTGCGGCCTTGCCAGAAAGCTGTTGGCCAATCACTGCAAAAACTATGGTTTCAAAATGAGAATTGTGAGCTGGTTCTTTTGCAACTGGATACAGCGGCGCATTTTCTAGGAATCTACCGAGTCGCTCATCCTGCGTTGCCAAATACTTTTGGATTGATTTGATTGATTTGAGTTTGGGTGGTGCTTTGGGTTTTTCGGACATTAGGACCTGCGCGCTGAAGGTGTGAACTTGATCGGCAACTCAATTGGTCCGGTGTTTCCGCTATCGGGTAGGTAGGTGGCACCTGACAGGATCTGGAAGTCTGGCAAGCGTTCCGCGAGGGCTTTATATGCCTCCGCCATATCGAGGCGCGCAACATAGTGACCCAAACAGTGATGCATTCCCCCGCCGAATCCAAAGTGTGGTGGCCTTTGGGCAGTTATGTCGAATTCAACTTTTTCAAACCTGCGCGGATCGCTTCCGGATGGAATGGTTAGCAAATGAATGGTCTTTCCTTGCGGGATTAGTAGATCCTTGTATTCAACATCAACTGAGGCCTCTCGACTTACCCAGGTGATAGTTGGATTAACGCGCATAACTTCCTCGACTGCGCTTCGCGCTACGTCTGGATTCTTACCCAAGTTTTGCCATTGATCCATGTGCTTTGAAAATGTCTGTAGTCCTAGGCCAATTTGGTTTCGAGTCGTATCAAATCCTGCGAAAATTATGAAACTTACCAACATCAACAATTCGTGATCAGTTATTTTCTTTCCATCCGAATTTGCCCTGATCAGTGCTCCGACAAAATCTTCACCATCGGTGCCTTGCCGACTTTCAATTAGCGCTTTAGAAATCTCAAGTAGGCCTGATAGCCCATGTTCGATAACTTCCAAATCATCCTTGATTGTCACGCTAAACACATAGCCAAGTTCGGTAGCAAGGTCTGCGATCTCGCGCCATTGCGATTTATCGATGCCAAGGAGCCCTGTGATTACGCGCGCTGAATAAGCTTCCGCAAACTCACTCATAAATTCCGCAGTGCCCCGCTCACAGAATCCATCAATTAGTTCGTGAGCCAGTTCGGAGAATGTTGGAATCAGAGGCTCAAGAACTTTGGGAGAAAATGCTGGACCGGAAAGCTTGCGAAGACGCAGATGATCTTCACCTTCGATACTGAGCATGATGTCGGGCCACCACTTCGCCAAGAGACCATCTTCAATACCGAAGTGCGATGGCCATCTACGGGTTCCCTGGTAGAGCCGCTTGTCCTTTAACAATGCATTTGAATCTTCGTATCGCAAAATTGCAATTCCAAAGTTGGTGGTTGCGTACCAATGTTGTTCTCGAGCCTGCATAACTTGATCAGACCGAATTGAAAATCCAGTTTCCGAAAAATCAAGATGTGCAACGTTTGGCGTTTCTTGCATACTAGAAACTAATCTTTTCCAATTCGTGGCCAAGTATCACTTACTAGGTATCCGTGTGGATACGGATCTGTTGGATCCAACATGTGTTGGTGAGTTCCAGTTAGCCAAGCTTGGCCAGCAATTGAAGGAATGATGCCCGGCTTATCGCCAATCATTACTTCCTGCTCAATGCGACCCTCGAAGTGCGATCCAATAATTGATCGACCTCTAATTCGGTCACCCAATTTCATAACACCACGCGCATGCAGAACTGCCATGCGAGCAGAAACTCCAGTGCCAGTTGGTGAACGATCTATTTTTCCAGGCTGAACAGCAACTGCATTGTGACTAATCAGCACACCGGCTTCTTCAAAAACTGGCATGGCCATTTGGCAAAATGAAAAATGTTTCCAACCACTGATAGTTGGATGCGTGAAGGTAAGTTGCTCGTTAGCTGCCTTGGTGATGCCAATGCCCATCACGGCTAGGTCTCGCGCCTCACTTGGATCCAAAGTGAATCCAAGCTCTTTGGCATTAACAATTACGAAGCTGTCGCCACCCCAAGCTGTGTCCACAGTCAAGGTGCCTAAACCAGGAACTTCTAACTTGGTGTCTAGCGTGGCGGCAAATGCCGGCACGTTATGCACCTTGATTTGGGTTGCTTTGCCGTCCTTGCAGGTTGCAAATACTTCGACTAGCCCAGCCGGTGCTTCCATGAAGAAATGAGTTTCTGGTTCAACCATTGGGACTATTCCGGTTTCAAGTACCACGGTCGCAACGCACATTGAATTAGAGCCCGACATTAGTGGCGTATCTTCTGGTTCCATGATGAGGAAACCTACGGCTGCTCTTGGATCTTTAGGTGGTACCAACATGTTGACGTGTCGAAAGACGCCACCGCGTGGTTCATTCAAAACAAACTGGCGAAGCTCGTTATCAGTTGCGATAAAGCGAGACTGCTCATACAAAGTCTCACCTGGTGGTGGGTTTACGCCACCAACAATTACGTCTCCGACTTCACCTTCGGCATGACAACTGACAACATGAATTGTTTTGATGGATCGCATGGAATCAAGTTTAGGGTTACTAAACCCTGACTACGTCGGAAACGGTGAATCTAATGCACGTGAAAATCGAATGCCTGCTCCATGGCCGCATCGATGGCTTTTAGTGCAAGTTCGACTCGGGTTTCAACAGATCCATCCAAGGCCATCCAGGACCTTCCAGAACTAATCAGATCATCTTCAAATTCTCGAGTCATAGATACTCGCAGTTCTTCAGAGTCTCTGATCTTGTCTTGAACGAACGGAACACCGTCAGGTTGGGTTACAAAATAGATTCGATTTTGAGAGTCGGTTGGCATAGGAAGCGCAGCCTTCTCGCCCAAATAACGCCGTTCCCAAATAATTGTGGCGAATACGTCTGTGTCACAGCAAACGACAGGTCCGCCAGTGCGAGCTGCAACATCTTCTAATTGCTGTTGCACGATTGCGATTTCTACAAAGTCATTAGTTGTCCATGGGACTGCGTACTCACTCAGACCCATGGCCTCAGCTTGTTCTTTCTTTCGCATAGTTAGATCGCGACCATATTCCCGGATCCAGTTAGTTGTTGTGAAGTTTCCACTTCGTTTCATTAACTCAGCCTGAACCGCCAAAGTTGTCGTCGTAGTACCAGTTGACTCTGCGCCGATGAATACGGCTCGAATGGCAAGTAGCTCTCTGGATCCTGGGCCAAGTAGATGCCAGTTACCAACTAAGTCTTCACGAATCTGCGTCGATGACACCGGAACCTGCGTGCGTTCTGGATCAAAACTGTGGTGGTGTAACCCGAGCAACTTGGCGAAATCATCACCGTTAGTTTCTGAAGTTACTAAGAGATCAACTGGAGGCGTGTGCCGCAAGTGCGCTTCAATGACGCGAGCATTTGATTTTGCAACGGCGCTATCACCTGGGTTATATGGCGTCGATTCATAACCATGAACGATCGTCATTGCGGATTCACGCACGCCCTCTGCAACACAGTCCTGCAGAAGCGCTCTGGCTCTCTCGCTGGCGGCCAATCGATCGTGAGGTGCAGCTAATACAACTACAACTACGTGATCGCGCTTTTCAATGGCCGCTTTAATGAGCTTCACATGACCCATGTGAGGTGGATTGAAAGTTCCAGTTACAAGTGCGGCCGGCATTCTCAAAGCCTATCTGGATTTCGAGACACTCAAAAATGTCCCTAATTTGAGACGAGTAAGAGTTTTCCTGTTGTTTTGCGAGCTGCTAAATCCGCATGCGCTTCAGCGGCCTGGTCAAGTGGGTACGTTTTGCCAATCGCAAAGTTAAGTTTCCCAGATAAGTGTTCGGCAAAAATTTCATCTGCTCGCCATTGCATTTCACCAGGGGCGACTATGTAATCTGCCAAAGTAGGACGGGTAACAAAAAGTGATCCCATTCGACTCAAAGCCTGCAGGTCAAAAGGCGGGACCATGCCACTGGCGCCACCAAAGAGCGCCATCATGCCCCGTCGCTTAAGTGATGCCAGGCTGCCATCGAAAGTCGCTTGTCCGACACCGTCATAGACCACATCAACGCCGATTCCAGCGGTCAGTTCTTTCACTTTTTCAGCAACGTCTTCGGTGTCGTACCTGATTACCTGGCTAGCGCCGGCTGCTCGAGCAATATCAGCTTTTTCCGCTGTGGATGCGGTTCCGATAACGGTGGCTCCCCGATTAGAAATCATTTGGCAAAGTAGTTGGCCAACTCCGCCAGCAGCGGCATGAACCAAAGCGGTATCTCCTGGCTTAACGGCATACAAGGAAGCAATTAAGTAATGCGCGGTCATTCCTTGCAGCATCGCAGCACATGCAATATCAAGTGAGACACCTTCAGGAACCTTTACAACTGAAGCTGCATTGACCGCATGGACTTGCGAGTAACTGCCTAGCGAAGATGGCCAGGCAACTTTGTCGCCAACGGAAAATCCGGAGACTGCTGTGCCGACCTCGATAACAACACCACTACCTTCAAGTCCTGGTACATAGGGACTTGGCATTGGATAAATACCTTGGCGTTGATAAATGTCGATGAAGTTGACGCCGCTAAATGCCAACTCAACTACCAATTGATCGGGGCCACAAACTGGAACAGGTAGATCAGCTACCGCCAGAACCTCTGGTCCGCCGGGCTGATCTACCTGTATCGCAAGCATGTTTTTACTTAACGTCCTGCAGTGCCTTCTACATAGTCACTGTCACCGGTCTTAACCCATGACATCAACTTGCGCAGGTCGCGACCTACAGCTTCTATTGGATGCTGTTCAGCGGTTGCGCGAAGTGATTTGAATTCTGGTGCACCTGCATCTTGGTCATCGATAAAGCGCTGAGCGAATTTGCCTTGCTGAATGTCAGTCAAAACGTCCTTCATTGCGGCCTTTACGTCAGCATTGATGATGCGTGGACCTGAAACGTAGTCACCGTACTCAGCTGTGTCCGAAACGCTCCAACGCTGCTTTGCAATTCCACCTTCGTACATCAAGTCAACGATTAGCTTCAATTCGTGAAGGCACTCGAAGTATGCAACCTCTGGCTGGTATCCAGCTTCAACAAGGGTTTCAAAGCCAGCCTGTACTAGTGCTGATGCGCCACCACAAAGCACAGCCTGCTCACCGAATAGATCGGTTTCAGTTTCTTCAGTGAATGTGGTCTTGATTCCACCAGCGCGAAGGGCGCCAATGCCGGCTGCATAAGAAAGTGCTAGTGCCCAAGCGGTGCCTGATGCATCTTGTTCAACAGCAACGATGGCAGGAACGCCACGGCCTGCTACGTACTCACGGCGAACTAAGTGTCCTGGTCCCTTTGGCGCAACCATGCAAACGTCTACGTTTGCAGGTGGTGTGATGTATCCAAAACGAATGTTGAATCCATGTGCGAAGAACAATGCATCGCCAGCTTTTAGATTTGGCTCAACGGATTCTGCATAAACTTTGCGTGCCACGTGATCTGGAACCAACATCATGATGACGTCTGCTTCAGCAGCCGCAGTTGCTGGATCTACAACGCGTAGACCTTCGGACTCTGCTTTTGCTTTGCTCTTTGAACCATCAGCAAGACCGACGCGAACATCAACGCCGCTGTCGCGCAGGCTAAGTGCGTGGGCATGGCCCTGGCTACCGTAGCCAATAACGGCTACTTTGCGACCTTGAATAATTGAAAGGTCTGCATCATCTTCGTAAAACAATTCGGCCACTGGGCTCTCCTATTTCGCTAGTTTGGTTAGTCTGTCAGATTCTTTGGATTGTGTGAATTTCTAGATCGTGCGGTCGGAATTCTTGCTGGAACGGTCAGCAATTGAGCGTCCGCCGCGGGCAAGGGCCACGACGCCAGACTGCACAATTTCCTTGATTCCATGAGGGGCCAGAACGTTCAGGAAGGCCTCCAGCTTGTCTCTCGAGCCAGTTGCCTCGATGGTTACTGCATCCCCACTGACATCAACAACTTTGGCGCGGAACAGTTCAACCAGTTCAAGTACCTTGCTGCGGGACTGGTCATCAGCCTTAACTTTGATAAGCATTAGCTCTCGAGCAATTGCCGTATTGTCGTCAAGTTCAACGATCTTTAACACGTTGATTAACTTGTTTAATTGCTTAGTAACTTGCTCAAGTGCATGTAGATCTACGTTTACCACGACGGTCATGCGAGAAACGCCTTCGGTTTCAGTGGTTCCCACCGCCAAAGATTCAATGTTGTATCCACGACGGGAAAACAGGGCTGAGATTCTTGCAAGCACACCAGGTTGATCCTGGACCAAGATTGAAAGAGTGTGACGTGCCATTTTTAGTCGTCCCCTCTTTCCCATTGTGGTGCCAGATCTCTAGCAAATTGAATTTCATCATTACCGGTTCCAGCCGCAACCATTGGCCACACCATTGCATCACGATGAACCTGGAAATCAATCAACACAGGTGCGTCATTGATTTCCATCGACTTTTCAATTGCCTTATCAACATCTTCAGCTCTGGTAACCCGAAGTCCGTGGCAACCGTAGGCATCTGCCAACTTTACGAAGTCAGGAACTGAGTGCGAATGCAGATCGGTGTTGCTGTAACGCTCGTTATAGAACAAGTTTTGCCACTGACGAACCATGCCAAGTGATGCATTGTTGATTAGTGCAACCTTGATTGGAATGTCATTGATCGTGCAAGTAGCCAACTCTTGGTTAGTCATTTGGAAACAGCCATCGCCATCGATTGCCCAAACCGTTTTGTCTGGTGCGCCAACCTTGGCACCCATGGCTGCTGGGATTGAGTAACCCATAGTTCCTAGACCGCCACTGTTTAACCATGTGTTTGGATTTTCGTAGCCGATGAATTGTGCTGCCCACATTTGGTGCTGACCAACTCCCGCGGCATAAATCGCTTCCGGTCCAGCAATTTTGCCAAGGCGTTCAATTACAAACTGTGGTGAAAGGGTTCCGTCTTGTGGCTGGTCATATCCAAGCGGATATGTTTCGCGCCAGTGGTTAAGCGTGATCCACCATGCTGTTAAGTCAGCGCGATTTCCAGCATCAAACTCCGCAGTAACTGCTGGAATAAGTTGCGAGATTGCTTCGCGCACATCCGAAACAACTGGAATATCTGCAAAGCGATTTTTGCCGATTTCAGCCGGGTCAATGTCAATGTGAATAACTTTTGATTTTGGTGAGAAGGACTCAAGTTTTCCAGTAACGCGATCATCGAAGCGCGCGCCCAGAACGATAAGTAGATCAGCCTTTTGCAGTGCGCCAACCGCACCGACTGTGCCATGCATACCCGGCATACCCATGTGCTGCTTGTGTGAATCTGGGAAAGCGCCACGTGCCATCAATGTTGTGACAACCGGAATTCCCGTTAGTTCCGCAAGCTGTCGAAGTTCCCGATGCGCCTGTGAGCGAATAACGCCACCGCCAACATAAAAAACAGGTCGATGAGCGTCAACAATCATTCGTGCCGCTTCTTTGATCTGTCGGCCATGTGGCTTAGTAGTTGGCTTGTAGCCAGGTAGATCGATGTGCGAAGGCCAAACGAATTCAGTGGTTGCCTGTAGCGCATCCTTAGTAATGTCTACGAGAACTGGGCCCGGGCGTCCGGTGCTAGCAAGGTGGAATGCTTCTTTGATTGCTCGCGGAATGTCTTCAGCGCGAGTAACTAAGTAGTTGTGCTTTGTAATCGGCATTGTGATGCCACGGATGTCAGCTTCTTGAAATGCATCTGATCCAATGAATGCACTTGGTACCTGGCCAGTGATTGCAACCATCGGAACTGAGTCCATGTGAGCATCAGCAATCGGAGTAACTAAGTTTGTAGCACCAGGTCCACTGGTTGCCATACAAACACCAACGCGGTTACTTGCCGATGCATAACCTTCGGCAGCATGGCCAGCGCCTTGTTCATGGCGTACCAAAATGTGACGAACTGATGGAGAGTCCATTAACGGGTCATAGACCGGAAGGATTGCGCCGCCTGGGATTCCGAATACTACTTCGACATCAGCGTGTTCTAGAGATTTAACTAGACTCTCGGCGCCTGTTACTTGTTGCGACATGCCATTACTCCTTGATCTACCGAAGGATCGCTTCGATTTAGCTTCATCGTTGGCTGGCCTTAAGTGACAACACTCCTGCGCCAAAGGCTTGTAACAGAAGTTGCGCCCGATTCGCTCGTAGCTCCTCGATTGCATCACCACCACCGATGAAGGTGTTGATAGTTCCCCTACCCTAACGCGGCCGAGTCACTTGCGTCACATCTGGTGAGACGGGTGTCCACATATTGAGATAAACAAAGGCCCAGAATTGGGCATCCCGCTGGGCGCTACCTGCCCGGTGGGAATACCTTTGATTTAGCAGATTCTCGGTTTTCAGGCTGGAAATCTATGGTCGGAAGGCATGTGCAATGACTAAATACGTTTACGACTTTTCCGAGGGCGATAAAGACCAAAAGGATCTGCTTGGTGGCAAAGGTGCCAACCTTGCCGAGATGACCAAGTTGGGTCTTCCCGTTCCTCCTGGTTTCACAATCTCCACTGAGGCCTGTCGCGAATATTTGGTTGCTGGTGTGGAACCTGCTGCGCTTCGCGTGGAAGTCACCATGGCGCTTCGCCGGCTTGAAGATGCACTTGGTAAACGACTTGGGGATGTAGACGACCCATTGCTAGTTAGCGTTCGCTCAGGTGCAAAGTTTTCTATGCCCGGCATGATGGAAACCGTTTTGAACGTTGGGCTAAACGACTACTCGGTAAATGGATTAATCAAAGTAAGCAGCAATGAAAGATTTGCCTGGGATTCATATCGCCGACTCATTCAAATGTTTGGCAAAACCGTTCTTGATATTGAAGGCGAAATTTTCGCAGATGCCCTGCAGGCCGCAAATGAAAAAGCTGGCGTTGTAACTGAGGTTGACTTAACTGCCGATCAGCTAAAGGAAGTAGTAGAAACTTTCAAGGTCATCATCAAAGAACATAGTGGCCGTGATTTCCCGCAAGATCCCCGCGAACAACTTGACCTTGCTACCCGCGCCGTTTTTGACTCTTGGAACACCTCCCGGGCACGCCTGTATCGCCGTCGCGAAAGAATCTCCGATGATCTTGGTACCGCAGTAAACATTTGCTCAATGGTTTTTGGAAACCTTGGTGAAACTTCTGGAACCGGCGTCGCATTCACGCGCGATCCTGCGTCTGGAAAACCAGGTGCCTATGGTGACTACCTACCTAATGCACAAGGTGAAGATGTTGTAGCTGGGATACGAAACACTTTTAGTCTTGACGAACTTAATCGCACTGATCCAACCTCATTCAACGAACTGATGAAAATCATGCGAAAACTGGAAACGCACTATCGAGATTTATGCGATATCGAGTTCACGGTAGAAAAAGGCAAGCTTTGGATGCTGCAAACCCGAGTTGGAAAGCGAACTGCTGCCGCAGCATTTCGAATTGCTACCCAACTTGTTGATGAAAGCCTGATCACAATGGATGAGGCATTGATCCGAGTAAATGGTTCGCAACTTGCCCAACTTATGTTCCCGCAGTTTGATGCAGCCTCTGCCAGCAAAGTCGTAGCGTCTGGAATGGCGGCCTCCCCTGGTGCTGCAGTTGGAAAAGCGGTATTCGATTCAGCCACTGCAATTAAGTGGGCTGAACTTGGTGAGCGAGTAGTTCTAGTTCGGCGCGAAACTAATCCGGATGATCTAGAAGGAATGATCGCTGCCACTGGAATCTTGACGGCTCGCGGAGGCAAGACCTCACACGCTGCAGTTGTTGCTCGCGGCATGGGCAAAACATGTGTTTGTGGCGCGGACGCGATCGATGTGTCACATGCAGATCGCACCGCCACTATCGGAGACCTTGTCATCAAGGAAGGTGACATGATTTCGATAGATGGATCGACTGGAAATGTTTACTTAGGTGAATTAGCCGTGGTCCCATCGCCAGTTTCGAATTATCTTGAAAATGGTTTGGCTGATGCAATTGCTACTGAAGGCGAAGAGATTGCTGCCTTAGTAACTGCCGTTGATCGCATCTTGAAACATGCCGATTCGGTTCGCCGCCTAAAGGTTCGAACAAATGCAGATACCGCAGAGGATTCTAAGTGGGCGCGAAATCTTGGTGCGGAAGGCATTGGGCTCTGTCGCACTGAGCATATGTTCCTTGGCGATCGACGCGTTTTGATTGAACGCGTCATCTTGGCTGATAACTCCGAAGAGAGAAGTGCCGCACTCGAGGCGCTACTACCGATGCAGCAACAAGATTTTGAAGAAATCTTTGAGGCTATGGATTCGCTGCCGGTAACAGTTCGTCTACTTGATCCACCGCTGCATGAATTCCTGCCTGATCGCACTGACTTGATGGTTGAGGTTGCATTAGGGAAAGAGCGCAGTGAAGACGTCTCACGACAAGAACTGCTTCTCAGCGCAGTAGATCGCCTGCATGAATCTAATCCAATGCTTGGGCTTCGAGGTGTGCGACTTGGTTTAGTTGTTCCTGGCTTATTCCCAATGCAAGTTAGAGCAATCGCTCAAGCTGCAATAACGAGAATGCGGGCTGGTGGAAATCCAAAAGTTGAAATCATGATTCCACTAGTTGGCTCCGTGATGGAACTTCACTTAATTCGCGATGAGATGGATGTATTACTTGCCGAAATCGCGCAAGAGGAAAATTTTGAACTTCCATTTTCTGTGGGAACGATGATCGAATTACCTCGGGCCGCTTTAACTGCACAGCGAATTGCAGAAGCTGCTGAGTTCTTCTCATTTGGAACTAACGATCTAACGCAAACCACATGGGGCTTTAGTCGAGATGATGTTGAGGCCTCGTTCTTTGCTACCTACTTAGATCGCGGCATCTTTACGGTGTCACCATTTGAATCGCTAGATGTTGATGGTGTCGGCGCGCTGATCAAAATCGCAGTGGACAAGGGACGAGCAACCCGCCCAGACATCAAGCTTGGCGTTTGCGGCGAACATGGCGGAGATCCAGAATCAATCAAGTTCTTCCATGAAGTTGGACTTGACTATGTTTCGTGTTCGCCATTCCGCGTCCCAGTTGCCCGTCTTGAAGCAGGGCGAGTCAGCGTCTCTTAGTTAACCAAGCAATAATTTTTTGAGTTAACGCTTAGTCGCAGACTGCGCCATTACTGGCCGAGCCAACAAGCTTTGCATACTTGGCCAAGACGCCACGATTGTACTTGTGTGGAACCGGCTTAAAGTTTTTGCGACGCTCAACTAGAACAGATTCATCAACCAATAGATCGAGGGTGCGTTCGCTGATGTTGATACGGACTTTGTCGCCATGTTCTACGAATGCAATTGGTCCGCCATCAACGGCTTCTGGTGCCACGTGTCCAATACAAAGACCAGTTGTTCCACCGCTGAATCGGCCATCGGTAATAAGCATTACTTCTTTACCAAGTCCGGCACCCTTGATCGCACCGGTAATCATGAGCATTTCGCGCATACCTGGACCACCCTTAGGTCCTTCGTAGCGAATGATGACTACATCGCCAGCTTGAATGTCGCCACTTTCAAGAGCATCCATTGCTGCACGTTCGCGTTCATAAACCTTTGCCGGGCCTTCAAATACATCAACTGGAATTCCTGCAGTCTTACAAACTGCGCCTTCGGGAGACAGAGAGCCTCCGAGAATTGTGATTCCACCAGTACCACCCATCGGATTGTTCATCGCATGAACAATGTCTCCGTCAGGATCTGGAGAATCAAGATCAGCTAAGTTTTCTGCCAAGGTCTTGCCTGTGACAGTTAAGCAATCACCATTCATTAACCCAGCATCAAGAAGCGCTCGCATAACAACTGGAACGCCACCAACACGGTCAACATCGCTCATGACATAGCGACCAAATGGCTTAACGTCAGCAAGTAGTGGCACCTTGGAACCAATGCGATGGAAATCTTCTAGGTGCAAATCAACATTTGCTTCATGCGCGATTGCAAGTAAGTGAAGCACGGCATTTGTTGAGCCACCAAAGGCCATAACAACTGCAATTGCATTCTCGAGCGACTGCTTGGTGATGATGTCCCGAGTAGTAATTCCTTGGGCAATCAAGTTAACTACGGCCTCACCAGATGCGATTGCAAAACCATCGCGTCGTCGATCAACCGCTGGCGGGGCAGCTGAACCTGGCAATGACATACCCATTGCTTCTGCGGCTGATGCCATGGTGTTAGCGGTGTACATTCCGCCACAAGCACCTTCGCCCGGACAAATGGCACGTTCAATGCGATCTACGTCTTCTTCGCTCATCAATCCGCGAGCACATGCGCCAACAGCTTCGAAAGCATCGATGATTGTTACGTCGCGATTGCTGCCATCTGAAAGCGTCACATTGCCCGGAAGAATTGAACCTGCGTAAACGAAAACACTGGCAACGTCGAGGCGTGCGGCAGCCATCAACATACCTGGGAGCGACTTATCGCAACCAGCAAAGTTGACCATGCCATCAAGGCGCTCTGCTTGCATTACTGCCTCTACTGAGTCAGCGATAATTTCACGACTTACAAGCGAGAAGTGCATTCCTTCATGGCCCATTGAAATGCCATCGGAGACTGAGATGGTGCCAAACTGCATTGGGAAGCCACCGGCCTTGAGTACACCTTCTTTAGATGCTTTTGCCAGACGTTCAAGCGAGAGGTTGCAAGGGGTAATTTCATTCCACGAGGAAGCAATTCCAATTTGCGGCTTAACCCAATCGGCATCACCCATGCCAACTGCACGGAGCATTCCGCGGGCTGGGGCACGTTCAATACCGTCGGTTACTTGTCCACTGCGAGGCTTCATGTTTGGCATGAAATAAATCTAACTCAATTACGGGGTAATTACGCATTCCAATGGCTGACCAGAGAGCCAAAGGTCAAACTGGCTATGGATTCTGGTGCGCGCTCGCTCCCAAAACACATCTCCTTCTCCCCCATTATGCGAAGTGATAATCACATTTGGAAGTGACCACAGCACGTGATCGGCTGGAAGCGGTTCAGGCTCGGTAACATCAAGAGCCGCGCTGATTCTGCCGGTTTGAAGTTCGGCTACTAACGCATCGGTGTCGACAACAACGCCTCGAGCAACGTTTACCAGAACGGAATCATCCTTCATGCTGGCAAGGAATTTGGCATCGACTAAGTTCACAGTTCCTGGGTTGTTGGGAACGATCAACATAACCACGTCCGCCGACGGAATGAGGTCCGGCAACTCAGAAATGGCATGAACATGATCTCTAGCCGTTTTGGCTACTGGGATTACTCTGCAGCCAAACCCTAGTAATCGCTTTTCTGCAGCTTTACCAACATTTCCATAACCAATTAGTAAGACGGTTTTATCGGCAAGTGAGCGGGCAAAATAAGTTTCCCAATGACGATCTTGCTGGGCTTTAAATGACCGGGGCATATCGCGAAGCACGCTCAAGGTAAGCAGTACAGCAAGTTCGGATGTTGCATCATCATGAACACCAGCGGCATTGCAAAGCGTTACATTAGCTGGCACATAGGGCTGCACGTTATCGAAACCTGCAGTTAAGGTTTGGATGACTTGCACCTTGCTCATTCGAGAAATCGCTTCGTCGATGGAAATTGATGAACCTTCATAAGGAAGAATCACAAAATCGGCATCTGCAATTACATCTAGAGATAGTTCGCCCAGATCATCGCATTCGGTGACTTGGACATCATTTGGAAATTCATAATCATTTGCAATCCAGTCGGGCGCAATAATGTGGCGAGTCATGTCTCCATTCTGGCAACTACAGAGTTAAACCAGAGCACCTGATGGCTAGTGGTTTTGTTCTATCAGCACGGTAAGTGCGTAATGAGCCATGGCGTCACGCTGAAACGGGGCTAACTGTGGATGAATTCCATTAAATCTCTCGAGGAAATCTGGGCTTTCGTTATACATTTCGCCTAGTCCAACGTAAGCCTCAGCATTCGGAGTCCAGAATTGAGAAACCCAGCGAAAATGGTCAGCTATTACATCTTGAGTGCGGATGTCATCTGGTTCAACACCTGCCTCAATTAGCTCCACTAGTCTGGCATCAATCTCAGCTAATTCTTTTTGAATCAGCGAGCCGTCTTCTCTCGACCAGCCAGACATACGTTGCTTTGATTCAGCAATGTGATCTGCGGCTTCCGGGTGCTTAGCAACTAACTCTTGTTCCCACTTTTCTTGCTGGGAATCATCTGTGCCGTCAAAGACTTCGGATGATTTCATCTTGAACTCCTATTCAGAAACGCCTAGTTTTTCAAACAGCAATTCGCGGACCCGAGCAGCATCGGCTTGGCCACGAGTTGCCTTCATGACGGCACCTACAACAGAGCCTGCAGCAGCAAGCTTTCCTGACTTAATGGTTTCTACGACTGCGGGATCGGCAGCCAATGCCTCATCAATAGCAGCAAGCAGGGGTCCATCATCAGAAACCACAGCTAATCCGCGTGCTGCAACAATGGCATCGACATCGCCCTCGCCGGCAATAACTCCCTCAAGGGCTTGGCGGGCCAACTTGTCATTCAATGAACCAGCGGCAATTAATTCTTCCAGTCGCTTTAAGTGACTTGGTAAAACCGGAAGTTCTTCAAGTTCAATTGCGCGATCATTTGCAATTCGAGCCAACTCACCAGTCCACCACTTGCGAGCTGCTGCCGGGTCAACGCCTGCGTCAACTGCTTCAACAATGAGGTCTAGTGCGCCGGAATTGATAACAGTGTTCATATCAATCTCGCTTAAGCCCCAATCTGCAACTAGACGGGCACGGCGAACTGCTGGATTTTCTGGAAGTGCAGCACGAAGTTCTTCAACCCATTCGCGAGACGGTGCAATTGGAAGCAAGTCTGGTTCAGGGAAGTATCGGTAATCTTCAGCATCTGATTTTGGGCGACCGGAAGTTGAGATACCCGTATCTTCATGCCAGTGTCTAGTTTCTTGAACAATCTGCTCACCAGCAGCAAGCCTTGCGGCGTGGCGAGTAACTTCATAACGAACTGCGCGCTCAACGGAACGAAGTGAGTTCACGTTCTTGGTTTCCGAACGCGTACCCAATTTAGATTCTGGAGTCTCGCGAAGTGACAAGTTAACGTCACAACGCAAAGAACCTTGTTCCATCTTTACGTCAGAAACTCCAAGTCCGCGCAGAATGTCACGAAGCGCAGCTACGTAAGCCTTGGCAACCTCTGGTGCATACTTACCGGTGCCAGTGATTGGCTTAGTAACAATTTCAATCAATGGAATACCGGCACGGTTGTAATCAACTAGCGAATAATCCGCACCATGGATTCGACCAGTTGCGCCACCCACGTGTGAGTTCTTGCCAGTGTCTTCTTCCATGTGAGCGCGCTCAATCGGAACTCGGAAAGTCTTTCGACCTTCGTCGGTATCAATCTCGACATCTAAGTAGCCTTCAAACGCAATTGGTTCGTCGTATTGAGATGTTTGAAAGTTCTTTGGCATATCTGGATAGAAATAGTTCTTGCGCGCGAATCGGCACCATTCGGCAATCTCACAGTTAAGCGCTAAACCAATTCGAATTGCAGATTCAACGCCAATCTTGTTAAGAGTTGGCAATGCGCCAGGTAGGCCAAGACATACTGGGCACACCTGAGTGTTTGGGGCCGCGCCAAAAACAGTTGAGCAGCCACAGAACATCTTGGTATTTGTGCCCAGTTCAACGTGAACTTCTAATCCCAACACCGGATCAAACTTGGAAATAGCTTCGTCGTAGTTCATAGTTGCTTCAGTCATTACGCACCTGCCAACTCTGGAGCCAGACCCAGGATTGGGCCACCCCACTTAGTCAACAATTCGCGTTCGATAGCTGCACCCACGTTGTAAAGGCGATCATCCGCCATGGCTGGCGCAATAATCTGCAAACCAACTGGCAAGTTATCTTCAGGCGCAAGACCAATAGGAAGGGACATACCCGGCAAGCCAGCCATGTTCACAGGAATCGTGGCAACGTCATTCAAATACATCGCTAATGGGTCATCTAGCTTTTCGCCGATCTTGAAAGCAGTTGTTGGCGCAGTTGGTGAGATCAAGACATCAACTTTTGCAAATGAGGCATCAAAATCTTGCTTGATCAAGGTGCGCACCTTTTGAGCCTGCCCGTAATAAGCGTCGTAATACCCAGCAGATAGTGCGTAGGTTCCGAGAATGATTCGTCGAGTAACTTCAGGGCCAAATCCAGCAGCACGAGTTTCGCTCATGACTTGCTCTACCGACTTCGAACCATCATCACCAACGCGATTTCCAAACCTGATGCCGTCAAACTTTGCCAAGTTACTTGAAGCCTCACTTGGCAAAATCAAGTAGTAAGCAGCAAGGGCAGCCGGGAAACTCGGGCAGGAAACTTCTACTACTTCAGCGCCAAGACTTTCGATCAATGCCACACTTTCATCAAACCGAGTGCGCACACCTGCTTGGTAACCTTCGCCACCAAGTTCCTTGATAACGCCAACTTTCATACCCTTTATATCGGCACGCTTAGCAGCTGCAATAACATCCGGCACCGGCGAATTGATTGATGTGGAATCCATCGGATCATGTCCAGCGATGACACTATGAAGCAGCGCAGTGTCTAGGACGTTGCGAGCACAAGGTCCTGCCTGATCAAGTGAAGAAGCTAGAGCGACAATTCCGTATCGACTTACGCCACCGTATGTTGGCTTAACTCCAACAGATCCGGTAACTGCTGCTGGCTGGCGAATTGAGCCACCAGTGTCGGTACCGATTGCCAGCGGTGCTTCAAATGCTGAAACACAGGCGGATGATCCACCACCAGAGCCACCTGGAATTCTTTCCAAGTCCCATGGGTTATGTGTTGGTCCGAATGCAGAATGCTCCGTAGATGAACCCATCGCAAATTCATCCATATTTGTCTTACCTAAAATAACAATCCCAGCTTCACGCAACTTAGTAACCACAGTTGCGTCATACGGCGGAATCCATCCATCAAGCACTCTTGAACCGCATGTTGTAGGTAGTCCGTTAGTAGCCAAAATATCTTTTAAGCCGAGAGGCACGCCAGCAAGCACCGAAAGTTGCTCGCCGGCTTTAACCTTGGCATCAACAGCAGAGGCACTAGCAAGTGCGCCTTCTGTGTCTACGTGCAAGAACGCATTGACTGCGCCATCAACTGCGGCAATTCGATCTAAGTGAGCTTGCGCAACTTCAACGGCTGAAACTTCTCTCGAGGCCACCATTCCAGCAAGTTCTGAAGCATCTTTCTTAATGAGGTCAGACATTCTTACTCCTCATCCAAAATACGTGGGACACGGAATCTGCCATCTTCAACCGCAGGTGCCCCAGACAAAGCTTGTTCGGCAGTTAATGAAACGCCTGGGGTGTCTTCACGAAAAACGTTAGTCATCGGAACTGGATGGCTCATGGCAACAACATCGGCTGTGTCAAGGCTTGATACTTCAGCGACAGCATTCAGGATTGCGTCTAACTGCTTGGCGTAGTGACCAAGTTCGTCAGTAGGGATATCTATACGCGCCAGATGAGCCAAGTGGGCTACATCTTCTTGGGAAATTCCGGACATACCCCAATTCTATTGGGAACTACGGTTCCTTTAATTCGCGCTAGTTAAGGCCCAAGTGGGCTCTGGCAGCAATCGGTCCATCGGCGAGCAGAATCTTAAATCCCGCTTCATCTAAAATTGGACGGCCAAGCTCGATCGCCTTGGTCTCTTTAGAGCCAGCGCCAGGTCCAACCACCACAAAATCGGTATTTTTCGAAACTGATCCAGAAGATTTACCGCCGCGGCTGGTTATCTCCTCAGCCGCACCATCTCGCGTGAAGTCATTCAAAGTTCCAGTTACCACGATTGTCAGGCCGGCAAGTGGCATTGGTCCTGATTCAACTTTGGATTGCTCAAGCACAACACCTGAAGCTTTCCATTTCTCGATGATTTCAAGATGCCAAGGTTCAGCGAACCATTGCGCAATTGAATCGGCAATCGTTTGCCCAATTCCCTCGACCCGAGCTAGCTGGTCGGCTGGTGCTTTTGCAATTTCATCCAGGCTATTGAATTCTCGAGTCAAGGCTTGTGCGGTTGGTGGGCCAATGTGGCGCATCGATAACGCACAAACAAAACGCCACAATGGCTTCGACTTGGCAAGTTCAAGTTGGTTAAGCAACAACTTTGCGTTCTCAGCAAGTTCGCGATTGCTGCCTTTCACAAAGAAGTCGCTACGTTGTAGATCCTCCGCAGTTAAAGCAAACAGATCGCCTTCATCTGAGATCACTTTTTCTTCAAGCAGTGCGCGCGCAGCTTTCTCGCCAAGTCCTTCAATATCAAGAACGCTTCGTGACCCTAAGTGTTCGAGCCTGCCGCGCAGCTGGGCTGGGCAACTTCGAGTGTTCAGGCAGCGCAAGTCTTTATCATCTTCTTTTTCAGTAGCCAACTTGCTGCCACACTCTGGACACTTGGTTGGCATAACGAATTCGCGTTCACTTCCGTCGCGAAGTTCAACCACGGGTCCGAGGATTTCTGGAATTACGTCTCCGGCTTTACGCAAAAAGATCATGTCACCTAAAAGAACGCCCTTGCGCTTGACTTCATAGCCGTTATGCAAAGTTGCAAATGAAACAGTTGAGCCTGCGACCAATACAGGTTCAACGGCAGCGCGCGGTGTAATTCGACCAGTTCGACCAACTTGGACACCGATATCCACCAGGCGAGTTCGCACCACAGTTGGTGGGTACTTAAAGGCAATGGCCCACCTAGGTGCACGAGCTGTGTATCCAAGTTCTTGTTGCTCGGTGAGGCTGTCTACTTTGATTACAACGCCATCAATGTCGTGTTCGATATCGTGGCGGTGTTCGCCGTGATGAGTTATGTATTCCTTAACTTCCTTAACCGACTTAACAACTTTTACTCGGTCCGAAGTTGGTAGCCCCCAACTCTTTAAGAGCTCGTACGCGTGAGACTGAGTTGAAATCTCTAAGCCTTCATGAGCGCCGATACCATGCACGATAAGTCCAAGGCGAGAAAGCGCGCTCTTGGCGCGATCCAATTCCTCAATATGCTTTGCCAGGCTTGCTGCTTGTTTTGAGTCGGCAGCTTTACCTGCTGCGCGCTTTTTAGCTTCGGCAACTGCTTCGAGGCGATTATCAATTCGCTGGCGTAGGGTTCCAGCCGCAGCATTTCGCGGATTTGCAAAAGCCGTGCGACCGGTAGCGGTCACCTCTAAATTGATTTGATCGAACTCAGACAGAGAGAAATAAACTTCGCCTCTTACTTCTAGTAATTCTGGAAACTTAGTTCCTTTAACAGTCTTTAGCTTTCTGGGTATGCAGGTTAGGTATTCCAAACTTGCTGTTACATTTTCACCCACGCTGCCACTGCCTCGCGTGGCAATTGTTTCAAGCTCACCATTTCGGTAAACAGCATTAATTGCTAAGCCATCAATCTTTAACTCACAAAGAAAATTATGATCTCCAACTCTGGCAAACCAAGCATCCAGTTCAGAGTCGTCAAATACATTGTCAAGGCTCCACATTTTTGTGGGATGTTCAAACTCGCCAAACCCTTCAGTGGCCTCACCACCAACACTTTGAGTTGGTGAATCCGCGCTTACTAACTCTGGATGTTTGCCTTCGATGTCAACTAGTTCGGCAAAATACCTGTCGTAGTCTGCATCGGAAATCGTCGGTTTGTCGTGGTTGTAGTACTGGGTTCGCGCTTGCTCGATTAGTTCTACAAGTTCATCACGTCGCTTGCGCACAGCGGCTGGAATGCTCACTGATCTACCTCCACTAATGCGCGTGAAACCTCACTTAATGATTCCATTCTCTCGCGAGCCTGTGACAGTGGCATGTCAATTAGGTCACATGGGGGCGATAAAACGATGTGCGAGTTCCAGTCTTCGTCCGAGTACCCGATTCTTCCGCCAAGTCGACGCACCCCAGCAACGGCTCGGGCAGTAGTTGATGGCTCAATTCCAAGAATCACAAAGCCACCTGCTTCAATCTGTTCGCCCAAGTAATCAGTGGCCATGTCCCCTACCAATGCCACGTCATAAGAAATTGCCGAAAATCCAGCTTGTCGAATCAAGTCAAAAGGAATTTCATCTGCGCAGCTATGAACGATCGTTGGACCGGAATGTGCGCTACGAACTGACTTTAAGGTTTCGCCAACTGTTGTTGGTTCCACTGCAGAATACGCAGTCCAACCGCTTTGAGTTGGGACTGATCCACGCAATACGTCGCGCAGCAACGGTTCATCAAACTGAATTGCGATTCGGGCCTGCGGAATTCTTCGGCTGACATCTGCAATGTGGCTTTCGACAGCACTTGTCAATGCTTGCGCGAGGTCAGCCACGGCACCTAAGTCTCTAAGCAACTTCTCGCCTGATCGATTTTCCACACTTGCAGCCAAAGTCCAAGGGCCGACTACTTGGATTTTGAAATCGCCCTCATAACCTTGGTAGACCGCTTCGATTTCGTCCAAGTCATGGCTCATAAATGAAGCAGCCCGAAGCATGTCTTTGCCGCGAGCACTGGTTAATCGCCAACCAGTAGGGATGGTTGAAACGGAAAAGTCACTCGCGATTTGGGAAATCAATCCCATAGTTCGCCCGATCATTTCGGCGCCTGGACCACGCTCCGGAAGTTCGGCTAAGTGAGGAAACTCGGGACAAACGTCGCGGATAGTTACTGCAACTTCATGAACATCAGTTCCTGGCCAAGCACCGACGCCAGTTACGACTGCAGGTTGCACTAAACGGATGCCGATCGACGTGAGCGAGAAACCGTAGCGCTTCCGATCACGCGGGTTCCGTCATAAAAAACGGCAGCTTGTCCAGCGGCTAAACCACGCAAGTATTCATCAAGCTGAACCGTTACTAAATCATCATCGCCAACATGCAGTGTTGCTGGCAAAGCTTCACCGTGGGCGCGAATCTGAACATGGATTCGAGTTCCATTTGCTGGAACCGGTCCAGCCCAGCGTGGCTTAATGGTTTCGATCAAGTCAATGTCCAGTAGTACTGGTGGGCCAACCATAACGATGTTGTTCTTGACATCTACATCAACTACGTAGCGACGTTCGCCGTCACCAGTTGGATTGCCAAGAGCTAGGCCACGTCGCTGTCCTACGGTAAATGCATGTGCACCTGCGTGAGTTCCAACTTTGTTGCCAGTCTCTGCGTCAACGACTTCGCCAGGCACTGATTCAATCTGTCGAGATAGCCAACCAGCTGTGTCACCATCGGGAATAAAGCAGATGTCATGGCTATCAGGCTTTGCTGCTACCAAAATTCCGCGTCGATCTGCCTCAGCTCGCACTTCGACTTTTGTGCTGTCACCTAACGGAAACATGGAATGTGCAATTTGTTCTGCAGTTAAAACGCCAAGCACATAAGACTGATCCTTAAGTGGATCGACCGCACGGTGAAGCTCTGGGCCATTTTCGCCTTGGAAGATTTGGGCATAGTGACCTGTGACTACAGCATCAAACCCAAGGGCCATGGCGCGTTCCAATACCGCTTCGAACTTAATGCTTTCGTTACAACGCAGGCATGGATTAGGCGTGCGTCCAGCGGCGTATTCAGAAATAAAGTCTTCGATAACTTTCTCTTGAAATTCAGAAGACAAATCCCAAACATAAAACGGAGCGCCCAACATGTCCGCAGCGCGGAAGGCATCATTGGAATCTTCGATCGTGCAACAACCACGCGCGCCAGTGCGATGAGATTGAGGATTTCTGGAAAGTGCTAGATGGACAGCGGTGACATCGTGTCCAGCATCAACGGCTCGAGCAGCTGCAACTGCAGAGTCCACTCCACCTGAAAGGGCTGCTAGTACTCGCATTAGGCACGCACCGGTGCTGAAGTTAGTTTTGGCACGCCAGCGCGCTTTGCTCTTTCAATCGCACTTGGCAGAACTTCGATTAGTTTGTCAATGTCACTTTGCGTCGTTGTGCTTCCAAGTGAAAAACGCAAAGTGCTGCGAGCTGCATCATCATCGGCTCCCATAGCAAGCAATACATGCGAAGGTTGCGGGACTCCGGCATTGCAAGCGGATCCCACTGAACACTCAACACCTTGGGCATCAAGCAACATCAACAAAGAGTCACCTAAGCATCCCGGGAAAATAAAGTGGGCGTTATTGGCCAGACGATCAATTCTTGAACCGGTGTAAATTGCATCAGGTGCAATCTCTATTACTCGCTTAACTAGATCGTCTCGTAATGCGCTAACCCGAGCTACGGTCTCAGAACGTCGCGAACTAGTGATCTCAAGTGCGGTAGCGAAGCCAACGATGGCTGGTGCATCGAGAGTTCCAGAACGCACGTCGCGTTCCTGTCCGCCACCGTGAATCAGTGGGGTCACGTGACAGTCTCGGCTAATGATCAATGCGCCAATTCCGTGTGGTCCACCTACTTTGTGCCCGGAAATTGTCATCGCACAAACTCCGAGTTTTGAAAAATCAAGTTCTAACCAAGCTGGTGCCTGAACTGCGTCGGTGTGAAAGCGAATGCCAAATTCTCGAGTAACAGCAGTTAGCGCAGCAATGTCATTAATTGTTCCGACTTCGTTGTTAGCCAAAATCACGCTAACGACCGCTACATCACTTGGATCATCACCAAGTGCTTCGCGAAGGGCAGCTGGCGTGATTTTGCCTTCTGAATCAGATTTGATCCAGGTAACTTCGAAGCCTTCTGAGTCACCAAGCCAGCGCACTGGATCTAAAACTGCATGGTGTTCAGTGCTACCTGCAACTACTCGAATCCTTTGCGGCTCTTTGTTGCGCTGATCCCAAGCAATGCCTTTGACTGCAATATTGTTTGCCTCGGTGCCACCAGCAGTGAAAACAACTTCTGCGGAACCACAGCCAACTGCGCGGGCTACGCGCTCACGAGATTCTTCGACGGCTCGCCTAGCTTTTCGGCCCGAGGCATGCAGAGATGATGGGTTGCCCGGCTCGCTAAGCAACTTCGTCATGGCCGCAACGGCCTCCGGAAGCATTGGCGTCGTTGCAGCGTTATCTAAATACGCCACACCCTCATTCTAGATGAGATCGCTGCCGCTTGGATTTTCCTGAATTAGCGAAAACCCACTATTTAGTGACTACTTACGGGCGTTTACGCGAGCAGTTAAATCTGGAACTACCGAATGCAGGTCGCCAACAACACCAAAGTCAGCTAAATCAAAGATCGGGGCGTCGATGTCTTTGTTTACTACAACAACAGTCTTTGAAGTTTGCATCCCTGCACGGTGCTGAATTGCGCCAGAGATTCCGTTTGCAACATAAAGCTGAGGTGAAACAGTCTTTCCAGTCTGGCCAACCTGGAACTGGTGAGGGTACCAACCAGCGTCAGTTGCAGCGCGAGATGCGCCTACTGCAGCGCCAAGTGAATCAGCAAGTGGTTCGATGACGCTTGCAAAACCTTCATCGCTACCAACGCCACGACCGCCGGAAACTACGATTGCTGCTTCGGAAAGATCTGGGCGACCACTCTTTTGTACGGAAACTCTATTTACAACTTTGGTTGCACTTGCTGCAGCACTAACTTCGACAGCGACGTCAACGCGGTTTGCGGTGCCACCTGATTGCACTGGAGCAATTGAGTTTGTGCGAACTGTAATGACTGGGGTTCCTTTTGAAACCTTGGAGTGCACGATTGTGGCGCCACCAAAAACATTTTGGGTTGCCACAACGTCAGATGAAACAGCCACAGCGTCGGTGATTACACCAGAATCGATTGCAACAGCTAACCGGCCAGCAACTTCCTTGCCGTCAGCTGAGGATGGAATCAGAACTGCTGCTGGTGACTTTTCGGAAACAAGCTTTACCAGCACATCAACCGTTGGCACGACTACGTGATCTAAGAAGGCTTGACCATCTGCGACATAGACGGTTTTTGCACCATGGTCACCCAAGGTTGCAAGAGCGGCATCCGCGCCAGGTCCTACAAAAACGGCACTTGGCTCTCCGATTCCAGCAGCCATAGCCAATAGTTCTAGCGAGACTTTTTTAACACTGCCTTCAGAATGTTCGATAAGTACTAATACTTCAGCCATGATCTCTCCTAGATAAATTTCTGTGTGACGAGGAATTCTTCAATTTTTTCAGCGCCATTACCTTCATCGGTAATCACTGTGCCTTTTGCCTTTGCTGGACGCTCGGCGAAATCTTTAACTTCACTCCATGCATTTGCAAGTCCTACCGATGCTGCATCCAAACCGATGTCAGCAAGACTCAAGGTTTCCATCGGTGCTTTCTTGGCAGCCATGATGTTTTTGAAGGATGGGTAACGCGGCTCATTAGTTTTTTCAACGACTGAAACTACGGCTGGCAGACTTGATTGAACTTCGTCGTAACCGTAATCAGTAACTCGGTGGATTGTTAAGTTCGAGCCACTAACTTCAACTTTGTTTGCGAAGGTCATTTGAGGCAAACCTAAACGTGCTGCAACCATCGCAGGAACAACACTCATTCGAGCATCGGTTGATTCGGAACCAAAAATAATCAGATCAAAGCCACGGCCTTCAAGCGCCTTGGCCAGAACGAGTGAAGTAGCAAGTGCATCAGAACCGTGAAGCGCTGGATCACTGATGTGAATGCCGGCGTGAGCACCCATCGAGATGGCTTTACGAACACTGTCGGCAGCTTCATCTGGTCCCATGGAAAGAATTGTGACTTCGCCTTCGCCAGCTTCCACAATTCGCAGCGCCTCTTCAACAGCGTATTCATCAAGTTCGTTCACTACCCGATCAGCAGCTGCGCGATCTAGCGTGCTGTCAGTCGCAGTTAACTTCTTTTCTGCCCAACTGTCTGGGACCTGCTTTACGCAAACACAAATCTTCATGCCAACTCCTTTAGCGCCTTGACGAAGCCTTACATTGGCCCCCAATTTCCACAATCCAAATGGCTGTGAGATTGGATACAATCCGTCAAAGACCAGCCTAATCGTTTAATTAAAAGGCGCTAGTTCAGGGTTGGCTTAGGCGAAAACCCTAAATTATTAGGAAAAGTCTGCCTTGCCTGGGCCGTTTTCGACAAAGGATTTCATGCCAACTTTTTGGTCATTGGTATCAAATTGGCCGGCAAACAAGCCTTGCTCCATAACCAAACCATTGGCCAAGAGCTGCTCGCCACCCTTATCGATGGCGCGCTTTGCGGCCTTCATTGCTGTGACAGGACCAGTTGCATAAAGATTGGCTAATTCCATTGCACGCTTTAGAACATCACTAGAATCAACAACTTCGTTAACCAAACCAAGAGTCAAAGCTTCATCCGCATTTACCCGGCGACCTGTGAATATCAAGTCTTTAGCACGCGACGGTCCAATTAGTCGCGCAAGTCGTTGTGTGCCACCACCGCCAGGAATAATTCCAAGCAAAATTTCCGGTTGGCCCATGACCGAATTCGAAGCCGCGATTCTAAAGTCGCAGCTCAATGCAAGTTCAAGGCCACCACCGAGTGCATAACCAGTTATCGCAGCAATTGTTGGAACTGGAATGTCGCCAACTGCATTGAAGCAGGCTTGCAAGCCTGGGGTTTCTCGTCTGGCGATTTCGCCATCCCAGTCGATCATTTCTTTAATGTCAGCACCTGCAGCAAATGTGCGATCGCCACCATAAATGACTACTGCTCGAACTTCGTCAGAACTTGAAACTTCAAGCGCGACAGCTTTAATTTCTTCCTGCATTGCGCGATTTAGCACGTTCATTTTTGGACGTTCTAAATGAATAACTGCAATACGCTCTTGGCGCTCTACTCTGATGAATTCCGACACGTTATTAGCCTATCTATCGATTAAAGGACAGCAACTCATTCCGGCAAGACACATTCCAGTAAGAACTAGAACAGCGCGTTTGTTAATGCAATTCGGGCCTTTACGACGGCCGGATCGGTAGGGCCGGCAATTTCAAATAGCTCCAAGACTCGTTCCCGGACTTGATCTCGCTCGGCGCCAGCAACGTTACGCAAATGCTCAATTAGAAGTTCAAAAGCATCAGCGAAGTTACCGGACATAAAAGTTGCATCGGCAGCACGCAAAACCGAATCTGTTTCTAATTTCAAGTTTTCAATATCTGCAGCGAGGTCACGTCCATCACTACGCTGCAAGAGATTGACATTTAGTAATCCAATTTTTGCAATCGCATCGCCTGGTGTCACAGACAGGATCTCTTTGTATGCAGCCGCGGCAGCATTCCAGTCACCGGATTCAAGAGCAGCTTCAGCGGCATCGAATCTTGGGTCACTAGGAATCTGACTCACTTGGTTCGCACCGATTGAATCTGGTGATTCACTTTGACCAGCCTCAACTCGGCCAGTGATGCCAGCTTTTTCAGCTTCTAGAAGTACCGCTTCAAGCACTTGTCTCACTTGCGATTCTGGCATTGCCCCTTGGAACATCGGTGCAACTTGTCCGCCGATTACTACATAGACAGTTGGGATTGATTGCACTTGAAACGCTGCCGCAATCTGCTGTTCGGCATCGACGTCTACTTTGGCCAGTACCCAGCGACCGTCATATTCGAGTGCAAGCTTTTCCAGGATTGGCGAAAGTTGTTTGCAAGGTTCACACCAGGTAGCCCAAAGATCAACAACGACTGGAACGGTCATTGATTGGGTTATGACAGCAGCTTCAAAACTAGTTGTCGTGACATCAATGATCACGTTATTGGCTACGGGATCTGAGGCTCGTTGGGCTGCAGCTTGGGCGGCTTTAGCCTGAGCTTCTCTGGCTGCTGCAACGGCGCCAAGATCGATAGCGCCCTGCAAATTCATTTTGGACTGGTTCACGCCTCTATTGTGGCGCACGCTACGTCCTCTCGGCTAACCCAAATCCTGCAGAATTTGAAGCACCGCTTTTTCAGTTGACAATTCGCCACTGGCAACGCGATTACTTAGCGAATTCAATGTTGCGGCATTTAGATCCAAGTGTTCGTTGATGGAATCCAAGACAGCCCGGCGGAGATTTAACTTGGCTCGCTCAACTGAACGCAATGCGCGATCTCCCGAAGTAACTGCCCAATCATGATGCTTAGTGATTGCAACAACTAATTCAGCAAGGCCTTGCCCGGTAGTTGCAACCGTTGTGACGATTTCTGCGGTCCAATCAGATTGACTAGTTGAGCCCAGCCCGATCATAGAGCGAAGTTCTCTGACCACACCCTCAGCGCCATCACGATCTGCCTTGTTCACAACATAAATATCAGCGATCTCCAAGATGCCTGCTTTGGCGGCTTGAACTCCATCGCCTGCTCCGGGTGCCAGAACCAGCACAACAGTGTCAACAGCATTCACGACGTCTACTTCGGATTGCCCAACGCCGACCGTCTCAACAATGATTACGTTGAACCCAACAGCATCTAATACTTTCGCAGCCGCTTGGGTAGCACTCGATAGTCCACCAAGTTGTCCCCGCGAAGACATGGATCGAATAAAGACACCTTCATCTAACGCATGTTCTTGCATTCGAATGCGATCACCGAGTAAGGCGCCGCCGGTTACTGGGGACGAAGGATCCACGGCTAAAACAGCAACTCTTAAACCTTGCTTGCGATATTCCGAAATCAAAGCACCTGTTGTAGTCGACTTACCTACTCCAGGCGGACCAGTAACACCAATTAGTAATGCATTACTAATTTCAGGAATTCCAGCAAGCAGTTCAGCGAGCTCTGCGGTGCCGTCTTCGATGACGCTTAATGCCTTACCTAAGGCGCGCACGTCTCCCGTGGTGGCCGCTTCAAGTAAGGAGTGCATGAAAATTGCCTATGGAACTCTGATGATTAGTGCGTCACCTTGACCGCCACCGCCACACAATGCAGCTGCGCCAGTACCACCGCCACGACGCTTTAGTTCATTTGCTAAATGAAGCACGATTCGAGCACCGGACATTCCAATTGGATGACCGAGAGCAATCGCGCCACCGTTTACGTTGACTTTAGAATCATCTATTCCAAGTTGATCCATGCTGACAAGTGCAACGGAAGCAAAGGCTTCGTTCATTTCATAAAGATCCAAACCAGCTGGATCCAAGCCTGCCTTGTGTGCGGCTTTCTTGATTGCACGCGCAGGTTGGGCTACTAGGGATGCATCAGGTCCGGCGACCATGCCATGCGCCAAAATTTCGGCCAGCACAGTTAGTCCAAGTTCCGCAGCTTTAGCTTCGCTCATAACAACTACTGCGGCAGCACCGTCACTGATTTGTGAAGATGACCCGGCTGTGATCGTGCCATTTGCATCAAATGCTGGGCGCAACTTGCTAAGAGACTCAGTAGTGGTGTCGCTTCGAACACCTTCATCAGAGGCGAACAGAATTGGGTCACCCTTTCGCTGCGGAATTGTTACTGGCACAATTTCGTCCGCAAAAATTCCAGCCGCGTGTGCGGCAGCTGCTCTCTGGTGAGACTTAGCGGAGAACTCATCTTGGCGTTCACGCGAAATCTTTTCAGCTGCTGTGTATTTATCGGTTGCCTCACCCATGCCGAGTTGATCGATCGCACAGTAAAGACCGTCAAAGGCCATGGTGTCTTTAAGCACCCAGTCGCCATACTTCATTCCTTCGCGACTTCCAACAAGTACGTGTGGCGCATTTGTCATGCTTTCCATGCCGCCAGCAATTACTACATCAGTCTCGCCGGAGCGAATCAACTGATCAGCCATTGCAATCGCATTGATTCCCGAGAGGCAAACTTTGTTAATACTTATCGCAGGAACTTCGAGGCCAATTCCAGCTTTGATCGCTGCCTGCCGTGCCGGCATCTGGCCCGCTCCAGCCTGCAAGACATGTCCCATGATTACGTAATCAACATCAGCAGCCGCTACGCCAGACTTTTCTAGAGCACCTCGAATTGCAGTCGCACCAAGCTCGACAGCAGAAACGTCTTTTAGGGAACCAAGCAATCGACCAATTCCAGTGCGAGCTCCACCAACAATTACGGACATTAGAGGCCTTTCAGATCAGGAAAAGTTTAGAAAATTGCGCGTGATGTGCAGAATCCCTTACTGTCACTTTAGCGAGGTTCTAGGCCTTAGCAGGAATCTGCCCAATGATTGCGAGGATGGCAATGGTCAATTTAGGTGCCGCACTAGGCGGAACACTACTTGGAATCGATCATGTTGGACTCGCAGTAACAGATCTAGACGAAGCTATTGAGCGCTGGTCAAAGACTTTTGGCCTCGAGGTTGCGCACCGAGAAATTAACGAATCTCAAGGGATTGAAGAAGCCATGCTTGATTTGGCCGACGGCACCCGACTTCAGCTTCTGGCACCACTTAATTCTGATTCAACCATTGCAAAATTCCTAGAGCGCAGTGGCGAAGGCATGCAGCAGCTTGCGTTTCGAGTGACCGACATTGACGAGGCGATGGCAAAGGTACTGAGCGTGGGTATGCGATTGATCTATCCGGAATCTCGAGTTGGCACGGCTGGATCAAGAATCAACTTTGTGCATCCAAAAGATGTTGGTGGCGTTCTAGTCGAACTAGTTGAACCGGTAAATCACTAGTTAGTTAACTTATTCCGACTTGTTCAACAAGTCGTTCCACCGCGACATCTCGCCATCCCAAGTCCAAGTTAGTTCTGGCATTTCTGGTCGTATCTTTTTTAAGGCCAAGTTCCATGCGATTCGAACAAACTTTTCACCAACCCAAAGATGTCTGCAGTCAGGTATCGCAACAACTTCGCATTGGGGCACGATCGAGAATTTATCTTTTGCTTCAACCGGCTTGAGATAGTCATCAAGTTCTGGCACTAGCGCGGTTAGTGGGCGACCTGAATCAGCCCATGATTTCAAATGTTCTTGATTGCTCCACATCAATGGTGGGCTAAATAGAACTGCTCCCTGCACAGGATCAACATTTCCATGCATTAATGTGACGTCTGTACCAAACGACCAACCTGCCAACCAAATGTTTTCCAAGCCGCGATCCTGCGCGAACTGAAGTGCAGACTTTAGATCCAAACCTTCGAGAACGCCTTGATCGTATTCGCCTTCGCTAGTGCCCGCCGCGCTCGTCGTACCTCGGGTATTCCATCGCAGGATTGCAACATCAGCTAAAGCTGGAAGGCGCCAGGCTGCCTTCTTGAATAAGTGACTGTCCATCATGCCGCCACCAGTTGGGTTCGGATGGAGTAACAAAATAGTTGCTTTCGGTTTATTTGAAATCGGTAGCGCTAACTCCCCTACTAATCGCAGATTGTCTTGCGTAACCAAGGTGATCTGTTCTCGGTTTGCGGGTAACACACTGTTCGAAACTATTTCAGCCATCAGTATTTCCTCGGAGTTCGACGTTTCCAACAGGCAGTGTGCCAATGTCGTCTTTCTTCAGCCGAGTAATCGACATTCCAGGCAACTATGTGAGCAGTACCCGGCTGGATTTCTCCCTGACAGCCAGGGCATCGATAAACCTTTACTGATGTCTCGCCAGTCAGTGACGTAACTTGCCATTCACCATCTGCATGTTTTTCGGTTCGGCCAAAATTACCAAGTTTTAGCTCAGGCGGCTCACTATTGGATTCTCTTCGATTCCGGCGGCCCATGATCTGATTCTAATTTGAAAAGGTAGCGAGCTAAAGCGGCAAAGGTTGGTAGGCAGCTATGCCGGTTCGCTGGGCTAGTTCTGCTTGCGCGGAACGAACAGCATCAAGGCCAATGCGTTCGATTACTTCAAACGGTCCCTCTGGCAAACCGCAACCTAGTTTCATGCCGAAATCAATATCTGCTTTCGTCGCGTAACCTGTGGCCTCCATGGCAATGCAGTCGCCCAAGTATGCAATCAGCAAATCATTGTGGACTTGATTCTTGATGTGGTCATTCGCATCAGTCGGCACATCAAGTTTTTCTGCATAATCATAAAATCCAGACCCAGATTTACGACCCTTGTTACCCGCGGAGACCAAATTGACCATGCCATCTGCTGGTTTATCAATTTCTAATTGGGTATCTGCATGAATGGTTTTTAAGATTTCGACACATGTGTCAATACCGATTAAGTCGAGTAATTCACATGGACCCATTGGATAGTTGGAAAGCTCGCGCATTGCTGCATCCATCTGTTCTTTAGTGGCCTGGCCTGAGTCCAGAATTTGAACCGCATGATTCAAATAACGAAGTAGGAGTTTGTTTACAATAAATCCGGGCTGATCGGTAATCTGCGCCAGATGTTTACCAAGCGATTTGCCTAGCTCAACAATTGAAGAAACAACCTGTGCATCTGAGTGCGCTGTTGAAATCACTTCAACAAATTTTTGAACCGGAGCTGGATTAAAGAAATGCATTCCGATAACTTGCGCTGGACGCGAAGTTGCATTTGCGATGTCTGTGACAGACAAACTCGAAGTGTTGGTCGCCAAAATTCCCGCTGGCTTTACGGCCGCATCTAGCTTGGAGAATATCTCGGTTTTCAGCGAAAGGATTTCAGGAGCGGCTTCAATGACCAGATCGCAATTAGCAAGCAAGTCGAAGTCTTCACCAAACGAAACTCGAGAAGTGATTTCATCTGCTTGATCTTGAGTCAGCTTCCCTTTAGCAACTGCGCGGGAGAGCGACTTTGCCAAATTTGATCTTCCGGCATCCACTGCAGCCTCAGACTCGGCGACACCAATTACCTGGTGTCCTGCGCGGGCAAAAACTTCGACGATGCCCGCTCCCATAATTCCAAGACCAACAACGCCTATTTGCGAAAAACTCATGTGGCTAGTCTGACAGACTCCAACAAATCACACGATGTCGCCAGAGGTTATTCTGCAGTTTCGGACACTTTGCGACAGACTTAAGTCGTGCCAGCCTGGAACTCCTTTTCTTACTTCTTCGGTCCTCTTGTGGCATTTTCTGGCCTGGGCATTATGGTTTTGATTCTGCGTTGGGCATTTGCTCGTGGGGGCTCAGTCGTAGAGCGCGCTGCAAAGTCTGGTAATCCAGATGAGTATGGAATGTTGGTTCCGATTGCCTCACCAAGCAATTACATCGAAGGCGAAGTCCTACGTAGATCTATCGTTGATGCTGGGCTTAGAGCGAGCTTGGCTCAGACGAACGATGGCCCACGAATAATGGTCTGGCCAAAAGATGTTGAAGCTGCGAAGAAGATTCTTAAGAAATCTGCGGGCTAGTCTCTCGAATAATGTTGGCACCAAGTTGATTTAATTGTTTTTCAAAATCAACATATCCGCGATCAATATGTTCAATCGCGTGAACCGTGGTTTCGCCATCTGCCACAAGTCCTGCCAAAACTAATCCAGCACCTGCACGAATATCAGTTGCTTCAACTGGCGCGCCTGACAATTTAGATCTACCTCTAATCAAGGCATGGTGACCGTCAGTGCGAACTTCGGCTCCGAGTCGAGAAAGTTCCTGCACGAATCTAAATCGCGCTTCAAACAAATTCTCAGTGACCATCGCCGAACCTTCTGCGACGGAATTTAATGCGATGAATTGAGGCTGCAAGTCAGTTGGAAATCCTGGATACGGAAGTGTCACAACATCAATTGCTGTTGGACGCCGATCCATTTGAACCCTAAATCCATCGCTCGTTAATTCAACTTCGGCACCGGAAGTCACGAGCTTTTCAAGAACTATTGAAAGGTGCTCGCTACTTGCATTACGAACAGTGACATCTCCACCTGTTATCGCTGCAGCAACTGCCCAAGTACCAGCGACGATTCGATCGGCAACAGTTTTATGTTCAACGGCTCGCAAACTTGAGACGCCCGTAACGGTAAGCAACGACGAGCCAATGCCATCGATTTTTGCTCCCATTGCCTCAAGCATTTTGCAGATATCAATAACTTCTGGCTCACGTGCAGCGTTATCTATGACGGTTACACCATTTGCAGTTACCGCGGCCATCAATAAGGTTTCGGTTGCACCAACACTTGGAAAATCTAAATAGACCTGGGTTCCAACAAGTCCACCATAGGGTGCATGGACAAAAAGGTATCCGTGTTCATTGGTAACGGTTGCGCCCATGCGCTCCAACCCAGCAATGTGCATATCTAAACCACGTGACCCAATTGCATCACCACCAGGTAGCGCAACATCTGCAGCTCCAGTTCTGGCAACAAGAGGGCCAAGTACTGCGATAGATGCTCGCATCCGACGAACTAGGTCATAGTCGGCTCGATGTTCGATTATTTCCGGAACATCAATTTCAATGGTTTCCGAGTCAGCGCTGTAGTTAACCGAGCAGCCAAGTCGGCGAAGTAGCTCGGCCATGATGGACACATCCAAAATATTTGGAACAGCATGGATCGTGGTTTTTCCAGGAGCTAATAGTGCAACAGCCATTAGTTTCAGGCTGCTATTTTTTGCACCAGTAACGTGCACCTCGCCCACTAGGCGGGTACCCCCTTGAATTCGAAAAACGTCCACGATTAAGCAGAATAACGTGCTTTTTAGGATTTAATTTCTAACTCAAGAAAAGGCGAATAAACCCAATGCGCTCTAGGCTAAGGGCATGGTCAATTTAACAAGGATTTATACCCGTACTGGCGACGATGGCACAACAAATCTAGGTGACATGAGTCGGACAGGTAAGAATGATCCCCGACTTAAGGCATATGCCGACGTCGATGAAGCAAACAGCTCCATTGGCCTAGCCGTTGCGGCTGGAGAACTCAGAAGCGACATTGTTGAACTACTAACCATGATTCAGAATGAACTCTTCGACGTAGGTGCTGATCTGTGCACTCCTGTGATTGATAACCCACCACATGAGCCACTGCGTGTAACTCCGGACTACATTGAGCGCCTTGAAGCTGCTTGCGATAAGTACAACGAAGAAGTTGAAGCACTTCGGTCCTTCATTTTGCCAGGTGGCACTGTTGGTGCTGCCTACTTACATGTGGCTCGAACTGTCACCAGAAGAGCCGAACGAAGCACTTGGGGTGCATTGGACATGTACCACGGTGGCATGAATGTTCTGGCTGCGAATTATTTGAATCGACTTTCCGATCTTCTCTTTATTCTTTCCCGTGTTGCCAACAAAGAAGTTGGCGACGTTCTATGGAAGCCAGGCAGTACTCGCTAGTTGATAGAAAAACAATGGCCCACCGATTGGTGGGCCATTGTTTTTCCCGAGAGAGAAATACGCGAACTGACTACTGAATTGACGTAGTGGCCGATGCGCTTGGAACTGGTGTTGGCAAATTGTCCTTGCCGCGCTGACCTGGCAGTGAGCCATCAGCACATAGTCCATCTGCACCTACAGCCACATCAGCACCGGCTTCGTCATGGCAATGTGGAGTTGTCGGTGGAATATCCGTTCCGCCCTGTGGTCCACCTGGCATCATTCCGGGCTGACCGTGCTGGCCTTGACCTCGCTGGCCTTTGTCGCCACGTTGTCCATGTTGGCCTTTATCTTGATGCGCCCCGTCCGCGTTACCGTCGCGATCTGACTGCATTCCAGGATTACCTTGCCCTGGAGCCATTTGCCCAGCTATTGCTGCTGGACGAAAATCATTTCCGCCATGGCTTCCAATTGAAAATCCAAGTAATCCAGATACCAAGGCAGCGCCTGCGATCGTTGCACCTGGAATGATCCACTTGTTTCGAGTAGAAGTACCTGAAGTGCTGGGTGTGTTACTTGTTGCTTCTGGTGCAAAAAGCTCTGCATCAGTTGGGGTAGTTCCCTCGCCTGGCTCGTCTGCGATTGGGGTGTTGTTCTCTGACATGAGATCAAACCTTTCATTGTTGACTGATCATTTTGAAGTAGTCCCTGATGACTACCCCGCTTAACAATCCCTACGTTAAGGTTTTGATGTGATCAGACCGATAGAGAAACATTTGGATTGTGTTAAGTCGCACCTCAAGTGTTAAATGCCTGAATTAACTCACTTTTTGAGCCATTTTTTCTAAGGCTGACATCAACTTTTGATGGAAATCATCGCCGTCAATGGTCCACGCAACGTAGCCATTTGGCTTCACATCGTTACGAAGCCGAGTATCGGTAACGGTCATTCCTGTTGTTAGCTCGCCCTGACATTCCACGTCAATAAACGCTGGTTCCAATTCCATCAGGTTTGGCCAAATTGCCTCAGCCATGGCCAATGCGTCGTGCTGATGCGTCATCCGTTCGCCATAAAAAGTTTCGTAGAAGTCTGTGTACGAAGTCAGGATGTGGTCGAAGACTTTGCCGAATTTACTTCCATCTTTTAGCCAGCCCCATAGATGCTCGAAAGTCTTTACTGAATGTGTTACGTCCAATCCGACCATTACGGTGTTAATGCCACTAGCAAATACTCGTTTTGCAGCCTCTGGATCGTGCCAAATATTAAATTCGGCCACCGGGGTAACATTTCCAGTTCTAGCTGCGCCACCCATGATTACAAATCGATCGATCATTGGAATCACATCTGGATGCTGATCAACTAGATGTGCAATGTTAGTCAGCGGACCAATTGCAACCAATGTAACTGGATCGGGTGAATTGCGAATCTTGTCAGCTAGAAAAGCTGGCGCATCTGTTGAGACCACTTCCGTGATTGGCTGTGGCAAATCCACGCCGGCTAGGCCATCGTGACCATGTACTGGCTCGTAACCTGTTTCCATTTTTGCTCGAACGTAAGGTTCGTCATATCCAGAAGCAACCGGCACGTCGGTTCGACCCATAAATTCGAGCAAGCGCAGTGCGTTGTTTGTAGTTGCTGCCAGGCCTGAGTTGCCGCCGACTGTAGTGATGCCGATTACATCAACTTCAGGTGAAGCCAAGGCCAAAGCGATGGCAACAGCATCGTCGATTCCAGGGTCGGTATCAATTAGAAGTGCGCGCGTCATAGTTTCCTCTTTTGCTAAATGTTTCTACTGGATAAGAACTCATTAACTTCAATTTCAGTTGGCATACCGGATTGTGCGCCCAGCTTTAGGGTTGAAAGCGCCGATGCAGCGCAGGCCCGATGCAAGGAATCTGACACAGATGCCCCAGATGCATAAGCAACAATGAATGCCCCGACAAAAGTGTCCCCTGCGCCAACTGTGTCTAAGGCATCGACTCTTGGTGGTTGGGCTGTTGCAACGATTTCACCGTCTTGATAGGCCACCACCTCTTTATCGCCAGCTGTGACGATAACTAAACCATTAGCAGGACTCCCTAGTTGGGAAAATTCATGCTCATTAACAATCAGCACGTCAATTAGATTGGCTAATTCATCAGAGATCTCTCGAACTGGCGCCGCATTTACACAGAAAATTCCGTTTGCTGACTTGCCGGCCGCAATGATCACGGATTCTGGAATTTCAAATTGCACCACAACCGCGTCCGCTTGGGAAACCAAATCGCTATCAACTTCGACAAAGTTGTTTGCACCATCGGTAACTACAATTTGGTTTTCACCTGAATGCTCAACCATAACTAGTGCAGTGCTGGTTGCAGCCGAAACTTTTGCAACGTAATCAGTTGTGACTCCACTTTCGGCCAACGCAGTCAAGCACATGTTTCCCGGGGCATCATTGCCAACCGCACCAACCATGAAAACTTCGGCACCCATCCGAGCTGCTGCTACGGCTTGGTTGGCACCTTTGCCGCCAGGAAACCATTTTGGTTCCGAACTACTCACCGTTTCGCCGCGCCCTGGCAATCGGGGCATTTGAACAACCAGGTCAGCGTTAATGCTGCCAACTACAGCGATGCGAGGTGTCATACCTTGAGCCTAGAGGATTGTGTATTTAGAAAAAATCGAGGCCAGAGTCCACTGGACTCTGGCCTCGATTCGAATCTTCTAACTATGTAGTCCCGTTGCAGTTACCGCGGCAGCAGCCTTCAAGCGTGTTTCTGCCCGATGGCCCGCAGCGATTGACTCTGGTGAGTCTTCGCGTGAAGCACGATCAAGTGCCTTCTTTGCGCGGTCAACATCAATGTCACCTGCAAGTTCAGCGATCTCAGCAAGCACCCGGACATGATCGGAATCAACGGCCACAAAGCCACCATGAACGGCAACTGCTACTTTCTCGCCTTCAAGTGTTTCGATGCGCACAACACCATTTACGAGTAGCGAAAGCACAGGTTCGTGACCTGCGAAAATGCCAATCTCGCCATCTGGAGTTGTGGCAACGATCGACTTAGCAGCACCTACCCAAACTTTGCGGTCGACGGCTACGACGGAAACGTTGAGTTCAGACACGATTAGCCCTGAAGCTTCTTGGCGTTCTCGATAACGTCATCGATGCCGCCAGCCATGAAGAATGCCTGTTCTGGCAGGTGATCGTATTCACCTTCAGTTAGCTTCTTGAAGGAAGCAACAGTCTCTTCAACTGGGACGAAGGAACCCTTTTGGCCAGTGAAGGCTTCAGCCACGAACATGTTCTGTGACAGGAAGCGCTCAATGCGACGTGCACGGTTAACCAGGATCTTGTCTTCTTCGGAAAGTTCATCAATTCCAAGAATTGCAATGATGTCCTGAAGTTCCTTGGCCTTCTGAAGGATTCGCTTAACTTCAGCAGCAACTGCGTAGTGCTCGGCACCAACGTAGCGAGCATCCAAAATACGTGAGCTGGAATCCAGTGGATCCACAGCTGGGTAGATACCCTTTTCCGAAATTGGACGGCTAAGAACGGTGTTCGCATCAAGGTGAGCGAAGGTTGCGGCTGGAGCCGGGTCGGTCAAGTCATCCGCAGGAACGTAAATTGCCTGAAGTGAAGTAATCGAGTGACCACGAGTTGAAGTAATGCGCTCTTGAAGCACACCCATTTCATCAGCAAGTGTTGGCTGGTAACCCACAGCAGATGGCATACGTCCAAGAAGTGTTGAAACTTCGGAACCTGCCTGAGTGAAGCGGAAGATGTTGTCAATGAACAGAAGTACGTCCTGCTTTTGAACATCGCGGAAGTATTCAGCCATGGTTAGCGCTGACAAAGCAACACGAAGACGCGTGCCTGGTGGCTCATCCATCTGACCAAAGACCAGTGCGGTATCTGCGATAACGCCCGACTCGGTCATTTCTAGGAAAAGGTCATTTCCTTCACGAGTACGTTCGCCAACACCCGCGAATACCGAAACACCACCGAAGTTCTTCGCAACACGGGTGATCATTTCCTGAATCAAAACGGTCTTACCTACACCGGCACCACCCATGAGGCCGATTTTTCCGCCCTTAACGTATGGGGTTAGCAAGTCGATAACTTTGATGCCAGTCCAGAAAACTTCAGTCTTTGATTCAAGCTGATCGAAAGTTGGCGCTGGACGGTGAATGCCCCAACGCTCCTTGATTTCAAGGGATGCTTCTGGCACATCAAGTGGCTTGCCAAGTGTGTTCCACACGTGACTCTTGGTCACATCACCAACAGGAACCGTGATGGAGTCTCCAGTGTCGCGCACTTCAGTGCCACGAACTAGACCATCAGTTGGTTGCATCGAGATGGCGCGCACCATGTTGTCGCCAATGTGCAAGGCAACCTCAAGGGTTAGCAGACGCTTTTCGCCATTGCCAAAGTCCACGTCGACTTCCAGCGCGTTGTACAGCGCTGGCATACCTTCGACTGGGAACTCAACGTCAACAACAGGACCGGTCACGCGTGCAATGCGGCCGACAAATGTCTGTGTCGTGGTTGTCATATCTACTTACTCCCTGGTTATGCGGACGTCAGTGCGTCGGCTCCGCCGACAATTTCACTGATTTCCTGTGTGATTTCTGCCTGACGAGCCTGGTTGGCCTGGCGGGCAAGTGTGCGGATTAGTTCTTCGGCATTGTCAGATGCAGACTTCATGGCGCGACGACGTGCGGCGTGCTCACTTGCTGCTGCTAACAACAGTGCGGTGTAGATCATGTTCTCGATGTACCTCGGTAACAAGGCGTCGAGTACAGCTTCTGGACTTGGTTCGAATTCATAAAGCGGGAAGACATTTGTGTCTAACTTCTTTGATGCTTCGGTTTTTGAAACTTCGACCACTTCAACAGGAAGTATGCGACGAACTCGAACTTCCTGAACAGCCATGTTTACGAAGTGTGTGTAAACCAAATGGATTTCGTCTACTCCACCTTCGTTGGTGTCGGTGTTGAAAGCCTCAGTGACTGCTGCAGCGATCGCCTGTGCGTCCTCATACTTTGGCTGATCTGTGAAACCTGTCCAGGAGTTCGCAATTTTGCGTTCCCGGAACTTGTAGTAACCAACAGATTTGCGACCGACCAAAAAGTGAACTGGTGTAACTCCTTCTTCTTTAAGAAGTGCGTTTAGGCCTTCGCCTTCTTTGATGATCGCGGACGAGTATGCACCAGCAAGACCACGGTCAGAAGTCACCAAGATTACGGCAGCGCGCTTGCGATCCTCAACTTCGGAAACCAATGCGCCACCACCGTTGCCATTGGAAACGGCAGCCGAAATCGCGCGAAGTAGTTCTTGGGTATATGGCAGTGAGGCCTCAACGCGCTGTTGCGCTTTAACGAAACGCGATGAAGCGATTAGCTCCATTGCCTTCGTAATTTTCTTGGTCGACTGGACGGATTTGATCCGTCGTCTGTAGACCCTGAGTTGAGCTCCCACTTTACGCCTTGACCTTCACGATCTGAGTGACGTCGATGTCATCTTCGCTGATTGCTGCAACAGGTGCATCGTTAACCAATGAGTGACCTGCAGAAGTACGGAACTGCTTCTTGAAATCACCAATTGCCTTTTCAAGCTGACCAATGCTGTCGTCTGAAAGATCAGTTGTACTGCGAATGGTTTCGAAGATCGAGCCGTGGTTGCGCTCTACGTGATCTAGGAACTCTGAGTCAAAGCGACGGATGTCTTCAACTGGAACATCGTCAAGATTTCCAGAAGTACCGGACCATACTGAAACCGCTTCGCGTTCCATTGACTGTGGCTGGTACTGACCCTGCTTTAGAAGTTCAACCAATCGGGAACCGCGTTCAAGCTGAGCCTTTGATGCCGCATCAAGATCGGAACCGAATGCTGCGAAGGCTTCGAGTTCGCGGTACTGAGCTAGATCCAGACGAAGACGGCCAGCAACCTTCTTCATGGACTTTGGCTGCGCCGAACCACCAACGCGGGATACCGAAATACCTACGTTGATAGCTGGACGAATACCAGAGTTGAAGAGATCGGATTCCAAGAAGCACTGTCCATCGGTGATGGAAATTACGTTAGTTGGAATGTATGCCGAAACGTCGTTTGCCTTAGTTTCGATGATTGGTAGGCCGGTCATGGAACCAGCACCCAAGTCGTCAGAAAGCTTTGCGCAACGCTCTAGCAAACGTGAGTGTAAGTAGAAAACGTCACCTGGGTACGCTTCGCGACCTGGCGGACGACGAAGTAGCAATGAAACGGCGCGGTAAGCCTCGGCTTGCTTTGAAAGGTCATCAAAGATGATCAAAACATGCTCGCCCTTGTACATCCAGTACTGCCCGATTGCAGATCCGGTGTAAGGAGCTAGGTACTTGAAGCCTGCAGGATCGGATGCAGGAGCTGCAACGATAGTTGTGTATTCCATTGCACCGAACTCTTCAAGAGCGCCCTTAACGGCAGCAATTGTTGAGCCCTTTTGGCCAATTGCAACGTAGATGCACTTAACCTGCTTCTTCTTGTCGCCTGACTTCCAGTTTTCGCGCTGGTTCAAAATTGTGTCGATCGCAACTGCGGTCTTTCCAGTCTGGCGGTCACCAATGATTAGCTGACGCTGGCCACGGCCGATTGCTGTCATGGCATCAATTGCCTTAAGACCAGTTAGCATCGGCTCCTTTACCGGCTGACGCTGAACCACAGTTGGAGCCTGGGTTTCCAAGGCACGACGACCGTCGGATGCAATTGGACCAAGTCCATCAATTGGGTTACCTAGTGGGTCAACAACACGACCTAGGAAACCGTCACCAACAGGAACCGAAAGGATCTCGCCCGTGCGCTTTACGCTTTGACCTTCGGCAACCTTTGATCCATCACCAAGCAGAACGGCACCAATTTCGCGAACATCAAGGTTCAATGCCAAGCCCTTAAGGCCGCCTTCGAACTCAAGCAATTCATTAGTCATGGCGGAGTGCAAGCCTTCAACTCGCGCAATACCGTCACCAGTCTGGATTACGCGACCAACTTCTTCGCGCGCACTGGACGGGGCAAATGACTCAACGCTCTTTGATATGGCGTCGCGAATCTCATCCGGGCGGATCGAGAGTTCCGTCATGGTGTCCTGCTTTCTCTTTTGATCTTGATTACTGCCTACGCCTGAAGTTGGCGAAGGGCTTGTTGGATACGGGTTGAGATTGTGCCATCGATGACATCGTCACCAATTTGCACAGACACGCCGCCGACGACTGATTCGTCTATGACTGTGTCGATTAGAACTTCTTGGCCATAGATACGGCTTAGTGCTGCATCAATGCGGGATTTGTGACTATCAGAGATGGCAACTGCTGAAGTTACTGTTGCCACCAAACGATTCTGACGCGCAGCAGCGAGAACAGACAGTTCATCCAGCGCCTTACCAATTCGACGGCCACGTGGGTGGCTTACGTACTGGCTTACCAAGGTAATGGTGTCGGCATGAGCACGACCCGAGAGGAGGTCAGCAATTAGCTTCACTTTTCCCTGGGGAGTACTGGATGGATCGGAAAGCGCCATTTGTAGATCAGCTTCGGAATCAATTAGACGAGCGAAGTAGAAAACTTCTTCTTCAACTCGAGATTGATGACCTGACTTTTCAGTCTCGGCCAGCAATACAAGAGCGCCAGCGCTTTCGACTGCGTCTACTAGATCAGAATCGCTTGACCAACGGGCCGAGACAATCGCCTTAACTACTTTGGCCGCGTCCGATGAGATCTTGCTTGATAGCAAGTCGGTTACTAGACCTTGGCGAGCATCTGAGCTCAGTCCGGAATCAGAGAGGTTTCGACGCAGCGAGTGCTCAGCATCAAGCAAGTTGGCGACTGTAAACAGTTCTGCCCCAACTGAAGATGAGCTAAGTCCAGCAATTGCTTGCTGTACCTGCTGGTTTGCTACCTGACTGACGGAAGACATTATCGACCTGCTGACTTTTCAAGGTCGGCAACAAAGCGTTCGATTACTGCATTAGCGCGAGCGTCGTCAGTTAGTGACTCACCAACAATGCGTGAGGCTAAATCAGTCGCAGCAACACCCAAGTCACGACGGAGTTCAGTTGCGATACGAGCGCGATCTGATTCCAGTGCGGATGATGCTTGAGCGGTAACAGCAGCTGCAGCAGTTGCAGCAGCCTTCTTTGCTTCGTCGATGATGGCAATTCGTTCGGCCTGCGCTGCTGCTCTGATTTCGCTTGCTTCTTTGTTTGCAGAATCAAGCGCTTCACGATATTGAGCGAGTAGTTCGGAAGCATCAGCTTGTGACTTTTCCGCGCGAGCAAGGCCGCCTTCGATCTTTTCAGTGCGTTCTGCAGTAACTTCGCGCATGCGAGGCATGACGAATTTTGAGAACAACACCAAAACGATGATGAATGACAGACCACCCCAGATGATGTCGTAGATCGCTGGCAACAAAACACTTGGCTGCTCAGCGGACGACTCAGAGGCGAACTTAATCCATTGCGACATATTTACTCCTGTTTACCTAATCTGATCGATTTGAGATCGATTTAGACGAATAGGAATCCTGCTACAAGGCCGATAAGAGCAAGCGCTTCAGTGAACGCAATACCCAAGAACATGTTTGTGCGTAGAACGCCGGTTACTTCTGGCTGACGAGCCATACCTTCAAGGGCTTTACCCACCAAGATACCGATGCCAATGCCGGGACCAATTGCTGCTAGTCCGTAGCCGATGGCATTTACGTTGCCTGAGATTTCAGCAAGTAGTTGCACGTTATTTCCTCTCGTTTTGCAAGATCTCTCTTGCGGTTTGTTAGTGCTCCGCGCTGGTTGCGCTGTCGATGTAGACGGCGGTTAGTAGCGTGAAGATATATGCCTGAAGGAAAGCAACCAGGATTTCAAACAGCGTGAAAGCAAACCCCATAAAGAAGGAAGGGATCGCCACCGCCTTCATGATGCCGGCTGATTCAATCAGGAAATATTGGGTCGCGCCGAAAAACAGCACGAGCAGTAAGTGTCCACTCATCATGTTTGCAAGCAAACGAACAGTGAGGGTTACTGGGCGAAGAATGAATGTTGAAATGAATTCAATTGGTGTTACAAGTACGTAGATCGGAGCCGGTACGCCAGCTGGGAAAAGGTTGTTCTTTAAGTAAGCGCCAGGTCCATTGGCTCGAACACCTTCGAAGTTAAAGACAACCCAAGACACGATCGCAAGCAGGAATGGGAAACCAATAACGCTAGTTACTGAGATATGCATCAATGGCAAAATTCCAGTGATGTTAAATGCCAGCAAGAGCCAGAACATTGAAGTTAGGTAAACCGCATATCGAGGTCCCTTGTGTCCAAGGATTTCGTCGATGATTTGAACCTGAACAAAGTCAACGGCCATTTCACCTAGGTTTTGAATTCCACGAGGAACAAAGTTGTTCTTGCTAAAGGCGAGTACAAAAAACAGACACAGCAATCCGGTCATTAACAAACCGATTGCATTGATGCGGCTTAATTCAAAAAGTGTGCCTTCAAAAAGAAGTGGGCCTGGGAAAAATTCTGAGATGGTCGGTGCGTGAAAGCCGCCACCTTCATCGCCAGAAACAGAAAGCACGGACTGCAATTGAACTGCAATCGAATTTGCTACCACTGCTTCTACTTCTCTTTCGGACTTGTTTCAGTCTCTCGACCAAAACGTATGTAAACGATATAAAAGGACACGACAAACCCTAGTACGATTCCGAGCGGGAGGAAGATCCGCGTAGTTCCGATTAGTGAATCAATCAACATCCCAATTCCACCCCACACAAGTGGGCCGGCAACTAGCGTGCTGACCATTCCCCAAGCCACATCTTCGCCAGGACCAGTATCAGTTGGAATTAGCTTTTGTGGCTTTTGGTTCGTCATTGCATAAAAAACTAACACACATTCTGGTTGCGTGAATCAGCGGTCTACCTCTACGTAGGGCACTGGGGCGCGGGTCACTAAGACAGCCTCAAGGATCAGGAGAACAACCGTTTCCAGCAGTAAGGTAACGAAGAAGATTGGGCGGTCATAGAAGTCCTGGCTGCGTAGCCAGAATAGGGCAACTAGCAAGACCACGATCTTCAAAAGCCAGGAGCCAAGCACCGCAAAACCTAGGTATTGCAGTTCTAAATTGGCGGTCAGGGCCGCAACCGCTGCGGTAATTGCAAAGAAACTACCCGCCAAAACACTCGCCAGCAAAGCTCCCCAAACCCCAGCCTCACCAGAAAGCAGGTACCCGATTGCGCATAGTGCAACTGTTAAAAACGCCCAAGCAATTAGGCCTTTGCGCAGAGCGCTTCGGCCCGCCTGTGCTGAAGTCTGAACTGTCATTGTTTTCCTAACTCAATATCTTGGCTGGGGCTTTAGGTGGGTTTAGTACCCAACTTGCAAGAGCGATCACGCCTAATCCTGCCCCTAATCCGGTAACCCAAACTGGAACAAAAGCTGTGCTGACGGCGCCGAAGGCCAAGAGTCCGGAAAATGCAGTCATGATTAACACTGCACGTTCTTGCCCGTGACCTAACTTTAGAAGTCTGTGATGCAAGTGCTCTTTATCTGGCGCAAATGGGGATCGACCTTTTCGGGTTCTTCTAACAACTGCTAACAGTAAATCGAGTAGTGGAACTGCCAAGATCGAAAGCGGGAGAACGATTGGCAGGAACGCTGGAAGCAAAGTTCCGCCACTTAAGCCACCTGGATCAACTTGACCGGTGAGCATAATTGAAGACGCAGCCATCAATAGTCCAATGAGCATTGAGCCGGTATCCCCCATGAAAACTCTGGCCCGATACCAATTGTGGGGCAAGAACCCGGCACACATTCCGATAAGTGAAGCCGAAATCAAAGTTGCAAGTGCCGCACGTTGATAACCATTGGCTACGGACAAGAAATAGGAATACGCAAAGAATGCACCAGCTCCCACTAAAACGATGCTGGCAGCTAGGCCATCCAAGCCATCGACCATGTTTACGGCGTTAATGCTAACCAGTACGACAAGCACAGTGAGTAGGACGGATGTTGTCGGGTCCAAGATGAATGTGCCACGAATTGGTAGCCAAACTAAAGTCACGCCTTGCATAGCCATGACTCCCGCGGCCAGTATTTGTCCTACCAGTTTCGTAGGGGCGTCTAGGCCAAACTTGTCATCCAAAAGACCTAAAGCAACGATTATGAGACAGCCAATAATTAACGCGTAAATCTGTCTGCGGTCACTAAATATGGTGGACATCAATGGCAGTTGACTCGCCAAAACAATGGCAACACCCAGGCCTGCCAACATTGCCAATCCACCCCATCGCGGAGTTGGCAAAATGTGCACATCACGATCTCTTACATCCGCCATTGCGCCAAAGCGAATTGCGAGTGCGCGAGCAGATGGAGTTAGTAGATATGTGACTGCCGCTGCAGCAGCCAGACACAATAAATACTCACGCATAACAAAAGGTTAGACCCCAGGAAAAGTTATGGACGCGGGTATGCGGGGAACTTTGCAGTTAGATCCAGCACTTCAGCCTTGATTTCCGCATGAACAGCAGGATTATCCGACTTCACAGCGCGGCCAATCATGCTTGCAATCGTTTCCATTTCTGGAACACCCATTCCCTGGGTTGTTAGTGATGGTGTTCCAACACGAACGCCGGAAGTAACAGCTGCTGGTTTTGGATCGTAAGGAATTGAATTCTTATTCAAAACAATTCCTGAGTCACCTGCGCGCTGTTCAGCATCCTTACCTGATACGTCTATTCCTTGCAGATCAAGCAGTGCTAGATGAGTATCGGTGCCACCTGTTACTGGACGCATGCCTTCAGCAGCAAGTCCTGCAGTTAGCGCTTGGGCGTTAACGATTACATCTTTTGCATACTTTTGATATTCCGGAGTTGCACATTCCTTCAATGCAACAGCCTTGGCAGCAATTACATGCATCATTGGGCCACCCTGCATCATTGGGAATACAGCCTTGTCGATCTTTGCCGCATGCTCTTCCTTGCACAAGATCATTCCGGAACGCGGGCCACGCAAAACCTTATGCGTGGTGAAGGTCACGACATCGGCATAAGGCACTGGTGATGGAATTGCCTTTCCAGCTACAAGACCAATGAAGTGCGCCGCATCAACGTGCATGATTGCACCAACTTCATCTGCAATCTCGCGAATGGCCTTGAAGTCAATTAAGCGCGGGATTGCAGAACCACCGGCGATGATCATCTTTGGCTTGTGTTCGCGCGCTAAATCGCGAAGCTGATCGTAATCAATGTTCTCTGTTCCTTCAGCAACGCCATAGTGAACTGGGTTGAACCATTTACCCGAGTATGAAACACCCGCACCGTGAGTTAGGTGTCCACCGTGTGGCAATGCCATTGCCAAGTAAGTGTCACCTGGTTGCAGGAATGCGCCAAAGACTGCGATGTTCGCACTAGCACCTGAATGTGGCTGTAAGTTTGCGTGATCTGCGCCGAATAGTGACTTCGCGCGCTCGATACCAATGGTCTCGGCAACATCAACGACTTCGCAACCACCGTAGTAACGCTTGCCTGGATATCCTTCAGCGTATTTGTTGCTCAGGGTTGAACCCAGTGCTGTCAAAACTGCCGGTGAAGTGTAATTCTCAGAAGCGATCAACTGAATACCAGTGCGCAAGCGAGTCAGTTCATCTAGGAGAACTTTTGCAATTTCAGGATCAGTTGCATTTAACTCATCGAAATCTGATCCAAAGAAAGTGTTGCTCATGATTTTCACCTTTGATGCTTCGGCCGCCCACGCGCGGTTTTCCAATTCTAGGGGCAGGTTACCTAGGACGCAGTTGCGTCAATTACAGAAGGCATTACTTCGCGCAGTCTTGCCAAACTGATTTCGCCACTGCGGATCAGGCGAACTTGGTCCGTCGTAGCGTCAATAACCGTTGAAATTCGCGGAGAAAGTTCCCCACCATCCAAATAAACAGCCACCAAGTCCGCTAAACCACTCTTAGCCTGTTCCACAGTCTGGACCGATTGACTACCAGCTAATTGGGCACCCGTTAGAACAGTTGGTCCAATTCCGGACAAGACTGCCTGCGCTACCTCATGATGTGGAACCCGCACCGCAAGCGCTGAGCCGGCTTGCCCGATGTTCCAAGACAACGAATCTTGTGCGACCGTCAGGAGCGTAAGTGGACCGGGCCAAAGTGCACTGGCTAAGTCGTTAGCGAGAGTAGATAAGTTTGCAACGCCCCGAATAGTTTCAATTGAGCCAGCAGCAATTGGTAGTGCGACATCGGAATTCTGCTGCTTAGCTGCACGAAGTTTTTTTATGGCATCTACATTAAACGCATCGCAAATAACGGCATAAGAAGTATCTGTCGGAAGGACAACTAGTTCCCCATTTTTTACAGCCGATATTGCGACTTCAATTGCGGAACGAATCTCTACTTCCGAAGTCAGATTATCAACCTTGAGAACTTGTGACATGAAACTATCTTCCTACGACTGCGTTCATTGATCTAATTGCCGTAGTGAATCTAGGAAGTTCGTTGTAATCCAGATTGTCTCTAACTTCAATCCAGACTTCCGACGCGTCGCTTAACAGAGCCGGCATACTCTCGCCTTGCACATCTGCATGTTCCATGCCCACAAAACCGCCCGGCTTCAATAAGTCAGCTGCAACAATGGCGACTTCTCGTGCGACATCCAATCCATCTAATCCACTAAAGAGAGCCATAGCTGGATCGTGGTCGCGGGCTTCTGGATCTCGCGGAATCATTTCGCTAGGTATGTAAGGCGGATTTGAAACCACTGCATCTACTTGATTCGCTAGTTCACTTAACAATGACCGATCGCCTGCATTGCCGTGATGTACAACCACGTGAGAGTTAACTGCCTCAAGTTTGGTTGCATGATCAACAACATTGTGGGTTAACCACTTAAGTGCATCATCAGAAAGTTCGACGGCATGCACAGTTGTACCAGGAACTTCAAGTGCAATAGACAGTGCGATCGCTCCACTACCGGAACAAAGATCAACAGCAAGGCGTGGAGAATCAAATTTCTTCAAATGATCAATTGCAGCTTCAACAAGCAGCTCGGTTTCTGGTCTAGGGACAAACACACCTGGACCTACTGCAAGTTCTAAGTGTCGAAAGTAAGCGATGCCAGTTAAATGCTGAAGTGGAACTCGATTCGCTCGACGTGCAACTAGGTTTTCAAATTCATTTAGTTGTTCAGCTGTGATGTCAGAGTACATGGCCAATTGGGTTCGATCAACACCCACAACATGAGCTAGTAATAACTCCGCATCTACCTGAGGGCTCGAGACACCAGCCTCACTTAGCAAAGTAATTGCAGTGTTGAGTAGTGCCTTGAGTTCGCTTTGCATTACTTACTGCTGTGACTTGAAATGTGCCACGAGTGCATTTGCATGCCCGTGACCCATTTCGTATTCAGACTTTAAGAAAGCGACCATTTCCATGTGCTTTTCGATCTTTGCTTTCTTTAGGATTTTCATCCATTCGTCGATCTTTTTACCGTAATTCTTTTCAATTGACGGGAAATAGGAAGCCGGTCCCTTTACTGGTTCAGCCATAATTAATCTCCTAAAGTTGCGAGTCGTTCCTTGGTATCGGCATCAATGCAAGCACCGATTACCGGATCCAGATCGCCATTCATTACTGCGTCAAGATTATTGCTCTTGAAGCCCACTCGGTGATCTGCTAATCGATTTTCTGGGAAGTTGTAGGTGCGAATTCGTTCCGAACGGTCGACCGTACGGACCTGACTCTTGCGGGCATCCGATGCCGCCGCCATAGCTGCTTCTTGCGCTGCAGCCAACATACGCGCACGAAGAATTCGCATTGCAGATTCCTTGTTCTGAAGCTGCGATTTTTCGTTCTGGCACGAAACCACAATTCCAGTCGGTATGTGAGTGATTCGAACTGCAGAGTCGGTGGTGTTAACGCTCTGTCCACCAGGTCCCGATGAACGGTAAACGTCAATCCGAAGATCATTTGGATCGATGGTTACATCTACTTCTTCAGCTTCTGGGAGTACCAAAACTCCAGCTGCAGAAGTATGAATACGTCCCTGTGATTCGGTTACTGGAACTCGTTGAACTCGGTGTACGCCACCTTCAAACTTTAGATTTGCAAACGGCGCATCCTCCGGCGCGACTACACCCTTTGACTTAACAGCAATCGCAATGTCTTTATATCCACCCATGTCAGATTCTTCAGCTTCTAAGACCTGTGTAGCCCAACCGCGCTTCTCGGCAAACTTCAAATACATACGCATGAGATCGCCTGCGAATAATGCAGATTCTTCACCACCAGCACCGGCCTTGATTTCAAGAATTACATCGTTGCCATCCATTGGATCGCGCGGGATCAGCATCTCTTGTAGTTTTTCGGCGGCCAATTCGCGAGCCACGGCCATAGTTTCTGCTTCTGCTAAAAAGGCGGCATCTTCTTCACCCATTTCACGGGCCGCTATTTCATCATCACGAAGTTGAATCCATTCGCGATACTTCGCTACTACTGGCTTCAGTTCGGCATGACGCTTGCCAATTCGGCGTGCTTCATTGGGATTGCTATGCGTTGAAGGATCGCTGAGTTTTACTTCGAGTTCATCGAGCTCGGTAACCATTGCCTCAACTTTGTTGAAGTCTTGTCCCATCAGGTGTCCTTAAATAATTCGTACTAAAAGTTATGGAGAGATAAAATTATGGAGAGATAAAAAATGAGGCGCTGTCATTATCCGAAGATAACGACAACACCTCATTTAGAAAGCTAGGACTGCTTACCGAAGCGCTTCTCGAACTTGGCTACGCGGCCACCAGTATCAAGAATCTTTTGCTTGCCTGTGTAGAACGGGTGGCAAGCGCTGCACACGTCGGCGTGGATTGTGCCGCTCTTTTGGGTGCTGCGTGTGGTGAATGTGTTTCCGCAACCACAAGTAACAGTGGTTTCTACGTACTCTGGATGAATGCCAGTCTGCACGATTTCTCCTTATTAATAACGTAATCGGGTCGCAGGCTCGGATGCCTTACGTGAACCGACTAACCCCTTGATTCTGCCAGTTTTCGGGCATTCCTACAAAACGCCTAGTTATTGGCTCAAGTTCAAGGAAACTGGCCACTGGGAATAGCCTAAGTTTCATGTTCACGCGCCAAGATGCCATAGACCTTGATGCCAATGATCCCTTGGCAAAGTACCGAGAACGGTTCATTTTTGCCGATTCAGAAGTTTGCTACTTGGATGGCAATTCCCTCGGACGATTGCCTAAATCAACCGTGGAATCGATCAATACGTTTTTGATTGAAGGTTGGGGAACAAAGATTGTCGACGGTTGGGCCGAGTGGATTGATAAGGCCGAAACTACCGGTGACTTGATAGGTAGAGCCGCACTTGGTGCAGCCGCTGGCCAAACACTTGCAATGGATACCACCAGCGTTAACTTTTATCGCTTAGTACGAGCTGCGATTAGTGCGCGACCTGGAAGACGAACGATCATTACTGATGAAGCCAACTTCCCTACAGATCGATACATCATGCAGGGAATTGCTGACGAACTTGATTTAAATCTCGTCGTGATCCCCAATGACTTGCAGCCCCACGCTGCTGGCGAAGAATTTAGTGACGAGTTAGTCACAACCGAAATACTCAAGCCTTACTTAACTGAAGATGTTGCCCTCGTAACGCTGTCGGTTGTTGCTTACCGATCTGGTGCATTGCATGACGTCAAAGAAATAACTGACCTAGTGCGTGAAAGTGGCGCGTTGATGGTGTGGGATGCAAGCCATGCTGTCGGTGCGGTTGATTTACAGTTTGATCGCAATGGAGTTGATCTTGCCGTTGGTTGTACATATAAATACGGAAACTCTGGACCAGGATCTCCAGCTTGGCTTTATGTAAGCAAGCGGATTCAATCTGAAATTCAGATGCCAATTCAAGGTTGGTTTGCACAACGCAATCAATTCCTGATGGGATCAAAGTTTGAGCAAACCGAAGGCATGCGTGGATTTCAAATAGCTAGCCCTTCAATAGTTGGCCTGCTTTGTATTGACGAAGGTTTTGGGATGATCGAAGAAGCTTCGATCTCAGCAATCAATAAAAAAGCATCCAAAGGCACCGAGATGATGATTGAGTTATTCGATCAATGGCTTGCTCCCCTTGGGTTTGAACTTGTGACACCACGAGATTCAACTCGTCGAGGTGGACACATCAGCATTTACCATCCTGCGGCGGCGCAGATTGCCCGCGGATTGCGTGATGACATGAAAGTCATTCCGGATTATCGTGCGCCAAACAGTATTCGCTTGGCCATTTCACCCCTGGCGACTTCGTACGTTGAAGTTTTTGAGGGTTTTGAACGGATTCGAGACTACACAATTTCTGAGAAATTAAAAGACTTAGACATAAGCGGTGTCAAAGTTTCTTAAGCACAAGGTCTACTCTGTAATTATGAGCAATCAAATTGAAACAACAATAACCGTCCAACTTGAAAATCGGGATCGCAATTCAGTAGCGCTTCGAATTTTCCTCGTAGTTCCAATGGCAATTTTCATTTCTGCCTTTACTGCTTGGTCTGGCTCAACTGAGACCTCAACTTTTCTCTCGGGTCTACTGTTTTTGCCTGTACTACTGGCACTGGTATTTCGTGGAAAATATCCTTCATACATTCTTGATTTCAATCGGTCGCTTTTAGCGCTATCTACCCGCGTTGCTGCCTACGTTCTTTTGCTTAACGACAATTACCCATCTATCGAAGAGAGTGAAGACGTAAAAATCACTTTTCCAGAGATAGAAGGTGGAGCCAAACTTAATCCTTATCTGCCACTGGTTAAATGGTTGCTTGCAATTCCGCTTTACATAGTCGGTATTGCGTATGTGATTTATGGCTTGGCTGTTTTGGTCTTTGCTTGGTTCACGATCTTGGCTACTGGCAAGATGCCCGCAACAAGTGCTGAGGTTCTATTGGGCATCACTCAGTACTGGAATCGGGTTTATGGATATGCATTTCTACTTGTTACCGATGAGTACCCAAGCTTTTCGCTTTAGTTTCTAATTAGGGCTGCTAGATCTTTTAGGTCAAGGCATACATCAATGCCTAATGCAGTCAGTTGCTCTGTGACATCAACGGGCATGTCCTGGCCCTCTATCTCTTGATTTAGCCTGCCCCCGATTATTACTTGCGGAGAAATTTTTCTAATCTTGAGCTCAGCGAGTAATTTCTCGGCGAAAGTGAGGGCCATACCATTGTGGGTAGATAACAAGATAGCCGTGGCGTTCTCAATAAGGGCTAGTTCCGCGAGTTCATCAGGATCAATTCCCACCGTTCCAACAATTGGCTTTATGTCTAGACTCTCGACGGCATCTATTACTAATCTCATCCCGATTTCGTGAACGTCGCTTGAAGCAATAACCGGCTTATGGGACTTGTTCAAAATCCAATTTTTTGGACGAACAGCGGAACGGATTGTCGCTCGCTCGGCGAGAAAATCTTTCAATACATCTGTGGGGAAAAGTGGTTCGTATCCATCAAAAAGTGGATCTTCAGACGGAGTGCCTACTCCAAATCTTGCTTCAATTTCGCTTGGGCCCAGCCTTCGGGTTGCCAGCAAGAGCTGTAATGGATCGTTAACATCAACTCCAAGTTCGGATAGTCCATTTATTAAATTGTCAAAAAATCTATTTCCACTCGACACTAAATCCTGGCTCTTGCATTCGAGTGATTCCCAATTTGTAACTTCATAAATGGAGTCAAGTTTGTCTTTTATTTGATGCGCAATTGTTTGAACATCAATGATTTCTTCCGGCGTCGGCACCCTAATTGCCTCTGTAACTGGAACTGGCATGATTGACGAGCCCGCCTTTAAGTGTTTATCAGCCAGCATCATATACAACACATCTACGCTGAGCACTCCGTAATTCTGTTCGATGTTTTCGGTATACCGAGTAGTGTTGCCAAAATAGAAGGATGAGCACACTCCTTCTGGGCGGAGAGTCTCTACTGCCATGGTTACGGTTGTCTTGGTAATTGGATTATGAGTCAAGCCACCATACGCATGTGCTAACTTTGCGCCAATCAATTCTTCGACAATGTAGCGTTCGAATTTCGCCCAACCTACGTATGATGCATAGTCTCCAAATTGCGCTGGGAACCCATCATCTAGATAGGAATGCACAACGGCACCATGCGACGCTTTGCTCGCCATCAACCCAAGTGCTTTAATAACTTCACTCATTTGCTCAACGTCATTACCTGGCCATCCTGGATATTTCCACGCAAACTGTGAAAGATTGCCAACGTAATTTACACCGGCCTCAAGTGCGCGCCTTGTGTTATCCAGAGACGACGGGGAACCAATCATCATGTCTCCCATGTGGGGTTGGATTCGAATCGACTGCGCGACCTCAGACCACTCAACGTCTGAACTCAGCATGGGTCCCGTTTCCTTAATGGCAGACGCCCGAAATTCAGGAGGGAGACCCATCCGACGATCAAGCGCAAGTATGAATCGGTCTATATAAAAGCCGCGATCAGCCGATACCTGACAGATCTTTTGCAATCCCTTTTTGGTTTCCGGCCAATCCGTTAGGCCAATTGTTAGGGCGGTCATAGTTCTACCGGCTTGTGCCATCTTCAGCTTGTATTCAAGCTCAGACGTTACGCCATGATGGCGACAAAATTCACTAACCCCCATTGACACTTCATTGCCAAAGTTTTTTCCTTCAGCGACCAGTTCACGACCGTTTGGAATCGCGCCTGCTGGAATCAAATCATTAATGAATTTCACGAGTCACCTCTTAAGGTAAGTATGCCTTCTCTACTGCCAGAACACGTAGGGCTTGAGAAATTGTTGTAATCTTTGCGTCCATAGTCGTTTGACCAAGTTCAAAGGTGACCGCGGTAGCATTCGGGAACGTTGAGTTAACCCAAATCGTGAATGTTCCGGTGTAAGAGTTCGTTGGTGATCCAGATTTTTCGCCTGGAATGCATTCGGACTTGTAGCCGGTTAACTGTGACAATCGATCGCTAATTGTTGATGGCCGCTCGGGCGGACAATCGATCAGCTCATAGGGCTGGTGAAAAACCACAATCTGGGTTGGGGCGATCTTTTCAACGGCGGACATCAATGCGATAGTTTCGGGTTCACTTGCCGGGCTTGGTCCGCTGTAAGTTCTCGCGGCAGGATCTGAGGCTAACCACTTAACGGGAAAGTTTCGATTAATGTCGACTTCATTTGCGTTCCGTCTGGTTCCCAGCAAAGCACCGTCAGGATTTCCATCACGGATCAGCCAAATGTTGGAGCCAACTGGTGCAACATTGGATAGCAACGCATCAACTACTCGTTTACCGTCGGGTTCATCACCGTGGATTGACCCAACAACGAGCAGCACGTTACCTGCTTGTGGATCCGATCCATTTAACTGGCAAGCCTCAATTGGGATTCCTTCTGCGGAGCGCCCAATAACTAAAGTTGCCTGGCATCCGCCCGCCATATTCTTATCTGCCGATGATTGCCAGATGTTAAGTGCCGCAATGATTGCCGAAATCGCCAAAACTAACAGCGCGCCTTCAATAAGAATCATCCAAAATTTGAGGCGCACAACATGAATCTATCTGGACAAACTTCTCAACCAAAGTAAAAAGGTCCGACACTCAGATGAGTATCGGACCTTTTTTGTAATTTGTTACTCGGCGTTATCCATGGAATCTGACCCCATGCCGCCTGGTGCTTCAGGTGTGGTCTTTTGGACCTGCATCAAGAAATCAAGGTTGCTCTTGGTCTCGCGCAGCTTAGTTAGCAATAGTTCAAGTGCCTGCTGAGAATCAAGGGCATGAAGAACTCGACGAAGCTTCCAAATAACCTTTAGCTCGTCAGCAGCCAGGAGAATTTCTTCGCGACGGGTACCGGATGCTTCGACATCAACCGCTGGGAAGATACGACGATCTGCCAAGCGACGGTCAAGCTTGAGTTCCATGTTGCCGGTTCCCTTGAATTCTTCGAAGATAACTTCGTCCATTCGAGAGCCGGTGTCGACAAGGGCGGTAGCCAAGATAGTTAGCGAGCCACCTTCTTCGATGTTGCGAGCAGCACCAAAGAACTTCTTTGGTGGGTATAACGCAGCAGAGTCAACACCACCGGAAAGAATACGGCCGGAGGCTGGTGCTGAAAGGTTGTATGCGCGTCCAAGACGAGTCATTGAGTCAAGAAGCACAACAACGTCATGGCCCATTTCAACTAAACGCTTCGCACGCTCAATCGCAAGTTCAGCAATTGTGGTGTGGTCTTCAGCTGGACGGTCGAAAGTAGAAGCAATAACTTCACCCTTTACCGAACGCTGCATGTCCGTTACTTCTTCAGGTCGCTCATCAACGAGAACAACCATCAAGTGAACCTCTGGGTTGTTTTCTGCAATCGCATTCGCAATGTTCTGCAAAATCATGGTCTTACCCGCCTTGGGTGGCGAAACGATTAGACCGCGCTGCCCCTTACCAATTGGCGCAACCAAATCAATCACACGGGTAACTAAGTTGTTTGGCACGGTCTCAAGACGTAAGCGATCCTGTGGGTAAAGCGGAGTTAACTTACCAAAATCGACGCGCTTAGTTGCCTCATCTGGTTCAAGTCCGTTAATGGATTCAATTCGCACTAGTGGATTGAACTTCTGTGGGCGATCGCCTTCGCGAGGTTGCTTAACCTGACCGGTTACCGCGTCACCCTTGCGAAGCGAGAAGCGCTTAACCAATCCCATTGATACATAAACATCGTTAGGACCTGGCAAGTAACCAGACGTGCGAACGAATGCGTAGTTATCAAGAATGTCGATGATTCCGGCAACTGGCAGAAGTACGTCGTCATCTGAAACTTCTAAGTCATAGTCTCGGTCGCCACCGCGGCCACCGCGATTGTTGCGACCATTGCTGTTGCGATCATTGCGATCGCGTCCACGACGATTGCGTCCATTGCGGTCATTACGATCGCCACGGTCACCGCGATCATTACGATCGCCACCTTCACTACGGTCGTTACGGTCGTTATTGTCACTTTCACCATCGTTGTTGCGAGGTGCACGCTCTTCGCGAGGTGCGCGTTCTTCACGTGGTGCGCGTTCTTCGCTTGCCGCTTCTTTCTTTGCGGCACCAGCGGGACGGGATGCAGATCGACTGCCTTTGCCGCCACCCTGCTTGGCTCCGATTGCCTTAACAAGTTCAGCTTTGCGCATTCCTGATGCGCCATCAATTCCTAATCCAGCAGCCATGGCCTTTAATTCTGGAAGGAGCTTGGAGTTCAGCCCTTTATCTTGAGCAGTTGACTCGGTCACGTATGTGTCCTTTATGTTTTGAGTGGTTTTCTATCCAGCAGTAATGCACGAATGGATCGTGAGAATTTTGCGGGATTTTCGGTGAAAGAGATTCAACCGATGTCTTAAGACTAGCAGGTTGGGATCGGCGATGCGAAATTGCCTTGAGAACCCTGGGTTTTAATCTTCTGCAGGTTCTGGGTCATTATTGTCAGGAATTGCCCCTTGGTCGGCAACAGCAACCGGAGCCGCTGTAAAGCCTGATTTTGCAATGATTTCTGAGGCCTGCGCTACCTGGTCAGACGTGCAAAGCGCGATAACAGTTGGTCCGGCACCACTGATGCAGGCCGCAATTTCAGCTTCTCTAAGTTGGGCAATTAACTCGATCGATTCCGAGTAAGCCTGCGCTCGGAACGGCTGGTGCAATTTGTCTTCTGTTGCTTCGAGCAAGAAATCAGGGTCGCCGATCATGGCAGCCACGAGTAGTGCAGATCTTCCAGCATTAAAGGCGGCATCCACGTGCGGAATCATTTCTGGAATTAATCCACGGGCTTTATGGGTGTCTAGCTCAGTTTGCGGAATGCCAAGAACCGGAGACACGTCCGGGTGAACGTTCATGGAAACTGAATTTGCTCTGCCATCTTCCTCAAGCCAAGCAATAGTCATCGCACCAAGTAAGCAAGCTGCGACATTGTCAGGATGACCTTCAATTGCATTTGCCATTTGAAGTAACTCATCTTCACTGGCACGGGCATAAGTTAATTCGCTTGCTAGAACTAGGCCAGCCACGATCGCAGCTGCGCTGGACCCCAATCCCCGACCCTGCGGGATCGCATTTTTGCATTCAACGCGAAGACCAGTGACTTCAGTGCCAAATGCTTTGCATGCATCGATGATGGTCTTTGCAATCAAATGCGATTCATCAGTTGGAAGTTTTCCGGCGCCTTGGCCAATAACTTCAACGGTGACTTTGTTATCTTCAGTCAATTGCGCAGTTACAAAATCACGGATTTCTAATGCGAGTCCAAGCGCGTCATAACCTGGTCCTAAATTTGCGCTGGTGGCTGGGACCGAAACTGAAACAATCCGATTCATTAGGCAAGACCTAATGCAGCAGCTGCGGCTTTTACATCAACTGGCACAACTACCGGATCTTTGGCACTTTCAAGTGCCCACTGCGTATCTTTCAAGCCATTGCCAGTAACCGTGCAAACAATTGTTGAGCCTGCATCTACTAACCCACGGCTAGCTTGTTGCAACAATCCAGCAACCGAGGCGGCACTTGATGGCTCAACAAAGAATCCTTCTTTGTCAGCAAGTATTCGGTAGGCATCCAAAATTTGATCGTCAGTAACAGCATCAATCAAGCCACCGGATTCATCGCGCGCAGCAACTGCTAAATCCCAAGACGCAGGTTTGCCAATCCGAATAGCCGTTGCAATAGTTTCTGGTTTTTCAATTGGATGTCCTGCGACAAACGGTGCAGCACCGGCCGCCTGAAAACCCCAGAGCTGTGGAAGTTGAGTTGAAATCTTGTCGTGGTAATACTCAGTAAAGCCCATCCAGTAAGCGGAGATATTGCCAGCATTACCAACGGGAAGACAGTGAATGTCTGGTGCATCACCAAGAGCATCAACGATTTCGAAGGCTGCCGTCTTTTGGCCTTGCAAGCGAGTTGGATTTACTGAGTTAACTAGAGCAATTGGGTAATTCTCGGCAAGGTCGCGCGCGATGTCCAAGCAGTCATCAAAATTGCCATCGACTTGGAGAATGGTCGCGCCGTGAATTACCGCCTGAGCCAACTTGCCCATTGCAATTTTTCCTTGCGGCACTAGAACTGCACTCTTCATTCCAGCTTTAGTTGCATAAGCTGCAGCCGAGGCGCTGGTGTTTCCAGTTGATGCGCAAACCACTGCTTTTGCGCCATTGCGCGCAGCATCCGTGATGGCCATAGTCATGCCGCGGTCTTTGAATGATCCAGTTGGATTCATTCCTTCAACCTTTAGATAAACCTTGGCGCCGGTTAGTTCCGACAAAGTGCAGGCATAGACCAGCGGAGTGCCGCCCTCTCCCAATGAAACAACAACATCATTGGGTGCGATCGGCAATCTATCTCGATATTCCTCAATGACCCCACGCCAAATATGAGCCATAGTTAAGCGCCCGCACCTTCAACGCGCATAACACCTAGAACTTCACGAACAGCTGTCATGTTTTCGAGGGCTTCAACTGTGGCGCGTAGGCGACTTTCTGGTGCCTCGTGAGTGCGGATGATCAAACTCGCAGCATCACCTTCGCCATCCTGACGGACAGCCTGAATCGAAACATCATGTTTTGCAAATTCATTTGAAATCGCAGCAAGTACACCTGACTCATCCGAAACTTTCAAATTCAAGTAATAGGAAGTGAGTGCCTCACCAATTGGTCGAACTTCCAGATCGGCATAAATACTTTGGGCTGGGCCAAGTGATCCAGTCACGCGATGACGCGCTGCTGCTACTACGTCACCAACAACCGAACTAGCAGTTGGAGCTCCGCCGGCGCCACGACCGTAGAACATAACTTGGCCGGCCGCTTCAGCTTCTACGAAAACTGCGTTAAACGCGTCGCGCACGCTGGCTAAAGGATGTGTTGCCGGAATCATTGCTGGATGGACTCGAACGATAACACCCTTGTCGTCATTCGTTAGTTCTGCAATCGCTAGCAACTTGATTACATACCCAAGAGACTTTGCCGCCGCGATGTCATCGGCAGTTACCTTGGTCATGCCTTCGCGATAAACATCGTCGGCAGTCACGTTGGTGTGGAAAGCTAAGCCGGCAAGAATTGCGGCTTTTGCTGCACTATCGAAACCTTCAACGTCAGCAGTTGGATCAGCTTCGGCATAACCCAAGTCTTGAGCTTCTTTTAGTACTGCAGAGTAGTCGGCACCATCGTTATACATCTTGGACAAAATGAAGTTTGTCGTGCCATTAACAATTCCGAGAATCTTGGTTACCTTGTCGCCCGCAAGGGATTCGCGTAATGGGCGAAGTAATGGAATGGCACCTGCAACTGCAGCTTCGTAATAAAGATCAACGCCGGCTTCTTCGGCCAGCTTGTGAAGGTGGGCGCCATGCGCAGCAAGCAATGCTTTGTTGGCCGTAACAATAGATGACCCATTTGCAATTGCAGATTCAATTAGTGATTTGGCAGGTTCAATTCCACCAATCACTTCGATCACAATGTCGGCACCAGACGCCGCAAGTCCAGCAGCATCTTCAGTTAGCAGACTGGAGTCAATTCCAGGGCGAGGTTTTGAGGCATCCCGAACTGCGATCCCAGTTAGCTTAAGTTCACGACCAATGCGTGCGGTTAAGTCATCAGCGCTTTCCGAGATGAGTTGGGCAACTGATGCGCCAACAGTTCCGCCACCAAGTAGTGCAACGGTTAGCGGGGAACCCATTTCTTCTCCTTATTAATAGCGCGTATTAATACTGTGTCGGAGATGGGCAATTTCCCTACTCCTATGTGCTCTAAGTCTGGCAGAAACCCTTGAAACAAGCCAAACTTCACATCATGTCCCCCAGTTATTGAAGATGTGGTTTCGAAAAACCTGACAATTGCGCAAAAGGGGTTAGTTAACTCCAGCATCTAGGGCAAGCAAGTCTTCAATAGTTTCTCTGCGAAGCAGCACTTGAGACGATCCTGCTAAAACACTCACTGCCGCTGGACGCGGAATGTGGTTGTAATTGCTGGCCATAGATCTGCAATAGGCGCCAGTTGCTGCCACTGCGATCAAGTCTCCAGGTCGGATATCTGCCGGCAGTTCGATATCGCGCACCACGATGTCGCCACTTTCGCAGTGTTTACCGACTATTCGAGAAGGCACCAACTTGGCGGACGAAACTCGATTAGCAATTACTGCGGTGTACTCAGCGTCGTAAAGCGCAGTTCGAATATTGTCACTCATGCCACCATCAATGGAAATGTAATTACGAGTAATTCCACTATCGAGCTCAACTGGCTTGACCGTACCAACTTCGTAAAGGGTGATGCCAGGATTTCCAATAATTGCTCGACCTGGTTCAACGCTGATTCTTGGAACCGAAATATTCACACGGGCACATTCGGTGCGCACGATGTCGAGGATTGATTTCGCCATCGCATTTACATCGAGCGGGTCATCGCCTTCGACATAGGCAATGCCCATGCCACCACCAACATCTAATTCACTAACAGAAATTCCATGTCGTTCCTTAACTTGCACTGCAAAGTCCACAACGCGATGAGTCGCTAATTCAAAGCCGGTTGCATCAAAAATCTGAGAACCAATATGCGAGTGAAGCCCTGCTAATGAAAGTGCATCGCATTCCAAAACATTATCTACAGCAGCCATTGCCATTCCGGATGCAACCGAAAGGCCAAACTTTTGATCTTCGTGAGCTGTAGAAATTGCTTCATGAGTATGCGCTTCAACGCCAACAGTGAGGCGCAGCAAAACTTGTTGAACTATTCCCGCATTAGCGGCGACTGCATTCAAGCGTTCAATCTCGATCAGACTGTCAATCACCACACGGCCAACGCCAACTTCAACTGCGCGTTCTAGATCCTGAACGCTTTTGTTGTTCCCATGCATGACGATTTGGTTTGGATTAATCCCAGCTCGAAGTGCAACTTCTAATTCCCCAATGCTTGCGACATCTATCCCGAGACCTTCTTGATTTACCCATTGGGCAACCTTTGTTGAAATGAAAGCTTTGCCTGCGTAATGGACGCTGGTTTCGATGTCTGAAACTGTAAATGCAGTCACATAATCTCGAGCCCGTTTTCTTACGTCAGCTTCATCAAATACAAAAAGTGGAGTTCCATACTGACCTGCAAGAGATGTAACCGTGATTTCGCCGACGGAGATTTCTCCCTGGCTATTGCGATTTGCAGATGCTGGCCAAATCAACGGGTTTAGGTCGGAAGCCATACTTACATCCTGTCGGGTGCACTAACACCCAGCAATTCGAGGCCATTGAAAATCACTTGGCGCGTTGCAGCACACAACCAAAGTCGAGCAATGTTTAGCTCGGTAACTGCTTCATCACCTTGTGGCAGAACTCGACAGGCTGCATAAAACGAGTGGTAACTAGTGGCAACTTCTTCGATGTATCTGGCGATTCGATGAGGTTCGCGAAGTTCAGCGGCCGAGGCAACCACTCGTGGATAATCTGCCAAAAGTCCAAGTAGTGCGCCTTCGCGATCATCTGTTAGTTGCGAAGGATCAAAAGTTGCTGGATCCCAATTGGAAGTATCAGCTGGAATAAGTCCAAGTTCGGCGGCATTTCTAACTACCGATGCAATCCGAGCGTGCGCATATTGAACGTAGTAAACCGGATTGTCATTGGTATTAGAGACTAATAAATCAAGATCTAAAACCAATGGGGAATCAACTGGATACCGGATCAATGAATAGCGCGCAGCATCTACACCTACTTCATCAACGAGATCTTCAAGCGTGATGATGTTTCCGGCACGCTTGGAAAGGCGAACTTCCTCGCCATTCTTGAGCATCTTTACCATTTGCCCAATCAGGATCTGAATGTTTTCATCAGGGTTATCGCCAGCACAAGCAGCCACAGCTCGAAGTCGGTTCACGTAACCGTGGTGATCGGCGCCCAACAAATAAATGCATAGGTCATAGCCACGATTGCGTTTGTCAACGTAATAGGCAGTATCCGAAGCGAAGTAAGTTAATGCGCCATCAGCTTTGATAAGCACGCGATCTTTGTCGTCATCAAAATCACTTGTGCGTAGCCATGTTGCGCCTTCTTCTACGAACATATGGCCTTGCGACTTTAGTTTTTCAAAACCGCGATCAACGGCTCCCGAAGTGTGAAGTGACTTTTCCGAATACCAAACATCAAAATGAGTGTTGAAGTTATCTAGAACTCGCTTTTGATCAGCTAGTTGCAGCGCGTATGCAGCATCGCGGAATGCTTCGCTACGTTGTGGTTCTGCTAAGTCGACAATCGCAGGGTTCTGGGAAACAACTTGCGCTGCTAACTCTGGGATGTAAGCGCCGTGGTATCCATCTTCTGGAATTGGTTCGCCAAGTGCAGCAGCTTTGACGGAGGCACCAAATTTATCCATCTGGACACCAAGATCATTAATGTAAAACTCACGCGCTGATTCTGCGCCTTCAGCTTCGAGTACGCGAGCGATTGCATCCCCAACTGCTGCCCAACGAGTGTGTCCAAGATGTAGCGGGCCGGTTGGATTTGCGGAAATAAACTCCACGTTGATCTTCTTGCCAGCAAGTTGCACGCCCCGACCAAAATTCTTGCCTTTAGCGATAATGTCTCTGGCAACTTCACCTTGGCTGGCTGCTGAAAGTCGAATGTTTATAAAACCGGGACCAGCAATTTCAACTGCTTCCACACCGGGAAGTTCTTGCAGAATTACTTGCAAAATCTCAGCAGCTGCGCGTGGATTTAATCCCGCTTTCTTGCCGACTTGCATTGCCACATTGGTAGCCCAGTCGCCGTGATCTAGGTTTTTGGGACGTTCAACCACGATTTCAGTAGGAATGTCTTCGCTAGATAAAGCCAATTGACCGCTAGAGATTGCACTCTGCAAAGCGGCCTTGATGTGGCCAGCTAATTCCTGTGGGGTCATACAAAGTAAGACTAGCGAAAGCCTTGCAAATTAAGGAAATCCCCCACTGTAAACAGTTAAGGTTTCTTGATTACCTGACTCACGACTGAAACTGAGTTCTCGCGATGAGCAGCTTGAAGTGCAATGGACTTTTCCACGTCTCTGGACTTCAGTGCCTGAACCATCGTTCGGTGTTCTTGGTTCATGTGGTCAAGGTTGGCTGGGGCTGCAAAGTAAACACCACGGTAGGCATCCGTTGCATCCCATTGATTCTTGATCAAGCGCACAAGTCTTGGCATATTGCTTGCTTCAAATAATGCAAAGTGAAATCTCCGGTTCGCAGCTGTAACTGCAGATACATCTTGGGATTGAGCCGCGGCTTCGACATCATGCAAAATATCTTCCAGGTACTCGATGTCTTCATCAGTAAGCAGTGGTACGCCAACTCGAATTGCTTCGTCCTCGAGAAGTGACCGAATTCTATAGACCTCTACAAGATCTTCAATACTCAAGTCCGCAACAAAATAGCCGCGATGCGGGTGATACGTGACTTGGCCTTCACCTTCAAGCACCTTAAGTGCCTCACGTAACGGGACGCGGCTAACACCAAGACTGGAAGCAAGGGAATCTTGAACAACTTGTTGTCCAGGTTCCAGCGTTCCCGAGGCGATAAGCAATCGAAGTTCGCGCAGCACTGTTTCTTGTGCGGTTACTGACTCGCTCATTCTTCATCCAAACTTGGTGGCGCTACTGCATATCGAACTGGGGTTTGCGAAAACGTAATTGGGTTTGCAACTTGCTTCCGCTCTTCCCCTTCTTGATTGATGGTGATGATCGGATTCAAGTTCAATGATTCAGCTAAGGCAAATGCTTCAGCGATGGAATTAATCGGACCACAAGGAACACCTGCGCCTGAAAGTAGATTCCACCAATGATCTGCGCCGTTGGTTAGAAATTGATTCACTAATAATTCGTTTAACTCAACCCGATTGGCGACACGATCTGGGTTGGTTGCAAACTTTGCATTGGCAGCAATTTCTGGAATTCCAAGTTCTTGGCAAAGTTTTGCAAACTGTCCATCATTGCCTACTGCAACAACGATTGGTCGATCTGAAGTTTGATAAACCTCATACGGACTAATCGAAGGATGGGCATTACCGAGAATGCCAGGAACAACTCCACCCGAAACATATGCACTTGCTTGATTCACCATCGCTGACAATAGAGATGACAAAAGGTTGACTTCGATTTGCTGCCCTTCACCCGTAACATTTCGATGATTTAGTGCAGCAAGTAATCCGATCGTTGCGTGCATTCCCGTAATCACATCAACTAAGGCAACTCCGACTTTGGTTGGCTCACCGGGAGCAGGACCAGTGACGCTCATCAGGCCACCCATGGCTTGAACCAATAAGTCGTAACCTGGCATGGTTGCACCGGCACCTGACCCAAAGCCAGTAATAGAGCAATAAATAACATCAGCCTTTAGATCTTTAACAGAGTCATAATCCAAACCAAACTTTTCACTATTGCTTGGTGGGAAGTTGTGGATGACTATGTCTGAGCGCTTAATGAGCTCATGAGCTTCGGCTAAACCCTCAGGGTTTGTCATATCTATTGCAACCGATGTTTTGTTTCGATTGACTGACTCAAAGTAAGTGGCTCGTCCAGCCGCATCAAACGGAGGACCCCAGTGGCGAGTATCGTCACCAACTTCAGGGCGTTCCACTTTTATAACGGTCGCACCCATATCGCCCAGCAACATAGTTGCGTAAGGACCCGCCAAAACTCTCGTGAAGTCGGCAACAACTATTCCGTCTAATGGGCCCATATGAAGATTGTATCCAATCTTGCCTGGGACTTTTGTTAGTGAATTACCTGTTTAAATCTCTTTTAGTTCAACAGTTCTGCCGCGTTCCCCAGGTTGGCCTTGGGTTGCGGGCCGTCCCTTGGTGCGAACCGTGATTCGAGTTCGATCGCCACGGAAAAGGTCGTGGGAATATTCGATTTTTCTGCCCTTAGTGTCCATGGTGGTTCGAGTTACCGCAAGCAGCGGTGCACCGAGCGAAACTTCGAGAATTCTGGCTTCATCCAAAGTCGCGTTTACTAAATCAATCTGCTCAACAGCTTCGTCGGGAGTGGTCTCGTAATGCTTGCTCAAGAGTTCATAGAGAGATTCTCCAAGTGGTCGTTCTAGCAAACCTGGAAACATTTCAGCAGGGAATCTTGCATGTTCAAGTGAGATTGGGACACTGTCAGCAAGGCGAATACGTACTACATCAAAGATGTGTTCACCCTCACTCAGATCTAATGCTCGCTGCGTCTTTGCATCCGCTGGTATCACCGAAGCGCTGATCAATCGGGTTCCAGCCGTGAATCCTTGCCCTCTTAGCAATGATGGGACGCCGACAATTTGCGAAAGATCTCGATCAATTTTTTCTGGTGAAACAAATGTTCCGCCACCTCTTCCAGGCAGACGGCGAACCACGCCAGTTTCTTCAAGTGCCGTAAGTGCCAGTCGCAAAGTGGAACGGCTTACTTGATATTCGTTTGCTAAATCTCTTTCGGCACCGAGCTTTTGCCCAGCTCGCAACTGGCCAGAATTAATTTCTGCCAATATTCGTTGCCGAACTTCTTCGGCAGTGCGACCTAAGTCAGCTTCATTTGTGCTCACGAATCAACAGTAACTAGATTGCAGTTACATTGCCTCAAGGGCCGCAAGCGATTCAGGCAGAATCTGACCACCGTCAATAACCAGTGCTTGCCCGGTTACGTATGCGGCTTCCTTAGTTGCAAAAAACAAAGCAGCATTACCAATGTCATCAACTTCGCCGAGTCTTCCCTGCGGAACTGAAGCTTCCATCGCTTTGCGATACTCCGGTCCCATGTCTGCTAAACCTTCAGTGGCGATGTTTCCAGGCAACACTGCATTCACCGTTATGCCCTTAGGAGCAAGTTCTATGGCTGCAGTTCTCATAAATCCAAGCTGCGCTGCCTTGCTAGCACCGTAGTGCGACCAACCAGGAAAACCAGTAAATGGACCAGTGATCGAAGAAGTGAGAACGATTCGGCCATGCCCCGACTTCTCTAATGCTGGTAAACATGCCTGCACGGAAAGCATGGTTCCCTTTACGTTTGTGCCAAATACTAAATCCATATCTGCTTCGGACATCGTGGCTAACTTCGAATCTGGGAAGATGCCTGCATTTGCGCAAAGTACGTCAATGCCACCATTACGTTCGATTGCAGTAGCTGCAACACGATCACAATCTGACTTACTGCTTACCTCAGCGATTAGATATGTAACAGTGCCGCCGCCCAATCCAGTGAGTTCGGCACAAGCAGACTTTGCGCTGGCTTCATCTCGACCGGTAATTAGGACGTTTGCTCCAGCTCGTGCGAAAACTCGCGCGATGCCTTTACCTATTCCCTTGGTGCCACCCGTAACCACGACGGAATAGCCACTTACTGAAGTAAACATGTTTTCTCCTAGTTACCTAACGAGTTATTGAGGCTTCCTTACAATTATGCAAACTTTGACAGATAGTTTTCGGCCAATTCGCAACTTACTTTGGTGAAATTGGCTCCCATTTCTTTACCGGTATCGGTGTCTTGATGGGAGCCAACCCAAGCAACCAACAACAGGCGACGAAACATTATGAAGGTTGGCAGCTCGTCTTCCTCTTCTTTACTGAGATTGGCTACGCTGCGGTAACCGTCTACCCAAGAGGATGTCATTTCAGGTATCAATGGATGGTCTTCAATAAACGAAACTGAAGATCCCAAGTCGTACATAAACCAGCTAAATCCGCAATCATCAAAATCAATTACGGTTACGTCACTTCCGGCCACCAATAAATTAGCCAAACGCATATCGGCATGCACTAAGCCAAAACGTTCTTTACTTTTTCCAAACCGCTCTAGACGAATCCCCAAAGTGTCCGAAAGTCTGCCGAGAATCTCGAGTTCACTTGGGCCCATTGCAAGGCCATCGCGCCAAGATCCCCAGTGGCCATTCGGGCCAAGTGCAGTCTCAAAATCCCAAGTAAATCTGGAGAAGTTGCTGGGAACTTTCCACTGCTTTGCATGATCATGTAATCGCGCAGTAATTGCACCAAGAGTTTTAAAGTCATCAACTAAGCGATCTTCGGTTGGCTCAACCCCAGGCATGAATTCAAACATCACGGCATGGCGTTGCTCACCAGCTGAATCTTCGGCAAGAATGACTTGCTCGCCTGATCCTGATGGCAGGATCGCCGGAGTTCGCACCAGTTGAATTTCGCGCAAAGCTTGAACCCAATCCAATTCACTCTGGATTGCCTGTTTGGTGTGATAAAACGGCCGATGAATCCTGAGGATTGAATCATTCCCCGAAGTACTGTCGGTTACCTTGAATGTCGCATTCTCGGAAATGTTTAGCAGCGAGATTTTGGAATCACTTGGATACCCAAATTTTGCCACCGCATCAACTGCGAACTCATGCAACTTTGCAGGTTCGTTCGAATACCCACTCATTTAACTCTCCTGCCAACACCTTTATTTTGGCTTAACTGCCAATTGGTTGTGTCACTTTTGGGGAAGAAAAATGCTTAACCTTGATCTCGCCCAACAACAGACTCAAGTGCCGTGGTGATTGCATCACGAGCTTTAGTGACACTTTCAGTTGTGCCGCTCATGTAAACACGTCCGGCTGCGCCAATCATTTGAACATCAACCAAAGTCACATCTGGAGCAACTTTTTCAGCTTCATTAGCTGCCACAGTTGCAAATAGTGCTGGGGTCATTTCATAAACCAACAAAGACTCACCAGGCATAACCATTGAGGCTTGTCTATTTCGATTAAGGATGATCGCGTGCTGATCGGTGATGTTTTCGATGATGTCGCTGTAAAGAATCCGTGGACGTAATTGATCGGCCGCAGAAGCACTGATGCCATCAAGGATTGCCTGTCCAGCTCGTTTCACTAGTTCAATGTCAGAAGCATGCACTTCTAAAACACCAAACTGTCGTTCCACGAACAAAATGCCAGGCTCAACTTCAGGGACCGACTTCAACGCCAAATCGATTACTCGCTCGATCGCAAGCCCGGGTGCCACCTCAATGATCAGCGAATGCTGTCCACCATAAGGAGGGTAACCCCGGGCTCGCGTCGGTGTGCTCATGTAAGCAGCAAATTGCTGCTGAAGATCTTCAACAAGCAAGTAGACGCGAAGTTCGGGCCCCGCTACGAGCGGGCCCGCACTCACGCGGACTCGCCTACTTTGAAGTACTTACTTAGTTCTGCATGTGGACGTGGAATTACGTGCTGTGAAACTAGTTCGCCAACTTGGTTAACTGCTTCTGCACCTGCGTCTGTTGCAGCCTTAACTGCGCCGACGTCACCCACGATGACAACAGCAACAAGGCCGTCGCCAACTTCTTCACGCGCAACAATAGTTACATTGGCTGCCTTAACCATGGCATCTGCGGCAGCAACTGCTGCAACATATCCCTTAGTTTCGATCAAGCCCAGTGCGTTGCTTGACATATCTTTCTCCTATTTGTGATTGCAAACGGTTGTCTGCTTTCGGTTATTGCCGTATTACTCGCCTGGTTTCCCAAGCTATGTACTAAGAAGCGCTGTGCTTCCCAGAACTCTTAGAGTTCTCATCAATCGAACCAATAATGAGAGCATCAATTGGAGGTGTTACATCTGAGAACCAAGCTGCTGCTACTGAGCCAGTTGAAACTAAGACGCTTTCCCCAATTCCGGAACCCAAGACGTCGAAAGCAACCAAGTGTGCGCCACCTTCAACTTCGACTTCGAGAAAGGCCCCATTGGGAATCTCGGTTAGACGACGTGTCGCCCATACATTGCCGATGACTCGCGCTTTTAACATCAGCGCATCACCGATCCCTTCTGATTATCTTGTTGACTTTCTCTAACAATCGTTACTCCTAAGTCGCGCGCTTTGTCGCGAGCTAGAGAGGTAACGACAACTTTGCGTCCCACAATCAAAGTAGACCCAGACTCGGCCGCTTTTCTGATTGTTGACTCGGTAACAGCTCCCTTTTCAACGCGCGTGGTACCCGGATTTGCTGTACCGCTCACTTTTGACTGTTCGCTTAACTGAAAAACAATTTCACCTTGGCGCAACGCACTCAAAGTCTTCGCATCGGCAGCTAAATCAAGAATGCGATGCACGAAAGACTGCACTTGCGCATCATTTGCCAAGGAAACTACTTCGACAACCTGAGCAGGTTTTGGTGCAGATACTGCACTTCCAGATAAGGCTTTAGCAATGTCGCTTGCCCCACTGGCACCACCTAAGGCATCGCGCAAGGCTTCTCGCACGAGCGCTCGGAGCATTTCGTTATCTGCAGACATCAGCGGTCACTCAAAACTCTTTCAGCAACTTCAGCTGCTGCTCGAACATTTGCTTCTTTGCCAGAAAGATAAACGCGTCCAGTTGCACCAATCATGCGGTAGTCAACAACTTTGATGTCAGTTGCCTTTTCCGCTTCGTTAGTTGCCAAGATTGCGTAAGAAGCTGGCTGCACTTCCAAAATGTAAAGCGATTCGCCAGGCAGAATCATCGAACCAACTTTGTTTCGATTGATTAAAAATGCATGCTGCTGATCAACAGATGGCACCACGCGGGATGCAAGAATCTTTGGCTTTGTTGCTTCGGACTCGGAAGTTCCTAGCGCTGATAGCACCGCTTGTCCTGCTGCGCGGACTTCTTCAGTCGGTCCATGGATCTCTAAGTAACCGAAAGTACGTTCAACAAACAGAATTCCCGCCTGCACATTTGCATGCTTGAGTGCAACGTCAGTTAATGCTTCGATGTCCAAGCCCGGCGCAACTTCGATGACTTGTGCGGCCATATTTGCCCGTGGCAAAGCGCCCTTAACCCATGAGCCTAGGTAGCACATAGTTTGAGGTTGCATTTGGTCGATATAGATGAACGACCGTAGCTCTGCCATGAATCTCTCTTCTCTAATTAGTTCTTAATCAATGCGTGAAGTTCTTCGACTATCAACTTGCGTATTTCATCTCTTAGCTCTGCAACATCTTGTGAGATTGGTTCGCGATGAATTGGTGCAGGCGCAGGGGTATTTGCCCGATCATTTGAAGCCAATGGGTAAGCAGGAACTGGTCCAGTTGGGCTGACCCAAGGATTCAAACCAGCAAATGACGGCATTACTTCACGAACATCTGCGTTATACGCCAAACGCGTGTAGTTAAGAAGATGCTTAGGTTGCAGGTTCTCGCCAACTGATGAGCGGCCAGCAAATCCAGTGCCAATTGTCATTGTTGGTGGCAAATTAGTTTGGATACCAGAGGAGCCAAGACTGTTGCCGACATTTACCGATACTCGAAGTACCGGAACGGCTGCGCTGAATTTCATAATTAGATTTGGGTTAGCGCTATGGATTGCTGCTGAATGTCCAGCTCCGGTGATTCGTAAAATCGCACGGGCAACATCAATGCCACGATCGGCAGATGGCACTCGAACGAATCCCAAAACTGGACACAACTTTTCATGTGCAAATGGTTCTTCGGGAACTACTAAATCAAACGGTGCAACCAAAACTCTGGTTTTGGCTGGAACTTTGATACCTGCTTGCTCTGCGATCCAAACGGCATCCTTGCCAACCATCTTGATATTGAAATGGCCCTCTGGGAAAACGGTGTTACGAATCGCATCGCGCTCTTCATCTTTGAGGACATAGGCACCTTCGCGAGCAAAGGCTGCCAGCAATTTATCCGCAACCGCTTCTTCTGCAATTACGACGCTTTCATTTGTGCACAAAATGGAATTATCAAATGCCTTACTTTCGATAATTCGGGCAGCAGTTTTTTGAATGTCAGCTGTGGCATCGACAAGTACCGGAACGTTACCTGGTCCAACTCCAATTGCTGGATTTCCACTTCGGTATGCCGAGCGCACAACAGGACTACCGCCAGTTGCAACAATTACGTCAGTTCGCTCGTCTGTCATTAATGCATTAATCAGAGGAATCGAAGGGTCTTCGACAATCTGAATAATGCCATCTGGCGCACCGGCAGCAACTGCAGCTTCTGCCATCGCCTTTGCTGCGGCCACGCAAACCTTTTTTGCCATTGGGTGAGGGCTAATGATGATTGCATTTCGAGTCATTAGCGCCAAAATGATTTTGAATGAAACTGTAGCTACTGGATTAGTTGATGGAGTGAGGGCTAAAACAACACCGGCTGGTCGCGGGATTGCGACAATCTTGTTTACTTCATCAATTTCTGGAGAAACGAAATCTTGTCCACGGTACGTCTCTACGATTCCAGTAGAGCAAGCGATGTTTTTCAGTACCTTGTGCTCTACGACTCCAAAACCAGTCTCTGTCACTGCATCGCGTGCAAACTCTTGGGCTCTGGCGGCTAGCGCTGAAGCTGTTGCATCAACAATTCGATTAACAGTAGCGGCGTCGTACTTTGCATATGCTCGAGCTGCCCAATCAGCGCGCTCGACCATGGCTCGGCCGCGTGGTACACCAGCCGGCTCGACCATTAATGGTTCAAAAGTCATTTCGCTCATGCTGACCTCCGCTCGTTACGAATTTCTGCATAAGCTTTTCCGATTGCTAGCTCAGTGCGGTCCAGCATTTCTTCGGCAACTTCAGGTTTCAGCAAAATTCCCGGCTTGTATTGGAGTACCCGCGGATCAAGTGTTGAGAAGATCGCCCACACACCGTTTTCATACAAGTGGCGCATTACGTACTTGGCACCTTGTGGGTGAGCAAATTCCAGACCAAGAATCACACCATTTTGGCGGATGCCAACAAACCAATCTGGATAAGTTGCCTGAACCTCAGCAAGGCGCTTGCCTACATAGTCAGCGATGTAGTGAACCATTGAACGAGTTTCTTCACGTGAGCAAATTTCCAAAGTCTTTAGTGCTGCAATACAGCCAAGTTCGGCGCCCCCGAAAGTTGAAATGTGTCCGAAGCCATCTTCGTTTAACCAACCAGCGGCTTTTTCGGTAGCTAGTACTGCGGCAATCGGGTACAAACCACCCGAGATGCCCTTGCCGGTGACAAGTATGTCTGGAGTAATTCCATGCTTGGTGATTCCCCAAAGTTCGCCAGTACGCATTAAGCCGGTTTGCACTTCATCTGCAATATATAAAGCGTCGTATTTTTCACATAGCGCCTTCACTGCTTCTAAGTAACCTGGGTTCGGAAGTGGGAAGCCATAAGTAGCTGGAATCGTTTCCATAATTACTGCAGCCACATCGCGGCCACGTAATGCATCTTCCATAGCTTCTAAGTCATTGAATGGCACATGTGGAAATTCTTCTGGGCGATCAGAAAGGAAAAGCTTTGAGAAGCGATCGTCACCGGTTCCAACTGCAAGTCCGGTGTGACCGTGATAGGCCTTGATAATCGAGACGATTTTGCGCTTTTGCGTAGCATGACGCGCAGTCTTTAGCGCAATGTCGATTGCCTCGCCACCACCGGAGCCGTAGATGACTTTGCTTAATCCAGAAGGTGCGGTCTTGATTAAAGCTTCTGCCAGTGCAGTACGTGCCAGCGATGGAAAGTGGTGATTGCCAATATCAAAATGCTGCATAGCCATCGTTACGGCTTGAACCACTTCAGGATTTCGGTGACCTAAGTTGTATGTTCCACCATTTAAATGAGCATCAATTAGGCGCTTACCTGACATGTCATAAATGAAGTACTCTTCACGGCGATCGATTACTAACGGAACTCCAGAGTCAATCCAGAATTGGGTTTTGCCTGGGTTCCAAAACTCTTTGGACTTATCGAGCATCTGCTCTTTGGAGTCATATGAAAACAGTCCGTAATCAAATTCGGGTGCTGCTGTATTTTCTTGTGTCATCCCGAACCCTTTCTGAGTGCTTTGTGGAATCAAATTCCTAATTCGCTATCTCAATGATTACATAAAATTAGACCAAATGACCATACCTTTTAGCAACTTTTGGTTGAATTTTGGTTTAACAATAAAACCCTTGCAATCATTGGGAATTATGACTTGTGGGCTGAATTTTAGAGATATTTGTGGCCTCATTTAGACCAAAAATCAAAATCTGTTAACCAAAAAGTTTCAAAAACAATCTCAATTTCGTTGTTTTGGGGTGCATCTTCTGGCAAAGTCATTCCAACCGTGTGACTCAGGTCACCCACGGCTTAAGTGAAAATGCCGGGAGCTCCCCGGCATTACAACGAAAGGGTCGAATGAATGTCGACAAATAACGAAAGCCAAAAAGGCCTTCGCAAAGGTGCTGTTGGTTTAACAGCAGTTTTGTTTATGGCGGTAGCAAATGCTGCGCCGATCACTGCGATGAGCTTCAACATGCCTGTTGGTGTTGGTTGGGGTAACGGAATCGGTGCTCCTGCCGGCTTCCTATTTGCAACGATCGTTCTATCGATTTTCGCAATTGGTTTCTCTGCGATGGCGAAGCACGTTACAACTGCTGGTGCCTTCTACGGATTCATTTCTCAAGGACTTGGACAAGTTTGGGGTATGGCTGCAGGTCTACTTGCCACCATTTCGTACATTCTTTTCGAAGGTACCTTAATCGGTGGTTTCTCATTCTTCGCTTCGAACACCTTGAGTTCGATGGCAGGCATCGATGTCAACTGGCTGATTCTTGCAATCGGCGGCATGATCCTAATTTGGGTTTTGACTTACTTTGACATCTCTGTTGCTGCAGTCGTACTCGGAGTCACACTTGTTGCAGAAGTTCTACTTCTTGCAGCTTTCGGATTCAGCGTACTTTTCAAGGGTGGACCTGATGGCTTCATGGTTTCAGAAACCATTTCGCCAATGGCTGCATTTGCAAATCTAGAAGCTGGAGCTTTCGGATCTAGCGTTGCTGCGGGTACTGCTGCACTTGGTATCTTCTTTGCTTTCTGGTCATGGATTGGTTTTGAAACCACTGCTGCCTACGGTGAAGAATCCAAAGATCCTAAGAACGTGATTCCTCGTGCCACAATGATCGCAGTTATCGGACTTGGTGTTTTCTACACATTCGTTTCTTGGATGGCAGTTGTTGCTAACGGTGCAAAGACTTCTGTAGAAGTTGCTTCCGGATCTACTGGAAACCCAGTTGACCTTTGGTTGGTCCCAGTTGAAGCAAACCTAGGTTCGCTTGCAGAAGGAACATACCGCGTGCTTCTGGTAATTGGTTCATTTGCTTGCGCCATGGCATTCCACAATGCAGCTTCTCGCTACGTATTTGCACTTGGTCGTGAACTTCCATTTGCTGGTATCCGCAACAAGCTATCGAGCACTCACCCAACACATCAGTCACCTGCTGTGGCATCAACAGTCGTAACGGTTCTTAACATCGTTATGGTTCTGCTGTTTGCAAACTTCTCAACTGCATGGACATCAGATCCAGCAGTTGAAGGTGCAACTTCAGACCCAGCATTGTTGCCATACGGTGTTATCTACACCGTTCCATCACTTGTTGGAACTGCGTTCATTCTGGTGGTACAGGTCATCTGCTCATTTGCAGTAATCGGTTACTTCTGGGGTAAAAAGAAGAAGAAGGGCAATGTTCTAACCACTTTGGTTGCTCCTCTTGCTGGCGCCGCAGGCATGATCTACGCATTGACACTTCTATTCAGTGCTGTTGGTTCAGGCTTCGCTGCTGGTTACCAGTCAAACTCATTAATGGTCAAGTACTTGCCATATGAGATTGCAGGTACTCTGATCTTCGGTCTGCTTTACGCCCTATGGGTCAAGTCAAAGCATCCAGAAATCTACGAAGAAATCGGTCGTACGACTCTGGAAGAAGCTCACGAACGCGCATAGTGTTCAAATAAAAACTGGGTGTCAGCATTGCTGGCACCCAGTTTTTTTGTCTAAAGACTTCATAAACCTTAAGTAAATGCCTCGCTAAATCGGCAAGAATAAGGGCATGACACTTGACCTTGAGATTTGTAATTGGACACCAGATGAAGATGCTGACCCTGCCACTCATGCCTTTACTTTTGGCGGCCGCGAAGGTGTTGTCAGCGTAAGGCCAGGGGCCATTATTGACTCTTGGTCATTCGACTGCTTTGGTGGTCGCGTTAAATCAGCCAGCGACATGTCAACGCAAGTTTGTGACCCACGATTTCTCAATCCGCAAACTGGGCCTTTCTATGTTGAAGGCGCAGAGCCTGGAGACACGTTAGCCGTTCACTTCATTTCAATTGAGCCACGTGAAGCTTGGGGTGTAAGTACTACGGTTCCATTCTTTGGTGCGCTTACTTCCACCGCGACAACTGCAACTTTGCAACCAGCACTTTTAGAACGAACCTGGATTTACGAATTGGATTTACAAGAACGTTTAGTTCGTTATGCCGCAGCTGATACAAAATTCACGGCAGCACTGCCACTTGATCCAATGCATGGCACGGTTGGCGTAGCACCGGCGCTTGGCGAAGTTCGATCGTCTCTGACTCCAGGTGACTGGGGCGGAAATATGGATACTCCGGAAATGCGCGCCGGCGTCACTTGTTATCTGGGCGTCAACGTTGAAGGTGCACTGTTTTCATTTGGCGATGGTCATGCTCGCCAAGGTGAAGGTGAGACTTGCGGCGTTGCCGTTGAAACCGCAATGGACACTGTTTTGATTTTAGATTTAATAAAAGGAACCCCAACTCCTTGGCCAAGAATCGAATCAGATGATTACATCATTACTACTGGCTCAACTAAGCCACTCGAAGATGCCTTCCGAATCGCACATTCGCAAATGGTTCATTGGGTTAGCGAATTAACGGGCCAGTCAACATTAGATAGTTACCAGTTTGTCTCTCAAACTGCGCTGACTCCGGTCGCCAACGTGGTTGACACTAATTACACAATGGTCGCTAAGGTCGCAAAAGAATACTTGGGTAGTGTGAATGTAATGCAAGGAATGCACCGCAAGATGCAGGCTCGGGCCCAGCAGTGGCGCGAATACCAGAAGGGCAAGTAATGCCAAGAGTTGAGCGAATGGAAATTGATTTAGCCCTAGCGGTCGAAATGACAAATGCTGCTAAAGCTAAAGCAATTGAAATCAATGCACCGATGTCAATCGCAGTATTAGATGCCGGCGCAAACTTGTTAAGTTTTCAGCGCATGGATGGTGCCGAACTTGCCGGGCCTAATCTGGCCGTTGATAAGGCCTACACCTCAGTTACAAATCGAATTGAGACGGGCGAATTGCGAGCCCGCGTTGCTCCAGAAGGAGATTTACCGGGCATGAGCGCAAACGGCAATGGTCGCTACATTGCATTTGCTGGCGGAATTCCATGCTGGGATGGCGATCGCGTTGTCGGAGCCATCGGGGTGAGTGGCGGATCATGGGATGAAGATCAAGTGTGCGCCCAAGCTGGAATTGAAGTCTTCAATCGAGCATGTCAGGCATGACAACAAACGAGCCAATTGGCCGCTTTCGTTTTATGAACGAACAGCGCGTCAACCTCGACGGGTTTGCAACACCTGCACCTGAGTTGGGTCTGGTTGCGTTCAATGGCTTGAATGACCCAGCTCCGTCATTGCTAATAACTGACGGACGAATTGTTGAAATGGATGGTCGGAGCGAAGCCGACTTTGATTCCATCGATGAGTTCATTGCTCGACATGGAATTGATCTAAGTGTTGCGCAAGAAGCAATGGAAATAGAAAGCGCTGACTTCGCGCGGAGACTGGTTGATCCGAATCATTCGCGAAAAAGTATTGTGCGACTTGCCTCTGGAATGACTCCAGCAAAACTGGCGGAAGTACTTTCACTCCTTAGTGCTTCCGAATTAGTAATTGCTATGACCAAGATGCGCGCGCGTCGCACTCCAAGTAATCAAGCGCACGTAACTAATCGATCCGATGACCCACTTTTACTTGCGGCAGACGCCGCTACGGCAGCCGCATTTGGATTTCGGGAACTTGAAACCACCGTTCCAGTTGCTGCTGACGCACCATCAAACGCAGTTGCAGTTTCAATCGGCGCTGCAGTTGGATCTCCCGGTGTTCTAGTTCAATGTTCGGTCGAAGAATCTGCTGAACTGGCTTTAGGTATGCGTGGATTAGTTTCATACGCCGAAACCGTTTCACTTTATGGCACCGAACAAATCTTTATTGACGGTGATGACACCCCATGGTCCAAGGCTTTTCTAACTAGTGCATATGCAAGTCGCGGTATAAAGATGCGCGTTACTTCTGGTGGCGGCTCTGAAGCCTTGATGGGTGGTGCTGAAAAATGCAGCATGTTTTATCTTGAGGCTCGATGCGTTGCACTTGCACGGGCCATCGGTGCCCAAGGGGTACAGAACGGTGGCATTGATTCCGCAGCAGTTGCAGGTGCAGTACCGGGTGGTGTTCGCTCGCTAATGGCCGAGAACGTGATGGTTATGTTGCGAAATCTCGAAGCATGCACGGGTAATGACGCATTGATGAGCGAATCTGATGTACGTAGGACTTCGCGAACACATCCGATATTCATTGGTGGCTCAGACTTTATTAATAGTGGGTTTGGTTCGATCCAGCGCTACGACAATATGTTCGGTCCCAGCCAATGGAATTCCGAAGACATCGATGATTTCTTGGCAATGCAACGCGACTGGGGTGTTGACGGTGGACTTCGGACTGCCGATGAGATCGAAGTGGCTCGATTACGTCGGCGGGCAACAGATGCAGTAAGCGCTGTTTACTCATGGCTAGGTCTTGGGGACTTTTCAGCCGAGTGGGCCGATCAAGCCGTTGACGCGGCTGGTTCTAAGGACATATCTTCTGGCGACTTGATGCTGCCTCTAACTGCAGCTCGAACAATCATGGAAACAAACGTCACCATGCTTGATGTCATAGCTGCACTTGCCGAGAATGGTTTTGATTTAGAAGCACAACGCTGCTTAGACATGCTGAAAGCTCGGGTTGCAGGCGACTACTTACAGACGTCTGCAATCTTCGATGAAGAAATGAACGTGTTGTCATTAGTGACAGATCCAAATGAATACTCTGGGCCAGGAACTGGGTATCAACCAACGCCGGAAAGACAGGCGCAAATCGACACCATCCGACAACAACGCTCGGTTGCTGACCTACTTGTAGAACAGCAAGGATTTGAAAACAAAAACATTGTTGTCGCTGGCCCGGCGGAAGTAAGTTACGACCCCCGTGATGTTGTCATCGGGGTCTCGCCTGCGACAGGCAAAGATATTTGGGTGACACTATCTGGGCTAAGTGTAGCTGACGCTATTAAGGAAGTTCTTGCGGGCTTAGAAGAAGAAGGCTGCGTAGGGCGAATCGTTCGAGTTAACGATTCACTTGACTTAGGCATGATCGGATTGACAGCTGCTCGCCTTTCCGGATCTGGTGTCAGCGTTGGGTTGCAAGCGAAGGGCACTGCATTAATTCATCGCAGGGACTTAGCTCCGCTAGCGAACCTTGAGCTTTATTCTGTTGCCCCAACAATCACTCGCGAGCTTTATCGAATGATGGGAATTAATGCGGGACGTCATGCAAAAGGCGCCACACCTGAACCAGTTCGAAATCCATACTCCGATGAAGCGATTGAGGCGCGCTACCACACGAAGGTTGTGTCACTAGTTGCCATTGAACGTAACTGTGTAACTGACGCAGCCCCAGAAGTATTGGAGTTGAAATCATTATGAGTTCACAAGTCGGATTTTCAGGCAAGAATGTCTCTGAAGTTACTGTCGAATCAATTCGGCGCGGCGACGTAACACTAGATGATGTTCGGATCCATCCAAACACTCTGGCCCACCAGGCAGAAGTGGCCCGCACGAATGGAAATTCCCAGTTAGCCGAAAACTTTTTGCGAGCGGCCGAATTAACCGGCTTATCCGATGATGAAGTTTTGCGTTATTACGATGCACTTCGCCCAGGTAGATCAAGTTCCCAAGAATTGATGCAGATAGCTGACGACTTGATGGCGATCGGCGCTATCAAGAACGCTGAATTGTTTCGCCAGGCGGCAGATGTCTACGCTCGCCGTGGACTTACCGCAAAATAGTCCTTATGAAACTTGTCGCTGGGATAGACATTGGAAACTCAACGACTGAAATCGTAATTTCAAACGGAACAGAACCGATTGCTTGGGATCGTCGTCCGACTCGTGGCGTCAAAGGCTCAGAGGCATCCGTTAAAGCCGCTCTTTCGCTATTGCAAATCATTGAGCGCGAACACAGCATTATGGTCTCGCAAGTTTCAGTTGCACCATGGAGTCCGGTATTCACTTCAACTTCCACAATTCACGAGCCGCTTCCTAATACTGGAAACTTGCAGATCATTAAGACTGCACATCAAAGTGTGATTGGCGATGGTTGGGCAGTTGGAAATCCATGGCTAATTACTAATGAAAGTATTTCTGACATTCCCGAAATTGCAATCGTTCCCTCTGGTACCGGATATGAAGTTGCAGCCAACCGAATAAATAAAGCCATCTCCAGCGGAGCTCAGATTGTTGGTGTTGTCGTAGCTGATGACGAAGCGGTACTGATTGCAAAACGTATGGAAAAAGATCTGCCGGTAGTAGACGGCGCGGATACTGATCTTGCACTTAGTGCCAGAAAACTTTTTTTGGAAGTGCGGCCACAAGGTGCAGCGGTTCAGACCGCCACTGACATCTGGGCACTTCGGGCTGCGCTCGACCTAACTGAAGAAGAGGCTTCATCACTACCCGAGATAGTTCGTTGGGTTAGAGATGATCGAACCGTTGTAATTGGGCTGTTTGCAAATTCAACAATTCACGTGGAAAGTCAAAATGGCTTTGTTACCTGGCACGATGGAGATACTGAAGACTTATTCGAAGCCGTGACAAAGATTTCCAATTCTAAAGTTGGCGACATTGCACAACTTAATCTCTCTGAGTTGATTTTAACATCTGACGTTTGGGCATTTGATGTCACAAAGGTTTTGGCAGAGCGTGGCTTACGAAAAGTTGGACATACTCGAGATTTAGCATTGGCCCAGCTCGCGGCCACGACGATTACCACTCCCAATAATCTGTCAGAGATTTTTGGTGTACCAGTTGTCGTGGCGCAATCCGAAGCGCAGGCTGCCAAGTTAGGTGCGCACAGCACTCCTGGATTGGCAAAAGATGCGGCCGTTTTAGACATTGGTGGTGGCACTATTGATTTCATCAGCAACGTTGAGTTATCGGCTGCTGGTGCTGGTGAGTTACTAACTGCTGCGGTTGCCTTTGCGTTGAACACATCACGTGGTGCGGCCGATTGGATTAAGCGTGGACCGGCACAGCGGTTGGAATCCCCGCATTTACTGCTCGCCGAAGATGGCAGCAAAGCTTTTGTGGATGAATCAAAGCCTTATCCAGCATCTGCGATGGGTTCGTTGGTTGCTCCTGGTCCAGCTGGGTACCTAACTTTTGGGCAAAACTTACAACCTGCGGAATGGCGCATCATGCGTCAAGCACTAAAGCAAGTCGCAATCGGAGCAAATGTTTCGCGCTTGATTCGAAGTGTTGACATTGCTGGAGTATCTTCGACGGGCTTTAATTTGGTTGTTGTTGGCGGCCCCGTCGCAGACGATGAACTAATCCCAATCCTGAGTCAAGTGCCCGGCATAAACGGAATTGGTCGCGGCAATGTGGCTGGAAAACTTGGTCACAGGTACGCCGTTGCCTATGGGTTGTCTCAACTTTAATTCAACATATCCCCACCAGATTTTGAAAAATCTGCAAAAGTATTCATAACAAGTTTTGGTCTTCGGTATCGAACTTAAACATGGTTAATCTTCAACAACGGGAGCAAAGAATGACTACAACTGTTTGGCGTAACGGCAAAGTCTGGATTAATCAAAATGAAACCACACATGCACTCGGTGTTTCAGATGGCGTAATCGTTGCTCATGGCGATGATGCGCTCGCGTTATCTGCGGACGAAACGATTGACTTAAATGGTGCGACCTTGTTGCCAGGTTTTGGTGATGGCCATGCGCATCCTGTTTTTGGCGGCATTGAGACTTTATTCGCACCAGTTCGCGGACCTGAAAAACTTGAACAACTGCTCGAAGCAATTAAAGCTTGGGCTGATGAAAATCCAGATGCTCCCTGGGTTCGCGGTGAAGGTTACGATCCGAGCTTGGCGCCCCGAGGAGAGTTTGACGCAAAGTGGTTGGATGAAATAGTTCCTGATCGTCCTGTTGTACTTCGCGCCATGGATTACCACACCGCTTGGGTCAACACCAAGGCTCTTGAGTTGGCGGGCATCACACCAGAAACACCACAACCACTTGATGGTGAGATTGTTCATCGCGCCGATGGCACAGTTCTTGGAACCCTGCGCGAATGGGGTGCCTGGAATATGGTTTACAAACTCTTACCGAAACTTGACGAGAAGCAGCGCGATCAAGTTGTGCGCGCGGCATCGGAAGAATATTCTGCCTGCGGAGTTACCTGGGCTCAAGATGCTTGGGTTGAAGACGACACATTAGAAACTTGGTTGCAAGGCGCCAAGGCCGGCACTTTAAAGTTTCGCGTGAATTTAGCTTGGCTTGCCGAACCTGAAGGCGTTTGGCGTACCAAGCTTGAGAGCAACTTAGCTCGTCGCGATCGCGTCAATAAAGAGGCAGCCGGTTGGATCACTGGAAACACCGTTAAGTTCTTCGCGGATGGAATTTTAGAAGGTGGCACTGCGGCGGTGCTGGAAGATTACTGCGACTGCCCGAGTAAAGGAATCCCAAACTGGCGCCGAGAAGAACTATTCGAAGCTGTTGCCGAAGTCGTAAAGAGTGGGTTTCAAGCCCACATTCATGCAATTGGTGATGCCGGAATTAGAAATGCGTTAGATGCATTTGAGTACGCCCGCAATCTGCATGGGGAATTGATAAACCCCGTGATTGCACACTCCCAGTTAATTGACCCGGCTGATTTGCCGCGCTTTAAAGAATTAGATGTGATTGCAAACTTCGAACCCCTTTGGGCACAACTAGCCAACGAGCAAGTTGTACTTACTGTTCCACGCCTTGGTCAAGAACGTGCCGATCGGCAATACCCAATGGCCACCTTGCTTCATAGCGGAACCAAAATTTCATTCGGATCCGATTGGCCAGTTACTTCTCCAGTTCCAATGGAAGGAATTGGTGTTGCAATCACTCGCCAAACCGATGAAGAGTTCCCGCCTGAAGGCTGGGTACCAAGCGAACGCCTCACACTGGATGAAGCCCTGACTGCATACACAATGGGATCTGCCGTACAAGCTGGCGAAGAGCACCTCTGGGGTGACCTTGCAATTGGTAAGCGAGCTGACATCGTGATGATGGCAACTGACATTCACGCTCTAGAACCAATGCATGTTCGTAAGGCAAAAGTTGTTGGCACTTGGCTGGGTGGCGTGCGGGTATTCGGTTAGATATTCGAGTCACGTGATTTTCGAGCCCTGTAGTTATTGAGCCAAGGTAGGTTTGGTCAATGGAGTTAACGCCTTCGGAACTAGATCGCTTACTGATTTTTAATGTGGCACAACTTGCCCAGTCGCGACGACTGCGCGGTGTAAAGCTCAATAAGCCAGAAGCCGTTGCATTGATTTCTCATGCAGTCATCGAAGCTGCCAGAGATGGCGCAGATCACTCAACTGCACTTAACGCAGGATTTACTGCTGTAAAAAGTGACGAGTTGCTGCCCGGAGTTGGCCCACTGCTAACTGGCATTGCGGTCGAAGCAGTGTTTTCAGATGGCCGCCGCTTGGTTGTAGTTGATTTTGAATCTACGGATGACGATGTTCCAGGCCAAGTTACACGATTAGTACCACTTGCCAAGGAAGCCAAGACCGACCTTGTGACGGTAACTGTTGTAAATCAATCCGACATTCAAATATCTGTTACAACCCATATGCATTTCTTTGAAGCTAATCCACGACTGCGATTTGATCGTGCTGCATCGTACGGCCGACATCTTTACATTCCAGCTGGTGAGCATGTTGACTTCCCACCTGGTGTTGAAGTTTCTGTGAACTTGATTCCGATAACAGGCAATCGCATCTTGATTGGTTTTGCTGGATTGGTTGACGGACCGCTAGATGCGCCGGGCGCAAAAGAATCTGCCATTGCGAAGGCTCGTTCGCTTGGCTACTTGGGGTTTGAATCATGAATCCACAAGAGCTAGCCGAAAGTCAACAAGATATTGCAGTTCATGGCGCCCGTAAGGGAGACTTTGTTCGCCTTGGTGACACCCAATTAGTTATTCGGGTCGAAGCTGATGATCGTGAATTTGGAAACGAAGTTCAAATTGGATTTGGTAAGAACTTGCGCGATGGCATCGGAATGCGATCGGTGACAAGTAATGAATCCTGTGACGTAGTCATCACCAACGTATTGATCATCGATGCCATTCAAGGTATTCGCGTAAGTTCGATTGGAATTCGCGGCGGCCGCATTAGCGCAATTGGTAAAGCTGGAAATCCTGACACTATGGATGGTGTTGATGTAATCATCGGCAGCGGTTCAATTGTGATCCCTGGGGAAGGTTTGATCGCAACCGCCGGCGGTGTGGATACGCACGTCCACGCCATGTCACCTCGGGTTTGTGACGCCGCATTAGCCAGTGGAGTAACCACAATAATTGCCCAAGAATTTGGGCCATTTTGGGGTGTTGGAGTTAGTTCTAAGTGGGCACTTGAACAAGCTCACAATATGTATGGTGCTTGGCCATTGAATGTTGGCATCCTTGGTCGGGCAGCCGGTTCAACTACTTCCCCATTGCATGAGGCGCTGGCTGGTGGTGTTTGTGGATTTAAGATTCACGAAGATACTGGCGCACATCCTCGCACCATTGACACAACGCTAAGTTTTGCGGATGAATTTGATGTTGCCGTTGCGCTTCACACTGATGGCTTAAATGAAATGCTCAGCGTTGCTGACACATTAGATGTCATATCCGGTAGAGCAGTTCACGCATTCCACGTTGAAGGATGCGGCGGCGGTCACTCCCCTGATGTGTTAACTATGGCTGGCCGGGAAAACATTTTGGCATCATCAACTAATCCAACGTTGGCTTTTGGCGTTAACGCAGCTGAAGAACATGTTGCGATGATTATTTCCGCCCATGGAATGAATGCTGAGTTGCCAAGCGATGTTCAAATGGCCCGAAACCGAGTTCGCAATGCCACGATGGCTGCCGAAAATCGCTTGCATGACATGGGCGTAATTCCAGTAACTTCTTCCGATGCCCTTGGTATGGGAAGGGTTGATGACACTTGGCGAAAGACTTTTGCAATGGCAAGTATGTTCGCAGATCACGCAATTCTGGATGGCTCGGTGGCGCCTGATGATGTAGCAATCAATAACGAACGCGTCTTGATGCACGTTGCAAAGATCACTACGAATCCTGCACTTGTGCACGGCCTATCTCATGAGATTGGCTCACTACAAGTTGGACTAATGGCCGACATAGTGTTGTGGCCGTATGCAACATTCGCTTCAAAGCCAAACATGATTATTAAGAATGGTCTTCCGGCCTGGGGCGTTGTCGGCGATCCTGGTGCCACCGTTTCAAGTGCCCAGCCGTTAGTCATCGGTCCGCAATTCGGTGCCTTTGGAGAAACTGCTGAGGATCTAGGTGTGCACTTCACCAACGGTAATTCCGAGGTCTCGTTATCTCGTCGCCGCAGCGTTCCAGTCAAAAACACTAGAAACATTAGAAGTTCGGACATGATTCGGCATGGGATTCTTGGCGAAATCCATGTCGACCACACCGGAAATGTCGTAACGTTTAATGGTCAGCACATTACGAGCGAACCCCAAAACGCAGCGACACTAACCCGCACCTTCTTGCTTTAGGAGTTCGCAATGGCGTTAAACCTGGTATCTGCATCTGGTTCAGGCGCGCAACGCGGATCCCAAATTGGCGAGCAGCTTTCAGGTTTGCTTGAAACTGCATGGAATCGATGGGTGCTGCATTTCAGTAAAAATGATGTTGACGCCGAAGAATTAGCTCATCGCTTAACCGAAGTTGGTGGCTGGGAAACAGCCGAAAGATATTGCCCAGACTTAGTTGCTGAACTTGAAGCCATGGCCGAGGCAGCAAACATGCCTTGGTATCAGGTAGCCGCTCTTTCCATGTTGGATGAATCGTGGGCGCTCACCGGTGGCATGGGATGCACTGCGATTGCAATCACTCGAGAAGGTTCTCGATCTGCCGGGCAAAACATGGATTTACCCGATTGGACCAACGGACTGCAAACTGTTTTAAATGTACAAGATAAATCTGGATTAAGTGTTGTTGCAGCGACTTATCCTGGCTCACTTGCCACCATGGGAATGAATTCAAACGGTGTAATTGTTGTTGTCAATGCATTAGACCTTGCCATTAATTTGACTGGCATGCCGGTTGATTTTGTAACCCGCGGTGCGTTGCATCAACCAACTGCCGCTGATGCAATTGCATACATCCGAGAGATTCCACATGCGGTTGGTCAGAACTACACGGTGTTGGATAACAAAGACTTGTTCATGGTGGAAGCGGCGGCCGACGCAGTAATTGATGTACCAACGCATTCAGTTGTTTCCGGGCACACCAACCATGCATTCACTCGGGAGTACACCGGATCCGAAAGTTCTTACGCTCGCATGACTGCAGTCGAAGACAATCGCGAAAGCTTGCAGACTGCAGAAGACATCAAGAACCTGTTGCTTGATAAGGATTCTGGGGTTTGCATAACGCTTGGTCGCTGGCGTGAAGACATGTACTCGTTTATGGGATTAGTTGGCGATGCCAGAACGAAACAGGCTTGGGTAAATGCGGCCCCAGCCTATGGTGGCGCTTTTGAAGAAGTCCACTTCCTCTAATTCTTAATCTGTGCAATCAATTCGATAAAGCATTGTTTTTGAGACTTGACATGTACCCAGTCGCCAAAGTCCATAGGCTATGAACATGAGTTCACAAAATAATGTCACGGTAATCGGTGGGGGCATCGTTGGTCTTGCTTGCGCTTGGGAGTTAGCAAAAGATGGCGCCTCGGTAATTGTTGTTGAGACTGGTGGCTCTAGTTATGGAACTTCACTGGCAAACGCAGGCTGGATTAGCCCAAGTCACATTATTCCGTTTGCAGCTCCTGGCATGGTCCAAACCGGATTCCAAAATCTAATTGGAAGAACTGGTGCATTCGCAGTGACACCTGGCGCTGGCTCACTTCTAGCTCCTTGGACTCTAAAGTTTGCGCGCTCTTGCACTGATGCACATGTTGATCATTGCGCTCCTGCACTCAAGGAACTTCTTGATACCAGCATGGATGTTATTGAAGGACTAACTGAAACCACAGACTTAACCCGGACCAATCAGCCGCAGTGGTACGTGTACACCTCGGACAAAGCTGAGGCTGAAGCTGAACATGAAGTTGACCTGGTTACAAAGTTCGGTGTTGATGCTAAGCAACTAGACGTGGCAACAAGCCTCGAAAAAGAACCTATGCTCAAGGACAGTGTTAAAGCAGTTGTTGAGTTCAGTTCTGATTTCGGATTAGATCCAGGAAAACTCGTAGAGGTCTACCGCAGAAATTGTGAAGCAATCGGTGTCACTTTCCGCGATGAAAAAGTTACTGGGATGTCATCGACGAGCCGCAATGTAACGGTAGTAACTACTACTGACTCATGGATTAGTGACTACGTAGTTTTAGCCGCCGGCGTTTGGTCTCGGGAATTAGCAAAGAGCGTTGGTGAAAACTTACCGATTATGCCGGCAAAGGGACAATCGGTAACCCTCCCAGGCATAACTAACATGCCGTCACGAACCATGATGCTTGCCGATCAGCGGATTGCTACAAATCCTCTGGATTGGGGATTCCGAATGAGTACTGGATTCGCCTTAACATCACCAAATGACATGTCGGTCAATCCAAAAGCAACTGAAAAATTGATTGCGACTGCTCGTCAGGCTTTAAACCTCCCAGAAAAGTTTGAAGTTAAGAACGAGCTAGCCGGACTTCGCCCCGCTAGCCCTGATGGCATGCCATATATCGGCGCACTTCCAAAGGCACCGCGAGTGATCGCGGCCACTGGTCATGGAATGTTGGGTTTGATGATGGCGCCAGGAACTGGAAAATTCGTTTCCGACCTTGTTGCTGGACGCCAAGTTTCACGCGATGTCTTAAAGTTCTCGCCAGCAAGACCCCGTCTCTAGTTGGGTTTTTCCGCGTTAGCAAACTGTTACTTTAAGTAAATTGCCATTATTCAATGCCATTTCGTTGTAAGTTCGGTTGCGAAACCTTGTCGTTTCGCCCGAAATGGTAGCAATTGAAAGAAGGCAGCTTTGAGCGAGAAGTATCTCGAGATTCGCAACATTACAAAAGTTTTCCAAACTCCTGAAGGTGGCGAAGTTCGCGCACTTGATGACGTGACATTGGACATCGCGAGTGGTGAATTCTTTATCTTGTTAGGTCCTTCCGGTTGTGGCAAAACGACTTTGCTAAGAAGCATTGCTGGTCTGGAATATCCAGATAGTGGAGAAATCATTTTGCAGGGCGAACGCATTGACGATAAGCCTCCATATGACCGCCCAGTAAATACCGTTTTTCAGTCCTATGCCCTGTTCCCGCACATGACAGTTGGCGAGAACATTGCTTTTGGCTTGGAGATGGAAAACGTCGAAAAAGACGAAGTCACAAAGCGAGTCAACGAAGCACTTGAGCAAGTCCAACTTGCCGGTTACGACAAGCGAATGCCATCTCAACTTTCAGGTGGCCAACAACAACGCGTGGCGCTGGCCCGTGCTTTGGCAAAGAAGCCAAAGGTTCTTCTACTTGATGAACCACTTTCAGCACTTGACTTAAAGCTTCGCCGTGGCATGCAGGTGGAATTAAAGCGCCTGCAGCGAGAAACAGGTATCACTTTCGTATTCGTAACTCACGACCAAGAAGAAGCCATGTCGATGGGTGACCGAATTGCTGTGTTTAGCCAAGGCAAGATCGTTCAACTTGATACTCCAGTTGAGGTCTACCGTCGCCCAGTAAATGCCTACGTCGCTGACTTCATCGGTGAGACTAACTTGATCAAGGGAACGGTTGTCGCTGGTGGTATTTCACTTCCAGGTGGACATGTTTTGCCAACAGATCAACTTGCAGCCGATTCGGTGATTCCGGCATCTGGCGAAGTAACTGTTGCAATTCGTCCAGAGGATCTAGTGCTCGCTACAAATGGTGTGATTGGTGGAACTGTTTCTGAAGTAATCTTCACTGGCGATTCAGTTCGAGTTCATGTCAGAGTTGGCGATGTAGAAGTTATTGCCGCGCTAGCTTCATATGGAACTGAAATTCCAGCCCAAGGCAGTTCCGTCACGCTAAATCCAGAGCATCGCGCAGCTCGCACGGTGGCTTCATGACCGCAGTAACGACTCCTCCAAAAAAGCAAGCCCAGCGCGGCCAGCCTGGCCAATCATCGCCAAAGCTTGCATACTTGCCGATTCTCTTTTTGGCATTTGCCATTGGAATCCCGCTGCTAATCATTGTTGTCTATTCATTCCTAGAGAAGCCTTCTCAAGGAACTGGGGTTAAGTGGGTCTTCACTCTGGAGAACTACAAAGCATTGTTCATCCAGGAAAAACTTGATGGCACTACCGTCTTAGATACCCGCTACATCAAGGTTCTCTGGACTTCATTTTACTACTCAATAATTACAACCGTCGTTACTTTGGTGCTTTCAATTCCAGTAGCTATGTGGATTGCAACTCGCGATGCCAGAAAGCGCAATCTATTAGTTGCTTTGGTAACGCTTCCTTTCTGGATCAGCATTCTGATTCGCACTTACGGTATGCGTCAGATCATTGCGGATGAAGGTCCAATCGGGAAGTTCCTTGGTCTATTCGACATTTCATTTAGCATTCTTTACACACCAACGGCCACCATCCTTGGCCTTATTTATGTGTTCTTGCCGTTTATGATTTTGCCGATCTATGCATCAGCCGAACGTTTCGATTTCCGACTTGCTGAAGCGGCATACGATCTAGGCGCTAAGCGAATGACTGTGGTTCGCAGGGTGATTTTGCCTTCGATTAGACCTGGTGTGATTTCCGGTATTGCCCTGGTATTTATTCCAGCGCTTGGTTCATTCCTGCAATCCGACATGTTGGGTGGTGGCAAGACCAACATGGTGGCAAACGTTATCGCCAACAACTTTGGTCAGGCGCGAAATTGGCCGTTTGGTAGTGCTCTAGCCGTATTGCTTATTGTGCTTACTTTGTTGTTTGTTTTGATTATGCAAGGTGCAGCTAAGAAGCGTGGAGACAAGGTGGAATTAGTATGAGTCACTCGCAAACCGCTTCTCGCAAGCGCGGCAAATTAGTTAACCTTCGCAACTTCCCTGGGTTCAACCCGACTGCTTGGTTTGTACTTTTCTTTTTGTACAGTCCCCTTCTATATGTGGTTATTTACTCGTTCAACTCAAGTCGAATTGGCGCAGTATGGGAAAGCTTCTCTGTTAAGTGGTACGGCAAAGTATTTGAAAACACTGACATTCAACGAGCTTTGAAAAACTCACTTCAAGTTGGATTTGTAGCAACTGTTTTGTCTACGATTCTTGCCGTAATGGCCGCCCTTGGATTGCTGCGTATGCAGCGTGCTGGCAAGGCTGTTGCTATGGCTTTGATTGGGGCACCGCTAATCATTGCGGAAATCGTGCTTGCAGTTGGAACCTTAGGACTATTCATTGCCGTTGGAGTTCCGCTGGGCAAAGTTGGTCTTATTGTTGCCCACACCGCGTTCTGTATTCCGTTTGCGCTCTTGCCGATTCGAGCCCGCTTGAGTCAACTCGATATGGCTCCATTTGAAGCAGCCTCAGATCTTGGCGCAAATGAGCGCGAAATCTTGCGTCGAATTACTTTGCCTTTACTTGCACCTGCAATCTTCGCTGGTGCATTGTTGGCATTTGCAATTTCGATTGATGACTTCATTACATCCTTCTTTGTCGCTGGCCCAGGTGCAACGACATTGCCGGTATACATTTTTGGCATGATTCGCTCGACTGTGACTCCAGAGGTGAACGCAATTTCTACCTTGCTTCTGTTGTTCTCGGGCAGCGTGCTGATCGGATCGTATTTGATCCAAAGAAAAAGGAGATAAGAATGGCTAGCAACAAGAGGCGCCGCGCCTCCTATGTAGCTGCACTTGCTGCGGCAGGCGCACTACTTCTTTCTGCATGTGGCGGAGGAAGCACTGAAGGCGAAGATATTGGAGCTTCAGGCGAATTCCCAACTTCTGGCTCAGGTGTAGTTAACGTCTACAACTGGACCGATTACATCGATCCTGAAGAGTTAAAGCGCTTTACTGCTGAAACCGGCATCGAAGTTATCTTGGATACTTACGACAGCAATGAAACATTGTTGGCAAAGCTGCAGTCAGGTGCGACAGGTTACGACGTAATCGTTCCTTCTGACTACATGGTTGAGCAAATGATCGAACTTAACTTGCTTCAGAACATTGGCGTCAGCAGCTTCCCTAACGGTGGCAACATTAAAGACAACTTAATGGATGTCTACTGGGATCCAGGCCGCAACTACACAGCTCCTTGGAACTATGGAACTACTGGCATTGCATGTAACTTCGCTGCTGAACCAGAGTGCGCAAACATTAAGTCTTGGAAGGACTACTTCACTGCAGGCCTAGACAAGATGGATTCTCTAAAGGATCAGGTTGAAGTCGTTTCTGCCGCACTTCGCGCCACAGGCGTTGGCCCGGATGACCTATGCACAACCGATAAGGCAAAGTACATTGCGGCTGAAGAATTGCTAGCCGGCTTCAAGCCAGCAGTAATCGAATCAGATGGTGGTATCGAGCGTGTAACGGCTGGCACATCCAATGTGCGCCATGCCTGGAATGGTTCAACCCACCGTATGACTGAAGAGAATCCTGACGTTCAGTTCATCTACCCAAGCGAAGGTCTAAACCTTTGGGCAGACAACTTGGCAGTTCCAGTAGGTGCTCCTAACTTGGATAACGCCAAGATCTTCATCAACTGGATGATGGATGCTAAGGCAGCTGGTGCCCAGAGCAACTTCTCAGGTTACGACAATGGAATCAAGGGTTCCGATGCATTCATGAATGAATCGCTAAAGACCGATCCAGCAGTTGTGGTTCCTGCCGACAAGCAGGCGCTGATTTCACCACTGCCTAACTGTGATGAAGAAGCTCGCGAGTTGTACACCCAGGTGTTCACAACTTGGACTACAGGTCAGTAAAACCTTCGGGTTAATTCATAACGCCTGCCTAACGGTTTCCGTTAGGCAGGCGTTATTTTTTGTCAGATTGACCAAATATTTGCGCAAATTTCGCCGAAATGTTGGCCTTGACTCCGATTCCTCTGGCATTCTATTAATACATTCCTACGTGTAAGGGAGATCGATGAAGATTATGAATAAGCGCAAAGGTACGTACGTTGCAGCGTTGATAGCTGCCGGTGCTTTACTTCTTACGGCTTGTGGTGGCGAAACAACTGCCACTGACGAACCAACGAGCACTGCTCCTGCTGGTGAATTTCCAACTTCCGGCTCGGGCGTAGTCAACTTGTACAACTGGACGGACTACATCGATCCAGCCCTACTTGAAAAATTTACTGCCGAGACTGGCATTGAAGTAATCCTTGACGTCTTTGATAGCAACGAAACATTGCTAGCTAAGTTGCAGTCAGGTGCGACTGGCTACGACGTGATCATGCCTTCGGATTACATGGTTGAGCAGATGATCGGCCTTGGTATGTTGCAGGAAGTTGATGTGGCATCTTTCCCTAACGGAAAGTACATTGCTCCTGAATTCATGGACGTGTACTTCGACTCAGGTCGTAAATACACTGCCCCTTACATGTATGGCACAACGGGTATTGCTTGCAACACCAAACTTGAGCCAGATTGTGAAAACATTAAATCTTGGAAAGATCTTTTCACTGGCAACTACAAGAATGTAAACGCCCTTAAGGATCAAGTAGAGATTGTTTCTGCTGCACTTCGTGCAACAGGTGTTCCTGCTGCAGATCTCTGCACTACTGATACTGCAAAATACATTGCTGCTGAAGAACTGCTTGCCGGATTCAAGCCTGCTGTTATCGACAACGATGGTGGTAACGAACGCATGATCACCGGACAGGCAAGTATCCGTACTTCATGGAATGGTGACACCCATCGCATGAAGATGGAAAATCCTGACATCATCTTTATCTACCCAAGTGAAGGTCTGAACTTCTGGTCAGATCACATGGCTATCCCGGTCGGTGCTCCGAACCTGGATAACGCCAAGATCTTCATGAACTGGATGATGGACCCAGCAAACATGGCTGCGGCAAGTAACTTCTCTGGTTACAACAACGCAATCACTGGAACTGCTGAGTTAATGGCAGACGAACTAAAGAACGATCCGGGCGTAATTGTTCCGGAAGAGTTCAAGTCACTTCTTAGCCCAATTCCAAACTGTGGCGAAGAAGCTCGCGAGCTATACACCCAGGTATTCACTACTTGGTTGGATAGTCAGTGATAACCAAGCTCTAACAAACAAAGCAGCCTCACCGATTGGTGGGGCTGCTTTGTTTTAGCCTTGCGAAACCTGCAAAACTTACAATCAGTCAGATCGGCTTGACCGAAACTGATTCCTTCAGCACAGTTAGAGTTGTCACTTCAACAAGGGAGATAAATGGCTTCGGAGCAATTTGAAGTGGTCGTCGTAGGCGCTGGTCAAGCTGGTGTTGCGATGAGTGAACATCTCACTCATGCCGGAATCTCGCACGTTGTTTTAGAGCGCGCTCGAATTGCAGAACGCTGGAGATCTGAGCGCTGGGACTCTTTGGTTGCAAATGGTCCAGCCTGGCACGATCGTTTTCCGGGACTCGAGTTTGCTGACTACGACCCAGATGCATTTGTTCCAAAGGAAGCTGTCGCTGACTATTTCGAGGCTTACGCAAAAAAGTTCCAAGCACCGATAAGGACTGGGGTTGAAGTTAAGTCGGTAACGCGACGTTCATCTGATTCAGGATTTAAGGTCACAACTTCTAACGGTGAACTTGAAGCGAATTACGTTGTAGCTGCTACTGGTGCATTTCAAGTACCAGCAATTCCACCAGTAGTTCCGGAATCTGCAAGCATCCATCAGTTGCACTCCAGTGATTACCATAATCCCGAACAGCTTCCAGCCGGAGCGGTTCTAGTAGTTGGTGCTGGCTCATCTGGAGTTCAGATCGCAGCCGACTTACGAAATTCAGGAAGAGAAGTTTTCTTATCAGTTGGTGAACATGATCGACCACCTCGGAGATATCGCGGACGCGATAACGTTTGGTGGCTTGGCGTCCTAGGCAAGTGGGACATCGCCACACCACCTGCTGGCGCAGAACATGTCACGATTGCAGTTAGTGGATTTGATGGTGGCCGCACTGTGGACTTTAGAGATCTTGCGAATAGCGGCATTACATTACTCGGCTTGACGTCGGCATACGACAATGGCGTACTGCAATTTGCTGATGACTTGGAACGCAACATCACTCGAGGTGACACCAACTACCTATCTGTACTAAATGAAGCAGATGAATTTATTGCGCAAAATAATTTGGACTTACCTCTAGAACCTGAGGCACACGTCTTGGGTCCAATGCCTGATTCAGCGCTTAATCCAATCCGTGAATTAGATCTCGAAAAAGCAGGGATCACCACGATTCTTTGGGCTACCGGTTACTTGACTGATTACTCCTGGCTACAGGTTCCTGGCGCAGTAAATGATGCCGGTAAGCCCGCACATCAACGAGGTGTATCAAGCGCACATGGCATTTACTTTTTGGGGCAACCGTGGCTTTCTAGGCGCGGATCTGCATTCATTTGGGGCGTCTGGCACGATGCAAAATTCCTCGCGGATCAGATTCAAATCCAACGCAGTTACAAGGAATACTCTGGGTCCGCGCGGATCGTCCAATAATTGAGATAACCATTCTCCAAACCTGGCTTTCGACTAACGTAAAACTTGCACCTACTGAAGGAAACCGATGACTCACAAAAGAATCCGACCTTTCAACACGAAGGTCACCTATCCAGAACAAAATTTGGATAATGATTTGGCGCAAGCAGTAGTAGCTGGAAACACAGTTTATTTACGAGGCCAAATTGGTCAGGATTTAGATACTCGCGAATCGGTTGGTATCGGCGACGTTGAAGCTCAAGCTGAGAAAGCTATGGCAAACATCAAAATGCTGCTTGAGGAATGTGGTTCTGAACTCGGCGATATAACAAAAATTACGATTTACCTTGTTGACATCAGGTATCGTGAACCGGTTTATCGAGTTATGGGCAAATGGCTCAAGGGTGTTCATTACGTTTCAACTGGTTTAGTCGTAACTGCTCTGGCTCGTCCAGAGTGGCTGGTTGAAATTGATGCAACCGCTGTTATCCCAGAAACTCGAGATTAATGACAATCAGCATTGCTGGACGCTGCGAGCGCACCGGGGCATTTGGAGTTGCAATCAGTAGCTCGAGCCCTGCAGTTGGCTCCCGCTGTCCGAATGTTCGGGCAAATGTCGGAGCAGTGTCAAGCCAAAATGTGACTGATCCAAGTCTTGGTCCAGCCTTATTGGACGCCCTGCAAACAGGACTTAGTGCACGTGATGCCTTAGCAAAAGTTAGTTCAAGTGCAACACATCCAGAATTTCGACAACTTACCGTTGTAGATAAGACCGGAGAATCGGCTGTGTACTCAGGCGAGAAGTCACTTGGCATTAATGCTGAGGTAACTTCTAAAAATGTCGCAGCTGCCGGAAACATGTTGGCAAATGAAAATGTAATTCAAGCTATGGTCGACTCATTTAATGCAAATGTTGAAAAAGAATTAGCAGACAGGTTGATTTTGGCTCTTGAGGCTGGAGTTGAGGCTGGTGGCGAGGCCGGACCGGTTCATTCGGCAGCAGTGCTAGTTGCTACTGATGTTGCTTGGCCCACAACAAATCTTCGAGTCGATTGGGATGAAAACCCCATTGCAAAACTAAGAGAGATATATAAAGTTTGGGCACCACAAGCGCAGGATTATGTAACTCGCGCACTTAATCCCAACTCGGCACCTTCTTATGGTGTGCCAGGAGATGAGTAATCATGGCTAATCACAAGCAAGAGGTAATTAATCGTGTCGATGAGGTTAGCAAAGTACTCCTCGATCTGAGCCACAAGATTCATGCGAATCCAGAAACGGCCTGGCAAGAATTCGAAAGTTCCGCCGCCGTTGCTAAAACTCTTAGTGATCATGGCTTTGATGTAGTTGAGCAAGTAGCAGGACTGGCAACCGCGTTTCGCGCGGAGTACGGCTCTGGCGACTTAACTGTTGCCTTGTGTGCTGAATACGATGCACTTCCCGGATTAGGTCACGCCTGTGGCCACAACATAATCGCCTCATCGTCAGTAGGAGCGGCGATTGCCTTGGCAAAAGTCGCGAATGAACTGAACTTAAAGGTTGTAGTTCTTGGCACACCTGCCGAAGAAGGTGGCGGTGGAAAGATTGTGATGCTCGAACGCGGAGCTTTTGATGGAATTGATGTTGCGGCCTTGGTGCACCCAGGTCCTGTCGATGTTGCTTTCGCTGAACCGTTCGCAGTTCGTCACATCGCCGTTAAGTTTTCCGGCAAGGCCGCTCATGCCGCGGCTTACCCTGAGCAAGGAGTTAACGCAGCTGATGCATTTACGATTGCGCAAGTGGCAATCGGATTACTTCGCCAGCAGTTGCCAAGTACGGTTCGAGTTCACGGCGTAATGACTCGTGGTGGCGAGGCGCCGAACGCAATTCCTGAAGTCACTGAAGGCCGTTGGTATGTTCGAGCCACATCAACAAAGTTGATGGAAGAGACTTTTGATCGAATTGCTAAATGTTTTGAAGCAGGGGCGCTTGCCACTGGCTGCAAACTTGAGATACACGATGAAAGTCAGCCTTACTCGGAATTTACTAACCATCAGAATCTAAATGATGCTTACAAGTTAAACGCCCAAGCACTTGGACGAGTGTTCGATGACAACAGTCCTCAAGTCACAATGAACCGAGCCAGTACCGACTTAGGAAATATTTCAAAAGTTATTGCAAGTATTCACCCTTACATTGGCGTGAATAGTGGCACCGCAGTAAACCATCAAAAAGAATTTGCGGCCGCCTGCATTACTGCAGATGCAGACCAGGCAGTGCTGGATGCAGCCAAAGCAATGGCGATGACTTTGGTCGATATTGCCTCAGACCCAGCCCTTCGCGAGTATGTTAAGGGTTATTCAAGACCATAAAATTTGCCCGGCAGATAAAACTTGGAGACCCAAATGAAAACTCGGGAAGATTGGGAAAAGGCCGCTTCGTCCCTCACCTTTGATGGTCGGGCCGTCATTAATGGCACTCGCATATCTACTGAAACCACATCTCCTGACATCAGCCCAGTTACTGCAAAGTCGCTCGCAGATGTCTCTGAATGCGGAACCCGCGAAGTTGACCAAGCTGTTGCCAGTTCTCGCGCTGCATTCGATAACAGTTGGTCACGCATGTCTCCAGGTGCCCGCAAAGGCGCACTTCACAAACTTTCTGAATTGATTCTGACAAATGCAGATGAGTTGGCGCTGCTTGATGTTTTGGATATGGGTAAGCCAATTTCAGATGCCACCACCATTGACATTCCCGGCTCGGCAGCAATTCTGAATTTTTATGCAGAGGCGATCGACAAAGTCAGCGGAGAGATCCCAACTACCGACCCCGGCAATGTTGCGCTAGTCCGCCGAGTCCCCCTCGGAGTCGTCGGCGCTGTTGTGCCATGGAACTACCCACTTGAAATGGCTATTTGGAAGCTTGGCCCGGCGTTAGCTGCTGGCAACACCGTAGTGCTCAAGCCTGCAGAACAATCTCCGCTTTCATCATTGCGCCTGGCTGAGCTAGCACTGGAAGCTGGCTTGCCCGAGGGAACTTTAAATGTAGTTACTGGTCAAGGTGAAACAACTGGCGCGGCCATTGGTGTACACAATGACATTGATGTTTTGACTTTCACTGGCTCAACTCAAGTCGGTAAGTACTTTATGAAATATTCGGGCGACTCAAACATGAAGCAAGTTTGGTTGGAATGTGGTGGCAAGAGCCCGAACTTGGTTTTTGCTGACACCACAAATCTCGAAGAAGCCGCTGAGTTTGCCGCCCGAGCAATTTTCTTTAATCAAGGTGAAGTCTGTTCTGCCAACTCTCGCCTGCTTGTTGAAAAGAGTATTGCCGAGCAATTCACCGAACTCGTAATTAATCAGGCTAAGAAAATCCAGCTTGGTAATCCACTGGATCCAGCCACGACAATGGGACCACTGGTTGACCGAAATCAAACCGGGCGGGTAGCAGACTTCATTGCAAGTGGATCTAGTTCTGCTGACCTCGCTTATGGTGGCTCGCGAATCACAATAGATGGTTCAGACTGCTACATCGAACCAACAGTGTTCAAGAATGTGCAACTGCAAAGTTCAATCGCAACTGATGAAATATTTGGCCCTGTGCTTTCAATTGTTTCATTTGAAACGGAAGCTGAAGCAATTTCGATTGCTAACAACAGCATCTATGGCTTGGCAGCTTCGGTGTGGACTTCAAACTTAAGTCGAGCACATCGGGTTTCTGACGCGTTACATGCGGGAACTGTTTCGGTCAATACTGTCGATGCGTTAGGCATGAACATTCCATTTGGTGGGTTTAAGCAATCTGGGTTTGGCCGAGATCTGTCACTGCACGCATTGGAAAAATTCACCGGCTTGAAAACAACCTGGATTCGCTACGAATAGCACTTGAAAGTAAAACAAGGAGAGAAAATGGCAACAAGTAAGAAGTCAACGCAGGAACTAGCTGACATTGACCGTGCTCACATAATCCATCCTTATTTGCCGAAGTCCACAACGGAACGAGTCATCATGGCTCGCGGTCAGGACTGTGCGCTCTGGGATACTGATGGCAAGGAATATCTCGATGCCACTGGTGGTCTTTGGTTGGCGCAAATTGGACATGGGCGCGATGAAGTTGCCGCCGTTGCCGCCGAACAAATTTCTACTTTGGAATACTTCACGAGCTTCTGGGAGTTCAGTAACGAACCCGCAATTGAACTTGCTGCCAAATTGGTTGAAATCTCACCAGAGAACATCAATCATGTCTATTTCACTAGCGGTGGATCAGAAGGTAACGAAGCAGCAATAAAGATGGCACGCTACTACCATCATCGAAAAGGTGAGACTGGTCGCGATTGGATTTTGGCCCGAGAGCGTGCGTATCACGGAATCGCATATGGCGGTGGTTCGTTATCCGGCTTCGACGTTTATCACGATGGCTTTGGACCAACGATGCCGCACGTTCAGCATCTAACTACGCCTTGGCCTTACCGCCAGGAACTTTATAACGGACAAGACCCAACTGATTTCTTAATCAATGAGCTGGAAGAAACTATTGCTCGAATTGGCGCTGACAAAATTGCTGCCATGGTTGGCGAGCCAATTATGGGCGTTGGCGGCATGTTGGTTCCACCAGATGATTATTGGCCTCGAGTGCAAGAAGTGCTACGCAAACATGGAATCCTGTTGATCTTTGATGAAGTTGTTACTGCATACGGTCGCGTAGGTGAATGGTTTGCCGCTCAACACTTCAATGTTCAGCCAGACATCATCATTACTGCCAAGGGAATCACATCCGGTTACATCCCGCTAGGAGCAGTATTGACGACAGATGCCGTGGCTCATGAACTTGAAAAGGATTTTGGGTTCCCGATGGGATTCACCTACAACGGGCATCCAACCGCAGCTGCAGTAGCACTTAAGAATCTTGAAATCATCGAACAGGAAGGCCTGCTCGAAAAGGCGAAGAAGATGGGTCAATACCTACATGAAGGATTGCGAACTCTTCTGGATCTGCCAATTGTTGGCGAAGTTCGCTTTGTGGGAATGATGCATGCCGTAGAACTTGTTACGGATAAGGAAAGCCGCACGCCACTACCAATGCTGCAGCCAATGCTGCCGGATGTAATCCGCCGCGAAGAAGGTGTGATTGTTCGTGACTGTGCACACAACCTGGTGCTATCTCCTCCCCTAATCATGACTGAGGCGGAAGCAGATCGAATGGTTGAAGCTATGCGCAAGGTGCTAGAACGCACAACACCAGATGGCGTAATTCATTAAATTTAATAATTAAAACAGCAGCAACTTCGAATTGGGGTTGCTGCTGTTTTAGGTTAAGTAACTGAAAACTACTGGGACGATAACGCCGATACCAAGTGCCATCATCACAAAGGCACCAATCATGCGCAGCACAACCAATCGATTCTTGGAAGTTACAAACCAATCTCGACTTGAACCAACTAAGACGCCCCACATGCCATCCAAAAGGAAACTCAAGATTGCAAAGATCACACCAAACATCAAAAGTTGGAACGTGATCGATCCGGCCGTTGAATCGACAAACTGAGGGAAAACGGCCGAGAAGAAAACTAAAGCTTTTGGATTTAATGCACCGACCGTGAATCCTTGGCGCAAAATTTGAAAACCATTTGGCTTAATTTCTTCTATCTTTACCATGTCGTCAGCATGAGCCTGCCGGTTTCGATAGGCATCGATTCCAAGGTGAATCAAGTAAAGACCACCGAGCACCTGCACAATCACCAAAAGCAGTTCGGAGCGCTGCAGTAATGGGCCAAGCCCTACTGCAATGAATATGGACAGTAAAAGCATGCCAAGTGCGTTACCGAGTGCCGTTAGCACCGCTGTGACTCGTCCCCAGGCAACTGCCCGAGCGATTACAAACATAACGCTGGGACCTGGAATCAGAATAATTGCCACCGATGCGATGACTAACTCGACTAGAGCTCGACCTTCAATCACAGGTAAAACTCTATCTGCTTGATATCAGGTCACTTGGGGAGCAGTAGGCTCGATATTTATGAGGATAAAACGATCGAAGCTTGCATTCGGTTTACTAGTTCTCGCTTTACTTTTCCCTACCAGTCCAGTTAGGGCCAAGGAAACTGCGATCCTTGACTATTGTGCAAACAAGGCCACGGGCGCCGTTAGGAAAGTTACCAAAGGCACCTGCACTTCAAAAGAAATTTCACTTGGTGCCCAGCCAATTTCTCGCCCGAAAAAGCGGCCTACCGATTTAGTTCCAAAATTCAAAGCCAGATACGAGGCTGCAAAAGCTGCTGCCAAACTAAATGGTTACACCCTGGCTATAACGAGCGGTTATCGCAGTCTTGCCAGGCAAAAGTATTTGTATGAACAAGCAATTAAGCGACATGGTTCGGCGTCGGCTGCATCCAAGTGGGTTTTGCCACCTGAAAAATCTAACCATCCATGGGGATTGTCTATCGACATTAACTATGGTGTTGGAGGAGCTAAAGGTAAGAAGGCTGCCGCTTGGTTAGAAAAAAATGGCTACAAATATGGAATGTGCCGTCGATACAAAAATGAGTGGTGGCACTTTGAACCGCTCGTTGCACCTGGGCAAAAATGCCCAGCGATGGAGCCTTACGCTTCCTAGCGAATTCCTAAAGTAGCTGAGAGCTGTTTGGTGATTTCATTCCACGCCGAAATTCCACGCTCTTGAGTTTCCCAAGAATTTGAATAGCCAGAAAAAATCCAGCGTGGTTTTGTATTTTGATCCATCACATATCCCATGGTGTTGATTCGCCATAGTCCAACTGGAGGACGATCCCCTGCCACCGATTGGTACCAACCGTTTTTCACAGCTGCCGTCCAAAGGTCTGGAATACCACCACTGATACCTGCACCCCATGCTTGTTCGGGAGTAACCCTAGACATTAAGTCACGCAAAACAACTCGTTGCGCTTCTGGGAGCGGACTCACTTCCGCACCAACGACTTGATTCAATAAATGCACTTGGTCGCCTGAATTAGTCATAATGGTTCCCCAAGCACCACCGGTTGTAGTACTGAGTAATCCGTAGCGACTTGCGATGGAAATGACCGCATCATTCTTTCCAATTTTTTTGAACAATCGATCTGCTGCACTGTTATCAGACTGCGTGATCATCAATTCCATGTCGGGTGCCACAGTTTCGTAATCTAAGGTGCCAGCTGCAACCATTTCAAGAATGCCGGTGGCAACAATAACTTTTCCAGTAGAAGCGGTTGGAAAAGTAAGTGCGCTGTCACCCAAGGTGTAGGTGCAGCCTTCAACTAAATCCAGCACAGTCACATTAAAACTAGTTGGCTGAAATTCAACTGACCAAGTGTCAATGAAACTCTGCGAAAGTGGTGAATTAGCTTCGCAATCAAATTCCGGAGTTTCCACTGGGACAGGGATTGGCGCACCTGAACTGTCAAGCGAAGTTGGTGCCAACAACCCTGCCGCAAATTTCAGAACCAGAAGCAGAGCCAAAGCAACGGAGCCAAGCACAATGATGCGACGAACCATGAATGTGGTTCGGGATGGGCGCTGCTCACTCACGTGCCCGCGAAAGGAATCGAACCTTCGACCTTCTGCTCCGGAGGCAGACGCTCTATCCACTGAGCTACGCGGGCAAAACTATCTGCCTGAGTGACTTTATCAGTGACGGCAGATTGCCAAGGTAAATGGCAGATTTGGCACTTTATCGGCAGTGCGGGCAAAAATGACATACAGTTAAAACAGCAAGCCACGGGAGTCCACAACAAGGTGGGCTGAGAGGGTGTCCGATCTTTTGATCATCACACCGACCGTTTAACCAGTCCGGTAATGCGGACTGCAGGAGGAATGTAATTGTGTTTTCAGAATTAAATGAATTAGTCGCAACCGTGATGTTCACCGTGCTGGGTTACCAAGTAACACTTCTAGAACTCGTTGCAGTCGTTGCATCTGCAATCGGCGTCTGGCTTGGCACAACTGGAAAACGAATCATGTGGCCATGGTGGGGCTTGAGTAGCGCACTTTACGGTTGGCTGTTTCTGAATTACGACCTCTATGCAAGCGCCGCGCTTCAGGTGGCATTTATTGCGGCAGCTATTTGGGGATGGTTCGGTTGGGGTCCTAAGGGTGCTAATTCCAGAAATCTGTCATGGACTATGCGTGCATTAGTACTTGCTGGTGGAACGCTAACTTGGTTGGCGATAACTCCATTCCTGATAAGTCTGGGTGCAGCTGCGGCTCTGCCGGATGCATTTGGCTTGGTATTTAGCGTCATCGCGCAAGTGATCATGGTTTTGCAGTTTCGTGAGAACTGGATGGTTTGGCTTGTCGTGGATCTTGCCTATGTTGCCCTTTATTGGTCGCAGGATTTAAAGTTCACATCATTGCTGTACGTAGCGTTTTCGGCGATTGCGTTGCGCGGCTGGATTAATTGGAAAAAACTCCAACGGACTGTCAGCTAAATCAGCAATGACATTCTTTGATTTATCCAAAATTCAATTAGCGATCGAATCAAGTAGCGCCCTATGCGGTGATACCAAAATTGTCACCGTAGATGGACCTGCTGGATCAGGGAAAACAACTTTGGCAAATGAGTTATCCATAAAACTTGCAGATGCCTCTGGCCCAATGAGCGTGATACATCTTGATGAACTCTATGAAGGCTGGGATGGTGCGCTAGATGCAAAACTTTTCCAGCGAATTGATTCTTGGATTCTTGCACCACTTAGAAATGGCCTTACTCCAAAGCACTTAAAGTACGACTGGCATCAAGGCAAATACGCATCTTGGTCAGACGTGCCGCGAACTCCTGTTGTCATTATCGAAGGCGTAGGTTCGGGCCACGCTTCATTGCGACAATTTGTTTCCCAAGCAATTTGGGTTGAGGCGGATGAGAACATTCTGTTAGATCGAGTTGTTAAGCGTGACGGTGAATCAATCCGAGATGAAATGTTGATTTGGAAAGTGCGCGAGCAAAGCTACTTTGATGCAAATGACGTTAAGCAGGCAGCAAACTTTCAAGTAATTGGTCAATAACAACAATTACCAGGGGACAATAGTCCGGTCTTCCCATAGCAATCCGGTTTGTGTATCTGTAGTGTGCTCACGTGTTGCTAACCAAACGATTGTGTCGGCAGCTTCCTCTGGGCTTCGTGGAGCATCTGGGCCACCCATGTCTGTGCGAGTGTGATTCGGGCACATCGCATCAACCAATACTCCGCGAGTGCCGTTACCCAATTCCGCCGCCAAGTTTTTAGTTAATGCGTTAACAGCCGCTTTAGAAATTCGATACGGCGCTAAACCGCCAGCTAGACCAGGACCACTAAATCTTCCAAGGCAGGCCGATACATTAATAATGCGACCTGATTTGCGCGCTGCCATTTGTGGCCCAATCGCCGAAATCAAGTTAAATGTGCCGTCTAAATTGATTCCCATTACGCGCTGCCATTCTTGGCTTGAGGTCCGCAGTGTCTTAGCCATCTTTTCGCTCATTACTCCAGCTGAATTGATCAAGATGTCTGCTTGTGGAGCCAAAGAATGTTGACTGATTTTCTCTGCCACTTGTTCATAATCAGAGGCATCGACGCAGATGCTGTCGGCATCTACCCCTATCTCGATCAAGTCAGAAACTGCAGATTTCAGATTTTCTGGACTTTGGCCAAGCAGGATTACCGTGGCACCAAGTGCCCCAAGTTCTTTGGCAGCAGCAAAGCCAATGCCCCTCGAACCACCTGTAATCACCACGACTTTTTCGGCAAGGCCAGATGGCGTTTCCAAGGAGTCAGATGATGAGGTCATGCCTCAACCCTGCCTTAGGTCCAAGGCTTATGCACGTTGAAGCCCTCGGCTGAAGGGCGATACGATTTCCTTACAGAGCAATACCTTTAGTTCAATCAGGAAGGCCCCAAGCCGTGTCCGGACCAGTCAATAGTCCATTTGGAGCCAATGATTGGCTCGTCGACGAGTTGTATCAACAGTTCCTTGAAGATAAGCAATCAGTTGACCCAGCTTGGTGGGACTTTTTTGCTGGATACTCGCCAAGCGAATACTCCCCACATGCGGCTTCCGTTAAATCCACACCTTCTACAGCTCCCGCTCCATTAGCTCAACCAGCAGTTACGACACCTGCTTCCACACCAGCAGTTGCTCAAGCAGCCACACCGGCCAGCGCTCCCGCTGAGCCAAGTGCAAAACCAGCACCTGCATCTCTTGCTGACGATATAATCGAAAAACTTAAAGGTACATCTGCTCGTGTTGTTACCAACATGGAAGCAAGTCTAGAAATTCCAACTGCTACTTCCGTGCGAGCTGTTCCCGCAAAACTTATGGTTGACAATCGCATTGTGATTAATAATCACTTGGCCCGTGGTCGCGGTGGCAAAGTTAGTTTCACTCACATAATTGGTTTTGCAATTGTGCGGGCAATGCGCGAGATGCCCGACATGAATGTTTCGTACACAACTGTTGATGGCAAGCCGGCAATTGCCAGACACCAACAAGTTGGTCTTGGACTAGCAATCGATCTTGCTAAAGAAGATGGCACGCGTCAGTTACTTGTTCCTTGCATTAAGTCAGCAGATGCTATGGACTTTGCCGCTTTTTGGGCTGGATACGAAGATGTAATTCGTAAAGCACGCTCTGGAAAACTTGCTGTTGAAGATTTCCAGGGAACTACCGCAAGTCTGACTAACCCAGGAACTATTGGAACTGTTCACTCAGTCCCCCGCTTGATGCCTGGACAAGGTGTCATCATCGGCGTTGGCGCAATGGACTACCCAGCTGAATGGCAAGGTGCATCAGAGGATGCCTTAGCCAAGAATGCAGTCAGCAAGATCATGACATTCACCAGCACATACGATCACCGAGTCATTCAGGGCGCACAATCTGGCGACTTCCTTCGCCGCATTCACGAACTGTTGCTAGGTGCTGACGGCTTTTACGATGACATTTTCCGCGCATTGCAGATTCCTTATGAGCCAATTCGTTGGGCTCAAGACCTTGCTACTTCGCATGATGCTGATTTAGATAAGACCGCTCGCGTGCAAGAAATGATTCACGCCTTCCGGGTTCGTGGACATTTATTAGCTGACATCGATCCGCTTGAATACCACCAAAGGTCGCACCCAGATCTGGACATTGCTAATCATGCAATGACGCTATGGGACCTTGATCGAGAATTTGCTACCGGTGGATTTGGTGGAAAACCATTTGCCAAATTGCGCGATATCTTGGGAACGCTTCGCGATGCATACTGTCGAACCATCGGCATCGAGTACATGCACCTACAGGATCCAGAGCAACGTAAGTGGATTCAGGATCGCCTAGAACGCAAGCAAGACAAAGTAGATCGCGATGAACAGTTACGTATTCTTCGCAAGTTGAATGAAGCGGAAGCATTCGAAAGTTTCTTGCAGACTAAGTACGTTGGGCAAAAGCGATTCAGTCTTGAGGGTGGCGAAAGCGCAATTCCATTCGTCGATCAGATTCTGATTGAAGCTGCTAAAGATCAACTAGACGAAGTATGCATCGGCATGCCGCACCGTGGCCGCTTAAATGTGCTGGCCAACATTGCCGGCAAGGGTTATGGCCGAATCTTCAATGAATTTGAAGGCAACTACGGCGAAGAATCTGTCCAAGGTTCCGGAGACGTTAAGTATCACTTGGGAACTAAGGGCACCTACAAGGCTGCTGGCGGCGAAGAAGTAAAGGTTTATCTCGCAGCCAACCCATCACACCTGGAAGCCGTAAACCCAGTTCTCGAAGGCATAGTTCGCGCGAAGCAAGACATCATTGCCCAGTCTGAAACCGGTGGTAAAGAGAAGTACTCTGTTTTGCCATTGCTTATGCATGGTGATGCGGCATTCGCTGGTCAAGGCGTGGTCGCTGAAACGTTGCAGATGAGTCAGCTACAGGGCTACCGAGTTGGTGGCACTATTCACTTGGTGATCAATAACCAAGTTGGTTTCACAACATCACCTAAATACAGCCGTACCAGTGTTTACTCAACCGATGTTGCCCGAACAATTCAGGCACCGGTGTTCCATGTCAATGGTGATGATCCGGAGGCAGTTGTGCGAGTTGCGCAACTTGCATATGACTTCCGTCAGGCATTCCATAAAGACGTTGTCATCGATTTAGTTTGCTACCGACGTCGTGGTCACAATGAGGCTGATGATCCATCATTAACCCAGCCACTTATGTACGACATCATTGACCAAAAGCGTTCCGTCCGTAAGTTGTACACGGAAGCACTTGTTGGTCGTGGCGACATTACGTTGGAAGAAGCTGAAGCAGCGCTTAAGCACTACCAAGACGAACTTGAAGGCGTATTCCAGGCGACCAAGTCGGAAACCGCAGAACACTTCAATTCTTCAGCATCCGAAGTAATCTCCCACGGACAGCAAACTTTGGCTCCACAAACGCCGACTTGGGAAGTTCCTACAGCTACAACCCGCGAAGTAATCGATCGTGTTGTTGCTAGCCAAACCAACATGCCCGAAGGATTCACTGTGCATCCTCGACTGGCGCCGCAGCTTGCCCGCCGGGCCGAGATGGTCGCAACAGATGCAATCGACTGGGGTATGTGTGAAGCAATCGCAATTGGTTCACTTCTCACCGAAGGAACCGTCATTCGCCTCGCAGGTCAAGATAGCCGTCGCGGAACCTTTGGACATCGCCATGCCGTAATTGTTGATAAGCAAACCGGATGGCAATACAAGCCACTTAAGACTTGCTATGAAGGCAACGCAAAACTCGATGTTTACGATTCCTTGCTAAGCGAATACGCAGCAATGGGATTTGAATATGGGTATTCCGTTATTCGCCCAGAAGCATTAACAATTTGGGAAGCCCAGTTTGGTGATTTTGCCAACGGTGCGCAAACCATCATTGACGAATACATCACTACTGGCGAGCAGAAGTGGGCGCAAAAGAGCAGTGTTGTCTTGTTGCTGCCACACGGCTACGAAGGCCAGGGTCCAGATCACTCAAGTGCTCGCGTCGAAAGATTCTTACAGCAGTGTGCTCAGGACAACATAACCGTTGCGATGCCAACTACTCCAGCAAGCTTCTTCCATTTGTTGCGCTGGCAGGTCAAGTCTTCATTGACTCGCCCGCTGGTTGTGTTTACGCCTAAGTCACTGCTTCGTGCCAAGTTTGCAACTTCTAAAGTTAGCGACTTCACTGAAGGAACTTTCAAGGCAATCATTGGCGACACCACAGTGAATCCTGATGACGTAACTTCAGTGCTTCTGTGTAGCGGCAAGGTTTACTACGACTTAGCAGCTGAGCGCGAAAAGCTTGGACGCAAGGATGTGGCAATCGTTCGCCTCGAGCGTTTGTATCCATTGCCAGCGATCACACTGCCGCCGGAACTTGCGCGCTACAAGAACTTGGCCAATGTTCGTTGGGTGCAAGAAGAGCCAGCTAATCAAGGGGCCTGGAGCTTTATGGCAATGAATCTGCCGGCACTGATTAATCGTGCGATCACGGGCATTTCGCGCCCAGCTTCTAGCTCCCCTGCAGTTGGCTCACATCACCGCAGCGAATTAGAACAGCAAGCCCTAGTCGCACAGGCCTTTAGTTAATCCAAAGTCTGGAAAGGACGAACCGTGTACTTTACTGACCGAGGTATCGAAGAACTAGAAAAACGGCGCGGCCAAGAAGAAGTCACCTTTGAATGGCTAGCTGAACGCATGCGGGAATTTGTCGATACTTTTCCGGACTTCGAAGTACCAACAGAGCGTCTAGCAACTTGGCTAGCTCGCCTCGATGATGATGAGGAAGATGTCTAATGCGCGCTGTAGTCGCTGTTAGCGGTAACCAAGAAAATCCATTTGAAGGATTCTCGATTTGTGACCATCCGGATCCTGTAATTGCCGACGGTTGGGTGCGAGTTGCGGTCAAGGCTGCAGCAATCAATCACCATGACGTTTGGACGTTACGTGGTGTGGCAACAGCTCCGGAGAATTTACCGATCGTGCTTGGTTCTGACGCCGCTGGAGTCTTAGACGATGGCACTGAAGTAATTGTGCATGCCGTACTTGGCGATCCATCAAAAGGTGACGAGACTTTAGATCCGAAGCGATCCCTGCTTAGCGAAGTACACGACGGTACCCATGCTGAGTTCGTTACCGTGCCTGCCTACAACGTGATTCCAAAACCTGACTTCCTAACATTCGAAGAGGCGGCTTGCTTGCCTACTGCTTGGCTAACGGCCTATCGAATGCTGTTTACAAAATCAGGATTACAAAAAGGTGACACAGTACTTATTCAAGGCGCAGGTGGCGGTGTTGCCACCGCGCTGATTCAGCTTGCGAGTGCAGCGGGATTTGTTACGTGGGTGACTTCTCGTGATGAAGCTAAGCGCGAGTATGCAAAATCTATTGGCGCTAGCGAAGTGTTCGAATCTGGCGCCCGACTGCCTGGCAAAGTTGATGCAGTTATGGAAAGTGTTGGCGAAGCAACTTGGTCACACTCCATGCGAAGCCTTCGTCCCGGCGGAAGAATCGTAATTTGTGGTGCCACTAGTGGTGCCAATCCCCCAGCAGATTTAAATCGATTGTTCTTCTTGCAGCTTGAGGTAGTTGGTTCAACTATGGGAACTCGCGCCGAGTTTGAAGCCCTTCTGAAGTTCCTTGGTGAGACTGGTGTGCGGCCACACATTCAACAGGTATTTGCGCTTGAGGATGCAAAGCAAGGTTACGAACTTATGCATCAGGGCGAAATACAAGGAAAACTCGTAATCGTTCCTTAAGGCGTTGTTTTCCTGCATAAAAATTGGGATTCAATTGAGTGAAAGTCGATCAACGCTAAGTACGCTTGAGATATGAGCAAACTCACTATCCCAGGTCTTCGTAGATTCAACCTGATTGCCGGCGTTGTGCACCTGTTGCAAATGGCTGCCGTAATTGCATTGTCAACAGATTTCAGTCTGCCAGTTACCGCCACTTACATGGCTGGACCGCCAGGGTCTTCGTTTGCTGATCCGGTAGTTGTATTTGAAACGCCACTTGCACTTGCAGTTGCTCTTTTCCTAGGTTTGTCAGCTCTGGCACACTTCATCGTTGCAAGTCCCCAATTCTTTGGTCGCTACGGTAAAGGCCTGGAAGAGAAGCGAAATTACTTCCGTTGGGTTGAGTATTCAATTAGCTCATCAGTAATGATCGTGTTAATTGCTCAAATCACGGGCATTGCTGACATCACCGCACTAGTTGCAATTTTTGGCGTTAACGCATCGATGATTCTTTTTGGCTGGTTGCAAGAAAAGTACGAGCAACCAGGCAATGGTGGCTGGATTCCATTTATCTTTGGTTGCATTGCCGGTATCGTTCCTTGGCTTGCTGTCTTGATTTATGTGATGTCGCCAGGCGGTCCTCCAGAAACGAGTGCACCTGGATTTGTCATCGGAATCATTGTCACAATCTTCCTGTTTTTCAATTCATTCGCTTGGGTGCAGTACAAGCAATACAAAGCCAAAGGTAAGTGGAGTAACTACTTACATGGCGAGCGCATCTACATTGTGTTGAGCTTGGTTGCTAAGTCGTTACTGGCTTGGCAGATTTTCGCCAATACGCTCATCCCTTAATTCGACCTGGCTTCGGCCAAAGTCGATAAGTTACGGTCCCCACAATGTCGTCATACGGAATCACGCCATAAGTTGGTGAAAAGTCGCTGACCAGGTCATTGTCTCCTTTGACAACGATGCCTTCTGCTTCAATTCGCAAAACCCGCTTGATGTCGAATTGAGTTTCGTATCGAAAGACAACAATGTCGCCAAGGACAATTGGACCATCGTGTCTAACCAATAGGCGCTCGCCTGGGGCAAGCGTAGGAATCATGCTTAATCCAGCAACAACTGCCATTCGGTAACGCATTTCCCTATTGTTCCAGCCCTATTCTGCAGACCCGAACTCGCGGCGGTAATCTTGAATCAGGCGGGTATCCGCATAAACTTCGGAGGAATTATGAAGCTTTTCGCATCAACCATCACAGTGAATGCTCACTGCGACCTACCTTGTGGCATCTACGATCCAGCCCAGGCTCGAATCGAAGCACTTTCAGTAAAAGCCTGCATGGAGAAGTACCACGCATCAGATGATGCTGACTTCAAGGCACGTGCCGTAGCAATTAAAGAAGAGCGTTCACACCAGGTAAAAGAACACCTTTGGGTTCTTTGGACTGACTACTTCAAGGCACCACATTTTGAGAAGTACCCAAATCTAAATGAACTATTCAACGAAGCAACAAAGCTTGCTGGCGCCGGTGGCACCAAGGGAACTAATGACGTTGCCGTTGCTGACCAGTTGATCGCAAAGATCGACGAAATCGCCGCAATCTTCGCTGACTCAAAGAAGTAAAAACCTAACTTATGATTTTGGTGCGCGAGGCAACGCCTGAAGACGTAGCCCAAATGCACCAAATGATTAATGAGTTAGCCGAGTACGAAAAAGCTCCAGAAGAAGTAATCGCGACCGAACATAACCTGATGAAGGCATTGTTCGGTCGCGATTTTTCGTCCCCAGAATATGATCAGCATGACAGCATTGCTTCTTCTGGAATTGCTAATACGCCTCATGGCCAACCCGCAGTTTATGCATTCGTCGTTGAGGACCCAGCAGACTCAGAACAGCTTGCTGGGATGGCAATTTGGTTTTTGAATTACAGCACTTGGGATGGAACTCACGGGGTTTATCTCGAAGACCTTTATGTGCGACCACAATTCCGCGGCCAGGGCATGGGTAAAGCCCTGCTGAAAAGACTTGCCCAAGTTTGCATTGAAAATGACTACTCAAGATTTCAATGGTGGGTTCTGGATTGGAACCAGCCTGCTATCGAGGTTTACCGAGCCATGGGGGCTAAGGCCATGGATGAATGGACGGTTTATCGAGTATCCGGTCAAGAACTCAAGGATCTTGCCAGCGAATAGTTCGGCGATCACCCGTGGCAGCGCAGCAATAGGTTAACGTCATAACGTGAACACAATTGATTTAGCCGTTCCGGCCGCACCTGAATATGTTGGTTTGATCCGAAGCACTGCTGCTCATATTGCTGCGCATGCTGACTTAACAATCGAAGCCATCGACGATCTGCGATTAGCAGTCGATGAGGCCTTCGCAGTCCTAATTGCGCACCAGCCAGAATCAGGCGCAGTATCTATTCGCTTCACTATTCACGCTGAACAATTGGACATTGAGTTAACTGCTCCGGCTGGAAGCCCGCTCCCTGACACAACGTCATTTGCCTGGACTGTATTGAGTGCGCTGGTGCACGAAGTGTCCATTCAAACCTCTCAGGCAGGATTAGTGACTTTGTTACTAACTGCCAAAGTGGTGGCTAGTGCCTAAAGACGACTTACGATCCGCCGATCGTGAGATGTTCGAGCAGCTTGCAGCTCTAGAAGCAGGTACCAGTGAACACGAGCAGATTCGTGCTGTGTTGATTGAGCGCCATTTACCGCTAGTTGCATTCATGGCTCGGAAATTCGCAGATCGTGGCGAACCTCTGGATGACTTGATTCAAGTTGGAACCATTGGATTGATCAAGGCGATCGATCGCTTTGAGATTTCTAAAGGTTTTGAATTCTCGACGTTTGCAACACCAACGATTGTTGGTGAGATTAAACGACATTTCCGGGATAAGACTTGGGCAGTACGAGTTCCTCGAAGACTGCAAGAACTAGGAGCTTCAGTAACTAAGGCCACCAATGAGTTGACTCACAAATTAGACCGATCTCCTACTCCAAAAGAAATAGCTAAGCATTTAGGAATCACAGTTGATGAAGTGGCCGAAGCCTTGGAGTCCAATGCGGCCTATTCAACAGTCAGCCTTGACGTAACTTCGGATACTTCAACCAGTATTGGAGATACTTTTGGCGCTTTGGACGAAGCCCTAGAAGGTGTTGAATACCGAGAATCCCTTAAACCATTACTTGCGGAATTAGATGACCGAGAAAAGCGAATTCTGCAGATGCGGTTTTTTGAGAACTTAAGTCAGAGTCAGATTGCAGCTGAACTTGGCATTTCACAAATGCATGTATCGCGAATTCTTAACAAGGTATTGAGCCACTTAAGAGAAGGTTTGATCAATAACTGATTAATCTTGCGGGGTTCTAACTAGCGCCGCAAACCCAACCATGCCCACGCCTGCAACGACAACTCCAGCGACTTTATAGATCATGATGGTGCCACTAAACAGCGTGTAGCCGGCAATACCGATGAAGAGTTGAAGTAGTAAGTAAGGCGTGCGAGCCCAGTTTTGATTCATTGAAATTCCTCGAGTGCAGGCAGCTAGAGAGCCAGCCAGTATCGAATAAATAATGAATTGGACCAATGGTGAACCAACTGAACTATGTTCTACGGTTCCACGAATGACAATGGTGAGTCCGTAAAGAAAAATTGCCAACGATTCAACTGCGCCAATAGCTAAAGCTAACTTCTTCACCTTCTAACCATATCGGATTCCTGAATAATCGCAGGTAGGGTTTAGTTATGCGCGCTCTCCTAGTTGCAAATACCTATGCAACTACAACCGATGGCTCAATTCAGTCTCAGGTGGTAAGTGAGCTTTCAAAGTTTCTTGACATCACAGTTGCCAATACTTCGGCTCGAAATGATGCCACGGAGATTGCTAAAGCAGCACAGCAACAAGGATTCGAAGTTGTAATTGGCCTCGGTGGAGATGGCACCATAAATGAGATTGCAAATGGACTTCTGGCCAACGGACCAAATCCTTCAGGTCCGATGTTGGTTGCAATCCCTGGTGGAAACGGAAATGTGTTTGCCAGAAACATGGGACTGTCAGAGAACCCACTCGAAGCAACAGCTCAAATAATGAATTCTCTTAATGCCAAGAATTTCACAGACATTGGAGTTGGAAAGATTGCCACCAACAACATTTCTCGCTGGTTTTTATTTAATGCTGGTATCGGATTGGACGCTGCAGTAATTGCAGAGATGGAAGCAAGGCGAGCAAAAGGAAAACTTGTTAGCGACTTTGCATATGCGACTCTGGCGCTTAAAGAGTTATTCGCGAAAACAGATCGCAAGCATGCCGGCCTTAGCTTGGCGTCCGAATCTGGTGAAGTTCACCGCGATGCGTATTTTGCGCTCATTGTGAATCTGGCGCCCTGGGCTTATCTGGGATCTAAGCCACTAAACCCAATGCCGCTTGCCAGTCACGAAACAGCTCTAGATGTTTATGCACCCACATCACTTTCAATTCCAGCCATTTTTAGACTCGCTTCTCACGCACTGGCTGGGAAGTCAGCTGTAGCGGACCGCAATGTGATTTCTCTAATTGACCAGAATCAGGTCCATATCCAAGCGGAGCGCCCATTGTGGATTCAAGTTGATGGCGATGTGGTCACACAATCAACGGAACTTACGGCAACTCACGTGCCGCGCGCACTGCGCACTTTGGCTTATTAACCTTCTTGAGAAATCAAATTCAACATCATTTAGGCGTTTACCGAGCGAATCGAAGAACTTAGCGCAAAAAAATCCCAATTTTATGGGCTAAACCCTTGTGAAAACAGTCACGAAGTGAGAAACTAGAGCCTGCGGAACGGTTCCAAGGGCAACCTAAGGGCCAAAAATCGCAAAATTGACCGTTTATCCGTAACTACATGTTGGAGGATCGCGTGGACTGGCGCCATGAGGCAGCCTGCCGTGACGAAGATCCAGAACTCTTCTTCCCCATTGGCAATACAGGCCCTGCAATTTTACAAATCGAAGAAGCGAAGGCAGTCTGCCGTCGCTGTAAAGTCATCGAACCATGCCTGAAATGGGCATTGGAAACCGGTCAGGACTCTGGCGTTTGGGGCGGAACTAGCGAAGATGAGCGTCGTGCCATCAAACGTCGAGCTCAGCGTGCCCGTGCGCGTGGCCTAGAGCCAACACCGCACGTTTTTGAATCAGACTTGCCTAATCCTTAGAACTTCTCGTCGATCTCGGCAATCAAGTTCGTAATTAGCACTTTAATTTCATCGCGGATTGGACGAACACTTTCTAGGCCTTGTCCGGCTGGATCTTCAAGTTTCCAGTCGAGGTATGTCTTGCCTGGGAAGAATGGGCACTTGTCACCACATCCCATAGTGATGACATAGTCGCTTGCGATCACTGCTTCATCAGTTAAAACTTTAGGTGTCGCTGTGGTTAGGTCAATGCCTTCTTCGGCCATCGCAGCAATGGCAGCTGGGTTCACTTGATCACCAGGTTCAGTGCCTGCGGAAAGTACCGCGATGCGATCGCCAGCTAGATGCTGAAGATAACCGGCAGCCATTTGGGATCTTCCGGCGTTGTGAACGCAAACGAATAAAACTGATGCTTTTACACTCATAATCAGACTCTAATACACAGCGATTTTCTCGCTCCCCTAACTCAATCCTGTTAAGCAAAAGTTCACTTTTTGGCTAGTCACTCGCCTCACCCAAATCATCATGGGTTACCGTTGAGGTATGTCAGATGTGCGTGCAGATATGGTCGCAAACGTGATGGAAATCTATGTCACTGAAGGAGCCACACTAAATGTGGGCGACACCATTGTCCTGCTGGAATCTATGAAAATGGAGATTCCCGTGATCGCTGAAGAGTCTGGAATCATCTCAAGAGTCGCGGTAAGTATCGGTGACGTCGTGCAAGAAGGCGACTTAATCGTCTCTATCGATTAGTTCTCGTCACTAAATCCCTCAAGTAGATTTAGTGACACCTCACTCGTGGCCTCTAATAGCGTTGAGATTGCGCTATCTAATCCAGACATCAATTCCGAAAACGCATTGCCGATCTCGGGCAAAGTTTTTTCGTAAAGCGCAAACGTTTCAGATAGCCCTAGGGTTCTAGAAATTCCTAGATTAGGCGCATCATCATTTGGATTAGGCATCTCTAGAGAACCAACAAGAAATTAGCTGCGATTTTGACTTTGCTGACTTGGTGCCAGCTAGCTCTTGTCTTTGTCACGGTTTAGTTAGCGGAACCTTGACAAAGACCGAAGCAGCGCTGGATGAAGCGTTACCTTCTGAGTTCTTGGCGGTTACCAATGCCGTTATGTGTTTGCCCTGGTCTGCAGCCTTAACTGTGTAACTTGATCCGGATGCGCCACTGATCTTGGTGCAACCCATGCCACTAGAAATGGAAGT
>JAIXQF010000011.1 GCA_027484085.1 Actinomycetales bacterium | reverse complement strand
GATGCACGAGTAGGCAATGTGGCAAAGGTGATGTGTATCAGCGCTACAGCGCTAGGAGCCCTCACTCTGATGATCCCAACAGAGCTCACCTGGTTCACATCTCTGTATGCAGCTGTGGGCTTTGGGTTTGGAGTGGCTTATGTGGTGGGGATGGTTAGGGGTTCTAAAAACGTCCCTCGTTGATTTCCATTTTTGTGCGCATTACATCCGCTAAATCAACATCTAGCACGTCTGCCAACCGGAAAAGATAAAGGGCCACGTCTGCAATTTCCATTTTGATATCTTGAATCTTCTCAGCAGATAAATTCTCCTTACGAGACTCATCCGCAGTTAGCCATTGAAACTCAGCGACAAGTTCGCCCGCTTCTCCAGCTACTGCCATTGAAAGATTCTTAGGAGTGTGGAAGATCTCCCATTGACGAGCATCAGCGAAAGCTCGGATCTCCGATTTCAATTGATCAAACTCGGTCATAACTATTCCTAATCCTTTAATCTTTCTTGAAAATATCTGCCAACTTCTTCGTCAGCACAGTAAATATAGCAACCTTTCATACCCCTAGTCAGTAATGTGCGATAGGTATTGCGGATGATTTGGTCGGCCTTTTGTGAAGCCACTTCTGGATTTTCCTTTAACTCTTTTTTGTAGCCATGAAGTGAGACGTCTGTGGATGCGCGACCCTCTGGATTCGTTACCAGTTTCCCATCAACTATTCGAAAATCAGGACCAATGATTACTCCTGCATAACTCAGTTCGAGACCTTGGGAGGTATGAATGCAACCTATATCTTCAATTGATTCGGGATCAATGATCCAAGAACTACCTCTCGAAGTGAGATTCCACTTAGCCTTGAAGGCAAACTCTGGAAACTCGATATCAAACTTCTTTGAGTCGGTTTTACTAATCCAATCCCAGCAATATCCTGCGAGCATTCGAGATTTGCCATCTATTGCATTCTGCACTCTGATCTGCTCATAGAGTTTCGTTGGATTACTGAAGACCTTGAAGTCATAATCAGATTTCATGAGGTAGGTCTCGTCGTCTTCCTGAATGCCCAAAACTTGATCTAACCAGGACATGTATTCATCAGAGCCACTGCATCTAAACTGAGATTTTAGCTCCATGTGTTGAACTTCGGCATTCATCGCCTTAGCAAACTTCTCTATTTCAGCTATTTCCCCTATGTCTTTCCAAGTAACTTTCTGAGCCTCATCAATGAAAAAAACAGATGTCTTAGCAGCATGAATGATCTCTCGTACCTGGTTATCCCCACCTTTCGAATACTGTGTTCTCAGTTTCAATCGATGAGCCTCATCAACTATCAAAACATCAAAGTCATTGTCCTCTAGCCCTGTGAAACTCCCTGAACCGCTGAAGAGTTCTCGTATCTCTCCACCTTTGAAGGCATTCTTCAGATTCACTTCAAAGACAGCTCTTGGAGCCGCATTCGGTGTTACATACCTTGCAATCAGACGCTTACCCATAAGCCTTGAAAGAGCATTGATTGCAACAACTGATTTTCCTGTGCCAGGCCCGCCCTTAACTACTAATACCTGCTTCCGTCCTTCTAAACCGTCTTCTGAAGCCTTAACAATTTTTTCAAGTACAGTCTTTTGATCGTCGATTAGAACGAATGCTTCCTTGCCTTGAAGCATTTTCCCGACTGCATCTGCCAACTGTAATGAAGGCCTTGTAGGTGCAGAGTCAATTCTCCGCATTAATTCAATTCCGCCACCACTAGAAATCTGAGTGGTGATCAAGTTTAGAATCTCTTTTTTCTGCCCTTTAATAAACACGGGAGTATTTCTCAAAGCCTCTTCATATCTCGAATCGTTTACAACAGTTGGATCCGGGCAGTTATGTAGGTAAGCACAAGAGGCTACATTTACTGGAGTTTCATAGACATACTCGTTGTACATTTCAAGTAGACTTGCATAACTTCGAGCTTGATAAGCGGGATGGACTACATCTCTCTTTTTTTGCCCAACAAATGTCAAAACATGCTCCGGAAGCTCTGAATACTCAATATCAGTCCACTGCTTAAGCTCGATTATGACAATTGACCCAGATCCTGCTGCATCTTTTCCAGCTACGATGAAGTCGATTCGATTCTTGAGTCGATTAATCTGGTATTCAATCGCAACTCCGACATCATCTGGGATATCTGGGCTTGCGATGATATGGGACATGCCATTCCCAAGAGAATTTCTCCAAGCTGCATACTCGTTGGGATGGACGCCTATCCCAAGGTGTTCTTTGACGGCATCTCGGACAAGGTCTTCGATCAAGTGGGCATCCTCAAGGAACTGGGACTTCGTCGCAAGGTAAGCCAGCATGTTCCAAGATTAGTCCCGGAAGTTACTCTCCGTAGCTATCTTCTGTTTGTCAGTGACTCTGAGTAACCTTCAAGCATGATCAGTGCCCAGATTCGAGAAGTTTTAGAGCTCCAGAGGCAGTACACCTCGAAAAACACTCCTGCCATGCAACGGCGTGGAATTCTGATCCGGAAAGAGATTGCAGGCTCACTATTCGAAAACTTTGATCGCTTCAAATCCAATTATGAGATTGCTATCGAAGATCTGTGGGTTCAGGGTAAAGATGGCGAGGGCAACAAGGCAGAGATCCCCTGGGTGCGACTTGGCTCCAAAGAATTAAGCCCAAGCGCAATGAAGGGCTGGTACGTGGTTTTCCTTTTCTCCGCGACAGGGTCTAATTGCTACTTAAGTCTGGGCCACTCAAGCATGATCTACGAGGGTGATTCAACCGAAAAGCGTTATCAGAAACCTCTCCCACCGGAACTTGCAGATGAAATGGTCCGCTGGGGTCGTGAAAAACTTCAGCTCAATGCGATTAAGGTCCCAAGGTTAAAACATAAAATGGATTTAGAAGCTAAAGGAATTCTCGCGGAAGCATACAATCGCACTAGCCTTTGCGGATTTGAGTATCCGCTACAAAGTATCCCCGATGATGACCAAATCATCAGCGATCTTGAATTGCTTTTGGAGATGCTATCTAAGATCTATCTTCTGCAAGAAACGGATCCGACTATCCCAGGTTCTGAAAGTCCAGAACATCAAGAAGCGGTCGCAGCAATTGCGCAAGCTGCTGGAAGAGATTTGACTGGCCCTCGCCGTCAAGGGCGCTCGCGATTACCGCAGGCTCATAAAAAAGTAATTGAAGAACATGCTGTTGAAGTAGCTATGAAGCAACTAGACAAGCGGGGCTTTACGAACATTAAGGATGTCGGCAAGAATCATTCTTATGACATAGCTGCAAAAATGAATGGGGTAGATTTCTATATCGAGGTTAAGGGAACGATTTCGCTCGGAGAAAAAGTAGTACTCACAAAAAATGAAGTGCTACTCCACCGTCAGGAATACCCTAACAATGCGCTAATTGTTGTAAGCCAGATTGATCTTGATCGCAGTGATCCACCGTCAGCAAAGGGAGGAAAGGTACTTTTTCTCTCACCATGGAAAATAGCTGATTCTGACCTAGAAGCCCTTGGGTACGACTATAAAGTTGTAAAAGCTCAAGAATAAACATGATGGAAAACTTGACTACATGTCAATTAATTCATGATTCCGTAATTAGGCGTGATTACTAGATCCATTTAAAGTTTTGCTGAGGACCGTTTGATGGCGTGATCACATTCATCGAGCGGCTTATGTGAAAGCAGGTTGGCAGGCATAAGCAGTAAATGTTCCGTTAAGTCTTAATCTACGGATATAAACTTCCTATCATCCCCCGAATAGTCACCCTGAACAGAAATCGTCGCACCGGAAATTTGGTTTGCATCGACTGTAAAGCAGAGCGTTCCCTTGACACTTGCGCCTGTAAAAGTTTCTCCATTGTTGTCAAAAGAGTCAGAAGAATAACCACAAGATTGGGCAAAGGTATTTCCCTTCGAACCTACAATCTTGAATCTTAAATCGAAACTCGGCTCTCCACTTTCTTCGCCTACATAAGTAGCTTTGAGGTTTAGTAAGACGTACCGCTCGTTTGCAGAAGGCTTACTTGTGTATGGATCGGAAGCCAATACGACCTTCTCAGCATCCTTATTTACTGATTCAACTTGAACCTTCCACCCATTGACCTCGACTGGCTTGCCGAGTGCAATCGGATTATTCCTACTTCCCAGCTCTGAATCAGGGTCCTTAGAGTAAGAGCCCATCGTTGAGGGTTCGATTGTCGTGGTGCCACCAATTTCTGACCTACAGGCTGTGCAACCAAGCAGGACTAAAGAGGTTAGAACAAGTTTTAAAACCAGATTATTTGAGGTCATTACTCTTTTTCTGGCCAGCTTTGGGTATCAAATACCTTTCCGGTTGCCGCATCGATCAGTTTGAGTTGAGTCTTTGGGGTCTGCGTTCCGTTGAACATTTGATAGAACGATGCCTGAAGGGCGATTCCGAAACCAACAAAGCCAGCGGCCAAATCAGCTTCGAAACTCGCTTTATCAACTGAAATATTGAACTCGGTCATGTCGCTGTTATAAGAAATCTTTTTGAATATTTTTGGGGATTCATTTACAGATTCTTGAATGTAACCATCAATTGACTTTTTCATATCAGCCAAAGCTGCTTTGTGTTGAGCCTTTGACATGCGGAAAGAAACTGAGCCATCGCTGTTGAGCTTCGCTTTGCCATAGCCTTTCTTGGCCGCATCAGCGTCCAACTCTGCTTGGGTAATCTTTTGATCTTCATAGAACGACGCTGGAATTGTTACATCAACGCTGAATAGGTTCTTATCTACAGAGATGCCTTCATCTGATGAAGTTGACTTGACGCCCTTATTCCACACCAGCTTCTTACCCTTTTTAACGCAGGTATATTTCTTGCCTGATGTTGTGGTTACCTGACCCTCAGATTTGCAGGCAGAACCTGGCTTAACTGCGGCGCTCGCTGGTGAAATATTCATTCCAAGCGCAAGACTGGAGATCAGAAGAGTTGTAATTGCACGTTTAATCATGCTTGAGGTTATCAAGATGTGAGGAAATTTTCTATCTTTTTCGCCTGAATGTGGGGGGGGTGAAATGCTGCTATTGCCTTGTCAGCGAAGCGTGATCTTTCCCAGCTCAGCCTTCGTTACCCGGATTGCACTCGTTCAGATTTATCCCGGCAATCCTGAGGCTCCAAGATTCCAAGCTAATCAAGCTTCGCAGCAGCAGCATTAATCAGCTCAGGTCGATTACTGCACCAAGTTTTCTCGATGAACTACTCAGCGCAGATCAGTTTAGCTCTTAGTTATGTCACTAAACTTTGCGACAAATTCTGGACGCTCTCCATAGAAGAACTCAGTGAGATTGCCCTTTTTCAAGCAGGAGTTGCCGCTCTTAAGGAAAGTAGCCGAAAATGTAACAAGGTCACCCTTTTGCATGGCCACAAGCTTGTCGAAAAACTTACTTGATGTTGGGATCAATGTGTTATCGCTGATATCAGAGAAGGAATTATTCCAAGTTATCACCTTCACTTTTTCAGCGATTTCTACGTATACGTAAGCCTTGCCCTCGCCATTCGCGCCAACATTATCAATTATCCCTGTCCAGTTTGTTGCTTTATTGCCAGTGAGCAGCGCGCACAGTTGCTTGTCGCGGGCTCTTAATGCAACAGACTCTTGCAAATCTGTTTCTGCTGCACCTATCGCCTCTTTTGCATCTTCAATAGCTTTTACAAAAGCTGCTTGATCGGCTGGGTAATTTCCGAATTCGCCACCAACTGGTTCTTCTGCACTTGAGTTGCCTGCAGCATTCTCAGTTGATGAAGACGCTGTCGCCGTTCCTGATTCTTCTGAATCGCTGTTGGACCCAGCCCCAATTATCAAAACTACAAGAACAAGGGGGATAACAATTCTTTTCTTTTTATACCAAGGCCGGCTTTCCTTCGGAGTTGATTCAGCCTTGTCGATTGAGTCATTGTTATCTGTCATAGCCAAAACTTACACAGTTTTGACTCGAATTCAAGAGACTACTCCCCCTACACACCCATCGTTCCAAGAACAATGATCCAGCCCAGTGCTGACTTTGATACAAGGCTGAGGACTATGTAGGCCTTCTCGCCGTATGCGTAGACCTTCCACTTGCCGATCTTCTTGTATTGCAAGAACATGTCGATGGTGAAGCTTGCTAACCGTAGATGGTGTCTTGCTCGAGATCATCGCGTTGGGTGGCAGGTGGTGTGGTTTTGCGAGGTTGCCAGAACTCTGTGGCCCACAGCGCCCAGAGAACGAGTAGTGGTTGAAAGAGCAATCTGATTGCGCGAGCGCGGTCGGTATCTAATCCGAAGGCGTCGATTCCATTGACGTATTGCGAGATGTTGCCGGGAAAGATGGCGACGAAGAAGATTGCGGTGGCGATACCTACGTGGCGGCGGCGTTGCAGTGAGATGAGGCAGAGGCCGAGGAGTATTTCGACAACGCCAGATGCGATGACGACAAAGTCAGGTGAGAGTGGAAGCCAGGTGGGTACTTGTGCTTGGAATTCGATACGGCTGGTAGTTAAGTGAGTGGCACCTGCGTAGGTGAGAATTACTCCGAGTAGTAGTTGTGCTGCGATGCGGATGCGGTGCATGAGGTGAGTGTAGAGCGGTGTGGGTTGTCAGTGGTGGCTCCTAGTCTTGCCTCATGGATTTCTCACTAGAGCGTGCTCGCACTCTTACTCCCGATGTCGATAGCGAGCCTTGGTTACTTGAGATTGCCTGGTTATATAACCGTGTAGTCGATTCAGGTTCGAAGATTCCGGTGATTGATCTGGCTT